>BGOU01000001.1 GCA_003569705.1 Nitrosarchaeum sp.
ACGGGGCGGAAACCGACCTTGACCTCGGGCACTACGAGCGCTTCATTGACATCAACCTGCGGCGTGTGTGCAATGTAACCACCGGCCAGATTTACTCGGAAGTGATTGGCGCAGAGCGCCGCGGCGACTACCTGGGCGGCACCATTCAGGTTATTCCGCATATTACAAATGAGATCAAGCGCCGCATCGGGCTGGTGGCGGCGGAGACCGGCGCTGCCGTGGTGCTGGTGGAAGTGGGCGGCACGGTCGGCGACATTGAGAGCTTGCCATTTTTGGAGGCACTGCGCCAGATGCGCAATGATGTGGGGCGCGCCAACACGCTGTATGTGCATGTGACGTGGCTGCCGCATATCGGCGCCACCGGCGAGCTGAAGACCAAGCCCACGCAGCATTCAGCGCGCGAGCTGCGCTCCATTGGCATTACGCCGGATGTGATTGTGGCGCGTGCCGATCATCCCATCAGCGTGGAAGCTGTGCGACAAGATTGCTCTGTTTTGCGATGTACCCAAAGCGGCCGTGTTCCCGCTGCCCACGGCCACTTCGCTTTACGAGGTGCCGCTGCAGCTTGATGAGCAGGGCCTCGGCAGCCTGCTGGTGGAGCGGCTTGGGCTGGCGGAAGGTGCGCATGCACCGGACTGGGCGAAGTGGCAAACCATGATTCAACACATGCGCCGCAGCAAACCGGGCGTGCGCGTGGCGGTGGTGGGCAAGTATGTGGAACTGGAGGATGCCTACATCAGTGTGCGCGAAGCGCTGCGCCATGCGGGCGTGGCCAATGAGCGCGAGCTGGAGCTGCACTGGGTGCAGGCCGGAGACTTGGAGAAGGGCGCAACTGGGACGCGCTGCACACTTGTGATGGCATTGTGGTGCCGGGCGGTTTTGGCGAGCGCGGCATTGAGGGAAAAATTCTTGCGGCCAACTGGGCGCGTGAAAAGCGCATTCCCTACCTGGGGCTGTGCCTCGGCATGCAGGTGATGTGCGTGGAGTTTGCGCGCTTTGCGTTGGGGGCGGAGGACGCCAACTCCACCGAGTTTGATGCTGCCACGGACCATCCTGTGATTGACCTGATGCCGGACCAGCGCGGGCTGCACCAGAAGGGCGGCACGATGCGCCTGGGTGTTTACCCGTGCCGCTTGCTGCCGGGCTCGGTTGCTGCGCGCGCATATGAAGTTGAGAACGGTGATGAAGTGCTGGAGCGCCACCGCCATCGCTTTGAATTTAATAATCACTATCGGGCGCTGCTCGGCGAGCACGGGCTGGTGTTCTCCGGGGTTTCACCGGACGATCAGCTGGTGGAGATTACGGAGCTGGCCGGGCATCCCTTCATGCTGGGCAGCCAGTTTCACCCGGAATTTTTGTCGCGGCCCAACCGGCCGCATCCGCTGTTTCGCGCGTTCATTGCTGCGGCTGCGCAATACGCAAACGGCAGTGCTAATCGCGCTGCCCGCAGTGCCGCTGCGTGAACGGGCGGCGCGCCAACCCACTGCACGGATATCCGGCAACCCGCAAACGCTTGGCGATCCGCCGCCAAATCTTGAGGCAGGCGTCCTCAGGATAGGCCTCGTAGGCAATCGGAAAATCACTGTGCGTGCGGAATTGCCTTAATATGAAGCGACTGGGAGCAAAGAATGGGCAGGCAGGCTTGGTGCGGGATTAAGCGCCGGCTTTTGCCATAAAATATGTACAGCATACTGTTAAAATGTGACACGAGATACCATTTGTGCTATAGTTCACTAATCAAATCGCGGAGAATACAGAATATATGACCGCTCAGGCACTTCAGGCTCCGGTAGTTGCGCCGCTCTCACGCCGCGAGTTCTTTGTATTACATTTGGGGCGCATCCATGACGCTGTTCATGGCGCAAATGGGCGGGGCAATTCTGTGGTTCGCTTTCCCGCGCTTCAAAGAAGGCGAGTTTGGCGGCATCATTACCGTGCCCGTTACCGATATTCCGGCTGTAGACTCTGGACCCAAAGACCTGCCGGACGCCCGCGTGTGGCTGGTGAACTTGGGTGGCGGGCGCGTGGGTGACCCGCGCCAGCCAGTGGACTATCCGGTGCAGACGGGTGTAAAGGCGCTCTATAAGATTTGTGTGCATCTGGGCTGCCTTTACAAATGGGCGCCTGCAAATGACCGCTTTGAATGCCCATGCCATGGTTCCAAATATCTGACGAGCGGTTCGCGCGTGGACGGCCCGGCGCGCCGCAACTTGGACACCTTCCCGATCGAGTTTGTGGATGCGGACGGCAAAGTGCTCGCGTCATCGGCGCCCACCGGCGCGGCTGGCGTGGACGAGAACGCCGCACTGGAAGTACCGAAAGGGGCTGTGGCGCTGCGCATCAACACTGCCTTCCGGGTACAGGGCGCAAGCAACACGCAGCCCGGCGGCGGTTATAAAATATTTTGTAACCTGCAAAGGAATTAACAATCACCATGGCCTTGTTCAAGCTTCACGTCCCCATTCTCGATGACATCAAAACCAAGGGCTGGCGCAGTGCGCTGGTAGCCACGGTAGACCAGACGGTTGAGCGCATTACTGCCGGCATCAACATCGGCGAGATTCGCTCCATCTTGCGCGGCGAGGCGCCCAGGCGCCCCAACCCGCGCGTCAAGCCGCACGCAGACGGGTTTTGGATGCACATGCGCCCCACCTTCTTTCACGAGCAGGTGATGTCGCTCTACCCAACCTTCCGGCTGGGCTGGTTGACGACTTACATGCTGGTGTTTGAAACCATCACCGGGCTGTTCCTGATGTTGTGGTACACGCCTTCACCGGACATTGCCTACACCAACATGCTCAGCCTGCTGAGCAATGTGCCGTTTGGCCTGTTCATGCGCGATCTGCACCGGCTCGGGGCGGAGTTGATGGTGATGCTGGTTCTTCTCCACATGCTGCGCACATTTGTAACCGGCAGCTACAAGAAGCCGCGCCAGTTCACCTGGTTTACCGGTGGCGTGCTGCTGTTGCTTACCTTGTTTCTTTCCTTCTCCGGCTACTTGCTGCCGTGGGATCAGCTTGCCTTGTGGGCCGTAACCATTGGCGCCTCCATGGCCGAAGCCACCCCGGTGGTGGGCCGTGAAGTGAACCTGCTGGTGCGGGGCGGTGCAGACATTGGCGCAAACGGCTTGCTGCGCTTTTACCTGTTGCATGTTTTTGCACTGCCATTGATTGCATTCATTTTTGTTGGCGTGCATTACTACAAGGTCATCATCCACGGCCACTCGCTGCCGCCGGGTGCGGAGAAGGTGGGCGAAGACACGGCGCGCAAGGTGCCGATGGAGCGCCGCCTGTACTTTTTGCCGGATGTGATGACGCGCGAGCTCTTCTGGACCGTGGGCTGGCTGGCGCTGATGGTATTCATGGTGACGTGGGCGGCTGGCATGCCCCGCTGGAGCCGCACGAAATGCTGCCTCGTGTCTTACAAGTTCATTTTTATCATTTTTTAAAACTTGGGCAACGTGTGGAACTTTATCCTCACCGCCAAATCAACTAAAATACAAGTGGCGCGAGTTCTCACTACAAAATCCGGATGAGTTAAAAGTTTTACAAAATATGCAGTGTCTTGTTTTTCATATTTTGCCTCCATTTCTGCAAAAAGATCTAATCTATCTTGAGTTACTGCCTGCATTTTGTTTTCAAGTTTTTATATCCTATATTAGGTTACCCGAAATATTTACAATATTTTGCATATGCGTTATCTATTTAATAGAAAAAAATCATTACGATACAATGAGTGCAATAATAGGACAAAAAGCGCCAAATTTTGCAGTATCTGATTGGGTTCAAGGAGCCCCAACAAACTTTGATCAGGAAAAAGATCACATTGTTTTGGTTGAAGTATTTCAGGTAAACTGTCCGGGTTGTTTTATGCATGCACTTCCTGAAGCAATTAGCATCTACAACAAATACAAAGATGATGGGGTAAGGGTGATAGGAATTGCCACAGCGTTTGAGGATTATGACAAGAACACTTTGGATAATCTCAAGATGTTGGCTGAAACTGGCGAGGTAATTGGCGAAACACAAAGTGCACTATCAATGTACGGACAATTACAAAAAGACAACAAACTATCATATAAAATTCCATTTCCTCTTGCGATGGATAAATTAACTAAAACAGATGGAAAATAAGCGAAGACAAAGTAATGCAATTTATTAATGGACAAATTCCAGAATTTGATTCCCAACCAGAAGAGTATAGGAAGCAAATCATTCAAAGAGTCAAAGATTACATGAAAACAAAAGAGTATTCAGCAGAGACATTTGAAAAATTTGAACTGCGAGGAACACCATCCATGATACTAGTAGATAGAAAAGGAATCCTAAGGGATGTCTCTTTTGGACAGTCAGGCAATGTAGAAGCAATGATTCAAAAATTGCTAAGCGAGTAAGAAATTCAACTATTTATTTTTTACAGACTTTTTCTCTTTAGGTAAAGGTGTTTTATGTATAATTTTTACAGATTTGTTTTCAAGTAGGTCTATTGCTTTTTGATTCGATAACGTCCATGCTTTAAACATCTGTCTAAAGACATCATTGAGCTGTTTGTTCTCAGAATGACCAATCTGCAACTTGTAAGATTCCCAGGCAACAATAATGGATTTGTTGCTTTTCTTAAGAAATGCTAATGCCTCTTTTTCTCCCAACAAATTATGGTGTTAAAACACTAGTATTTTAGGAAATACATAATTAGAAAAAAACAACCATTACAGATAATATTACAACAATACAAAATCCAACAATTAACGCAACTTTACTATTATCCACAAGTATTTGATAAACAAACAAAATAAAAGTAAATCTCAATTTAAAAATCAGAATCTAAATTCATTTGTTTACGAGAATTTTGTGACAGATACAAAAACAGTTAACGTGTTTCAGATTATTGGCATGTCTATATGCACAATCATCATTATGATCCATGAGAAAAGAATAGTAAATTTTAACTTAAGTTTTTAGGTATCAGTATCCCCAGAATGGAGTGCTAAATAGCGCCTCCATTATTCCATAAAATACCACAAGTCCAATAATAATAGCAATAACACCTTTGGTGGAATTTTTCATGTACAAGTAAACAAGAAATTATACAAACATAAGGGTTTAGAAATAAATCGAATTTAGAATCTAATCTTTTTTGTCTTTTGAGTCTTCGGTTTTTGCCTTTTCTCTGACAGTTTTCATGATACAGAATTTACGCAGAGTATTCATTAATCCCATGGATTGTAATCGATAATTTATCAACATAAGTGTTTAGAAATAAGCACAACGAGAAAAGGTTGGAAAACCATAACGAATTTCACTTCGCAATAACATGACTGTTTTCCTTTGCCTGTCAGTCTACGACGCAGATATGACAGTTTCTCGTTATACCATATACGTCAAAATGATATTTAAATTTGATCTTGGTTTGAGATATTAGAATTCAAGATGCATTGCAGTGCAATCCTACTGCTTAAGATCAAATCATATCATTAATGATTCATGGAAACAGCTAAAACATCCAAATTCAAGTGGGGTGAAATCTCTGAGCTTAATTCAGGTCATACTCCTAACGAATGGGGAATGGTACAAAAGGCAAAACCAAAACAAACCAGAATTATCGCATACGATGTTTTATGGAATAAATAAAATCAATTTCTAAATTTTAAAACTGAGATTTTCAAGAAAGCAAACTGTCTGGAAAATATCGTGATCTCCAATACATTAGTTTGTTGAAAATTTCAAGATAGTCTTTTGCTTTTGTCGTTACATGTACATGTGCATAAAATTTCTCAAAACCCTCAAAGACCAGAGTGCACTCTTTTTGAATAATGGTATGGTTATTCCCACTTTGGTGATATTTTTGAATTCATAATTATCAATTAGAATAGAGTCATCTTTGATTACTAGATGCTTTTTTTCTTTATTATTTAGACGCTCATCTACTTGCTTAATTATCAAATCACTCCATTTTGGAGTATCAAGTGGCCAGTGATGCGCGTGTACTTTTTCTGCAAAGAATTTGATTTCAATAAAATCAGTATCGGACAATAATTTTGTCAGATATCATTTCAACTTAAGCATTTAGTAAAAATAAAAAACAAATTATTCTACCACAATTTACCTTGTTTTTTTAATGCTAATTTTGCAGCACCTGAGACAGTATCTAATGTGTGTGAGTCATAATTTGCACCTGTAAAATCAGTGGATGTAAGAATGGCACCATCAAAGTTTGCATGTCTAAGATTTACACCACTTAGATTGGCATCACTCAAGTCAGCACTTCTCAAATCGGCATAAAACAAATCAGCCCCACTAATGTTTGCACCTCGAAGATCCGCACCATACAGTTCTGCATCCCATAGTTTGGCATCAAAGAGATTGATACCCCTCATATCAGCGCCTCTTAATTTGACATAAAACAAAATTGCACCACTCAAATCAGCCCCACTCAAATCAGTACCACTTAGATCAGCATTGTGAATGTCCCTGTTTTTAAGATCAACACCGCTCATACTGGAATTTGATAAATTTCTTCCAATCAAATCCTCATAATCAAAATTTACGTTTGAGAAATTTCGTTTTCTAAAAACATCAGACGAGTTCATTGTACAAAGTACACAAAATAGTACATTTGAATTTAGATAATAAAGTGGCTAGAATTTAATCTAGTTTGTTCCATTGTATACCAATAATTAATTCTAGAGATTTACAGATATGCTTAAATTTCAGAATTCCCTTATAGTTACCAGAACAAGTTCACCTCTACCCCCTGAGTAAAAAATGCTCTAAAGGAACCCACACGGGATTTTGTATGGCTTGTTCACTTTTTAATTTTCAAGATTGTCAGTTAAAAATTGTATTAACTTGAAGATCTAGGAATAGAATTTAGCATCCATTATTTTGTGCCCATGTATCATTAGAAAACTCACTCTTTGAACAAAATTCTAAAGATAAATATCCGTTGCCTGATTTTATTAATTCTTCATTTAGATTTTTTCCATTACAATAAATCACACCGATGATTCTTCCATAGCTCCCTTCTGTTTGACCATCATCTTCATCAATTAATGCAGTTGAACCAACTGGACATAGACTGTCAATGAAATCTTTAGATTCAATCCCCCCACTATCTTTCAATTCAGGAGCAGATACGAGTGCAAACCTTATGGATTGACCGTCAACTTTTATCGTGTCGCCATCAATTACCTGAGTTACAATTCCAGTAATACATTTGGCATTTCCTGAGCAATTTTGTGTTAAAGATTTTGAAGATGATGGTGTCTCAGTTGCAATAAAATCTGATTCTTGTGCTTGATGTTTTATAGTATAATCTTCCAACGCGATTTGAGCTTGATAAGTTACAATTTGTTGCAATCCCATTAAAACTCCTAAAACGGTAACAGCACAAATAACTATAATTACAACAATTACCACAAATTTCAATAATTTTCTAATTATTCTAATAAATTAAGGATTTAGGAAGAGCGTAGAATCTAATCCACTGTAAAGTTAATTCACAGAGACTACCACCATTTCGTGGAATAAAATATGCGCAGATAAGCGTGAAAATTAAATTTTATTACAATTCCATAATTTAGCTAATCTAACCTTATCTGATGGTAAAGGCCAATCTAGTACTAATGTTATTTCTATAAAGGAACCGCATTCTCAAATGCTTTGTTTAACTTTTTATTTCCTTCTGAATCAATCCATGTTAAAGAATGGTCTTCATTGACGACTATCTTATTTTCAGATACCAATCTAGCGAGAACAGTATTTAGTGCAGTTGGTTTCATACTTCCTTTCAATTCACGTAAGAGGTGAGTCCTTGAATCAAATTCTATACGTTTTTTGAAAAGATTCTCAACTTTTAGTATACTGAGTAATTTTGGATTGTTCTTTTTTGCAAGTTCCTGTACAAGACTGTCAAGTTGATCTCTGCGTTTTTTTATCAAAATTTTTAGAAATTCATCACTTTTTGTTTTTGGTATTGATGATCTTTTCTTTTGTACGCTGATTGTATCTGGCATATATTATAGCATATACTTACAAGTATATAGCATTGACGTACTATACTTGTCAGTGTGATTTCTTTTTAAAATATCCAAATAGCTTGTTGTATTCATCATGACTCAATAGTTCCAAAAATAGAGCCTCTTTCCCATCTAATGCTCTTCTTACAGTATACATTAAGCGATAACCATCAGGCATGTCAAAATGATATAATGCCTGAAGATTGTATTTTTGTATGTAAGATTTAGGAATGGTATCTTTTTTGTGATTTGCACCTAATGGATTGTCAGAGTTTTCTAATTGTTGTTTAACGTTATCTATTGCTTCTAGCATTGCCTTATTTTTTGGTGGATTAATTTTTAATTTATCATATAACGGTAAAAAATCACTAGGATGTGCTAATACTTTCAACATCATATTATAATTTGAAATCTATTTTAATGAATCAGTGATCGGTTATCGTTTTTAATTTAATGTTAAGATTTAGCTAATCTAACTTATCTGAAGAAAATCTAGAATCGTTTTCTAATTGTATGAATTACAATTCCAGGAGCTACAAAATACATTCCAACATTCAATAGAATTAGACTGATTCCATATCACAGAAACTAGACTACCATTTTTGAATAATAGACATCAATGCTTGATTTCTACACCATACTTAGCTGCTACATCAGCAAATTTTTTCATCTTATCTACAGACATTGACGGTGGCTGTATTGTAGGATCTGAAACTTCATCACCTACTTCAATGAACAAATTTTCCAATCCCGCTGGTGCTAAAACAACAAGGACTTTTGCTAATTGATTAGTTTTATTTGTAAAACTATGAGTTACATGTGGAGGAATATTAACAAAAGTTCCAGATTTTGCAATTATTTCTTTTCCATCTACAGTAAATGATAATTCACCTTCCAAAACATAGAATCCCTCGTGTTCACGAGTTTGAATATGTGGTACTGGACCACCATTAGGAAACACTTTGATTTCAACAATACTGTATGTGCCACCAGTGTCATTTTTTGATACCAAAATACTGTTAATATCCCCAGCAATTGCTATGTGTTTACCACCATTATGTTCTGTGATTTTTATTTTATCGGTCATTGTTTATTTTCTAAATTATTCTGTTCAATTAAGGATTTAGGAAAAGAGTTTAGAATCTACTCTTTGTGCTTTTCATTATCTTTTAGCGTCTTATCTAGAGGTACAGTAATTGTTCTATCTGATCCTTTACAATAATTTTTTCCTTTGAAATGCTTGTGGATTTTGACTTTAGCCATCATAACACTATCTATTCCATAGTTTCCATGATGATCTGTAATTTCTTGACTAACAATATGACAAGTTTCAGAAACATTACACCATTTACACATAATTTTTATTTTTTTCTCATTAGTCATGATTTTTCTGTAAGAATTTTAAACTTAAGGATTTAGTCATTAAAAGATATAGAATCTAATTCAAATCTTCTTTTATCTTATCAAATTCTTCTTTAGTGATTTCTCCTTTGGCATACCTTTCTTTTAGAATATCAAGGGGGGAATCTTTTTTTGTATCTGCAGATATCTGCGGAGATATTCCAAAATATGCAATAACATGCGGACGCCACATGTACCATAATACAAAGCCATCAAGCATTATGTTCAATATTGAAAATGGATTTCCTACAATCGATACTAGACCTATCATCAAGCCAATTATTGAAAGTACAATAACAGTAATTCTTCCCCAAGGTTTGCCAGAAAACAATGCACCTGCAATTATAAATTCAATTGCTGCAAGTATTCCAAAGATTATCAAAAATATACTGCCTAACGCTGCAGGGAACATACCCATGTAACCCATATTGCCACTCACACCAAGCATTGCAGCCCCCATTGTAGCTAGAATCAATGATGCTGCTCCACCAATCAGGTGTAAAATTCCAAGAATTGTAATGCCAGTAGGTCGACTCATATTTTATGAGTTAATTACCAATAGATAAAAATCCTCTTAAAATTTACAAATCCATTTAACATATTATGAAATTGGATGATTTGGAAATAGATCTTAGAATCTAATTAATCTAAAACAAACCAGAAAGTAAATACATTTTAAGATATTTCGTTAAGTTATCGTCCTTTTCGAGTAAATCCAGGTATGACTTTAAAGGTAGACGCAGAAGATGTTTGAAATCTTTTGCTTATTTTTTCTTTTTTGATTCAGTATTTGTATTCTCTTCAATTTTGAAAATCTTTTCTACATATGGCTTGACTTTTGTGTCATCAGTGTAAATGATGTTTGTTGGAGAAGTGTTTCTCGCTGTTTTTTTCTTTTTTGATTTTTCAGTATCTGCAGGGGTTTTTTGTGTCCATTTGACACCACTTGTGCCTAACAAAGAAGATTGTTCAAGTAGATAATCACCCAATGATTTTCCCATGGCTTTTCCATTACAACTGTGAACTTAAGCGTATTGAGTTTAGAATTTCTTTCTAATTGTACGGATTACAATTCCAGGAGCTACAAAATACATTCCTACATTTAGCATAATCAGACTAATTCCATATCCCAGTACTGAAACTTCTGAATCCATATCCACATAGTTTAGTATTGATAACGAACTAATCATCGGAGTTAACGTTATCTTTACTATTTCCTTGAATACGGGATTTTCTCTTTCCCAGTCTGCGATAGTTGGACTAAATGAGTAATAGAAATCATTGAATGAACTCATAAATGATTTTCCGGATTCTGTATGTAGTAGAGAGTTATCACGTAGTTCTCTTAATTGTTGCACTTGTGGAGCCAACTCAGAACCATATGTTGCAGTTGCAATTAGACATCCACCTCCCTTGTCAGGCATTTCAGTTGGCAATTTATTTTCAGTTGGTATTGATGTTTTATTCACCATATGCAAATAGTCAGTTCCAATAATTGCTAACGTGTTATTACCAGAGCCTGTAAAATTTAATGTAATAAATGAAATATTGTCATTGACCTTTATTGTTGGTGAATATTCTTCTCCATTAAGATAAAAAGTAAGATTTCCACTCAAAAGATTTTGCGGCAGGTAAACTTCACCTAAATTATTTTCAAGACCGCTAGAGATGTAAAGTGTTAAGCGTTTTTGTTCTGCATCAAAGTTAAAATCCTGTATGTCAAAGTTTGCAACAGTTTCAACTTCAAAGACATATCCATCGGTCTTTACATCTAATCTATTTACAAGTCCAGTTTTATCAGAAAGTGCGCCAAATGCAGGTGTAACTACTAAAAGTAAAAGAAATGAAATGAATAATTTTGATTTCAATTTATGCAGTTTGTGGCAATCTTTGTCGTAATTCTTTGTCTTGTGCAATTCGTGGATGCATTGGATCTGCCAAAATAATTTCAAACCAGTAATTCATACCATCTTTGTAGACAAAGTATGAACCCAAAAGTTTCATGTTAGGATATCTTTCTAGTACTCTTCTTACTGCAACTGTTTTCATGTCATCATCTGCCTTGATTCTGGTAACACCCAGATGTTTTGGTCTTCTACCAGCAACTGGTCTTTGTTTTCGCATACCACCAGTACCGACTCTCATTCTAACAACAACAATGCCTTGTTTTGCCTTGTAGCCTAATCTTCGGGCTCTCTGCAAACGACTAGGTCTATCTATTCTAATAATGGCATTTTCCTTACGCCATTCTACTACTCTATCTCGGATTTCAAAAGTATTTTCTTTTAATAGTCTGATCCAAGTTTTATCCTGTATAGTAGGCATGATGATTTTAATAAAATCCCCTTTAATAACTTAAATCGTCAAATCAACCCAAGCACCGCTAAAGAATCAAAATGTTCCTTGAGTGGAGCTTTAGCACACACTCAAAGGAGTATCTCCGCAGAAAACTCGATAATCAAAATCATGTCCAATCATTAAAAAGCATTACTGAGCATAGATTTGAGATTTTTATTAAGTAATCAAAAGTGATGAGTATGAAAACCAGACAGTATTTGCTCATCGCAGTACTCGTAATTTTTGGCGCCATATCATTACCAAGTGTTTATGCCGCACCGACTGTGGAAATTTTAATGGAAAAGACCACTTTTACATATTGTGAGAAATTATTTTACACCATACAAATTTCAGAAATTACAGGAGAGCCCGCAGTTATACACATCAGGGACCAAGCAGGTAAATCAAGCAGTGCAATCCCAATTCCAGTATCCAAATTACAAAATCCAATTCCTTCAATGATTCCTTTTGAGGCAGAAATTTTTCCAGTAGGCAAATATTTCATAGATGTTGAATATGCCGGTGCAAAAGACAGTGCTGAATTTGATTTAATTGATTCAGGAAATATCTGCATTCCTATAACGATAAAACAAGTTGCATACAGTTGGATTAATGACAAAATGTCAGACGGATTTTTCATAGATGCGATAAATAAATTTGTAGATAAAAATATCATCAGCATACCAGATAAAATAAACGAAAAAAATCTTGAAAACATACACATTCCAAAATGGGTAAAAAATATAGTTGGATGGTGGCTTGAAGAGAAAATTTCAGATAATGAATTCTCTCATGCAATTCAATATTTAATCAATAAAGAAATAATCATAATTTAAAGATGAACAAATATTCAAAGATAACACTAGTTGCAGTAATTGCAATAATTATTCCATTTGCGTATTCTATTTTGAATATCTATGCGGCAGAGCAACTACAATTTAGATGGAGTGAGCAAAGCAGGTTCAATTATTTCGAATTATCAAATAATGGAGACGTCAAATTTTGCAATACCTTACCATATTGGACAAGTTTTAAAAAATTTGAGATAACCACGTTTTATGATTTGGAAAACAAAGGAACATTTACCATCCAACCACTTGTGATAAACCCGTTATCAGGCGCTGTTCAAAACGGAGTTTTTCATTCTGAAGGACTCAATGAGGCACAGTATTTGTTTATGCAGTTAGATTACGAATTCAACGGAGGGGAAATCAGACTTGATCCAAACAAAATGTACATAGTTGTAAGTATCGATACACCAATCATAGGAGTCATTCCATATTCCACAACTATGCAATATTCAGGATTTGATTTTAACAAGATTATGAATGGCGAAAATTTTAATTGCTAATAAAATTAATTTCCACTCTTACCAGCTTTTGACATTATAGCCAGTACAAGTCCAATAATACCTGCAATGATAAATCCGGCAATCAGTGAAACAACTAGTTGAGTTCCCAATCCTCTAGCAGGAGCTTCAGGAACTGGCTCAGCTACACATATGCCATCAGTTAGAACAGTACCAGGTCCACATCTTTCATCCAAACTACATACACCGTCTTTGAGAATTGTTCCAGCACCACATTCAGTTTTTGGTTGTTCAGTTGGTGTTTTAGTTGGTTTTTCTTCAACTAAACATTCACCCAAGTAATCCAGATTAATTTCTGCGGCATTTAATTGACATTTGTTGCCATAAGTTTTACCATCAACACCACATACAGGAGCATATTCTAGCGTACAAGCAACTGGTTTGTCTGCAACTGGAACGGGTTCTTCAACTGGTGTTGGTTCTTCAACTGGTACTTCAACTGGTGCTGGTTCTGATTGACCGAATTGAGTGCCAATAATTTCAACTGTTTCAGTTCCAGTAGGTAATGTAATACTTAGAGTTCTGCTTTGATCAGTGGTTTTAATTTCAGAGTATGTTGGCTCATCACCGTCTGCTAAAACAATAAAGTCATCATCAGTTCCATCAGTCATAGCATCAAAAAAGCTTCTTTCAAGTGTAATCTCCAAAGTTCCAGGCGAGCCAGAAACACTCACGTTGAGTAGTAGTGAGAAAAAGTCAAGATCAGAATCTATTCCAGAAACAGTTACTCCAGTACCGGTGTAATCAACATCATGAGAGGTGCCAGATACATCTACAGGAATAGTCTCTGCGTAAACAAAGGCTGAAGAAATTATTGCAACAATGATTAATCCAAGTGAAATTTTTACTAGTGAAGATATACTAGGTATATTTTTCCCTAGATTCTGTGTGTTCATATTTTGATTCTGCACAAAGATTTACCTCCAAATGCGTCTTAAAAAGAATGAGACGAGATTTAATCACGCAACAGTCAAGCTTTTTTAGTTATTTTTAAAGTTCATACAGGAAATAATCTAGATTACGCCTCGGAGTATCTGAATAATCTTTTCTCCGATTATGTTGGCAGCCAAAGATTGAGCCTCCTTTGTTTGGGCTCCAATGTGTGGAGTGAGAATGACATTATCTAGTTCTGCCAATTTGTTTCCTATTGCAGGCTCTTTCTCAAAAACATCCAATGCTGCACCACCCAAATTACCGCTTTTTATTGCCTCATACAGGGCATCCTCATCGATTACTCCGCCCCTTGAAGTGTTGATAATTTTTGCAGTCTTTTTCATAGTGGATAATTTTTGAGCATTAATCAAATGATATGTAGAATCCAACAGTGGAACATGAAGTGAAATGTAATCAGAGCTTTGCAACAGTGTATCTAAATCAGCTTTCATCAATCCAACTTCCTTTGCAAATTCTTCATCAATTGGAACTACATCATAACCAATGATATTCATGTTAAGTGCTCTTGCAAGTCGTCCCAATCTTTTTCCAATATTTCCCAATCCAACTATTCCAAGATATTTTCCTCTAAGTTCTGTCCCTTTCAATTCATTTTTCAGCCATTGTCCATTTCGAATTGCTCTATCACCTCTTGTAGTTTGTCGTGCCAAAGATAACATGAATCCTAAAACGAGTTCAGCTACGGCATTCATTGCACCTTCTGCAGCATTAATTACGCGAATGTTTTTTTCTTTAGCTGCCACTTGATCAACATTATCCAGTCCAACTCCAACGCGGGCAATAATTTTACACTTGTCAGCTTTTTCAATCATCTCTTTTGTAAGAGTGGTTCTGCTTCTAACAATTACAATATTGAAATTAGAAATTTTTTCTTTGATTTGATCAGGAGTGATTTTTGGTTCGTATGAAACTTTCAAACCATTATCTTCTAATATTTTATTTAAAACAGGATCTACTTCATCACATATCAAAACAGAATCATCAAATCCCATGGAATAAAGAAAAAATCTATAGAATATAATTCATTAAAAACAGAAAAATAGAAAAATAAAGAGTGTTACTACCTAAGGTATTGGTGGTAGTGTTGGTACAATATCCCATAAGGGTAATGCACCATTTGCTATTTTCTCAGAAGCAACTTCATCAGTGTACAGACCATGAACATTGAGTGCTGGGTGTGCAATACTGTTCATTCCCATTGGTGGGACAGCGTTGCTTGGGTTGCCCAATACGTAAGCATATGATGCGACCGGTGCTGGAATAACTCCTGCATCGACCAATCTTGGGTTCAATCCAAATGGATCACCTGCTACAAATACTGTAGCGGCACCAGTGTAAATTGCTGCATAGTCGTGATTAACTGCTGCATATGCACCTGGTTCATCAAATACCAAATCAACTATCATTCCTTGTGAGCCACCTAGCAACCATGTTTCAGTTGCGCCGGATTGTACTCTGTTACCTTGTGTAACTCTGTCCAAGATTTCTCCAACAATGTGGAAGAATACTGGTTCGTTACCTTGGTTTTCAATAAAGAGTCTCACATGTTGACCATTCTCAACGAACAAAGGTTGTGATTGATATTGTTTTAGCTCTAGTCCATTCCATGGTTGTGCAACAAAGATGTTCTTGTTTACATCGCCTTTAACGAGTAAGTTGTGAACCATGTTTGGTACATAACCGAATTGCATTCCGTTAACAACTGTTGCAGTGTTATGATGTTGGAACATTGCTCCTGCATCATAGTTGCCTTCAGGTGTAAGGTACAATTGGTTGTATTGGAGTGTGAACTCTAATGCGTCCGCATCGTAGATCTGTCTGTCTAAAGATACTTTGCCGTTGTTAACTGCTGTTTTCTCTACCGCTAGTTTCTTGTATCCATTGACTGGGTCAACGATTGCAATTCCGTACATGCCGGAAAGAACGTGTTGATCCATACCAATTAGGTGGACACCGGAACAATGGTATTTGAAAATACCAGCTGATTCAGCAATGTAGCAATAAGTTTTAGATTCACCAGGATTGATGGATTCAAAACTTCCTGCAGACATTTGTGATGCATGCATATCGTTACCGTGACCGGTAACTTCAGCTTCTGGAATTGTTAGTGTCATTTTTACGACATCACCTTGAGTAACTCTTAGTGTTGGTCCTGGGACTTGTCCACTAAAGGTCATTGCATTGTATGTCTTGCCTCCCATAATTGGAAGTGTAACACTTTCTCCAGTAACATTAAACTCGACGACTTTTCGTCCAGTCTCTGCTAATGCGCCACAATCAGTTACTGCGAATGCCTCTGGCATTACAAGCTGTAAACCGCCCATCTGGTGGATTTGTTCAATTACATTGGCATCCATTTTTGAGACGTCAAGTGATTGTCCATTCATTTGGGTTTGTGTGTATGTGCTTCCGAATAGCGTTGCTCCAATTACAGCTACTGCTGCAACTGTAAAGAGCATACTGATACGCTTATTCATTATGCAACGTGATTGGCGAATCCTATATAATAATTCCCATTAATGGCAGATATGAATTTAGAAAAAACACCAGAAAAAGAATGAATAATGGGGAATTAAAGACTAGAGTGATTTGAAATTTAGACTAGATGAAGATTCTTTGGGAAAAGTCGAAATCCCATCTGATGCATATTATGGAGCATTCACAGGAAGGGCGATTAAACAGTATCACGTAACGGGTAACAAAGCACATACTAATTTGATAAAGTCATTTGTCATGATCAAAAGATCTGCAGCAATAGCAAATATGAAGACAAATGCAATAGATGCAAAACGTGGAAAGGCAATAGTTGCAGCATGCGATAAAATACTATCCGGGAAACATGTTGATCAATTTGTAATAGATATGATCAACTCGGGTGCAGGAACTGCATTTAACATGAATTCAAACGAGGTCATTGCAAATGTGGCACTAGAGATATTGCACAAACAAAAGGGTCAGTACCAACATCTGCATCCAAATGATCATGTAAACATGTCACAGTCAAGTAACGATACATATCCAACTGCAATGCATGTTGCAATTCTGATAAATCTTAGAGATGTAGTTCCTGCAATAGACATATTAATAAAATCATTAACAAAAAAGGCAAAAGAATTTTCCTCATTTAAAAAAATTGGAAGAACACATTTGATGGATGCACTGCCAGTAACACTTGGAAGTGAATTTGCAGCTTATGCCACATCCATTACAAAAGCACGAAACGCAATTGTTTTAGCTCAAAAGGAATTACAAAGTGTTGCATTGGGTGGAACCGCAGTAGGTACTGGTGCAAACACACCAAAAGGATACAGAAAAATTGCAATAGCAGAACTAGCAAAAATTTCAAAAGTATCACTGACACCAGAAAAAGACATGCAGTATTCATTACAAAGTAAATTTGCAGTTGCAAATCTTTCAGGGGCATTACGTAATTTGGCACTTGAAATTGGCAAACTTGCAAACGACATCAGATTGATGGCATCAGGTCCAATTGCAGGATTGGCAGAACTTGGAATACCTGCAGTTCATGCAGGCTCATCTATCATGCCAGGTAAAGTAAATCCATCATTGGCAGAATGCATGAACATGATTTGTTTTAACATTATTGGAAATGACACTGCAGTATCTTGTGCGGCTCAGAGTGGGCAGTTTGAACTAAATGTAATGTTGCCAGGCATGCTAAAGTGTATGTTAGAATCTACAGATATGCTGAAAAATTTCGTACCAATATTTTCTGCAAATCTAATAGACGGATTAACTGCAAACAAGGAAAAACTTCGAAAGGACATAGAGAATAGTCCAGTAATCGTAACACTCCTTACACCAAAAATTGGCTATCTAAAATCCGCAGAATTATTCAAAGAATCCCTAAAGACTGGAAAAACCATTAGAGAGTTGGTAACATCAAAGAAATTGATGACCAATAAAGAAATTGATACATTGTTTGGATAAATCATGGCAAAGATTTTCGTAGAAGCATACGGATGTTCTGCTAGTTTTGCAGATTCAGAGATGATTTCAGGACTAATTTTAAACGGAGGACATACTCTTGTCGAAAATTCTTCAGAATCTGATCTGAATATTGTTGTAACATGCTCTGTCAAAGATTCAACGGCAAACAAAATGATGCATAGAATCAGGTCATTAAAGTCAAAACCGTTGGTTGTTGCAGGTTGTCTTCCAAAAGCTGAAAAGAGCACAGTAGAGAAAATTACAGAGAAAGCCAGTTTGCTAGGACCAAACTCATTGGGAAAGACATTGCAGGTAATAGATTCCACATTAAGGGGAATAAGATATGTGGCACTGGAAGATTCAGATTTATCAAAAGTAGGACTGCCAAAAGTAAGATTGAATCCAGTTGTAGGAATTGTAGAGATAGCTAGTGGATGTATGAGTGAATGCACTTTTTGTCAGACGAAATTAGCAAAAGGGGATCTTACAAGTTACAGAATAGGAGACATTGTCAGACAAGTTGAAACTGAAATTAGCGAGGGATGTAAAGAAATTTGGCTGACATCTACAGATAATGGGTGTTATGGTTTTGATATCAATACAGATTTACCAACTTTAGTAAAAGCAGTGTCTGAAATTCCACAAGATTTCATGATACGAGTTGGCATGATGAATCCAATGTACATGCCAAGAATAAAAGAAGAATTAATAAAATCTTATGACAGTGACAAAGTCTACAAATTTCTCCACATACCAGTGCAAAGTGGCAGTGACAAAATCCTACATGATATGAAAAGAGGACATACGGTAAAAACAGTTAGAGAAGTCATAGAAAAAGCCAAAGAGCGATTCACAGACTTTACAATTTCAACGGATGTCATAGTGGGCTTTCCATCAGAAACCGAAGAAGATTTTGAAAAAACAGTTGATCTCATAAATGAAATACGTCCAGACATGGTGAATCTCTCAAAATACAGTGCAAGGCCAGGTACAGAAGCTGCAGAATGGGACCAAATAGAGGCATCAGAAGTAAAAAAGAGAAGCAAAGTCATCTTTGATATTATAAACAAAATATCATTAGAAAATAATCAAAAATGGATTGGGTGGAAGGGCAAAGTTTTGTTTGATGAGGAAACAAATGAAGGCATCAAAGGAAGAAATTTTGCATACAAACCTGTAGTTGTAAAAGAAGAGATCAAGATCGGTCAAACACACATAGTCGAAATTTTAGATGCAACCACGCGTAGCATCCTCGGAAAGATCGCAAGCTAAATTTTTTAGATCGGAGATTTGATTAAAATAACGTAAGAAGGTTTTTTATCCAAATTAGAGAATATTATTTGAAATGACTTTTCAAGTAAAAGAACCGATCTTAGTTATTGGTTTAGGCGGGGCAGGCTCAAAATTAGCAATGCAAGCCAAAGATGCCCTAAATTCAGATTGTCTACTAATTAGCAATGATCAAAAAGACCTTTCATCAGGCTGTAATTCAATCAAGGTCTCAACTGATTCAATTATCAATCCATCAGTTCAGTTAATCAGAGGCGCTACATACAAAGTTGCAGATCAGATAAAGTCAAAAATTTCAAATTATTCTACAATTATACTCATGACAAATTTGGCAGGAAAAACAGGCTCTGCAATATCACCAGTAGTTTCAGAAATTTGCAAAGAATCAGACAAGGGATTAGTTTCATTTGCCATAATGCCATTCAAATATGAAAAAGACAGAATCTTCAATTCAGGTATTTCACTAAAAAGAGTAACAGCTAATTCAGAATGCACTATTGTTTTGGATAATGATTCACTTTTAGAAAGTAATCCAAACTTGAGCCCAAACACATGTTATGAGATTGCAAATAATGCCATAATGCACATAGTTGATTCCCTATGTTCTTCAGAAATTCCAAATCAAACAAATATTCTAACTACAAGCAAAGACGGACAAAACCTGGAAGAGTCATTAAGAGATTCACTCAAAATGCTCTATGAAAATGCACCACCAAATGCAGTAAAACGCTCAATGCTGTATGTTGTTGGAGGAAACAATATTCCAGTTGGAGTTCTCAATTCAATTACAAATCTAACTCGCGGAATACTAAGTGAAAGCATTTCTCAAGTAGATTTGACATCATCTTCTAAAGAATCCAAAATAGTAATGTTATCTTCAATTCAAGGAATGACAAAATTTGAAAGATATGATCCACTTGGAATCATCCCACAAGAAAACACATTGGATTGGTCACAGCCAGATTGTAGTATCGACTATAAACTGGATCTATACCAATTAGAATAAAATAATTTATAATAATTTTTTATCTAGAATAAAATTTTCTATTTAGATTTTTTTGCTACTACTTTAGCCGGTGCGTCTTTCTTTACTGTTGTAGCTGGTGTGTCTTTCTTTACTGTTTTAGCTGGTGTGTCTTTCTTTACTTCTTTGGCTGGTGTATCTTTTACTTTAGCTGGTACATCTTTTACTTCTACTGGTGCATCTGGCGTTACATCCTTGACAGGTGTATCTTTCTTTGAATCTTTAGAGGATTTACCTTTCTTTGCATCTTTAGATGACTTGCCTTTCTTTGAATCTTTAGAGGATTTACCTTTCTTTGCATCTTTATCAGATACATCTGTAGATTCTTTTTCATCAGAATATGCAGAAACTAAAACATAACCTTCATCAGTTTTACTCATTCTGACTCTAATTTTTCTTGGAGGACTACGAACTCCTTTTGACCAAATTTGATGAGCAACATCTTCTTCAATTCGAATATCTGCTGTTTTCATATGATGGCGTGCAAATTCCCTAATCATGTTAATGGCTCGTGGTGCACGATGTGTATCTACGGAAAGTAAAACTTTGCCCAAATTGATAGTGTATACTCTTTCTAATTCTTGAGACAACTATCCAACCTCCACATCAGTTGATCTCCAAGCTCTACGTTTTGGATTTGATCTAACTGTTCGCTTTGTTCTTAGAATAATCCAAGCTGGTACAGGTGCTGTCTGTCTTGTCTTTTTTAACAGACGAATTTTTCTTGGAGAGGACTTGCGAGCAGCCATAATTTTCAGGCACGAAGAGCTCTTTTTAAATGAATCTCAGGAATTTAGGCGATTTACTATTTGTTTTAGAATTCGTGCAGACGCACCCCAAATAATTTTATTTTGATATTCAAATGTATACATTTCTTGAATTCTGTTGTGAGTTGGATTTTGATCATCTGCCATTGTTTTCAAAAAAGATTTGAGAGGAATGTGAAGTATATTTTCCACTTCAGAGTTTGCCGAAAGCGATGTAATTTTATCAACTATTGAAACAAATGGCAAAATTATAAAACCTGAATTAAGAGTTACAACTGGCGCCAGTTGTCCTATTACTTGGTTTTTTGAAATTCTCAAACCTATCTCTTCTCGAGTCTCACGTAATGCAGTTTCTAAAAGATCAGAATCATCCGGATCAAATTTCCCACCTGGAAATGAAATTTCTCCAGCATGAAATTTTAGATGTTTTGGTTTTTCAGTCATTACAACAATTGGCTCTTTACCATAAATCACAACAAGTATTGATGCAAGATTATTTGTTCCATAATGTTCCAAGACAGGATCGATTTTACTTGAAAGCAAAGATCGTAGTAATTCCAAGTCCACTATGATTATAGCGATTATCTATTTTATTGAGTTTGTGTTTAAAGGTTTTAACCAAGTTAAATTTGAGATTCTTTATGGCCGTCATATATGAAATAAATCCACCAAAGATTCCAGAAGGTGTAGAATTATCAAATGACGAAATAAATTCACTGTTATCAAACCTGCTACAAAGAGTTTCAGATATCAGCAATCTGTGTGACGGCATTCATGTAACAGATTCTGTTTTGGGAACTAGACGAGTTTCAGCGTTAACCGCAGGAAAATTACTAAAGGCAAACCATCCTAATTTGCAAATTACAATCAGTATGCGCGTAAGAGACAAAGATATGGATTTGATCAAACAAATAGTGCAAGAATCAATAGAATTCAGATTAGACGGAATTCTCGTCCTTAAAGGTGATCCATCAAAAGAAAACCCAACTGATTCAGGTTTGATTCCAAGTCAGGTAGTCAAGCAACTAAACGAGTTAGGGTATGGGGAGAGGATGAATTTTTTCCTATCATTACTTAGTGATCCCAACTTTGAGAAAATTCAAAAAAAGATTGCTGCTGCACCCAAGGGGTTTATGACACAGGTAATTCATTCAGCAGAACAGGTACAAAGAATTTCAGACAAACTAAGACCAAGTGGATTTAGAATCATTCCATGTATTTTGTTACCTACCGAAAAAAATGAGGGTTCTGCAAAGTTTTTGGAACTAGATTGGTCAGGTTACAAAGAAAACCCGGCTAATTTTATCAAAGAAATTCACAGCATTGCAGGAGATGTACTAATCACATCGCCTAATGATTTTACATTTGCAAAAGAGACATTGAAAAAAATCTAAAGTACAAAATACTGTGACTCCGGATGATGCACTACAATTGCCGCAGTTGATTGTTCTGGAATAATTTGTCCAGATTCAGTTAACGTCATTCCAGATTTTTCTGGGTGTAGTAGCTTCCAAACTTGTTCATGTTGTAAGACGTCAGGACAGCTTGGGAAACCCCAACTGTATCGCAGTCCCCCTTTTGCTCCTAGTTTTAATTCAGATTTTATTTTACGATTTATCCATTCTGCTAATGCCTCAGCTACCTCAACTGCCAAACCATGCAAATAGTATGCATCAGCATACTTGTCTTCTTTATTCCATTGCTCTATAATATCTGAAACTTTGTTTCCAACTGTAACTGCTTGAAATGCAACAATGTCATCTTCTCCAAAATAATCAGTAAGACAGAGATGACTAGATTTTGAAGAACGTGGGAAGTCAAACTCGACACTTTCACCGTTTGGATTATCGACTTTTAGTTTTCCGTCTTTATTGTGACATTTAAAAAAACCATACACGATTTCGGATTCAAATAATTTTTCTCGAATTATTCGAATTTTCCATTCATTTAGTAATGTTTCATGGTCTGCTTCAGATTCAGCACCTGCTTTTCCACGTAGACCCCAAGATAACTTGAAGAGCGATTTTTTGTCAATCAGTTCCCAAACTTCACCCATTTTGATTTGATCAGATTTCAATCTAATTGGCTCTCCAACTATCAAAGGAGTTGGCGGAACCACAGGTTTGATATCACTTTTTGGAAGATTCAAAGTGTCAATTACTACAGTAGACTTGTCTTTCCAATTTTCAAGTTTCTCTTTCCATTGTGCTAAAAATTTGGGCTTTTCATTTGAAACCAGTGTATCCATTGTTTTCAGACCTTCAAACATTGTATTACAATAAAACACTCCAGATTCGTAGATGCCACCTTCTTTTGCAATTCTGTTGATGTAATTGGTGTTGATTGCAGCACCGCCACATAAAATTGGAATATTCATGTTGTTTTTTCTTGCATGTTCTACAAAATGCTGCATTTGCTTTGATGTAGATACCAAAAGTGCAGATAACCCCAGAGCATCAGGTTTTACCTCATCTATTTTTTCCAAGAATTTTTGCAGAGGCACTTGCTTTCCCAAATCATAAACAGTGTAACCATTATTTTGAAAGATAGTTTTTACCAAATTCTTTCCAATGTCATGAACATCACCATAGACGGTTCCAAGTACAAGTTTTCCTTTAGACGTGCCTTCTTCTCGGACTAGATATTTCTCTAATTCTCCTACTGCTGCTTTCATGCATTCAGCAGATTTAAGAACAAATGGCAGAATCAATTCCCCTGAACCAAATTTATCGCCAACCTCCTTCATTGCAGGAAGTAAATCCTCATTTAGAGTTCTAATTGCACCATCATGAGTAATTTCAGGAGAAGCATTCAGAGAAAGAATTCCATCATTATCTTCAATGAGTTCATTTTTACCAATCTTATCTGCAATAGCTGAAACAACATCATTTTGAATTCCATCTTTTAGTCTGTTGAGAATTCTAAAGTATGCACGTTTTCCAGGAGGCCATGTCGGATCTACATCCATTTTTTTCATAGTTTCATTGCCTTGCGTGCCTGCCTTTTCAAAATAAATAATTAATTCAGATAGCGCATTTGGATGAGTATTAAATATTAAATCCTCAGCTAGTTTTTTCTCTGTTACATCAATTTCCCCATAAGGAATTATTTCTTTTGAATTTACAATAGCTGTATCCAGTCCAGATTTTACCGCATGGTACAAAAATACCGAATTGATAACTTTTCTTGCATATGGAACCAGTCCAAAACTGATATTACTTAATCCCAAAGTTGTAAATGAATTTGGAAATTTTTCTTTGACAAGTCGGATACCGTCAAGGGTATTTTTTCCTGCATCTAAAAACTCATCTTCTCCAGTAGCAAGTGTAAATGTGAGAACATCAAAAATAAATTGTTCAATTTTTAATCCATATTTTTTTCCGGTTTCATAAAGTAATTCTGCAGTCTCAACTTTTTCTTGAGGAGTTTTTGCCATACCTTTTGGTCCAATGCATAATGCAATTGCAGGCAACCCGTACTTTGCCATTATTGGTGCAAGTCTTTCAAATCTACTTCCATCCCCCTCCAGATTAATTGAATTAATTATTGGTCTTCCGGGAATTTGCTCAACAGCTGCCTCTATCACATCAGGGTCTGTAGAATCAATTACAAGTGGAGCATCAATTTCCATACTTAATTTTTTAACAAGATTTAGCATGAATTGACGTTCATCAGCTCGTTCAGTAGTGGCAACACAAATATCAAGACAGTGTGCACCGTCTTCAACCTGGATTCTTGCTAAATCAACTAATCCATCATAATCATCATTTAGTACAAGCTGTTTTGCTTTTCTGGAACCTTGTGTGTTGATTCTCTCTCCAATGATTAGAGGTGGTGGCAGTTGCTTCAAATCAACTGCTTTTAGTGCAGAGCTAACTCTAGGAATAGTCAATGTGATAAATTCTCCTCAGTTTTTCTAAATACTTAACCCTTGATAGAATAAGCTTTTTCGTCAATTACTTTTCTTAGTACAGCAATATGCTCAGGATTTGTTCCACAACAGCCGCCAATTATTCGAACTTTTTTGTACTGTTTAAGAAAATCACCTAGCGCTTCACCCATTTTTTCAGGAGTCATCTTGTATACTGCTTGTCCACCCTGATTTTCAGGCATACCTGCATTAGGAACTACCAACAAATTATGCTCATTTTGATCATCAAGCCATCTAATACTAGGAGTCATCTCAATTGGACCTGTAGAGCAATTCAAACCAAAAACATCAATTCCCATATCAGATACAGTGGTGTATGCAGCTTGAATGTTTGTTCCAAGTAACATTTTTCCATATTGGTCCAAAGTTGTATTTGCAATGATTGGAACTTTTTTTCCAGTTTTTTTCATCGCATCATGACATGCTTCAATAGCAAGTTTTACCTCCAAGATATCCTGACTTGTTTCAATTAAAAGTGCATCAACTCCGCCAAGAATCAAACCTTCAGCTTGTAATTCAAATGCCTCTTTGATTTCATCTAGTGGTTTTTGTCCCAAGTCTGGATCATTTGAGCTTGGAAGATAACCTGAGGGTCCCATTGAACCAATGACATATCGAGGTTTGTCAGCATATTCTGAACAAACCTCAACTGCCAATTGTGATATTTTTTTGTTAAAATCTACTGTCTGATTGCCAAAACCGTATTCATCTAGTTTTATTTTGTTTGAACCAAAGGAGTTAGTTTCTATACAGTCAGAACCTGCATCCAAATAATTTCGATGAATTTGTTTGATCCATTCTGGATGAGTCAAAACTAAACCATCATTAAATCCGTCTTGATTATTTGGGAAATCTTCAGGTGCAGGATTATGTTTTTGAATCTCAGTTCCCATTGCCCCATCAAAAAGCAAAATTCTGTTTTGTAATGCAGTGAGAAATGGCTCTTTTTGTACCAATTTATTTTTAGAATGTATCTATACAGTTTAACTCTTTTGAGAAAAATCATCCACACAATCAGGTGAATTGGCACTTATGTTGAAATTAGGTAGAGATGTAAATTCCATATATTTATGCAAAAAATAAAATTAAACAATCTAGTTCGTAGCGCTACCTTTTTTCAACATGCTGGAATTTCCATTGTCTTTGTGTTCTTGCCAATAATGGCAATGGGTGTAACAAATTCTGTTTTTGAAATTGGTCTAATAATTGCATCATTTAGTGTTGCAGAAATTTTATCTCAAATTTACTTTGGACGGCATGCAGATAAGAAAGGAACCAGGCTGAAATTCATCAGAATAGGCTTCATTGGATGCGCCATAGCTTTTGGATTACACTATTTTGCAGACGATGTAGGATTGTTATTTTTAGCCAGAATTGGTGCTGGAGTTGCAAGTGGAATAATGGTTCCTTCCATGATTGCCTATACCTATGAAGCAAATCATGAAAAAAAGCGGGCAATAACTGTAATTTCATTTCATGCGTTGGGATGGTTGGCAGGAACTGCTGCTGCAGGTATTGTCAATGACATCAAACTAACTTTTCTAATCAGTGGAGTTTTCTTTTTTATCGGATTGTTATTTACAATAAAGATGCCAAACACATTACAAGAAAAAGAACTGACACCCGGAACTACAAAAAATATAATTGTAAAAAACAAATTTCTATTCATATCACTTCTCTTACGACATATTGGTGCAGCATCAGTATGGACAATTTTTCCAATAATGCTAATGGAGAAATTAAATGCAGAACTTTATCAAATTTCAATTGTCTATGTGGCAAACACGTTAGCTGCTTTTGTTTTGATGAATTTGATGGCAAGCAAAATTAAAATCTCAAATGTAACAAAATTCAAAATTGGAATTGGCGCTACCACATTTGTCTTTGTCGGGTTATCTTTGATAACTGAATGGTGGATGGCAATGCCATTTATGGCACTTGTGGGTGCTACTTGGGCTTTTTTGTACATTGGTGGAAGCTTTCACTTGATGGAAAACAACCCACGTTCAACATCAACTGGAATTTTCGGTTCAACTATCTCAATTGGATCTGTTGTAGGACCCATAATTGCTGGTACGATTGCTTTTGCATTTAATTATGTATCTGTGATGTATTTTGCAATTGCAATAATTATGGTCGCATTTGTAGTGTCACTAAAAATAAAAAATTAAAAGACTTAGCGCAGTCCCCATCTAGACATGACTTTATTTTCAATTCTCTTGAAAATTATTCCATCAATTGCAATACCCACCATCATGATCACCAGCATTATCGCAAACACTTGAGAGATATCATTTAGTTGTCGTCCTACGTTGAGTAAAAATCCCAATCCTAGAAATGAAAATAGCAATTCAGCCCCTATCACTCCCCTCCATGCAAAAGCCCAACCTTGTTTGAAACCAGAAATCAAATACGGAAATGCTGCAGGAATTAAGACGTATATGCTCAATTGAGTTCCTTTTGCGCCCATATTTCTTGCAGCCTCGATATAATGCGGATTGATATTTTTGACTCCAGTATAGGTAGCAATTGTCACTGCAAACATTGAACCAATTGCAGTGACAAAGATAATTCCACCATCAGTTAATCCAAACCAAAGTATTGCAAGCGGTACCCAAGCAACAGAAGGGATTGATTGCAATCCTAAAACCAATGAACCTATTGTCTGATTTACAATCTCTACTCTTGCCATAAAAATTCCAAGCAACATTCCACCAATTATTGCAATTGTCAATCCAATTATCAATCTCAAAAGACTGGTTGCTATTCCAAAGAACAGACTTCCATCAGATGCAGTATACACTAGATCTTCAGCCACATCATAAGGAGAAGGAAAAAGATTGTTGGGCCAAACATTAGTCATCGAGACAATCTGCCAAACAGCTACAAGTGCTACATAAAAGATAATTTGTTTTGCCAGAGTATTTTTTTTCATAAATATCACTAGTTTTTCTTTACCTCAGGTCGTAATTCAGATAAAATTTCTTGTTGGAGTGGGAAAAGATTTTGATCCTCTACGAGTCGTGGTCGTTTATAATCTACATTTATTATTTTTTTAATCACAGAAGGTCTATTGCTAAATACTGCAACTTTGGTTCCAAGTACTGTAGCTTCTGTAACATTATGAGTTACAAATAGAATTGTTTTTTTGGTTTTTTCCCAAATCAATTGCATTTCAACTAGCAACAGATCTCTTGTTTGTGCATCAAGTGCTGCAAATGGCTCATCCATTAACAACACATCAGGATCCATGACAAGTGCTCTAGCTATCGCTACTCTTTGCTTCATGCCAGTTGAAAGTTGATACGTGTAGGAATCAGCAAATTTTGTCAATTGCATCATGTCCAGATATCGTTTTGATATCTGTGCTCGCTCGTCTTTTGGAATTCCCGCCATCTTCAAGCCAAACTCTACATTATCTTGTACTTTCAACCAGGGAAATAATGCACCCTCCTGAAATACCATAATTCTTTCAGGACCCGTAGTTGTAACGGGTTTTCCATCAAAGAGAATTTCGCCCTCATCTGGAGTTTCCAAACCTGCAACAATTCGTAAAAAAGTAGATTTACCACATCCAGATGGTCCCACTAAGCAGACAAACTCACCATCTTCAATCTGCAGATTTACACCACCCAATGCCTTGAGACGGTGACTGTCGTGTTTGAAATACTTTACAATATTTTTAGCCTCAAGTTTTGTCATTTACTAAAACCTCCCGTAATTGTGAATTTGAATTTTTGTCAAAGAAAATCCCATCTAAACTATATCCATGTCGTCCTAAATAACCAAGAGAGTCTGCTCTTTTAGCAAACGTGTGAATAGAGCTAACAATAGGATCAGATGTAAATTTTAAATTAGATAATGATTCATCAACCAAGCCATCAGAGAGAGATTTACCAGTTTCTTTTTTCATAAATTCAATGAAAGTTATTCTAGTCTGTTCCGGATTAGAATTTATCCAGTCTATTGTTTGCTGATTTGCTTTTAGCCATTTGTTTATCAAATCAGGATTCTGATTCACATATTCTTCTCTAGCAATTAATAGTACTGATGCAAATCTACCCTCAGGCCAAAGTTCTTCTTCATGAAATAATCTTTTGCCATCTAATTGTTGCACCAATATTGTAGCAGTGGGTTCAGGAACCCATGCAGCATCAATGTCACCTTTTGCAAACAATGTGTAAATATCAGAATTTGATATATTCAAGACAGTAACAGACCCGCCTTTTTCAGCCGGTTTTAATCCGTTCTCAGAAAGATAACTTCTCAATGAAATATCTTGTGTGTTTCCTATTTGTGGTGCTGCAATTCTTTTTCCTCCAAAATCAGCAACAGAGTTAATTTTAGAATTTGGATGAACAATAAAACTAGCACCACCGCTTGCAACACCAGATAAAATTTTTACATTGTGATCTTCAGATTTTAAAAATCCGTTAATTGCAGGTCCAGGGCCAACATATGCAATATCAATTGAGCCGGCAAAAAGAGACTCTATCACCTGAGGTCCAGCATCAAACAATATGGATTCAATTGAAGTATTGTTTCCAATTTGATTTTCAAATATTCCATTTTCCATCCCAATAATTGGTACTGCGTGGTTTATGTTGGGAAAATATGCCACCCTGATCTTATTTTCATGCGTAGTTTCAGTATAACTTTCCATAATTACAGCAATAGAGATCAAAGTGACACCAATAATTGCGGCAAAAATTACCGATCGCGTTTTCATAAAACAGCGTTATATTCGGCGGTTAAATAATCATCGAATTTTAGCTCAAGCTAGTTAGAGAAAATTTCAAATTTACTTTTGATTTTCAGCGTATCACAAAAGATAAATTCCAAAATACGACGGGAAAATGTGTTTTATGACTGAAAGAGGAATTCTTGCATTTTCCGGAGGACTAGATACATCAGTCGTAATAAAATATCTTCAAGAAGAATACAACATGGATGTCATAACAGTAACTGTAGATGTAGGTCAGGGCGATGATCAGAAAAAAATTGAAGCTAAAGCAAAAAAACTCGGAGTAATAAAACATTACAATATAGATGCAAGAAAAGAATTTGTTGAAAATTTTATTTTTCCATCAATTAAGGCAAATGCACTTTATCAAAAAAAATATTGTCTAGCAACTGCATTAGCTAGACCACTAATTGCAGAAAAAGTTTTAGAAATTGCAAAAAAAGAAAAAGTAACAGCACTAGCTCATGGATGTTCAGGTAAAGGAAATGATCAAGTGAGATTTGACATTACATTACGTTCTGGTTCTGATTTACCAATCATTGCACCAATTCGAGACAAAAATTTAGACAGAGAGACAGAGTTAAAGTTTGCAAAGAAACACGGAATAGAAATTGATTCAGTAGCAAAAAGATTCAGCATTGATCAAAATTTGTGGGGACGCGCAATTGAAGGCGGAGTGTTAGAAGATCCATACAATGAACCACCTGAAGATGCATTCATTTGGGTAAAAACAAAAAATTTACCAGACAAGCCAACATACATGGAAATTAAATTTGAAAAAGGAATACCAGTTGCAATTGATGGAAAAGTTATGGAACCTATAAAATTAATCGAGTACGTAAACAAAAAAGCAGGAGACGCAGGAGTTGGAATTGTTGATCACATTGAAGACAGAGTTGTAGGAATAAAATCTCGCGAAGTTTACGAAACTCCAGGTGCCACATGCCTTATTGAAGCTCATGCTGATTTAGAAAAAATGGTTCACACAAAACATGAAAATAAATTCAAATCAATCATTGATGACGAGTGGGCATATCTTGCATATTCAGGATTATGGCAAGATCCACTAAAACAAGATCTTGATGCATTTATTCAAAGATCACAAAGACCAGTATCAGGAACTGTAAAACTAAAGCTCTTCAAAGGAAGCATTCGTGTTGTGGGAAGAAAATCAGAATATTCACTGTATAGTCACAAGATCGCCACTTATGGTGCAGAATCAACTTTTGATCAAAGATTGGCAAAAGGATTTGTAGAATTGTGGGGAATTCAATCAACAGAAGCTATTAAATTACAAAAGAAAATGTCAACAAAAACATGAACTGTCAAGAATGTGACGCAACTCTTAACATCCCAGACGATGCCTCTGTTGGAGAAATCATCTCCTGTCCTGATTGTGGCGCCGACTTTGAGATCGCAAAAAAAAATGGATCTACTGTTGAGCTAAAACAAGCAGAAAGTGTAGGCGAAGACTGGGGAGAGTAATGTCAAAAATTTGTATCGTGTTTGACCGCATAAGAACTGAAGAAAAGATGCTTGAGAAAGAGGCATCAGATCTAGGCCACAATGCAGTAATGCTAGATGCCAAAACTACCCAAGTCAATACAGATAGTAAAAGAAATGATTTTGATTTTGGAGATGTTGTTTTAGAAAGATGTGTCAGTTATTTTAGAGGGCTCCATTTTACTGCCAGTCTTGAATTTATGGATGTACCAGTACTCAACAAATTTCAAGTTGCAAATCAATGCGGAAATAAAATGTTCATGACTCTACTTTTGAAAAAATACAACGTCCCTACACCAAAAACATATTTTTCATTTTCAAGTGAAAGTGCATCAGAAAATATAGAAAGAGTCGGATATCCACTCGTAATCAAACCAATCATAGGAAGTTGGGGCAGAGGAGTAATGCAACTAAAAGACAAAGATACTGCCGATGCATTATTTGAGATTAGAGATATCACAGACAGCCCACATGACAGAATTTTCTATCTTCAAGAATTGATAAAAAGACCACCAAGGGACATTCGAGTTATTACAATTGGCGATGAGCCAATAGCTGCCATGTATAGAAAATCATCAGGCGGTTTTAAAACAAACATAGCATTGGGGGCAGATCCAGAGTTATGTGAGATCACAAAAGAGATCGAAGATATATCTACAAAAGCATCAAAAGCCATGGGTGGCGGAATTTTAGGGATTGACATAATGGAAGATGAAAAGCGAGGATTGGTAGTGCATGAGGTTAACAATACTGTAGAGTTTAAGGGGCTGTCAAGAGTTTCACGACGAAATATTCCAAAAGAAATGATAGAATTTGCTTTAAACTATGTTAGGAAATAAATTATAGTTCCTTACGGGAGGATTATCATGAAAGTCGGTGTTGTAGGAGCATCAGGTTATGTTGGAGGAGAAACACTTCGCCTTCTAGTAAATCATCCAGATGTAGAGATCGCAATGGTCACCTCACGACAACATGTGGGAGAGTATCTCCATAGAATTCAACCCAGTTTGAAAGGATTTACCGATCTAACTTTTTCAGAATTAGATTATGACAAAATGACAGACAAGTGTGACATTGTATTTACCGCAGTTCCACATGGAACCGCAACTGAAATTGTAAAAGCATTGTACGACAGAGGTCTAAAAGTTATAGATTTGAGTGCAGATTACAGATTGCACAATCCTGCAGATTATGATAAATGGTATGGATGGGAACATCCACATCCAGATTATTTACCAAAATCAGTATTTGGTGTTCCAGAGTTACACAGAGAACAAATCAAAAAAGCACAACTAGTTTCTTGCCCAGGATGTATGGCAGTAACTTCCATGTTAGCACTTGCACCACTTATTCGAAATGATCTAATTGATTTAGAACACATCATTGTAGATTCTAAAATTGGTTCATCCGGTGCAGGTTCTGGTTCAGGAACTGCTCATGCAATGAGGGCAGGTGTTATCAGACCATACAAGCCAGCAAAACACAGACACACTGGAGAAATAGAACAAGAGCTAAGCGAAATTGCAGGAAAGAAAATTCATGTTTCAATGAGTCCACATGCAGTGGATATAGTTCGTGGAATTTTATGTACGAATCACACATTTATGAAAAAAGATATTGAGGAAAAAGAATTATGGAGAATATATCGCGAAGCTTATGGTCAAGAAAAATTCATTAGATTAATTCGAGACAAAAAAGGATTGTATAAATTCCCAGATCCAAAATTCGTAGTCGGTTCAAACTTTTGTGATATAGGTTTTGACATAGATGAAGAAAACCACAGATTGATTGCTCTTTCAGCATCTGATAATCTAATGAAAGGTGCAGCTGGTTCTGCCATACAAAACATGAATGTCATGTGTGGTTTTGATGAAATGGATGGCTTGAGATACACACCACTTACTCCAGTATAGAAATGATCACAATCAAAATCGGTGGGAGTGTAGTAGATAATTTACATCCATCAACTATTTCAGATATTAAAAAAGTTGCAGAGACAGAAGGAATCATTATAGTTCATGGCGGAGGAAAAGAAGTTACAAAAGTTTGTGAACAACTTGGAAAAGAAGCAAAATTTGTAACATCGCCTAGCGGAATAAAGAGCAGATACACAGACAAAGAAACAGTAGAAATTTTTACAATGGTAATGTCTGGAAGAATAAACAAAACAATTGTTCAAATGCTTCAAAAAAATGGAATCAATGCAATTGGACTTTCAGGTGTTGATGCCAAGGTAATTCAAGCAGAAAGGAAAAAAACACTATTAATCATTAATGAAAAAGGTCGAAAACAGGCAATTGATGGAGGCTACACAGGCAAAATTACCAAAGTCAATTCAGATTTCATCAAATCGCTGTTAAAACAAGGTTTGACACCTGTGATTTCACCGATTGCAATTAGCGAAGAATCAGATTTTCTCAATGTTGATGGAGACAGAGCAGCAGCATATGTAGCAGGAAGCACAGGATCAGACAAAGTATTATTCATAACAAATGTAGACGGACTTTTGATGGATGACAAACTTGTAACTAAATTAACATTAGCAGAAGCAAAGGAGATCAGACCAAAGATAGGTCCAGGTATGGAAAAGAAAATTCTTGCAGCTACTGAAGCCCTAGATATGGGAGTAAAAGAGGCACTCATTGCAAATGGTCAAAGAGAAAATCCTATATCATCGGCAATTGCACACGATAACTGTACGGTGATTCAACATGACTGAAGATGACTTTATGGGAGCTCTGTATCAGAGATTTCCAGTTACAATTGAAAAAGGAGTGGGAGCTCATGTGTGGGATGTCAATGGTAAAGAGTACATTGACTGTATGGGAGGATATGGTGTAGCAATCGTCGGACATCAAAACAAAAGAGTTGTCAAAGCAATCAAAGAACAGGTAGACAAAATAATTACAGTACACAGTTCATTGTACAATAAAACAAGAGAAGAATTTCTAAAAACACTAATCAGTCTTGCACCAAAAGGACTCACTCAAGTTCATCTAAACAATAGCGGTGCAGAAGCAATAGAAGCTGCAATAAAATTTGCAAGAAAGTTCACCGGCAAAAAAGGAATGGTTGCAATGAAAGGATCCTATCATGGAAAAACACTTGGTGCTCTCACGTTAACATTTAATCCAAAATATAAAAAAGCATTCGAACCATTAGTTGAAAAAGTTTCTTTTGCATCATTTGGAGATATTGAATCTCTTCGTTCTACAATTGATGAAGATACTGCATTTGTTATTTTAGAACCAATTCAAGGTGAAAGTGGAATCATTGTTGCACCAGATGGATTTTTGCAAGAAGTAAGAAAGCTTTGCGATGAAAAAGGAATTCTTTTGATTTTTGACGAAATACAAGCAGGATTAGGTAGAACAGGACGACTATGGGCGTGTGATCATTGGAATACTGCACCAGACATCCTATGTCTTGCAAAAGGAATTGCAGGTGGAGTTCCAATGGGTGCAACTTTAGTAAGACCAGATATTCTTGCTTCAATGAGTAAGGGAGAACATTCTTCAACATTCGGAGGAAACCCTCTTTCATGTGCTGCAGGAATTGCAACGCTACACGCACTTACCCAAGACGGTCTGATTGAAAATTCTGAAAAAATGGGAAAGATATTCAGAGAAGGTTTGGAAAAACTAAAAGAAAAACACACCATAATTAGAGAAATCAGAGGAAAGGGATTGATGATAGGAGTAGAATTGAAATTTGAGGTAAAAGATGTCCTGATGAACCTTATGAAAGAAGGAGTTCTAATGCTGTACTCAGGCAGAAATATTCTAAGAATTTTACCACCACTAGTAATAACTAAAGAAGACATAACGAAAGTTTTAGAAACCCTAGATGTAGTACTCACTAAAGAGGAGCAGAAAAACAATGTATAAAGACAAAATAGACGAAAAAATAATAAATTATCTCAAAGAAGATTCCAGAGAATCTTTTGTAGATATTGGAAAGAAACTAAAACTATCAGAATCAGCAGTTAGAAGAAGAGTAAAAAATCTTGTAGACAGTCAGACCATCAAAAGATTCACTGTTGAGATTGGAGAAGAAAACGCTACCAGTGCCATTGTCTTGATATCCGTAGATTCTGCAACAGACACTGCAAAAGTTTCAGAAAAACTAGCAAAATTAGAAGGAGTCAAAACAGTTTATGAAATTACAGGTCAGTATGATATCACTACAATAATTAGTGCAACAAACATTGCTGAAATAAATAACAGCATAGATGCATTAAGAAAAATTCCAGGTGTGATTGATACCAACACAGTAATTATTTTAAGAAAAGTAGCATAAAACGACTTTCGGTTTATAATTTCCATACTTGACTAAATTAGGATCATCACAAGTAATTTTCAGCGAAGTTAGTACGAATATATTTATATTCTCAATTTATGTCAACGTTTTCTGTAATGAAAGATCCGAATTACTATGCAGACATTTACAACGCATATGATAAAAATCCAAAGAAAATCAGAGTACTAGACAGCACTCTAAGAGAAGGAGAACAGCATCCAGGAGTTTCATTTACAAACAAACAGAGAATACAGATTGCATGGATGTTAGATTATTTCGGAGTAGATCAAATTGAAATTTCACCAGTAGTTTCCAAAGATCATAAAGAAGCAACTAAAACAATTATCAAACAAGGACTAAAAGCAGACATTGTATCTCATGGAAGAGCTCTCAAAGAAGACATCGACATCTCATTAAGCTGCGATGCAAAATGGTGTGCAGCATATCTTGGAATTTCAGATATTCATCTAAAAGACAAGCTGCGAATTACAAGAGAAGAAGCAATGGAGAGATCAGTTGAAACAGTAGAATATGCAAAATCACACGGACTAAAAATTAGATTTACAGTTGAGGACGGAAGTAGAGCAGATCCAGAATTTTTGCTGCAGATATGCAAGGCAATTGAAGAGGCAGGTGTAGATAGAATAAGTTTGCCTGATACTGTTGGAATTATGCGTCCAATAGGCATGTATAATTTTGTTAAAAAAGTAAGAGAGGCAATAGATGTTCCACTAGATGCACATGTTCACAATGACATTGGATTTGCAGTAGCTAATGCATTTTCTGCATGTGATGCAGGAGTAGATCAGATACATACAACAATTGACGGAATAGGAGAAAGGACAGGTATCCCACCTCTTGCAGAAGTTGCAGTAGCACTAACGTATCTTTACAAATCACCAAATGATTTCAGATTAGATATGCTGCTAGACTTGTCAAGACTAATTGAAAATTACACTTCGATTAAACCATATGATTCAAAACCACTTGTTGGCTCTTCTGCATACAAACACAAAGCAGGAACACATCTTGCAGCAATATTAAAAAATCCTGCAGCATATGAGCCAATCCCACCAAGAGCAGTGGGAAATACAAGAAGAATTGTCTTTGGTGAATTGGCAGGAAAAACGGGTGCCGCATACTTGATGTCAATTTTGGGGCTTCAAAAAGACGATGAGGGTGCCAAAGCAGTAGCAGCAGGTCTAAAAGAACTTAGAATGGGGGATTTAATTGAGATTCCACTAGAAGATAGGCTTGAAAAAAAGATAATTAATGATAAATAGAGAGGAAATGTGAGAAGAAAACATGTCAAAATGTGAAGAATGTGATGCAGATATTTCCATTCCAAATGATGCAGTGGAAGGAGAAATTGTAACATGTCCGGAATGTGGCGCAAGTTTTGAATTAGCAAAAGGCTCAAACGGTTTCCAATTAAAGCCTGCCCAATCGGTTGGCGAGGATTGGGGACAGTGAGTCCTGACATTACAATTCTTTATGATACCATCCGTTGGGAAGAAAAAGCTCTGTTAGAAGCTGGCAAAAAAAAGAACATCAACATACAGATGGTTGACTGTAAGAATTTAGCAATAGATTTAGATAAAAAACCAGAAGATTACGGACCAGTTATTCAAAGGTGTGTAAGCTATTATCGAAATCTACATTCAACTGCAGCACTTGAAGGGATGGGTGTAAATGTAATTAATTGTCTAAATACAGGAATTTTTGCAGGAAATAAATTATTTACACATATGTTACTAAAAAAATACGGAGTTCCAACACCATATGCAGCTGTTGCATTTTCAAAAGATGCAGTAATAGAACATCTAGAAACACACGGGTATCCAAAAGTGATCAAACCAACAGTTGGCAGTTGGGGCAGATTGATTTCAAAATTAAATGATAAAGATTCAGCGGAGGGAATTATTGAAAGCAGAGAGGCAATGTACCCAATATATCAAGTTCATTATTTAGAAGAATTTGTCAACAGACCACCAAGGGATATTAGAGCAATAATGGTTGGAGATAAAATAGTTGCAGCAATTTACAGAACTTCAGGAAATGGAAATTGGAAAACGAACATGGCACTGGGTGGAACAGCAGAAGAATGTAAAGTAACACCAGAGATGGAAGAGATGTGCATCAAGGCAAAAAATGCAGTTCAAGGAGACATTGTAGGAGTAGATTTGATGGAGAGTAATGAACGTGGACTAGTAGTTCACGAGGTTAACAATACAACTGAATATAAAAATACGGTAAGAGTGTGTGGAGTAGACATACCTTCCTTAATGATTGATTACGTAATGAAAAAGAACAAGTGAGAATTGGAAACAACATTTACAGTCACACCAAGATTTGCAGTGAAGATGCTTGAAAAGGCACTTCGATTGTACACGCCCTCACTCAGTGAAAAAACAATGGCTGAATTTCTTGCAGACAAATGTGATGATTTGGGATTTGAAGATATTCACATAGATGAGGTAGGCAACATTATTGCAAAAAAAGGTACAGGTTCACCAAAAATATTACTTTGTGGACACATGGATGTCGTACCTGGAAAAGTCAAAGTTAGAAAAGAAGGAGATTCACTTTACGGTCGCGGTGCATCAGATGCAAAGGCCCCATTAATGGCAATGTTGTTTGCAGCAGCTTCAGTTCAAAACAATAACGGCACCATAATTTTTGTCGGCACAGTAGATGAGGAGGGAAATGCCACCGGAGTAAAAAATCTAGTCAAGAACCACATTGATGTAGATTATGCAGTATTTGGAGAACCAAGTGGAATAAAACAAGTAACAATTGCTTACAAAGGGAGATTGGCAATTAATCTCAAAGTAAGTGTGGTAGATAGTGCACATGCAAGTGCACCTTGGCTTTCAAAAAATGCCATTGAGGAAACAATGATCTTTTCAAAAGAGCTCAAAGAAGGTTTAGAGTCAGGTCAGGAGACAAAAAGTAAAGGAATGCTACTAACTGCAACACTAACTGAGATTAACGGAGGAACAAGCCACAATGTCACACCAAAAGAATGCGTTTCAACTTTTGATATTAGAATTCCTGTAGATACAAATTGCAAAATAGTAGAACAGAAAATTTCAGGACTAGTAAATGAAATATCTCAAAGAAGAAAAGTTGAGGCATACTATTCAATTATAGATGAGACAGAACCTTTTGAAGCACCACATGATTCTGCCATAGTCAGAGCATTCACTTTGGGAGTTATGGATGTAGAACATACAAGACCAACTTTAATTAGAAAAACTGGAACTGGAGACATGAATGTAATAGGAAATCAATGGAAGATTCCCGTAGTTACATATGGGCCAGGCGATCCCCATCAAGCTCACACAATAGATGAAAGGGTATCAATTGATGAATACCTAAGGGGAATTGAAATTTTAAAGAGAATGATACACCATTTAAAAAGACTACACGATAAAAATATGCAGTAATGCTTTGGTTTGTAGGCTTGGGAATTTCAGGTTCAAAATCGATTCCCGTTGAAGCTCTAGAAGTTTTATCAAAAGCAGATATTGTATACCTTGAGCAATTTACCAGCCCAATTGGAAAATCAGACATGTTAAAAATCAAAAAAATGACCAATGGAGAATTCAAGCAGGGTAAAAGATGGCTAGTTGAAGATGGCAATGAAATTTTAAAATATGCAAAAACAAAAAAAGTCGTCTTACTATCTTATGGAGATCCATACATTGCCACTACACATATTGAATTAAGAACCAGAGCCATACAAGAAAAAATAAAGACATATTCGATACATGCATCATCATCTCTAACTTCAATGATAGGAGAGTGCGGTCTCCATTTTTACAAAGTTGGAAGAATTGCAACAATAATGAGTGAGATGAAATCTCTGACAACTCCATACTATGTAATTTACAAAAACATCATAGAAGGAAATCACACCGTATTACTATTAGAATATAATCAAGACAAAGATTACTTTATGGATCCAAAAGATGCATTAATTGGATTAATAGAAACTGAAAAAGGACAAAAAAGAAATGTAATTGATTTATCAACGCATGTAATAGTTGCATCGCGTGTAGGATTCAAAGATCAATCAATCATATCAGGAAAAATTTCTAGTCTGAAGAAAATAGATTTTGGCAAACCGCCACATACAATAATCATCACAGGAAGACTTCACTTTACTGAATCAGATGCATTAAAAATACTCGGAAGATGCATAGATGAGCCACAAGACAATTCAGAAAAAACAAAAAAGATTTCAATTCAAATGATGAAAAAATATGTTCCAATGGTAAGAGATGCGTTAGAAGAGATAACACCGTACTACAAAGATCAAAAAGAATTCAAAGTCATACTTGAAAATGCCGAATTATACATTCAAGACGCAGAAAAATTTCTAGAAGATGGTCAGGATGAAGTTGCAGTTTTGAGTATAGGTTATGCAGACGGCTTGGTAGATGCACTAAGATTAGCAAAAGGCCTTGAGCCAAAAATGTAACATATTATCGATGAATTAAAGAGAGAGTAATTTTAGAAAATAATATTGGAATTAGTGGAAAAGTCAATCTTAACTGAAATGTACCTAGCCGGAATAAACGGCAAATCATCCATAGTCAATCTTAAAACAAAAAAAGGATTCACAGAAAATATTATCAATTCAAAAATAGACGAACTTGTAAAAAACAAGCTGGTAAAAGAAGATAGAACCACATTAACTGAACTTGGCAGGTCGTCACTTCGAGTTGTTTTAGCAGGGGGTGTCTTTGACATAATTCATCCAGGACACATTCACACACTTAATGCGGCAAAAGCACTTGGAGATGTGTTGATAGTGGTTGTAGCCACTGACAGTACTGCAGTAAAGATGAAAAAAAGACAGCCACTGCACAGTAAAGAGCAGAGACAGGAACTAGTCAACTCACTAGTAATGGTAGACCTTTGCTTAATAGGACAAGAAGATGATATTTTCAAGACAGTCAATCTTGTAAAACCGCAAATAATCGCATTAGGATATGATCAGGTACATCAGGAAAAATTCATCATAGACGGATGTAAAAAAATTGAACTTGATGCAACTGTTGCAAGATTGCAATCACCAATTCCAGAAAGTTCTAGCTCTAAAATAGAAAAAGAGTATGGTGAATCTATTCACGGCATTTAGGGTTGTACACAATATAAGAAAACTACGACTGGATTGGAATTGTTATCGTAACTTGAGAACCGTTTTTTAATTTTCCTGATTTTTTAATACATAGTTCAGAGATTAATTCAATTATAGAATGATCATGATGAGTTCTCTCAAGGATTATCAATTCACAATCAATTGATTTGTTGATTTTTGCATGAAAGCATTTTACCCATCCATATGTCCTTTTTCCATCTGAAAAACTCTCAATTGTAATTCCACCTAGACTTTCAAATTGTTTAATCGCTTCTTGGTGTATTTTTTTATCCAGTCTTACATTAAGGGTTCCAGGAAATGGAACGTATCCAATTTTGGATTTGAATTGTTTTGTGTACCCTTTTAGAGACATGTAATATGCGCCTTCACCCATACCTGAGATCAAAGTTCCTTTCAGTTCAATATGAGATGGGGATGAATCAAGACTTTTTTGAAGTGTTGCAGATAATTTTACCATTTCAGAAAAACCTTTTGGTGTAATTTTTACAGATGTGTTTCTTCCACTAATTATTCTCTCAATGAATTGATTGTTTTCTAATTCAAGTAGGTGTTTGGATGCGGCTTGCTGTGATTTTTTTATACTCTTACCTAAGGAATCAGTAGTGACAGGGACAAAATTATGTTTTGCACCTTTAGAAAGAAGATAAGTTAGAGTTAAGATGTGCTGAATTTTTAGTTCAGTCATAAATCCTATGCTACGCCTAGGTCACCGAATGTTTTTAGATTTAATCCATCAGAGTTTGATAACTTTGCAACTCGATGTCCAACAACATGTTCAATTCCAGCGTTTTTGGCAGCTTCTAAAAGTCTCTGAGTGATAATACCATCCAATAGAAGATATTTGATTCCAGACTGTGTTGAGAGTTTGCTAACTACTTCGCTGATTGGAACTTTGAAAATTTCTTTTTCATTTTCATCTAATGCCATAGCCTCTAGTGTTTCATTGAGATTTGGAAAAACTCGGGATGCTATTGCGGCAACTGGTTTATCGTCTGCACTTTTGAGAATTGGTGCAGGTTTTCCATGTTTAATTTCATCAGCTATTGGTCTTAGAATTTCATCAATTCTTTGCGGAGTTAACTCTTCAACTTCTACTCCTGTGTCTGCTCTTAATTCATAATCAAGATTTACAAGAGATTTGAGTTCTTTTAGAATGAATCCACCTGCTCTATCACCGTCAATAAATGCAACTACGGTATTTTTTGAAGCACATAGTTCTTTGATTGATTCATCAATTTTTGCACCTTCAATTGCAATTGCATTATCATAGCCAGCTCTGAGAAGATTAATGACATCAGCTCTGCCTTCGACTAGAATTATCCAAGTGGCATCAAATAAACCGGAACTGCATGTGAGTTTGGATGGACCGTATGTAGATAATATTTTAGAATCACCTTCATGAACAGTTTTTAGCATACTTTCACCTTCGCTGACTGTTTTTGTAGCCCAACGTTGTTTGATTTCTTTAGCACGTCTTACAATGTCATCTTTTTTTGCAGCCCTTACATCATCAATTGCTTCTAATTTGAAAACACAATCAAATGGACCAACTTTATCAATACTCTCAATTCCAGCTGCAATTAATGCACAAGTATCAATATCAGTACTCATTGGAATAAGAGCATCACCGTTTGTAGTATTTGAAGTAGATTTTGTATTTACTTCGATACGACCAACTTTGGAGACTCGTTGTAGTTCGTTCAGATTCATCTCTGGGCCTAACAGTCCTTCGGTTTGACCGAAGATAGCCCCGATTATATCTGCTCGTTCAACAAGTCCGTCAACTTCAAAGGAAAGTTTAACATGATATTTGACAATTCCTGATTTATTAGACATACTTTCTTCATCTCCTTAATTATCATAATCTTGGTTTTGATTCTCGATATATGAGGGTATCGCAAGAATTTTCAATAAAGCCATAAGATCATACAAAAATTATGCTAAATTATAGTTTACACTAGATAATCTAAAAATGAAAAATAATGTTGTTTATTCAGTGCTAAATGAACTACCACATGAACAGGATTTTGTAACGTTTGGATTATTAATTTTAAATCCAGATCCCATCAGGCTTTCAATATAGTCTACGTTTGCACCTTTTAGATGATCAACACTGTAGCTGTCTACAAGTAGCTTGATACCAGTTTCTTCCATGACCAAGTCATCTTCTTCTGGTGCTTTTTCAAAGCCCATTCCATAAGATAACCCAGAACAACCGCCACCTTGAACATAAACTCTAAGGTATTGAGGACTGTCGGCTTCTTCTTTCATGAATTCTTTGATTTTTTCAGCTGCTTTTGGTGTAACAGTGATCATTTTCTGTGTTTGTTCAGACGCCATAGTAATACAAATTACGATTTAAATTATAATAAGCTTTTCATACCAAACCCACTAGTAATTCAAGAAAATAAGAAATTAGGGATAGCTTATTTTTTTGATTTATTTACAAAAGCTGTCATTCGCTCTTCTCTATCAGAATGAGTAAAACAATTTCTCCAAGCAAGAAGCTCAATTGAGAGTCCAGTATCAAGATCAGCGTTTCTTCCTTTGTTAATTGCAACTTTGGACATTTGAACACCCATTGTAGAGTTTGCAGAAATCTGCTGTGCCATTTTCAAAGCTTCTTCTTGTAGTGATGCAAGTGGAACTACATGATTTACTAGACCAATCTCCTTTGCTTCATCTGCTTTGATAATTTTACCAGTATAGACAAGTTCTTTTGCCTTTGCTATTCCCACAATTCTCATCAATCTTTGTGTTCCACCCCAACCAGGAGGAATTCCAATTGTAACTTCGGGTTGACCAAGTCTTGCAGTGTCTGCTGCAATTCTAATATCACAAGACATTGCAAGTTCGCAACCTCCACCAAGTGCAAAACCGTTAACGGCTGCAATTGTTGGTTGTCTTACAAGCTCAACTGTAGAAGTTACAAGTTGTCCTGTCTTTGCATATGCAACTGATTCATCCGGAGAAATTTTTGACATGTATTCAATATCTGCACCAGCAGAAAATGCCTTTTCTCCTTCACCAGTTAAGATAATTACTTTAACGCTGTCATCTTTGTCTAGGGCTTCAAAAGTTTTGATGAGTTCTTTTGCAACATCAATATTCATGGCATTGAGTTTGTCAGGTCTGTTTATTTTGACAGTACATATGCCATCAGAAGTAGATGTGGTAACTAGAGACATGATATTTTCCAAGGTGTACCGAACTTAAAGGTTATCTATTTTTGTGAGAATTTTCCCCATTGAGATAATGCAGATGCAGCTGCAACCCAAGTTCGAAGGTCACTGTAAACTGGAATATTATTTGCCTCAATCAATTTTGTCATTTTTTCAGTATATGGACCGCCATTACCTCCAGCAAGAATTGGTTTCTGTTTTTTATTTGATAGTTCAGTTAGATATTCAACTATTGTTTCTTCAAGTGGATCATCTTGGAAAACAAACCATGGCATAGCAATGTCGATATTCTTTTCGTCAAGAAATTGCTGAATGACAAATTTATAATCATCTGCATTTGCACCGCCGCCTACATCTGCTGGATTACCATTATGAATTGGAACAGTTGGTGGGAAACGTTCCTTCATTTTTTTGAGTAGTTCTGGCGACAACTTTCCAATAGTAAGACCTGATCTTTCTAATTGATCAATTCCACCAATCATTGGACCAGCACCATTACTTGTCATAGCAACACGATTTCCCTTTGCAGGAGGTTGCCATGCTAGTGCCTTTAAGACTCCAACTAGTTCTTGATAACTATCAACTGAAATAATTCCTGCTTGTTTGAATGCACCCATGATGATTGCATTTGAACCACCAAGAGAACCCGTATGCGATGCAGCTTGTTTTGCACCTGCTTCAGTTCTTCCACTCTTCCAAATTATGATTGGTTTATTTTTTTCTCTCATTACACGTTTAGCAGTATTGATGAATTTTCTACCATCACCAAATCCTTCAACGTATAATCCAATTACTTTAGTTTGAGGATCATTTGCAGCATACCATATCATATCTGCTTCATCTACGTCAGAACGATTACCAAAACTAATCATCTTAGATAAGCCAAACACGTCAGCACTTTCTAACATACTAATTCCCATGGTTCCACTTTGTGAGAAAAATGCAACATTTCCTAATTTTGAACGTACCATTCTTTCTTGTCCTTGGAATGCACAGTCAAGACGATTTGCAGCATTAAACATTCCAATACAGTTAGGACCAATTACACGAATTTTGTGTTTTATAGATAATTCTTTTACTTTAGATTCCATTGCAGCTCTGTCACCACCAAGCTCTTTTCCTCCACCTGAAACGATTACAACATTATGAATTCCTTTATTGGCGCAAGTCTCCATGATTGGTCCACAGTCTGCAAGATCAATACAAACAACAACCAAGTCAACTTTTTCGGTAATTGCATCTAATGATGGATAGCATTTAATTCCAAGAATTGACTCTTGCTTAGGATTAATTGGATATACTTTACCTTTGTAATCTTGTTTTCCAAGTGCAACTAATACGGAATTACCAATCTTTCCAGGTGTTGCAGATGCCCCTACTAGGGCAACAGATTCTGGAGTAAAGAAGGACTCCATTGATTCAATGTTTGGCTTAGCTTTTGAGATAGAATTCTTTTTGATTTCTTTATCTAGAATAATTTTTGCATCTACTACAAAGTGGGATTTTGGATAAACAACTACTGGATTAAAGTCAACACTGTTGATGTAATCTGCATTTTCCACGCCTAGTTTTCCAATTTGTACAAGCATCTTTGCAACCATGTTTGTATCAATTGGTTCACTTCCTCTGAATCCTTTGAGAAGTGCTGAGCCTTTTAGTTCATTAAGCATTGATTTTGCATCTGAAGGTGTAATAGGTAGCATTCTGAATGCAACATCTTTCATAACTTCAGTCATAATTCCACCTAGTCCAACCATAATTACTGGACCAAACTGTGGATCGTTTTGAATACCAACAATTAGTTCAACACCTTTTGGAACCATCTTTTCAAGAAGAATTCCTTTTACTTCAACTCCTTTCTTTTTAGAAAGTCTGCCATACATGTCTTTGAATGTCTTTTTGACATCATTGACATTATCTAGTCCAACTTTAACACCACCAACATCAGTTTTGTGTAAAATTTGTGGTGATACAACTTTCATTACGAGTGGAAATCCAATCTTTTTTGCTTGTTTGACTGCTTCTTCCGCAGAAGTAACGAGTGCAAAAGGTGGAACTTTAATACCATAAGTTTTGAGGATTGATTTTGATAATTCTTCTGTGATAACTTTATGACTGGTTTGCATTGTGTCTTCAAAAACTTTTTTCACAGAGTTCATAGTTAGATCGATGAAATAGAAACTCTGTATATTAAACTTTGGTCAAAGATGAAATAATAATTTGAAATTATTGTAAAAATTATTCATATTGTTTTTGACAATTGAAATATTTTCATCAATATCAGAACGAATTTTTTGGGGATCGATGTATGGTATTTGTTCTAGTTTTTCCCGAGTCTTATCAAGCCAAAGATTAACCATTTCAGCATTTACTTCTAGGTGAAATTGTAACCCAATTGCACTATTAATTTGAAATGCCTGATTTTGATAATTTTCAGAGTGCACCAATCTTACTGCCCCTTCAGGCAAATCAAACGTGTCACCGTGCCAATGAAATACAGTAAAAGGGTTTGTAAACCCAGAAAACAATTTAGAATCAGTATCAATTTTCAAATCATGGTAAAATCCAATTTCTTTTTTTGGACCACGGTATACTTTTCCTCCAAAAGTTTTTGCAATCAATTGCGAGCCTAAACAAATTCCAAGTACAGGAATATCGTCATCTACTGTTTTTTTAATCAGTTTTTGTTCTGCCTGCAAATAAGGCAAATCCTCATTAGCACTTTCAGGAGCACCTAAAATTACTAGAAGCGAATATTTTTTTTCCGGAAGTTTCTCATGTTTTGCATTAACTGAATGAATGGTAAATCCGTCATTGGCTAAAAGTTCACCCAGGTAGCCAGATCCTTCTGTTCTTGTGTTTTGTACAACTAAAACTTCAGACACGAATAATTTTTAGCAAAAGCGATTAATATGTTAAAGCAAGCATCACATTGTGCTTGTAACAGAGCAAGAGATTCAAGAGATAAGAAATTTTGTATTTCAGCTAAATTTAATGAAAGACAGTATTGTGGTAGTAGAAGGAAAAAGAGATGCAGCAGCATTAAAAAAATTAGGATTTTCAGGTCAAATAATTGAATTTCATAAATGTGGTGGAATTGTAAATTTTGCAGATTCTGTTGCAAAATATGAGAAACTAATCATTCTTTTTGACAGAGATAGAAAGGGAAGATACTTAACAGAAAAAACAATTCAACTTTTACAGCGTAGAACAAAAATCGATCTTTCTTTTAAAAGAAAACTCACAGTGATAACCAGAGGAAAAATAAGATTTGTAGAACAGCTAGTTTGTTATGAATCGTATCTAGTCTAAGGCCAGATACCTTTTTGGTTAAAGGCCTCTACAACTCTACCGACTGCCAAAGCCATAGTAGCTCGTCTCATGTCGATTTTGTGTTTATTGGCTAGTGCATATGCATCTTTGAAACCTTTTGTAATGTTGCCTTCCATCTTTTTTGCAACTTCATCAAAAGTCCAATAGTAACCCATGTTGTTTTGTACCCATTCCAAATATGAGATGCAGACACCACCGGAATTTGCCAGTATATCTGGAATTACTAGAATTTTCTTTTGGTAAATTATAGGATCTGCCTCAGGTAATGTTGGACCGTTTGCAGCTTCGGCAATTATTCTACATTTGAGATTCTTTGCAATCTTTGCATCAATTTGATTCTCTAGTGCTCCTGGAACCAAAATATCACATTTTGTTGTTAGTAATTCCTCGGTGGAGATTTTCTTACTTCCAGGGAAACCAACTACTGATTTTGTCTTTTGTTTAAATTCAATTAACTTACTAACTTTGGCTCCATTTGGAATTGATATAGAACCTTTAGAGTCACTTACAGCAATAACTTTGGCACCCAATTTTTCTAAATATTCACCAGTAAATGTAGATGCATTTCCAAATCCCTGTAAAACAACTTTGGCACCTTTTAGATTTAGTTTCAAAGCTTTTGCTGCTTCTCTTACACAATATGATACACCTAATCCAGTAGCAACATCTCTTGCCAGAGAGCCGCCCATTGAAATTGGTTTTCCAGTGATTACACCAGGTGAGTAAACATTTCCATTTAGTTTGCTAAAGGTATCCATGATTTGGGTCATTTCTCTACCAGTTGTGTAAACATCTGGTGCTGGGATATCTTTGCCAGGTCCAATAATTTCAAATATTTTATATGCAAATCCTCTGGTGAGTCTTTCCATTTCAGCGTCACTTAGTTTTTCGGTCTTTGCGTTGACATAGATTCCTCCCTTACCGCCTCCCAATGGAATATCAACAACTGCACACTTCCATGTCATCCAAGAAGATAATGCCATGACTTCGCGTTCCATGTATTCAACTCCACCTTCAGGGTTAAAGTATCGGATTCCACCTTTGTATGGTCCTCTATCATTATTGTGTTGACTTCTAAAACCGGTAAACATTCTGATTTGTCCATTATCCATTTTAACTGGAATTTTTACTCTCAAAACTTTGTTTGGTGTTGCTAGATATTCACGTAGACCTTTGTCCTTAATTCCAAGAACATCACATGCGTCATTGACTTGTTTTGTTGCATTTGCAAAAGGATCTAACTTTACCAAGATGATCGAATTTGAAATATCATATTATATTAAGTTTATTTTAAAATATTAGATCGCTCATCACACATTGATTAAAGATAGACCTTTTTTTGATTCATTTTTTGATCTAGTTTATCAATTGCCAGATCAAGTGCGCCAATGTTAACTTCTAAAAATGTAGATATGTAAAACATTGCACCGTACTTTTCACCAGTTTTGAGGATCATGTTGTTTTTCTCCAGTACTTTCATGTGATGTTGAATCGCCTTGTAATCTAATTGAAGTTCCTGTGCTAATTGGTATGTGTTGTACGATCGTTCAAGTAATAACATGATTACTCGCAATCTTGTAAAACCACCTCTTGTATTGGTAAACAAATAGAACAGTAATTTACTGGTCTGTTTGTCGGGTTTTCTTTGTTCTGATTTGGATCTCAAAATTTCCTTGAATTCGAGGAGTTGGGCTCTAGTCATTTATTTTCCTTGCACATTGTGGGTGGAATTTGCTTAAAACACTATTTCCAGATCTTACCCATATCTATTACAAAACAATGAAGGACAATTACCCTTAAATTGACTGAGGAGGGACTCGTCATATTATGATGGCATCACGCGGTTACGATATGACCCCTACAATGTATTCGCCTGATGGAAGAATTTACCAAGTCGAATATGCTATTGAGACAGTAAAAAGAGGTACACTTGCCATAGGAATTCGTAGTAAGGAAGGAGTCATCATGGCAGTTGAGGAAAAGCCACGTGCACTGCAAACATCAAATGTAACACAGAAAATTTTTCAAGTGGATTACCATATTGGAGTAGCAGCTGCAGGATACATTCCAGATGCTCGTGTTCAAGTAGATAATGCCAGATTTTTTTCACAGGGAAATAGAATGACTTATGATGAATCAGTAGAGGTTGCAACTGTTGCCAAGCATTTAGCAGATCAGTCCCATCAATTTACGCAGTATTCAGGAGTACGTCCTAATGGAGTTGCTTTGATAATTGCAGGAGTTGATCAAAAGGGAGAATCAATCTATGTCACAGATCCTAGTGGAACTTATGTACAGTATGCAGCAATTGCAATAGGTGCAGGTTCTGATGAAGTAAATGCATTTTTGGAAAAACATTACAATTCGAATATGAGTTTGAGTGATGCAGCATCACTTGCCATTGCATCAATTAATCTAAAAGCAGAACAAAAAGAAGGATTGAATCACATTAAAATGGCCAAAGTCACTACAGAGAAAAAAACATTTGAAAAAGTGTCAGAATCAGATTTACAAAATTATGCTAAAAATGCATCTAAATTTACAGCATCTTAAGTTGAAATTTAGATTTGAAAACTATTCAAACTAGTCTAGAAAGACGATAAGTATGGGATTAGGAAGTTACTGGGGAGAAGTCATAGAAGTACTTCGTGAAATTATACCAGTTTATGACAAAGTAAATTCATACATCTCACTGGGTAAGGATGTAGAGCACAGGAATAGAGGAATAAAAGGCAGAGTATTTCCAGGAGATAAAATTCTTGATGCAGGATCCGGTTTTGGAAACATGTCTAAAACTGCCTTAAAGTTATGTGATGGAAAAATTTCAATTACACTTTATGATCCCCTTGTGCCAATGTTAAAAAACACAGGAACTTATTTTGAAAAAACACCGGATTTGATAAATGGTGTTTTTGAACACATTCCATTTAAGGATGAAGAATTCGATGCAGTTTTGTGCGGATATTCCCTTAGAGATGCCATTAATTTGAGAATTGCGATTTCAGAGATTCACAGAGTATTAAAAAATAATGGTAGATTTGTGATTGTTGATTTAGGAAAACCTGATGAGGCAATAATCAGATTAGGAGTATCGTTTTACCTCAGATTTATTCTTCCAATACTGGCATTAATTGCAGCAGGAAAACTGGGTTTGAAATTTGGTACTCTATATGGTACATACAAAAGATGGCCACAAAATAAAAAGTTGGAAAAATTATTACTGGAGAAATTTTCCAAAGTAGAGTTTGAGAAAGATCTTATGGGCGGAGCAATAATGGTTGCCGCATACAAATGAACAAAGTACTGGTACTTGTAAACATCACCGGTTTAATCATAGGTGTCTCTTACGGACTACACGGTCCAATATTACCAATATTTGCAAAAAACATAATCGGGGCAACATATTCTGAACTTGGTTTTATCGGACTAGCGAATTTTATTCCCTACATGTTTATTCCAATATTTGTAGGGATTCTCCTTGACAAATTCAATAAAGGATACCTTCTAGCAATAGGTGCGGCAATCAATTCAACATCGATCTATCTTCTTTCAATAGCACAATCAGTCCCAGAGATAATGGGGTTTAGAATAATGACTGGAATAGCTCATGCATTTTTCTGGCCACCATGCCAAGCCATTATTGCCAATGAAAGTAACGAACAAACCAGAGTAGAAACATCTCGTGGTTTACAATGTTTTTTGTAATGGGATTTATGATTGGCCCATTATTAGGAACAGTATTTCTTGAAGGTCTAGATGTCACATATAGAATTCTATTTCAAATAGCTTCGTTCATTTTGGCAAGTACCATAATTTTTGCTCTTGTGATTTCCAGAAAAAGTATCACAAACCATCATGAAAGATTCTCACTTTCATCAATTAAGGAGATGAAAAAATTTCCAGAGGTCATAATATTGTTAATTTTTTGTACCTCATCTTTTGGGATAATTTTATCAATTTATCCTGCGTTCTTAAATGACAGCGGAATGTCAGATACTGATATTTTGTTGTTGTATTTCGCTTTTGGAATTTCAAGGGTAATATCACTTGCATTAATAGGTAAATTCTCAAGAAAGACTAGTCAAACATTGATTGTAGCTATTATAGCCATTTCAGTGGGATTGGCAATCTCAGCAGTTTCAGATTCAATTATCATGTTTGCAATAGCATTGGTGTTTATGGGATTTGGGTTTAGCATATTTTTCCCCTTGACTCTTGAAATAATTTTGAGTAAAACAAGTAAAGGGATGTCAGGAAAAATAATAGGGGCATACGAAACGGTTTTTGGTATCGGTTGGGCAATAGGACCAACTCTTGGAGGACCTATAGCACAATCATTTGGCAATCAATCACCTTATCTTGTATTTTTTATCATAGGAATTGCAGTTACAGTTTTGGCTATCAAATACAGAAAAAAATTAGAACCAAAAAGAATACAAAATTCCTAATGTGTAATTCAAAAACATCTAGTTGCAAAAAACGTGGAGACAAGGCATCCATAAAATCACACAATAATTCTTTTAACTGATTAAAATTTTCCAATAATTGGCAGATATGCTCATGCGTGTAATGATTTTAGCAATTGCAAGTTTGGTAATTGTGTTTGCAGGCATTATTTCAGCAAGTGCTGAAGAGATAACGATTCCAGAATGGGTAAAAACAACCCTAGTAATGTGGTCAAAAGGAGAAATATCAGATCAAGAATTTGTTACTGCCATAGACTATCTAAAGGACAAAGGCATTGTAAAATTATCATCAGTTAACGACGAGGAAGTTCAAAGACAGATAGCATACCTAAAGGCGAAAAATGAAGTAATAAAAAAGGAAGTAGAAGATCTTCGTAAAACAAACGAAGAGTATAGAATTTCATTAAAAAGTCAAGAGATCAATAAAGGAAGCACCACAACATCAACATCAAGTCTATTACGTGAGTATGATGCGCTTCAAAAAGAAGTAAAAACACTAAGAGAGACCAACAGACAATTCGGAAATCAAATCAGTTCATATATGAACAATAACAAAATTACAAATGACAAAGTTTCTGGAAACACAAACGATGAAAATAAAATACTTCAAATTGAATCAGATTATGTAAAAAAATTGAATGAACTAGAACAAGAAACCCAAGATGATAAAAACAAAATCGACGAACTGCAAAGCAAGACATTGGAGTATGAACAAGATATCAAGTTATTGAAAATAGAAAATGAAAATAAAAATAATACATTAAAATCACTCAAAAGTGAAAATCAAGCAAATAAAGATGACATAAATCAATTAACCAAGGGAAACAAATCTTTTGACAGTCTAACTACAAACATTCGCACAGAAAATTTGGAGCAGAAAAAGAAAATTGTGGAATATGAAAATACAATAAAAACATTTGACTCTAATTTTGATGTTTTAAATAAAAAACAGTCAAACATGAAAGAGGAAATTGCAGCACTTAAAGAAGAAAATTCAAAATATCAAAATGCAATAAATAGCATGGAAGGATTAAATCAAGAACAGAAAAACATACTGATTACAAGCGCAAAAGACCTAGAAGAGACAAAAAAGAACCTTAGTACGCTTGATCAAAAAATTAAAAATTATGAAAGTTCCATCCTTTCTTTAGAAGCAAAAAACAAAGAGTACCAAGGTAAAATCACTCAAACTGAGGCTGAAAAGTCAGAATACAAGGAAAAAATCAACCAACTTGAAGCAAAAAATTCGGAGCAACGAAAAACAATCGTTAATCTGACAAAGGATTTTCACGAATCAGATAAAGTTGCAACATCTGTAAATTCAGAATTAAATGCCTACAAAAACATCATAGATACACTAGAAAGTGAAAACAAACAATACAAATCAAAAATTACCGAATTAGAAGACAAGAATAATAAAAAAGATTCATCAATGGCTTCATTAAATAAAGATCATAGTGTTATAAATGATTTAGTGAAAAGCCTAAATTCCAAAATTACCACATATGAAAATACCATCAAAGTTTTAGAAAACAAAGAAGAAAGTAAACAAAGTTCAGCTACAGAGGCACAAATGCAAATTGACAAATCAAATAAAAATGCAGATACACTGAAATCCAAGATCGTAGATTATGAAAAACAAATAAAGAATTTACAATCTGAAAATAAAGACAGTAAAAACTCACTAAAATCAGTTAGCAATGAAATGAGTGAAAACTATAACCTCATCAAAAAGTTAAATCAAGAAAAAGATGATTATGAAAAAAGACTAGAAGTATTAAAGAAAGAAAATAAAATTCTCAGCAACCAATCTCAACGGGTAGGAAGTCAAAATACGGACAAAGAATCAAGCATAACTAAAATTTCATCAGAAAACGAAGAGTTGAAAAAACAAATTGGTTCACTTCAATTAGAGATAAAACAAAAACGCCAAGAAGTTGATTCCTTAAAAAATATACAACAGGGAAAAGAATCCGTTAAAACATATGTGATTCAGCCCCCAGTACCCATATCACAATATGATAATAATGGAGAATTAGACGAGGTAAAAAAACAGAGTGACAGATACCTAGTAGAAGTAAATTATCTCAAGGCAAAAAACATAGTCATTGATGAGGAAATAGAGACGCTAAGGGGAGAAAATGAAGAATACAGAATATTGATCAACTTACTAAAGAAAGGAGAAAATTCACAGACAGGAGTTGCAAGTACAAATCATGATAATATTAGTCCTAAAAAATGGGGAGGGGTAGTTATGCACGAAACAGTGGATGATGTAAAACAAATTCCCAAGGATTGGATTAATAAAATCGATTCAACCAAAAAATATTCAATTTATGTTGAATCAGTACCAAAATGGTCTTCAGATGTAAGTGGAGAAGTAAGCAGTGCACTGAAATTCTGGAAAGATAAAGCAGGGGTTAATTTTGATCAGGTAAATACACCAGATGCAGACACTGTAATTATCAGCTGGAAAAAAACACTACAAAGTAATTACGACGGATACACAACAAATAGAAAACAAGTAGACGTATCACTTGGAAGTTATGGTTGTGATAAGAATTGGAGAGCATATGATTCTAAATCAGTTAGAGATATTTTGATTCATGAAATAGGACACGTCTTGGGTCTTGAACATTCTTCAGACAAAAGTAACATAATGTATCCAATGATTTACAGTGGAAAGTTTGCACCTGTTGATACAACAATCACCATAAATACAAAAGAGTCTGCGTTTATCAAAACCTGTTCTTTTAGTGCTGAGCCCGCCTACAAATATACAGTAAAAGCAAAAAATACAACTAAAAAGTTTGATTTATTTTTTGTCCCATCAGATGCAGAGAAACAAACCTTTGATGCAGGTAAACAGTTTGACTATTATTCAAACATTAATTGTATTGGATTAAGCAAATCAGCACAAAGTGGAACATGTGAAAATGTAGTAGATACTGGTGGATTACTAATAGTAAATTCTGAAAATAATGAAAAGATCACCATCAGCGTACATATCGAAGAAAAATAGCCTCAAACATTACGTTTAATTTCAAATAAAGTCATTTTACACTATGCTCAATTATTCATTGGACATATTAGGCAGCGAATGGATAATCATAGTTTTGGTTGCATTAGCATTACTTTTGGGAACTAATCAGCTTCCTAGTACTGCAAAGAAATTAGGAAAAATTGTAAATGAATTCAACAGAGCAAAAAATGAGGTTCAGAATCAGATGAAAGACATTTCAAATACCAATCTAGACATATCTGGACCTGTAGAAACTGAGAGACAAAAACTGGAGATGATTGCAAAATCACTAGGAGTGAATGTTGCAGAAAAATCCGATGACGAACTTAGGAAAATAATTTCCGGGAAGATGGGGCAAAAAAATACAGACGAGTCAGAAAACAAGGCCTAGAAATTATTCAGATTTTTTAATTCTGTAGAGATTTTTATCTAGTCTTTTTTTTGCAAATTTGTAATAATCAGGTACGATTTCAAATCCCAAATATTTTCTATTCATAGACTTGCTCACCACAGCTACTTGCCCAGACCCTAGGAAAGGATCTAAAACAACATCCTGTTTTTCACTAGAATAGTGTAGCAATTTCTCAATTAATTCAGCAGGTAGTTTTGTAGGAGTTTTTTCATCGCCAGTCCAGTATTCACGTTTAATTTCCCAGACATCCTCTTTATCTTTATAATGTAAGCTACGTCCTTCATTTGTTTTAGAATTTTTTTCAAATCTGGAGAATGGGAAAAATTTTCGTTGTTTATCATTTTTACAAACATAAAGACAGTGATAGTGCGAAGTAACAAATTTTCTTTTTGTTACAACGCCAAATTGGTATTTCCATATTATGTGATTAATGGTAATAAATCCAGCATCATCTAATGCTTTTAGAATATCTTTGAGATTATTCCAACCTGAAAAAACATACATGCTTCCCGAGTCTTTAAGAGTACGAAATGCTTCTTTCATCCAATCTAGTGTAAAATCATAGTAATCCACAGCCTTGATTTCATTGTACCCTTGTATCACTCGAGAAGAAATTCGATTATAATTTGCCTTTGTAGCCTTGAAGTTAATTGCAAATGGGGGGTCAGTGATAATCAAATCAATTTTATTTTTTGGGATTAACTTCATACCGTCTATGCAATTCATGTTGTAAATTTTGTTAATTTCGATTTTTTTCATTTTTAAAATTAATCCTGTTCCCTCGTTTAATAATGTCGTGAAATAGTGTTTTTTGTTAAAATCAACAGTCAACCAATAAATCTACAATATGTTCAAACAAGTAAGAACTCAATTGAAATTTTCATGTCCAAAATGTAAAGCTAAATTAGAAATACAAAAAACATTCAACAAAAAAATACACATATCCTGTGATAATTGCGGTATTGAGGATCTACTTGAATTTTCAAAAAATATCGACGAGGTATTTTTAGAATTTCTTTCAAGATTTGATGAGGGATTAGTTACAAAAAAAGGAGTTTCAAAAGGCCTAAAAGACGAGGGAATAATCAGGGATGAAAAAGAGATCAAAGAGATGATTGGAAAAAATAATCCAGATGAAATCACAGAATCGATTCTCTTCTCAAAAAAAGACTATATTTCACAATACAAAGTTCTGAAAAATCCAGACCCCAGAATGGGCAACGATGTGGAAGATTTAGGATTAGATGAGTCAATAAGTGATTACCTGAAAGATATTGGAATTAAACAATTTTACAAATTTCAGGAAGAGGCAATTGAAGAGGTGTCATTTGGAGAAAACGTGATAATTGAAGCACCTACAGCATCTGGTAAAACAGAAGCATTTTTGATTCCAGTGATTCAAAAGATCAAAAAAGAATCCAGTACAAAAGGTGTCTTTGCAGTATTTGTTTATCCAACCAAAGCTCTTTCACGGGACCAGCACCCAAAAATCCTAAAGTTTGCAGAAAAAATTGGAATAGACGTACAAGTCTTTGACGGAGATACAAATCAGGTAGAGCGAAGAGAGATTGTAGAAAATCCGCCACACATATTGATTACAAATTTTGATGTTTTACATTACCATCTTTGGCACCAAACAAAATTTTCATCACTGCTTTCAACGATGAAAGTTTTGGTCGTAGATGAGGCACATGTGTATTCAGGAATTTTTGGGTCCAATGTTCATTATATAATAAAAAGATTGAAGCGAATTTGCAGCAACAAAATACAATTTGTTGCAGCATCTGCAACTCTAGAAGATGCCAAAAACTTTTGTGAGCAATTATTTGGAGTAAAGATGAAGATAGTTTACGGTTCTGGCAAAAAAGGACAGACAGATTTTGTAATGTTATTCCCGTCACTTAGAACTCAACGTGCATTAATGGTTGATTTGACAAAGAAGATGACTGAAAAAAATCACAAAACAATGGTGTTTAACAATTCGCATCTTAACTCGGAGCTTTTAGCAATACAGGCAAGAAAACAAAAAGTCAACATCAAAGTTCACAGAGCAGGCCTAATGGCAAATTATAGAAAGTCAGTAGAGCAGGAATTCAAAGATGATAGACTGCAGGCTATATCATGTACTCCTACGCTTGAGCTTGGAATAGATGTTGGAAATGTAGATTGTGTGATTTCATCTACCATTCCGGTAAATAGATTAATTCAAAGAATTGGCAGGGCAGCAAGAAAAGGACAGCGAGGATATGCATTTTTGGCACTTGGAAATGATCCTATTTCACAATACTACAAGAATCATCCTGAAGATTATTTTGAAGATGTTGAAAAAACATACATTGATCCAAAAAATCCATTTGTAGAAGAATTTCAAGTATTGGCAATGGCTTGCGATAAACCAATTTCCAAACACGAGTTAAAAGAACATGAGGAAGTAATAGAACAGCACCTAAAGAAAGGAACTTTATCACTTTACGATAACAGAATAATACCAAATTTTGAGAAAATTGCTTCTTTGCTAAATGATTACAGCATAAGAGGAATTGGAAAATCAGTAGATATTTTCCTAAATGAAAAAAAAGTTGGAGACAGGGTTCTTCCGATTGCTTTGGAAGAACTTCACAAAGATGCAATTTATTTTCTTGCAGGAATCAGATACAGAGTAAAAGAATTTGGATATCCTCAAAGAAATTTTGCAAAACTGGAGAGAATTTCCAAAGACTATCCATATTACACTAAAGCATTAACAGAAGAATGGCCAACAATTGAAACAGTTTTTGAGAAAAGAAAAGTATACGGAATAGAAGTTGCATTTTGTAAACTACACATACAAAAAAAAGTCTATGGTTATGTAAACATCGAATTAGGCCAAGAGATTACACAGGGACAAAAAGTTTTACTTGATACTCCTTTAGAATACGACTTTATTACAAAGGGAATTGTATTTCATGCACCAAGACCAATCAAAGAAATCAAAAAATCTGAAGATGAAGATTACACAGAAGCAAGTGGATATCATGCCACAGAACATGTGGTAATTGAAGGTAGCAACATGATAACAGGAGGAGTATCTCAAGATTTAGGAGGAGTATCTTTGGGAACTTCAGGCTTAATTTTCATCTATGACGGTGCAATTGGAGGAAATGGAGCCAGTAAAGCACTATTTGACAGATTTGAGAGTGCACTTGAGCGAAGCATGAGCATAGTAAAAGAATGTCCATGTCAAAATGAAGCAGGTTGTCCACGTTGTACATTCTCATATAGATGTGGAAACAACAATGAATTCTTACACAAATACTCTGCATTGGAAATTCTGCAAAAAATTAACGACGGTGAAGAAACGGAACTAGTAGAACCCACTGAAGGCGACAGACCACTAGTGTAAAATCAAAATGGGATAAATATAACAAATTTCTATCAATCATATGGAAAAAATTGCAATTGTAACAGGAAGTTCTTCAGGAATAGGATATGAAACTGCGCTGGCACTTGCAAGAGATGGGTTTTACACATTTGCCACAGTTAGAAACCTCAAAAAAGCAGATAAAATATCACAAGTTGCAAAAAAAGAGAATTTGAATATAGAAATTATCGAATTAGATGTAGATGATGAAAAATCAATTAGTGCCGCTGTTGAAAAAATTCTTGCAAAAAAACAACACATTGATGTTTTGGTAAATAGTGCAGGTTGGGGTTTGTTTGGCAGTGTTGAGGATGTATCGATGAAAGATTTCAGAGCACAGTTTGAAACTAATTTCTTTGGAATAATCAGCATTATTCAAAAAGTTGCACCAATCATGAGAAAACAAGGTGCAGGTGTAATTGTAAATGTCAGCTCAGTTGCCGGAAGAATTGGTTTTCCAGGATCACCTGCATATATTAGCTCAAAATTTGCATTAGAAGGATTATCTGAATCAATAAGATATGAGTTAGGACAGTTTGGAGTAAAAATCATCATTATTGAGCCAGGAGTTATCAAGACAAACTTTTTCTCATCTATGAAGATTGCAGAGCCAAAACCAGATTCTCCATACAAAGAGATTACTGAAAAAGTAATCATGGGAATAAAGATGATGGCAGAATTGGGGACACCTCCATCAGAAGTGGCCACTACAATTGTGAATGCAGTTAAAGAAGAAAATCCAAGGCCAAGATACATCGTAGGAAATGATGCACAGATGTTTTTAGAAGCAAAAAAGACAAAAACAGATACAGAGTTTGAAAATTATCTCAAAAAAGAACTATTTTGAAGTTAAAAATAGTAACTACGTTAAATTGATATACACAGAGAATAGAGTTTTTGTCAAAGTCCGCAATTTTAGATGATGAAAAATGAAATGGAAAACACTACAACATAATGGAATCTTATTTCCACCTGCTTACGAAGCACATGGGATTAAGGTAAAGATCAAAGGAGAGAGTATAGAGATTGATCTGAATCAGGAGGAGATGATATACCAATGGGCAAAAAAGAAAGACACAGTATATGCTCAAGACAAAGTTTTTCAGAAAAATTTTACAGGCGATTTTGCCAAAACACTACCATCAAAATTTAAGAATATTTTATATCAAGACATTGATTTTTCACATGCTTACAAAATAGTAGACAAAGAAAAAGATCTTAGAGAGATGATGACAAAAGAGGAGAAAAAAGCATTGGCTGTTAAACGAAAGGAATTACGCGAAAAACTGGTACAAAAATACGGCATAGCAATAATGGATGGGAAAGAAGTTGATGTTGCAAATTACATGGCAGAACCTCCAGGAATTTTCATTGGAAGAGGAGAACACCCACTTAGAGGAAGATGGAAACCTCGTGTCACGGCAAAAGATGTCACATTAAATCTAGGCAAAGAGGCAAAAGTTCCAGAAGGAGCATGGGGCAAAATTGTTCATGATAATGATTCAATGTGGTTGGCTGGTTGGACAGATTACCTTACTGAAAAAAGAAAATATGTTTGGCTTGCAGACACTGCAGGATTAAAACAAGATAGAGACAAAGAAAAATACGAAAAAGCAGTCAAGCTATCAAAAGAGATTGGGAAAATAAAAGATCAGATAGTAAAAGATATGAAAAACAAGGATCCAAAAATTAGTAGAATTTCAACTGTATGTTATTTGATTTACAGAACTGCAATGAGAGTGGGAGATGAAAAAGATCCTGATGAGGCAGATACAGTTGGTGCAACCACATTAAGAAAAGAACACATCAACATTACAGATAATGCAATAGAGTTTGATTTCTTGGGAAAAGACAGTGTAAGATGGAAAGAGACAGTCAAAGCAGAAGGCAATGACAAACAATTCCAAGAAAATCTCAAGAAATTAATCCAAAATAAAAAACCAAAAGATGAGATTTTTGAGGACATCACATCAAGACATGTAAATGCATATTATTCTAGTATAGTAAATGGATTAACTGCCAAAGTTTTCAGAACTTATCTTGCAACTACAGTAGTGAAAAATTATCTCAAAGAACATGACAATATGAAAGGAAAAACACCAAATGAGAAATTATATCATGCAAAATTAGCAAATTTGGAAGCAGCAATAATGTGCAATCACAAAAGAACCATACCAAAAACCTTTGAAGATGCACTTGAAAATAAAAGAGAGACGCTTAAAAATATCAACAAAGAGCAACCATGGAAAAAAACTCTGGACGCATTAAAAAAAGCAGAGTCACTAGAAGATAAAATGGATGCACAAAAAAAGAACAAAGCAAAAAAAATTAAAACACTCAATGACCAAATAAAAAAGCAAAAAGAAAAACACAAAGAAAGAATCGAGAAATTACAGTTACAAATTGACTTGTCTGAAAAAACCAAAGATTACAACATTGGAACATCATTGCGAAATTACATAGATCCACGTATTTTCAAAGCATGGACCAATGAAGTGGGTGTAGAATGGGAGAAACTATACACTACTGCATTACAGAAAAAATTCCTTTGGGTACAGAATGAAAAAGTCAGATGGTCAGAATTAGCAAAAGATTAAGAATTCATTTAAAAATGATCAGAATCATCCAAATCGACATACGTAGCATTTAATTTCTCAAATTATCTGGAATACATTATGCCGGGGTAGCTCAGCCTGGTTAGAGTGCCAGTTAATTGGTAAACTCTACCGGTTCTTCCAAAAAAGGCAATACTCATAATCTGGAGGTCGTGGGTTCGAAACCCATCCCCGGCACACATAATCCAGTTTAAAGAAACTAACAGAATACTATTTTGAGCAATCCATACCAAATAATTTTTCAAAAATTTAATGTATCAAACTAATTTCCAATACACCATACACATGAAGAAAAATTCAGACCTTTTGCATTTTCCAATGTATCTGGAGTAAAGTATTGCCTGTCTGTTAATTTCATCTCTACAATCTTACATTCTTTTTTCATGTTGGCTAAATGATGTACAAGATGAGTTTGTTTGTCACCTAAAAAACCAGCCATACTAATCATTCAGTTTTTTTCAAATGTATCTTTTCATGAACAAGTACCTTCTCAAAAGTATCCATCCATCCTTCCCATTGAAAAGTGCAATCCTTGCAATTATACTTCATGTTATTTTTCTTCCTGTTCAAGTTTCTTTATTTCAGATTCCTTGAATGCGTTTACATCATCAGATGTCTTTTTTTGATTTCGTTGCAATTTTGCAAATAGTTTTTTTAACATACCCAAATAGGCGATCACTAGAATATAAGCCAAGAATTTTCATCATTCAAATTTTCAAACGTAGCTGAGTAGTTAATTCAGTCCTTCCCGACAGATATGCAAACTCACACCACTACGTTACTTGTATTATCTCAACGCTGCTTATAGAGATTGTATATTTTACCTAACAGTATTTGCCACATTCACTTTTTTGCAATTATCAAATCTACTTTATAGTTTAAAGTTGAGCGTGGATTTAGTTTTAGATTCCAGGTCAGATAAGAGGGCTTTTTTGTCTTTATAGATATAGTAAAGCCCAACTCTTCCAAACTTGTTCTCAATGTTAATTCATCAAGTGGGTTTTTGACTGAATTTTTGCCTCTATCAAAATCATAAGGATCAGATATTACAAAGTGACCTTGGGAATTTGTTGAGAAATATATTTTAGTAAATCTTTGGGCTCTACTAATTCTAAAACATTTAATGCTAAAATCAGATCAAATTTTGTTTTACCAAAAATGTCAGACATCAAATCAGCTACAAAATAATCCAAATTGTCTTTTTGTGTTTTTTTTGCAACACTAATTGCACTAAATGATCTATCAATTCCAAATACGGTTTGATTGGAATTTGCAAGAAAACTAGTCATAATTCCAATGGAGCACCCATATTCCAAAACAAGTTTTGATTTTGGCATAATATCTAACTCATTTTTAATTATAGAATAAAATTTAGATTTTTGACTATTTTGGTAGATTCTACTCCATCTTTCTTCAAGTGTTGTTCTATCATCAGTATTTCGTTTAGAAATAGACAGTGAATGTTTAAGAAATTTTTTCATTTTATCATGAGATACGAAATTAAATAATTTTCCTCCCAGCATCATACGTTCAGAAATATATTTTGAAAAATCATCCCAGATGATTGGAATTTTTTTAATTATTGGAAAACATAAGGTGCACTTTTTGCATTCCAAAATTCCTTCATCGATCTCTGTTTCTTTTTTAAATACATCAAGTTCTAATTTAGAGCCACATCTAACACATCTTAGGAAATTTAGACTGAATTCATGCATTTTTGTATATCAAACTAATCAATTTGGAACTAATAATTTCTTTTAGATCTTGGAGAGGAATAATGTTAAATGTAGTATTTTGACGATTTTATGCGAATTGGGAGAATTTGAAGAATTTGCAGAGGCATTGTTTGGACAATTATCTGTAGAAATCAGTGAGGAAAAAGAGATTGCCAAACTAGCAGACAGGGCAAAAGACGATCTTTCATTTAAAGTGGAATTTGAAGAATTAGAAAAAATAGCTCAAAAAATATTTCCAACACTAAAGAAAAAAGTTGAGGAATTTTTAGGAGTCAAAATCGCAGATGATTTGAAGATAGAGTTTCCTGATCTGATAAAATTGAAAAAATTAAAAGGCGAAAAAGTATTTTCAGATGAAAAATCAAAAGAGTATGTAAGAGAATTATTTAATGCAGTTGCAAATGAAGATCAAAAGAAAATTGCAGAATTAATGAAAAAAGATACTGCAAAATACCTGGTATATTCGACATACGCCATCCAGTATATCTCAAAAATTTCAACTACATATGGAGATTATTTAGATTCTGTAATTTACCTAAACAAGTTTGTACTTTCTAGATACCCTCAAATCATTTTGCACAAACAAGGGGAACCATACGAATCAAGATTTGCAAATGTCAATTCAGGGTATTTGGGAGCAGTGAAGATGACTGTATTGGAAGAACAAATCCATTCAGCCCAAGAAAAATTACAGCAATTAAACAAAAATGCAGCAACGCAGGTCAATTTGATTAACGAAGAACTAGCAACAATCATCCTACAATTAGATAGTAAAACAGTAAATTATCTTTCAGAATATTTACAACTGCAAGCTGTTCCAGATGATTTTCCATTTGCAAAAAAAGCAAATTTGTTTTTCTTTTTAAATCCAGATCATTTCTTAATTGAACAGATTGGTCCGGATGTGATGACTTTCACACATGTGGAAATTGATCCTAAAATTTCAGATGCAATTCCCCAACTATTAGATATTTACAAAAAATGGCTAAACCCAATTCAACAACATCATGTAGCTTTTACAATAATGGAGGGAATGGCAGGCTTTGCCATAGAAAACATACTAAAAGATGACGAAGATTTTCAAAATTATCTTGCCACCTTTATGGGCACAGATTTCTCATCATATCAGGTTCGAAAAAATATGGGAAGAGACTTTACAAAAAACATCTATGAAAAATTAGGAAAAAATGCATTCAGACAGTTAATGGAAAATCCACCTAATACAAGAGAAATAAAAGAGCCACAATTATACTTGAATAGGATAAAACAATAACAATTGCAAGAAAAATTTGATCCCCTAGTTGCAGAATGGCTTTCATTTGTAAAAAACCCAAACTTCAACCTAGTTGAGAAATGTCTCAAATTTGCTCAAATTCTAGAATATCCTGATCTAGATATTGAAAAATATATTCAGAAAATTGCCATTATTGGAAAATCATTAAAAGAGTCAATCAGTGATGTAAAAAATCCCACATATCTGATTTCAATTTTAAATGAACATCTTTTTGAAAATTTAGGTTTCAGTGGAGATAGTGATGATTACTATGATCCAAAAAATAATTTTTTAAATGAAGTGATTGATAAAAAATCAGGACTGCCAATAACAATTTCCATACTATATGTTGAAATTGCAAAATTCATAGGGTTGGATCTTAAGATAATTGGATTCCCAAGTCACATACTGGTAAAATATAATGAAGAAATGATTTTAGATCCATTCAATGATGGGAGGTTGTTAGATGTGGATGATCTTCAAGAAATTTTGGATGAAAATTTTGGAGGAGAGTTAGAATTTAAACCGGAATTTCTTGATGATATAGGACATGAGCAAATTCTTGTTAGATTATCTAGGAATTTGAAAAATTCGTATGTTCAATCTTTTGTTTATGATAAGGCATTAAGATGTACAAATATGGTTTTATCCATAGAACCTGATTCACCAGAGGACATAAGGGATAAAGGAATACTAGAAGAGAGATTATTGAATTCAGATATCGCGTTGGAATATTTGAATAAATATTTAGAGATCAACCCAAATGCAGAAGATGTTGATTTTATTTTAGAATTAATAAGAAGTATAAAGATAAAAAATTAATCAATAATAGAATCTATATCTTGTCCTTTCTTGATCATCGATATCTCATGTCGGGCAATTTTGTTTCTTAGTGCTCTTTTAAGAATATCAACTTCGCTTCTAAGTAATGCAATTTCATCTTCAAGTTTTGCTACTCTTTCATAGATTGTTTCAGCTTCTGAACTCATGATTATCTATCATAAAAAAATTGTCTTAAAAAGTTATGGGTAATTATTTTGATGTGCTAGTTAGTTTTTTGGAACTATAATTCAAATTCCTGGCGACATTTCTCGCATTTTCCTCTCTCTTGACCAGGTGGACCAAGAAGGAAAACCTTACCAATTGTCTTACATAATGGACACATTCCAGTTGCTGCGTTTTTTGGACCAGTTCGTATAATTTTCTGAGTCTTTCTACGTCCCATTGTATTTACAACGAAAAACGGTCTATTAAGTTTAATTTTTCAGTAGTGTGTGGAGATATAGTTTGTGGCTTGAATTTTGCACCAAAATGAATTACCTTCCAAGAAAAGACCCTTTAGAGACTCTAATTAGCCAGATAAGATAGATCTAAAATCATTATAAAAAGAGACAAGAATAATTCCAGTATTACTTTAGAACCAACATTCTAACATTTTGAGCAGTTTATTGATCGATTAAATTGTGAGAGTGTTTTGGCATAAGAGTCCATCATAACATGTGCAAGATTTTCAAAAGATTGTATTGCAGAGATTCGCAACTTAACTTGTTCATCAAGGAATTTTGTAGTGATTTCAATATTTTCAATATATCTATTCTTTATTGAATCAGAATTATTCTTGATTTGTTTCAATATTGCTTGATCTATGTTTAATTTGTCAAAAAACTCTTTTTCATTAATATAACAAGTACCAAAAAGATTATCAAACAAATGAAGATATGCAGTATATAGATTTGAATAATTTTGAACCAGTGATGGAATCTGATATTCAAATTTCTTGATTATTTCTGATGTACTTCCTTTCATTATATCGCATACAGAAACATGATTCTCAGAGTTATTTTGAACAGACATCTCAGTATTGCTCATAACATACAAGAAAACCACTAGAATTTAACTGAATTCCCCAAATTCCCTAAATGAACATAACACTAATCAAATGTGAGATCTACAATACATAATTTGGAGATACCATAAAAACTAGATTATGTTACACGTATAATTCCTAAATCTAGGAATCTTATTTCATCATCATCTCATCTTCAGATGGGATGTGATTTGATGCCCATCCAATTTCTACTAGTTTGGCTACACTTGATGATTTGACACAAGATGGAGACCAGTTAATGGATTTGAAAACAAGTTCATATCCAGATTTGCATTGAATTTTATGAACATCCACACCCATTTTCATCTGCTTTCTTGGCGAGTCCATGTGTCCCATCATGTTATTTTTCATCATGTTGTCTTTCATCATGTTATCATCCATCATGAATTTTTTATCTACTTCAATAAATGGACAGTTTACAACTACGCCTGCAACGTTAGTTGTAAGAGCACCTTTGGAACCAGCAGAGGTAATCTGATCTGTCATGGTGAGAAAGTCTGCTGAAGTTGGATCAGTCCAAGTTGTCGCCTGAATTCTCCACATAGGACTGTAAAATTCATCACCCACATTTGTAGAACCAATACTTGCCTGAAATCCCATTGGACCAGTACCATTAATTCCATTTGTAAAGACGTAAAGATCAGAAGATGCCCCTGAAAGTAAAGTAGCACCTGTTCTTTCAACAAACGTTACACCTAACATATCTGCTACATCCTGTTTTGAAGCATCAGTTGCGATATAGTATATTGTAGAACCATCTGGTCCAAATCCTCGATGTGCGACAAATGTAACCTGCATCTTTTTGATATCAATTCCCAATACTTGTCCTCCGCCATATGCAGTATCATCAGTTAGTGTCTTGTCATCACGTATTTGCAGACTGCCACCATTCCATTGTACAAAAGGACAATTTACTACAATACCAGATGACGTTACTGTAAGTTCATCATTTGTTTGAGCTGTGAGAATTTCTGTTTGTGATTTTAATTCTCTTGGTGTAATTCCATCATTCCATTTTACAATGTTGACAGCCCATAGAGGACTGTAGTTAAGATCACCCGGTTGAGAATCAGCGACGTTTGATTGGAATCCAAGAGGGCCCGCACCTTTGATTCCATTTTCAAATGCATAAATTTGTGCTAATGCGTCAGATGGAGTTTTTTGTAGTGTTGGAGTATATGCAACTCTAAAGCCCGTAAGTTTTGTTAAATGGTCTGCAAGATCTTTATCAGATGCTTCAGTTGAAATGTAAAATACCTCAGAGCCTTTAACGTATCCTTGGGTTAATGGTATTATTACAGGTAAGTTGGTATTAGTTAGTTTATTATTCATCATCTTGGAATCCATCATCTCCATTGCGTTAGCATGAAGATTTGGTGCAATAATCAATGCAGATAATGTAAAAACAAAGAACAGTGATTTGTGATAGTTTTTCATCTACAACTGAATTTAGGCCATATCATTTAATGTTTTTCCCAAATCGGCGAAAGGATATTTTACATCAAATTCAGGATGATTTCTTTAATTTCTGGCTCATAGAAACAAAGGTATGCAATTAGATTAGGCACATACACCAAAAGGTAATCTCAGTATTGTTATCATGCGGGTTCTGTGTGAATTATTACTCTAGATGCTCCCACATGTTTTATGATTAAATTTTGAACACTAGTAGCAATTTTATGTGCATCATCTACTGTCAGATTTTTTTCAGACGTTAAAATTTTTATTGTAAGTGTAATGTGTAGTTCATCGTTTACAGATATCATTCCAATATCTTTGCACTCTTTTACGGTCTCTACTGACAAGGCTAAATTTCGTATTGTGTTTAAAAGAGATTTGTCAATAGGTTTTTCTGTTCCGACTGGAATATTTTCATCAACTTCGGTTTCAATATGCGTTGTTATGTTCTTAATTTCAGGTATTTTGTCTTTAACTTGGTTTTCAAATTTGTCAATAATATCATGTGCTTTTTTAAACTCTAAATTATTATCCATCTGTACATCCAAATAGAGATGTAGATCTTTGTTTGGAATATTGTTTTGAAGTGAACTAGCTGACAGATATGTTGAATGAACATTTCTCAAGCCATCAATTTCAGCAGCAACGAGTCTAACTCTATCCATTATTGTTTCATTTTTACCCTCAATTGCATCTACATGTACTAGAACATCACAAGAAGGAATGGTTTTTCTTATTTTTTCTTCAACAGATGTAGCAACATCATGTGCTTTGGAATTAGTGTATGTTCGTGGAACCTCAATATGTAAATCTACAAAAGTTTCTGGCCCTACCTGTCTTACACGAATATCATGTGTTCGTATAACCCCTTCAAGATCAGAGATTGAATTTGTTATCTGTGAGTAGATTCCTTTTGGTGCCTTGTCCAAAAGAACATCTAGTGTTCTTCTGCCAAGACCAAGTGATGTGTAAATTATCATACATGCGATGACAAGTGCAGCATACGCATCAGCATTAGGGATGTTTAGTAGAAATACAGCTAACAATCCCACTATGACAATTGCAGATGTAATCATGTCTGCTTTAAAATGAAGAGCATCTGCTTCCAAGGCTTGGCTTTTGGATTTTTTTGCAACACGGTACAACGCTTTTGATCTTCCAAAATCTACTACAATTGATACAACCATTATCCCTATTGAAAAAATCGTTACAGTTGGTTGGATTGGCTCAAAAAATATTCGATGTATTCCTTCGTAAAACACCCATCCTGCAACAATAAATAGTAAAATTATTTCAGTTAGACTTGCCAGACTCTCATGTTTGGCATAACCATATGTGTATCTCAAATCATGTGGTCGCATTGCAATTCGTATTGCATAAAATGTCATGACTGCTGCAACAATATCTAATCCAGAATGAAATGCTTCAGATAAGATTCCAAGACTATTGGTAGAAAATCCAACGGTTAATTTTAGAATTGTAAGTGCCGCAGATGCAATTATTGATATGATTGCTACTTTGATTTTCTCATCATGTAATTTTTGATTTGATTCGGGATTTTGTTTTTTCTGATCCATGTTTGGAACAAAACTTTGAATTTGTCTTATATGCTTTTGTGATTCCACAAGCTAAGTTTTTTTGCCTGAGCTAATTTGATAAAAAATTCAATTCTTTAACAAAAATGGGTGATTTGAAAAATTAGTTTATGGCTCTACGTTGATGATTCCCTTCATTGTATCTGGATGATATTCACAATGATACTCATAGACACCGGTTTGTGTCGGAGTGACAGAAAATTTTCCTGAGGAATCAGGTTGAACATCGCCACTTGCTGCAATCTCTTCTCCATCTAATGTTATTACAAATTCGTGTAGTGCATCAGTTAGGTTTGTGATTTGAATTACATTATCTACATTTGCTGCAAGTGTTATTGCAGGATTGATTTCATTTGAACCTGACCATCCATACACTTCGTCTATTTCTTTTGCTGAAATCTCAATTTGACCAGATGTATTTGGTGTAGTAATCTCAGTTTGTTCGGTATTTTCATTTTCTTCTGATTCTGGCTTGTTTTGAAGACTGTTTACAATTTCATTTGCTACTTGACTTGCACTTTCTTTTTCATTTTGTTCAGTTCCAGACTCTATTTCAGATCTTTCCGTTTCTGAAAGTCTAAAGTGTACAGTTAACGCTGCAGCAATAAGTACAACAGATACAATACCGAAAATGATTGCTATTTTGGAAGAGCGGTTCAAGGGATATTCACATACCGTAAAATCATGTTATTAAAGAAAACGACGAATCCCATATGATGGACTCAGTGTGTAAGATACAAGATAACATCATATAATTTAATGGCGCGGGGAGAGGGATTTGAACCCACGAGTCATTGCTGACATGGGATTAGCAATCCCACGCCCTACCAAGCTAGGCGATCCCCGCACAGACTGTCTTGAATTAATCCGCAAATAAATTCATTCGTCGCCAAACTGATTATAATACAAGTCCAACTATGTTATTTTTTCAATTTTTTTCCTAGTTTGATGAGATTATCATAAAGTCCATATTTCGCAAATACTCTTCTCAGCAAAAAACTTCTAGTTACATTAACTAAAGCATAAACACCAGTAATTGTCATATTTGCAACTAGTGGATCTTCTTTAATCCAACCCGTTGATAATGGTAAAATTATTATTCCTACCACAAACATCATAGGAAATCCACCTGCTAAGTTGGTAAGGGCTTCAAGTAGACTCTTTTTGTAAGAATCAATCTCTTCGGGCATTATTTAACATCCTCAAAAATATTCTTATTTATCTGGAGAATGATAGACTCAGATCGTAACAAGTCCATCATTTGCTCGTCATTATCTTCAAACTCTGGAATTATTCTTGGAAAAAATGTAGTGAGTGTAAGGCTTTCAGCCCTCTCATAACTTTCGTGCAATAGTGTAATTGGTTTCATGAATTAGATAGACTGCCAATATTATTATATAACATGTCAATAGTATCCGTACTAAAGATACTATTATGGACAGAATTTCAAAATTACGGATACATATTGCACCTGTAGGATATGAAATTGACAGAGTGGTACATCCTGCAAAGCAGGAAAAGGCGGATAGAGTTTGGCTGTTACTTCATGAAAACCAAAGTGAGGATAAGTCAAGCCCATTCATTACAAAAATTACAAATCAGCTAGAAAAATTAGGAATTGAAGTAAAACAAGAATATCATGACAGACGAGATTTATTTAAAATTATTCGAGCAATAAAAAATATCCTAGAGCAAGAAAAAGGAAATGACATCTATGTAAATTTAGCATCAGGTAGTAAAATTCAGGCAATAGGTACTATGATGGCATGCATGATGTTCAATGATGATGAAAATATTCATCCGTTTTATGTAGAGGCAAAAAACTATCGTGGAGTTGATGCAAAACAACCATTATCAACTGGAATAAAAAAGATTCAAGATGTTCCACCATATTCAATAAAAATTCCTGATGAAAGATTAATTCAAGCATTAAAGATTATTAAGGAAAATAATGGCAAATTAACTAAAAAAGAGATGGCACAAATTTCAGAAGAAAATAAAATAATTACAGTTAATGCAGAAGAGAAAAATCATTCCATGGCAAGATTTACAAGTCTTGATAAAAATATCATTCAACCATTAGAAGAACATTGGAAGTTCATTAAAGTTGATAAGATAGGGCGGAATAGATGGATAACGCTTACTCAAGAAGGTAAAAATGCAATAGGTTTTTTAATAAAATGATTTCCATATGGGAGAAGTAAAAAAGGAATGTTAGATAAAACAAGTGGAAAAACAGTTTAATCTAAAATTTTGATTATTTCCAAGAAACAAACTCACGTTATGATTTAGTTAGTATCACAATTCTCTACATAAGTGGGGAATCATTTTTACTCTTTGTCGATAAAATCATTTTTTCTAAATTTAAAGGAAAATTAGTGACATTTCTCGAGGTCTGTCTATATTCCCGATTTAATGGCGCGGGGAATATAGTTAGGTAGGTAGATTTTGCACTAATTCCTTTTAAAACTATAGGGAATGAAAAAATACATTCATGGAATTAATCGATTCTCCTAAAATGTCGATTCGTATTCTAAAAATTATTATTTTACGGGTTCTGTGTAATGTTCGAGACCCAAATATCAAAAACAGGAAAAATTTTTCAAAATTATCTAGTCTTGAGGATAATAGGGGGTGTATTGTTTGAATGAATTAGTTAACACAATTATTTTGCTTACTGGTGTGGGTTTAGGATTCCTAATGTTAGGGTTATCATCATATTATTTTGGTAAATCTGAAATGAGGAAGTCATTAAGCACGACGAGTAGTACGAAAAACTAAGTAACCGATAAAGCCACTGATAACTATCAAGAACATTCCAATTCCAATGTTCGGATAGTTTATTGGTTCTGTTGGGATTACAAAGTAAACTCCAATTACACCTATTATTAACATCCCGAATATTCCCAAACCGTATTTTATTGCATTTTCACTTATTGATATTTTCCACTTCATAATCGATCGATCGGTTGATACTATATAGGATTGGTGATTACAACATTATTTTTCAGGTGAAATTTCTATTTTCTTTCCTTTTATTGTAAACTTGATCGCATCAGGTTCTTTAAGAAATTCAACAATAGGTTTTGGTATGTAGATTTGCTCTCCACGTGTTTCATGATGACCTACCTTTACAATAAACTCGGTTGCATCTTTTTTCCATTTTGGCATGAGTTGGTTTGTCATTATTGATATTTATAGTTTCCACGTGAATAAAGTAATGTTAATATATTCACGTGGATAATACTATACATGAACCAAAGAAAACAAAAAGCAAAACAAATGATGGAATCATCAGGATATGCTTCACAGTTTGAGTCAGATAAATTCAGAGTCAGATCACAAACCAATCCAGAAAAATTCTACATCATAACAAGAACTGGCAATGGTCTAGTTTGTGAATGCCTAGACCACATCACAAGAAAGGCAGATTGCAAACACATCAAGATAGTATTGGAATTAATCATGAAAAACAAGTGCTATCATAATAATACATTTAGAATAATGGAAAGAGCAAGTCTTGAACTCTGCAAGTTCTGTGATTCAGGTAGAATAACCAAAAAAGGTACAAGAAAGAACAAGAACGGTAATGTTCAGATTTTCAAGTGTTTAGACTGTAAAAAGAAATTTTCTGCTAATTTTGGTTTTGAGAAAAAACAGTTTGATTACACTACCATTACAGGTGCTTTGCAGATGTATTATTCTGGAATGAGTGTAAGAGATATTTCAAATCATTATGAGATGTTAGGTATTGAGGTATCATTCAAGACTGTCTATAATTGGGTAGCAGATTATTCTAAACTTGTTAGTAAGTATCTAAATGAGATTGTTCCTAGAACTGGAAACTGGATTAGAGCAGATGAAGTTTGGATAAAGGTTGCAGGAGAACAAAAGTATCTATTTGCATCAATGGATGATGATACAAGATATTGGTTGGCATCAGATATGGCAGATACTAAATTTCAGCATAATGCAGATAATTTACTAGAACTTACAAAAAAGGCAATAGGCAAAAATCCAACTTATTTCATAACAGATGGATTACCAGCATATCAAAAAGCATCAAAGAAAGTATTTGGTAAAAAGACCATTCACACTAGACATATTCACATTCAAAAAGATATGAACAACAACAAAATGGAACGCCTGAATGGTGAGATTAGAGATAGAGAGAAAGTATTCAGAGGATTAAAGAAAATGGATACTCCTATTCTTGATGGAATGAAAGTCTATTACAACTTCACAAAAAAACATGGTGCTTTGAAAGGAAAGACTCCATCAGAGTCAGCCTTGATAAAAGTAGATGGTAAGAACAGGTGGAAAACCATGATTCAGAACGCTAGTTTGTACAAGCAAAATTCCATCTAATTTTTTTGTCTATTTCAGGTCTCGAAGATTACACAGAACCATTTTACGATATCTTAAATTGTGTCCATTAATTCTACAAAGCAGTGAATAGCAAGTTATCCATTCAGAACATATTTTTATTAATTCTTATTGGTCCGTCTATCGCATTTTCAATTATCGGATTAAACATTTTTACTCAATTACAAGATGAGGAGTCCCAAGACAAATTAGTGGAGAACACTAGAATAGTCATTGAAACCATAAATAATGTTCAGATAGATCTTTTAAACGCAGAGACTGGAGTCCGTGGTTTTATCATAATTGGTAAACAATCTTTTTTGGAACCATATAACAATGGAATTAATTTAATTAATTCTAACATGGATAAATTACAAAAATTAACTTCTGACAATCAAGTACAACAGCAAAATATCTCCAAATTAAAAATACTTGTATTCGAACGCCTTGATATATTAAAAAAACTCATTCAAGAAAAGGAGTCCGATAATGTTGATTTTGCTCTTATCTTTGATGGTAAGCAGAAAATGGATGAAATTAGAGCACTACTTGCCGACATGTCTAATGAAGAAAATAATCTACTGTACAACAGATCATCTGCTTTGGATAATTCAACACAAACCATCAACAATCTCATTGCTGTGGGCTTTACAGTAATTATTATAATCAGTATATTGTCAATTTCTTTTTTGTATGTCTACATAAGAAAACGTACTAAAGTGGAATTTGAACTGAAAGTACAATCTGAATATCTGAAAAAAACAGATATTCAAAAATCTGAATTCGCAACTATGATAACTCATGAGCTAAAAACTCCGCTAGTTCCAATTACCGTTTACTGTAAAATGCTAAAATCATCCATGATGGGAAATCTAAACAAAGAACAGATTGATGCAATCAATGTCATTGAAAAAAATGCAAAGAGCCTTGATCATCTGATTAATGATATCCTGGATGCAAGAAAATTAGATTTAAAGAAATTAAAATTCAGTCCAGAGAATGTAAACATTGAAGAATTTTTTGACGAGATTTATTCTGCACATAATCCTGTGATAAATCAAAAAGGACACAAACTTGTAATTGATATTTCAGATAAACACATTACAATAAAAACTGACAAAATAAGATTGCGACAGGTCTTTGATAATTTAATTAGCAACGCGTTAAAGGTCATGCCAGAAAAAAATGGCATGATTGAGATAAATATGAAAAAAGAAAATGACAATATTATTTTTCATGTAAAAGATAATGGATTTGGAATTCCGTTGGATAAACAAGATGAAATCTTTAAAAAATTCTACCAAGTCGATACATCCGCAAGAAGAAAGATTACTGGAACTGGCCTTGGGCTTGCCATATCAAAGGGAATAACAGAGCAGATGGGAGGCAAAATATGGTTTGAAAGCGATGGAATCACTGGAACCACGTTTTTTATACAGTTACCCTCAGTGTAATTTCTAAAAATCATCACATTTATTTTATACCAATAAATACCTACAAAAAAGTATGAAAATCTTACTGATAGATGACAACGAAGACATATCCACTGCGTTTTCAAAATATTTCATTTATAGAGGCCATGAGTGTTCTGTATCAAATGATGGGCAAAATGGTCTATCCATGATTGAAAATAACTCGTATGATGCAATTATTATGGATCTTACAATGCCCGACTTTTCAGGGCCAGACATTGTAGAGTCTCTTTACAATCGTAATCTGATGAATAACAAATTAATTGTTGCATTAACTGCATCATCAATTTCTGATGATGAAAAGAATGATCTTAAGAAGAGAGGCATCCACTCCATACTAAAAAAACCAATTGATCCTGATGAATTACTAGACTATCTGAGCAAAATCAAAAGGTAACTGCATGGATGATCAGTATATAATTAGTGAACTTGAACAGTTGAGATTAATTAGTGAACTTGAACAGTTGAGATTAATTCAAAAAAAGACGATCGAATTACTATCTACAGATAAATCTGATTTATCATCCATGATTAACACGCTGGGTTCGGTAGATAATGCGACAAAAAAAATATCTGAATTACTTGCTAAAAAAAATAGCATTCCAAAAGATACACTAGAGAAACTACACCATGAGCTTCGCACTCCGATGACTCCAATACTTGGATATACTGAAATGCTACTTGCACACAAGTTTGGTCCATTAAATGATAAACAGATGGAAAAAGTGCAAATAATACATGAAAATACAAAACGCTTACTTGATACGATTAATTCTTTAGATGATATTTTATCACCTGTACAGAATCAGGATGATAAAAAAGATGATAAAAAATTTGAGATAAACGAGCTAAAGCAAGAAAAAAAGTTAATAAAAAAACTCAATGATTCTTGGGTGGAGCAATTAAATAATTCACAAAAAGAAAAAGATGAATTTTTAAAAGCAGTAAAGAATTCAGCACATGAAAAACTAGAGCAAGACCAAGAAAAGATGATTTTAGGCAAATCAATCAAAATAGAACAAGAAAAAAATCTCCGCTTGTCCAAAAAACACATTATTACCATAGTAGGTGCTACAATAGTAATAGCGGTAATCACCATAGGATACTCCTTACTGGTAGTTGATCTTGTCGGTCAACAGTATCAAGTGAAAAATCTAGGCTCGATAAAATCAAACTATATTGTACAGAATCTCAAAGGAGATACCATCGACACGTGGCTTTCATGGAGGCTAGTAGACGGTTATGTCATTAATGTTAATTTAATTGATGGTCAGAAATATCCAGACAAAGCAGACATTGTAAAAACAGTTATTCTTTCAGAGGAATCAATAGAGATAGACAACTCACTACTGCACAAGGGCCCCAAAGGTACGACATCTACGTACTATGTTGGTTGGACAGGCGCACTAGAGCACACAAACCCTACCTCACTTTACATCCCTCACAAATTCAACATAATAGAGTCATCAAAAGGCGAGGGCGACATTACAATAAAACTAACTCCTCAAAGTAACGGCGATGGTTATTCAGGGTATACAAAATCAATTGCAGATGATTCTAATAATCAGATATTAAAATCGGAAATTACCATATATGATATTGACAAGTTATCAAAAGCGCAATTTGAAACCATACTGAGACACGAGTTTGGCCACGCACTAGGTCTTGCTCACTCTACTGCTCCTGAGGATCTGATGCATCCTACAATAGAGACAGACTATCCATACATCTCTAGTTGTGATGTTGATGCCATGGTATCACTATATGATGGCGGCAAGAAAAGCAAAGTGACGTGTAAGATTTAACCAATTTCTAGTCTAATTATTGCAAACAATACTAAACTAACAAATTATCGTCAAATTTCTTTGATAAAAACAATGACATGCATTTAGTATTCAAACATTAAATGCAGACTAGAAATTATTTGTATTATAATGATCCAAAACGGACGTTTCTTTAGACAAAAACTTCCGACCTTCTTAATATCATAAATGATGTAATAGAACCATGGGAAAACGAGTTACAATAATAATTGATGATGACATTATGGTGAAGGTAAGAAAACTACAATCAGAGATGATAAAAAAGTCAGAAAGAACAGTAAGATTCTCAAGAACTATTAATGAAGTACTAAGAACATCTATGAAAAAATAGGTTTTATTCTTCTGCAATTAAAAAGAAATTTCATATGGATTTAAAATATTAATTATATTCCTATACCAGTTTTCTATACATCCAAACTTTGTTTTTTCTAGGTAATTTCTCTGCTTTGATAAATCCAGATTTCTCATAAAATGGAATTTTGTTCAATGTTGTTTCAAGGATGATGTATCTACAAGCTATTCTTTGACCAATAAACGATGATAATCCGGTACAAAAATTACAAACCTTCTTGCCGATTCCTTTCTTTCTATATTTTTTATCTACACCCATTCTTCCTATTAGTACCGCAGGATATCTTTTAGTGGTAGTATCTGAAACTTGTTCTCCTGTACTCAAAAAGTCAATCTCAATTGAATTCATTGATGTTGTAAAGTATGCTATTGGAGTATCTTTTTCTCTAATAATCCAAACTCTGCTCAGATTATTTTTGTGATATGTCTCTCTTTCATTTTTAAAAAAAGAATCTATTTCCATTGGATCAGAATTGTCCTCTTCTCGAAAATCTAAATTCTGAAATTTTTCTCCTAGTTGAAGTGGTTTGAATCGAAGATCCACTTTATCTAAAATAATACTTTACTAAATAAACTAACAATCACAATGATTTTCATAATATTCTAGTGCTTCTTGGATCGATTTTTTTTCTTTTACGGATAATGATTTAGAGTCATAACTGAGAAATGCTTTTGCATCGTTGCCTTTTAATTTTAAAATCTCTTCTGTCATATCAGTCGCTATTTCCCTAAGGGAAATAGTATGCTTTGGTTTTAAAAAGGTTGTTTACAATCTGTACACAATAAAGGAAAATATCTTAAGGCCTATAGTCATACCGAATTATATAATTTTCTAAAACGACTTATTAGAAAATCATGTAAATTGCTTACATTCACAACATGTACATCCATCCCCAGTGTATATAGACGGAACTCTTTCATGGAATATTTCAATAGATATTGATCTTGAAACAGAAAAAGAAGCACTAGAATATGCCAAATTATTAGTTAAAACTACGCCATTACCAGTTGTATCGCAAACAAAATTAGATGATTGGTGGAAGAAATTCAGAGATTAATAAAAAACTATCAGAAATATTACAAATTGTGATAGATCATATCATTTAAAAATATCATAAACAATCATTCCAAACATAAATCCTATAGATTTATGATAATATTTTAGAATATCGTACTTTATTGATTCTATTTACTATCTATTTTTTATTAATTATACAAATTATACAGTATGCCTGATGAAAGTTGTCGAAAATGTGGCAATTTATTATATGATCATCTAAAATGTCCTAGTTGTCGTATGATATTTCAGGAAATTTGCATGAAATGTTGGCAAAAGACACTTCCAAAGTATCACACATGTGAATTAGTAAATGAAAATAGGATTCTATTTTAGTTATATTTTTTTTATTATATTATTTAAAAATAGAATACCATATTTTTTGATATATATCTATAATTTAGATAGATAGATTTTAGATATGTATTATAATTTTATTGAGATAAATAAAAAATCATATTTTTTGTGATCATAACACATCTAAATTGCTAATTTTAGACTATTTTTCACTTAATTAAGGTAAATTAACCTAAAAGTAGCTGTAAAATCAAGTAAATGGTAATTTAATACACTTTATTTTGAATAATAAATTTAGAAATAAATCTAAAACATATCTATCTATGAATAAAATATAATATTTTTAATTATATAATATCCATATATCATTTATAGAATCTATTTTATTATATTTTAAAAAAATAGATATATTATATTTTTAAAATATATTTTTTTTAGATATATTTTCTTGAATATATCATACATATCATTGAAAGATAGATATCCTATGCCTAATTTTAGATGGAAATAGTGCAAAATCTCATGCCCCAACTATCTACACGATTTAATGGCGCGGGGAGAAGGATTTGAACCCACGAGTCATTGCTGACATAGGATTAGTAATCCCACGCCCTACCAAGCTAGGCGATCCCCGCACAGATTACCTTGAATTAATCTGTAAATAAGTCAATATTTTTATGATATTATTTACTATTTTACGAGTCTAACTATCTATTCATAGTAGATTACAAATAAACTAAAATCAAATCAGCAGAGATACAAGGAATGGTCAGTTTTCAATCTAGAAAAACAAAAAGAAATTAGAATTTAAAAAAATAAAAAGAAAAAAAGATTTTGGTTTTATTGTGTCACCGAGATGTGATTGCAGATTATATCTACTAATTTACCATCCACAGCATGACTACCTACTTGCACACTTCCCGATGGACAAGAAGCTTGACTACTTCCAATATCATCTAGATGTACCATAGCAGGTGTTCCATCAAATAAAATATGCCATGTTCCAGAAGGACCTGGTGGACCTTGTAGACCATTAGTACCATTAATTCCTCTTGGACCTGGTGGACCTTGGGAACCGGATTTTAATTTGAGAGCATCAATTTGTGTTTGTAATCCTGCTATTGCATCCCATAATGCTTGGAATGGATGTTTGTATTTTTTTTCATCTTTATCTTTCTTGTCTTTACCTTTCTTATCTTTGTCATCATCAGCAAAAACATTTCCAGATGCAAGAGGACTTGCAAATAGAATAGTTGCTATTGCTAAAAACAAAAACAGATTTGTTTTACTTGTCATTGAAAAAATGAAAATATCATAACAGTTAAGGCTCACGGAGCTAAGCTCAGATAGAATATTGATAGAAAAATAAATTATTCAATATAATATGATGATAAACCAGAGCAACTACAAATGAATGAATAGCAATAGTTTTATAAAAAAAATAATTGAGCATGATATTATTTAGAAAAGTAAGATGTTTTTCTGTAAATAAATTTATTCGTCGCCAAACTGATGATAATCAGTCACAATATCATCTAGTTTCATTCTTTTTCCACCTATGATTTTTAAATCAACATTAACAGATTTATTTGAAATAGTAATAATGTTGTATGTGTTTTCAAATAATCCTCTAACTCTTTCTGATGTCGCAGTTCCTGCATTTACTACCATAAGTTTCCCAAAATTCCATTCCCATGGTCGATGTTTATGACCACACAAAACAAGATCTACCCCAGTATCCAATATTGTTCTTAAAACATCTCCCGCATCAACTACCGTTAATTGATCAGAGCCAGTATCTGGAATTGCTATAAGGTGATGATGCATTGCCAAGATCTTTATTTTGTCTTTGTATTTTTTCATGGTTCTCTCCAACCACAGGTTTTGACGGTATCCTACCTCGCCTTCATTTCTATCAGGGCGTGCAGTTCCAAGTGTCACCAAAATTACATCGTCATTTAATTCATTTATTGCTTCAAATGGGAAAAATTTTTTGAATAGTAAATAGCCAGTGTTTCGATAATCATGATTCCCACTGATGGCAATAATTTTTTTTGTATTAAATTTCGTCAAGAGGGTCTTACATTTTTCATATTCTTGTATTAGCCCCTCATTTGTCAAATCACCAGTAATAACTATAACATCAGGATGAAGTTGATTCACCTCATCTACAAGTTGATCAAATTTATCTTGAAGAAATTGAGAGCCAACATGAAGATCAGAAATTTGTACAATTATCATATCCTATCAAAACAAAATAAAATTATGTTAATAAATTACTCCCATACAAAATATAGTGATTTATAAAAAAAATCAGTTTAATTGGCAAGGGTAGAATTAAATACGCTCAATCAATAATCTCGCTGAAATGGGTAAAAAAGCAGCCGTGATTAATGGTGATGGAACTGGTCCTGAATTAGTAGATGCCATGATTCATGTCTTAAAAGCTTGCAATAGCCAAATAGAGCTTATTCGCTGTGAAGCAGGCTCAGAGCAATGGGAGAAAAATGGTGGAGCCACATACATTCCTGAATCTACATCAAAAATCATGGATGAAAGTAATGCTTGCTACAAAGGTCCCACTACAACTATACCATCACCTGATGCTCCAAGAAGTGTAGCTGTTTCTACAAGACAAAAATATCAGCTATACGCAAATGTCAGACCCATTAAGACATACGATAGACTTTCACCAAATAAAAAACTTGATTTTGTATGTTTTAGGGAAGCAACTGAAGGATTGTATGCAGGAATTGAGTTTGACACATCTGAAGATTCTGCCATAGCAATTAGAAAAACAACAAGAAAGGGTTGTAAAAGAATAGCAGATTCCTCATTTGAATGGGCAAAAAAATATGGATTAAAAAAAGTAATAGCAATTACAAAAAGAAATATTCTAAAAAGAACTGATGGAATTTTTTGGACTGAAATAGAAAGAGCCGCACAAAAATATCCAGGAATTGAGATTGAAGAGTACTATATTGATAATATGACACAACAATTAGTAAAAAATCCCGAGAGATTCAACAATTCTGTTTTGGTAAGCACAAATCTGTTTATGGATATCATATCAGAATGTGCCTCGGGCAACATTGGTTCAATTGGAAATGTTTATTCTGCAAATCTTGGAGAAAATTATGCAATGTTTGAACCTGCACATGGTAGTGCTCCAAAATACAAAGGAATGAATAAAGTAAATCCTACTGCCGCAATTTTATCTGGAGCATGGATGGTAGAATATCTTGGTGAGCCTGAAATTAAAGATGTGATTTTCAAAGCCACCGAGGAAATAATTAATGATGGAAAATTTGTGACATACGATATTGGTGGTAATGCTAAAACAAGTGAAATGTCAGATGCAATTGCAAAACGTGCCGCTGAATTGTTAAAAAAATAATCATTTTTTAGCTTCAACAATTATTAATTCTTCAAAGAACATCTTCTTTTTTGCAAGAATTCGAGGACTGAGACCTAATTTTTGTGCGTAATCCATTAGTTTTTGATAGTCAGAAAGAGACGAAGTTACAAAAAGGAACTTGCCCCCTATTTTGATATTTTTATAAATCGAATCAAATATTTTTTTAGGGACTTCAAATCCATCTTTTCCTCCATCAGTGGTAGCATCCAAAATTTCATCTGTTGCAAGATATGGGAGATTGCATATAACTAGATCAAATTCCAATGTTAGCGCATCAGAACCATTGCAACAAACTAAATTTTTTGTACGATATGTTTGATTGTTTAATACGACAAAATTAATGTCAGTTCCAACAACAAAGGTAAAATTTTCAGATAATAGTTTTGTCAGATATCCAGAACCGCTTCCAACATCTAGCGCAGAAAGTCCTTTCTCTTTTTCAATATAATCAGCAAGGAAGAATGTATCTTCGGATGGAGAATATTCCTCATCTCTTAAGAATTTGTTTTGCAAGATCAATTATTTCATCACCTGAAAGGTCATCTAGTCGTTTCACTATTACTGTTTCTTTTCCAAACTGCTTAAAGATATTTTGGATTGTTTTTCGTCTATATGAGAACATTTTGTTTACTACATGAATGAGATCTTTTTCAACGGATTGTTTTTTAGTAATTTTAAGAACCACAGACTCAACATTTGGAGGTGGAGAAAAATTTTTCTGTCCCACATCTAAGAATTTTTCAATCTCAAAAGCATAATTTGCAATAATACTAATAGATCTTCTACATTTTGCAGATTTTGTAAGTAGTTTTTCTGCAAACTCTTTTTGCACCATAATTACACCATGAGAGAAAGGAGTGATTGCTAGCCACTCTATTGCTTCTTTGCTTTTTGAATAAGGGAGATTAGATACAAAAATAGAAAAAACATCTTGTCTTTTGAAGCCGTCACCAAACTCTATGGACAGATTATTAATATTGGAAAAATGAGATTTTGCTTTCTCATACAACTCCTTGTCTGTATCTATCGAAATCACTTTTTTTGCATTTTCACATAATAATGGAGTTAAAATGCCCAATCCAGTACCTAACTCAAACACCACGTCATTTTTACTAATGGTGGCCTCAGAAACGATTGATTTTGCTATTGTATTTGAGGTTAGAAAGTGTTGGCCTAGTCTTTTTCGTTTAATCATTTTTTGACAAAAATATTCATTCTACTTTCACCCGTAATCTCATCCATGATTCTCGCTGAAATATGCTTGATTGGATCTTTGAATCCTACTCTTTCCTGCAAATCAGCATAACTTTGAAATTTTTTCTTTTCTCTTTCTTCTATCATGATTTTCATGTATGTTTTTCCGATTCCAGGAATCAATTCAAGCGCGTGAATTCTTGGGGTTAACGGTCTTGCATTGTTAATATATTCTACAAATCTTGCCTCATTGAAAGTTACAATATTTTCAACAACTCCAGATAATTCACTTTGAGCAGATGAAGAAATTTGTTCATACTCTAACTTTCCTAAAACAGAAAGGATTTTTGTTCTTCCTTCTTTTCCAATGTAAATTCTTTCTCCAACATCAAATGCAGAATTTGGAATTCCAAGAACTTCTAATAATGTTAATCTATCTTCTCCAATGGCAGTAATAATAATTCCATCACGTCCACGTACAGTAGAAGATTTTCCACGAGGATTAAAATCTAAAACATATGCATGTTCCTCATACTTTCTAGGTGGGGATTGAGCCCTGTACAAAATAAATCTCTCCGGGAAAGTTAAGAATGCTCCTTGATGATCTTGAGCATTTTTGCTAGAGTCTCAGCAAGAATAAGTTTCTTCCAACCAAAGGTAAATGAACGTAGTTCAGCTAAGCTGGTTGGTCTAATATTTACAATTTCAACAGATTCTTCTTCTGTTAATTCACAATCTTTCATTAGTTGTTTTTTCATATCTTTGGCATCTTTAGAATCAATTTTTGAGAATTTTGAAACATAGTCATATGTCCAACGCTGAATTTGATCCATTTCTTCGACATCAACTTTACCTAAAATCTCCTTAACTTCTGAAAGAGAAATGCTTTGTTTCTTTTTTATCTCTTCCATGATTATACACCGAACGGTTTGATATGATCTAATCGAGTGATTAAGGTTTTTGTTTTATTTCCTAATTTTACATCAAGAGTAATAGCACGTCTACCAACATTTGTGATTCTACCTACTTTTCCATGATAACGTCTGTGAGGTAATCCTTTGTGCTGTCTAGGATCAATAATGACAAGTGCTTGTTCACCTTCATGATACACTTGAAGTAGGAAAGATACGCCTCTAGGAGCGGTTTTAGTCATTACAGCTCTTGCTTTGTGCTTAAATCCATGTGAACGACCGTGTGATTTCTTAGTTGCCATATCTGAGTAGATTTCCTAATGACCCTATTTTAACACTTACGACTTGAGATATGCCATTAACTGAGAATATCTGTTCTAAGTTGCCCACATGCAGCTGATATTTCCGATCCTTTTTCCACACGGATTGTGCAGTTCACACCAGCATTGAGTAGTATTCTTTCAAATTCAAGAACATTTCGTTTAGATGGACGTTGAAAATTACCCGCCGTTGGATTTATTGGAATTAGATTAACATGAGAACCATTACCCTCTAAAAGCAAAGCAAGTTCTTTTGCAATTTCTGGAGAGTCATTAACACCCTCAATTAGAGCATACTCAAATGTGACACGTCTTCCTGTCTTCTTGAAATAACGTTTTCCAGCTGCAATCAAATCCTTCACTGAATTAGGTCCTGCGGTTGGGACTAATTTTTGTCGCAGTTTATCATTTGGAGCATGTAATGATATTGCAAGTCCGATTTGTAGATCTTCATCAGCAAGACGATCAATGCCAGAGATTATACCGATTGTCGAAATAGTGATGTTTCGTTGTCCAATGCCAAAACCTCTGCTGTGTGTCAGTAAACGTACAGCACGTATTGTTTCATCATAATTTGCCAGAGGTTCTCCCATACCCATAAAAACCAAGTTAGTTACATGTTGACCACGTTTTTCAAGAAGATGTGCAAAATGAATTACCTGTGCAACAATTTCTTCAGCTTTTATGTTACGTTCAAATCCCATTTGTCCTGTTGCACAAAATGTACAGCCCATTGCACAACCAACTTGAGTTGAAACACAGATAGTAGATCTTGGATGACCATTAATCTTTGATGACGGGTATTGTATCAAAACTGTTTCAACTGGAGTTCCATCAACAAGATTGAGAAGTAACTTTGTTGTATCTCCATCCTCACTTACAATACGATGAACTTCAATTGCAGAGCCAATTGCATATCCCTCTGCAATGAGTTTATCTCGCATTGCGGTAGGCAGCTGTCGTAATTCAGAGATATCCTTTGGAAATTTATAGTAAAGGGGATAAAGAATTTGATCAGCACGGTAACGTGGTTGACCCATATCAATGAGCAATTTTTCCATTTCCTCTGGGAGTAAGCGATAAAGATCTTTCATAGTATGATCACTTTATTTTTAGAATATACATATTCAGTCATTACTATAATAGCATGATATTATAATTTAATCAGTTCTCAACAAGTGCAGTATGATTTTGATCAATACTTACAAAGCATGGTTGGAAAATAAAACAAGAAATTAGGATGTAGATTTAGGGTAAAAAATAAAGAAAAAGAAGATTTACTCTTCTATGGACTCTAAATCATCAGAATCAGTATCATCTGTGACTTGAACCATCTCTAGTTCAGCAGATTCAACCGTAATTTCTGGTTCAGATTCTTTTTCCTTTTTAGTCACTTTTTTGGCTGTCTTTTTAGTGGGTTTTTTTTCTGCATCTTCCAGATCCATTACTCCTGCTTCACCCAGAGCAAAGATTACCTCTTCTTCGGGATGATGAGGACTGTCCACCATTCGTGCGATTCGTTTCTTACCTGATTTCTTAAAGTAGATTCTATACGTAGAAGTGTGTGCAACTACGTTTCCGCCTATTGGACGAGTTGGATCACCAAAGAAAACATCAGGGGATGCCATAACTTGATTTGTTGCAATTGCAGCACAGTTGTAAGTTTCTGCAATTCTAGACAACATGTGAACAAAGTGATTTAGTTTTTGTTGTCTATTTGATAATGTTCCTCTACCTAGATATTCAGCACGGAACAATCCAACTGCAGAATCTACAACAATTAATCGAATGTTATTTTCTTGAATCACAGGACCTGCTTCCTCAAGAATCAATGTTTGGTGTGCACTGTTGTATGCACGTGCTACAATTATTCTATCAAGAACTTTTTCCGGATCCATTTCGTGTGCTTGTGCGATAGATACAATTCTTTCAGGTCTGAAAGTATTTTCTGTATCAATATACAAAACACCTCCATCCAATCCACCTTCTGTTTTTGGTTTTTGAACCATTACAGCTAGTGTATGTGCAAATTGGGTTTTACCTGAACCAAATTCACCATAAACTTCTGTGAGAGCTTGTGTTTCAACACCACCATCAAATAGCGTGTCAAGACAATTAGTACCAGTTGTAATTTTACCAATATCTTGTCTGCGCTTGTAGACTTCAGTTGCTGTAACAAAATCTCTGGAAAGTAATCCAGTTTCAACTAGATGTTGTCTTGCTTTATTGACAATTTTTTCTGCGGTATCTTTTTCCATTCCAGTTATTTCTGCAATTTCCACAGGACCTCTTACGATAAGATCCATAACATTGTGTACTCCTGCATCGGATAATTTTCTAGTAGTTACAGGACCTACGCCCTCCAAACTATCTAATCTCAAATCTTCTACCATACCGTATGGTACGGTACTAGTACTTTATAACAGTATTGTTTTGAAAAATGATCGCAAAAAGACAACTTGTTGTAATGTTTTGAGCTAACGTCTCTTTCTTCTTTGACCAGGTTTATTTTGTCCTGGAAATCTTCCCAAGGCAAATCGTTTTTTGAAATTACTCTTATTTCTAAGGCTAGAATTTGTACCAACTATTTTTCTTCCTTCAACTTTTGGAGTCTGTCCTCTTACTTTACCTGCTTTTGTAAGTGAACCGTGAGTTGCCATAATTCAATCAAACAAAATAGTAAATTTATGTATTTGTATGATTACCAGTATTTTATCTTTATAGTTTCAATAACTTTTTCGTGTTCTTTGCTCTTACGACGGGCATATCTTTCCATTGCACCTAAAGGAATACCACCTAAAGATCTTGCAATTGTGTTAAAGAAATATCTCTGCGGTCCTTTTGCACCGGTTTTGGTCATGAATTTTTGAATTCCATATTTGAAATTGTGTTGCCAAGTTTTGTAGAGTACACCTAGTTGTGCAGGAGTCATTTCATTTCCAATGTTAAAGAAATCAGATTTTTCCAATAATCCAATTGGAACAAATGTAAGTGCTGTAGCAGTAAACATTGAATCTGGTTGCTCATGTTCTAATTCAGTGATTAGACGAATTGTATCCCAAGAATCTTCTGGTTGTTCATCATTATCTAGACCCATAATCAAAGTAAATGCTGGAATCCAATAATCCTGATTCAAAGTTTTGACACCTTCTTTTACTACCCAATGCCATTCACTTGGAGAGTACGGAGCAAGTTTTCTATCAGCATATTTTCCAATTAATCGCAAACTGCCGGTTTCAAGACCAGCTTGAATTCCAATCATATTATTAGGACCAGATTTCATAATTTTTGAAAGATTTGGAATAAGTTTCTCATCAGCTATTGCTCCTGCCAAAGTACCATGTGTTGGATTTGTGTGTTCTACTCCAGTAGACATGATAGCAGTGAATAGTTCTTCCAGAGCTTCTCGATTTGGTTCCATTCCTTTAGCAGTTCTAGGATCCATGCCATAGACAAAAATATCATCGCTGTGTATCCACGCAGATTTTGAGCCTCCTTTTTTGATGTTAACTTCAATTTCGCGTTTGACTTTTTCTGGAGAATAATATCTCAATGATCTTAATGTAACGTCACAAAATTTACAACCTCTTCCACAACCACGCATCACTTCAACCATTCCATGCATACTTGGTTCTACAATATCTGGGATTTCTTCTAGATCTGGTCTATCCCAAAAATTTACAAATCTTCCATGAATTTTTTTTCCGTTTCTTTCAAATTCTTTTATATTTACTTTAAAGTCACTACGTTTTCTGAATGGATCCATATTTTCAAAATCACCGTTAATTAAATAATTAAAGAATCTACCAGCATGTCCATCAATTTCAGGTGCAATACCTCCAAGCTCTCCTTCTAAGATAGCATAGATGCCAAACTCTTCGATTTTTTCTGGATCATAATTGTATTGCCAAGTTCCAGAAGCGCCAGAAATAACTTTGGCATTACTACCTGTTTTGAGTTTTGCAGCTTTTATTCTGTGGTGCAGTTCTGTATTGTAAAATTCATCATACGAAGTCTGTTTTCGACCATAAGTGAAAGTCATGGTAACTGGTCCCATTCCCAATGGGTCCATTTCATATGTACCAATTACTTGAGTGTCAGGACCAATAAATTTTTCAATATGATCAGGATGTGCAACAACTACATCTTCACGTCTAAAACCATCTCGGAGTAAACCTGCTTCTACTTTACGTAGTCCATACGGAGCATAATTTGCCACACCATTAGTATGAGGAATATAATTGCAAATAAAATCAAATAGAATCTTTGGAGTTACTTGATTTCCCAGAATTTTATACAAAAAGCTGTTTTTATTACGGTTAGGATCAACGGCGGGCGCACATCCAAAAAATGTAGCTAATGACAAACCCCGATATGCAGACATCAAAGTACGATCAGCCGTTAAAACAATTTTTGGGTTACCCAATACTCTTCAACGCAATGATTTCCTGATTTATTTTAAACCTTGCTGGACAAACCTAATAATTTTCTAGAATTCCAGCCTTATTTCTATGAGAGTGGCCAAATTCCTTATTGGATAACAAATAATCACCGTTAAAGACAGTACCATCTCTGCAAACCAAATCTTCGCCGACACAACAGCTCCCACATATTCCAACACCGCATTTCATCATGCGTTCAAGACTAGCTTGAACAAACAATCCTTTAGAATGTGCTAGTTGGACAGTTTTGTACATCATTATTTCTGGACCACATGTATACACTCCATCAAAATGATTTTCATTAACTAGTTTTTCAACCATACTTGTAACAAATCCTTTTTCACCATAAGTTCCATCATCAGTGGTAACAATTACACGATGATTATTATTTTTCAATAGATTATTTGCCAAATCTTCAAAGAAAACTTCATTTTTTGATTTTGCACCAATTAAAACAGTAACATCGTCACCAGGCTTGACAAAAGTTAACAATCTCATCATTGGGACAAGACCAGTTCCACCACCAACAAGCAAAAGTTTTCCTTGTTTTAAATCAAAAGAGTTTCCATAAGGTCCTCTTACACCAATTTGTTGACCCACTTGAACATTGAACAATCCGGTTGATGCAGAACCATGTCTTCTTACTGTAAAAGCAGCTTTGCCAGATTCTTGAGAAATCATTACACTCATTGGTAATTCATTAATTCCAGGAATCCAAACCATTGCAAATTGGCCTGGAAGAACAGTAGACAAAACATCATCAGTAAAAATTAAAGTTCTAACAGTGGGAGTTTCATCAATTACTTTTTCAACTATACAAATTTTTGTATGATTATGATTTCTTTGCAAGACCTATCATCTCATTTATGTTTGAATATCCTTTTCTTTTCATGTATTGAAGTATTCCGTGATTAATATCATTAAAAACATGTATCCAATTATCACCAATTGCACTTCCTAATTGAATTGCAGAAGATCCCGCCAAAATAAATTCAACTGCATCTTCCCATGTAGATATTCCACCACACCCAATTATAGGAATATTGTATTTTGAAGAAATTTCATAAACACATCGTAATGCAATATGTTTAATCGGAGTACCAGATAATCCGCCGAATTTATTACTCAGGATTGGTCTTTGAGTTTCAACATCAATTGCCATCGCTCTAATTGTATTGATTGCAGTAATTGCGTCAATTCCAGATTCAATTGCAGCATTTACAGTGTTAAGATAATGAGTTGTTCCCAATCCCACTTTAGCTATAACTGGTACATCGGTAGAATTTTTTACGGTACTAACAATTTTCTTGACTAGTTCAGGATCATCTCCTACTTCTAGTCCTACTTTAGCAACATGTGGGCATGATAAATTCAGCTCATATGCAGTAACTTTACAGTTTTTAAATTGCTTAACCATCATTTCAAAATCGTCAGGAATAGAGCCTACTAAGCTAATAATTATTGGAACATCATTGTTAGATTCTATCATTTTTGCAAAATTTGGAGCGCCGGGATTTGACAATCCAACTGCATTAATCCATCCACCGCCATTTACACTAAAAATAGTAGGGTTTGGATATCCATCCCATGGTTCTGTACTGAGAGATTTACTAACAACCGCGCCTGCTCCTGAACGATAAAGTCGATTAAAGACATCTAATGAAATACCCAATATTCCAGAGGCCAGCATTACAGGTCTTTCTAGTTGAATTTTTCCTATAGACGTAACCAGGCTGGGTTCCACTTTGAATCATATACGTAGTTTCGAATATAATAGTTGATTCACAAGGTTTCTAGTACCTTTTTAAAAGGAGACCTAGAATTAGCTATTCATGTATTCTGTAATCTTAACAGAATTTGGAATCGTAGTTTTCAAAGACGAAAAGCTGGAAAAGGCATTTCCTTTCAAAGATTCTGTCAGAGATTATCTTTCTGTAAAGAAAAAAGAATCAAAATTAAATGAATTGGTAGATTATCTGAGTCCACTTCAAAGAGGAGTCACAGTTAGTGATGAATCATTGATGACATTATTGAAAAAAAGTTCCATAGATGCACAAATGATGGAAGAAGTAGAATTAGAAAAGATCCAAGCAACAAAACCTCAAATAATTGTTGATTCAGGATTTGCAGAAAGTATGCCTAATGCATTATCAAAGTTAAGAGAATTTGCAATGGGGTTATCATCATCAAAAGTAACAGAAGTTTCAGAGAGTCCAGATCTTCATATTATTCAGGCAATAAATTCATTGGATGAAATTGATAAAATCGCCAATGGGCTTAGCTCAAGATTACGAGAATGGTACGGATTGCATTTTCCAGAATTAGACAACATAATAGATAGCATTAATGGTTATGCACAAATTGTTTTGGCTGGAAAACGAGAATCATTAACAAAAAAAGTGTATGAAGAAGCAGGATTTCCTGATTCAAAAGCAGAAATGATTTCTTTGCTTGCATCAAAAAGTAGAGGAGGAGATATTTCAGATGTCAATTTATCAATTGTACAATCCATTGCAAAACAAATTTTAGATTTTCATGATTTACGAAAAAAATTAGAAGATCATGTTGAAACAGAAATGGAAACTATTGCACCAAATATTTCAGCTATTCTTGGAGCTGCAGTAGGTGCAAGAATATTAGGAAGAGCTGGAAGTCTAAGAAAATTAGCATCGATGCCTGCAAGCACCGTGCAAGTAATAGGTGCAGAAAAAGCACTCTTTAGATCATTGAAGACAGGAGCTCAACCACCAAAACACGGATTATTGTTCCAGCATGCAATGGTTCACGCTGCTCCTAGATGGCAGAGAGGAAAAATTGCAAGGGCAATTGCTGCAAAGGCAGTCATAGCTGCAAGAGTCGATGTGTATGGAGAAGGAATCAACAATACTTTACTAGAAAAACTTAACGTCAGAGTAAACGAAATTGGTAAAAAATACGAAAACCCCACTGAAAGAGAAACCAGAAAACCAGAATTATTCAAACGTGAAGGTGGAGATTTCAGAAGAAGAGAAGGCACTGACTCTAGAAGAGAAAGTAGTGGATCTAGAAGAAGGGAAGGTGGAGATTTCAGAAGAAGAGAAGGCACTGACTCTAGAAGAGAAAGTAGTGAACCAAGAAGAGAGGGGGGAGATTTCAGAAGAAGAGAAGGCACTGACTCTAGAAGAGAAGGTGGAGATTTCAGAAGAAGAGAAGGCACTGACTCTAGAAGAGAAGGTGGAGATTTCAGAAGAAGAGAAGGCACTGACTCTAGAAGAGAAGGTGGAGATTTCAGAAGAAGAGAAGGCACTGACTCTAGAAGAGAAGGTGGAGATTTCAGAAGAAGAGAAGGCACTGACTCTAGAAGAGAAGGTGGAGATTTCAGAAGAAGAGAAGGCACTGACTCTAGAAGAGAAGGTGGAGATTTCAGAAGAAGAGAAGGCACTGACTCTAGAAGAGAAAGTAGTGAACCAAGAAGAGAGGGGGGAGATTTCAGAAGAAGAGAAGGCACTGACTCTAGAAGAGAAAGTAGTGGATCTAAAAGAGAGAATAAAAACTATAGAGAAAGAGCAGATTCCAAAGTAAATAAAAACAAAAAGAGAACAAAGTTTGAAAGAAGATAATTATGGATTTTTTTGGATAAACTCAGAGGGCGAAAAAAAACTAGCCACTGAAAATTTTGTTGTTGGAAATCAAGTATACAAAGAAAAATTAATTACAAAAAAAGGAGTAGAATACAGATTATGGGATCCATTTAGGAGTAAATTAGCTGCATCAATAATGAATGGACTAGAAATATTTCCATTTAAAAATAAATCAACGGTGTTGTATCTAGGCGTATCAACAGGTACAACGGTTAGTCATATTTCAGATATTGTTGGACCATCAGGAATAATTTTTGGTGTAGAGCATGCAAGTAGAGTAGCCAGAGATTTTCTAGATAGAGTTGCATCGCATAGATCAAACATAATTCCAATTTTACAAGATGCAAGGAAACCAAAAGAGTATTTTTCAGTATTTGGTAAAGTGGATGTAGTGTATGTAGACATAGCACAGCCTGATCAAACAAATATTGCAATAGAAAATTGTAAAATGTATCTCAAAAAAGAGGGTTATTTCTTTCTAGTAATAAAAACAAGAAGTATCGATGTTACAAAAGCTCCAAAAAGAATTGTAGAAGAAGAAATAGAAAAGATGAAAGTCAATTTTGAAATTCTACAAGTAATAGATCTTCATCCATATGATAAAGATCATGCAATGGTAATTGCAAAGTTTCTAAATTAATTTTTTATTCAGTATTTTTTGGGTGGGTTTCCAACTTTTACGCACAAAAACGGGAAGAGTGTGGTTAGCCGCATAATATGATTTAACAAAATCAATGGTTTTAGAATCAGATGGATATCCACTTCCCAAATCATGGTTTTTTCTGAGTTTGTCTATTGCTCTATCTCTAGTAACTTTGGCTATTATAGATGCAGCAGAAACTACAACAAATCTGCTATCTGCGTGATGATATGAACGAATTTTTTTGTTATTGGATAATTTTGCAATTTCCTTGCCAAATCTTTGCGGATTAACATCGCATGAATCAACATAAGATGTATCAGGATTTAATTTCAAGATAACTTTTGCCATGTATTTAGCCTCTAGGTGATTGAGACCATGTTTCTTAACACTGGCATCAATAGATTTTGGAGAAATTTTTGCAACGTAATAATCGTCCACTAACGCAATTATTTTTTTATAAAGTTCCTCTCGTGTTTTTGGAGTTAATTGTTTTGAATCTTTTACACCCATCAATGACAGTTTATGAATATTAGTTTTGTTCAAAGATATTCCAGCAATTACGAGAGGTCCCAACATAGAACCACGTCCAGCATCATCCACTCCACAAATTTGCATTGATTCTGTCTTAAAACACATGTATTAAACCATTATAGGTTAAGTAGATACAGAATAATAATTGCAAATTCCAGATGAAACATTTGAGGAAATTATAGAAGGACAAACAAAAGTATTGGTTCCAAAAAAATCAATCACAGATAAAGTTCCACCAAAAGAGCCAGCATTTTTTAATCCAAAAGCAAAATTGACTAGAGATTATTCAATAATTGCATATGGGACTTTTCTAAAAAATTTTGTAGGACCAAAAATATTTTTGGAGGGATTGTCAGGTGTCGGCATCAGAGGATTAAGAGTTGCAAATGAATTACAAGTAGACAAGGTAGTAATCAATGATCTAAATCCAACGGCATTAAAATTAGCAGAATATTCAGCACAATTAAACAATTTAAAAAATATAGAATATTCTGAAATGGAGGTATGCAGATTTCTTAGTAAATATTCCAAGAAAGGAGAAAGAGGCTCAATTGTAGACATAGATCCGTTTGGCTCGCCATCACCATTTTTTGATTGTGGTATAAGGGCAACTATGCATGGTGGAATTCTCTCTACAACGGCCACAGATCTTCAAGTGTTAAATGGACTTTATCAAAATGCATGTAAGAGAAAGTACGGTGGAATTCCAATAAGAGTGGAATACGGTAATGAGATGGCAATTCGATTAATTTTAGGATGCCTCAGGATGGTTGCAGGAAGAATAGGTGTCGAGATTGTTCCATTATTTGCAGAAAGCAATATGCATTATTACAGAACATATGTCCGAGTTCTTATTCGACAGGATCAAAAAGAAAATATCGGATACATTTTACACTGTAAAAACTGCGGTCACAGAAAAATAGCACTTGAGCAAAATAATGAATGTGAATTGTGTAAATCAAAAATAAGTGTTGGTGGACCACTTTGGATTGATAAAATTTTTGACAAAGAATTTGTAGAAAGTATGATTTTAAAAACACCAGAGTTATCAGTAGACAAAGTTTGTGAAAAAACATTACAAAAATGTCGTGCAGAGTCTGAAATGCCTGGGATTTACTTTACACTAGATGAAATTGCATCAAAAATGAAATCATCTCCACCAAAACTAGAAGACGCAATAAAAAATTTACAAAAAAATGGTTATTTATCTAGCCCTACATCATTTTGTCCTACGGGATTTAGAACAAATGCCAACATAAATGAAATAATCAAAGTATTCTCAGATCATCCAATAAATCCCAAACAGACATAGTATAATTCACTGCTTTGTTTTCTACTTGCTTCTGGTTTTGTAAGATTTATTCTTGAAAATTTTTTCTTAATATAGTCTTTAAATTCCATGGAATACTCCCCATCAAAAACTTTAAAAATTGCATTTCCTTTATGCATCAAAACTTTATCCATTATTTTTGTGCATTCATAATTCAACGAAACTTGTATTGCATGATCAACAGACCAGTTTCCAGTGACTTGTGGTGAAAGATCACAAATTACAGCATTAACTTTTCTTTCAAAATAAGATAAAATTTCATCAATTACAAACTCGTTTTCAATATTGTCTCTAATAATATGAGCTCCAGGTATTTCCTCTACATATGATGTGTCAACGCCCATAACTTTGCCTTTGTTGCCAACCAATTTGACTGCCATTTGAGTCCAGCCTCCAGGTGCACATCCTAAATCAAGAACATAAAATCCAGGTCCAATAATACGATAAGATTGATTTAATTGTTTGAGTTTGTATGCAGCCCTACTTCGAAATCCTTGTTCATGAGCTAATTTTCTATATTGATCTTTTCGTGCATCTGCGAGTTTCATTGGACTTTCGCAGGTTTTTTTATGTCAGCAAGTACCCAGTCTTCAATAAATTGACAATTACGAGGACTAATTTCTCCTTCAAGTGAACATTTTTGTTCCACAGGACAAACAAGGCAAGGTGCATTCTCAATTGACAGGGTGCTAATAGGCGTCTTCTTTAGAATTAATTTATACGTCCAACGACCTTTATCTAGAATTTTTTCTCTGTAAATAGTTCCCATTCGTTCTAATTTTAATGCAAGTCGAGAACCATCTCTACTTGTAAGTTTAAGTTTTTTCCATAATTCACTTTGAAACATTCCATCAGATTCATGTTCAGCTAAAACATCACAAATTTTATTTGTGAGTCTTTCCATGTCAACTTTTTCAATTTGGAAATTTTCAATCTCTTGATCGGTTAATTGCTCTTCTAATTCTTCTTCTAATGTTTTTTCAGCTTCTTTTTTAATTTCTTCTAGTTCTTTCTTAGTTAGTTTCTTTTCTTTAGGCAATATTTCTTTTTTTGCTGGTTTCTTTTCTTTAGAAGGTACTTCTTTTTTTGCTGGTTTCTTTTCTTTAGAAGGTACTTCTTTTTTTGCTGGTTTCTTTTCTTTAGAAGGTACTTCTTTTTTTGCTGGTTTCTTTTCTTTAGAAGGTACTTCTTTTTTTGCTGGTTTCTTTTCTTTAGAAGGTACTTCTTTTTTTGCTGGTTTCTTTTCTTTAGAAGGTACTTCTTTTTTTGCAGTCTCTCCAGATAGATTGTCTTTTTTCTTTGCCATCAAATCACCTTAATTTTTAATATAACTCCTAATCATACAAGATTTCATTCCTATTTAATAGTAAATTTTTCATTTGCGGTTATACTACTCTTTTGATTTTGATCGTTCATTTTCACGACTAGCATGTATTGTCCAGGAGTGTCTATTGTTTCAGAAAATTCATCGTCTACAGGCAAAAGAGTGTTATTTTCAGCAAAACATTGTTTAAAAAATCCACTTTGTGTAATTACAGTGTTTTTTTCAGAGTAAATTGTAACATAAAGATCGCCGCAATCAAAAAAAGTGTCATCAATCTTGACTTGTATTTCAATGGGAGTAGAAACAAGATATTGTTTTTCCAGTCCAATGATCTTAATTGATTTATCATGAGACATGGTGTTTGTTGAACCAATACGCCACATGTTTAGTTCTCTATCAGAGGATTGAAGAACATCTGCCATAACTGCAGACCCAAAAGCAATTGAAAGCACAATAGGCAAAATAAATACAACGTATACTAACCTAGTTGCCATTTCGTTTTTTCACCTGTAATTCCCTTATATCTATTTAGCAAAATTCCAACACTTGTGATGAATTTGACGAATGAGTTAAATCGGAGCCGACTAAATATTGCTAGATGCGACTTAGAAAATTTAGAGTTAGAGCATATCGTTGCATTCATGATTCCGGTGAAATCACAGTTGGAGATTTAGCAGCGTTTGTTGGAAGAAATGAAAGTGGAAAAACAACAATTCTACAGGCACTAACTTTATTGAATAGAGATGAAAAAGTTTCAGAATTAGATCTGTGTGATGAACTATCAGAAGAACTCAAAGGAGAAATCAGATTAGCAGAGGGAGAATTTGAATTAAATTCAAATGAAATTAGATTACTCAAACAATCATTTCCAGGTTTACCTGAAATGAAGAAAATAAAATTATTTAGAACTAATAAAAAACAAAAAGTACAATATGAATTTGAAGACATTCAAATCAGTGAAGAGACAGATAGAGGACTAAATTCTTGGGAGAATTTTTCAAAACAAATATTGAATTTTTTGGACACCATACCAAATCATCTTAGAATTCAAATTGATACAAAATTATTTGACGGTCCTCCTCCAAAAAATCAGGAAATGTTTGATAGTGGCATGGCTGAATTTAGTAATCAATTTCACGTGATAGCTGTACAAGAACCTAAAGTTATCGAAGAGTGGGAAAAAATCTATGAAAGTCCTGAAAACCAGTTTTCTAAACTTCTTAGTGGTGAAAGTGAAAAATCAGCTTTAGAGAATTTTATCGCATCAGAATTACATCCTCGTTTTGTGTATTTTTCAGATTACAAGAAAATTTATGGAAATATCAATCTAAATGAATATCTTCGAGAGGAAAAAGGAGAACGCGTAGGTTCGATAGAATTTGTCGAAGAATTTGACAAGGCTGAAACGGTAAGAAATCTTTTCTATTTAGCAGAATTAGACATTAAAGCATTAGATGAAGTCAAAGGTACTCCATCAAAATGCATCAAAATTCTCAATACTGCAAGTAATAGATTGACTAAGAAATTAAATCCAGCGTGGAAAGGAGATCCAATCCATGTTGAATTGAGATATAATCCAGGAAACATCATGAGTGTCGTAATTTCAGATATTCATCGTGATGGAACAGTAACCAATACGGGTTTGCTAAATAGAAGAGCTGAAGGTTTCAAATGGACATTTTCTTTTATTGTAAACTTTGCAGCAGAAACACAAAGAGCAGAGTTGAAAGAAGCATATTACTTCTTGATGAACCTGCAAGAAATCTTCACCCCACACAGCAAAGAGGAATTTCAGATCTACTGAAGAGTTTAGCAGGTTCAAATCAGGTTTTGTATGCTACTCACTCACCATTCATGATTTTTGATTATACCCCTGGAAATCTACTAGTAGTAGAACTAGATAAAAGAAAACATCTCAGTAAAATTTTTTATGATTACTGGAATGCTGATGATAAAACACTAACTCCAATACTATACGGCTTATCAAGAGGATTAGTTGAATCGATTGTGGACAGAGAAATTGGAACTAACTCTAGACCAGTGATTATCGTAGAGACAATGTCAGATGCAATGTATCTAAATGCTTTTGATAAATTTTTACAGGATCCAAATATTTCAATGAATCCACTAAATGTCGTAGCTGCATACAATAAAAATTCAGTGTTACCTCTAGCAATTTTTTACAGAAATCACGGATATAGGACATTTATTTTATTGGATAATTCAGAAGAATCCAAACAAATTTCAGCTCAATTAGTATCAAATGAATTCTCACCAATTCAAACAATATTTTTTGAGAGAGAGGGAAAGAATCTAGAATCAATTGAGGATTATGTTGTTCTAGAAGATTACATCCATGCAGTTAATCAAACATATGAGATTAGATTGAGAAAAGAGGGTTATTCAAACCTCACATCTCGAGATGTCACTTTAAAGGAAAAGAAAGGAGTTTTAGACAATTTGAAAAAAATTTGGGAAGATCACAGAGATGATGATTGGGGTCAATTCGATAATGAAGAAATCACTCGATATATTTGCGAAAAAATCACCTTAGAAGAGACAGATTTCTTGTCAGATAAAACCAAAGACCAATTTAGATCATTATATAGATTAATTGCTGAAAGAATACGACAATATCAAAATGTTGTTACAAAGTCAGATTTAGCCAAATTTCAAAGGGCCAGAATTTAAGATTAAAGAAGTTTGCTTATGAAAAGTACCCTAATAACAAATACAAAAGCAGTAAAATATCCTTCAAGGTTTAATTGAGAGATGAAGCAGATGCAACACATGAGTAAGGCCTCTACTAGAGGAGTTTTCCTTTCCTTAATCTTATTATGTTTAACAGTGGCAATAATTGTTCCAATCAATGCATATGCAACAGAAACAATTAATGCAAAAAGTTTTTCATTTGAAGAAACTACCATTATTGAATTTACAAATAGTGGAAAAGAGGATGTAAATTCATTTAGAATTTGGTTAGGTAATGATATCAATTTTAAATCGTTTAAAACAGAAAGCGGTTGGATTGGTCAGAAAACACCTCAAGGAGTTATAATTTTTACATCTTCAGAATCTGTCAAACCAGGTGAATCTATAAAAATTGGAGTTAAGACAGATAAAATAAATCCAGGAATAAATTGGAAGGCACTTGATAAAAATGAAAAACAAATAGAAATTGGAAAAACTATTCCAAAAGAATTACCAAAGCCCATAAATAATGAAAAAATAACAGGAGAAAATTCAGGTAATGGAATTTTATCTGATTCAGTATTTAGAATAATTCCAGACAAACCAAGTGTAGGATCAACCATTAGAGTTACTGGTGATAATTTTGGAGCATTACAACAATTTGATTTTTACATAAACACAGACAAAATTGGAACTTTTGAGACAGATGGGGAAGGTCATTTTATCAGTACTGTAATAATTCCAAAAGATCAAAATGCTGATAGGGTTGATTTTTCGGTTAAAGACAAAGCAGGAAATGAAAAGAAAATAAGTCTAAGAATAATGGAAACAGAAACCAGAAAACCAGCAACTGAAAATATAAAACTTACAATCAAAGGAATTCCAGAAGTATTGCATAGGGGAGACTTTATAGAAGTTTCAGGTACAGCTCAACCCAATGGCGGTATTACTGCATCAGTCAAAGATATAGATGAAACAATTATCAACACAAGAACCGCAAAGTAGATTCTAAAGGAGATTGGAAAATAGAACCAATCATAGTGCCTGTAGATGCACCATTTGGAAGATACACTGCTGTGATTTCTGATGGCAGAGAAGAGATTTCAACGTCTTGGGTAGTAGAATCAGGTAAAGTAATTATCATAACACCTACAGCTTTGCAATTTAATCCTGGAGAGATAATGAAATTTAACGGTACCGCACCACCAAACAAAGCACTAGAAATAATTTTAAAGGATCCACTGGGAGATGAAAAATTTTCAGATATTATTCAAGTAGATGAATCAGGAATTGTTGAATTTGCATATCCGACAAAAGAAAACGTAGACAAAGAGGGTACATGGACCTTGATTGCTGTACAAGATGAAAATAAAGAGTTTATTTTTACAGGATTAGGAGAACCTCCTTCAATACCAATAAACATAGAATTTGATAAATTAAATTATAAATCTACAGAAACCGCAATCATTTCATTAACGGGAAAACCATTAGACAAACTAAACATGTTAATTATTGATCCATCAGATAAAGCAAAACAGTTTTCAGATGATAGCAATCTAGTTTCCATCACATTACAACAAGATGGAAGAAAAACATATAGTTTAGATCTAAATGGATATGCGTCTGGAACATACACTGCTGTTATCAGTAAAGGTTCTTCCAAAAGTTCTCAAATATTTACAGTTGGATTACAAACAGGTTCTGGTGAAATTAAAATAAGCAGTACAAAATCAGAATATCGCCCTGGAGAGCCAATTTTAGTTTTAGGAAAAGCAAACCAAAATGTACTGCTTACACTCACATTGATTGACCCTGATGGAAACTTGTGGAAAACAAAGGAAATATTTTCAGATAAAGTGGGAAATATTAAAGGGGGTGAGTTGAGAATGCCTTCTAAAGCAAAGCCAGGCACATGGACAATTAATGCAAAAAGTGGTTCAAATTTTAATGAGATTAAGATCGAAGTGATAACATCAATAGAAGAAGGACTCGTGGTTACGGTGAATCAAGGTATAGAAATTCCAGGATTTGGAAAAAGTATCAATATCAAAGTAGTAAATGCAGTTCAAACAGTACAAATTGAAATCATATCATCAAACGGCAATGTAATAGAGACGTTGTCATTTCCTCCTACTAGTAAAGGAGAAATCAAACAACCGTGGTTTATTCCACAAGGTACAGCATCAGGAACATACACCGTCAAAGTAAAAGATGGTCAAAATACATCTCAAACAACTTTTGATATAAAATAACTTCAAACAATTTTATTCCACCTATTTTAAATTCAAGATATGAATCTTAAAGAAAAAATAACAGAATTTCCAAATTTCCCTAAAAAAGGAATTCTATTTCGAGATTTCAGCCCCATATTGAAAGATCCATCCGCATTGTCATTTATTGCAGATGAATTTACGAAATATTTTCATCCAAAAGATGTGGATTTATTTGCAGGCATAGAATCTAGAGGATTCTTACTTGCTTGTGTACTAGCTACTAGATACAATAAAGGAATGATCATGATCAGAAAGGCAGGAAAACTACCAGGTAAGACTACCAAACTATCATACAAAATTGAATACGGTCAAGATACAATTGAAATTCAAAAAGACATAATCAGTAAGGGACAAAAAATCCTAATTTGTGACGATTTACTTGCAACAGGAGGAACTGCAAAAGCATCTGCAAAATTAATAGAAAAAGTAGGTGGGAAAGTTACAGGATTTGCATTCATAATAGAATTAACTGAACTAAATGGAATGAAGGGAATCAATCAATACAACTGTAAATCATTGGTGAAATACTAGTGGAAAAAGACGTAGAAATTGGAATTTTTGGCGGAACTGGCATTTATGATTCAGGAATACTTGAAAATGCTCAAGAAGTTACAATAGATACGCCGTTTGGAAAACCATCAGATACAATTACTGTTGGAATTTTTAAAGGAAGAAAAATTGCATTTTTACCAAGACATGGAAAAAAGCATGCAATTCCACCACATTTGATAAATTACAAAGCCAATATTTGGGCATTCAAAGAATTAGGCATTACGAGAATAATTGCACCTTCTGCAGTTGGAAGTTTGAAAGAAGCAATAGAACCGGGACATTTTGCATTGCCAACACAGTTCTTAGATTTCACCAAATCAAGAAATGGTTCATTTTCAGAAAATGGAAGAGTTATTCATATTTCGGTAGCAGACCCATTTTGTCCTGAATTACAATCATCAATTCTAAAAGTTGCAAAGGAACAAAATATCCATATCCATAAAGATTGCACATATGTTTGCATTGAAGGTCCAAGATTTTCTACCAAAGCTGAATCAAAATTTTATAGAACCACAGGAGCAGACATTATTGGAATGACTCTAGTTCCAGAGTGTCAACTTGCAAGAGAAGCTCAAATGTGTTATGCTTCAATTTCAACAGTGACGGATTACGATGTATGGGCAGAAAAACCAGTTACGGCCAAAGAAGTTTTGGAGACATTATCAAAAAATGTAGAAAGAACAAAGAAGATTCTTACAGATTTAATTAGTCAAATTCCAAAAACAAGAAGTTGTTTGTGTGCAAAGGCTTTAGAAGAAGCTGAATTCTAATCGTCAACAAAAGATTCTCTTTTCAATCCTTCAGGTAAAGTAAGATCACCTTGAAGAAGATTAATTTGCAATGAAGTTATTACTTCATCAACATTGTAGCCTAGTTTTTCTAGCTCTTTTTCTGTAATTTTGGAAATTTTTGCACCTATATTTTGACCACCTATTCGTCCAAATGCAATTGCATTGAATCTAAAAGAGTGAGTATCAATGGTAAAAGTACCAGTAATTTTTGCGGCCATCTGACTTCCATGAACATTATTAATGTGAACTTTAAGATTCATTTAAGTCAGATTTCTACAGCCTTGTTAACATTATCGTCTATCAAAAAGCTCCAGTGTTTATCATCTTCAACTTTGAAATTTTTTACTTTAAGAGGGACAATTTGTTCATCTAAACATTCATGTTTAATTTCAGAATTTTCTTTCAATCTAACTAATTTCCATCGGTATTTTCCTTGTTGTACTTTACATACAATGACACCCCATTTTGCATCTGAATCAATTTTTGGCATTCCTACCAAATCTGCCAACTCCTCTATTCCAAGCTGTTTTTCCTCACAAAATCGCTTTTTACATGCACCGCATCGCCAGACATCAACTGAACCTATAGTTCTCTCATCTATGTTGATGTTAACTACACCAAAATACACGGGTTGATGTTTACAAGATTCTGTATCAATACTCAATGCTGTTAACCAAACATTAGGATTATTTAGTTCTTGCATCATCATATGATTTTTCTAGGATTACTCCTATATTGTCTACAATTTTATTTCGTTTAAATTCAATATTTTCTCGTGCACATAATTTTCTATACATGTTTACAGCGGTAAATCGAGGATGCATTGCCTCAAATTCAGTTTCAGAAATATCTATGAAAGCGCCCAACGTCATAAGTGCCTTGGCAGTATTCAAAGCATCATCAGTGGAAATCTTTAGTTTTTCTCCAATTGTAGAAGGGGACATTTTTCCATAGCATGTGACTAAAAGAAAGACTTTAGCTTGTAATGGATCTAATTTTATTTCCGAAATTAGATCTTTTTCAACTCTGGATATTTCCATCATTTTTAAAATGAAACCTAGTCAAATAAAGGATTATTATGAATCTCTTTTCACCAATAATTTCTTTGATATTTTCAATGAAAACCCCATTGCAATAAAGTGAATAACCCCCCTATGATTGCAGCCTGTATCAAATTATCAAGAATCATCCAAAATACCATAAAAGACACGATAGAGGGAACAGTGACAATTACGGCAATAATTGAGCCTTTCAAAACAATATCCTTCATCGTTAGTTTACCAGTTTTATTGTCACTAGTCATTAAATGAATTTCAAAAAAATGGTAATAAAAACCAAAGATACTTTATATTTGGTCAAAGTCAAATTCAACTACTTGGCAAGTTACAAGGGAACATATTCAAATGAACAGTCATTAAATTTTGTAATTCCAATTATGGTAATTTTATTTCTTGGAATTATTTACATAATGACTCAAAGAGCAGGTTCAGGATTTGTTAGCTTTATTCTAATTGGAGCTGCTGCAATTACAATGTTTTATTGGGTTCATGTTCTAAAGAAAATGACTAAAGATAAAAAACCAGCATACAATGTAAGAGAGCAAGAGACAAAAAATTGGGTGTATGATCTTATCAAAGGAGAGGGAGATTTTGTCTTTGTAGCTGAAGTTCCAGGACCAGAAGATAAAATAGCAGTCAGATTGGTTGACGGTATTTTGTATGTTCGTGGCTCTGCAGGTTTTTCAAAAGAAGTTCCAATAGAAGGTTCAAACGAAATGCAAATTTTTGATTTTAAATATAGAAACGGTGTACTTACACTAAGAATAAAATAACTACATACTTTTTGCAAGTTCTAATTTTTGTGGAAGATATTTATCAGTAATGTTTGTCAAACCATATTTTGAAAATGCTTCTAACTCAGCTTTTCTTTTGATTTTAAGAAATACATCTAATTCTTTTTTCCAAATACCTTCTTGATATCGAGGATCACTTTGTAGATCGTGACATCGTTTAATGTCAGATTCAGTCATCGGAATTGTTGGGAGTTTAAATTTTTCAATATCAGTAGCCCACACACCTACCCATTTTGCATCAGGAACTGTCAAGTCTCTTAGATGTGCAGCATTTGCAGAACCAGATTTTATTACCATTGCAATATGTTCTCCATACACATCACCGTCGGTGAGAACAATTACAGGCAACCCCATTTCATCATGTAGTCTTTTTAAAAGAGTTCTAGTGGAACGTGGAGCTTGACCTCCAGTATTAATGATGATAGATTTGAATTTCTTATCAACTTGTTCTTCTACAAATCTTGTAAATAGACCACCTTTCTCAATAGCAATTACAATTTCAGCACTCGTATCAACTAGTTCTGCAGTAGTCAAACTAGGACCTATTGCATATCCATCAGGGTGATTAGAAAGATTCATTGTTTTACCTTCATACCCAGGTATTGTATACTCTATATTCAAATCTCCAAAAATTGAACTTCTCTCTTCTGGAAATATATGAAAATCTTCACGTGGTTTTGATAATACAGCTTCCAAATCGACGATTATATTATCAGACTCTGATTGGTCTTCAAATTCAATTTCGAATGCTTGAGATGAATAATAGACATCTCTTAATGTAGATGATTTTTTTTCGTGTGTTAATCTGTTGGCAAAAAATGCCAACCACATTAATTGTGTAAATGATCTTAATTGAGAAGAATTTCTTGAACTTCGAAGTGCAGCAGAATTTCCCAAAATATATTGTCGGAGTTTTTTATCATATACAATGTTACTAACAGATCTGCTAGGAATTGAAAGTTTTGGGAATTGTCCGTTATCCAAATCGCCATAGACTTTGGCACCATGATCTTTTAGTGCATCTATGATATTTTGCTGTTTTTCATTTGCTTTTTGTTTACGATCTTTAGATTTATTTGTCGTCAACTATTATCTCCTCTTCTAACAATTTCTTATAATTTGGTTCTTTAGTCTTTCCAGCAAGTTCTGTAGAAAACTGTGCAATTAATGGAAGATACTTTGCATATAGATTTGCTCTCTTTTTTGCCATATCAGCTTGACCTCGCTTAGACATGTATGCTGCAAGTTTTCTAGATAAAAATTGGAGTCCTAATCTTAATTCACGTTCTATTTCTTGTCTATCTGCCACATTTTCTTTTCCAACTGTTTTGTAAGGTATTCGAGTAGAACAGATATGAGACACTATAACAAATGGTGGTTCACCTTTAACTTTGTACCTACCCCAATCAGTATCATTTACTACTTTTAGAACTACATCACTTCCCTCATCATAAAGCAATGGAATTCTATTGGCATATCGATAAACATGTGGGCCTCCTGGACGTATTTCGCCACCATATGCAATACCCATTTCTACAATAAATGGAAATCCAGAATAAGCTGAAGCTGGACGTTGAATTACCGCACAAAAATCAGGTTTAAAGAATTTCTTCATTCCTTTTTCAAGTGGTTCTTCACCTAGTGGTGCCAGACAACTTGGATCTGGTGAAAGAAAATCTTCAAATTTTTGTAATGAATCACTTAGTCTTACTAATTCTTCATTAGTCATAGTTCCCATTCGTTTGTCTGGTTTGAAACCCGCAAATTCTGCAAATTTAACCGCGGTTGATGGTCCTATTCTTTGGAATCCTTTTGTCAAAAATGTGGTTAGTGTTTCTCCTTGGACAGTACCAGTCAATTGTTTATAGTATGAACTTTCTGGATCCATATCTACTGATTTAGATTGAGAATCACCAAAATCCCAATAGTACAATTTTTTATTCGGTACATCAATATCATCAATTCTAATTTTATTTAATTTATCAAAATCCATTTTAAGAAAAGACATCAAAGAAATTACAACTCTTACAGGTCTAGAAAGAGTTTTCCAACGCTTTTTTGCTTTATCCATGATTCCAGTGAAGGATAAATTATTTTTTGCCAGTCCTAAATCTTTTCTAACTTTTTCAACCATTGCATCATCAATGGTGGGAATTTCAAATTGTGATTCAACCATCATTCGTCTAATTGTTTCAACATCAATACCATGTGCATGAGGTCTAATTATTGTAGGTGGAGGTGGCATTTCATTTACAATTTTAGAGTAATGGAATTTTTCGCCCTTAGGATCATCAAAAGTTATTGTTGCATATGGAGTAATCAAAGATGTTTCATAAACATAATCTTTAATTTTGGAACCTGCTTTCGCATAATCACCTTCAAGACAAATACTAACGGAGAGACCTCGTTTTGTTACTTCTTTAGTAGTATGTTTTAGAATCACAGGCTTATTTTTTTGAATATCCAATAACAATTCAAATTCATCTTGAATTTTCCCATCAGTTGAACTTTTGACTAAAACAGGTTTGTTTGTTGTAATTTGACCATATAGAATTGCCATAGTTGCCCCAAGTCCAAACATACCTCGTGCCTGTTTTAATCCAAACTTTGAACCATAAAGTACAGTTCCAAATGCCAATGGAACGTGTTTTGTCTCTATTCCAGGTCCATTATCTTTGACTGTTAGAATGTATGGCTTTGGATCCGGTTTTTCTGGATCAATTGCCTTTATCGACAGATGAACATCAGGAAAAATTCCTTTCTGATCACATGCATCCAAGGAATTTTCTACAAATTCTCTTACTGCTGTATATAATGATCTAGTGGGATTGCTAAAACCAGCTAAATCCCTATTTCTATAAAAAAACTCACTTGGTGAGATTTGATTAAATTTTTCTTTAATCGAAGACATTTTGATTTTCCCATAATTGCATTTTTTCTTGTTTATTTTTTCTGTTTGCTGCTTCTAGTTTGTTGTAAACTGCACCATGTATGCTACCATTTGATATTGATGATATTGCATCTACAACCAATCTCAGTTTACTGGTATCACCGATTATTGAAACAGTCTTCCCATAAACAGAGATATGAGTTCCAGTTAAATTTTCCATATTTTTTCTTGCCTTACCGCCTTCTCCTATAATTCTCCCTTTTATCCTTTCAATATTTGCATTTGATTTTCCTGCAAACTCTCTCAAATCTATCACATGTAATGCATTTTCACCCTCTAGTAAAGTCATTGCATTTTCAGGAGAAAATCCTCTACCTATCGCAGTAACAATTTCTATAGCTTTGAAGGGTTGAATGTCCTCAACATTGCCATGTGATTTGATAAAAACTTCACCAGTTTCACCATCTATATCTAAAGTAATATGACAAAGTTGTTCAATCTTGGATTTTACGTTTCCAGATTTACCAATTAGTACAGCTATTCGTTCATTTGGAATTCGAAGTATTTTTTCAAAGCTCATCTTATAATATCCTCAAATACTTTAGTTGGATCTTCAACAGAAATTCCCCTTTTAGAAAAGAATCGAGTGATATTATTAACGTCTCTTTTAAGAAATTCTTGAGCATTCGGGTGTCTGAGATCAACTGCAGAGCCAAGATCAAAAAGAACCAATCCTTCTGGAGTTTTAAAAATATTATATTCAGAATAATCACCATGAACCAGTTTAGCTTTTTGATAGAGGCGTGTAATTATTGAGATTGCTTGAACATAATCATTTTCATCAACTTCGGATTCAAGTAAAATCTTTGCAGGTGAACCATTTTCACCAATAAAGTCCAAGACAAGCACATTATTTGTCAGATAAAGAGGTCTTGGTACTGGAATTCCACACTTGTAGCACTGAGATAAATTTCTATGCTCCTTTTTTGCCCATAAATAAATAAGATTTTTTGTTCCCTTTTTCAATTTCGTAAATCGTGGATCTCCCAATATGTACTGTTCACGTTTTTTAAAATTTGAAGTACTTATCAAGTAAATTTTTAATGCGACATCATTATTTTTTTCATCAACAGCCCAGAAAAGAACAGATTCTTTCCCGGCACTTACAGGGCCATTAACATATGCAATAATATGATCTGTAATCATTTTGTAAAGTGTCATCACAGTAGGTTTGTCTAAAACTTCGTTGATCACCTTGCCTTTTTTGAATCCATCTTCCAAACCTCCTCTTTTAGATTTAGAAATTAATTTATTGTCAACTTTTGATTCTAATTTTCTACTTAAATCATCATACAATAAATCATCGGACATTATATCATCTGACATTAAATATTATTGCAGATACTAGATAAAAGAGATTTCCTTTATCATGTTTGTATTTAGAAGAAATAATTTCATGCAATCAATATCATTATTTTTTTTATTTGGAGTTTAAATGAATTATAGTTTAAAAACAATCAAAAAAGGCACCCCAGAAATTTCTTTGACTCCATTTTTAGAGCCAATCCCAAGTTCTAATGAAAGAGATATGGTATTTTTTCCAACCATGTTAATTATCGATGAATTTTCAAGTAATTTTTTAGCTTGATCTTTTTCAATTATTTGATCACCATAGTGACTCTTACTTATCGTCATATTCAATTCATTTTGAGATATATTTTTTCCAAGAAGATCTGCATCACAGATATTCAGCATTAAATTTTTTTGATATTCAGTAACTTTAACTGAGAATTGCATTATGCATATTTACCTTTTAGAGTGGATTTTGCACCGCAAGCCTCACAAATCAAAAAAGAAATTCGGTTTTCTTTTAGAATTTTTGTATCAGGACTTTTACAAGTATGACACTCCAAATAGTCTTTAACATAAATTTGGAAAAGGCGTGTAAAGTCATCAGGTGCCCTTCTTCCAACAAACATTGCCTTATCACCTAAGCGCTCAGCAGGAACTGCGAATTCTTTAGAGAGATATTGTAGAACTTTATCAGGATCTCGACGAAGAACTTTTGGAAATTCTGAGAAATTACGCAGGAAAGTTTTTTGTCCTTCCCACATCACATCAACCACTGGAAGTTCAAATCTAGTAGTAGATGTTTTAGTATCGCCTAATTTATCCTGAATTCTCTTAAGTAGGTGTTCATAGTCGGATTTAGTCACTGAAAAATTGTGTATACTGTACCCTATATTGGTTTTTGAAAAAGAGAAATCGTGTGGATTTTGTTGGTCTACATCTTTCCTATTCGGAAGACATTAGTTCCACATTTAGGACATGTGCCTTTTACAGCAGGACGTCCATTTTTTAATGTAGTTTCTTTGGGATCTTTGACTTCCCTTTTAGCTCTGCATTTTACACAATATGCTTCTACCATTCTAGAAAATGTCGTACTCGGTGGTATTTAGGAAGAGCCTGTAAAAATTATTTAACTATAGACTAGATGTGTGTAAATTTTTAATCTGTTAAAACAGGAGTATTATAAAAAATTCAATAAATATGGTGATTTTTTTAATATTTATGATAAGAATTGTATTTGTATAGATTTTTTTTAATATTTATTCAATAAGAGACCATATTTTGAAGGTTTACCAGTTATAAACACCCTATTCTAAGATAACAAAATGGCATCTAAAAAGGGAATTATAGTTACAGTGATTATTTTAGTGACAATTACAGCTGCTAGTTTTCTCTTTTGGATCATACCTCAAGAGAATCCATCAACTTTGGTGGTTTCAGATTATGCAAATTATCTTGATGGAGTAAAGAAAATCCATGAAGTTTTACAAGAATCTATTGAAACGGAATTTCAGAATCTCTTAGATGGAAAAACTTCTCCTGATGAGTATATTGCAATAACAGAAGTGACTACATCACAGGTTACTGTTCAAATTAGTGAATTTGTAACGTCTAAACCACCAGAAGAATGGCAAGATAGTTACATTAGTTATATGGAGGCTCTAAAAAAATTCAATTCATATATAGTAGAAACCAAAGTTGCAGCAAATATGCTAAAAGAAGGTCAAATAGATACTGAAGTTATACAAAAAATAGAATCATTAAGGTTAGAATCACAAGAATTAATCAATAAATCAAATGAATTAAGACCATAGTTAGGCTCAAAACCGAATTATAATATTTTTAAAAGTTGGAAATCGTTAAAAAGCAATTCAACAGTTAGAAAAAAGAATGTCCCAGAGATCCGAAAAGGTAGAAAAAGATGTCAACGCATCGACATCTAACAAATTACTAGTAATTTGTGTTGACAGAGATAATGACATAGGTGAAAAAGCAGGTATCATTACACCAGTCATTGGAAGAAATTCATGTATTGATGCAGCACAGAGATTAGCATTAGAAGATCCAGAAGATGCAGATTCTAATTCAATGTTTGCTGCAATTAAAACATATGAAGATTTGATAAGTAAAGGCTATCAAGTGGAAGTAGTAATTGTAGCTGGAATTAAAGAACGTGGAGTACAAGCAGATGAAAAAATTCTGATTGAAATAAAAAAAATTCTAGAGGTATTTTCTGCAAATGGAGCAGTAATTGTATCAGACGGTGAAGATGATGAAAGTGTAATTCCAGTTATTCAAAATGTGTTACCGGTTGTTTCTGTACAAAGAGTAGTCATGAAAGTAAGTAGAAGTGTAGAGTATTCCTATGCAGTTTTTGGAAAATATTTAAAAATGTTAGCGTATGATTCAAAATATTCTAAATTTTTTTTGGGAGTTCCAGGAATACTTTTATTGATTGGTGGGGTTGCAACATTTTTTGGATACACAGCAGAGATATTTGCGGTGCTAGTAAGCATTTTAGGTGCTGCATTTTTAATTAGAGCTTTTGATATAGATAGAGCATGGGCTAATTTGACAAAACCGACACCTATGGGTTTTATCAGAATATTTACAATGGTTGCAGGTATTTTGTTGATTTTGTCATCAGTTCCAGCTGGAGTTAGCTCAGTTGATCAAAAATTGGTAGAAAAAGATTCAGAACTGATCACAATATTTACAGACAAAATAATAATTGGACAATTTGTTGCAGGTGTATTACCAATTTTATGGATGGGTTTGGGTGCAATTTTTGCAGGAATATTGCTTAGTAATTGGATAGGAGGAGTCCCAAGACAAATTAGTGATATTTTAAGAATCATAGTTCTCGGTGCATTGTATCCGATAACATCGCAGTTTATTGTTATTATGATAAATGAGGATGTTGATTCAATTACACTGGTGCCGCCTTTGATAGCAGGTCTTGCAGTTACATTGATCTCAGCCACTATTCTCTTTAAAAAATATAGAAAACAGAAACGTCAAGAGATGATTTCAGACTAAAATAAGCAATAATTTCTTTGCAGTAACTTTATTCCTGAAAAACACTGATATCATCTAGTGTACATCAATCATCAATGGTGAGTAGATATTAACAAAATAAAAGACACAGTATTACAATTATCTGGATTATATAGAATTTATTCAAAAAAACTTGAAAATGAGATACGTGGGGGAGATATTCCAAATCATCTTGCTTTAATTTTAGATGGAAATAGAAGATGGGCAAAAAGACATCTCGCTATTCCAAAAACAGGTCACTGGAAGGGTGCGGATGCAGTAGAAAATCTTCTTGATTGGTGTGAAGAATTTGACATTAAAATAATTACTTTGTATGCACTTTCAGCAGAAAATCTAGATAGAGATGATGAGGAATTAGAACATCTTTATGAACTAATTCGCATTAGATTAGAAAAACTGTACAATGATCCTAGAATTCATAAAAATAAAATGAGAGTCACAGGAATTGGCAGAATCGAGTTATTACCGGATTCAATTAAAGATGTTTTAAAACGATTAGATGACGCAACAAAAAATTATGACAATCACTTTCTCAATATAGCATTAGCATATGGAGGACAAAATGAGTTAGTAGATGCAGTGAAAAAAATAGCTGTAAAGATCAAAGAAGGATCCCTTAATGTGAATGATATCAATAAAAAAGAAATTGAATCCAATTTATACACATCATATTTACCACAGTCATCACCAGACATGATTTTAAGAACATCTGGTGAAAAAAGATTAAGTGGATTTCTCATGTGGCAAAGTGCGTATAGTGAATTGATCTTTATGGATATATTTTGGCCAGAATTTAGGAAAATTGATTTAATGAGGGCTATCAGAACATTCCAAGAAAGGAAAAGAAGACTAGGTAAATAATTAGGAACGATATAGAAATGATTGAAGAAACATCTGCAGGTATAGTGTTGTTTAGAAAAGAGAATTCAAAAATTTTATTTTTATTACTACATTATCCATCAGGGCATTGGGATTTTGTTAAAGGTAAAATGGAAGAAGATGAAACAACTCATCAAACAGCTATAAGAGAAACACGAGAAGAGACAGGAATTACAGATATTGTATTTTTAGATGATTTTGAGGAATGGATAGAATATAATTTTCAATTTCAGAAAGAATTGGTTCATAAAAAAGTTGTTTTTTTCTTAGCAGAGACAAAAACAAAAGAAGTTTTAATTTCACATGAACATATTGATTATACTTGGATGGATTATCAAACAGCTATGGAAAAAACAACATTTGATAATGCAAAATCAATTTTAACTAAATCAAAAGCATTACTTACCAAAACTTTGTAGTTGTAATTCTTTTGAAACGGTTGTAGGATTTTTATCATTAAGGATTGTTCTACCTACAATTAGATAGTCAGTACCAGCAGAGATGACCTCCTTAGCACTTCCTCCTTGTGTACCGATACCAGGTGAAAATATATCTAATTTTGTACCTGCTTTTTTGTTACAATATTTAATAATTTCCGGAAATGTTGCACCAACTACAATTCCATCAACTTTAGAAGCAATAGCCCAATCTAAGAACAGTTGATAGAGTTGCTGTTTTTTACCCATCCTAATTTCCATATCATATGATAATTTGGCCTCAGGTGCGCTCATATGACATAATGTGATAACTCCTTTGTTTTCCTTATGAGAATCTTTCACTAATTGTTTTAAACTATCCAGTCCCATAATCGGATTAACAATTACTGCGTCAAAACCTAAATTCCAAAGACGTTCAGTAGTAACTTTATTCGTATTTCCAATATCATTTAATTTAATGTCAGCAATTGTTTGTAATCCATAATTATGAGCAGTTTTATTGATTTTAGAAATTTCTTTTAAACCCAGAGGCAATAGTAAATGAAAATTTAGTTTGATTCCACATAGATATGGATGTAGTTTTTTGATGTTCTGTATGGTTTTCGTCTCTAAATTATTCACAGATGAATCATAATCATTAGCAAGAATAATTTTGCCGTTCTTTTTTGAGATCTGAGAAAGTCTAGTTTTGAAGGTGGCCATAATCAACTAATGGATGTGTTTCTTTTAGTTTTATAATTTTGATGTATGAATAACCATGTTCGGATGGATTTTCTACAAAAGATGGTTCAGCATCATTATTAGTTGTAAATTTTAAGAATGGTTTTTCAGGATCAGAGTCAAGAACTACATGACAAAAATAAGAGGTTCCTTCTTCATTAAAATTCATAAAAACTCCAACAAGCCATTTGTCAGTATGTGGGAATAAAAACAACGGAAATGGTATTTCTTCAAAACCCCAAGTAAGTTTTGCAAGACTAGACAGATCTTCAAGTTCGATAGGCAGGTATCTGTCAGCAGTTCCATTTCCAGGTTTCAATGAATCTGGAAGAGATTTTATTCTCACAATAGGAGAGTACAGTTTACTTGCGTCAGATGTAGAATTTACAATCTCAGATTCTTCTTTTCCACCTTTTAATCCATAACAAATGTAATGACCGTTGTGTTCAAACGGTGTATAATACACAATTGGTTTTTCTTTCAATATATCCATTTGAACTGATAAAACTTTCTGACCATTATGCTCATGAAGAAATGATACACGTGGTGCTCGTTCAAGTGCACATACTAGTCGAGAAAACTCCAGCGTGGAAGAAACTTCAATGTAACGAGGTAATTTATCCACAGTTAATTTTTGTACAATACTAAATTAAACTTACCCAAAATTTTTCAGGCTATTTTCTTCTATCAATAATTTCATTGATGTCAGGTCCTGTTCCAATTATTGTTACAGGCGTGTTTAATTTTTCTTCAATATTATTTATGAATGATTGTGCATCTTCAGAAAGTTCTTCAAAAGATGTTTTGCCTGCACAATCTGGAAATATCACATCTAATTTTGTTATAGAAATTTGAGTTGCACTGTTGAGCATGATTGCACGCCTAGCTAAATCAAAATCAAAATCAGCTGCACGCCTCTGTCTACCAGTTACAGTTCCAAATTCAGACCAACCTTTGCTTTCAGCTTCTGCAAGCGTGAGTTCTTTTGCTAATGGTCCAGTACCAACGCGTGTAACATATGATTTGAAAACAACAATTACTTCATCGACTTTTTTTGGTCCGAGCCCAACATCAGCACAGATTCCAGAAGCAGTAACATCTTTTGAAGTTACAAAAGGATACGTGCCATGCCATAAAGATAAAAACGTGCCTTGAGTTCCTTCAACTAGTACGTTTTGATTTAGAGAAAGTGCAGTGTTTATTTCAGCAGGTACATCTACAATCAATGAAGATAAAGAATCAATGTCTTTTGCCAATTTTAAAACTCTCATGGCCCTATCTGCATTTGCAGGACCAGTACCAGAACCAGTACTACCGATTTTTTCTTTTAATTCACCCTTAGAGTCGCGAATGAGATGACTTTCTTCAATAATTCCACAATGTTTGTCAATAAATGAACGTCCAGATGCATCAAAATCTTGTATTTCTTTTAATAAAACAATTGGATTGATTACAACCCCAGGCCCAATCATTACTTTTGCATTTTTATTCAAAAATCCGCTTGGTAGCATTCTAACTTTGTATACCTTATCACCATCTCTAATTGTGTGACCTGCATTTGGACCAGCGCCACCACGAACAATAATTTTTGGGTTATCTTTCATTGCCAAATACGAGATAATTTTTCCCTTGCCTTCATCTCCAAAAAATCCACCAACAACAACAGTTGAAGTCATATTCTCGAACTTGAATTACGTTTATTTAAGCTGAAGTGTTGTCAGATGATTTAATATTCAATTAGAAATAGAATTGATCGTTGGCAGGACCAAATTATGCAGGAAACATCATAGTAATCTTAGCAAATCTTCCAGATTTTCTTAGAATACCTGTTTTAAAAAAAAGGATGATTGAATTTTTCTCAATGACAGAAGTAGAGAAAAAGGAAATCATCAATAATGCTCTGGAAGCTGGACCTACAATTCCTTTTCTAAATTTTGCAAAACTTTTCAAGACATGGTTAGAAATTTTAACTACACTTCCAGAAGAACAGAGAAATGAGTTATTTTCAGGTTACATCAATGAGATTTCTGAATCTCCACAAAAATTAATTGTATTTAATTTAGATGGCATATTAGAAATTTTCTTAACATTAGATGAAGAAAAAAAAGACATTCTTTCTCAAACAATTAAGAAAATAATTAATGATCTTGATGTAGAGCGAAAAAGAAAATTAATGATAGTTATACCAGATAACGCAAAAAAATACTTGAAGTTTTAGGCGTCTGGACGTTTATCCGGTTTTCTATTATCTTCATTAGTATAGTCTACGATTTCCCCTTCAGGAGAAAGTACACCGGCAAAGATTTTTTCGTGTTTTTTCAATAGTTTTCTATGATCCACCATAGACATGTCAAGTCTCATTTCATTCATCACCATTACTCGATATTCTTTCCATTCAGCCCAACACTTGTTACAAACAGGGTATTTCTCAGCAACCACATCAAGTTCATCATTATCAGGGATAATGTTTTTACATTTTGTACAAGTTCGATTCATACATTGTAACAAAAAAGAACTCCTTTTATCTTTTATTGAATGTAAAGTAATAATAGATAACAAACGCAAAATCAAGTGTGAAGATAAAATGTCCAAAATGTAAGAAAATTGCAGAATTATCAACGGATTTTTCTTTTGTAAAATGTGAAAACTGTGATTTAGATATGAGTTATGGCGAATATGTTAAATTTATTGCACATAATGAAACAACATATTCAGATATTCTGGGAGATTATACGGGTAGCACTGAAGGTCAGTCTGCCGGGTCATTAGATGAATGGGATTAACAACATAGTAAAATCATTCAGCAGATTAAAATAATTAGATTGGTGAATTGTTAAACATCATTGGAATTTTTATTAGAAAATATACTAAATTTGGTTGGATTTTTGGTAGGACTTGCAATAGGAATAATGTCAATAATTGGATTTAGAAATACAGGCAGCCCCACACTATTTAGATTAACAATTGCATTTTTTTCAATCAGTATAGGATTTTTTGTAATATGGGCAGGATACATGGTAGAGGATTTTGTAATAAAATCAGGCAACATAGAAAGATGGATTCAAACTTTAGGAATTGTCATTCAAACAGTAGGATACTTTTTCATAGCATTTTCACATAGTATAAAATCATTCTTTCCAAAATCAAAATATTTTAGAACTGTTGGAATTTTTCCGTTATTCTTAGTGTCTTCTGTACAAATAGAACACATCTTTAGATCTGTTTCATTTATTTTACTAGCTTATGGAGCAATTGAGACAATATTATCATATTTTGAAAATAAAAACAAAGGAGCTATATCAGTAGCAGTTGGATTAGCATTGTTAGCTCTTGGAGAATTTTTAGGATGGTATTCATTTGTGTTTCCAGAATCTATATTATATTCAGTTTCTATGATTATCAAAATTGGAGGATTAATTGCATTGTTTATCCCAGTAAGCAAAATTCCTCTAACTAAGATAAAATTTGATGATAGTTTAGAGTAATTAGTTGCTAGGCTCGAATTAATTACAAAATCAAAATTAGTCAAATTCTTTTATCTTTTTAGTATATTGCAAAATATCAACTCACTCTCATAGAAATTACAAAATTAACGTATGCAGGGACATACATGGTTGAATATAGAACACATATGAAAATTATTGGAGATATATTATCCACTACACGTGATGAGCTCCGAGATGAAGACGGTGCCACAGTAACTTATCTTATTAGAAAGGCTAACATTTCGCATTCTAGAATTTCTAGAATTTTGAAGACTCTAGTGTCTCAAGGATTGCTAGAACAGGTAGATGTGCAGGGTTCAAACAAATACAGAATTAGTCAGTCAGGACGAGAATTTCTTCAAGCATATTATACATTTACAACTTTTGCAGATAATTTTGGCCTAACGATCTAGTCTTCTATTTCTTCAAATTCATCTAAATCATCATCAAAATCATCTTGAAAATCTGTATCTTCATACTCAGATGATGGATTAGACATGCTACGATTAGAAATTTTTGTTCGTTAAAAAACTTATTCAAATGTAAATGAATAATTAAAGAAAAAAACAGGAAAAAAGTAATTGAAAGTTAAGTGTAATAAAGAAGGTATTGTAAAAGCAAGTAAAATAATCAAAAGTGGAGGTATTGTTATTTTTCCAACAGATACAGTATATGGAATCGGTTGTAATCCATACAATAAAGAAGCGGTTCAAAAAATTTACAAAATTAAATCAAGAGAAATTTCAAAATCACTTCCAATTTTAGCTTTTTCAAAAGATGTAGCAGCAAAAATTGTAGAATTTGATAAAGATTCAGAAAAAGTTGCACAAAAAATTTGGCCTGGACCTTTAACTTTGATTTTAAAATTAACAGATGAAAAACTTAAAGCATCACTAAATGTGAATGATAAAATTGCAATTAGAGTTCCAAAACATAAATGTACGTTAGGACTTTTAGAAAAATGCAATTTTGTGATTGGAACGAGTGCAAATATTTCTGGAACTGGTTCATTTAAGAACCCACAAGAGTGTTATCAAAATATCAGCGGTTTTGATCTTTTCTTAGATGGTGGAACAATAACAAGTGAAGGTGAATCAACAATAATTGAATTTGAAGAAGGGAAATTGAAAATTCACAGAGAAGGAGTTTTAACACGAAAGGAGATCTTGAAAATACTTTGAATCTAATAATTACGTGCGCCAGACATTTAGAAACGGAAACTAGGCAAGAATTAATGGGTATTTTAGAAAAAATAGGAGATTCAGAACCTACAATAACTATCACAAATATGTCAGGAATTTTAACTGCTGAAACAAAATTGGAGTCAATAGAAGTTGTAAAAAAGATCAAAGAGATGCTACTAGACGAGCCATGGTGTATAAGGTATTGTCTAAGAATAATCCCTATTCAAAAAATTACAGAAACTAAGATTGAAAGTATTGAGGAAGAAATTACGGATTTAATCAAATTGATTTCTAATGGAGAATCATATAGAATATCAATTGAGAAAAGAAATTCTAACATTTCAAGTCAAGAATTAATTTCTAGAGTAGCAAAAAAATTGAAAATAAAGTATCATTGGAATTTCCTGACAAAATTATATTAATTGAAGTATTAGGAAATAAAACAGGAATTGCAATCGTTAAAAAAGAAGATATTTTGAGCGTAGAAAAAACAAAGAGAAGTATATCAGAGTAAAATTGCAGCTTTTTCTATCAATATATCTTCAAGAGGATTTTTTGATAAAACTGTAGTAAGTTGTGTATCAGTTATTTTAAAATATTTTTTTAGAAATAAAGTATTATCTTTCGAAAATATTTTAACAGACATAAAATTCAATTCTTTGTAAAGTGCATCCAATATTTTTTTATTGCCAAGAGCAATCAATACAAAATTTTGTTTTGGTTTGATTCCAGCAGAATTAATCGCAGAAGAAATTTGTGAAGAAATAGCAAAGCGCATTAAAATATCCATTTCAAATTTATTTGAAAGCAAGATATCATTTTTATCAGAAGAAACAGATAATGAAATGATTTTTTTCAAATGATAATTGTTTAGGATGAAATTACTAGATATTGCCTGAAGTTTAATTCCAGGAAATTGTTTTCGGAGTGTATCAAGATAAGTGACGTCAATTTGTTTTTGACCTTGAATTTCAATAACCTGAATTAATTTGGTGGAGACATTAAAAATTAGTCTTTTAGATGAACCTCCATGAATAACAGGAATTATACTTACTACATCGTCATTTTTTATGTTAGTCATCTTTCCTTCCATAGCAGAAGAATCTACACCATTAATTGCTATGAGTATATTTTCAACATCTAATTTAGGAGTATTAACAGGTTTTAGTTCTAAGAGCAAATCAAGGAGTTCTTGAATAGAGATATCAAATTTATCAATTTTTAATGTATCAGTAAAAAATGACTTTTTTGCCCCTCCTACAAGTTTAATCATTATCATTTATTGATCATCAACAATGTTAAAAATTAATTTTTTGTTTTATTATACAATTTATTCTTCTGCATCTTCATTTGTTTCTGATTCAGATATTATTTCAATATCTTGCTCTTGGATGACATCTTCATCCTCAGAGATTTTTTCTTTCAAGGTATAATTTTCGAGTTTAGAAGATTCTATTTGAGATTGTTTTGTATTTTCTTCGCGGATTTCTTTTTAATAAATTTAGTAATATAGCCTGCAATTTCATTTTTTAGTCCTTTTGAACGAATTATAGCTATTTGATCTAAGACTTTTTTATTATCAGCAAAATCGACTCCAAATTTTGGCTTGTGTTCGTCTAATACTTCATAAGAAAGACGCTTAATTCTATCCACTCTTCGTGTAATGAACTAGGGTTTTTTATACCTATATTCGAAGGAATGATTTTGAATTTTCCTCTAATAATGAAGCCATTTCATCATATGATTTACCAAGTATTTTTGATGCACAAAATACAACACTTGGAATAAAACTAATTTGTCCAGATTTCATTTCAAAGCACTTTGAAAACTTTACAGGGCCATCGGTTTCAACAAGAATTTTTGTTTCAGATGTTTTAGATAATAACATCTGTTTGTCATTTGCATAAATCATAACAGGGCCATATGAAACAAAAAAATCCATATCCATTGCTTTTTGAAGTTGTTTTTTACTTCCATCAAACCAATGAAGTAATGCATGCTTAGTGTCATAAGAAGTCATTATAGAAAATATTTCATCAAGACTTTTACGGGAATGAATTGAAACAGGTTTTTGGAATTTTTCTGCAAGAGAAAGAAGAGTTTCAAAAAAATGGAGTTGTCTTTTGTTATCTTCAATAGATTTTACATATGTGGGATCTAGTCCGATTTCTCCAATACCAGAAATATGTTGTTGATTTTCACTAATTAGATTTATCATCAATTCTAAATCATCATTTGTGCGTTCTGGATGAATTCCAATAAAAGGTAGAATTAGTTTGCTTTTTTTTCCAATCTCCAAAGTTTTTTTTGAGGTTACAATGTCCATTGAAACACAACAAGCTTTGATTTTCATATTTTCCATGCCCTTAATTATATAATCCAAATCAGATTGATAATCTGGATCAGATAAATGAATATGAGAATCATATAACCAAGTCATTGCTTCAAATTTCAAAATAGTCTGTATAAATCGATTCCTTAGTAAGATTTTTTCACTCACAATCTTTTATCGGAAAAAAGAAAAGAGTAATCAGTGAAATCATCAGAACTTGGTATTTCAGCAATGTATAGAATTTTAAAAAAAGCAGGTGCTGAGAGAGTCAGTGACGAATCAGCAGAAGAACTGAGAGGCATAATTGAAGAATTGGCTAACAATATTGCAAAAAGTGCAGTGGATATGGCCTCTCATGCAGGAAGAAAAACGATAAAAGCAGAAGATATCAAACTTGCTGCAAAACCATTTATTTAATTTTAATCTAAAGAGTTTAATTATTCATTTCATATTTTTCAAAACGGTGCGGTGGCAGAACGGTTATGCGTGAGCCTGCAAAGCTTATACAAAGGGGTTCGACTCCCTTCCTCACCTTCCAGTATTTTAAATCAATTCAACAATTACTTGTCCCTTCATCCAAGGATGTAATGTACAAAAATAATCATAGGTTCCAATATTTTCAAAAATAAATGTAAATGATCCTTCAGGATCTAAATACCCACTATCAAAAAGTCCACTTGGTTTATCATAATAACCAGAAGTTACACTATGAAATGCAACATCTTCATTTACCCAAGTGACTGAATCATGTTGTTTTATTATAATTTTGGATGGAGTGTAACAAGAATCAGTTTTTTCACATCCTGGACGTGAAACTTTTGTAGACATAACAACATCTCCTTTGATGATCATTTTTGGTTCATCAACATGAGTAAAATTAGCATTTTGATACAAGATTACAATTCCTAATGTTATTCCTACGATTATTACGATGAATGAGCTTGTTACTATTTTTTTTCTCTCCAAATTACATCACATATAGAACTGAGTTATTATGTAATTACCAAATTCTCTAAATATATAACACATTAGGAAAGCCACTTGGCACAAAACGGTAATGGGTTATTAGAGTACATTCCAGGTTCGCATACTCTATTAACTCAAAAAAATTCTAGTATGCCTTTAGAAGGATTTTCAGAAAATGTCAGAGGAAGCATACAAGAGTATGCTGAAAATTCAAAGAGTGAGGTAGAAAAAGGAAATAATTTTCTTCAGTGGGTCCTTACACGAGTTTTTGAGGCTACAGAAGATGATGCAGCAGATGCAATTGTAGATGGCGCAAATGATCTTGGTATTGATGCATATCTTCCAGTAGATTTTTCAGATAATACTATTCGTCTATTTCAATCAAAATATGGAACATCTCATTCATTTGAAGCGATTGCCAAATTCAAAGAAGATGCAAAACGTTTACTTGGAAAAGATGTATCAAAAATGAGGCCTGAATTAGCACAGCTTGTTACAAAAATCAAGGAAAAAAATCTAAAAATAAAATGCTGTTATGTAACAGATCAAAAAGTAGAGTATCAAGACGAATTAATTGAAATCATAGATATTGAAAAAATTATACAAAAATTATGGGAGAGAATAAAAAAACCAGCTGCTGGAAAAAGATCATCAATAAAATTAGAAAGAATGCTTAGACATAACAATACAATTCTTGGGATTTTGAAATTAAGAGAGTTGACAGAATTTGTCAACAAAAATAAAGACTATGTTTTTGAATCAAATATCAGACAATGGATGCAATTTAAAACAACGGTAAACAAAGGATTACGCGAAACCCTTCAGAGTAATCCAGGAAAATTTTTCTATTATAATAACGGAATTACAATTGTAGTTAGTGATTTTGAAGAGTTGGGAGATAACATGATTGAACTCCATGCACCACAAATTGTAAATGGTGCACAAACATCCAATTCAATTCTTGATCATTCAAAACGAACTAAAAATATGGATGGTTCTATGACAGTCACCATAATAAAAGCAGATGACGAACAAGAACAAAATAACATTACAAAATACAGGAATTCACAAAATTCAGTTAGAGGAAAAGATCTTGTTTCATTAATGGATTTTCATAAATCTATTAAATCACAATTAAAAAATTGTGGATATTTTTATGAGATTCAAGCAGGATCGTTTGACACAAAATCAAAATCAAAACAATCAGAATATGAAGGAGATTCCATATACAATGAGTATCTTCCAGATAATCATAAAAAAGTAATTGTAGCAAAAGATGCAATTCAGGCTCTTGTAGCTGGAATTGAACAAAGACCTACAGAGGCATATAGTTCTCCAGCTCAATTTCTTCCAAGAGGAAGTAAATATGATGACATATTCAATGATAATCTGAAAGATGATTACAGAATTTTACTTTATCCATATCTTGTCAAAGAGTATGCAAAAAAAACATTAAAGTATGGAAAGCAAGGTGGACATAAAACAAAAAGATATGCAACTTTGTTTTATGTTGGAGTTTACTTTAGAATTTTACATAAAAAAATCCTAGAAACTAGAGGGGATTTTAAAAGTGATGTAAGAAAAATGGAACCCATATTTCGTAGTTTTAAACTAAATTCTAGAATTTTAAAAATTGCAGATGTTGTCGTGACTAAATTTTTAGAAGATACTGTGGTAGATGATGAAATAGAATTAGCAAATACAAAACATAATTTCTTCTCACAACATGTTTGGAATGATGCAATGCTCAGAGTTGTAGATAAAAAAATAAGACAGGAAGAAGAAGAAATCCTAGCCTTGAAAAAACTTGCAAACAACTTGTTTTAGATTTTAAAATAGGTAGAAGTCTAACCAAGTAAAAATTTGCAGGAGGTTTACATTGGTCAGACTACCTACCTAGAATTCATATAAACCAGTATTATTTAACATGATTTTTCAAATATATTCCTAAATCCAGAATCTTTTTTATATAGATTAAAGGAGCAGAATTACTTTGGGATCTAAAGAGAAATGTACAATTTGTAGTGATAAAATATCATTGCACTTCAATCCTATGGAAGAATGGGGAATTAAAGGTCCACTCTGTGGAAAATGTTATTCAAAAAAGATCGATAAGCATTACGTGGGAGATCACGTTAGAGTAAATAAAGAAGAATAGAATTAGCCAGATTTTGAATATTTGTTAACATAAATACAATTCCATGCAAGTGGATCTTCTTTTACATTTTTTTCTTCAAGAAATGCAATATCAGTGATTGTTTTTTTTCTTTTTAGTAAAGTCACTTGAAAACTAGAAAATTTTTTGCAATTACATTCATTGTATAAACATACATCATCATCACCTTCATCGTGATCCTCCGCAGCATGTCCACAATCACATAATGCATCATTTTTTACATCTTTACGCGATTTTTTAGTGTAAATACCTAATCGTAGATATGCTTCGCCATCGTGTCCTTTCTTGAATCGCTCATAATTTTCTGATTTTTGTAAAACCTTAAAAAAAGAGAAGTTGGATTCCGGGCGCTGAGAATCAGAACCAATTATGAACCAGTATTGATCGTCGATCTCAACAAATCTAATCTTTATTGACGAATCTAGCCACCAATGTATTGTATCATGCCAAATAGTTGAAGCCTCTTTTCTATCAGTAAATAGAGGTACAACATTCATTCTAAGATCATAATAGCGATATGCAACGCCCATAAAATTATCAAACCATGGATTGGGAGATTGAGATGGCAATATAACAAAAATCAGGACAGAGTGTATTTATCTGATCTGAATTGGTGGTTATACCCTTATATTTCAGTTTTATACTTACTACCGTATGGTTTCCTATAGAACAAGCATGCAGATTGTTGCAGATCTTTTGACTGTTACTGAACAGTCAGGTCAACAGGGTATCAAAACAACATCACTACTTACAAAGGCAAATTTATCACATTCCAGATTATCAAAATTTTTGGAAAATTTAACAGGTTCTGGATTAATCAATAAAATAGAATTTGATAATAAAAATACATTTGTAATAACTGAAAAAGGAAGACAGTATTTGGAATCTTACGCAAAATTTGCAAGTATTGCAGAATCTTTTGGATTAGAACTATAAAATTTATTTTTTAGATCTTCTTTTTATGTTATCTTTTTGTTTTTGCTTTCTTTCCTTATATGAGCTATAAATGATAATTACGCATATACCTGCGATCGCGGCATAAAATAATGGAATTAGTGGGTGTGCTCGAACTTCTCCCGTAGCAGGTGTTATGAATGCTATAGGTATTGTAACAATGAGAAAAATCATAACTACTAGGAGATATTTATCCACATCTGATAGGATTTACAAAACCATATATCTTTTTGATTTAAGCGATAATAGAAAAATCATGAGTAAGATTTTGGAATTAATAGGATTAATTTTGATTGGAGTAATGATATTATCTTTTGTTGGGGCACTGGGTCCAAACAACATAGGATTGTCACCTTTGTTTTGGGGATGTGCGGGAGGAGCACTATTGATAATTATCTATAGAAAGAGAAAAAGAAAAAAACAGGAAAAAGAAAGTTAGTTTGATTTCATATTATGTTATGAAATGATCAAATATGGATCAATCGACAGATCTATAAAGGAGAATTCAAGGTAATCATAGGGGAGCATGGTAAACGAAATGAAACAATGGTGGGAAGGTTTAGGAAAAGAATTAGAAACAGATATTGAAACTTTTGACGATTAAAAATATTTAAAAAAATTCATACAATAAAAATTATTACAAAATAAGCCTCGGGTGGGCTCTGACCCCACGACCTAACGCTTACGAGGCGTTCGCTCTACCAGGCTGAGCTACCAAGGCACTTTTCGGTTATGCCATCAGAGTTAATAAAAAGCCTTTCCGAGTTGGATCAAATGAAGAAAACAATTTCTGGAATTAGAGGTGTATTTGGGGATGATTTTAATCTAAAAGACACATTACAGTTTTGTAATAATTTTTCATCTTTAGTTGAAACTAAAAAGTGTGTAATAGGTAAGGATACAAGACCGTCAGGAACAATGATCAAAGAAACCGCATCTGCGGCATTAATGAAAAATGGAATAAATATATACAATTTAGAAACGGTGCCAACTCCAGTAGTTTTTCGTGAATCAAGAAAATATGGTGCAGGATTAGTAATCACTTCATCACATAATCCATTAGAATGGAATGGAATAAAATTCATCATAAATGGAAGAGGGATTAATGAAAAAGAATTACCAAATATTATTGAAAATCAAGAAATTTTAAAATCAAAAATTGGAATTGAAGAACAAATCACATCATCATATATAGAAGATGCAAAAGAACTCATAGGAAATATAGAAAATCAGCCAGAAATTGTTATTGATATCGGAGGAGGTGCTGCAAAGGAATTTGCTCCAAATTTGTTAAGACAGTTAGGATGTAAAGTGAAAGTAATTAATGAAAATATAAATAATTGCACTAGAGGTCCTGATCCAACTACAGATAGTTTATCAGATCTAATTGATGCGACATCTGAAAAAGGAATTGGGTTTGCTTTTGATTTAGATGGAGACCGTCTAGTAGTTGTAAGAAAAGGAAAAAAACAAACGCCAGATGTAACATTAGGTTTAGGAGTTGTAAAAGCTTTGGAATTAGGATATAAACAATTTGTATTAAGTATTGACACAAGTGTTTCAGTTGAAAAATTTATCAAAGAGAAAGGAGGAAGTGTTCAGAGATCAAAAGTTGGAGAAGCAAATGTGATAGATTTAATGTTAAAAACAAATGCTCAAGCAGGTGGAGAAGGAAGTAGTGGTGGTTTTATTTTACCAGAATTCAATTACTGTAGAGAGGGAATTCTGACAAGTGGCCTTATAGCTTCAATGTTAGGAAATTCAAAGTTTAATGAGATATTAGATGTTATGGAAAGTTATGAACAACAAAGAGAGAAAATTAAAGTAGAATCTGTTTTTCATGACAAAGTTATGGAAGAAGTTTCAAATAAATTTACAAAAGAGTATTCGGAAGTTATCACTCAAGACGGGGTTAAAGGAATAATAGATGAAAACAGTTGGGTTTTGATTAGAAAATCAAATACAGAAGACATCATAAGAGTTTCAGCAGAATCAAACAATGTAGATAAATGTAAGAAAATTGTGAAAAACACATTGGAATTAGTGAAGCAATGTTATGACAACATTAGATGAATCAGTAATAATCAAAATTTTTCAAAAGAAATTAGGAAATAAAAAATTCGTTTCAGAAGATGTGGAAGTTTTTAAAATCGGTAAAACGAAAATCATAGTAAAAGTAGATACATTTGTTCAGAGTACAGATATGCCTCCAAAAATGAGAATGCATGATGCTGCAAGGAAGAGCATCATAGCATGCATTAGTGATTTTGCTGCAAAGGGAATCAAGCCTCAATATGGAATGATTTCATTAAATTTACCAAAGGTGATTTCACGTGCAAAAATTAATGATATATCAAAAGGATTTAGAGATGCATCTAATGAATTTAATATTAGAATTTTAGGAGGAGATACAAACGAAGGAAAAGAAATTGTAATCAACGTATCCATGTTTGGAACAACGGATAAGATAGTCAAAAGAAAAGGAGCGAAAACAGGAGATATGATATTTGTAACAGGTCCATTTGGATATACGGCATTAGGTCTTAAGATGTTACTTGGAAAAAAGAAAAACAAGGGTAATTTTGTTAAAAAAGCAATCAATTCAGTTATCAACCCAAGTCCAAAATTAGATTTTGGAGTAAGAAATAGAAATTATTTTACATCATCAATGGATTCTAGTGATGGTCTTTCCACTACATTAAATGAAATGGCGAATCAAAGTAAATGTAAATTTATCATAAATAACATTCCAACTGGGAAAGATCTATTAGAATTTGCTAAATTACACAAAATAGATCCAAATGATCTAGTATTTCATGGAGGGGAAGAATACGAATTTGCATTTACTGCTTCAAAAAAATATAAATCATTAATTAAAAAAAATGCGTCAATATTAAAAACACCAATAATTGAAATCGGTTATGTTACTAAGGGTAAAGGAGTATTTCTTGAAAAACAAGAAAAGTTTATCCTTTTGAAAGATTTAGGTTGGCATCATTTTAGAAAATAAATTATTCATTAGAATAAAAATCGTGTTCTACTTTTTGAACTATATTAAAAATTGATTCAGCTGGCAATCCAGAAACACAATCACTAGTCCACATTTCATCAAGATACATCAATCTGTTCATATCAGATGTAGGTAACTGATCTGGTTGAAAATTAGGATATGAAACATGTATTTGGAATCCCTCTTTGGCAATTTTTTCACATTTTTCTTCTAATGCAATTACAGGTGAAATGTTGGTAGGTGTTAAAAATTCGAAAACCAATGAACCAATTAATGCAGATGCGATTGCAATACCTACCGCAAGCCAAAGAATTGACCCCATACAAGGACAAGTGAAACATGGTATTTGAGCAATAATGAATAATCAAATATGCCCAAAATAAGGCAGATTTAAAAAATCAATGTTTTTTAAACCCTTTAAAATGTGAGTAGACATTGTCAGAAATCGAAGCTGAGATTGAAATAGAATCCTCTGTTGAAGAAAAGAACATGAGGAAGTTCAAACAAAATCCAGACCAGAAACAAAGACAGAAGGTCCAGAAAAATGGGGAATTGCTCATATTTACAGTAGTTATAACAATACAATCATTCACATGACTGATCTCACAGGGGGAGAAACTGTTTCCATTAGTTCAGGTGGAGTTCATGTTAATGCAGATAGATACGAATCATCTCCTTTTGCTGCAATGAAAGCTGCAAATGCAGTGGTAGAGGTTGCGCATACAAAAGGATTTACAGGATTTCATATCAGAGTACGAGCTGTTGGAGGAGTAGGCTCTAGAGTACCAGGTCCAGGTGCACAAGCTGCAATCAGAGCTTTGGCAAGAGGTGGATTTAAAATAGGAAGAATAGATGACGTAACACCAATTCCTCATGACACCACCAGAAAGAAAGGTGGAAAAAGAGGAAGAAGGGTCTAGTCAAATATTTTAATTTTGATGTTACATCCTTTAGATTTAAAATAATCAGTCATAAATTGGGTAAATTTTTGAGATTGATTGTTCAATTGGTATTTGTTTAACATATCTGCAAATTTTTCTTCAATTCCATTTTGCAGGTTAGGTTTAAAAGACAATTTGAAAAAAGTCCATCCAAATTTTGAAGATGGTTCACTAAGTGTGTATCCATTAGAACTACCAACTAAAGTCTCCATGTGAGATAGGGTTTTTTTTATAACTAGTAAATCATCGCCATAATTTTTTGTGCTTATTTCAAAAACAGTATTCACTATTCTTCACCATCATCTGATGAATGATTACTTAATTTATCAGACAGAGATACAATCTTTCCATCTTGTTCAATATTGATCTTAGTTTCCATTCTTATGTTAAGACCTATTGATCTAAATAACGTCAACAATTTTCCACCGTCAATATTTTCAGTAATTTCTCCAGATGTAATTAGTTCAGCTAATTTTTCTACAACCGTTTTTGTATCATTTGTAAATTGTGATTCAGCATTTTTTAAAACTTCTAGACCTCTAAATCCTAGATGTTCAATAAGAATATCTCTAGGATGTTTTGTTTCTTTTGGCGGTAAATTGTTTGTAGATTTTTCTATTTCTTGTCGAGTGGAAATATTTTGTTGCATTTCTGCAAGTCTTTTTGCCTTTAATCTTTCAAGTTCAGAGTCTTCGTTACTCAACCTTTTATCACACCTATAGGCACCAATTTTGCTACTTTAGTGGCTATTCCTAGATTATGAGAAACATTGACTACAGCATCAACGTCCTTGTATGCTTGAGGAGTTTCTTCCACAACTCCATCACGCGTTAATGCCTTGATAAATATGCCCTTATCACTAAGTGATTTTCTAACATTGTCTTCCGTGAAATCTCGTCTAGCTTTTGATCTAGACATTGTTCTACCAGCACCGTGGGCAGTAGAACCAAAGCTCAAATCCATGGAATTTGGTTGACCAAGTAATATCCAGCTAGCAGTTCCCATTGAACCTGGAATAAAAACAGGCTGTCCAAGATCTCTGTATTTTAATGGAACTTCATCCCGATTTGCAGGAAATGCGCGTGTTGCACCTTTTCTATGAACTACAAGTTTTCTTTCCTTGCCTTCGACCTTGTGTTTTTCAACTTTAGCAATATTGTGAGCAACGTCATAAACTAAACTCATATCAAGATCAGATTCTGTTTGATTGAAAACTCGTTCAAAAGATTTTCTCGTCCAATGAGTAATCATTTGTCTATTACTCCATGCAAAATTTAATGCAGCAAACATTGCTTTTCGGTATGATTCACCTTCCTCAGATGTATTTGGAACACATGCGAGTTCTCTGTCTGCTAAATGAATATCATATTTTTCCATAGATTGTTCAGATATCCTCAAATAATCACTACAGACTTGATGACCAAAACCACGAGAACCACAATGAATTAAAATTGTAATAGTTCCTTCTTTAATTCCCATTCTTTTCGCTGCTTCTTCATCATGAATTTCAGATACTTTTTGTACTTCAAGAAAATGATTTCCTGATCCCAGACTTCCCAATTGAGGTGCACCTCTTTGTCTTGCTTTATCTGAAACTTTATTCGGATCAGCATTTTTTATTTGTCCATTTTCCTCACAAACATCTGCATCATGTGATGAACCATATCCATTATCAATTGCCCAGTCTACACCACGTACAAGAACTTCATCAAGTTGAGAATGACTTAGCCTTACTGCTCCTTTGGAGCCAACACCAGATGGAATTGAACTAAAAAGATCAGTTACGAGTTCTTTTAGTTTTACACGAACATCTTTTTCAGTTAAATTTGAACGAAGTAATCTAACACCACAGTTGATATCATATCCTACACCGCCAGGACTAATCATGCCTTCTTCAGCATCCATTGCTGCCACACCGCCTACAGGAAATCCATATCCTTCATGACCATCAGGTAAAACTACGCTATGACCCACAATTCCAGGTATAGTTGCAACATTTTTTGCCTGCATAATAGTTCTATCTGTTAACATTTTTTGTAGTAATTCTTCATCAGCATAGATTTTTACTGGAACTTTCATTCCAAGATTTGAATCTGCCTCAATGAGATACTGATTTTCTCCGATTTTTTTAGGAGTTGTAATAGACATAAGGAATGGTAAAATTTTACCTCAAGCCAATTTAAATCATAAGTAGATTTATTTTCGATGTTTTAAGAGAGTAATCAGTGGCAATTTTACCTATAGATAGTGGACGTTACGGTACTAAAGAAATGATGGATATTTTTAGTGAGCAAAAAAAAGTAAATTATCAATTAGAAATTGAAGGAGCAGCTGCAATATCACAAAGTGAGATTGGAGTTATTCCAAAAACAGCAGGTAAAGCAATTCGCAATGTTGCAATGTCAGGAAAAATTACTGTAAAAAGAATTAAAGAATTAGAAGCAAAAAGTGATCACGATACAGCTGCACTAGTTGAATCATTAAGTGAAAAATGTACGAAAGATGCAAGACCATGGATTCATTATGGATTAACAAGTAATGATTTGGTAGATACTAGTAATTCTATGCAAATGAGAGATGCATTGCAAATTATTGAACCTAAAGTTGCAAAAATGGCATTACTGTTAGCAAAAAGATCAATTCAACACGGTAAAATTCCTGCAGTAGGTAGAACTCATGGCCAACATGCCAGCATAATATCATTTGGATTAAAATTTGCAAATTGGGCAGCAGAGATGGCAAGACATGTAGAAAGAATTGAAGAAATCAAAAAAAGAGTTTTGATTTGCAAAACACTTGGAGTTGTTGGAACAGGATCAATGATGGGGGCAAAATCACTTGAAGTTCAAAAACGAGTTGCAAAACGGTTAAATCTTTTTCCAGCAGATGTAACCACACAGATAATTCCCAGAGAAAGATATGCAGAATACGTATTTGAGTTAGCACTGATTGGTGCAACTTTAGATAAAATTGCAGTCGAAATTAGAAATTTACAAAGAACTGAAATCGGGGAAGTTGCTGAACAATTCAAGAAAGGTCAGATGGGAAGTAGTGCAGTTCCAGTAAAGAGAAATCCCATTAAAAGTGAAAGAGTTTCATCTTTATCCAAAATATTACGTAGTCAAATAGCAATAACTTTTGAAAATATTCCATTATGGCATGAACGAGATCTTTCAAATTCAGCAAATGAGAGATTTGTACTTCCCACGGCAGCCATTCTAGTAGATGAAATGTTAGAAACTATGATTAAAATAATTTCAAATCTAATGGTAAATGAGAAAAAAATTGTAGATAATTTGTACATTACAAAGGGACAGATATTTGCAGAATTTGTTTTGGAGGCATTAATTAAAAAAGGTGTTCCAAGATTTATTGCATACAGAGATGTACAAAGAGTTGCATTTGAGGCAAAAGATAAAGAAATTCAATATATTGATGCAATTAAAAATGATAAAGCTTTTTCGACAAAACTTACAAAAAAAGAAATTGATTCAATATTTTCTCCAGAAAAACATCTTGGAGCATCACCATTAATTATAAGCAATGTTAACAAATTGGTTCAAGAGACGGTTAAAAAATTTATTTAGATTTTAACAATGCTTTGTGGATTTTAGAACCGTATTGTAGAGCTTTTTTTCTTTTTGTATATGAAATTTCAGGAACACCAACATCACTTGCTAATTTTCGTATAATGTGTTTCCTGAGCAGATCTTCAGAATCATGAATTTTTTCAGATAGAGGAATAGTTTTAGCAAATTCTATAAAATCAGAAGATAATAAAGGCTGAACAATTCTAACACCAAATTCAGATGCAATTTGATTAACTGCCTTCATCATTTTAATTTCATTATCTAGTTTTGAATTCATAACTTCAATAATCTTTGACTCTCCTTCAGATATAGCCACTCTATAGGCATTATACCCACAGAATAATTCATCAATTCCATTTGCAGTTACAACAACATCAATTCCTAAACTTTTTGCTAGTTTTGATACATAGTAAAACGCAATACAATTTTCATTCCAAGAGAGATTATCTGTTTTTATTGTTTGTTTGACTTTAAAGGCTATATCTTGAAAAGTATGAGAATCAATTTCTAAAACATTATGAACTAATTTCAACTGTTGATTAACTTCTTTTGCAAATAATACGTCATGAGATTCGGGAAAACCAATAGTCAGCAAAGTTACATCATATTCTAGATCTGAACAAATTTTAGAGATCAGTGTACTGTCAACGCCTCCAGAAAATGCAATGCCTATTTTTTTTTCTATTATGTTTTCTTTAATAGAATTTACAATTTTATCAAGCAGTTCTTTTTTCATTTTATTCACTAATTATCAGGTCATTTACAATACGAAGCAATTATGATTAACTTCATCATCTACCTATTAATTTAGTATTTTAAATATAAAATCATGATAAGATTATCGTCAGAATCCATAGATCATGAATTAAAAAATCTGAAGGGATGGACGGTTGTAAATAATAAAATACACAAAGAATTTGAATTCGATGACTTTAATCAGGCATTTGGATTTATGACAAGGGCTGCAATGCACATAGAAAAAATGAATCATCACCCTGAATGGTTTAACGTCTATAACAAAATAGTGGTAGATTTAACAACTCATGATGCTGGAGGAATCACCCAAAATGATATCAATCTGGCTAAAATTCTAAATTCACTAGAATAATTTCAAATTACTGAATAAAATAATTTTTCAATTTTATGTGTTACAGAATTTATATACAGAGCTGAGCCAGTTGACTTCAAATGACATCAAGTCCCACAATTCTAGATTCAGATTTTAAATATATTGACAAAAAAGGCAATCTATTGAGAACTAGAACTGAATTAACAATAGCACAAATGCTTTCATTTCTTGATGAAGATTACGAATATGATTATAAATTATCATTTAAAAATGGAAATTCTGTAACTATTGATTTTAAAACAAAGAAGGGTTTGATTGAAGTAATTGATAATGAAGAAGATATAAAAAATATAATCAAATCAAAGAGAATCTAACTGAAGAAAAAGTGATGGCCGTAGGACATCCAAAATACACTGCACAAATTAAAGAATTACAAGACTTGGTATTCTATGATAAAACACCTCAGACAGGATCAATATTTCTAGAAGACCCATCATTTTCATTTGATTATGCACATATTCTTCCCCTAGTAGAGAAATGTTCCATTCTACATGGACATACATCTTCAGTAATGGTTGAATTGGTTGGACAAATGAAAGATAATCTACTAGTAGATTTTGGAATAGCAAAAAAAATTATAAAAGAAGTAGTTACAGTATTTGATCATAAATTTTTCATTAATAGAAAATATCTAAAAAAAGAAGATGATTCTCACTATCAGATTCAATTTAATGGGCCAAAAGGAATGTTTGATATTCAAGTTCCAAAAGATACAGCATATCTCTTAGAAGGAGAAGCTACTGTCGAAAATCTTTCAAGTGAAATAATCAAACTACTTGCTCCAAAATTACCTCAAAATGTAGAAGCTGTCGGTGTTTACATTTACGAAGGATACAACAAGGGTTCTCATATTATTTCAAATATTTCAAGATAGTTAAGAAATGGAACCAAAAATTGCGGAAAAAGCTTGGAACCCAGAATTAGAAAAAGAGATTCTCAAACAATGGGTGAATGAAAAAATTTATGAATTTGTACTAAAGGAAGAGAATTTTACAATAGATACACCGCCACCCTATCCATCAGGTAGACCATGGCACATAGGTGCAGCAGCACATTATTCTCAAATTGATATGATTGCACGTACTGCAAGAATGGCAGGAAAGAATGTGTATTTTCCAATAGGAATTGATAGAAATGGTCTTCCTGTGGAGATGTACACAGAGAGAAAACACAACATTAGAATGCGTGAAACTGAAAGAGGTGAATTTCTAAAATTATGCAGAGCAGCATTAGATGATTTAGAAGATGAAATGATACTAATCATGAAGAGTTTAGGAATTAGTGGAGATTTTTCGAATTACTATAGAACAGATTCTGAAGAATATAGAACATTAACACAATCTACATTTATTGAACTGTGGAAAAAAGGACAGGTGTATCTTGCAAATAGACCAAATAATTATGATTGGGTTTCAGGTACAACTATCGCAGATGCAGAAATTACATACGAAGATTTACCAAGCAAACTAGTCTACATGAAATTTCAGATTAAGGATATGGATAAAGATATAATTATTGCGAGTACCAGACCAGAACTTCTTTGTGCATGTAAAACCGTAATTGTAAATCCAGAAGATGAAAGATATTCAAAATATATTGGAAAAAAAGTGATTGTACCGATTACTAATGTAGAGGTTGAACTAAAAATACATCATTCAGCTCATCAAGAATTTGGTTCTGGTGCAGTTATGGTGTGTAGTTACGGAGATCAAAATGATGTGGCATTGTTTAGAGAATTGGGATTAGAAGAAATTGTTGCAATTGGATTAGATGGGAAAATGACAGAATCTGCAGGTGATTATGTTGGATTAAAGCCGAAACAAGCACGAGCAAAAATTATTGAAGATTTAGAAAATAAAGGATTAGTAGAAAAAATTGAAGATGTAATTCATAGAACTCCAGTATCTGAACGAAGTAAAAATCCAATTGAAATAATTCCGATGGAAGAATACTATCTAAAACAAAAAGAATCAATTGAGAAGATGAAAAAACTAGGACAAGAAATTACATTTTATCCTGCCATGCATAAACAGATCTTGATGAATTGGTTAGAATCCATCAATATTGATTGGCCAATATCAAGAAGAAGATACTATGGTACTGAAATTCCTATATGGTACTGCAAAAATTGTTCTGAACCTCACGTTCCTGAGCCTGGAAAGTATTACAAACCATGGGTAGAAAAGTGTCCTATCGACAAGTGTCCCAAGTGTGGAACTACTGAATTTGTAGGTGAAGAGAGAACGTTTGATACGTGGATGGATTCTAGTGTTTCACCTCTTTTTATTAGTAAATTCAACAAAGACCAAGAATTTTTCAATAAAGTGTATCCTACAACAATTCGTCCTCAAGCAAAAGATATTGTGAGAACTTGGTTATACTATACACTTCTAAGATGTGAACAACTTACGGGAAAGAAACCATGGTCAGAAGCATGGGTTATGGGGTACGGTCTTGATGAAAAAGGAATGAAAATGAGTAAGAGTAAAGGCAATGCAATTGATCCTTTACCAGTAATTGAACAATTCGGAGCAGACACTTTCAGATTTTGGAGTGCTAGTGAAATTAATCATGGGTATGATTTTAGATGCAATGAACAAAAAATTGAATCAACAAAAAAGTTTCTCAGCAAACTATGGAATGTTTCTAGATTTTTATCTAGTTTTCCCATAATTGAATCAGGAATTACAACACCCACGGATAAATGGATATTAAATGAATTAGATAATTTAATCAAAGAATGTAAAAAAGGATATGATGAATATAATTTCTTCATTCCTGCAATTGCAATTAGAGAATTTACTTGGAATCTTTTTGCTGCACATTATATTGAAATGGTTAAAGCAAGAGCTTATGGAATTGGTTTTACAGATGAAGAAAGAGATGGTGCTATATACACACTACATAAAACATTATCAACTATTTTAAAATTATTAGCACCAATTACACCATTTATCACCGAGTATCTTTGGAAAACATTGTATTCATCAGAAAGTATTCATAAACAACATCAGGTGGAAACAGAATCAGAGTACAATCAAAGTAAAATTACAAAAGAAATAACAGAATTTAATTCCAAAGTATGGAATGAAAAAAAGACAAAAAATCTTTCATTAAAAGATTCAATCACAATAATAATTCCAGACAGTTTAGAGTCTTTCAAAAAAGACTTGAAATCAATGCATAATTTAACGGATAATTGAGCCTAAATTATTCAATATCAATCACTTTAAAAATTATCCATAGTTAAAAAAAATGCTGATAACTAATTCATATTTGACTAATTTTTTGATTTCTTAATTAAATTTATAAAATATTTGTGTAAAGAAACATCTTTTGTTAATTCAGGATGAAATGCAACACCTATCACATTGCCTTTTTTTACAGCAATTATTTTTTCATTAAATTTTGCTAAAACCTCTACACCAGAACCAACATCAGAAACAGATGGGGCTCTAATAAAAACACCATTAAATTTTGGAATGTTAATAGAACTCATAGAAATATCTGCTTCAAATGATTCTTTTTGTCTTCCAAAAGAATTTCTCTCTAGTTTAATGTCAAGTAAATCTAAAAGAGGTTGATCCGTTTTTCCAACAACACGATCATTAGCTGTCTTTGAGAGCATAATCATACCTGCACATATTCCCAATACAGGCATTCCATGTTCAATTTTTTCTTTTATTATCTTAAGAGAACTATTTACAAGAGAGAGCTGACCGATTGTAGTGCTTTCCCCACCAGGAATAATTAGACCGTCGAGTTTGGAAACATCTTCAGCAGTTTTAACACCTACAACTATTCCTTCTATGCCTAATTCTTTTAATGCTGTCTTGGTAGATGTAATATTTTCATGCACATCACCCTGAATTGCTAAAACTCCAACAGTAAGACTCATGCTGAACTTCCACGCTCTTGCATTCGTAATTCCAGAGTCTTAACATCTAATCCCAACATCGATTGTCTTTCATCAATCATTTTTTGTGCCTCTTTTACTTTTTCTGATTCATTCCAGAAAGTGGTTGCCAATACAATAGCTCTTGCTCTTTCTTTAGCATCATCTGCATTAAATATTCCAGATCCTACAAATATCCCATCACATCCAAGAGACATTAAATATGCAGCGTCAGCAGGGGTTGCAATTCCTCCTGCAGCAAAATTAACAACAGGTAATCTTCCAAGTTTTGCAGTTTCTTCAACTAGATCATATGATACTTTGAATTCTCTTGCCATTCTAATCAGAACCTGATTATCACCAGAATCATAAACTGCCTTTATTGATCTTAATTCATCATTTACTTTTTTGATATGAGTTACTGCCTCTGCAACATTTCCCGTACCAGGTTCTCCTTTAGTTCTGATCATTGCAGCTCCTTCTTCGATTCTTCGTAATGCTTCAGATAACGATCTTGCTCCATTAACAAAAGGAGTTGTAAAATCCCACTTCCAAACGTGATGATTTTCATCCGCTGGTGTCAAAACTTCTGATTCATCTATCATATCTACATTAGTTTCTTCAAGAACTTTTGCTTCATAGACATGACCTATTCTACATTTTGCCATTACGGGGATTGTTACTGAATCCATAATATCTTCGATAATTCTAATACTTGCAGTTCGTGCAACTCCACCTGCTTTTCTTACATCAGATGGTAGTTTATCTAAAACCATTACAGACACAGCTCCTGCATCTTCTGCAATTTGAGCTTGTTCTACGGTAGTAACATCCATGATTACACCATTTTTTAGCATATGAGCAAAACCACGTTTCAAAGTGGATGTTCCACGTAAAATATTACCAGATTCAGATTTGTCTTTAATTATTCCTTTTGCATCAGTTCTTTCGCCCGAAAGTGGAAGCATATTCAGAGTTTTATCGGAGACTATTTGTACCTATTCACTAATTTGTTCTGCAATTTTATCAAGTTGAGATCCTACCATAGAAATTATTGGAGGTATGAATTTATCAGTTGCATTTTGTTCTGGCCAGTTAATTTGATTAACTCTTCCATTTAGAGTAATTTTGATATTTGATTTTTGAAAATCAGTCACATTATCACGTATCGGAAATGATTCAGAGGGAATCGAGATAAATCCAGTTTCTTTAATCAGTGCTTTTAATTTACGAAGTTTCTGATCATCCAAATGTGATCTAATATCGGGTTTTGGATAACCATCTTCAGTCACAGTGTATTTTATTTCGCCATTATTTTTTATTAATAGAATTTCAGTTTTTTGTGCTCCAATTCTTTCAGTTACACCAAAAGATATTTTCTTCAATTGGTGTTTTGTATATTCAATTTCAATTACATCATTTGGATTAGCTGCAGAATACGGGATATCGGATTTTGTGATTAATGGAATAGCAATTAAAATTGCAACGATGGCAGGAATCGCGGCTAATACTAAAACAATTGGTTTTACCATGATTTACCTTAACGGTTGTAGATCAAGGTTAATCGCAAATAAATCTTGGTTAAAATAACTTAAAATTCTAGTCTATTTCATTCTTGTTCGTGGGGTCGTAGCCTAGCCTGGTAGGGCGACAGTGTATACGATAGATCACCGCTAAGGGCTCCAAAGGTAAACTAAGCTAAACTGACTCACGGATGATGTAAGTTTGGAGCTGTAGTGACCCGTAGGTCGCCGGTTCAATTCCGGTCGGCCCCACGTTAGAATATTATTTATTTCTCAAAACATTTAGTGCAGAACCAGCTTTGAACCATTCTATATGAGATTTATTATAAGAATGGTTAAGAGAAATTTCATCTTTTGTTCCATCTTTGTGTTTAATGATACACCTAACTGGTTTTTGTGGTTCTAGATCATTCAATCCAATAAGACTGATTCTATCATATTCTTGGATCTTATCATAATCATCAAAATTACTAAAAGTCAATGCTAGAATTCCTTGTTTTTTCAAGTTTGTTTCATGTATTCTGGCAAAACTTTTTGTAATAACAGCAGCACATCCCAAATACCTTGGAGTCATTGCAGCATGTTCTCTACTACTTCCCTCACCATAATTATTATCACCGATGATTACCCATCTCATTCCTTTTTCTTTATACTGTCTTGCAATTTTTGAAAAAGATTCAAGTTGGCCGTTTAAGAGATTATTTCCTTTACCAATTTCATCATTAAATGCATTAACAGCACCTAAGAGCATATTATCACTGAGGTTATCAATATGGCCTCGAAGGGATAACCAGGCACCGGCAGGAGAGATATGATCTGTAGTACATTTTCCTTTTGCTTTAACCATTATTGGAATATCCTCAAAGTCTGCTCCATCCCATATGGAAAACGGTTCTAAACGTTGTAATCGTTTACTATTAGGATCAATTATCACTTCAATATTGCTTGAATTATCAGGAGGAGAAACAAAAATTCCTACAGGTATCATAAATCCATCTTTTGGGACTTCGGGTGCAGGTTTTGGTGGTTCAAGTTTGAATTTTGTTCCATCTGCTGCAGTCAACTCATCTTTTAGAGGATTAAATGAAAGTCTACCTCCCAAAGCAAGTGCGATAATCATTTCAGGACTGCCAATAAAATTCAGAGTATTTCTGTGACCATCATTACGACCTGGAAAATTTCGGTTAAAAGTAGTTACAATTGTATTTTTTTCATCATTTTCTAATTCAGGTCTTTTCCATTGACCAATACATGGACCACATGCATTTGCCAATACTGTAGCTCCAATTTCTTTTAGTGAATGCATTTGTCCATCTCTTTCAATTGTACTTCTGATCTGTTCTGAACCAGGTGTGATTAGTAAAGGAATTTTTGATTTAATGCCTTTTAATTTTGCTTGCTCAGCTAAACTTGCTGCTCTTGACATATCTTCATAAGATGAATTTGTACAACTTCCAATGAGTGCAACAGATATTGAATCAACATATTGATTAGATTTTACATCGTCAGCTAAATCAGATATTGGTCTTGCAAGATCAGGAGTATGTGGTCCAACAATATGAGGTTCCAATGTTGAAAGATTAATTTCAATAATTTTATCAAAGAATTTTTCTGGATTAGATTCTATTTCAGGATCTGCCACAAGTAATTCTTTGTTCTGATTTGCAAGTTCAGCAATTTTTTCTCTGTTTGTAGATTTTAGATAAGTTTCCATTCTTTGATCATATGGAAATACAGAACATGTTGCACCCACTTCTGCACCCATGTTGGTAATAGTAGCTTTACCAGTACAGCTAATAGTATTTGTTCCAGATCCAAAATATTCAATAACAGAATTTGTTCCTCCTGAAACTGTTAGTTCTTCAGCTACTTTGAGTATGATATCTTTTGGTGCGGTCCATCCGTTTAATTTTCCAGTTAGTTTTACACCGATTCTTTTAGGATAAAGTAATTCCCATGGCATTCCAGCCATCGTTTCTGCTGCATCTAATCCACCTACTCCAACAGCAATCATTCCCAAACCACCCGCATTGGGAGTATGAGAATCAGTGCCAATCATCAATCCACCTGGAAATGCATAATTTTCAAGAACAACTTGATGGATAATTCCTGCACCAGGTTTCCAAAAACCACATCCGTATTTACTAGCCGCAGATTGTAGAAACTTGAAGACTTCACTATTTTCATCAAGAGCTATTTTCATGTCAGTGTCACCTTCTACTTGAGCTCGAATCAGATGATCACAATGAACCGTTGTAGGTAAAGCTGTTTGTTTAAGTTCTGCTTGCATAAATTGTAACATCACCATTTGTCCAGTTACATCCTGTAATGCTACTCTATCAGGAATAAGGAATACATAGTTTTTACCTCCATCAAGGTTTTTGTCGCTGACTTGATCAAAATGTCCAGCCAATATTTTTTCAGTGAGTGTTAATGGTCTTCCAATCACTTTTCGGTATTTTTGAATATTTTCTTGTAATTTTTTGTAAACATGAGCTACTAATTCTGGAGTAGTACCTATTTCCACATCATTCGGTTAATTTAACCGGAATTTAATATTTGCAATTCAAAAATTGTAATAAATATTGTGATAGGCGTGTTAATTTCTTAACAATTATAAACCAAAAGCGTCTTAATAATTGATTGTTGAGGAGTTACAAATATTCTAAATCAAGGTGTTTAGATGGTCAATAAGGGTTTTCCAAAATTTGGAATGTCACAAGCAGGAGCATATGTTGCTGCTTTAAAAAATTATAATTTACCAGATTTCATTTTAGTATTAATTGCGAAAGAATGTAAATCAGAACTTCTAGAAAGAGGAAGAATAGACGATAGATTACAAAGTATGAACGATGATGCTTTAGAACTTTTACACAAGGTATTTGTCGGGTGTGAAGAAGATATTGCAGGAAAATATGCCCAGTACAGATTCTATGCATATGTGTCTAGTATGTATCATAAATGTGAGGTTTTAGTAAATGAAATAATTCCAGGAGCAAGTGGAACTAATCATAAAGTTTCTGTGGCTGTAAAAAATAATGGAATGTACATTGCAGTTGCACATAACAAAGCAATTGGAAATCCTGTAAACAAAAAAGAAACCATACGATTCTATGAGATAGTTGATGATATTAAGAAAGGAGATCATGGAACTATGTTGAGTGATGCAATTTATGGTTCTTCAGCAGGATTTAGAGGCGATGCACTAGTTGAGCTTGAAAATTTGAGCAAATCCAGAATACGTGATACTGAAAATAAACTTGATTTCAAAACTGCAAATTTTGAAAATAATATTTATTCAGTAACAAAGTGCTAATTTCAATCTACAGAAAATTTATTTCATATTATTCATACATCTAGATTTTATTTTTTTTAATCTTAGATGTGTCAATTGTAAGAAACATTGGTTTCCCTTCGGTTTTTTCAAAGTTTGTCCCATATTGTTCAAAATGTAATTGATCGTAGAAATGTTTAGTCCAAATATCATGAACATCCCCAATGAATTTTTTGTGTCCTGATGCTCGTAAAAGCTCATGTGCCAACACATGAGAAACAGTAGTACAATTTTTTTCTGCAAGAAATAATGTATCAGAAGGATCTTTTGGAGGTTGCCACCAAACCATACCAAAATTTTCAGCATGATATCCTTCACATGTGCAATCAGTCCAAAACGGTTTAAAATGACAAAGATAGAAATGATAAATTTGGGTTCCTCTTTGTTCATGATCTCTAATGAGTGTAGGTGTATCTAATTTTTGAAGTATGCTTCTTGGTTTTGTAATTAATTCATCACATTGAATTTCAAAATCTCTACCAAATTTTTCTTTGATCCAAACTTTGTAAAAATTTCCCATTTGTTTTACATATTCAAATTCTAGTTTACGTTTTTCACGATCCTCTTCTTTTACAACAAAAATAAAATGTAAAATCATGATACGAAAAAAGAGTGTTTATGATTGACCTTCTATACCCATGAGGGTTAGTGTTGAACGAATCTTCTCAATTTTCCTGATTTTCCAAGTAATTGTTTCTCTCAGTTTTTCAACAGTATCAGATTCAATCTTGGCCAAAATATCATATGCTCCGAAAGTACCATGAACTTCCTTCACACCGTCTAGACCCTTAAGTTGCTGTATGATAGCCTCTTCAGAACCCAGTTCACAGTTTATTAAAACATAAGCTGTTGCCATGTATTCATTAAACGAATCGACTATATCAATAAACCGATTATGCCGAATTTAGTTTTGAGAAATAACAATAATAGCATCCCAAATATGCTTTGGGACAGGCATTACAGATAATCTAGAAATACGAATAAGTTCCCAATTTTGAAATTTTTTCTGTTTTTTCATCTCATGTAAAGTGATTGGTCGTTTTAATGATTTTTTATATTTGACATCAACTACAATGAATCGTTTATTATCTTCTTTCGGATTAGAGTATGGTTCTGAAATTACTTCCATGATACCAACTGCTTGTCTCTCATCACCAGTATGATAAAATAAAACAAGATCACCATCTTTCATTTCTCGCATATGTTTTAGTGCTAGATTATTATGAACACCATCCCAAACTGTTTTTTTATCTTTTTTTAGAGTTTCAAAATTGTATCCTCTAGGTCCGTTGGGTTCTTGTTTGGCTAACCAATAATTTATCATTTTCATAGTTCATATCATTATAGAGTGTTTTATGTTTTTGAAAATTTGTAAATGTTCCCCGGTTCTGACTCGCGCAAGATCATTGGTAATTTTAGCCAAAACCTCCTTGGGTTTTCTAACCGGGGTTGCCCATATTGTAGCACACCTGGGTGAATTAGAAATCATTGGTATCAATACGATCAGCATCATCCTAATCCGTCTGTGTGCCTGCTCTTGGGCGTTTAAGTATAGATTTAGCTATGCTAAAAACCATTGATCTACAACGTCTCAGATACTCAAAGTTACCAAGCACAAATTCTAAGTTAACACCGTGAACATGATTAGAAAAGAGATCTAGAGACTACAGAAAAAATTTGGAATTAGACGATTTTGAAATAAAATTATTTCAACAAGAGTAAACTAAAAAAAATTCTAAAACCTTAAGTTTATACAAATTCATGAAATTTATGAATGGAATTTCATGCGATGAATGTAGTGCAGGATATAGACCTGGGATGTTAGCAGATTGTGTAAAATGCAAGGGTGAATATTGTGATAGTTGTCACCGTAATCATAAATGTGAGAACTAGATTCTAATCTCCTTTGTATGTTTTCTTAGCACTAGATAATTTTTCATCAGTTATTTAAATAAATAAAAAAAGTAATTTAATTATGGAATTCAGTTCAAAGATAATTCAAGCAATCGAAAAAATACAATTAGAAATACTCAATACAAAACAATCAAAAAATCAGTCAAATATTAATCCGGAAAGAGAAATCTCAAATCCCACTACAGGAACACGTATCTTGTAGTTTTCAATTGTTTTTGAATTAATTTCCCCGATAATTCCTATTATCTTACCATGGAATAAAATCGAAGCTGTTCTTCCTTCCTCAAAAGTTGGATGTGAAAAGGTTTTTGTTTCAATTTCTAGGTCAAATCCAGTTTTTAACATAGATTGCAAAATAGATTTAATTTCAGTAAAAGTTGCATCCTGATGTGCACTGATTCCTGCAAAACTAGTTGTTTCATCAACTGGATTTCCTTGAGAAAATATCGTTCCTGTTTCAAATAATTTCTGAGGATAAGAGGTATGAATATTTCGGGAGAGATTCTCCAATAATCCTGGAAGAATAGAATCTCGCAAAATTGTATGTTCTTGACTTTTTGAATCCAATACTGAGATCATGTTCATTGATTCTCTGTTTGTCATTTCGTAGAGAACTCTTTTACTGGTCAAACTTGAATTAAGTACTTCAGTGTATCCAAGTCCAATCATTATCAGGCTAAGGGATTTTAGTTTTATTGATATTGGATTTATTTGTCCTAAAGTTTGAGATGGAGATAAAATAGGTTCTAAATTTTGTATCCCATAACCTAGTGTAACTTCTTCAACTAAATCCATTGGACCAAATATATCAAAACGGTATGAAGGAATACTGCAAATTATATTTTTTCCTTTTAAAGTAGCATCCAATCTTGACTTTTTCAGAGAAGAGATAATCTGAGAATTAGTAAGATGTAATCCAAGCATTTGATTGATTAGATTTGAATTGATCAGTATTTTTCGGGGTTCTAATTTTGGTGAAGTGTTTTTAGCACCAGAGATTTTTGTAGATACCAGAGTAAATCCAGCAGTCTGAAGTATAGTTGCAACAACAGAAAGCATGTTTTCTACATCATCTTTGGCAATCCCAGTAACTTCAACAAAGAGATTTTTTGTGTTTGTTGTAACAGTGGTTACTGCGGCGTTAATTATCGGTGGAAAAGATACAGTTTGTTTTTTTGAATCTAAAATAAGTGGAACTTGAGTGTAATTTCCAAGAATTGCTCCATAATCTCGTCCCACATCAGTATTATCAAGAATCTCAGATATTGTGAGTTCATTATCAGAGTTTAATGGAACAAATTTGTGATCTCTTTTAGTAGTAGTGTATGTCAATGGAAAAGAAATTTTATCTAAATCATGAATTCCAATAGAAGATTTCTTTCTCTTTCTTCCAATTCCAAAATGAAGGTCTTCTTGCATTGCCATAAGTTGTTTGATTGTATTATCATCAATTCTACCATTTTTTGCAATAATTCCAGTTACAAATGGTCTGATTTTAGTGACAGTCGATTCTACATGAATGACATAGTCATTTGATTTTTTGATGTTTAATTTTATGGCTCCAGTTTTAATTCCAAATAAGCCCTGTAAACCAAGTGCAATTCCCAAATCAGTAGAATAATCAGGTCTATTGGGACTATACTCTACTCTAACTAGATCTTTGTCTTCAGATTCAATATCCAATCCAAGAAAAGGAAGTGAATCAGAAATTTGTTTTTTTGAAACTTTTCCGACTAGTTTTTGGAGTCGAGAGTAAGATAATTCAACTACTGGCATTTTGTTGCACTCCTCAACCAGCTCAAATTATTGTTGTAAAATTCTCTAACATCATCCAATCCATATTTTAGCATTGCAATTCTTTCAATACCTCCACCCCAAGCTAGAACGGGTTTAGTTATTCCAAGTGGTTTTGTTACTTCGGGTCTAAAAATTCCCATACCAAATAGTTCCACCCATTTTTCTAATCTATCATTATACACCATTGTTTGAAGAGATGGTTCCGTATAAGGGAAAAATGTTGGCCAGAATTTTATTTTTGTAATTCCAATTCGTCTATAAAATTCTCGTTGTATTCCCATTAAATCACGAAGAGTTGCATTTTTTCCAACTACAACCCCTTCGATCTGATTGAATTCTACAAGATGTTTGTAACTTACTTTTTCATTTCTAAATACACGTCCAAGTGAAAACACTCTAGATTCATCAGATTTATTTTCTGCAAGATGTTTGATTGTTACACATGTTGTATGTGTTCGAAGAACCATTTTTTTTGCTTCGTTAATGTCCCAATAATATCGCCAATTTTTTTTGTGGGATTCAGAAATTTTTCTAATTTGTTCCAAAGTTCCAATTTTTTTTGCAGATAACCCATCAAGATAAAATGTATCCTGTAATTCTCTTGCAGGATGATCTTGTGGAGTAAACAATGCATCAAAATTCCAAAAGCTAGGTTGAGTCATACTACCAATAATTTCTGTAAAACCTAGTGTAACAAAGATTTCACGAATTTCGTCAATTGTATCTTTAAGAGGATGAGTTCGGGCAACAAACACATCAGGTACTTTAGATTCAACATTAATTGCGCCTGATGAACCAGCAATTATTTCAATAGATTTGGCATTTTCTGTTAATGATATTTCTTTTGTTTTAATTATATCCTCGACTATAAAATCAGGTCTTTTCGAAATATTAGATAAATCATCTATGTCAATTTCACTTTTAGATATTTTATTTTCTCCAATTTGTTTTAGAGACTTTTCTCCTGGAATTTCAGGAGGATAATTTTTTAGAAAGATTTTATCCTCAGAGGTGTCAACCCAATTATTTTTTCTTGCTAAACCCATAGCAGGACCAAAAATAGAACCTAATTCTCTTTGGAGATCTTGTAATTTTTTTGATTCATTTTTTAGTAAATCAAGCAGTCTCCTTTCAGGTAATCCTTTGTGAAAAGATTCCAACCCATTTTTCCCAAGAGATATGTGAATAGTTTGAGATTCATTTACAATAGCTAGTTCTTTTAGTTTAAGCCACTCTATTCCTCTTCGAATTTGATCAGGAGATAGATTAGTAGATTTTTCAAGTTTTTCAGGAGTTTGTTTTGGATTGTCTTTGAGGGAGGTGATAATTTTTTTTTCAATTTCATGAAAGACTTGTGACATCAGCAGAAAGACTGAAAAAGACTTTTTAAACCTTAACCTAAGTCAAAATGAATGTCAGCTGATGACTTTATTGTAACTCCATGGCATGTTGAAGGGGATATAGATTATGATAAACTAATCAAAAAATTCGGAACTGAAAAAATTTCATCGGAAATTCTAAAGAAAATTAAAAAAATCACAGGCGAGGACCATTTTATGCTAAGAAGAGGTATTTTCTTTTCCCATAGAGAAATGGATCGAATTTTAGATGATTATGAAAAAGGTAAAAAATTTTTCCTGTATACTGGTAGAGGACCATCAGGTCATACACATATTGGTCATTTAGTTCCATGGGTATTTTCAAAATGGCTTCAAGACAAATTTGACGTAAATATGTATTTTCAACTTACAGATGATGAAAAATTTTATTCAAAACAAAATCTAACTTTAGAAGATACAAGTAAATTTGCATATGAAAACGCACTTGATTTTATTGCATTAGGCTTTAAACCAAATAACACAAAAATAATTATCAATACAAAAAATATTCAAACGCTATATCCAATTGCAGCACAAGTAGCAAAAAAAATTAATTTTTCAAATACAAAGGCAGTGTTTGGATTTACAAATGAAACAAATATCGGCATGATATTTTACACATCATTACAATCTGCGCCTTGCTTTATTGAAGATAAACCAGTTTTGATTCCTTTAGGAGTTGATCAAGATCCTCATTTTAGATTAACCAGAGATATTGCTCCAAAAATCGGAAAACCAAAACCAGCTTTGATTCACAATATTATGATTCCAGGATTATCAGGTCCTGGTGGAAAAATGTCAGCTTCGGATGAGAATGGAACTATTTACACAACTGATTCTCCAAATATTGTTAAGAAAAAAATTAACAAACATGCATTTTCTGGTGGTCAATCAGATATTGAACAACATAGAAAACTAGGTGGAAATCCAGATATTGACGTGTCTTATCAATATCTTAGAATATTTTTTGAGCCGGATGATAACAAATTGAAGTCAATTCATGATGATTATAAATCAGGAAAGATGTTAACTGGAGAATTAAAAGCAATTTTGATTGAAAAAATAAATGAATTTCTTGCAATTCATCAGGTAAAAAGAGAAAAAGCAAAAGATCAGATAGAGCAATTTCTTTTTGAGAATAAATGAAAATCAGAATTAGTTGTGATGATAAATATGAGGCTCAAAAGCTATCTAGTCTACTTTTTATCAAAGATGCAAACGAGACTTTCATTACAGCAATTTTAAACATAATTAACAATGAATTAATTGTTGCATTAAAAGACAAATCAGCTCACAGTATTGTTCTAAAGGATGAAACACATGTAGGGTTGTTTGCAGATTTTATTCAATCAGTGATTGATAAAGAACATAAAATAGTGTCCACTATGATTTTTGGGCAAGATGTAGAAATTGTAAAGGAGTGAAATTAACCTATAAAAATATGGTGTAAATTGCAACAATTCCAACCATTACAATAAGACTAATTCCTAATATTTTAAAGTCATTGTTCATGATTTTAAAAATAAATTATTATAATTAAAGTTTTAATAAATTCTCAAAAGTGATTTTGATGTGATTATCTAGGAAAGTATCTACTTTTTTTATTCAGAGTTTTTGATTTTTCGGGTTCAGTTTTGGCTTGAGGTTGTCTAATCTCATTACAGTTTAAACAAAGAACTCTCAAATCTTTCCTAGCCAATTCTGGTTCAGAGATATACTTACCCCATGAAGATGCAACCCCCCCTCTTCGTATACTATCAAATGCATCTTCATCGTTAACATGATTAAAGCCTAAAGCTCTTTCGTCTTTAAATCCACATCTAGAACATGTTTTACCACCTAGAATTTCAAATAATTTTTCTTTTAAAGAAGAATAGAATTTTTCAGAACCGTTAGAATAAAAACTCTCTGTCTTTTTTAGGAATTTTTCACTTTTAGATCTATTTATTCTAAAATCATCTTGATTTGATCTTGAACCTCTTTCATCTCTGGAATATCTATCTCGTGATGGTCTTTCATCTCTGGAATATCTATCTCGTGATGGTCTTTCATCTCTGGAATATCTATCTCCATCTTCTTGGGGTTTATGTTTTTGAAAACATTCACTGCAATAAACAGGTCTGTTAAATTTTGGTTCAAATGGTATTTGACATTCATCCCTACAATCACCACAGGTTACAGTATGCATTTCTGGTTTTCTTTCATCTCTGGAATCTATCTCGTGATGGTCTTTCATCTCTGGAATATCTGTCTCGTGATGGTCTTTCATCTCTGGAATATCTATCTCGTGATGGTCTTTCATCTTGAGAATTTCTGTAAGATCGTAAAGGTTGCTCATCTTTAGAATTTTTGCTTGAAGTTTGATTAGGTTTTGAATGTCTATCAAATTTTTTGTCAGAGTATTTTGCTTTGTATAGATCCATTTTTCTCATACAGATTCAACATTATTGGTTATAGATAGTTAGAGCTTGAATTTGTGCCTGAATTAAAAATATGTGAATTAAACTAGAGATTTATCCATTTCAGTTCCCATTATTTCCTGAACTTTAAGAAAATAGAGTTTTGTAGAATATGGCATATCATCTAAATTATTATCAACTGCAATCATAAAGTAACGAACCGCTCTTTTTGAGATATCAAGATTGAATTTCATATGAAGTATAGGATCTTGTTTAACTTTGATCTTGTCTTGCAACCATGGAGGAGCCATGTCAATTGTTTCTCGGATAATTTTATCATACCAGTATGAAAGATTTTCAGGATGTAGCCCTTCTTTTAGGTTTGAAACATCAGTATCAAGTTTTTTCATCATATTATTTATGATTGCCATGAGGCTCAATCCAGAAATATTGTTTTATTACGATTACTCAAACATAAACAATCTTCTAGTCAATTGATGATAAGTTACCTTCTACGTCTATCTCTGAGTTTTTTATTCTAGTAGTAGAAATTCTATTACCGTCTTGTGCTAGAATCATTGGGACTATTACTATTTTAACCAAAGATAGATTTTTTTCTGCACGAAGTTGATTTAAAATTTCTCCTTGATTACCAGTTTCATCACTTACAACCAGAGCCTGAACATTTTCTTCTAGAACAGCAGGACCAAAATCATTGTCTAGTTTACTAATTTGAAAGATATGATTTGGAAAATTTGTTTTAATCGTACTCATTAATGTTTCAAATCTTTTTTGATAGTTGTTCAGAGTTTTTTTTCCTCTTTTTTCTGCTAATTCATCACTTGTTAGTCCAATGATTACTTTTGATGAAATCGAAAAGGCTTTTGAAAGCAATGTAAGATGACCTTTGTGAATAATATCAAAAGTCCCCCCCATTGCAACAAGAGCAAATTCAGACATACTATCAAATAGAAAGATATGAAAATAAATCTACTATTTTACAACTAACAATACTACAGGTCCTTGTTCGGCGATTGGAATATTGTATCTATCCCAAACAAATGTTTCAATAAAAAACAAGCCATCGTGTTCAGGAATCCAATCTACAGATTGAAATTGACTACCAGTTCCGATATAACGCCCATTATATTTTCCTATAAATTCTACAAATGGGGTTTTACCAGCTTGTTTGATTTGAACATAATAACTATATGGTGTTTCGTCAGATGTTGGATCTGCTAAAAAATGAATTAAAGATTCACTCTGAATTTGTACTGTTGAACCTACTTTAATTTCTGAAAATGCTTTTCCTTGAGAATCAAGTACAGATACATTAGAGATAGTAATTAATCGTGGAGCAGGAATTTTTACATCAATAGGATCAGAATAAAATACATCAGATTCAGAAAATAAAATAAATCCTACAGATCTTGTTTGAATTTTTTCAGTGAAACTGAAATTTATTATTTCATTTGATTCAACAGCACCAATTGGTATAGTAGATACACCTATTATTCTTGGAGGAACAAAATTATCATAGAAAGCAAGATAGACATTAGTATTATTTATTGGAGCGGCACCATTTTTTAAGACTCCTGAAAACTGAAGAATATCACCTGATCCAATACTACTTAATTCTACAGATAATTGCTTTGATTTTGAAGGAGATGTATGGAATCCTTCACTAAGAGAAACAGATGCTTGAGTTATGTCAGGATTTGAAGAATTTGATCTTATCATATAAGGGGATTTTCCAAGAGGAGGAATAACTTCCAAGATAGTTCCGCCTTCAATAATTTCTAGAGGCTGAGAACTAACATCATCATAAAAATTTACATGTACACGTACATTTGTAATTGAAGTAAGGTTGCTAGTATTTTCAACTGCACCTACAACCACAGTATATCCTTCATCATCTTTGTAAACAAATGGAGAATCACTTGTAAGAACTACAGATAAAGTTGATGGGTTATCAGTAACCTCTGCAGAAAATCCAGGTGAAATTGGAAATAGAACCAAAATCAAAAATATACTAAGAATAATTTTATCCATGTAAATTTTATTGATTAGAGATTAATTTTGTGTAACATGTGATATAGTGAACAAGAAAGGTAACATCGTTTAACCCAGTTGACACTAGATAATCAATAATAAAAAGAAGTTAAAAAGAATGTAAATTTTATCGTCTTTTCTTCATTGCTGTTATTGCTATCCAGTAAATTAAACCTGGTGCCAATCCAACAATGAGTGGAATCCATACTGGCCATCCATCAGCTGCGCTTGTCATAGATTAAAACCTAAACTTATCCTATTTAAATCCATCCAGTTATCTGAAATTCAGAATTGATCTAAGTATAATGTAAGTGGACTGGACGGGATTTGAACCCATGACCCCCCGCGTGCAAGGCGGGTATACTACCAGGCTATACTACCAGCCCACATCAAGAAGGAATAATCTGTGGATTTTAATTGTTGTCTTCTTGGTAAGAATTTTATTTGTATAAAAAAAATATCACAATATGGTACTTTTAGAATCACAAATTAAATTGAAAACTGGAGATATTGCACCTGATTTTCAACTCTTAGGTGTTGATGATAAAAAACACACATTAAATGAATATAGTGGTTATCAGGGATTTCTAGTTATTTTCATGTGTAACCACTGTCCATATGTCAAGGCAAAGGCAGAAGATTTCAATGAATTATATGAAAAATTTGGCGATAAAATAGCAATAATAGGAATTAACAGTAATGACTCTAAAGATTACCCAGAAGATAGTTTTGCAAATATGAAAAAAATAGTAAAAGAGAAGGAGTTCAAATTTGATTATTTAGTTGATGATACTCAAGAAATTGCAAAAAATATGGTGCAATATGCACTCCAGATCCTTTCTTATTCAATAACAAGAAACAGCTAGTATTTCACGGTAAAATCAACAATGCCATGAAACCAGATGACATATCTACAGAAAAGACAATGATTAACAACATGAAAAAATTACTATCTGGAGAAAAAATTGAAAAAGATTTTGACCCATCAATTGGGTGCTCAATCAAGTGGAAAGAAAATTAAACTTAAATGAGTCCTGTCAAGAGGATTTAGCTGTGGGCTCGTAGCTCAGCTTGGCTGGAGCGTTCGACTGATAATCGAAAGGTCATGTGTTCGAATCACATCGGGCCCATTTTAATTACTTTGAACTTTCAGAGACGGTTTCAGACCATTGAAGTACATCTTCAAATTTTTCAGATATTAAATCTGAATCAATTTTTGTCTTTTTTCCAACTTTTCCGCATAATGCTAACCGTATTCGTTTTCCCAATTTTTCCTTAATTGAGTTTATAGATTCTGCAAAAAAGTTGAGTCCTTCTTCAGTATTGAAAAGACTAAGATGATCATTACGCCTGATTTTTGTTTCCAAATTTTTCCCATTAATTTTTGCAAATCAAGATCAAATAAGACATTGATTGCAGATGACATATCACCCAAATGAAAAACTTTCCATTCAACAGAATGTAAGGATGCAGAAGCTGCTTCAGATAACAAGTTACTGTGAGCATCAGCTGAAAGTACGATGATATTCTTTTTTGGGTTTGAATCTATTGGAATTTGATTGAAAATTTGAAGTGATTTAGATACTATATTTTGTAATAATTTTTCCTCAGAATTTCCAATTTTACCATCATCATATAGTCTTTGAATCGAATCTATTGAGGGGATTATCACTTCAGTAACAAGTTTGTGCACTGATGCCCCAGAATTAAGACAATTTTTAATTAGTGAGTAAACTTGAGCCTCTTGTCCTTTTACTAAATTTTCAAGATACAGTGGTGCAACTTTAAAGTAATCAGCGGGAAAAGAATATGCCTCTTGTCCTGGTTCTAAAAACCATAATGTAATATTTCCAATATTTTTTTGTCTAAGAAATCCTTCTGCAGCAAATACTTTGAGATATGTTGTCATTGTAGTTCTATTTACACCAAGTTTTTCAGAAATTTCAACCCCTGACATTCCTGTCTTAGAGTCTTCGAGCACATCAATCAATTTCTGCCTTATCTCTGAAGATTGATATCCCCTACCCATATTGCTCCAGAGTTAAGGTATTGTATAAAGACTAATTTTCATCAACCGATAGGTAACAGGCTAAATTTTCAACCGTCAAGGTAACAGTACCAGAGCCATAAAATCTTATATACTTCGGTACTTTATTGTACGGTAAGGAAAAGTAAATTGCCAAAAGCTGGATTCAAATCAATAACTGTCGCAGAAACTGTTTATGATAAATTCCAAGATGTATATCAAAAAAACAAAGACAATCTTGCAATGAAAGGTGTCAACAGTTTTTCAGGTTATGTAACTTACATGTTAGAAGAGATGATGCAAAAGGACAAGACCTTTGCAAGATATGCTCCAAAGATTGAGAAAATTTCCGTAGATGATGATCGTGTTATTTTAAAAGATAATATCAAAAATAGAATTGCAGAAGTTGCAGTACAAAAAGGAGAATTATTCTGTCAGCTTTGTGAAGAAAAAAATTGTGTCCACATCGGATTTGTATTTTCACTTCCTGACGTGTACGAAATTTTGAATTCTAGAGGAATAAAACATCCAAAATAAAGAGCAGTGGAGGAGGTGGGATTTGAACCCACGAACTCCTGAGAGACAGGATCACCCATTTTTATGATCTTAAGTCCTGCATGTCCAAAAGCACTATGTGCTTACTTTGGCCAGGCTTGATTACTCCTCCAAAAGGGTAGAAATTTGTGTGAAATTTAACAGTTTAGAGATTTTTGAGCCATAATCAAGAATTATAAGGATTTTAGATTGCTAAAATTTGTGCTTCGATAGCTCAGCCTGGTAGAGCGTTACCTTGGTAAGGTAAAGGTCGCGGGTTCAGATCCCGTTCGGAGCTTTAATAATTTTTTATTAAGAGTTCAAAATGACCCGTTCTTTTTTTAGAGTTAGAATTAATAGATCTATTTGCAGATATCCTGGTGATTTTCCAGGGATTCTTGGCAAAGATATCTGCCACTTCTTGTGAATCAGAATTTGATAATAATACATTACAACCTCGAGAATCCAACTTTAAACAAAGTTCTGCCAATCTTGTCAGATCATCATATGTGAAATCTTTGGTAGTATAGCTTGTAAATTTGAAGTTGTACTTACTGGTTGGTATGGAGGGTCAAAATATATCAAATCTCCTTTTTTTGCATCTCTTAGAACTGCCTCAAAATCTCTACATTTTATGGCAGTTCTACTTGATTGTAAGATATGGCTGACAGCGCGAATATTTTCTTCATTTACAATATTTGGATTTGAATACTTTCCTAATGGTACATTAAATTTTCCTTTACTGTTTACACGATAAAGTCCATTAAAACAAGTTTTATTCAAGAAGATCAATCTAGATGTTTTTTCAATTTCACTTCTTGGATTACTTTCACGAATTGAGTAATAGTATGACTCTGAATCTTTTTGATAATTTTTTTCATGATTTTTTAGAGAAGTAATCAGGGCATCAATCCTATCTCTAATTGTAGTATAGGCCAATACAAGATCAGAGTTTAAATCAGAAATACTACATTTTTGACCATTTTTGTCTGTAAGAATATGGAATAGTAAAGCACCACCGCCAAGAAATGGTTCATAGTACGTACCAAAAGATTCAGGAAGATTTTGATTCAGTATTGGAATTAACTGTCTTTTTCCTCCAGCCCATTTCACAAAGGGTTTTGGAGTAACTAAAATCTGATCGTATTGTTGCTTCACATGTAATTATCACAACATCACATATTGTCAAAAGAGACAACAAAAGATCACAACATGTACAATATTTTTTAATCAAATTTTAAAATCAATTAAGTATACACTAGTGATAAATAATAAAATGAAAAGGTTGGAGTTTTAGTCCCACTTTGACCAAGCGGCCATCCATCTGTATGTCCAAGTGTTTAGTTTACAACCTAATGCTGTAAATGTAACCGACAAAACTGCACCTGCACCTGCACCCAGTGCTACTGGACTGTTATAGAATTTACCTACTTGAGGTTCTATTGGTGTCATGTATGGTGGCAATGTTGGTCTTGGGTATTTGAATGCCGTTTCTAGTGGGTCCGCTACTGTTATCAGGTTTACCATATTGAATAATGGTAAAGACATTCCTACCAGTACTCCGCCAAACAGTATCAACGAGTGTTTGTTCTTCTTTGTTGCCCAATAGGCTAAATCCAACAGCATCGCTGAGGGTAACCAAATGGGTGTTACAATGAAGTCATATGGATAACCTAGTGCAAACCATGCGCCTTTTGCTACCCATGTGTATACTGTCATAATTAGGCCGTAGTACGTTGCTGTTCCTGGAACGCCTGTAAATGTTAGGTAATATGTTGCACCTACACAAAGCATCAACGTTTGCGATATTGAAAATACCGTGAACGAAGTCCAAGCCCAGTCAGTATAGAAAATGTAGTCACCTGCATTAATTGTTAACAGTGTTGAGTTAACTGCAACTACTACTATGAATAAGTAGTGAGTACATCGTCTTAGCCAGACCATTATCAACTAGATAAAATGGTCGGTATATAAAATTTTAGAGTATGATGGAGATCGTTATTTTTTATTAAAATAAAGTAAAAAGAAGATGCTGAAGGAGTTTCCTTCTAAAATCCGACATAGAGGCTTAAGATTACAGTGCCTACTGCGGTTGCCCCAATAACTGCAGCAATTATACCATTGCTGTTTTTCTTAGAGCCTTCTTCCATAACTTTAACACAGAAGAGGTAACCAATTGCTTCAATAACTGTCAGAACGATGAACGCATAATGTCCACTGTTTGTTGGATATGCCCAAGGATAATAGGTATATCCTGCCCAAGTACCACCAAAAGTTGCTAACCAAGCTGCAATGTAAGATAGAGTGATCATACCGGTCATATTTTCGACACGTCTACCAATCATTCGTTCTACATCAGAGCTAGATGCGCCACCTGCGCCACTTGAACCAAATCCTTTCGGAAGAGTCATTCTAGACTTATACGATTCAGAATCCTTTTAAATCTTTCTTAAACGACTGACCTAGTACGATCTTCGTAATAACTAAAATAATAAAAGAAAAAAATGTGCTTTTTGCACTTTGTGTGTCTATGGAATTGCTCTGCTGTACAATTTGCCTTCTAAAGCCATCTTGTACATCTCTGCAACGTACGGATTCTCACCTGGAGTTTCTGCACCTAGTTCTACGAGTCGAGCATATACTCTGACTACGTATGCAAGTGCTCCCATGAATGCTACTACGACACCCATGTTAAACATCCAGTGATTTGGTACTGCAAAGATTTCTTCTACAAACCAGAAGTGCCACATCTCATTGACTCCAATTGTAAACATGGTTGCAAGGTAACCAAGAATGGTCATCTTCAATCCAGTGTTAATTGAGTTATTTGGACCTCTGAGTACTGGTACTTTTCTATCATAGATTGCTGCAGCTGCCCATCCAAGTGGTAATGTGATGAAGTGGGAGTATAGCCACCAGTGTGCTGGTGTAAATGCACTATCTCTGATAGAGGTTTGATGTAAAGAACCATCAACGAAGTTGTCTACTTCGACTGATGCTGCAGTGGATCCCATAGCAATGACGATGAGCCAGATTTTCTTTAGTCTCTGAATCTCAACTTCTTTTGGGATTAATGCGGGCATCTGTGCCATGTCTACTAACACGTCAATTCTGCATATAAAACAAGGGTTTTGAAATAAAGCAATTTAATAAAATTTCTAATAAAATATATAGCAAATTAACATAATTTTTCATATAAAAAACAAAACAATTTGAAATAATTGTATTAAATTTTTGTTAATTTCAATGTTAATCATCGATGATCAACATACTCATAGCATATCGATCCTCGTTATCAAGGTAAAATATATAACAATGTGTATTATCAATCAGGATATTAGGACTATGGTCGAAAAAAAGATTTTCGTATTAGGACTCGTTGCTGTACTTGCATTAGGTACACTTGGTATCAACTGGGTTGATACCATAATTCCAACTGCAGATGCACACGGTGTCCAAGCACAACTTCAGAGTCGTTTCATCAGAATTGAAGATGAGACTTTCAACAGACAATCCCTACAAACTGGCGAAACCTTGACTGTTCAAGGTACACTAGTAAGTCTTGTAGAGAGAGATCTAAGAGGATGGATTTCCATTTTCTCAGAGTCCACTAACGCAGGTAACAGATGGGAAATGTTAGCAAGAGACCCACCAGGAAACGTCTTTGACATTTCAGGTAATGCTGTTGTTAAATATTCATTATCTGCAAAAGCACTTGAAGCAGGTGTATACCATGTACACACCCAACTCAACGTAGCAAAAGTGGGTCCAGGACTAGGTCCAGGACAAACAGTAGTCGTTGAAGGAGAACCAATTATCAAACCAATTCCATATACCAACATCGCATACCAATCAATCATCATTGGTGTCGGTTATGTAATCACGTTTGCAACAAGACCCTGGCAAGTTATCTAAACTACCCAACTTTTCCTTTTCATTTTATAGATATTCATTACGATTATCGTAAGGAATTATTGTAAATAATTAATCAAGTTTTATCTATAATAAAAAATTAGAAACAATATGTTAAGTTTTAAAATAATAAAAATAGATATTTTTCAAAGTTATTTTTTTGGAGATGTTGAATTTCGTAATGATAGTTACAAGATAAACATACAAAATCAAAAAAGAGGAAAAATACTCAAATTACCATTTGGAATTATCCCAAAAAAAGAGAAAATGATTGTAAGAATGACAGGACCAGGAGATCTGTTTGTTGAAGATCATTTACCGTACTGTGGAGAATCAGAATGGCTTGAAATTGATTCTGATGAGATCACTTATTTTCTTGCTGACCACCAAGACCAATTTGACACTATTGAGATAATGGACAAGTAAGAGAAAGAACTTTAAGTAATCCTCAAAAAATTATTATATGAATTGGCCTGGTATGGGAGATCCATACAAAAGAAAGAAGACTTTAAGATTTTTGGGTTTAAGTGCAGGTATAGGAGCTGTTGCAGTATTAATTACAATACTAGTAGTAAATCCATTCATAGGTGAACAACCACGCAATGCTTGTATAAACAATATTGAAAAAAATTGGAAGATATCATTTACCGTTGAAATATATGTTGATAATCAAAAGGCAGCCATTCCAGCCAATGTTGGATTTATGGAAGGTGGATGTCAAAGAGCAATTTACACACTTAGTGATGACGGCACTGTTTACGCAGAATGGAAAGAAGATCCACAATTTGAAATAGGACACTTTTTGTGGATTTTCAAATTTCCTCTAAGAGATATGGATGAGACAAAATCAAAGATGTATGTCAATGGCATAGAATCAGATAATTTCATCAAAACACCATTACAGGATGGATATCACTACAAAGCAGTATTTACCTCAAAGGCATATGATGAGGCAAAAGACAAGGACTTCCTGCCTCAAAACTAATGATTATAAAATAATCCCAATGACAATTCAGACTTTAGAATAATTTAAAATAATAAAAATAAATTTATTCAAAATTTTAAAAATAATGAAAAGAAAGGAAGTGATTTACCAGTATTTACCGTTGTCTGGAATTAGACCAATACCTTCTCTTTCAAAGTGTCTGTCTAATTCATCAACCCATCTTTCACGGTTGTCTTTGTAAGCCCATCCGTGTACACGTAACCAGAATGAGATAATTCCAAGAAGGAATATCGAGAACATTATGGTTCCGAAGATGTAAATCATTACATCATAAAATAATGGATCATAGTTTGGTCCTAACTGACCTGTAAGTGAAGACAGGATGCTTAGGAAAGTTCCTACTATAGGAGTCATTGTATATTTTCACTCTATTTGTGCGATATATACATTTCTTTTATTATCAAAAAGTACGAGATCAGTATCCACTAAAGGTCATCAAATAAAATAAGAGAAAAATAATGTTTGTTTATCCTCGTCCCATTGCTGCGTATTTGCCAGATCTTCCTCTAATGAAGAAAGCTCCTGCGACACCACCAAAGACTGCACCTGCAATTACAGCTGCTCCAACTACACCACCTGCATCAAGATAAGGTGTACCTGATCCAGATCCGGATTAGCTTTTGCTGAGTCTATTCTGCTTCTTTGAAGTTTTAGTGCTTCTTCTAAGGTGTATGTTCCGGTTTCTCCTTTAGAACCAACGTTACCCATGTATTGTGCAAATGCAACAACATTGTCTGCATAGTAACCGATGGTAAATACAGCGATTAAGGATGCTGCTAAAAGTATTTTTGTATTCATACAGTTTACCTGTTCGTTGTGTTGCCATGGTGTATATTTAACTTTTATTCTAAACCCCAAAATGTAGATATTATGTACGAGATCCGGAATAAGTAACGTTTAATTTTGTTCTAAAATCAGCCACATCATGGGACGATTACACACACACAGACATGGAAAATCACATACCATTAGACCAGCTACACTTCATGTACCATCTTGGATTACTCTTAGTCCCAAAGAAATAGAAGAATTGATTGTAAAATATTCTAAAGAGGGGTTAACACCAAGTCAAATCGGACTAAAACTAAGAGATCAGCATTCAATTCCACTCGTTAAACCAATCACTAAAAAAAGTGTCGGGGAGATATTAAAAGAAAATGATCTTCAAGCAGAAATGCCAGAAGATCTAGATAACATTGTAAGAAAAGCAGTAGGTCTTCAAAAACACCTAAAGACAAACAAAGGAGATAACAGAAATGTTAGATCCCTCGAGTTAATTGAGGCCAAAGTGCATAGACTGTCAGTGTATTACAAAAGAATAGATCGCATTCCTAAAACCTGGAAATATAAATCCGTAGTTGCTCAATTAGAGTAATGACAAAAACGCTTGATGAGTCTCTTTCGTTTTTCAAAGATAAGATTTCAGATTGTATAAAATCTAAAAAATCAATTTCAGTTACAACTCATATTGATTGTGATGGATTAACATCAGGCAGTATTATCACAAAAGCTCTCATTAGAGCAGGTGCAAGATGCACGGTTAGAACTTCTAAAGAATTTAGCAAAAAGGTGATTGATTCTCTAAAAAAAGATTCGAGAGATTTCCATGTAATTACAGATCTTGCAGGAGGTTTTGCAAATAATTTAGACGAGTCATTAGGAGAAAATTGGATTGTATTAGATCATCACCAGATACCAGAAAAAGAACATGATAATCAAAAAGTCATCAATGCTTGGAAGTATGGCATAGATGGAGGTACTGAAATTTGTGCAGGTGGAATGGCATATCTTGCAGCAATGGCATTAGATGACAAGAATTCAGATTTGTCTGCAATAGCTGTTGTTTCAGCTTTAGGAGATAGACAAGATCAAGGTGAAAGAAAATCATTTATTGGAAAAAATTATGAAATTGCCAATACTGCAAAGGAAGAAGGATTAGTAGATATTGATCTGGATTTGTTGCTAGTTGGAAGAGAGACTAGACCACTTGCAGATGCACTTGCATTTACATCACAGCCATTTATCGAAGGTTTAACTTGGAATAGAGACGCATGTCTTTCACTTTTGAATTCTTCTGGAATTCAACTAAAAGAAGGAGGTAGATGGAGAGTGCCAGCAGAGCTAAACGATGAAGAAAAAAGACTAGTCATTGAAACCATTACAAAATTCACTTCTGGAAAGAATGCAACTGAGATAATGTCTGAATTAATTGGATATACCTATACATTTCCAAGAGAAGACAAAAGGAGCTTTTTACGTGACGGTAGAGAATTTTCAACAATGCTCAATTCGTGTGGAAGAATAAGTAGATCAGGAGTTGGAATTGCAGTTTGTATGGGAGATAGAAACAAGATCTTAAGAGAAGCTGAAACAATACTTACAGATTATAGAAAAATGATTAGAGAATACATGAACATCTTGACAAATGAGAGATGGAGAGTTTCAGAAAGTAAGACATGTGTAATGGTAAATGGTGAAGGAATTGTTCCAGAAATGATGACAGGTACAATTTCATCGTTAATTGCAGGTTCGCCAAAGAATGCCGGAAAAATTGTAATTTTGAGGACAGGTGGTGAAGAAAACACCATCAAATTTTCATCAAGAAAATCATTTGGGTGTAAATCAGAGATCAATTTAAGTGAGTTAATGAGAACAGGTGCTGAGAAATTTGATGGTGTTGGTGGAGGTCATAATGCAGCAGCTGGTGCAAAAATAACTAAAGACAAATTAGATGGATTTCTAGATTACTTGGAAGTAAATGTCGTTAACATGTAAAGTACAGGTAATTCTCAATAATCTTTCAAAAGAAAAGGCAGAAACTGTAAAAAAAGCATTAGAGCCAGACAATGTAAATTTTCCAAAAGGATTGAGTCTTTATATTGAAAATATTGATAACAAACTTGTTTTTAATTTTGAGGGTAAGGAAAACATGAAAAAATTGATTGGCACTATTGATGAAGTTTTAGAGCATGTTCAGGTTGCATTAAAGGTGATTGAATAATGTTAGATCCAAAAATAATCAAAGATAATCCTCAAATTATCAGAGATATGCTCAAAGCAAGATCAGTTGAATTTGATTTTGATGAATTGATAGATTCGGATCAAAAAAGAAGAGAATTCATATTAAAAACTGATGAGTTGCGAAAAAAGAAAAATCAAATAGCATCAGGTATTTCTCAAAAAAAGAAAGCAGGAGAAGATGCATCATCGATTTTAGCTGAAATGAAAAATATTTCAGAAGAACTTGCAAGATTAGAATCATCACAAGAAGAAATTGAAAAAAAATATTCAAAGTTGGCACTGACTATTCCAAATTTGATTCATGAGTCAGTACCTGTTGGAAAAGATGAAACTGCTAACATGGAAATTAAAAAATGGGGTAAAATTCCTAAATTTGATTTTAAGATAAATGATCACATAGATATTTCTGAAAACTTGGATTTAGTTGATCTTGAAAGAGCTGCCAAAGTGGCAGGTGCAAGATTTTATTATCTGAAAAATGATCTTGTGCGATTAAATCAATCTCTTATTCATTATGCATTAGATTTTCTTGCAGAAAAAAATTATTCTTTAATTCAGCCACCATATATGATTAATCGCCAATCGATGGAAGGGGCAATAATAGCTGATGACTTTGAAGAAGTAATATACAAAATTGAGAATGAAGATCTCTACATGATAGGAACATCAGAACACGCAATGGCTGCTATGCACTCGGGTGAAATAATAGAAGGAAAAGATCTTCCGTTAAGGTATGCTGGGATAAGCCCGTGTTTTAGAAAAGAAGCAGGTGCACATGGCAGAGATCAGAAAGGGATTTTCAGAGTCCACCAATTTGACAAAATTGAGCAATTTGTTTTTGCACGTCCAGAGGAATCCTGGAAAGAACATGAAAGGATGTTATCAGTTGCTGAAGATTTCTACCAAAATTTAGAAATTCCATACAAAGTAATGCTTCTATCATCAGGAGATATGGGAAAAGTTTCTGCCAAAACATATGATATAGAGGCTTGGATGGCAGGACAAAATGCATACAGAGAAATTGTTTCCTGTTCAAATTGTTTAGATTATCAAGCAAGAAGATTAAAGATCAGATTTAGAGAAAAGACAAATGAAGAAACACAATATGTGCATACATTAAACAGTACATTAGTTGCCACATCTCGTGTTTTAGTTTCAATAATGGAAAATTTTCAAACTAAAGATGGCCATATTGTTATTCCAAAAGTTTTACAAAAATACATGGGCAAAAACATAATCTAGTCGCATACCCTTATATTTTGGATTCAAAGGTCGATAATAATTGGCACGTAGAAAAGGACGAGTAAAGGACAAATGGCGAGAGAAGAAATGGGTAACAGTTAGCGCTCCAGATTCGTTTAACAATGTTCCAATTGCATACGTACCAATCACTGATGAAAAAAATGCAGAAGGTAGAGTACTAGAAGTGACCCTATATGACATTCTAAAGGGAGATCCATCACAACATCAATACAAGATGTACTTTCAAATTAACAAAGTAGAAGGGGATAAAGCTACTACAATTTTTAAGAGATATGAATATTCCAAAGAATTTTTGCGTAGTTTGATTAGACGTGGATCATCTAGAATAAATTTCATCATAGATATTAAAACTAAAGATGGGTTTGTCTTTAGAATCAAAGTACTTGCACTTACACACAGACAACTTAACACATCTAGAAAACACGCATTACGATTGATTGCAAAAGATGTGATTAACAATACAGTGCCTCAAATGACAGTTGACCAGTTTGTTCAGGCTACGTGTTACAGTAAAATTAATTCAGATATAATGGCGGCATTTAAGAAAGTTATCAGAGTAAGACATGTAGGTCTTGAGAAAGTTAAGCTTATCAGAACTGCAGAAAAAGAAATAACATTACTTGAAGCCTAAACAATCGTATTCTTACAGATAATGGTTGACAAATTAGAAGTTACAATTGATGTAATCATACATGCTACAGAAGATATTTCAAAATTCTTGAAATCTTTTAAAGAAATATTTGAGTTGAAAGAAGAAGATTTCACAATTAATCAGACTACAGGTCATTTTGAGAATCCAATAACAATACTAAATGCTGAAATTGAAAAAAACCAGGCTCAGAAGTTTGTTGATAAATTAGTCAAGGCATTATCAAATGATCAGATAAAGGGATTAGTTGAAGAGATAGAAGAAAGAACAGTAGATTCCAGATTTCACATCAGACTAGACAAACAAGAATTCATTAAAGGAAATCTAATCCTTAAGGAAAAAGATGCAATAAAGGTGAAAATTCACACTTCAATTTACAACAAAAAAGACACAGTCAAAATATTCAGCAAAATATTCCAACTAGATTAAATAGGAATGATGAGATAATTTAGTTTGGGAATGAGGAGATAATAGCCGCTCCAGTCTGAGCGAAAGCTTTGAAGACGCCGCGACGAACCGACCCCATTTTTGAATTGATCATCAACATCAGAGTTTTCCTTACATGTAACCATGGTATTATTTTAAATACGGATAAACGACGCGTTCTTTTGTGGCAGATTACGACGTCATAATAGCTGGAGGGGGATTAGCAGGAACTATTGCTGCACAATCCGTTTCACATTATTCTAATCAAGGATTAAAGATTCTAGTTATTGATAGAAATCCATCAAACTTACCTGGAATGAAAAGTATTGCAGGTTGGGTTTGTGGAGATGCAGTTAGTAAAGAAGCTGTAGATTTCATGTCAAATAGGATCAAAGTAAATTGGAGTGAGCCAGAAATTGAACACAAAGTCAAAGGTGTAATGGCATTTTCTCCAGATAGAGAAACATCAATTCCATTTGATGGTGCGGGGTATATGCTTAACAGACAAGTTCTACCACAACGTCAAAACGAAAGAACATTAGCAATGGGAGTAGATTTTGATTTTGAAATTAATCTCACGGGATTATTGTATGATGGAAATCAAGTGGTAGGAGTTCAAGGAATAGACTACAAAACAAAAACACCTTACAAAAAGACAGCCAAAGTTGTAATCGATGCAACTGGAATGACATCTATGCTTCGAAATCAGATTTCCAATACAACAAAGATGGAAAGAAAAGTGGACCGCAAAGATGTAGAATCAACAGGAAGACACATCATGCATTTTGATCAGGGTGAAGAAGATCTAACTGAATTCGATGAGAATTATTGTATAATTCATCTTGATCAAGATATTGCTCCAGGAGGATACGGATGGGTATTTCCAAAGGGGAAAAATAAAGTCAATATTGGTTTAGGTGTTGAAAAAACACTCCTTGACAAACGAAATCAAAGATTAGGAAAAAAGGACAATGTATCGATGTTGATTAATCAGTATCTTGAAAGAAATCGTGCAATAAAAAATCCAAGACTTTCAGAAGATCCTCAAGATAAAAATAATGCAACAGGTAATTTCCAAGTTTCAGTAAGAAGACAAAATGATTGCATGGTTGCAAATGGATTTGTCATAGTTGGTGATTCTGCATGGATGCCAAAACCACTTGATGCTGGAGGTATTGGTCCAGCACTGGTTGCTGGAACTATTGTTGGAAAATGTGTGGTAGAAGCAATTCAGTCTGGCGATGTTACTGAGAAAGGATTATGGAAATATAATAAAGAATTCATAAATGAATATGGTTACAAAACAGCAGGACTAGAAATTTTCAGAAGATTAATTCAAACTCTGACTAACGAACAAATTAGTTATGGAATGAAACACTTTTTAGGAAATATGGATGTGGAAGCTATTTCAAAAGGAGAACATCCAGACTTTTCTAATGTTACAAAATTAGGGATGTTGATTAGAGGTGCACTTAACAAAAAACTTGCGGATGGTTTGCGTTTTACTACACAACAAAATAGACTCTTGACAAAACATTATTACGATTATCCTGATTCCCCAGAGGGATTTAATGACTGGAGTAAAAAATTACATCAGATTCTTGATGAATCTAATGCCAAATTATCTCAATATCAAAACTAAGCTTTATTTGTAAACTTGGATCTTAAATTATCAAATGATAAAAGAAACATCATATTTAGATTGGAATAATTCTATTCATATTTTAAATAAAGCACATCAAGCAGATCTATTTGTATTAATAATTGGTCCAAAGGGTACTGGAAAAACATCTCTAGTCAGAGATTTTGCAAAGAGTAGAAATGCCAAATTAGAATCAATAAATTTTAGCCTCAGAACACGAGAGAGTCACCTTATTGGAACAAAAACCCTAACGAACGGAACAGTGAGTTTTGATGAAGGTCTTTTGATTAAATCAATGAGAGAAGGCAATATACTATATCTAGATGAAATAAATTCTGCAGAAGCTGATGTCTTACTTCGATTAGATGAAGCATTAGATGATAGACGACAAATTATTCTAAAAGAATCATCAGGAGAAATTGTAAAAGCTAAAGAAGGATGGTTTGTAATTGCTACAATTAATCCTCTTACACATAGTGGAACCAAAGAATTACCACCGCAATTACTCAGTAGATTCCCAGTTAGAATTCGTCTAGAGTATCCACCTGAGGATATAGAGTTAGAAATTGTCAAAAAACATGTTTCTGGAAATCATGATCCTGAGATTATTCAGGCAATTAAACTTGCAAATATACTAAGACAAGCAGCTGCCGTTGAAGAATTATTTTATTCTCCAAGTCTAAGGGAAACAATAGCATTTGGAAAATTGTTAGATGGTGGAATGTCTCCTAAAGAATCAGCAAAAATTGTTTTTGGTAATGTGTATACACAGTGGGGAAATATAGAATATCAAAAAGTAAGCGACATCATTACCTCAATGTTTGGTAATTAGATGCAATCATTACAATTACGAAATGAGTCACTAGTTGAGATTGCCACATTTTTAGTCAGGAGATGGTCTGAAAGGGAAAATATTGTAGTTGAATTTTCAGATAAAATGGAGACAAAAACTAGGCTAAAAGAAAACAGAGTTATCCTAACACCAATTGAAAAAAGAATAGGAGACGATTTTCAAAGATACAGGCAATTTAGAACCTCATTATGGTACGAAGCAATGAGAATAAAATTTTGTAAAAAAATTCTTAGTAATGATCATGCATTTGGATTTATTCTAAATACTATGGAAACTCTTAGAGTGGAACAACTAGGTAGAAAACTTTGGAAAGGTATGGATGAAGAGATTATTTTTAATTATGCATACATGCTTGTAGCTAGACCACAATTACACACAGTTTACGGAAAAGCACGAATTGTGGAAGCATTTTATCAATATTTTATGTTTGGAGCATTAAGAGGTGAAATACAATCTAGTTATTTTGAAAGAATAAAAAAAGCAACAGAATTTGCTAAAAAAATTGTCGATGAGTCTATAGAGAAAAAATATGATACAGATTGGTTGGAAAAAAATGTGAATGAAATTATTAAAATTTTAGATATAGATTCATTGCTTACAATTCCTATTTCTTTACCATTTATGAAAGCAGGTATGACTGTTTCAGAAGAAGAATTACTGAAATTTCTAACAGTGGTTTCAAAAAATAAAGAGGGTGATTTTGGAAAAATTGATCCAAAAGCGGCATTAAGCGCAGATAACATCTATGACGAATACAAAGTATTAGTAGATGAAAATAAAAAAAATGACAATAAAGGACTGACTTCTGAATCAATAGGAGTTAAAATTCCAACTACCACTAATGTTGATGAGACAGTAATCTACGACATGAATTTGATAAATAATCTGAAAACAAAATTTAGAGAATTAAAATCAGGCTGGAAAGAACAACACCTTAGTAGCGGAGATGAATTTGATGAAGAAAATTACATTGAAGGAAATGAACCATTTTTTACAGATGTTAAAAAATCAATCAAAACAAGAATAGTGATTTTATTAGATCATTCATCAAGTATTGCATCAGATGCATTAGAATACAAAAAAGCTACACTTGCACTTTGTGAAGTACTAGCATATCTGAAAGTAAAATTTGCAGTTTATGCATTTAATACAGATAATAGATCTGTAGTATGCTGGTTGATAAAACCAGACAACATGAAATGGAATAATATTTCAGCTAAAAGATTAGCACAAATTGTTGCAAATGGTTCTACGCCATTAGCACAAGTGTACGACAAAATGTTTCCCACATTACAATCAAAAAGACCAGATATTTTTTTGACATTAACTGACGGAGAGCCATCAGATCCAGATGCAGTTCGTATAATGACCAAGTCATTGAAAGGTCTTGGAATCAAAATGGTAGCCCTAGGTTTGGGATCAAATACAGTTAGAGCCACCATAATTGCAAATAATCTAAGACATTTAGGATATGAGAAGACTTTGGCAGTAAGTAGATTAAATGACATTCCAGGTAAAGTCATCAGAATTTTAGAATCATGAAAATTATGTAATAATGTAATACTTACAACCAGTTAAAACATAAAATAGCCATAAAAAACTGTGAGAAAATTACTATTGTCAATCATGGTATTTTCACTATTAGGTACTGCTTATGCGGATACCCAGGCAGAACCAGTTGCAATACAACAAATAATTCAAAATGATGAAAAGACAAACAGTTTTGTAGATTTTATTATAGATACGATGAATTCGATTTTTGGTCTAGTGTATGATTTACAAGATAATCCCAAACTGAATCAGTGGGGTAATCAAGTTATTCAAAATAGTGCTCAGAGAACTCAAGACCAATTGGATTCTCAATTAGGAATAACACATGACATTTCTAAAATCAAAGCAGAATCAGATAAAATCCTCAATCCATAAAATAACATCAAAACAGATTACTATAGAAGCCTAGAATTTAACATAAAAAGAAGATTCTAAACTAACAAAATACTAGATCAGATATTTTATATGATCTGTATCAGATGATGATTCAAAGGAGAAAAATTGTCGGAAGAAACTAAAAATCACATTGACAACGTTCTACTTGAACGCTTTCAACAAGAGATATGGAATAAAGTACCTCATTGGGAAGAGAATCAAGGCGAAATGAAGATTGTTAACGCAACACCGCTAATTGATCTTACTGAAGATTTGAAAGAATGTGCAAAAAACGTGTACAAATTAAATTTTACAGATGTAAATCTGAAAGTTTTTGGTAAGTTTGATTCTAATTTACTAACGGGTTCAATTAAAGTCAGAGCTGCGGTTCACATTATACATGATGCAATTATTACAGGAAAGCTAAAAAGTGAACAAACAATAATTGAAGCCACTTCAGGAAACTTTGGAATAGCCCTTGGACAGGTATCAAAACTCGGACTAAGTGTAGTTTCACTTGTATCAAGAAAGTTACAGGAGGGAGTATTCAAGGAGTTGAGAAATGAGAATATACGCATCATGGATCTTGACATGGATGTCTGCCCTGCTCCTGGAATGAAAGACAATCCAAATCTTTTGGCTGCAAAAGCAACTGCTGCAAATATTCGCTCACAGTTATCTGAACTTGGATTTAACCCGGTTATTTTTGATAAAGAAATATCTGAAGTAGAATCACTTTTAGCTAAACAAGACATCATAAATTTGGCAAAATTTCTTGCCAAAATATACGGTTTATTCTGTCCTGAACAATATGACAATGAATTGAACATTGATGTTCATAGAACTGTTACTGCCCCTGAGATAGACCAACAATTACATGAAAAAGGAAATTCATTGGCAGATTTTGAAATTGTCTGTGCATTTGGTACAGGTGGTACTTCTGGAGGTTTGAGTAGATATGTATCTGAAAAATATGGAAAAAAATCAGTGCATGTAGTTTTCCCTCCTGCTGGTCAAGATGTTGCAGGAATTAGGACAAAAGACAAGGCATCTGGCTTGAAGTTATACAGACCTGAGATATATGCTGGACAGCATGAAATAGATTTTGAGCAGGCAAAGTATCTTCTAAAGTTTTTTGTAGATAAAGGTCACGATATAGGCGAAAGTACCGCTCTTGCACTTTATGCGGTGATACAGATGGCAAACTTTGGTAGTGGTGGAAAATTTGTTGTTATAGTAGCCGATGGAATTCAAAAATACAAAAAAAATCTAGAAGAGATGTCAAAGAAACAAAATAGAACTCAAGTCTCTCTACAAGAAGCTGCATCAAAGGTAGATGACTATGATAGAGTGATTTGGGTTCATACTCAGTATACTCCACGTGAAGAAGGAATAGAGATTATTGCAAAATCGCTTGGTATTGATAAAACGAAAATATCAGTACTAAAGGCAAGAGTAATAGAACAACTATTAACAACACAACAAATTCCAGAAGAGTTTAGTAAAGAACTTGAAGGTCCTAAAGGTAAATCATTGCTGATTTGTATGGCTGGAAACACTTCATTGATGACTGTTAATGTACTTGCAGGCAAAGGTGTTATAACTGAAAGTTTGACTGGTGGAATAACAAATTTGCCTGAAGGAAAAAATAGAAATCCATCTGAATTTATCAAAGTAGCTACAGAGTAATAATCTTGAAGTGTCTATCAGTATCTCAACCTTTTGCAGATTTAATAATATCTGGACAAAAAACAATAGAATTAAGAAGATGGAATACAAATTTTCGGGGAGAATTTTTTATTCATGCTCCAATTAAAATAAGAGTAGAAGACTGCAAGAGATTAAAAATTACAAAAAAATTAGTTACAGGGGCAATTATTGGAAAAGCTGAGCTTTATGATGTAAAAAAATATAATTCATCAAAAGAAGTAAAAATAGATCAAAAATTTCATCTATCTTCAAAAAATTTTCAAGATAAAACTTTTGGATTCAAGATAAAAAATGCAAAATCATTAAGAATTCCAATTCCATGTAAAGGACAATTAGGATTCTTTGATGTAGAAATATCAAAAGCAAGGATCAAAAACAAAGACATTGTAAATGACATCATAGATGAAGAATATCGCTATCAGTGGATTGGACATCATTGAGATACAAGAATCTAAAAAAATGGACTAGCATATATAAAGAGCCTATTTAAAGTCGGACTAGATGCCTCAAACAAAGCCTATTGTTAGTGTTGAAAATGTAGTTGCATCAGCATCAGTAGACCAAAAAATTGATCTTAACGAAATAACTGCAAAATTTCCAGATACAGAATATCATCCTGAACAATTTCCAGGGCTGGTATTTAGATTACAAAATCCAAGAACTGCGACACTGATTTTCAGAACTGGAAAAATGGTATGTACTGGTGCAAAATCAGAAGAAATGGCAATCAAAGCAGTCAACACAGTCGTTCAAAAACTACGAAAAGGTAAAATCAAAATTAAAAATGATGCTGTAATTACAGTTCAAAATATTGTAGCAGCAATCAACCTAGGCGGTAAAATTCACTTAGAAAAAGCAGCCAGAACACTACCAAGAAGCATGTATGAGCCTGAACAATTTCCAGGATTAATTCATAGAATGTTAGACCCAAAAACGGTCATATTGTTATTTGCCTCAGGAAAGCTAGTTTGTACTGGTGCAAAAAAAGAATCAGATGTATATCGCTCTGTTCATAATTTACATGCATTATTAGAAGAAAAAAATCTAATGATATATGATCAGTAAAAACAGTTCTTATATTCAAATTAATCATAAAAAATTTAACAATAATTGACTGAAGATATTTTTGAAAAAGAAAAGATTGGACTTACTCCTGAGGAGGGGTTTGATTTAGTTGGAATTGATTATTTTGCAGATTCTGATAATCAATTGTATTTAGTAGAGCATTTTGAAATGTATCAAGATGCATTAAATGCAAAAAAAGAACGTAAAAATTCAGAAGATTATTTTATTTTGTACAGAGGTGCAGGAGGAGAATACTTGTGTCGATAGATCGCAAAAAATATTACAGCTTTATTTAATTTTACAAACTATCTTATCATTGACTATACAAATTCATATTCAGTGACAGATAAAACCACAGATTTGATTGATACATTTTATGATAAAGAAAAAGTCATTCAGAACAACTCAAATTCACAACAAATTATTAGAAAAAGTCCTAAAGCAAAATATCAAATTTTTGATGAGGTAGAATTTACTCGTGGCAGAGAGATACTAGGAGATCTAATAGTTCATGGCATGATAGCCTCAGGAGGGACGGATATAGATTGGTTAATTGAGCACAATGGTTGTTTTATCATACTAGAATTCAAGGGATTTCATAATGACAAGATCAACATTGCAAAAGGACAAATGATTGCATATGAAAAATTACATGAGAAATTAAATCAAGCTACAAAGTGTAATCTGTATATTGTAGGTTGTGACAACATAGATTTTTCAAATCCAGATGCGACAATTTGGATTTTTGAAATGAAACAATGGAAGATGGGGGCAATTCCAAAAAATACAAGTGATATTTTTGGTGATGATTCAGGAAAACAAAATAAATTCATTGTTTATCGTGAGTATATGGAAGAGATCAGCATAGAAAAGCTAAGAGAAATAATAGATTTGCATTGGAAAGATTTTGAAAAAATTATGCCCTAAAAGAAAATGTTTTTGATGTTGTTTCCAAATTATTTTCTACTTTTATTGTAAATGTACCAGGTTTATCCCATCCAGGACCTCCAGCTATTGCCAATGTAGAAAATTTACCATCATTTTTTACAGAAATTTGTTCAGACCAAACTAATTTACCATCTTGATTTTCTATTGATAGATTTATTTTTCCAGCAGCATTAGATGTTCCACTAATTGAAATAATATCACCTTTTTGATATGCATCTAAATCAGTTTGAATTAAAAGAGTAGATGATGAATCTATAGGAATCTTAGGGTCATCAGATTCAATATAAGAAATTCCAGAAAAAGATGCACCAATTATAACTATTATTGCAAGTATTGCTCCACCTATGCCTAACAACATTTTTGTATTTTTAGATTTCAACTTTACAGTTCGCGGATATGTTATTTGAGAGGTTTCAATGTTTTGTGATGTCGGTTTTGAAAATACCATATTTGGAATAATGGGTTTTTTTTCAGCATGTTGATTTTCTTCAACCTCAGGTACTCTACCAAGATATTTTTCTGCTAATTTTCGAACATAATTTCTCTCATAATTACTAATTACTTCATTATTTTCACAAGCTCTACAAATTTGTTTTAGTATACGCTCATCACCCTTTTCTTTATCCAATAAGGTTTTGACATCATCAATGAGTGGATCGGGCATGCGTGTTTTATTCTCCTATTGGATTATTTATGAAGTTACCTTGTTTAAGATTACTGAGAATTAATACAAATAGGCTCAAATATTATGTTAGAAAAACTAGATCTCAAGTCCTATTGAATGAAATTCCTCAAATGCACACAATTATCTAGAATAAATTTTTTGAGCTTGGATTATCACAGTTCGAATGTAATCTTTTGCAGTAACATCAGATACGCCCATCTGTTTTACTTTTTGATATAGATCATATTCTTTTGGATTACTCAAATAATACTTTAAAAGATAATTGAGTCTATGTGACCTTTTCTCATCACTTTTCATGATTATGCTTTTTTCATGTGCTAAAAAGGCCAGAGGATAATAGTATAACCAGTTGATCTTAATGTATCATAAAATTTGAATAAAAACATATGATCTTTTTTAAATAATAGAAATTTAGGGAAACAAATGAAACGAATTGAAGCAACTATTCAAACCGATAAAACAGGTCCAGTTTCTGATGCTATCAAAGAGATGGTTGGTGGATATACCATATTAGAAGGAAATGGTAGGGGTTCCGGTCAAAGACAAACCATTCGAGGGGGAAGAGGAACAGGTACTTTTGTCGCAGAATACAATAAAGTTGCAACTGTTAGTACAATTGTAGATGATTCAAAAGTAGATGCAGTGATCAAGGCAATTTCTGATGCAGCATTTTCAGGAAAGGCAGGAGATGGAATAATTGTTGTATCCACAGTTGATGATGTTCTAAATATTGCGTCAAAAAAGAGAGGTTCAGAAGCCCTCTAATCATTTTCTTTTAATCAAAATACAATATGATTATTAGAAGACAATAATTTTAAAGCAGTCTAAAAAAGAAAAGCCATTGAAGGGACTTTATTGGCTCATTTTAGGACTCTGTGTTTGGTTTATTCCAACTATAATTTTTCAAATAATTGTCACATCTGAGGATTCAGTAAAAACTGCTGAAGAGGCAGTGTCTGAGATTCCAAAAGAATTTGTAATTATTCTATTTATAGTAACTTTACCAATCATAGTTAAAGGCGTAATCACAACGCGTAAAGAACGTAAAGCATCAAGGGATGAAGATTCTAGAAAAAATAAGAAATCCAAGAAATAGTACAATCAACTGAGAGGATAACAATTGTTCCTCTCAGTGAGGTATCCCTTTGGGGGACATGTTTGTTGAAGGGATAGCCAGTTATTACAATCCAAGTATAAAAGCGAATGATTTTGCTATTTTGAAAAATCCTCAGATGGGTTTAACATTATGCCTAATTTACCTTGATTTTTGGAGAATAAGAAAAATAAAAACATAGTAAAAATTAATTTGTAACTAGTAAAGATAACAAGCATGAGGTATTTTACTGTCATTAATCAGATATCAAACATTGTCTAATGAAATCAATGATAATTTTTACCAACAAAAACTAGATGAAATTTTTGAGGAACAAGATATCAGATTTGCGGGATTTGTAAATGTTGAAGGAAATTTGATAAAAGGTAAATTCAGAGATGAGATTGTTCCATTTGAAACGGATGAAGAACAACAGAAAATATTCAGAGAATTAGCATACAGAGTATCTACCAGAAAACATTTCGATTATTCTATGGGTCCAGTAAAATATTCAGCTTCACGACGTGAAAAATTAGTCATGATGAGTTTTCCATTAAAGAATAGCATTCTTTTAATCACAACAGAACCAAATGTGAACATAGATAGAATAGCATACAAAATTATTCAAATTCTTGGAAAAGAATGGTGGGAATTTTCTGAATAATAAAATAATGATTAAACTACTAAAAAGCAAGAATGTACATAAAATTACATATGCATAAATTCATTCAGATTTAGGTTCAAAATTAAACAAATTTTTGAAAAAAACAGAATCGGGTAATAAATCAGGACATGTAATTACTAATGTGACAATAAAAACTAGATACATCTTTGGTTGTAATCACAATAATAGAAATATTTCATCTACTATGATTTTTGAAAGAGGGTTAGAGATTCCAGCTATTTTTTGTGATAAGTGTGTTACAATTTGCGATATTTGTCTTGAGAAAATAAAAACAAAAGTATACGATAAACTTGAACTGTGTGAAAAATGTTATCTCAATGTTATAAAAATTGCAAAGTGTTAAGATTCTTGTTCTATAATGACATTTAATGTCATAGTAGTTCTGACATGAGGTAATTTCCTAATGGCCTTAGTAATTATATTCTCCAATGTTTTGTATTCTGATGTTTCAATTTTACAAATAATATCATAGTATCCAAATACCACATCAGCTTCTTTTACTTCTGGAATGTGACTCAGATTTTTTAAAATATTGTATTCTTCTCCTTTATCACTATGAATAACAACATATGCTTGAATATTGTTTTTACCAAGCATTGCTCCAATGAGTCTTTCAGATGTTCGAAACAGTTCTTCACTTTCTGCGCGTGTAAGAGTCACTGTGGAATGGATTTTAGGCATTTTACGTATTACATTTGTAACGGTTTTTTGAATTTTTTCCTCAGAGTCTGATTCTACTTTTGCAATAATATCATAAAGACCAAGTGTACCATGTACTTCTGTGACATTATCAACTGTTTTTAGTGATGAAATTACAGTTTTTTCTGAACCTAGATCACAGTTTATCAGAACATATGCTTTTGTCAATTAACAGACTTCCATTATTGTTGTCCTTCTATTCCCATTAAAGTTAATGTTGATCTAATTTTTGGGATTTTTCTAATCTTCCAAGTTATAATTTCACGTAATGTTTCAACTTGTTTTGATTCTACCTTTGCCAATATGTCATAGGCACCAAATATGCCATGCACTTCTGCAACTCCTATGGATTTTAATTCTGAAATTACTGATTCCTCAGAACCTAGATCACAGTTTATCAGAACATATGCTGTTGCCAATTTATCACTCATCTCCTATTTTCATACTTCTAGTATCATCTTAAAATATATAAGAATAATCTAATTTACTTAAATATCAACTACTAAAAGAAAGAGAAAATAGTAATTGCACAGTTATTAAAAATCAGATTAAATTTAAAGTTGTAATAAAATATTCTAAATGAATCATCTATGAAAATAAAATATATGCATCATTCATAATTTTTTCAAGCTGTGTAATATTTTTTGATGCTGATATTTTTGGTCGAAGTTTGGCACCACCTGTCATTCCTTTAGTAAATCTCATTGCCTGACCTTTAATGTTTGAAAATTTTATGTTGTATTCAGTGGTAAGCTGAAGATATTCAAAAAATGAATCCAGTTTATCTTTTAATGAATATTGTTTATAAGTTCCAGTTTTCAAATAATCATTAATTTGTTCAAATAAAAACGGATTTCCCATTGCACCTCTACCAATCATAACATAATCACAGCCAGTTTGATCAATCATTGTTTTAGCATCTTCAGGAGTTTTTATATCGCCATTACCCACTATAGGTATATTGGAAATTTCTTTGAGTTCTTTGATCATTTTCCAATCAGCATTACCGGAATATCCTTGAGTCACAGTTCTTGGATGAAGGGTAATCATTTGTATTCCCTCATCTTCTGCAATTTGTGCAATTTCTTTGAAAAGATATCGACTTGCATCAGTAACTCCTGAGCGAATCTTTAGAGTAACGGGTTTTTTTACTGCGTTTACTAGAGTGCTAAAAATTTGTTGGGTGAGATTAATTTCTTGTAAAAGTGCCCCACCTGCCATTTGCTGTGTTATGTGTGGTGCTGGACAACCCATATTGTAATCAATTATATCAAAAAATGGTTCTACGATCTTTGCAGCTTTTTCTAATGCTAAAAGATCGGAGCCAAATAATTGAACGGAAAGAGGTCTTTCTTTTTCAGAGTATTCTAAAAATTCCTGAATAGTTTTCTTGTTTTCTTTTAGTTGTTGTTCTTTTGCAATTATACTATGAATACTAGTAAATTCTGTTACAACCAAACCTGCACCCATTTTTTTACATTGTAATCTAAGAGCAGGATCACTTACTCCAGCCATTGGAGCTAAAAAGGCTCTACTTGAAAATTTGGGAAGCATTGTAACTGTTTTGATTTCTGGATATATTTATCATATTGAATTGATATTTTGTATATTTAGAAATTCAAAAACATTAATTCTAATAATCAGGACAGCCATCAGTGTCTCTGTCACCATCATAATCTTCTGGTTCTAGAGGACACGTGTCTTTATCATTAATAATACCATCTAAATCATCATCGTGAACAAATCTTTGTTGTTCTGGAGCAGTATCAGGACAACCGTCAGTATCGTTATACTTGTTCCAAGTTTCTGGACTTATTGGACATGAATCAACAGCATCAGGATAACCGTCACCGTCAGAATCAGGTCGTGTTGGCATAGTTGATTTTGCACCTTCTAGATCAGGACAACCGTCTGTGTCAAGAAATCCGTTAAGGTTTTCGGGTTCAGTAATGCATTGATCTTTTCTATCCTCAATTCCATCACCATCGGTATCTGGGAATTGATATGCAGTTGTGGTATCAGAGATAGTATCAGGACAACCATCAGTGTCTTGGAATTTATTGTAAGTTTCTGGATTCAACGGACATGAATCCATTACATCGGAAATACCATCGTAATCAACATCAAGAGTAGAAGTAAATTTATCAGGACAACCGTCAGTGTCGTGATAACCATTGAGGGTTTCTGGTTGATTAGGACAAGAATCTAAATTATCTGGAATACCGTCACTGTCAGTGTCTGCGACAAGTTTACCGTCAGATATGGCGTCAGGACAACCGTCTGTGTCTTGGAATTTATTGAAAGTTTCTCTAGCATAAGGACATAGATCATTGTCACCGAAAATACTATCGTAATCAGGATCTCCAGATGAACCATAATACACATTATCAGGACAACCGTCTGTGTCTTGGAATTTATTGTATCGTTCTCCTACCGTTGGACAATCATCTAAATTATCTGGAATACCATCGTAATCAGTATCAACTATTCCAGTTCTGGATACTCCTAGAACTTCTGGGCAACCGTCTGTATCAAGAAATCCGTTAAGGTTTTCGGGTTCAGTAATACATGAATCCCATCTATCCTCAATTCCATCACCATCGGTGTCTGGGAATTTAAAACTGGTAATACTAGATGCAGTGGAATCAGGGCAACCGTCTGTGTCTTGGAAATTATTGAAAGTTTCTTTGTTATATGGACATAGATCATTATCACCGAAAATATTATCGTAATCACTATCAAGAATAGAAGTAGAATCAGGACAGCCGTCTTTGTCAAGATAACCATTGAGGGTTTCTGGTTGGTTAGGACAAGAATCTAAATTGTCTATAATTCCATCATTGTCAGTGTCTGCAGCAAGTTTGTTATCTGCAACATGATCAGGACAACCGTCTTCATCTTGGAATTTATTGAAAGTTTCTTTGTTATATGGACATAGATCATTTGGACTTGCAATACCATCACCGTCAGCATCACCTGTTATTTTATAATCAATTACATCAGGGCAACCGTCTGTGTCTTGGAATTTGTTAAAGTTTTCACGATCTTGAGGACAAGAATCAACAGCATCAGGAATTGAATCATAATCAGAATCAATTAAACCATCAGAACGAATTCCTGGAATGTCTGGACAGCCATCAGTATCAAAAAATCCGTTAAGGTTTTCGGGTTCAGTAATGCATTGATCTTTTCTATCCTCAATTCCATCACCATCGGTGTCTGGGAATTGATATGCAGTTGTGGTATCAGATACTGTATCAGGACAACCGTCTGTGTCTTGGAATTTATTGTAAATTTCTGGAATTTCAGGACATGAATCCAAACTGTCAGAAATTCCATCTCTATCAATGTCCCTTGATGATGTATTATCTGGACAACCATCTTTGTCATCAACGCCGTTGAATGTTTCTGGTTGGTTAGGACAAGAATCTAAAAAATCTGAAATACCGTCATTATCAGAATCAGCTGTTCCTTTGCCTGTATAAGGTGACAAGTCAGGACAGCCATCTGTGTCTTGGAATTTATTGTAATTCTCTCTAACTGTAGGACAATTGTCAATATTGTCTGGAATTCCATCAAAATCAGCATCATACCATGGAACAAAGTTGGAAGGGCATCCATCAATTACACCTTCATTATCTTCTTTCAAGTTTGGACATTGATCAATATTGTTTGGTACACCGTCATTGTCATTGTCGTTACTTTCAGCACCATAGACATTGCCTTGGAACATAACAATAGAAGTAATTAAAAGCAGAAATGCCAGAATATGATATTTTTTCATTCTATTTGACTTCGATATTATCGAGTATTTATTAAATCTCACGTTAAAAATATCCTTACTATGAAATGATGATCAAATAATGCGATTTTATAGATCTGGACAGCCATCAGTGTCTCTATCACCATCATAATCTTCTGGTTCTAGAGGACACGTGTCTTTATCATTAATAATACCATCTAAATCATCATCGTGAACAAATCTTTGTTGCTCTGGAGCAGTATCAGGACAGCCATCAGCATCATTATACTTGTTCCAAGTTTCTGGACTTATTGGACATGAATCAACAGCATCAGGATAACCGTCACCGTCAGAATCAGCTCGTATTGAGACGATTGATTTTGCACCTTCTAAATCAGGGCAGCCGTCCCAGTCCAAATATCCGTTAAAGTTTTCGGGTTCAGTAATGCATTGATCTTTTCTATCCTCAATTCCATCACCATCGGTGTCTGGGAATTGATATGCAGTTGTGGTATCAGATACTGTATCAGGACAACCGTCATTATCTTGGAATTTATTGTAAGTTTCTGGATTCAACGGACATGAATCCATTACATCTGGAATACCATCGTAATCAGCATCAAGAGTAGAAGTAAATTTATCAGGACAGCCATCAGTGTCGTGATAACCATTGAGGGTTTCTGGTTGGTTAGGACAAGAATCTAGATTGTCTAAAATACCATCACTGTCAGTGTCTGCAGCAAGTTTGTTATCTGTAAGATGATCAGGACAGCCGTCCAGATCTAAATATTTATTGTATGTTTCCATAGCAAGTGGACATTGATCAATATCATCTAAAATACCATCAAAGTCAGCATCTTCAATTGAATTGTAATCTATACCATCTGGACAACCATCTTCATCTTGGAAGTTATTATATCGTTCTGCAACTTTTGGACAATCATCTAAATTATCTGGAATTGCATCATAATCAGAATCAGCTAACTTACCAGCAGTTGTACCTAGAATTTCTGGGCAACCATCTGTGTCAAGAAATCCGTTAAAGTTTTCTGGTTCAGTAATACATGAATCCCATCTGTCTTGAATGCCATCACCGTCAGTATCTGGGAATTGATATGCAGTTGTGGTATCAGATACTGTATCAGGACAACCGTCATTATCTTGGAATTTATTATAATTTTCTGGAATTTCAGGACATGAATCTAAATTGTCAGAAATTCCATCTCTATCAGCATCAAGAGTAGGAGTAAATTTATCAGGACAGCCGTCTGTGTCGTGATAACCATTGAGGGTTTCTGGTTGGTTAGGACAAGAATCTAGATTGTCTATAATTCCATCATTGTCAGTGTCTGCAGCAAGTTTGTTATCTGTAAGATGATCAGGACAGCCGTCTGTGTCTTGGAATTTATTATAAGTTTCTGGACTAAATGGGCATAGATCATTTTGATCTAAAACTGCATCACCATCAACATCACGTGTTATTTTATAATCAATTACATCAGGGCAGCCGTCATCATCTTGGAATCTGTTAAAGTTTTCACGATCTTGAGGACAAGAATCAACAGCATCAGGAATTGAGTCATAATCAGAATCCACATCTTCTGGAGAAGTTACACCTGCAATTTCAGGGCATCCATCCCAGTCCAATTGACCGTTAAAGTTTTCTGGTTCAGTAATACATGAATCCCATCTGTCTTGAATGCCATCACCGTCAGTATCTGGGAATGTGTATCCGATACCATTATCAGATACTGTATCAGGACAACCATCTGTGTCTTGGAATTTATTGTAAATCTCTGGAATTTCAGGACATGAATCTAAATTGTCAGAAATTCCATCTCTATCAATGTCCCTTGATGATGTACTATCTGGACAACCATCTTTGTCATCAACGCCGTTGAATGTTTCTGGTTGGTTAGGACAAGAATCTAAAAAATCTGAAATACCGTCATTATCAGAATCAGCTGTTCCTTTGCCTGTATAAGGTGACAAGTCAGGACAGCCATCTGTGTCTTGGAATTTATTGTAATTCTCTTTAACTGTAGGACAATTGTCAATATGATCTGGAATTCCATCAAAATCAACATCATACCATGGAACAAAGTTGGAAGGGCATCCATCAATTACACCTTCATAATCTTCTTTCAAGTTTGGACATTGATCAATATTGTTTGGTACACCGTCATTGTCATTGTCGTTACTTTCAGCACCATAGGCATTGCCTTGGAACATAACAATAGAAGTAATTAAAAGCAGAAATGCCAGAATATGATATTTTTTCATTTTACTATACACCTATTTGTTTGGACATCCATTATTAGAAACACTTCCTACTTCATATGGACATAGATCATAATCGTTGACAATACCATCTAAATCAGCATCATGTTTGTATCGTGATTGTTCTGGAGCAGTATCAGGACAACCGTCATCATCTTGATATTTATTGTAAGTTTCTTTGTCAATAGGACACACATCAACTTCGTCGTTTATTTTATCACCATCAGTGTCTATAGTAATTGTACCTGTCGGAACAGTATCTGGACAACCGTCATAGTCAGCATATTTATTCCAAACTTCATTTAGTGTTGGACACATATCCATTACATCTGGAACCCCATCAGCATCAGCATCTGGTTGAGATATGTTACTATCAGGACAGCCGTCTTCATCTTGGAATCCATTATAAATTTCAGCAACTAGCGGACAATCATCAAGTACATCCTCGATTCCATCATTATCAGAATCTACTACAAATGACTCAAAAATAGTATCAGGACAGCCGTCATCATCTTGTAATTTATTGTAAGTTTCTGGAGCTAGTGGACATGCATCTATTGCATCTGGTAAACCATCCTGATCTCTATCAATCTTAGGAATATAATTATCAGGACAACCGTCCAAGTCTAAAATTCCATTAAAAGTTTCTGGTTGATTAGGACAATGATCTACAAGATCATTAATTCCATCATTATCAGAATCAGGGGCTCCTTTATTATCTGCAACATAATCTGGACAGCCGTCTTCATCTTGGAATTTATTGTAAGTTTCTGAAACAAGTGGACAACTATCTTTGCTGTCTGCAATACCATCAAAATCAGCATCAACATTACTCAAATAAGATGGAAAATCAGGACAACCGTCTTCATCTTGAAATCCATTATATCTTTCAGGTACTAGTGGACATGTATCAGTAGAATCTAGAATTCCATCAAAATCAGCATCTGATTCTGCAGGATTATCTGGACAACCGTCTTCATCAGAATATCTATTCCATGTTTCAGATGTAGTAGGACATAGATCTAATGAATCTCGAATTCCATCTCCATCTGAATCTATTACAGAAACATCAGGACAACCGTCCAAGTCTTGATAACCATTAACGATCTCAGGAGATAATGGACATTTATCAAATAGATCAAAAATACCATCATCATCAAAATCCAAAGAAGATAAACTAGATGTGCTATCAGGACAACCGTCTGTGTCTTGGAATTTATTGTAAGTTTCTCGAGTTAGCGGACATGCATCTAATGCATTTAGAATTCCATCTCCATCACTATCAGTTGCAGATACAGTATCAGGACAACCGTCTGTGTCTTGATAACCATTGATGTTTCTCGTTGAGTTGGACATAAATCAGCATAATCACTAATACCATCTTTGTCAGAATCTGGTGTTTCTCCATTTGAATTAACAAAGTCTGGACAACCGTCTGTGTCTTGGAATTTATTGTAAGTTTCTTTTACTGCTGGACATTGATCAATGCTATTTGGAATTCCATCTTGATCTGAATCTATATCAGTAGAATAAGGAGGAATGTCAGGACAACCATCTTCATCTTGGAATCCATTATATCTTTCAGGTACTAGTGGACATGCATCATCTGCATCTAGTACACCATCACTATCAGAATCATTTAATCTTCCAGAGAATGAAGGAAGTGAGTCAGGACAACCATCATAGTCAGCATATCTGTTGAATGTTTCTGGTTGATTAGGACAAGTATCAAATTTATCTGCAATACCATCACCATCAGTATCAACAAATATTGTATCTAAGGCAACATCAGGACAACCATCTGTGTCTCTATAACCATTAAAAATTTCTGGCTGAGTTGGGCAGAAATCAATTTTATCTTCTATACCATCATTATCAGTATCAACAAATGAGGAATCAACAACATTGTCAGGACAACCATCTGTGTCTTGGAATTTATTATAAATTTCAGCATTTAGTGGACATGAATCTAAGTGATTTACAATTCCATCTCTATCAGAATCTATAGTAGAAGTAAAGTTATCAGGACAACCATCTGTGTCTTGATAACCATTAAAAGTCTCTGGTTGAGTTGGACACAAATCTACCACATCAACAAAACCATCACTGTCAGAATCAGGTATTCCAGAACCAGTTCCAGGAGGTGAATCAGGACAACCATCTGTGTCTTGGAATTTATTATAATTTTCTCTTACATTTGGACATTGATCAATATCATCCTGTATTCCGTCAAAGTCTTCATCATACCATGGAACAAAGTTAGAAGGACATCCATCTATTGCACCTTCATTATCTTCTTGAAGGTTAGGGCAACCATCAATTTCATCAGGTACACCATCACGATCTGAATCATTAGTTGCAAATGCAGGACTAATAGTAATGCTGGTTAATGTAGCTAAAAGTAAGAATAAGAATCCAAGATGTATTTTTTTCAAATCTTAAATTTACGTTAAAGATCCAGTTATTAAACCTCACTCTGGGATCGGCTGAAAATATGAAAAGTTTTGAGAACAATTTTCAAGTTCAGAGATCTCGATCAATTTAAGTAAACCAAAACAGGATTTTTGCATATGAGTTGTTCTGGGGAAACAGTTGAGAATGAAGATAGACTGATACAGATCAAACCAGGAATTTCACAGCAATTAAAAAAAGCAAAGTATGGAGTTGCAGATCATTCCACAGTAGAACTTTGTCACTGGACAAAAAAATCATTCAAACATGAAGGAAGTTGTTACAAGCACAAGTTTTATGGAATTTCCACACATCGTTGTATGGAATTTTCTCCTGCAGGAATGCATTGTGAAAATCGCTGTGTGTATTGTTGGAGGCCAATGGAATTTTATGATTCATTAAAAATGGAACCAGAAAAAGTAGCAGAACCAAAAGAAATATTGACTAAACTAATGGAGGAACGAAAAAAATTGATCATGGGATATTATGGAGATTCTAGAAATGATAAACAGAGATTAGATGAATCATTATTACCAAGTCATTATGCCATTTCACTTTCTGGAGAACCAACAATGTATCCCAAACTTCCAGAACTAATAAAATATCTCAAGTCTCTAGAAGCAACTAAATCAATTTTTCTTGTAACAAATGGACAAGAACCAGATATGATTCAAAGATTACAAGATGAAGATGCACTACCAACACAGTTGTATCTATCTACAAATGCTGCAGATTATGATTCATTTTTAAAAATTAACAAACCAAAATACAATGACTCTTGGCAAAGATGGAATAAAACATTAGAAATGTTAAAACATCTAGACACAAGAACAGTACTTCGAATTACACTCATAAGAAATTACAATGATCAAAAAGAGATGATTCCTGCTTTTGCATCAATGCTAAAGCAAGCTAGTCCACACTTTATTGAAATAAAATCATACATGCATATAGGTCGTTCAACTAACAGATTGGAGCATTCAAACATGTTAGAAATGGATGAGGTAAGAAAATTTAGTGAAGAAATAGCTAAACAAAGTCAAGTATTTTCAGTAATGGATGAAAGTCTTGTTTCAAGAATTGTAATATTACAAAACGATCAGAGAGTTCATTGATCGTTTGATTTCAACTTATGCAAATACCAATTAGAAAATTTTTTTAATGCCTTGTATCTATGAGATAGTTCATTTTTGTTAGTCAACTCTGCAAATGTTTTATTCAAATTTTTTGGCATGAAAATTGGATCATATCCCCAACCTTTGCCATTTTGTGTTTTAGAAATACTTCCATCAATTTTTGCTTCAAAAGATTTAGAATTTTTATCATCACAAAAAGAAATGATTGAAACAAATTTTGCTTTTCTATTTTGTTTTAAGAGTTGTAAAATTCCTTTGTTACCAATGGTTTTAAAGACATATGAAGAATAGGGTCCTGGAAATCCATATAGCGAATCAATGAAAAGTCCATCATCTTCAACTATTATTGGTTTTTTGTATTTTTGAAATGCATGTACTGCTTTTTTTGATGCAATTTCATGTAGTGAGGATGATTGAATTTCTTCAAGGTCATATTTGAAAAACCCAAGACAAATTCCAAAAGAGTGTAAAATTTTTTTTGCTTCTTGATATTTGTGATAATTTGAAGATACAAAAAAGAGATCAAACGACTGTTGCATATCTCCCTCTACTTTCAATGACAGATACCAAGTTTGTAATTTTGGCATAATTTGCGGAACCAACTATAGATTTGTAACCAAATAGGAAGTTTTTCCATGCAGATTCCATTATTTTAGCATGTGCACTGTTTAGAATTTCTTTGATTAATCTCAAATCCACTGCATGATCTTCAGATTTGATTGTTTTTTGTGATAACCCAAAATCAATCACATATACTTTATTTTCATACAAGATAAAATTCGATGTAGTCAAGTCACCATGCATTATGCCATTTTTGTGCATTATTCCAACAAGTCTACCAATTTCCTTGGATAATTCAATTATCTTTGAATCAGGTAAATCATGAACAGGTTTACCTGGAATTTCTTGCATTACAATAGATGCTTTTTTTAAATTAACATGGTAAACAAGCGGTGTTGGTATTCCAAATGATTTTACTTCTGAAATTGTTTGAGATTCTTTAATCGTTCTTTGTTTTCTAATCTTTGCATCGAGAATTGGGTTACGGTATTTTTTTGTCTTTCTGACTTTTAGTATTGCGCGTGAATCATCCCATTGTGTGAGATAGATATCAGCTTCTGCCCCTTTTTTTAGCAATTTCATTAAAATTATAACCTAATGAATATGATTAAAAGCTAATCATGGAAGAAGGGGAAAAAAGACTAAAACAAGAAGATTGTAACGAAGATAAACTCGGTGCAGGGATTCTGACTCTAACAAATAGAAGGCTAGCATTTGACAAGACCCAATCAAGAATAATGGATTTTTCAAAACGTTTTGGAGATACAATAGTCGATGTTCCACTAAATGATGTAAACAAATCTTGGAAAGAAGGAAGATTGATAAAAAAAGTATGTTTTACTGCCAAAACAAAAGAAGGCGAACAGACATACAAATTTGGAGTCTTCAATACTAAAGATTGGTTAAAAAATATTGAAAATGCAATAGAAGAACATAAAAATCAATAATCCACTTTAACTGAATCCAATCGCCATGATTGTGTTACAAAAGTATCTTCTAAAGAAACACCTTTTTTAACTTGTGATTCCAATAATCCTGTCCAACATATCTGACTACCGCAATCACCTGAATATTTTTGTGGAGCTACAAAAAATTTACAACCATGTCTTTTACAAACATCTTGTAGCATTTCAGATAATCTTTTGTTTGCAGCAACACCACCAACAATTAGCAATTCTTTTTTTCTAGTAAATGATAAAGCTCGCTCTACTACCTCACTCATCATTGCAAAAGCGGTTTCCTGTAATGAAAAACATGCATCAGCTTTACTTTTTGATACAATTGATTTTGTCGCAGATAACAACCCAGAAAATGACACATCGTTTCCTTTTACAGAATATGGAAGTAGAATATAATTAGAAGTTGATGAAGCCAATTCTTCAATGTTTTTTCCACATGGAGAAGCAAATCCAATTGATCTTCCAAATTGATCAAGTAACTGACCTAATGTAATATCCAAAGTTTCTCCAAAAACTCGCCATTGTTTATTTAGAAATGCAAGTATCATTGTGTGTCCTCCAGAAACTAGAAGAACCAATGGATTTTTTGCACCAGTAAGTAATTTTCCTAATTCAATATGTCCAAGTGCATGATTTACAGGATAGATTGGAATATTGTAATAAGATGCAAGAGAACGTGCTACCACTGCTCCTACTCTCAGACAAGGACCAAGTCCTGGTCCTGCCGCATATGAGATAATATCAAGATCTTTGATTGTAACTCCAGCCTCTTGAAGGCACTCAGATAACACAATGGCACTGTTTTCAAGATGATGACGTGATGCCTCTCTTGGATGAATTCCCTCACCTTCAGGAGGACGATAAATTTTTCTCACGTCAGATAGAATTTTTCCTTGTTTTCCTTTTTTTTCTAATATTGCACAGGAGAAAGTATGAGCTGTACTTTCAATACCTAACCCAATCATATTATCCTCTACTTAGTGTTGAAATAATTTTGATCACATCGCCATTTTTTAGTTTATGATCACCCCCGATTCTTTGTTTGGTTTTACAATCAATCGCATGTAAAAATCCCTTGGCAATATCTGCATGAATCAAACCTGCTAAATCTTTTGCAGTAGAATCTTGCCGTAATAATTTTGCATCAGGTAAGATATCACCATTTTTATTTGTTAGTTTTGTCTCATCCTCCACAGGAAAAACAACAACAAGTTTTAACAAATCAAATACTGCAATGTTTAAAATTTTTTGAATTCCAGTTGAATGAATTTTTGAAAATACCATATTTACCAAATCTAGTGCTTTTTGTTGTTGTGGCAGTATTTCTCTATTTTCCACTATAGAAAAGTGTTCATCTCCAGATGTATAATTAATAATTCCGGATTTGGAAGCTTTTCGTAACAACAATTCAGTCTCAGCACTGCAAGGAATTACAATAGTATCAGGAATTTTTTTGATTATATCAAGATCTTTGCAAAGGTCTGCTTTGTTTGCTGCAATTATTATTGGTTTTGTGTTTTTTCTTAATTCTTTAACAAAAGTTTGGATATCAGAATCATTCCAGTCTTTTGGGTTTTTTGAAATTAGTTCTAATTTGTGTAATACATCTTGTACCTGATAATCTTTGATTCCTAAACCAGTAAATCTTTTTGCGATGCCATCAGTTAGCTTTGCTCTTTTTTGTTCTATTTCCCTAGCAATCTTATCCCATTCTCTTCGAAGTATATCTATAAACCACTGATCAAATTCATCCTGAACAAATTCAACATCTTCAAGAGGATTATGTGTGCCTATTGGGATAGGATGTCCTTGAATGTCAGTGGTTCCAGCAATATCAACAACATGTATCAAGACTTCAGCTTGTCTTGCATCATCAAGAAATTGATTCCCCAAACCTTTTCCCTCATGTGCTCCAGGAACTAATCCTGCAACATCAATTAGATTCACTGGTATGAATCGAGTTCCATTCACACATAATTGATTTTGATGTTTGATTCCAAAATGTTTGCATGCACAGTCAGATTTTACATATGCAACACCAATGTTTGGATGAATTGTAGTAAATGGAAAATTACCTATTGGTACAGGAGTTTCAGTTGCAGCTGAGAAAAATGTAGACTTTCCAACATTTGCTTTTCCTATTAAGCCAATTTGCAATACCCACAAAAATGCTATTGTACTTATTAGTATTACAGAAATTGTTTAATTCAGTTGATGTTGATTTTATAATATGTCAATAGTAATTACTGGAAATCCAGGCGTAGGAAAACATACTGTAGCAAAGGAGATTTCAAATCATTTAGGATTACCAATAAGTGACATAAACAGTATTGCCAGTAATGCAGGATTATTTGAGAAAAATCAAGACACAAATGATGTAGACATATCAGAATTAAAGAAAATAATTAAAGAGAAAATTTCAAGTTCCAGTTTAATTGTAGGGCATTTAGCACCATATGTTCTATCATCAAATCAAGTAAAGAAAGTGATCGTTTTACGAAGAAATCCATATGATTTGATTTCAGTTTATAAAAAAGAGAATACACTGAAGAAAAAACTAGAGAAAATACAGGTAGTGAGATTTTAGGAATTATCGCACATGATGCAATAAATCAGTTCGGAGCAAAGGTATTCCAGGTAGATGTCACAGGAAAAAGTATTTCAGAAGTTACAGAAAAAGTACTGAACATAATCAACGAAAGAGGTATCAGTGAGGAAGTAGATTGGCTTGATTTAGTAACAAAAAAGAATGATTTGAAAAAATTTTTTGCTTATTGATTAAATAACGCTCCTATTGAGAAGCATTAACTTGTTTGAGATTTTGAAAAGTGACTTGGCTGGAAGAATAGGAGTACTCCATACAAATCATGGAAAAATAGAAACTCCTGCTTATGTGCCAGTTATTCATCCTGTAAAACAAACTATTCCATCTAAGAAGATCAAAGAGATGGGTTTTGATTTAGTAATTACAAATGCATACATCACCAGAAACAATTACGGTGATGAAGCTGTAAAAAAAGGAATTCATAAAATAATAGATTTTGATGGAGCCATAATGACTGATTCTGGAGGATATCAAGTTCTAGAATATGGTGATGTCAAAGTATTGCCTACAGAGATGGCAGATTTTGAGAAAAAAATTCTCACGGATTTTGCAATTCCGTTGGACAAACCTACAGGTTATGGACTTCCATGGAAAAAAGCTGAATCATATGTCAACCATACTCTCAAAGTCTCAAAGAAAACACTTGAAGACAGCGAGAGCAATGGTCAGATCTGGATTGGACCAATTCAAGGTGGGGAACATTTTGATCTTGTAGCAAAATCAACAAAAAGTTTAGTCGATATGGGTTTTAAGATGCTAGCTTTGGGGAGTCCGGTAGAATTCATGGAGTCATATGAATACAAATTATTAGCACAGATGATCATATCTGCAAAAAAACAAATGCCGCACTCCATTCCATTGCATCTTTTTGGTGCAGGACATCCATTAACCATACCATTTGCAATTGCCCTTGGTTGTGATACTTTTGATTCTGCCTCTTACATGCTATATGCTAAACAAGAAAGATACATCACTGATGACGGTACACGAAATCTTTCAGATATTTCGGTATTCCCATGTAACTGTGAGGTATGCTCAAAGTATACCCCTGATGAATTACGCCAAATAGAAGGTCCTGAGAAAATTAATGAGATTGCACTACATAATTTACATGCAATAAAAGTTGAAGTCGATAAGGTAAAACAAGCAATTCATGAGGGAAGATTGTGGGAATATGTCTTAAAAAAAGCAAGAGCACATCCAAAATTATTTGAAATGATAGATGTTCTTACCGAAAATTCCAATTATCTTGCAGTTGCGACTCCAAAATTCAAAGAAAAAGCAATTTTTCTTTATGAAAAAGTGGATCAGTATCGTCCAGAGATTCAATCATATCATAAAACAGTTAGAAAGTTCAAGTCAAAGAAAAAAACTTTGATCATAACCAAGGAATCCAATACAAAACCAGCATATCTATCACATGAATATTCCTCACTAAAACGAAAATTCAAAGATATTGAATCCATTCAAGTTTGCCAATACAGTCCACATTTAGGATTAATACCACTTGAAATTTCAGATATTTTTCCTGCAGCACATCATGAAACTTCAAGATTAAATTTTGACCCAAAAGATTTTCCAACATTTGAAAATACATGGACGAAATTTTTTCAAAACAATCAATTTTCAGAAGTTTATTTTGATAAGACAGATGAATTTTTGAAATATTTTATGAAGATTCTTCCAAAGGAAATAAAGAAAAAATCTATTGCTTAATTAAAAATAAGAAAAAAGTGTGTGCTAAAAGATACTGCTTATAGTGCAGCGTCTTCTGCCCAACCTTTGATGAAGATACCGTTTTTGTGAAGAGGTACTGGTTGTCCAGCTGTGTAATTCATTGGTCTCATCCAAAAGATTGATTTTGTTGGGCATACACCGATGCATGCACCATCAGAAATACATCTTTCTGGATAAAATACAAATGCTTTACCTCTCTTCCAGCCTTCAACAGGTTTTACTCTAAGGACATCTGGACCAAGAGTTGTACAGATTTCGACACATAGTGCGCATCCGATACATCTTTGTTCATCAATGTCTGGAAGTATTGCTATTGGCATTACAGTTTCATCAATGCTAGGTTCCTATTTAAACCATAATCGAAATTCATAACCCTGTTATGAAATTGATCGTAGATGTGATTTATCAAATATTTACATTGACAAAATTTTGTGCATGAAGAAAGACTAGAAAAATAATAAAAAACAAAAAGATAACGTGTTTAGCACGTTTATTTTCTCATTGCATCAATTTGACCAGATGTTACCCAGTCAAGTAATTCAGCTGAAGATGGATTTAGGTCTGCTCTCTGTTTCATGAGATTGTTAACCCAGATCCAATTAAGTTGGTTAAGAAGTGGCTTGTTTGCTTCGTCGCCTGCACGTGTTTTAGCAACTACTGCTTGATCTTGTTGTTTTAACCATTCTTGAAAGCTTCTTCCCATGACGATCGAGTCTTAGCTTACACTAATTAAAGCTTTTGTAGATTATATGATATGCATAATGATCGGATCTATGCTAAGAAGGTTTTAAGGTAGAGAAAAATTCAAATTATTTCTTGGAGGTTAAAGTTTTAGGAGCTGCCAATGAGGTAGGCCGTTCAGGTTTTTTGGTGAATTGTGATGGAACAAATCTATTATTAGATTATGGGGTATTATTTGGAAAGCGTGGAATGCCACCAGAGTATCCACTGCATGTAAAGCCAAAAGATCTAGATGCAATCATCATTACTCATGCCCATCTTGACCATTCAGGAAATGTACCATCATTGTTTGTTAGTGGAAATACTGATGTTTATGCAACTCCACCAACTTTTGATTTAACAAGATTACTCATAGAAGACATGCTAAAAATTACAAAAGATGCTCAGCCATTTGGATTACCTGAATTAAACAACATGATGCGAAATGCAAAGGAGATAGGATTCAGAGAGAAAATTACCAAAGGCAATGCAACTTTTGAATTAAGAGAAACAGGACATGTAATTGGAGGCGGTTCTGTGTTAATAGAATCTCAGAAAAAGCGTCTTTTCTATACTGGTGATATCAAAACACATGGATCAAGAATGCTTCGTGAAGCAGACTTGGATGTGGGAGACATTGATCTTTTAATTATAGAGAGCACATATTCGCAGACAGAACAAAAACCAAGAAAAGAGTCTGAAAGAGAATTAATTGAATTTGCAAATGAAGTCATTGACAGAAAAGGAGTGTTATTCATTCCATCGTTTTCAGTTGAGCGCTCTCAAGAAATGGCATGCATTTTAAGAAGTTCAAACTTTAAACACAAAATCATAATGGATGGCATGGCACTAAAAGTAAACGAGATAATGTTTAATCATCCAGATTATCTAAGAGATCCAAAAGTGTTTGCAGATGCAATTAATCAAGCAGTTGCTGTCAAAGATCATGAAAAAAGAAAACATGCAATAGAAGAACCTTGCGTTGTTATTTCTCCAGCAGGAATGCTAGTAGGAGGAAATGCAACATATTATTTGCAAGAACTTTCATTTAACAGCAATAATGGAATAGCACTTGTTTCATATCAAGGAGAAGGCACTCCAGGAAAAAATTACTAGATACAAAAAAGGTATCTACTAGAGGAAAAGATCTAAGTGTGGCTGCAGAAGTAAAACAATTTGAATTTTCAGGACATTCAGATAGGAATGAACTTTTTGAAGTTATTAAAAAGATCAAAGGCAACCCCAAAGTTCTAACAGTTCACGGAGACACTGAATCATGCAGAAAGTTTGCCCAAGAAATTCATGAAAAGTTTGGTTTTGAGGCTCACGCCCCAGATGTAAATGAAGTAATATCTATCTGAAATGATAGATTACAGTGTAATTAACTTAGAAAATACGATCAATAGCGGACAAGTTTTTCTTTGGACAAAACAAAAAGAGTTTTGGTATGGCATTAATGGTCAAGATGTTTTAAAAATAAATAATTCAGGAAAAATCACATCATATTCTAATAAAAAATATGATTTTTTTAGAAATAGTGATGATATAGAAAAGATAATCAAATCAATTTCAAAAGATAAAACAACTAAAATTGCTGTAAAAAAATATCTAGGACTTAGACTAGTAAAGCAAGATCCGTTTCAATGTTTCATATCATTTATTGTTTCTTCAAATTCCAATATTCAAAAAATTAAATCAAGTTTAGAAAAAATTTCAATAAAATTTGGAAAAAAGATTCAATTTGACAATAAAGAATTTTACATGTTTCCAGAACCAAAAAAAATTGCAAATGCAACTATACAAGAAATTCAAAATTGTGGTGTTGGGTATAGAGCAAAATTCATAATAGATGCAGCAAAAATAGTTGAGTCAAAACAGATAGATTTTGATCATCTTAAAAAAACCAACTATCAAGATGCAAAAGAAATAATTCTAACCGTTCCAGGAATAGGAAATAAAGTTGCAGATTGTATTTTGTTGTTTTCACTTGATAAGCTAGAAGCATTTCCATTAGATAGATGGATGATTAGAATTTTAGAGAGATATTATTTAGAAAAATTTGAACTGAAAACAAAATCAATTACAGAAAAACAGTATGACATATTACATGAAAAAATTATAAAACATTTTGGACCTTATGCTGGGTATGCACAGCAATTTTTGTTTAAAATGGAAAGAGAAAATTACCAGAAAAAATGGTTGTAAACCCTTAAAATGACAATTAATTTTCAGATTCTTGGGCTGGTAGCTCAGCTTGGATAGAGTGCTGGACTTCTAATCCAGTGGTCAAGGGATCGAAGCCCTTCCGGCCCGTTTTAACAAAATTATTTATTCTGACTCAGAGACGTTGTTTACGTGAAAGATATTGAATTTAATTTAGAGCCAAAAGAGATTCATCCCAATTCCGAAATTAAAGGGACAATTGTGGTATCATATCCAGGACGATATGATGGAGTTGTAATTAACACACAGATTCTAGATTCCAATGAACATATCACTTACAAATCATATAATGGAAAGAAAATATCCCAAAATGTTTCAAGATTGTTCATTAACAAAGATGTTATGCCTGAAAACAAAGTAGAGTTTACCGCATTAATAGGATTTGAACCAAAACAGGTGCACGAAATAAAATTTCGAGCATCAATTATTGAACAGCATAAAGAAATTGAAAGTAAAATAATTTTTGCAAAATATTCTATCTAGAATCTAGACTCTGCAATTTTCAGAGTTCCAGTCATCCATGGATGTGGTGCACAATGATATGAAAATCAACTGGTTCGGTGAATGTAAATTCGTAGGATTCTCCAGGTTTTACAACTCCAGGAGAACCAAATGGTCCACTGTATGAATCTTCAAGGGATTCATCATCTGGCGTTACAGTGTGCGGAGTGGTATCTTTGTTATTCCATACAACGTGATTATCAATTCCCAATTGCAGGCCAACCAATTTTGGCATAAAGTTATCTTGTTGTTCTGGACTTGAAGAGCCTGGTATCATATCTATCATTGTAGATTTAATTGGATTCAGTATTTCTTCGGAGACCTGTGGTTTTGCCAAAGATTCTGGAAGATAAAATGATGTGTAATAAACAACTCCTACTGATGCGCCAATAATAATTGCCATAACTCCTATACCATATGCATGACTTGATGTTGCACTCAACGATTTTTTAGGTCTTAGGAGTTCTTATAAAGCTTTTTTAGAATTTTAAAAAGACTATGGGTTTTTTAGATCTGAAGAACCAAAATCTGAAATCTTGTTAGTACCAACTCCTAAATCTGCTTGAATTTTCGGAGTTGTAATTTGTTGTGTAATTTCTTTTGGTTCTTTGGTGACAGTACTAGTGGATTGATCTGAAAGTTTACTATTTGGAACTGTTGATTCTACCAACTCCTTTGGTTTGTCTTCATGTATTGGTACTGGTGGTGGAGGAGGTGTATTCTTTGCTTGATTTAATGCATATCTGTAAAGATGGAAGAATCCAGCAAACACTATCAAAATAATACCAATAAAGAATAATGAAATATTTTTCATTCCAACCAAGGCTGCATTATAAGCTGCAATGTTTAGAAATACCTGAAACGCCAATAGTGCAACAATTAGCCAATTAATCCATTTTTGTGAGAGATTAATTGTTGCTACTTTCTTTGGACCTTTTTCTTTAGCAAGTTTAGCTTTTCTTTCAGATTCTTTTGCAAGTTTGATCATCATGTATGAGAATCCAAATCCTACTGGAACTAGTAAAATCATCACGGTGTAGAGAAATACTGGATCAATTACCAAACGTTCTACCAGAGGAATCTTGCTATCTGATGGAATGTAGAATCCCCAATATGTTGTAACCATAATCTGAGCAATTCCTGTAATTCCAAATGCAGTAATTAGTGGACGATCTTTCCATGAGAATTTCTTGTATCGGTCAATAAATGGAATTAGCAAAAATGATGCTATGAATAATCCGGGCCAAAGTACACCTGTAACAAACTTGTCATATTGTGTCCTCAGAAATGCATACAGTCCTGTGAGATACCATTCAGGAACAGTAACACCAGGCGGTACTGTTGGTTCAAACTTGAATCCCATGTCAATTGGGAATACTCCACCTGTAAGCATAATGGCTCCACTAATTGCCATTACCATAGGTACATCAAACACTAGGAATCGTGGAAAGTGAACCGCCATTAATCCAAGCATTACTAGTGGTAAGAGAAAGACATGTTGTGCATAGAATCTTAATACAAAGTCTGAAAATCCACTACCAAACATTGCATCACGGATAGTTGGTCCAGCTACCGGAATTGAAGTGGTAAGAGATGCGGCAATACTGATTGCAAGTTCTGCTCTTTCACTAAAGATAACATCGTAACCAGTAAATGCTTCTAGAATTGTAACTGTTCCAAGTATAACTCCGGTTGCCCATAAAATTTCATTTCGAATTTTGTATCTTCCGCTAAAATATTGATAGTACATGTGTAAAATTGCCAAGAGAACCATTGCGTTGGAAGCATGATAGTGAATATTTCTAATGTGAAAACCAAATGGAACATCATTATTTATGAAATTGACACTATCCCATGCTCTATTCAACACTGGTTGATAGTAAAACATTAAGAGAGCTCCAGAAATTCCAAGTATTACAAATACAACAAATGTAAGCATTCCCAAAAATCCAAATGGACTAACAAATCTTGCAGGAAATGAAAATTTAATTCCAGTAAAGATTGTTCTGTCTAGTCCATCCCAAAGCCAGTAGAAAAAGGCAACTGCGCCAGTACGTCTATGTAACGAGACGGCCATATCCTATTACTCCATTAGCATTCACACCCCAAGTCGGTGGATGAACCCATAAAAAGCCATCTGCATCTTCTTCAAAGGTTAGGCTGTGCTAAGTATTCGAAGGTGCAGCTTGTAATGATGCAGGTCCAGCAAATGCTGTTCCAGTTGTAGGGTCATACATACTTCCATGACAAGGACATTCTCCTCTCTTTCGTCCTTCTTCAGGCCAATATTTCCATAAACACCAAAGATGAAGACATACCATACTGTATGCTCTAAAAGATGAAACATCCTCTTTGTCTCCGCCAAGTTCTGATGGCAATCTAATGAATTGCCACTTTCGAAATGCTTCTGCATCAAGTGCAGGATCTCCAGTACTAGGATACGTAATTACTTCAGATGATTTACAGGAAATGTTTTGACACTGCTTGAGTGCCATCAGGTAAAATGACTTTAACTTTATCAAGAACTGCCTGTGAAGGATTTGGCATAAAATTTCCAAATGAGGACAAAAAGGAGCAAATGCCAGACCAGTGCCTGCAGCCCCCATTAATTTTAGAAAATCTCTTCTAGATAATCCACCAGATTTTTTTGTCCCCTGCTCAGACATTCAAGCTGTCGTACTCGCCAAATTGCTTATAAACCTTATTCAATTATTTGTTGGGTTTTTGTCTAAGAATTACAAATATGATAATTCCGATCGTAATTCCAACTCCAATACCAACAGTCAATCCAATGTTAAAAGATGCATCATTTGTGTCATTTTGAATTATAATTGAGAATCATTAAGTAATGTTTTATCAGAAAATTCAGAGACGGTTACATTTTCTATAGAATCAGATATGATTTTTTTATTTGATTGATCTTGTATTGGTTGAATCTCTGAAGAAATGTTAGAAAACTTAGCTGCAAGTGTGATTGGCTCAGTAGTTGAATTTCCGCCAACAGTGTAGAGTGAGCTAAA
>BGOU01000002.1 GCA_003569705.1 Nitrosarchaeum sp.
AGGAATAGTAGGTGAAGATGGATTCAATGGAATTAGATTAGGACCAGAACCTCCTGGAACACATATCTTGAATTTCAACGAGTTATATTTTCACTCTATCAACGTGGAATAATTCTTGCAATAAACAGCAAGAATAACTATGATGATGCATTAAAGGTCATAAAAGAGCATCCGTACATGATTCTAAGAGAAGAACATTTTGCATCAATGAAAATCAATTGGAATGACAAGGTATCAAACATGAGAGAAATCATAAGTGAACTGAACATAGGTGCGGATAGTATGGTATTTTTTGACGATGATCCAGTAAATCGGGAATACATGAACTAAACATGCCACAAATTCTAACCGTTGATTTACCACAAGATCCATCACAATATGCACAAACTATTAAAAAAATGAACGAGTTTAACGTTCTGAACATAACAGATGAGGACACAAAACGGGAAAAATGTATGTGAACAACGTAAAAGAAATGATCTTGAACAATCAACACCAAATCTAGAAAGTTTTCTAAAAAATTTAGATCTTAAGGTGCTGGTAAAAAATGCTAATGAGTTTACAATCCAAGAATATCGCAGCTCACATAAAGACAAACCAATTCAATCTTACGACAAAACGCTACCAAGAATATGATATCAAGAAATTCTCTGAGGATAACAGATATCTTGTTGGCTGTATACAAGTGGAAGACAAGTTTGGCGATAATGGTATTACAGGCGTTTTTATTGTACACAAAGAAAACTCTAAGGAATGGTTATCGACACATTTCTTTTAAGTTGTAGGATCATGGGTAGAGAAGTAGAAAAAGGAATGCTTGGATATATTGTGAATAAAGCAAAAGAAAGTGGAGTTGAACAAATAAAAGCACAATTCATTCCATCACAAAAAAATAAACCAATTGAGGACTTTTTACCGAATTGCGGTTTTCAAAAGGATGGAGATTATTGGTTTTATTCATTAAAAACACAATTTACAATTCAGAATATCTTACGGTTCGTGTTGAATAATGTCAAAGAGACTATACAATCTTGTAGCAAAGGTAATGAGCGTACAATCTTCTGCTATTAACGACGAATCTGGACCAGAATCAATTGAGAGCTGGACATCTTTTAAGGGATACGTCTTACTCTATGAGCTTGAGACTGAATTTAAGGTAAAGTTCACAATTGATGAAGCCATGGATGTAAAAAAAATAGCAGATATCAAAAGACATCTCAAAAATCATGGAGTAATTCTAAATGACTGAACAATCAGCCGAATACACATTTGACGAAATTATGCTTGGTGTAAAAACAAAATTTACTGTACAGATTAACGAATCAACAATAAATGAATTTGCAAGAATTCAGGAGATCATAATCCACTACATATGGATGAACAATATGCGGCCAAAACTCAGTTTGGCAAAAGAGTGTGTCATGGTATGTTACTGGCCTCTTTTTTTTCAAGACTAGTTGGACTGTATATGCCTGGCAAAAATGCACTATATTTTTCCCAAACATTGAATTTTCAAACACCTTGTTTTGTAGGAGATAAAGTCACAATAGAGGGTGAAGTTATTGATAAAAGCCAGTCAACTAGAATAATAACAATCAAAACCACTGCCCACAATCAAGTGGGTAAGTGTCTTGTAGATGGAATTGCTAAAGTTATAGTAAGAGAAAATACTAAATACAATAATGATTGAAAAACTTGGAATTGGAATAGATATTGCTGATGTAGATCAATTTAAAAAAATTTCTTATTCAGCAAAACCGAGTTTCTATAAAAAAATATTTCTTCCATCTGAGATAAAATATTGTTTGAAATACAAGAATCCTTATGAACATTTTACAGGTAAATTTGCTCTCAAAGAGGCCGTCAAAAAAGCAATTAACGAACGTATCTCAATGTTGGATATAGAAACATCTCATTCAATTCCAAACCTGTAGTGAAGCTTCGAGGTAAATGGAAAAAAAAGTACAAATTTCTTGCTTCAATATCTCATGAAAAAAAATTTGCGACTGGCATAATAGTTCAGGAAAAATTAGAATAAAATTGAGTGTTTGGATTTTTTACTGAGCGCTGAAAGTATGGAATTAAATATTTTACTACCAACTTTTCCTGAGACATTTTTTGGCACAAAAATTTCATCAGGAAATAATTTTATTAATTCCTTGTCAGAAACAGTTTCTTACCTTCAAGCTCTTTGTATCTGCTTGTTATTTGATCTTTATTTTTGATGATATCGAGTTCCACTTTTATCTTTGCACCGAGAAACCCTTTTGACAAATAAAACAGCCAAACCATAATTTCCACCAATACTAAAGAGGCTCGCATCTTTTTGTAAGTGTCCTTGGAATAATGAGTCAAAAGACAATATCGCCTGTTTCTTTCAAGCCAGAAAAATTTTTTGGAACTCCACTTTAGACTGTAGCTCTCTGCATGATAAATTAATGAATTTGGCACATAATACGATTTTATACCAATCTGTGCGGCTCTCCAACCAAGATCTAAATCATCATGATATAAGAACAAAAGGAATCGAAAAGACCAACTTTTTTCAGAACTTTTGCTGATGTAAACAAACATGTTCCTGACGCATAACCGATCTGCTCTATTTTGTTACGTTGGTTGTTATCAGGTATCCCCTTGTCCCTTGCAAATCCAAACCCAAACAAGTGTAGCATATTTCCAGTGCTCTGTATGACATTATTTTCATAAAGGGAGAGAATCTTTGGTTGATACAGTCCTTCCCCAGCTATATTGTATGCCGACATTAGCTCTGTAAGCCAATTTGTAGCTACTATTGTATCTGGATTCAATATGACTACAAAATCGCCTTTAGCCTGTCGTATCCCTACGTTGTTTCCTTCACAGTATCCAAAATTTTCCTTGTTTTCAATAAGGTGAATCTTGTCAAATTTTTCCTTGCATTTTAGGTGACTTTGATCTTTTGAGGCGTTATCAACTACAATTACCTCCATGTTATCGTAGTTTGTTTTAAAAACAGATTCTATGCAATTTAGTAATAATTCTCCTGCGTTGTAATTGAGAATTATTATGCTAACTAGTGGATTTGATATTGACAATTTACAGTGAAATCTTTGTTCCTTCCCCTAGAAGAAATACATTACTATCAGCGTTATCAGTTTTAACAATCTCTGAATTAAACGCGATTATACTATCTCGTATTTTAAAATCGCCATCAATATTGCAACCTGGCATGATAATGGAATTTTTAATATCACATCTTGATAGTTTTGAATTATCTCCTATACTGATGTTTGGACCTATGTGAGTATCTGGACCAATTATGCATTCTTTACCTATGATGACCGGACCTACTATTCTTGAACCGTTTTTAATTACAGTTCCTTCCCCTATCATTACATTACCACTTATCGAAACATTTTTCTTCCTTTACAACCATGAAAGTAAGGCTTCATGCTGCTCAAAATTACTTCGTTTGCATGTATGATATCATGTGGTGTACCAGTATCTTTCCAATAATCCGTTACCATGTCGTAAATAATTTGTGGTTTTCTTCCAAGAGCATCTGTAATGCATCCGTTATTTCATACTCGTTTCTCCAAGATGGCTTTAATCTATCTATTATGTCAAATATTGTGGGTGTGAGAAGGTAGATTCCAGTTACTGCAAGATTTGTCGGAGGATCTTTTGGTTTTTCCATTATCTTTTTGATTATCCCATCTTTTACGTCTGCAATTCCAAATTGTGTTGGATTACTAACCTCACATAACAAAATTGAAGCACTTGCATCTGATTGTTTAAATTTTAAAACATAATCTGAAATACTTTTCTTTATTATGTTGTCGCCTAAAAAAACTACAAATTTATCATTCCCAATAAATTCCTTACATAGATTTATTGCATGAGCTATGCCACGTGGATAATCTTGATTTACATAGGTTATTTTTGCACCAAATTTTTCTCCATTTCCGTAATATTCTTGCACTTTGTTTGAGCCTATTCCGCCAATGATTATTGCAATTTCTGAAACTCCTGCATCAACTAATGATTCTAAGCAATATTGTGACATTGGCTTGTTTGCAATTGGCAAAAGCTGCTTTGGCCCTGTATGGGTAAGTGGTCTTAATCTGGTACCATGTCCACCATGTAAAATTATTCCCTCAATTAATCAACCACTATCTTGATTAGCTTATCTAGTTTCCAAGAAACCGCTGTCATTTTCTTTTGTTGAGATATTCTTATACCATTCTTTATTTTCAATGTACCAAGATATTGTGCGTTCTAATCCTTTTTCAAAACTGTATGTTGACTTCCAGTGTAATTCATTGTATATTTTTTCTGAATCCAAGCTGTAACGAAAATCATGACCCGGTCTATCTTTTATAAAATGCATCAATTCCTTTGATTTTCCCATAATGTTTAGAATTTTTTTCACTATGGTAATGTTGTTGATTTCATTTTTACCTGCAATATTATATGATTCTCCTTTTTTTCCTTTGAATAATATTTTCAAGATTGCATCACAATGATCCAATACAAATATCCAGTCCCTGATATTTTTACCAGTACCGTATATTGGAATCTTTTGGTTTTTTTCTGCAAGTAGTATGACTTTTGGAATCAGCTTTTCTGGTGATTGACGAGGTCCATAATTGTTAGTACATCTTGTTATTATTGCATCACAGTCGTATGTAGTTACATAGGATTTTACCAGCATCTCTGCTGATGCCTTTGATGCTGCATAAGGGCTGGAAGGATTAAATGGAAATTTCTCATGCGCACTATCTGACTTGAGACTTCCAAAAACTTCATCGGTAGAAATCTGAATCAATTTTTTTTTATGTTTTTTTATTGCTTCAAGAATAGAATACATTCCAACAATATTAGAGTCTATGAATGGTCTCGGATCCGAAATACTCCTATCTACATGCGACTCTGCTGCAAAATTAATAACAACATCCGTTCTTGAAACCAGATTATCCACAATCTTTTTGTTGATAATGTTGCCTTTCACATATGAATATTTTTTATTCTTTAATCTTGCAAGATTTTTAACATTCGAACCAGGTAAACCCGCATCTATATTGGTAATTTTAAAATCTGGATATTTCTCAAGTGTATGTAAAATAAAATTACTTCCAATAAAACCCAATCCGCCTGTAACTAAAAGCCTCATATCTAACTCCTTTTTCGACTAAGTTGACTTTTATCATTAATTGACATTATTTCACATTTCATTATTAGATATGGCATATGTAATAATGAGTTTAATAGTTGCGATCTTTTTTATAAATTAAATGGAAAATGATACCATAAGATACGTAAAACTCGAAAAGCATGATACAAAGGACATCAAAGACGGGCACATAAACGGCTCATTAACCGTAATTTGGAGAGATTGGGACAAAATACTCGAAGTTGAACCAAAAATGGTTTACGTATCATCTGTAAATCCAGGAGAAATAAAAGGACCTCATTTGCACACTACGCGAGATAGTTATTTTGTTTGTATTAGGGGAAAAGTTGTTTTTATAGCAAAAGATCTACATGGACAATATCATGAAATAGAATCAAGTGAAGACAAGCCTGTTTTGATACAAATACCAAAGAATTATCCTTCTGCTCACATTAACATAACAGACGAAACGGCAACTATCTTAACTCTAGCAAATCCAGCATGGCGACCAAACGACGATGAAATGAAAAATATTCTATTTGATGATTATGATTGGTCTAAATGGAAAAAATAAATCTAAAGTTAATTTTTACCACTCTTAGATTGATGAATTATTTCTTCTAACAGTTTTTCCTTAGTGATTATTGTTTTCAACTCATCTTTTGTAAATAATTCCGTCATGTCAGAGGAATACTCATCAGCCAATTTTGTCTTCTTGAAAGGGATTGTTCTTTTTTCATCTAATCCTTCACCGCCAAAATTGTAAACAATGTAATCGTCTTTTGATTCGTAAGTGTTCCTAATCTCATGTTTACTTATCAGTACTTCATGGTATTTTTCTCCAACTCTGACTGGTATTTGTATTGTTTCTACTTTTTTATCTACAAGTTCCATCACCGCATTTTTCATATCTTTTACAGTGAATGCCTTGAGTTTTGGAACAAAAATCTCACCACCTTTGCCATTTTTTACAGCTCTAAAGATTAAATCAATGGCCTGTCTCATGGTTATGTTAAATCTTGTCATGGATGAATCTGTAATTGGAATTTTTTTGTTTGCAATTATATTTTCTACAAAGATCGGAAGAATAGAACCTCTACTACCTAAAACATTTCCATACCTGACACAAATAAATCTGGTTTTGCGTTCTCCTTTGTAAAAATTTGCAGTAAGAAAGAGTCTTTCCATGAGAAGTTTTGTTGCACCATATGTGGTTGATGGAGATACTGCCTTGTCAGTTCCTATTGCTACAGCTAATTCAACTTTGGCGTCTAAACAGGCATCTATGACATTTTGCGCACCAGATACATTTGTTTTTACAAACTCAAATGGATTGTATTCTGCAACAGGAACATGTTTTAGTGCAGCAGCATGGAACACAATATCTACATTTTCCATCGCTCTGTACAATCTGTCTTTATCTCTTATGTCGCCAATCAAAAATCTAAGACGTTTGTCCGCAAATTTGGACTTCATGTTTGTCTGCTTCCACTCATCCCTGCTGAAAATTCTAATTTTACTTACGTTTGTACTCAATAGTCTTTTTGTTAAAGCTGTACCGAGGCTTCCAGTACCGCCTGTAATTAGAATAGTTTTACCTTCAAACATAAGATTCTATTTCCAAACCACCATAAAAAACATTATAATTTTTATTGATTTGACGGTCAAATTGCAAAAACAGATGAATAAGCAGATAAATGACTATACGTAGGAGACAAATGTACCGTTGGTGCGAACAATAATTCTTGCAGATCATCTCACTGACATTAGGAATCTTGCTATTGAATTAAGGGCACAAGAAATCAAAATCTTTTCTTTTAATGTGGGTGTACATAAAATGCTTGAAAAAGAAACAATACCTCATGAAATAGCCGAAAACTATCTGAGCTCTGATGATAGATCGTCTGCTTATGATCTCACTTTGAATCTTTATGATTGGTATAACAGCCATCCAATATTACAAAATTTTGAATTTGAAAATGTAAACCTGTTGGGAATGTTGGATACTGCCGAATTTCATCAATTAGTTATTAGTAATTTAATTGATTTTTTATTGGTAAAAAAAATTATTGAAAAAGAAAGACCTGAAAAAATACTCACAACAAAAAATCTCTACAACGCAGTTAAAATCTTAATAGATGAAAAAACTGATGTGTCAATTTATGGTTCAGACCTACAATACAGTCTACCTTGGGATCAGATACAAATTAAATTAAATTTAGGACGAATCCCAGTTTCACTTCACATAGGAAGAAAAAAATATCTTATTGTTGTAACCTTGATAGAATCAATACTATCCAGAGTGTTAAATCTACGTTTCACACCTGATGATAAAAAATCTATTCTTCTATTGGAGTTTGATCCATCTCAATATGAAAATCTGTTGTCAAGTCTTAGTAAATGCGATGTGAATGTGGTACTTCTTAATAGACGTAGAACATCTCTGTGGAGTCTCAAATCTATAAGATCCTTACTTCACTCTAAATGTAAAATAATAAATTCTAACAAGTTTCTGCCATCTGACAAAAACCAAATAACGTCAATAATTGATAATTACCATGAAAAATTAGATCAAATATTTTCTAATGATGCTATATTTCACAAGATATTTTTCATAGATAATTATTCATTTTGGCCATGTATCAAAACTGTCTTGACTGATACATACAGAAAAAGAATATCCGAATACATCACACTTTTAATATCGTCCAAAGAGATATTTGAAAAAATTAACTTTAGCTGTATTTTAGCTCTAAATATAATTGGAGAAACAGAAAAATCTATAATTCAAGTTAATAAAGGTAAAATCCCATTTGTTATGTTAGAACATGGGTTTGCTAATCACATTCATGAACTAAAAAAATTCGATATTTTTCATATGTATCCGTTATTAAAAGACAAAATAGCCGTATGGGGAAATATTCAAAAAAACTATCTCATTACAGAAAGAGAATTTGACACCGACAAAATCTTGGTTACTGGCAGTCCCAGACACGATCCTTTTTTCCAAAAGAAAAAAATAAATCATTCTAAAAAAACTATTCTGATAACTCCTCACCCAATATCAAATTTGTCTGGTATGGCTGACACAAATTTGTATTTGAGACTAGAAAATTTGCTAAAGAATCTTTGTATGATATTTAAAAAAATACCTGATACAGAAATCATCATAAAGTTGCATCCTGGCCAAGATAATTACAATCATGATATAATCACTTTATTACATGAAATAGATTCAAGTATTCCAATTTATCAGTTAAATCCAATTATTGATCTAATTGAGTCATGTGATTTATTGGTAAATATCTCTCCAGAAAGTTTCGACACATCTACCGTAATCATGGAAGGATTAATCATGAATAAACCTGTAATTAACATTGTTCTAGATGATAAATTTTACGAATTCCCATTTGTAAAAGAGAATGCTGTTTTATCAATATCTGATAAATCTGATTTAGAAAAGATTCTCAATGATGTGCTATTTAATCAAGATTTACAATTAAATCTGCAGAAAAATGGAAAAACCTTTTTAGCAAAATATCTCGTTAATCCCGGGAACGCATCAGAAAACTTGGCAAAAGTTATAACTTCTTACTAATACTTTTATGCATCAAATAAAAAAGCAAAACAAGTGAATCTTTAATTGAGAAAAACATGGAAACAAGTGACTTTAGTACAATAATATCAAAAGCATCCTTAATTGGAAAAGAAATGTATCAACTTATCGAGGAATTATACCCTATTTGTAGGAGTATAACCGGTAATGGAGTAAGAGAGACACATAGAATTATTGGTAAGCATGTACCGATCAAGACTCATGAAATTCCGACTGGAACTAATGTGTTTGATTGGACTGTTCCAAAAGAATGGAACATCCAAGACGCATATGTCTTGGATCCTAAAGGAAACAAAATTATTGATTTTAAAAAATCAAACCTACATGTTGTAAACTATAGTATTCCAATTAATACAAAAATTTCATTAAAAGAATTAAAAAAACATCTGCATAGTCTACCAGAACAGCCTACTGTCATACCATATCTGACTACTTATTACAATGAAGACTGGGGATTTTGTATAAGTAATGATCAGTTGTTAAAGTTAGAGGACGGAGAATACACTGCAGTCATAAATTCGTCACTAGAGCATGGAAATCTAACTTATAGTGAATATTATCTAAAAGGAGAAAAAGAAGACGAGATATTGATCACTTGTTATACTTGTCATCCATCACTGTGCAATGACAATCTTTCTGGCGTTTCACTTGTTACTTTACTAGCAGAATATCTTAGTAAAATTCCGTTAGAATATTCGTATAGGTTTCTTTTCATACCTGAAACAATAGGGGCAATCACTTGGTTATGTGTTAATGAAAAAAATATTTCACGAATAAAGTGTGGTTTGGTAGTAACATGTGTAGGTGATTCAGGTGATTTAACTTATAAGAAAAGCAGACAGGGTAATACGGAAATTGACATTATAGCAACAAACGTTTTAAGAAATTCAGGAGACGACTATGCATTATTGGATTTTTTCCCCTCGGGAAGCGATGAGAGACAATTCTGTTCTCCTGGATTTAATCTTGCAGTTGGCTCTTTAATGAGAACAATGTATGGTAATTTCAAAGAATATCATACCTCTGCAGATAATTTACAATTTATGAATATGAAAAGCCTTGAAGACTCACTCATAAAATATCTTGAAATTCTATTTGTATTGGAGAATAACAAGACTTATCTGACTTTGAATCCAAAATGCGAACCGCAACTAGGTAAGCGTGGACTGTATCAAACATTAGGCGGTCAAAAAATCAATGACACAACAAAACAAGCTATTCAATGGGTACTTAATTTATCTGATGGAAATAACTCATTATTGGATATTTCAAACAAATCTAACTTGGAATTTCATCTAATAAAAGACGCAGCTGATATTCTAATTAAAAATAATCTCTTGAAAAATATCATAAACTGAATAAATGAAAACTAATCACAATCACATGCAAACAAAAAACCTAAACAAAGACATGACATGTCCTATTTGCCATAGCTCTGAGATATCTGACTATCTGGAACTATACCGTTGTAAAATCTGCACTCATATGTTTAGCAAAAATATCCACGATGATGATTATTGGCAAGATCTTTATGAAAACAAGTACAATGTAATTCATAGAAAGCATGATGAAAAAAGAAAACAAATGTACAAACAAGAAGTCAAATGGATAAGCAAATCCAAAAAACTTGAAGGTACTTTTTTAGATGTTGGGTGTGCACATGGTGATTTTTTTTCATTTTTGCCAAAAGAAATGAAAAAAACTGGCATGGATTTATCAACTCAAGTTATAGAAGATGCAAAAAAACTGCATCCAGATTGTGAATTTCACAAGACAAACATATTTGAATTTATTGATAAAAATAAATTTAATTTTATACAATTTCGCGGAGTTTTGCAACACTCTGTTGATCCTGTTAATAATTTGAAATATGCAATTAATCTTCTAGAAAAAGATGGTGTGATAATTATTACATCATTGCCAGACTTTTCCTCTCTTGCCAGCAAATTCTATAAAAGAAATTTTGGATTTTATGCTCCAAAACTCTCTCCGCATTTTTTTACAAAAAAATCTTTTCTGTTTATGTTGCAATCTTTGGGATTGAAGGTATTAGCATATGACTCACCATACCTCAAAACACCGTATGCGAATCTTCCTAAAGATCTGTTGTTATTTTTTATCAACAAATTTAGGAATAAAACGAATCCACCCTTCTTTGGTAATGTTAAAAATTACATAGTTGGACTAGATCATTCTGCTGACTGATATTGTGGGGAAAGTCTGACCTAAAAATAATGAATTCGTAATAACAATTCATATTTGTAAATCAATAATTTGAATCAATGGTAGTGGGGTGTATAGTACAAGCAAGAATGGGCTCTACACGATTACCTGGGAAAGTATTGATGAATGCTGATGAAAAAAACCCAATTCTGTACCATGTGATTACTCAGCTTCAAAATTGCAAATTTCTGGATAAAATTGTCATAGCCACAACCGAACTTAAAGAGGATGATAAAATTGAAGAGTTTGCTGCTAGTATGAACATTGATTGCTTCAGAGGAAGCTCAAATGATGTTTTAGAACGGTATTATAGATGCGCACAAAAGTTTTCCTTTTCCATAATTGTAAGAATTACTGCTGATAATCCTCTCATTGATCCAACCCTAGTTGATGATGTGATTAACATATTCAACTCCAACTCATTTGATTATGTTTCTAATGCACATATTAGATCATTTCCTCATGGCACAGAAGCAGAAGTATTTTCATTTAATGCGCTTGAAAAAACATGGAAGAATGCAAAAACAAATTATGAAAAAGAACACGTAACTCCATATCTCTATAACAATCCTGATAAATTCAATATATTTGATGTAATATACAAAGAAAATATATCTCATCTAAGATGGACAGTTGATAAAATAGATGATCTAAAACTAGTCCAAATAATACTCTCAAAAATTAAAAAAAGACCTGTTTTAATGAATGATATAATTGAATTATTTTCCAAAGAACCAAATCTGATCAAAATAAACGCAAATACTTCTAAAAATTAATCTGTACTATAATTTTTAAAGATTTTTTTATACCATGATATTTAGTAATATGTGTTCAATTCCTTTACTGAACTAGAAAATTCATCAAGAACTTTTATCATAGCTGAGGCTGGCTCTAATTGGAAATGTGGTAGCTACGAGGACGATCTAAAAAGAGGTAAAGAACTCATAAGAATTGCAGCTTCATGTGGTGCTGATGCTGTAAAATTTCAGACCTATAGGCCTGAAACAACATATGTCTATGGTGCAGGTGCAAGTAGTTATCTGTCAAAACATGGAATAAATGAAGACATCAATAAAATCTTTGAAAATCTGGCAATGCCTTATGAAATGATACCTGAGCTTGCTAAATATGCGCAAGAACAAAAAATTCTCTTTATGTCGACTCCTTTTTCAGTTAACGATGCAAAACAAATTGATTCCTTTTGTTTCAATACACAAGATTGCTTCATTTGAAATAAATCATGTACGATTGATTGAATTTATTGCAAAAAACTGAAAAACCAATCATAATCTCAACTGGTGCAAGTACATATGATGAAATTGATTTTGCAGTAAATCTTGTAAAAAAAACTCACAGCAAATTAGCTCTTTTACAATGCACATCAAAATATCCATGTCCTTTAGAATCTTTGAATCTGTCCGTTATTCCATACATGAAATCAAGGTATGATCTTCCTGTTGGTCTTTCTGATCATAGCATAGATCCTGTGATTGGACCTGTCTTGGCAGTCGGGCTAGGTTCAATCATAATAGAAAAAACATTTTACATTGGATAGAAATCTTCCAGGACCGGATCATGCTTTTCGCTCTAATTCCAAGCGAATTGGAACTAATGATAAAATCTATACGAATAGCGGAACTTGCAAAGGGAAATGGTAAAAAAATCATTCTTAATGAAGAATTAGAATTGAGACGCTTTGCAACCAGATCCATACAAGCAATAAAGATATCTCGCAAGGTGAGACTTTACAAGAAGGAATTAATTTTGATGTCTTAAGACCTGGAAATAGAATTCGAGGAACAGAAGCTAGATTCCTAGACCTCATTAATGGAAAAAGATCAAAAAAAGATGTAAAAAGTGGTGACGGAATCACCGAATACGAATAAAATTTATTTTGCTAGTCTGTTAGTCAATTTTTATTATTTTATCTACGTCTGATTCGCTCAAATTTGGATGAATTGGTATTGAAACAATATTTTTTGCTATCCTTTCTGTAATCGGAAGCTTGTAACTTCCTTTGTAAAACTGCATTTTATGGATTGGAATGTAGTGTATTCCAGTCTCTATATTACTATACTTCATTTCTCTCATAAATTCCTCCTGGTTCTTAACAATAACCCAATACAAATGATATGAGCAATTTTCAAAAAACTTCATTTTTCCTTCTAAACTCAATCTCGTTTGAATATCGCTTTGCAATGTTTTTTCTTTTGTTATTCATCATGTCTAATTTTTTTAACTGGGTTATACCAATTGCCGCAGAAAATTCACTCATGTAGTAATTCCACCCAAGATTAACAATGTCGTATTTAGAATCCTTTTTCTATTTGTTATTCCGCACCATCTTTTTGATTTGAGTATTTCTTTGAACTTTTTACTTTCTTTTCCATTCAAGGTAATTGCTCCCCCTGTTGGCATTGCAAGATTTTTTTGTTGGATGGAAACTAAAACATACTGCAGTTCCGTGCCGTCCTATCTTTTATTTTTATATGTAGAGCCTGCAGCATGAGCAGCATCTTCCATCAAAACAACATCATGCTGTTTACATATTTCTGATATTTGCTCTAAATCACATGGAGTTCCAGCATAATGTACGGGTAAAACAACTCTGGTTTTTTTTGTAATTAATTTTTTTATCATTTGTGGATCTAAACATAAGGTATGCGGATCAATGTCTGCAAAGATTGGCTTTCCACCATTGTATACTACTGCATGAGCTGTAGAAACAAATGACAGTGATGGTAATATTACCTCCTTTCCTTTAATATCTATAAGTGATAACGCTAAATGTAATGCAGCAGTACCATTACTAACTGCAACACATTCATCAGAACCAATGTATTTGCAAAACTTTGATTCAAATTCAGCAACCTTTCCTGTTCCACCACCGTAAGCCCAAAAATGACTCTTTAATGTCTGAGTTAGTACTTTTTCTTCTTCTTTTCCAATAAATGGATCAAAAAGTTTTATTGTCTTTTTCATGTTATGTACAATCACGATTTAATGAATTCATAAGTATATTGTATTAGATTAAATCCATTGTTCTTAAAAAATTCTATGGACTTCTTGTTTCTTGGGCTTATGTTAGCTAGATATCGTCCAGAACCATTTTTTTCTATTATTAATTCAAGTATTTGTGATCCTATTCCTTTTCCCTGCCATTCTTTTTTTTACAAATATGCCGATTTCGTTCTGCTTGGTCAAATAAACTGAACCCGATTTTTTACCATTATAGTATACAATATACCATCGTAAGTATGGTTTTGACGTTACAAATCTGACATGTTCATCATATATTGGCATTTTTTTATGTGAAATATTTGCAACTGAATCTCTTTCAGATAATAATTCATAAAGGAACCTGAAATCATTTTTTGTAATATTTTTTAATTTTATTTCTAGAGTGCTATGATTCACTAATATTTTGCTTTCATAAGTTGTATTTAAGATGTCAAATAATCAAGTTATTTCAAGAACAATTCATGAAATGATTCAAATTTATTTATTAAAGTTAATAAAACATACATCATGAAAGACAAAATTATCTTCTGGTTAGATGGTGATATCACAAGTTTTGGAATAGCAAAATTTTTGCAAGAAAAGTACGCTTCTGAGTTTTTTGCTATAGTAGATGTAACTGATAGAGTAAAAAAAATTTTTTGAGGAACAGAAATTAGTAAAATTTGAAAAGACTTGGTATTATCACGATCATGTTTTACCAAAAACTATAGTGGATTTAGAATACCTCTCTAATTTTGAAAAAAAATATCCTCTTAATCTTTGGCTTCTTGCACTCAACGAAAGACTGTTTTATCGTTTTAATTATTTTTACAAATTTACAAGAAACGAGATACTATCAATTCTTGAGCAGGAATGTAAGATGTTTGAAACTCTCTTAGATGAAGTAAAGCCAGATTTTTTAATAATGAAGACAACTGATATGCATCACAACCAGATTTTCTATCAAATGTGCAGATCAAAAGGGATCAAGGTAATGATGCTTGAGCAGTCAAGATTCGGACACAAATGTCTAGTAACACAGGAACGAGATAAAATTGATTATGTTTCAAGTCTTATAGATCTTGAATCCACTAACAAAACCATTGAGGAGCTGCAAGATTTCTTAAAAACAAACAATCTATCTGCTCAACTAACTACATACACTACAAAATTCATAACTTCAAAGTGGGAAAAAATAAAGGCTGCTCTTAATTTTCTATTTGTTTCTAAAAATACCAACATAAAAACACATTATACATATTTTGGTAGAACCAAATCTGGAATTCTCACAAAAGCTCTATCTTATCTGATAATTGAAAAATATAGAGAAATATTCATCAACAAGAATCTCAAAAAAGAAATAGATGACAACACTCCATTTGTTTACTTTCCATTACACCAAGAGCCAGAAAGAGTCTTGTTGATTGGATCTCCATTTTATACAAATCAAATTGAAACTGTAAGACACATCGCAAAATCATTACCTCCTGACTACAAGTTATTCGTAAAAGAGCATCCAACTCAAACCATACGTGGTTGGCGAGAGATTTCTTTCTACAAAGAAATTCTGGAAATTCCAAATGTAAATCTTTTACATCCATCTATATCATCTGAGCAGATAATGAAAAAATGCTCACTTGTTATAACTGTAGGAGGAACTTCTGGATTGGAAGCTGCATTTTATCAAAAACCCTCAATCATATTTGCCGACATGGGATATGGCGTACTCCCATCAGTACACAGAATAAAATCCGTAACCGAACTGCCTGATGCGATAAGAACATCTCTGCAAAAAACTGTAAACCCAAACGATCTTGGCAAATACGTTGACATTGTAGAAAAAAACTCGTTTGAATTTGATAATACTGGATTTCAAATTGACTACGCCAATTATTTCTACTACGGCGGTCATCTTGCAGATGTTGAAATACCTGAAGAGAAAATGAAATCTTTTCTAGAGGAACATAGATCAACGCTCGAACAACTTGCGTCAGAATATGTTAAAAAAATTAAGCAGCACAAAGAATATCAATCAAGATATCCCGGGAATAATCCATGAAGTCAATCTGTTTTATTCCTGCAAGAGGAGGCTCAAAAGGAATACCAAAAAAGAACATTCGAATTTTAGGCGACAAGCCCCTAATAGCACATACTATAGAATCGGCACTGGATTCTGGATTATTTGAAAATATAGTAGTATCAACAGATGACGATGAGATAGCAAAAATCTCAAAGCAGTACGGTGCAGAAATTCCATTTATGCGTCCAAAAGAACTTTCAGCTGATGACTCTACATTTGATGAGGCTCTGCTTCACTGTGTCAAAGAGCTGCGCGCACAGGGACAAGAATTTGATATAATTGCTGCACGTGATTGCACAGTACCATTCATAGACAAAAACGACATGAAAGGTGCAATCGACCTTTTGATAAAGTCTAACTGCGATTCAGTCTTTACTGTATGTCATGCACATCCAAATCCCTATTTTGGAATGTTTGAGGCCAACACAAGAGGATTTTTGGAGCCGTCAAAAACTAGTCCAAAACCCATCAAAAGAAGGCAAGATGCACCAATAGTTTATGAGTTAAATGGCTTGTATGTGCATTCGGTGAAACGGTTATTGGAAACAGGCAAGATGTTTACTGACAAAATCATTCCCTATGAAATATCAAAAGAGCACGGATTTATGATTGATTATGAAATCGAATTCAAAATAGCAGAAATAATGTATGATTTGCGCAAACACTCAAAAATTGATTTCTAATTTTTCTTAAAATTCTCTTCTACAAGTTCACAAATTGCGTGTATTGAAGTTCTGTGACCCTCTTGAATTCTAGCTGTGGATTTTGAAGGAATAACAAGCAGAATATCTGCATGTTTTTTCATGGTAACTCCTTCGGATCCAGTCAGACCTATGATGTGCGCCCCATTTTTTCTTGATGCTATGATCCCATCTAAGACATTCTTTGATTTTCCACTAGTCGAAATGGCAATGACCACATCTTCTTTTTTTACTAACGCCTCACACTGCCTTGCAAAAACATAATCAAAACTATAATCATTTCCAAGTGCTGTAATTATTGAAGTATCTGTAGTTAACGCAATAGCCGGAAGACTTTGTCGTTCTAATTGAAAGCGGCCAATAAGCTCTGCAGCCAAGTGCTGTGCATCTGCAGCACTACCACCATTTCCAAACACAACAACCTTGCCTCCTTTTTTGTAGCACTCAATTATCAAGTCAACTGCTTTTTGTATGTCTGCTGAAATCTTCTTTGATTCTGAAATGACTGCTATGCTGTCATCAAAAATTTTGTTTATTCTGTATTCTGTCATCTGATCAAAAACCAGCCTACGTTGTAACCCTTAACTTTTTCATAACTGATATTTCTGATGGCCATACTCTTTTTACACCGTCTCCAAGAATTTTGTCAATTGTTCTGATGTCTCTTACAAGTCGTATCCATCCCATTGGTTCCAAAGAAGCTGCTTGGTCTGAACCGTACATGGATCTATCTAATGTAATGTGTCTTTCAATGGATGTAGCGCCAAGCATAACTGCTGCAACGCATACAATATACCCTACTGCCTCATGCCCGCTATATCCTACATTGCAGTCAAATTCTTTTCTCAAAGTTTCAATGCAGCGCAGATTTGCCTCCTCAATCTTCATTGGGTAAGTGCTATTGCTGTGTTGCAGTTCAAACGGACAATTATGTTTTTTAAAAATCTGTATTGCTTCTCTTATTTCGTCTACTGTACTCATACCTGTTGAGATGAAAGTGTATTTTTTTTCCTCAGCAATAACTTCAAGAAGCTTTCGATTTGTAATCATCGCAGATGCAACCTTGTTGTGTTTTAGATTATATTTTCTAAGAAATAGTTGACTGTCAATATCCCACGATGAGGCATACCATTCTATTCCCTTTTGCTTGCAGTATTCATTTATTACATCATATTGTTTTTCATCAAATTCCAATCCCATCTTCTGCTCTCGTGTGGTGGTTCCCCATGGGCTTTCTCTTGGTGTATCCAGCACTTCCTTTGAGTAAACCTTGTCAATTGTTCTTTTTTGAAATTTTATCGCATCACAACCAGCAGCTTTTGCCATATCTATTAGCTGTTTTGCAATCTCGATATCTCCATTATGGTTGATGCCTAACTCAGCTGTGATGAATACCAACTAAGTAACTTTTCCTACACTATAATAAATTCTTTAATTATGATTGCTCTGACAATATCAAATCCGCAAGCTCTCTGAATGCACCATGACCGCTGTTTGTCTTACACTTGTAATGACAAATTTTCTTTACCTCGTCGATTGCGTCATTTGGGACAACAGCAAGTCCTATTTTCTTTAATAACTCCAAATCATTGACATCGTCTCCTATGTATGCTATTTCGTCTGGTTTGACTCTGAAATTCTTACAAATCTTCTCAAGAATCAATTCTTTTTGGACAACACCTTCGTATAACTTTGCAATTTTCATTTTCTTTGCCCATCGTCTTGTCATCTCAGTTTCCTCTTTTGTAATAATCAATGTTGGAATGTTCTTTTTTCTAAGTAGTGTAACCCCCATCCCATCTCTTACAAAAAATCTCTTCATGACATCTCCTTATTGGTATAATACATCCCGCCGTCAGTCAAAACCCCGTCCACATCAGTAATTACCATCTTGATTTTTGAGCATCGATGAGCCAACTTTGAGTCCATACTGTAACTTTTCAGTCATCATTAATATTGTTATTTTTCGATTTCAAAATGATGGGAAAGGACTACATAAAAATAGGAATAATGAACGGCAGACTTTCTCCACCTGTAGACAATCATATTCAGTCATTTCCAGTAAATTCCTGGAGAAATGAGTTTCAAAGAGCATATGATTGTGGATTTGACTCAATCGAGTGGGTCTTTGATCTAAACCCAAACCCAATTTACAAAATGACGGAATTGAGGAAATTAGATCTCTTTCAAAAAAATATGACGTCAAAGTAACTGCAGTATGCGCAGATTATTTTATGCAAAAAATGCTTTTCAATGTGGGAGAATCTGATCTGAAACAAAATATTACAGTACTTCAAAAACTAATCCAACAATGCTCAAAACTAGAAACAGCGATACTGGAAATCCCTTTTGTTGATTCTTCCTCACTGAAAACTCAAAGCAACAAAGACCAAATTATTGCAAACCTCCAACAAATGGTAGATTTTGCCAACTCACAAAATGTGAAAATCACACTTGAAACTGATCTTCCTCCTACTGACTTTAAGAATTTATTAGAAAACTTTGGATCACATATAGGTGCAAACTATGACACTGGTAACAGTGCAGCATTGGGATACGATGTAAAAGAAGAGCTTCAAACACTAAAGCCTTGGCTTGCAAATATCCACATAAAAGACAGATTGTATGGTGGCAATACAGTTGTGTTTGGATCTGGAAACACTGATTTTGATCTGGTTTTTTCAACTCTAGCAAAAATTAATTACAATGGTCAGTTGATAATTCAAGGAGCCAGAGAAGACCAAAAAATGATCGACCCGCAAGATACATGCAAAAAATACCTTGAATTTGTAAAAAACTATGTAACTAAATACAATTTAGTCACCTCTGAACATAAAGTGAGCAAGTCATGAAGATAGTGATAACTGGTTCAGAGGGCCTACTTGGAAAAGAAATATCAAAATATTTGGCAAAAACTGACAAGATTCTAAGACTTGATCTCACATTGGGTCATGATCTTACTGATGAAACATTTGTAAAAAAATGGTTCAAACAAAACAAGGCAGATGCCTTGGTTAACTGCTTTGCATTAAATGATCATGTAGAAAAAAACCAAAAGAGAGGAACTCTTTTTGATGTAACTCTGGAATCGTTTTCAAAATTTATGGATGTAAACCTTGTAGCACTGTTTTCAGTTTGCAGAGAATATGCAAGAAACAACAAAAAGGGCTCAATTGTCAATTTTTCAGCATCTACTGGGATCGTATCTGCAAGACCTGACCTGTATGATGGAGGACACAAACACATTGGGTATAGTGTCTCAAAGGCCGGAGTAATCAACATGACAAAGTTTCTCTCAACACATCTTGCTCCAGAAATACGAGTAAACTGTGTCGCTCCAGGTGGGGTAGAATTTGATCAAGACACGGAATTCATAAAAAAATACGCAAACCTTACACCACTTAAGAGAATGATGAAAAAAACCGAATTAAACGGATTGGTGGAATATCTTGTCGGATCAAAATCCTCATACGTAACGGGTGCGATGTTTGTAATTGATGGTGGATGGACTACCTGGTAATCTGTGGAAATGCTAATTATTAACAACTAAGTCGATCATTTGATGCAGAAACTAAAATTCGGTGTGATTGGTTGCTCAAAAATAGCCGAAATCTCAGTTGTTCCAGCAATACTGAAATCAAATTATTCTGAATTAAAAATAGTAGGTAGCCGCTCAAAACAAAAAGCCGAAAGTTTTGCCAAAAAGTTTTCCTGCCAAAATTTTGGCTCATACCAAGATGTGTTGGACTCTGATGTAGATGTTGTTTATGTCTCATTACCTGTTAGCCTGCATGAGGAATGGTCAATCAAAGCAGCAAAAGCAGGAAAACATGTGTTGTGTGAAAAATCATCTACTACATCATACATGTCTGCTTGCAGAATGGTGAATACATGCAAAGAAAATAATGTAAGAATAATGGAAGGATTTATGTTTCGATTTCATCCACAACACCAAAAAGTATTAGAACTTTTGAACCGTAATGCTGTTGGTAAAGTATTTTCATTTCACGGCTGTTATGGCTTACCACCAATATCTTATGACGATATAAGGCACAACAAGGACCTAGGCGGCGGTGTGTTAAACGATGCTGCATGCTATCCTATATGTGCAAGCAGAATTGTTTTTCAAGCAGAACCAATCAGTGTAAGCTGCCATCTTGATATCGATGAAAAATCACACGCAGATACAAAGGTCAACATCTGCATGAAGTATGATCAAAACCGTTTTGCCAGCCTGATTGTGGGCTACGATCTTTTCTATCAGTCGACCTACACGATTTGGGGAAATTCTGGTATGCTAAAACTAAACAGATCATACAATATTCCTTCAGACATGAGTGCAACAATGACTCTTAGTACTACTAAAACAGAGGAAATCTCAGTTGGAGCCCACAATCACTATCTGTTGATGATTGATTCTTTCTGCAAGCAAGTAAGTGGAGAATCCACTTTTGGCTTTAATTTTGAAGAAGACTTGATGAATCAGGCAAAAATAATGGATGCTGCAAGGATGTCGCACAAAGAAAACCGATCTATCACTGTTTCTGAAATAAGATATTAAACTGATTTGAAGATTCTACAATGAGAGATAATATAATGTACACCTTCAAAATTCTAACCTCAGTAGATTCTTCAATGTGGAACAATGATCTTACTAAATCTAATTATGCAACATTTTTCCAAACTACTAATTATCTAAATTCTAATTCAAAAGATCATTTTCCTGTTTTTATCTATGTACTAGATCAAGACGATAATGTGATGGGCCAGTTAGGCTTACGAATAATCAAAACAGTTGTTAGATATTCAAGTCCATTCTTCCGTAGATTATTACATCTTATCTCAAGTATCACTTCTAGAGGAATTTGGTTGGATGGACCAATCATTCATACAAATGATAAAAACACCAGATTAGAAATTTTACAAAAAATGATGGAAGCAATTAAAGTTGTATCTGATAAATACGATTTAGTCCACATAGAAGGTTATACTCCTGGATACGATCTAATGATTGATGATAATTACAAAAAAATTCTCTCTAAAAATAATTTCATCATACAAGATTATGTTACTTTCATATTAGATATGAAAAAAAATATTGATGATATATGGTCTGATTTACCTAAACGACTAAAACAAGATATCAATAGAGCAAAACGACGCAATATCTCTATAAAACAGTTAGAAATCTATGATGACTTGAAGCAATATCTTATCTTAGCTCAAGAATGGGCAACAACTAAAGGAATAGTGAATTCAACTCCTATTGAAGATATAGAAAGTTTATGGGCAGATCATAAAAGCGAAATGAGTAAATTTTTTCTTGCGTATCAAGATAACGAACTGATCTCTGGATTACAAGTGATTTTTTTTAATAGAATCGTACAACCAAATGAAGTAATTAGTTCCTACTCAAAACCTACCAGTCTTGGAGGCACATTACTAACCTGGACTTCTATTGAATGGGCAAAAACTGTCAATGCATCAGTGTATGATTTTACTGGTGGTAAAAAGAGATAGTACAAAATAATTCTACCATAAACGATGAAAATAACAAAATAGTTTACTTTATTATAAAAGTAAATGGAGTGGGCAAGAGATGTCTCAATATAATCTCATTATTATTAGAAAGAAACTATATTACAAAATATACCAGATTTTATTTTCAATTGTTAGAAAATATCATAATCTTAGAATGAAACAAAATAAATATAAAAAAGATAAAACTATCTCTAATACCACGTTAGGTTAAAAAAACTAGAAAATAAATATTCTCTTTTAACTTGTTCTATTTTTTATAAAATCAATTGACTTTACTGGTGTAGGATCAGTTTCTGTTAGAATTGCTTTGTATATTGAGCAATAATCTAAAATGTAAACAAGATTTATTATTTTTGATAAAATACTTCCTTCAATAGAAGTTATTTCCCTATAGTCAATTTTATTTTGATGAAAATATTCCTTAATGATATTCCATCTTTCTTTAGTTTTAATATGATCATCTTTTCCTTGAATGAGAATTGGTTTTATGTTGCTTTTTCTCTCCCATGAAACAATTCCGTTGTGACATGCCTCCACTACATCTTCAGCAATTGCATGTATTTTGGCATTTTCTTGAAGCACGTTTTTGAATCTAGTTGCAACAGATTGTAGTCCAAAAGGATAGTATATCATGGGAATATCAGTAATCCACTCTGCAAGATTAAGGGATGGATTATTTTCAGTTAGATTTGAAGAGCCAATTTTTTTACTGATGTTTTCTAATTCTGTTATGGATTCCAAAATATCTTGCTGCTTGATTTCAAGTGCAGAGTGTAACACTTTGAGCATGGTATACAAATAAGAAGTAAAAGAAGCCCGAGGAGAATGATGTTGAGGAACAAGCCTATGTTTGATTTTATTTTTTGTACAATACTCTAACATTTTTCCTCCTGAAGAAAATGCAATGATCTTACTTTTTCTTTTGTAAGCAGAATCTAATACAGTCAAAGCCTCAACAGTATTTCCTGAAACACTAACAACTACTACTAGTGTATTGGAATCAACTGTTGTAGGTAAGAGATATCCCTTTACCACATTAACATGAATCTTTGTTTTGGATAGTATGGCTGAAAATATATCTCCAATAGCTCCGGAACCACCCATTCCTGCAAATACTATATGATCAATACCATCAAAATCAACAGGTTCTTGGTTGGACTCAAATGATTCTCGTGCAATTTCTGGCCATTTATCATAAATTTTGTACATTTTTTGAAGATCGTATTTTTCTAAATCCAAAAGATTCAACGATTTGGATTGAATACTTGCAATAAAATATCTATCTAAATTCTATGTGAAATATCTGACATATTTTCAGAAAATAAATAAAAATTATGCTATTTTAATGATTATGTATAATGATGAAAAATAAAAAGCTGCAATTAAAGGAAACATATTCTATTGATGAATATCGAAATTCTTGTCTTTATTTGTCTTTTTCAATAAAATTTTTACCCAATCCAAACAAATGCGGTTCTGCTTTGTTCGATTGTCTATTTTCTTTATTGTTTTTATCTAATTGTGTTTTTGTTATCATCTGATTTAAAACGCCAAAACTTGCAAGATTGTAACCTTTGCCATCATCAGATTTAAATTCTGATAATCCTAAATCTTTCATTCTGATAAAGATTTTTTCCGCGTGACTGAAATCACACTTCAATAATTCTCTTGCCTTGAAAATAATATCATTTTCTAAATGTGAGTAATTTTCTGTCTTTTCATTTAAAACCAAATCTTTTACAACTAGAGTAATGTCTTCATCAAATTCTGGACCTGGATCATACTCAAATGCTTTAGACTTAAAATCCGTCATTTTGATTACGAGATTGGTAATTTTGCTTTCTATATCTAAAATTATTTTCTCTACTCGTAATCTCTGCTCGAAATCTTTAGTAATTTCAAGTAATTCTATCAATCTGTCTTTTGCTGTTCTAAATGTTCTTTTTGCTCTAGCAACCAAATTGCTGGTTTTATTTGATCTTTTTTAGTAATATCAGAACGCAAAAATTTAATGTCCTGATTGATTGTGTTTCTATTAACTTCTAATTCACTTGCAATCTTTATTGCAGAAAATCCCTTCGCAAAATACATGCTGTACACTTTATTCCTTCTCTCATATTGCTCATTTTTTGTATATGGACCACCTTGTTTTTGAGCAATTTCCATAATCTGGATAATAGACATTTCTCTTTTGTATGTAAATCTGAATTAATTTGACTGTGACTTGAATGGAAATTGACTAGAAATCAAAAACTGCCTAGTTCTGCATAGTTCTCTAGCCTGTTCTTCCTTTCAAAATCATTTTTTCATCAGTATTTTGTGTAAAATAATCAATATATGCAATTGATGCAAAAGTTGTTCTCTCAAATAATACGTGCTTCAGATTGATCATTACTCAGAGTACCATCTTGGTGAAAGATCTGCCAGCTAAAACTCTAGATTGCGTACCATCTCAAATGTATGTAGTAAATTTAGTTTCTATATTGCCTCAATAATAAACATCTTTAATATACAGTAAGACAATCTTACACTATGTCAAATGAAATCGTATTCACTACAATAAGCAGCAAAGGACAGATAGTGATACCAAATATGGTAAGAAAAAAGCTCGACATAAAGGATGGAAATGTATTTGCGATAACTGAAAAAAAAGGTTTGATTGTTTTAAAAAAGATAAACCAACAACTAAGTCAAGATGATATTAGAACACTAAAATCAATCCACGATGCCTGGAAAGAAATAGAAAGTGGCAATGGTGGAAAAGCCAAGACATCCAAATTCCTTACAGAATTTGCCAAATGGTAATCTCGCAAGTAGTATGGTCTGACAAATTCAGAAAAGAAGTTACAAAAATCAAAGATAACAAATTAAAAGAAAAACTGCAAAAACCGATAGAAAACATAATAGATTCTCCAGAGTTAGGAAAACCGCTAAGATATGACTTGAAAGGTGAGAGAACCATTTACATAAAACCCTACAGACTCATCTATGCATATCAAGGAACAGTTTTGTATTTACTTAGATTTGAACACAGAAAGGAGGTTTACAAGTGACTAACTGTAGTGAGAACGGTTATTCTTTTAAATTAATAAGAATTATTTGACAAAGCATATTTCTCCAATTGATTTTTAAAAGCCTAATTTTGAGATTATTTATGGACGATACTGTAATTGATTCTTCTTTAAGGACAGTAGAATGGAAAGATAACAAAGTAATCATGATTGACCAGACCAAATTACCAAATCAACTAGTATTTGTAAAATATGATGATTATAATCAAGTAGCAGATGCAATTAGAAATCTGGTAGTAAGAGGAGCTCCTGCAATCGGAGTATCCGGAGCATTTGGATTAGCTTTGGCATCTTTACAAAGCAAAGCAACTACAAAAGATGAATTAATTTCTGATTTAGAAAAAGCAAGAAAAATTCTATATGATACAAGACCCACTGCTGTAAATCTGAAATGGGGATTGGATAAAATTATGAAAGTTGCAAATTCTGGTAATATAGTTGATCAAATAAAACAATCTGTAATTAACGAAGCCAAAAAAATGGCAGAAGAAGATATCCAAATTAATAAAACCATGGGAAAATACGGCTCTGTTCTATTTGATAACAATGACACTATAATGACTCATTGCAATGCAGGCGCATTAGCTACAGTAGCATATGGAACAGCACTTGGTGTAATTAGAGCAACAAGGGAGAGTGGAAAAAACATCAAAGTAATAGCTACTGAAACAAGACCAATACAGCAAGGCTCTAGGCTAACAGCGTTTGAGCTAAAACATGATGGATTTGATGTCAGTTTAATTCCAGATACTGCCGTAGGATATTCAATGGCAAATGGACTGGTAGACAAAGTTATAGTTGGAGCAGACAGAATTGTAAGAACTGGTCATGTCTTTAATAAAATTGGAACATACCAAGTAGCAACTATGGCAAAGCAACATGGAATTCCGTTTTATGTTGCAGCACCATTATCCACATTTGATATGAAAACTGATGCCAAAGATGTAATTATTGAAATGCGAAAAGGAATCGAAGTGACTGGAATTGGTGATAAAAAAACAGCTCCTGATGATATTAATGTCATAAATCCGGCATTTGATATGACTCCACCCGAACTAATCTCAGGAATAATTACTGAAAAGGGCGTGGCTAAACCACCATATGAAGAATCCATCAAAAAATTATTTGAAGTTAACAATTAATATTTCAACTGTTGATCTCTACTTTAGTAAGATAGTGTTTTCATGGTTCACAACAAAATCAAATCTTAAAAATCTTATTCGATATCTGTTAATCTCAGAATTGGAAGTACACAAAATCCTGTGGGTTTCCATCAAAGAATAAGAAAATAAGAATCATCACACCGGTCAAAAATCCAATCCAGTAGATAGGTTTGAGATTCGAGATCCTTTGAAGTAGATTATCATGTTTATAGGATATCAAATGAAGGAAAATAAACAATGCAAGTATGGTTATTGGTAGTTTGTGCAGAATCATAAAGTGAATTGTATCTTGAATCTGTAAATCCAAGAAGATGTATTTTTGCATAGAATACAACATAACTTCTGTTTCTTTTACCCTAAATGGTATCCACGCGAGAAATACAAGATACTGTGTGATGAAAATTGAAAAAAATATGCCGATTTTTTTGTTAAAGAAATGGCTATTTTGAAGAGATGGAAACTTGTCTAAAATGAGTTTGTGACCAGCAAGATATGCACCATGAAGTACACCCCACAAAACAAAATTCCAAGACGCTCCATGCCATAATCCTCCAAGAAACATAGTAATGAATAGATTCAGATATGTTCTTGGCTTTGATTTGCGGTTTCCCCCAAGTGGGATATACAGATAATCTTTGAGCCAAGAAGAAAGCGCAATATGCCATCTTCTCCAAAAATCAAAAGGAGATGTTGCAAAATACGGCTTGTTGAAATTCACTGGCAATTTGAATCCAAGTATTAAGGCTGCACCTATTGCAATATCAGAATAACCGGAAAAATCACAGTAAATCTGGATTCCAAAACCAATGGCGCCAAGAATTATTGTGAATGATTCAAGACCAAATGGATGAGAGAATATTTCGTTTACAAATGGTGAGATATTGTCTGCAACAAACATTTTCTTGAAAAAACCAAACGCCATCATAGTTATTCCAAGTTTCAAATTTGCATTGTCAATTACTATCTGGCGAATCCTTGTGCCTCCTTGTTGTATTTTTTCGCTTAATTGTGGGATAAAATTGGAGGCTCGAAGTATTGGGCCTGCCACAAGCTGAGGAAAAAATGTAATAAAAATAGCATACTCTCTTAGAGAAGAAGCTGGAGTCATTTTCCCCCTATAGATATCAATTATGTATCCGATTGAATGAAAAGTGTAAAATGAGATCCCTATAGGAAGTATCAAGTTTAGTTGCGGTACTTGAGTTGACAGATCAAAATAATTTCCAAACAAATTGAACTGTGTTATTGCAAAGTCTGCATACTTGAAGAATCCAAGTAATGAAAGATTGCCAGCTATACTTAGAGTGATGAATATTTTTTTCTTTTTTGGATTTGTTGTTTTCCAAATTAAATTTCCAAGATAAAAGTCCCAGAAGGTTGTAAACAATAACAGTACGATATAGTAATTACTGGAATAATAAAAGAAAAAATAGCTAGCAGCAAGCAAAAAAAGATGCTGAAATTTTCTTTTTTTTATGATTGTCAGAACAGACACGACAAATATGAAAAAGACAACAAAATCAATTGTGTTGAAAAGCATTTACCCTACCACATCTTGAATCATTTTTGCCACATCATCACTAAAAGGTTGAGATTTTTTATTCACTGCTACATGTGAGAGATCATGCCATATTGGCAAATCAGAATAGCCTAAATTTCGTTTGTATACATTCAATTCATATTTTTCCTCAATATCTTTTAGAATAAAGTCAAATGTTTCTTCGTATTCAGGTGGCGCTTTTGACAACAAGTAGTTGTGATGCGGAACCACAAACAGAACAACCTTGATGTTGTTTTCTTTGAGTTTATCCAATACTTGTTTTAGTGATTTTAGATATGGGTTATTCTGAGGAGGCTTGATCTGTCCAAATGGTCCTAAATAGGCCACTTGATTTTTTAATTCAAGATCGCTAATTGTTACGGTATTTGCTGAAGAAATTTTCATAAACGGTGATCCTGGGTATGGACTATACTTTTCATGATCAGCTCCAGTTCCCATTATCTGTCGGAGATTAACCCAAGTAACTGCTTTTGGTGAATCAGGAAAATTCAACTTGAGATGATTTTCAATCATATCAAAGCCTACATGGAAAAACTCATGTGGATCAGGAAGTATGCTTGTGGGTTTGGCAGAAAGAGTATTGACTGGAATTGGATCCGAAAAATCATCTTCTGTTATACCATAAACTACAACTTCTGGTTTTGCAGATATTATCATATCAATTGTTGTTGCGCGTTTTTTTATGCCATCTCCAAAGATGGACAGATTATAAATTTGATAATCCTTATCATTTAATGCAAGATAATTATGAATTTGCGTTGTATTCAGTGCCATGATATAGCTTGAACCAATAATGAAAACATTTTTTTCATATGGATCAATTTTTGAGAAAAAATCTTGTTGTACTGAAAGATAGTAATCCTCATTCAGAGGTAATGGCGTTTCTGCCTGAATTTTGTTGGTAGGTAAAAACATTACATAAGAAAAAATAGAAAATGCAATTAGAAACGATATTAGTACACATGCTGATATTTTTAAGTTCATTGACCTCGTCAATTTATTACATTTTATGTATCTTTTATCTCTGTAGTTGTTTTATAGAATTGACTTGTTGTCTTTGACATAGAATCCGTGATCATTGAGAACTTAATAATTACTGAGTCTGCAATGTTTTATATGATCATTTTCAGTATCTAGAAAAATCACGTGATTGGGATTTAATTTGAAATTTATCTTTTTTCAATTCAAGTCATTTTTGGAGTCATGTCCTACTTGACAGGTAAAGAAATTTACTATTACTATCATGTCTTTGCAGAATCCTCCTAGATTTCAAATTCGCTTGTCTTGAGTATGTTTCGTAATTTCCCTGATCTTTTCTGTAATGTTCTGGTGGTTTCTGAAATGAAGACATATACACTGAAAGCCAAAATTACGGGTTATTTGATAAAAATACAACGGTTATTCGAAGCTAATTAATAGAAAGTTTTTATTGATTTTAAAACTGCCTTTAACAATATGAGCACTGTCACTGCACAAGCCATAAAAGATTCCCTAAAGCAATGCATGGATCCTGAAGTCCCACTAAATATTGTTGAGATGGGATTAATCTATGGAATTGATGTGGTAGAAAATAATAATGTTAATATCAAAATGACTATGACCACACAAGGCTGTCCCCTCCATGAGACACTAGTCCAAGATGTAACAAGATATGCCAAAAAAGTTCCAGGGGTAAATAACGTTAAAGTCGATATTGTTTGGGAACCAAAATGGACAATGGATAGTATGACTGAAGAAGGAAAAGCAAAAATCAAAAACATGAGTGCTGCAATGACTACTCCGGCACCAATCAATTATGAAACTGCCTTACCTCAAGGAGTTGGAAAACTAGTACAACAAGAAGATGGTTCAATGGTACTAGCTAATGAACATGAACAGGGATTTATGGTTAATCAAGCAATTGTAGATTTTTGGAAGTCATGCAATGGAGAACGTAAAGTCACTGAATTAGTAGAGATGTTTGCACAACAGACAGGACTGCAAAGAAATCAAGTAGAAAAAGAAGTAATGCAATTATTGCAACAACTACGTGAAGGTGGATTGATTGCAATCCCAGATGCACCAAATGTTCAATTCAGAAAGTAATTTTAGAAAATATAATTTGAACTTGCACCGTCAAAATTAATTACAACACCTGAAAGATATTTTATATTATTTTGAATAATTGCTTTAACAAAATTTCCAATCTCTTCTGGTTCTCCAAGTCTTTTCATGGGAAGGGATTTTTTGTATTCTTCAATGTTTTCTATTAGTTCTCTAGTTCTATCTGTATTGATCAGTCCCGGTGCAATGTTGATGCAACTGATATTTTTTGTTGCATACTCTTTGCTTAGAATTTTAAAGATTTCACTAAATGCAGCACGATATGCAGATGATATTATCAACTTTGCATTAGGCTCTTTGATTACACTAGAACTAATCAAAAATATGTATCCACCATCATTGATTTTTATATTTTGTAAAATTATACAAAATCCCAAAAATAACTGATTATGATATTTATTCCATTCTTCTTCTGTGATATCTGCAAATTCTTTGGCTACAGGTCCTCCTGTATTGAGAACCAGTACATCTGTTTGATTATGAATCTGAACAAATTTTTTCACACTATTCAAATTTGATGTATCTATATCATTTCTTGACGCTGCAAAAACATCAATTCCTATTGATTTTAGTGACTCTGAAATTGCCTTACCAATCCCTCTAGAACCACCAAGAATAATTGCTCTAGTCATGTTTCTCTAACATGTCATTCTATAATTAAATTTCTTTAATCTCTGTAATTGTTCCCAACACTGAATCCATCTGAATAATGGCTTTTTTCTCATCCCAGCCAAGGGCAACATACCAATCCCCTGAATTATCATCATATTTTGTCTCTAATGTCTTGATGTTTTCTGGTTGAATGTTGTATTTTTTTGCAACACCTGAAACAGCTAAAGCAATGGCATCTTTTTCTTTTTCCAGTCTTCTTTTCATTAACCCTATTCCAGGACTCATGATCCTTTTGATTCATTTCATCTAATATAGTTAATTCTAATAATTACCCACAGTGTTCAATTTTTTTATTTGATAAATTTACAACGCTTCAAATACTCTAATCAAAGAGATATGCTAATATGAAATTAATCCAGAAATTCTCCAACTCATCACTTGCAAAAACTAGCACCCTCGTATCTCTAGTTTCAATTCTTGCAGTAATTGGACCTTTTGTAGTAGTGTCTGCAGGTTTTTGGGATGCAATATCTCATCTTCAAAAAGAACCTGAATTCTTTTGGAGTCTACCACACATTGTAGTGTATACTGGTGTTTCAATAACTACTAGTGCAGCAATCATAGGAACAATTCTTTTACTTGGAAACTCTACAAAAAATTCTCTAAAACATGGAATCATACTGATAATTACTGGTTCATTAATTCAAATAGTTTCAGGCTATGCTGATTCAATTTCACATGATGTTTTTGGAATTGACGGTTTGATCTCTTGGTCCCATCAACCATTAGAGTTTGGTCTAGTCTTATCTGCATTAGGTGGGTTTCTAATATTAAAAAATCTAGAAAAAACAAAACTCAAAGTGTTTATCCCTTTCTCAATTATTTCATTTTTATTTTTTACAACCTGGCTTGTTTTTAACCTAGTTTTGATTTTTGGTCACACAATACAGTGTCTTCCAGTTTACAAGATATTCTCATCTGGCTGCTCAATACTGTAATTTTTTAATTTCATATACGATGATATGATGATCATTACCGCACCTACCAATATCATCACACCTGGTGGTATCATGGTTACAGAGCTTGCATCTCCAAATTCAACTTGCAGGTTTATTTGGTTCTCTGTTGGATTTGTTATTTTTGCAGTATAGGTTCCACTTTCAAAATCAAAATAACCAACAGCCATCTTTGTATGAACATTTTCCTCAGATATTATATTCTGATTTTTATCTAAAATCTGAACAAATACTTTATCCCTGGCAAATTCTGGCATGAATATTTTATAGTATCCAACACCTTTTCCATTAAAGTTCAACTCTATATCATGTGAATTAGAAGATTTTAGCACAATTTCTTCGGCAATTCTGTCTCCTTGGAGAAAAACAAATGATATCCAAATCATTCCAATTACACTCAACACCAAACCGATTTTGAATAGAGAAATCTTCAATTCATCTAGTTAGTGAATTGTTTGATTAATAAAATAATCTAAGAGGGCTCGGAGGGCTTCGATCCCTCGATCTAGCGGTTCGAAGCCGCTCGCACTATCCAGACTGTGCTACGAGTCCAAACAAGTAAGAATTTAACAGGCCTAAATATCTGTCTAGGTAATTTGAAAATATCAAAGAAAGTAGCTGGTGTTGAATATGCAATTAGAGATATTGTTCTAGCTGCAAGAAAAGTTGAACAAACAGGAATGAAAGTTGACTATCTCAACATTGGTGATCCTGTGCAATTTGGTTTTCAACCTCCTGATAATGTAAAAGAAGCAATGATTAATGCAATAAGAAAAGGAGAAAACTATTACTCTGCATCAGAAGGTCTCAAAGAACTCAGAGTAGAAATTGCAAAAAAAGAAAATGTAAAGGGATTGTCTATTTCAGCTGATGATATTCTAATTACAAATGGTGTTTCTGAAGGACTTGATATGGTGATCTCATCAATTGTTGAAGAAGGTGATGAAGTACTATTGCCCGGACCTTACTATCCACCATATGCATCATACGTCAGACTACATGGTGGAATTCCTGTAGAATTTGCAGTGGATTTGGACAACTCTACACCTGACATTGATGATATCAAATCAAAGATTACTTCAAAAACCATTGCAATTTGTTTGATTAGCCCAAATAATCCAACTGGTGTTGTATTTAATGAATCATCACTTAAAAAATTAGTTGAACTTGCAAATCAGCATAATCTCTATATCATCTGTGATGAGATTTATGATCAAATAATTTTTGATCAAAAATTTGTAGGAATTGGCAAAGTTGCAGGAGATTCACCAGTTATCGTTCTTAATGGATTCTCCAAAGTTCATCTAATGTCTGGATGGCGAATTGGCTATATCGCATTTAATCAATCCTCAAAACTTGATGCATTGCGAGAAAACCTCCCAAAACTTGCCAGAGTAAGAATTGCTACAAATCTCCCAGTTCAGTATGCAGCGTTAGAATCATTGCAAGGTCCTCAAGGGTATATTGCTGAATTTGTATCTGAAATAAAAAAGCGAAGAGATTTGGTTGTAAAACGACTAAATTCAATGCCTGGTTTGTCTTGCCCAAATCCAAAAGGTGCATTCTATGCTTTTCCAAAAATTGAAGATAATAGATTTGGAACTGATAAAGAATTTGTACAAAAACTCTTAGAATCAAAAGGTGTGTTAACAGTACATGGTTCTGGCTTTGGAGAAAAATATGGTAGTGGACATTTTAGATTAGTGTATCTGCCTAGTCTTGAAATTTTAGATTCAGCAATGAACAAAATAGAAGAATTTGTTAGTCAATAACTCCAAACTGATAATTTTTCTGGAATTATCTCTATTATACAATTAGTATCTTCTAGTAACTCTATTGCAGATTTGTTTTGTATATTATTGAAATATCTTGCGAGTATTTTTTTTGCAATTTGCTTTACTCTGATATTTTCTAAAATTATATTTGCATCTCCCTGACCCATCACACCATATATTGGAGAATTAACTCCTGCATCTACACAAAATGCAACTTTGTTGTTTTTCTTTATGTTTTTTGCCTTTTGTGTTCTAGTGTTTGTGCCAATGTGGATTTTTTTTGCACTATACATATACCAAACAGGTACCACATGTGGAGTTTTGTTACTTCCTATAGTTGTAAGATGTAAAACTTTTTGAGTTTTTAAAAATTCATCTCTGCGATTCATGTTTTCTAAATCCCAATAGTATCATAAAAACACCAAAGCCAATCATGCCTATTGATAGTTTCTCGTTAGTAAATTCTGAATTTACAATAAAGTCCTCTACAAATTCTGGACCCCATAATATTACTTGCCTAACAAGAACAATTCCTGCCATAATTATAAAAAGTGAACCAATTGCAGTATACCAATTTCTCCCACGTCTATAATATTCGTGGCTCATGACTGGTAAAATTAGATAATTTTGATGCCTGGATTTTTTATCTTATTTCGTATCATTGCATTTAGCAATAATGGTGTTGAAATCTCTGCCATGTATGATAATTCTCCCGGTCCCAAGTAAATTGGTCTTAATCCCTTAATTTCATTAATCAAACCATTCACTATTTCGATTGCTTCTTTATCATCACCGCAGACAAAAATATCATAATCTAATACCATTGTTGGATTGATGAGTTTTTTTTCAGAAATCACATGAAATGCAGAAACTAGTTTTGATTTGTTTTTCATATATTTTAAAACAAGTTGATATGAAAATGGTTTGTTTTCTTTAATTGGAATAAATTCAAAGCCTACATCTGTTTTTATCATTGGAACAATTGGTGATACAACTACACAACTGTCTTTGACTAGAGGTAAAATTTCTGAGCACACTGAATCAATGTTCTCATAAGGAATTGATAAAATTAAAACATCACTATCTTTGGCAACTGAAACATTGTCGTTTCCTGTAATTGTTCCATTAATTTCTCCAAATGATTCTTTTGCAAAATTTGTGTATTCTTTTGCAGACTCTGATGCTCTTGCTGCATCCCTCGAGCCAACTATTACATTATGATTTTGAGACCATCTAAGAGCAAAACCTTTTCCCATTCCTCCAGTTCCGCCAATAATTCCAATTTTCATGATATTGTTCAGAGAATCTTATTATTATCTTTATTTGACATCCGATCAAGTTGGGCTCAATTATTTTTCTGAGACATGGTCAAGCAAAAAATAACATCGAGAGAATTTTAACTGGAAGAACTCCAGGTGTGCCATTAACTGAAGAGGGAATTAATCAGGCAGAAAAGGCAGCAAAATTCTTAGAACACATGAATATCTCTGCAATTTATTCCAGTCCTATTGAAAGAGCAAGACATACTGCAGAAATTGTTGGCAAACACAACTCCCTTGATGTAACCATTGATGATAGGCTAATTGAACTTGACATGGGAAAATTTACTGGTGTACCATATGATGAAATCTTTACTAGTCATGGTAATGTTTTTATGAAATTCTATAACGGTGAATTAGAAATTGCTCATAATGGAGTTGAGACTTTTTCAGAAGTAAAAAAACGCGTACTAGGCATTGTAGATCATGTCATTGAAAATCATCCTGATCAAAACGTTGTACTTGTAACTCATATGGATCCAATCAAAGCAATGCTATCTACTGTAGTAGATCTCACACCTACAAATCTATTTGAATTAATTATTGCAAATGCATCTCTGAACATCTTTAGGGAATACAAACGTAAATTTTCAATTTCTGGACTTAATGTAATGGATCCAACTCGTTTCAATCAGGATTGGTAGATAGTAATCTTGAAAACCCTTAAATAGAAATTATAGGTCACGTCTCTCAACCGCTAATGAAGAGTATAATTGGTCTATTCTTAGTATTGGCAATTTTAGTAATAATTCCAGCAGTAAATTTTGTCTTTGCTGCAGGTGATGAACCTGAAGGATATCTTGATCGTAGAGTAGTAATCTGGAATTTATTTTATAGAATGATGACTGTTGCATTTACAGTTGGTGCCGTAGTATCTGGAACTATAATTTGGTTATGTTGGAGATTCAGAGAATCTCATCCAAAAGCAACTCCAACTCCATATGAAAAGGAAGGAGTATGGTAGAATGGGACATCATTCTAACTGGCCTGAATGGGTATACGTTGGCGTTGTAATAGCTTTAATGGTTTGGGTAGGTTCAGAAGCATGGAATGCAGAAAGACTAGTCGAACATATTCCAGCAGATGCCGAAGTTATCAAAGTAACAGGACAACAATGGTTCTGGACATTTGAACATGAGGATGGAACAAAAGAAATCGGTGAATTACATGTTAAAGTGGGACATGCATACAAATTTGAAATAACATCAAAGGATGTTATTCATTCATTTAACATTCATGATTATGTAGTATTGTTAGATGCAGTACCTGGAAGAATCAATACAGTGTGGTTTGCCCCAAAGGAAGTTGGTGAACATGCAATTCAATGCAGAGAATATTGTGGATTAATTCACTATAACATGCGTGGTACACTATTCATCGAGGAGGACAAGTCATCTTGATGCTAACCCTTTTATCCAAACTTTCAAGTGAGGAGAGTTACTGATGGTTCTAGAACTACAAAAGCCACGTCCAATTTGGCAAATAATGTTTTCAACACATCATACTGATGTCGGATTACTCTACCTCATAACATCTCTTTCATTCTTGTTTTTGGGCGGTGCATTAGCCCTTGCAATTAGAGCAGAATTGTTCTATCCTGGAACACAAATCATTGCAGACTCTATGACGTTTAACAGAATATTTACTGTACATGGAACGACATTAATTTTCTTATTTATTCTACCATTTGCATCTGCAGTTGGTAATTATTTTGTACCAATTATGGTCAGATACAAAGACATGGCATATCCAAAATTAAATGCGATAGCATTTTGGATGATTCCCCCAGCTGGTGCATTAATTTGGTTGGGCTTTGCTGATTTTACTTGGTATGCAACACCACCATATTCTATTATCAGTGCACCGGGTCCAGCAGCAGACATGTGGATATTTGGACTAAAGATTTTAGGAATTTCATCAGTACTTGGAGCTATTAATTTTATTGTTACAATTTTAAAATGTAAACACCCAGACATGTCAATTGGTCAAGTACCACTATTGGCTTGGTCCTTTCTAACATCATCATTAATTATTCTAGTTGCAATTCCTACATTTGCAGCAGCACTTTTGATGCTACTTACTGACAGACTTGGTGTAAGTGGATTCTTCAATCCTGCAATGGGCGGTGATCCAATTGCATATGCACACTTGTTCTGGTTTACATTCCATCCTGAAGTGTATGTATTGGTAATTCCAGCAATTGGAATGATGTATGAAATTATTCCAAGATTTTCAAGAAAACCAATCTATAGTCACAGCTCTGGAATCTTTGCTTTTGTATTATTATCAATGGTAAGTTTCTCGTCTTGGGCACATCACATGTATGCCACAGGAATGTCATTTACTGAAAAAACTGTATTCATGATTGGAACACTAGCTGCAGTACCGGCATCTGCCATGCATGTCTTTAACTTTATTGCCACAATGTGGAATGGTAGAATCAAATTTGCAACACCAATGATGTGGGCAGTTGGAGGAATTGCATTATTCTTCTCAGCAGGAGCAGGTGGTGTTGTAAATGCTGCAATGCCATTAGACTTTCAAACACATGACAGTTATTGGGTAGTTGGTCACTTTCACCTATTTGTAATGGGTACAATTGCATTTGGCTCAATTGGTTTTCTTTACTACATGTTCCCATATGTAACAGGAAGAATGTATAATGAGAAAATGGGACAAGCTCACTTTATAATGTCATTTATAGGCGCAGTTCTAGTATTCTTTACACAACATTTACTTGGTCTATATGGAATGCCAAGAAGAGTTTATGATTATCCTCCAATTCCAGAATGGATTACTATGAACCAAATTGCTTCAGTAGGTGCTATGATTATTGGTGTTAGCATGTTCATATTCCTGATAAACATGATTTACAGTTCTGCCAAAGGAAAATTAGCAGACACCGACGATCCATTCGGTCTAGGTGGCAAATACTATTATCCTTTTGAGGCAAAGAACCCACATCATTAGGAGAAATATGAAATGAATCAACATAACTCAGAAATTTATAGAACAACACCAGCAAGAACTGGAAAAATGTTAGCAATAGTGCTCTGTATTTGTCTTGCTGGCGGTATAATTTTCTTTAGCATGTGGGATTACTGGATTTCATATCAAGCTCCAGTGGTTGCTAAAATGGCAGGTGAATCCGAACATAAACTTGCGCCAGGTGTAGCAACTGGAAAACACATGGAAGTAACTCTAAACTTTATTGAATCGCCTGATTTCAAAACATTTGCATTTAATGCATTACCTGATGAAGAAGGACATAATCCTACAATTAATGCAAATGTGGGAGATGAAATTGTCTTTAATGTTGCAAATGGGGGAAAATCATTTCATGCATTTGGTGTAACCAAAGCAAGTGAAGGAGCTACAGGAATAGTTTCAACTAGCGCAATTAAAAGTGCATCAAATCCGCTAAAACCCGGTGAAAGTGGCACATCTGAATTCATTCCATCTGAGGAAGGAACTTACTACTACATTTGTACAGTTCCAGGTCATAGAGAACAAGGTATGGTTGGAGAGATTATTGTGGGTTCAGCACAAACAGTAGAAGCACCAAAGGCAGCAGCCCCAACTGGAGTTCACCTTGATTTGAGTGTAAATTTCATCGAATCATCTGATTTCAAAACATTTGCATTTAACGCATTACCGGGTGAAGAAGGACACAATCCAGAGTTTAAAGTAAAGTCTGGTGATGAAGTTACTTTTTCAGTAACAAATAATGGTAAATCATTTCATGCATTTGGAATTGTCTCAGATCCAGAAAATTTTAATAGTGTACTTTGGAATTCCGCAATCGCAGCTGCATCAAACCCATTAAAACCAGGTCAGGATGGCAGTGTTACATTTACTGCAGGTGCACCAGGAACTTACTACTACATTTGTACTGTTCCAGGACATGCATTGCAAGGAATGAAAGGTTCATTCATAGTAGAATAGTTTGGCTCTAAAATATCTCGCATTAGCATCTCTAATTATTTTGTATTCCTTAATGTTTATCGGAGGATATGTCTCATCAGCTGGACTTGGATTGTCTTGTCCTGAGTGGCCTCTTTGTCCAAACGGTGTGTTACCTAATGAAAAATATTTCATTGAATGGACTCATCGATTAATTGCTGTAACTACTGGTACACTTGTAATTGCAACTGCTGTAGGTACTTGGCTTAACAAAAATACCGGCAGAAAGATGAAATTCACTAGTACTTTTGCAGCAGTTCTTGTTGTTACCCAGATTACTTTGGGTGCTATAGTAATCAATTTGAAACTTCATGCAGTACTAGTTGCAATTCATTTGGGAGTTGGAATACTATTGTTTTCAATGGTTTTACTAACTGCATTGTTTGCATTTAAAATTGCAAAAAAACCAATTGAATCTAAGATTTAACTTTGAAATGTAATATCTTTGGCAAATAAATATAGACTACAACTATTCCCAATGTAATAGCTCCTACTGTAATTGCTATGATGAAAACATATCCAAATGGACTTTGAGTACCCATGTTAAATGTATAAGTTAGAATTCCTGGTTTACCACCCATATCGTACAAATCTACTTTAACAACATGATTTCCTGGAGTTTTCCAGACATAGTCTAACTTGTAATTACCCCCTTTGTGTAATTCTGGACTGATTGCATCAACTTGTTGATCATTGTAAAAAAATCTAACACCCATTGTAAAGTGATCAACTTCATTAAATTCACTATCTCCAACTCTAAATAGAATCTGCGATTTTTCTCCTATCTGTGGAAATTCTGGTAACGTTGCAACTTGAACTCTGTATCCTCCAAGAAATTCTTCAGCAGAATTAAACATAGAATGTGCATATGCATCAGAAAATAAAGGAATCATACTAAATACTAAAACAAACATGATACTAATTGATCGCAAATTCGTCATTGCAAATTATGGATATTCTCGCATGAATATAGTGTTAATCAATTTCCATTGGAAAATCTTCAAAACCTTTAAATCCTTATTGGCAAGACACTGAAACGTTGACTATCGTAACAAAATCAATCGATATTAAAACACCTGTAGAAAATGTATTTACTTATTTTGCAAGACCAGAACACGTTTCTGATCAAATTAAAAATGATACCGTAGGTATGACGGTAATTCCAATGGATATCAAAGAAGGAATGGGCGTTGGAACAACATTTAGAATAATTGGTGACTTTAGTGGTAAACGACTAGAATGGGATTGTGAAACAACAGAGTTTGTGCGAAATGAAAGAATTTCCGCAAAACAGATTCAAGGTCCATTTAAGAACTGGAAAATTACTAATGAGTTCAAATCATTAGGTGATAATCTAACCAGAGTAACCATGTCAGTAGACTATGCCATGCCATTTGGTCCATTAGGAGCAATTTTAGATAAAGCAAAATTTGCAAAATCTGCTGAAAGAGGGATGGAAACTGCACTTTACAATGTAAGAGGATTACTCGAAGGTAACGGTTCAATTCCAGTATACATCACACTAGATGCATACCAAAAACTACTTGCCGCAAAGAAAAAAATGAATGATGTTCCAGTATCAACTGCACTTACTGCAATTCTTGAAAAGTATGCTGAAGTTGAAGCAAAAGCTCAAAACTAAATTTTCACTTATTTTACAATCTTAAGATTAATAACAACTCTAGGTTTTGCTAATTTTATGGGTCTATGGCGCAGCCAGGTAGCGCACCGGACTCTTAATCCGGTTGTCGTGGGTCCAAATCCCACTAGACCCGCTTTTTTGTTAAATTAATTTCAACTTGGAAACAATAATTTAAAATTAATTCTAATTTTTTAAATCTGACAAAATTTCTAAATCAGATTCAATCTCTTCTGGTAGTCCTTCCCACCAAGAATTATTTGTCATATTCAAAATATTTGCTATTGTGTTAGCTTATAGATCTTTCTAAATTTGAATTAGAAACTAAATCTTGTTTTTCTGAATTATTTAGATCAGATATTTCTTTGCCAAGCCCAGTAGAATGTCTACTCCAATTGGCTTTGAAATAACAGAAATCAATCCTTGCTCTAGTGCTCTTTTATTTTTTTGTTCAAATTCTGAATAACCTGTCACTATTACCACTTTTGCATTTTTATCCATTTTTATGATTTGAGAAAATGCTTCATATCCATCAAGTTTTGGCATATCCCCATCCATCACCACCAAGTTTGGATGTATCTGTCTGTATTTTGATACTGCTTCTTCACCGTTTATAGCTGTTTGAACATTATACATATTCACTTGTAATATCTCTACATACAAATCTAATAATTCTGTATCATCTTCTACGATTAGAATTGTTTTTGTCATATTAGAGGTGTGATGATCTTAAGATGTTATTAAAGCATCAGTTTGTGTAATTTATTACATGATAGTAAATAACTAGAATTCTATAATAATTATTCATGTTGAAACAAAATTTCACAAAAATATATTATCTTATTGTTACTCTACAGTGTGAAAGAGGTCACATTCATGGATAATTTAGTAAACAAACAAAATCTAATTAAAAAAGAACGCAATCCTATTCTTTTTTTAATAGTCTCACTCGTAGCATTAACTCTACTTTATCAGCTAAGACCATTTCTGAATAATTCACAATTCCACTGGATTTCTCTCCCGACAAATTTAATTATTCTTGTGATATTAGTTATATTTTCAATAATTCTTACAATCAAATTATACAAACAAAAACACTTTCAATCAAAAGCATTTTTGTTTTTTACAATAGGATCTTTATGTTGGCTTGTAGCTGAAATGGATTGGTCATTGTATGATTATGTCTTTAATATAGACCAATTTCCATCAACGGCAGATATTTTCTATATTGCTGCGTACCCATTCTTTTTTGTTTTTCTTTTAATTTCTCTAAAACCTATACAAAAATCAATTACCAAAAAACTTTGGTTATTTTCATTTGTACTGTCATTTACATTTTTAATTCCATCACTATTGGCATATTTTAATGCCACAAACGAAGTAAAAGGAGGACTGGATCTAATTTCTAGATCAATTGCACTTTCATATCCAATATTATCTTCACTTCAATTAGCTCCTGCTATTGTTGGCATTATGTTTTTGGCAAAAAAAGGAGTAAGCTATTCTTGGATGTTATTGTTATTTGGATTTCTACTTTACAGTTTGGCTGATACTATCTATCTTTTTTCACAACTAAAGATCTTTACATACTATGATGGACATCCAGTAGATTTAATGTATCTGTACAGTTTTCTTTTGATAATATTTTCTTTGCATAGTCGCTTAAAACTAGTAAATAATTCTAATAATAAAAATCAAGAAATGTTTTTCACTGAGAATATAAAATTTGAAACAATCAACAAATTCGGTATCCCACTAACTCTGATAATATTTTGTATGATTGTAATTATCTCTTTGATCAGTATAACTTATTCTGGTTCTACAAAAGGACTGTCTGCTGATAATCTTATGTTTGGAATTATAGCAATGCTTGCAGTATTTACTGTAATAATTCTTACAATTAACAAGAGTCTAACACAATTTGTTAAAATGAGAACAAAGGATCTTGAAGAACAAAGAAATAATCTAGAATATTTAATTGAAGAAAAAACACAAGTAGTGCTTAAAGCAGAAAGACTCTCAGCAATAGGCGAATTATCTGGACGGTTAGCTCATGATTTGAGAAACCCATTATCTGTAATGAAAATGTCTATTGATTTGATTAAACAACACCCTGGAGATGCAAAAATCTCTGATCCTGTTATTGTCAAAAGATTTGATCTAATCGAAAAAAGTATTGAGCGAATATCTCATCAAATAGAGGATGTGTTAGGTTATGTTCGAAACTCACCGCTAAAATTGAGTGCAACACCACTTAGAGAATTAATTCTATCTTCAGTTGATAAGATTAATGTTCCACCTGATATCACAATCACCGTTTCTGATTCAGATGTTATTGTTGGTTGTGACTTGGTAAAGATCGATGCTGTTTTTATCAATCTTATTGTAAATGCAATTCAGGCATTACCTAAGGGAGGTACCATTGAAATTAAGATCAAATCAAACAAAGATGATATTGTTATTGACTTTATAGATTCTGGCATAGGTATCCCAGAAGAATTTATAGATAAAATATTTGAACCACTTTTTACTACCAAGCAAAAAGGAACTGGGTTGGGTTTGGCAAGTTGCAAAAATATTATAGAACAACACCGTGGAGAAATTTCAGTTAAAAATAATCCTACTACATTCACAATCAGATTACCAAAAATATCTACATAATATCTCAAATACATTTTACAACAAAACTGTCTTCCTAAAGTTTTCTTAGTAGAGTAAATCTACTTTTATCTGGATCTATTTCTTCATGCATATCCACATTGCTTATAATTTTGACTTTATAGTCCAGCCATCTTTTTTGCATATTTCGAAATTTTGAATTACCGTCAATTTGTTTTTCTGATTCGTCATATCTCTCACAATTCATAATGTATTTTCCTGCAATTCTATGTATTTCAGAAATACCTTTTTCTAAAACATCATCCTCAAGATAATTCAAAAGCTGATGAGTAAAAACAAAATCAATTGAAGAATCATCAAAAGGTAAATCTGTAATTGAAGATTTCTTAAAATCAAATTTGGGAAGTTTTTCTTTTGCAATATTTAGTGCGGTGTCGTTTAAATCTACACCATAAACCTCAAATGTTTCTGGAAATAATCTCAAGTCAATTCCAGTACCACATCCTATTTCTAACACACTTGTACAACGTAATGAAACAGTCAAGTCTCTGACAAATTTTGCAAATTCCGCATTGTATTTAGATTCATTTTCATTTGCATATTTATCCCAAAACTCCTTATCATAATTCATAAAATATCCTCATTTGATATTGATTGTTTAATGCTGACATTTGCAGGGAACGAATTTTGTGTCAAATGTACAATCATGAGGACCATCTGATTTGTTATCCATTGGGATCTCTTTCATACAATCTTCATGACGCCCTTTTCTACAAAACCAACAAACTTCTTGTGTATTTCCAGTTGCACAGTATTCCATGCTTGTATTACTGCATTTGTAGGTAAAAAACTTCTTGGAAATTTAGATAAAAGTCAACCATGGCAAGAATCTTTCATCTTTTCCCATTGTGACATCTGAAAATGATTTTTGTAGTGCTTTTGTAATTTTTCCCATTTTTGCATTTCCTATGATCACTTTATCAATTTGTGTAACTGATTTTACCTCTGCAGCTGTTCCTGTCATGAATATTTCATCAGCAGAATACACGTCATCTCTTTCAAGATCTCGTTCTATTACAAATCCTCCATTTTCTTCAATGATTTGGATTACACTATCTCTTGTAATTCCTTCTAGTCCTCCTGCAGAAAGTGGAGGCGTTTGAATAATGTCATCTTTTACAACAAAAATATTTTCTGCGCTACCCTCTGCAATTTTTCCATGCGAATTCAGCATTATTGCTTCATCATATCCATTCTCAAGTGCTTCTACTCTTGCCAATGCGGCATTTGCATAGTTTGATGCTGCTTTTGCTTGCATTGGTTGAGATCTTGAATCTATTTTTATCCAACTAGAAACCTTACATTTTGCACCAGAGAATTTTCCTGCTTTTCCTTCACCCATACTCCATTCCCAACAAGCAATTGACACATCAACTTTGTTTGGAGTTGGTGTAAGGCCCATTGTACCATAACCATAGTATGCCAGCGGTCTAATGTAGCACTCTTTTAAACCGCTAGCCTTTACAGTTTTGATAATTGCATCTGAGATCTCTTTTTTTGAAAACTGCATTTTCATCGAATATAATTTTGCTGAATTGAAAAGTCTATTCACATGTTCTTCAAGTCGGAAAATCGCTGAACCGCTAGGTGTATCATAACATCTAATCCCTTCAAATACTGATGTTGAATAATGCAAGGCATGGGTAAGTACGTGTACTTTGGCATCTTTGAATGGAACTAATTTTCCGTTCATCCAAATTTTGCCAATTTCTTTCATAGGAGAGGGAAAATACTCTACTAATTTAAAGAATTATCTTTAGAATAGAGCATTTTATGACAAATCTGGAAACTACATATTTGACAAAGTGTGTTTTTTAGTATGGAATGGATTTTGGGCTTTACGGCAATTGCGCTTTTAATAATTGGTCTGGTTGGTCAGGCTTTTGAAATGAGAAAGATTAGACTAGCTACTTATCGAGATGACGAACTAGCCTCATCTAATATTTTTCTAAACAAGAAAAACTTCAAGTGGTACGCAATAATAGGTACGGGAATGATTCTTTGGTATGTATCTGAGCGTATCTGAATGATCTCTATATAGATCAGCTCTATATACTAGAAAATCTAACTATTAGTAACGCGTGTTTTTGGGTAACGCCGGACTAAATCATGATAACGGTCCATGAATAAACCCTTAATGGCGCTACAGGTGAAAACCCGTAACGCCACTTTCACTTAAATAAAATTAATCTCAGATTTTATCTGATGAACAGCGTTTATTGCTTTTCTAATGTTATCTTTAGAATCTTCAATTACGATAATTATTCTTGAAGTCTCTTCTTGTGCATCCATATTCAAAATGTTTAGTCCAGCTTCACCTATCTTTGCACTAGTTCTTGATGCTACTTGTTGTACTCTCCACATCTCATCACCAATTAATGTAATTACTCCTCGGTTGTATGTAATTGATGCAAGTGGATCAAATCCCAGAAAATATTTTTCATTTCTTTTGACATAATCTCCGTCTAAAAATAATATTCTTGAAAATTCAACTCCATCTTTTGTAAATGGAGATAATATTACATATTCGTTATATCGCTTGTCTTTTTCTAATGATATTAGCAATTTTTGCGCCGAATTTGTTTCAATTTTGAAAATTGCACAATTTTCTTTTCCAGTAATTATCTTAATTGGATGATCATTTCTCCTATCTGGAATTCTCTTGATTATAGTAGTCTTTGATGGATCTTTCATATTTGTGATGATAATTGGCATATCTACTCCATTTTCTACAATCTCTTTTATTGCAATGGGATCTAATATCTTCATTCCAAACATTCCTGCTAGTCTTGCTTCATTGTATGATAGTTGATCTACTTCAGTCAATCCTGTTTCAACAATTTTTGGATCAGCTGACACTACAGAGCTATCTTTTTCAAAATCTATTCTAGTTTCATATTTTTTATGAAATAATATTCCCAGATCAGCTGCAGTTCTATCCGAACCCCCTCTCTCATACGTAGTAGTAATACCATCTTGAGTTTTACCTATGAAACCACCTATTGTAACTACCTCATTTTCTTCAACTAGTCTAGCTGTTCTATCCATATTTTCTCTTGATTTTGATGCAAGAAAATTTGTTGATTCTATGTTGTGATCTGTAATTATTGGCCAGTCATCATAACTCACTGCATCTGTTTTTACCCCATTACTTCGTAGAATGTAATTCATGACATGTGACATCAAAATTTCTCCTGAAAAAGCCAGTGATCGTGAACGTATCTCTTCAGCAAATTCTTTTTTTCCAAGAGCTTCATCTAATGCATTTTCAGCTTTTTTTAGAAACAAGTCTATGGTTTTTTGACAATCTTCTTTATTTTCAGAGTTTACTAATTCCAGAATTTTTTGGTAGCATGATTTTACTGCAACCAAAGATGCTTTGGTTCCATTTTCCACATTTCTTCCTTGTTCTAAAATTACATCTGTAAGTGAGCATTTTTTTCCATTCTGAATTGTAAGTGGTGCTGAAAAAACTGCAATAACCTTGGAATCTCTCTTTAAATCATTAATTCTATCTATGATTATTGGTATTGAAATCCCATCAATACCAATTGCACTTCCGCCAAATTTGGCTACAACTAACTTCGTCATAGTGCTTTAACAAAATTAATTGGCTATCTATTAAGGATTGGATCAAATTTTGTCAAATTAACTTTTTGATTATATTGTATGCATTAATTGCACCTTTGGTTTCAGTGGGTTTCGTTTTTGCTCTAGTTTTTCTAAGAGTAATTTATCTAATTTGTTGATATCTTCAAAAACAAATCCTTCCTCTCTAGCATTATCTTCTTGTTCAAAATGCCCTTTTATTGGAATAAAAATTCCAGGCGTTCCATATGCTCTTGCCTCATCAATAGTTGACTTACCTGCAAGAGATACTATGACATCAGCTGCAAAAATTATCTCATGAAGATTACTGACAAATCCTAAATTTCTTATATTATCTCCAAACTTTTTGCTCAAAGTTGGACCTGAAACAACTATTGCATTTACATCCTGATTTATTTTTAATATGGACTCTAGTGTTTTTTCAATTAGAAACAATCCTGCGTCTGTTCCTCCTATTGAAACAACTATGGTTTTTTTATCAAAAGAGAATTTTTTTCGAAGTTCTTCTCTAGAGAAATTTATTTGCCTTACAATAGGTCCAACTCTTCTAATATTTCCTTCATCGGAACCGTTTTCTGGAATAATTACAATATCGCATTTTTTCATAATTGCTTGCATTGATTTATTCATATTTTTTTCAATAAATGATGTTATCCCATTTACAAAATTAGTTTGTACAATATCTGTAATCAAAATCGTAGGTATTTTTTTATTTTGAGCAACAGTAAGTGAAGCAAAGTCTTCATCACTGATAACTAGTCTTGGACTATCTACATCGATAATGTTTTTAGCATTTTTTTTACATCTTTTATAATATTGATAATAATTCCAGAGCCATCTTGTTGAATTCTTTAGCATTCCATTTTCTACAATAAACTGTGGAGGAATGTATACATCCTCAACTTTAAAATCTAAATTTTCTAGAATTTTTGCAGCTCCACTTCCTGTTACAAATTTTGTTGATATGTTTTCAAAATTATTTGCGATAGCTATGTCTCTTGTCACATGACCTAATCCTATTGGACTAGAAAAAAAATCTAAATCTATCATGCTTGTACAAAACTCTGATCAAATTTCTAGATTGTTCCTTGTCTCAAAGTTTAAATGGTTTTCATCAAGGAATGTTTCTGGGCTCATGGTCCAGATCGGTTATGACGTCGCCCTTACACGGCGAAAATCCAGGGTTCAAATCCCTGTGGGCCCATTTTTAGCCTCAAAATATTTTGATTAAATATCTGGAAAAACAACTCAAGGTATGTCAAATTCTGCACTTGCCAAAAAATCTGGGGTTATTCTGGTATTTGTCTTATTTTCATTTATCTTTCTTGGAATAATTTTTTCGTTAACTAGTGATCTTTCTGTAAAATCTGGAAATGAGTTTTCTTATTCGTCTTGGTTAATCATTGCTTATGTGGCAGGACTTTCAATGATTATTTTACCTTGTACACTTCCACTAGTATTCATTATAATTCCATTAAGTATGGGAAAAGGATACAAAAAGGGTTTGAGTATGGCCATATTATTTGGTGCAGGACTAATCACAACCATAACTTTGTACGGATTAGGTGTTGGAGTCATTGGAAAAACTGCATCACTTGATCAGTTCTCAACAATAATGTTTTTGATAGCTGGAATTGCCGGATTTGTTTTTGGATTATCGCAACTAAAATTGATTACATTTAAAATGCCCACATATTCCAAGACACCAAAATTTATTCAAAACAGAGGAGAATATGTAAAGTCATATCTGATGGGTATTCTACTTGGTAATGCTGGAGTAGGATGTCCAAATCCAATGTTTTACTGGCTTTTAATTTACATTGCAGGGACTGGGAGTTTGGAGATTGGTTCGTCACTAGGTTTTGTGCATGGTGTTGGAAGAGCAATACCTTTAATTCTGTTTTCACTTCTTGCTGTACTTGGAGTAAATGCAACTAAAGGATTAACAACAAATAGAATTAAAGTTGAAAAGATAACAGGATGGATGCTTGTTATGATTGGTGCATTTTTAATAATTAACGGTCTTCCTGGAGGACATGTTTGGTATGAAAGTACTATTGTACATATTGGTTGGAACAATTTAGTATCAATGATAGGATTGCCCGTTGAATTTCATATAGGACAACATATTCATCAAAATCCATATAATTTTACAATACCAAATGAGATTGTTCCAGCGATATTTTTGGGATTAATTATATTCCCAATTGTATGGTGTATCATTAATCAAAAGAAGACAAAGATGATACTATGAAAGATCCAGTTTGTGGCATGGATGTTGGAGAAAAAGGAGATTTATTAGAACACAAAGGAAAACAATACCGATTTTGCTGTGCAAGTTGTAGATGGGCTTTTGAGCAAAACCCTGATCAGTTTACAGAGTCATGAAAGTACAAGTTCTTACCACTCCTGGATGCTCAAACTGCATTGTTCTTGAGAAGTTGTTGGACCAACTAGGCATAACATATGACTTGATTGATGTCACTGAAAAACCCGAATATTTAGAAAAATATCCAATATTTACAGCTCCTGGATTGGTAATTGATGGGAAATTAGAATTTATAGGTATTCCTAAAAAAGAAGATCTTGAAAAGAAATTCTCATAATTTCGCGAATGTTTTTTACTCTAAATGTGATGGTATTTTCAAATGACTGATTATTCTACAAATGAAAAAATGATCCTTGTGCAATACGCAATTAAAAAATATGAAAATGAAGAAACTATAATTGAAAAATTAAAGACAATTTTATCAGAAAAAGACATTCAAAGAAATATTGATACATTAATTGGAACTCAAAGAGTACGAAGAATAGGACCAGAAATACTTCAAAACAATGAAAGTCATACTGAAATTCCTGATTTACCAGATAATCTAAAGTCAATAATTGAACAACTTTAGACTTTGACAAATTTTAAATTCATAAAATTATTCACTTACAGTCAATAGTACTGTCACAATTCACGTATGCCATTCAATAGTAGCATTATCTGGACATGAAAAAACACTAACGTACAATCTATCGTCACTTTTTATACGATTACATACCTAATTCATTCAATAAATGATATTTTAAAATCCTCGTAGTCCCTCAGGACGTATAATTTCTGGATGTTCTTTCATCCATTTTATTTTATCTAGCATTTCTTGTTTGTCTTGTGGAAATGTACCTTTGATTGTATATGCGTTTGATCCATGATTTGCTCTAAATACTATCTCTTCTTTAGTTTCTATCTGGCTGATTAAATCATACAACTCTTCTAGAGATTCATTATCATTAATTCGAATAAATGGCTCTCCAAATTTTTCCAAAAATTCTTGTTTAATTCCGTTTTCTAAATAGAGAGTTAGTGCTCCTACATAATTAGGCGAACATGCACTAATTACTTCTGCAGTTCCTCTGATGTGTTCTTTAGAATAAGTTCTCCCACCTAATCCCAAAATTATCATACAAGACATAATGTAACCTGCATCTTTTGCCTTGTTGACTGATTTGGTAATTGTTTTTGAAATTGCTCCTTTTGTTACTTTTTTTAAAACAATATCTGAACCACTTTCAATTCCCAAGTAAAGCATGTCCAATCCAGCATCATGCATTTTCTTTAATTCATCTGTAGTTTTCTTTAAAATATTCATAGGCATTGCATAACAAGAAATTCTTTCAAGGTTTGGAAATTTTTCATATAGATATTTTGTAATTTTTACAATATATTCTGCATCAAGATTTAATGCGTCACCGTCTGCCAAAAAGATTTTTTTCGTATCTGGTAATTGTTTTGCCATTAGATCAATTTCTAATTTTACTTTATCCCATGATTTTTCTGAATACTGTTTTGATCTATACATGTCACAAAAAGAACATTCGTTAAAGGAACAACCCAACGTAACTTGAAAAATTAATGATCTTGCTTCTGAAGGTGGTCTGTACAATGGACCATCATAGTTTAACATCATTTCTATCTCACAGGAATTGTTTGATTATGTTTTTTATACTTTCTAATCCTGATAAGAAAATAATCCCATAATGCATTTTAATTGAGCCATACAAGAATTTTGTGACTTATGACAAATGATCCTGACTCAAAAAGACTTTTGTGGTTTCTTTTTGCAGGCTCAAGAGGAGGATTAAATCGTCTACGAATTATATCTATACTGAAGAAAACACCGCTTAACACAAATCAACTAGCCAAGGAATTGAGTCTTGATTATAAGGCTATTCAGCATCACATTAAAGTTCTTGAAAAAAACAATATGATCACAAAAGTTGGAGAAAAATACGGTATTATGTATTTTATATCTATATTTTTGGAGGCAAATATGGAGACATTTGAAGAAATTGAAGAAAAATTGGATAAAAGTAAATAATCTAGAGACAAAGCCTTTTCTAAATATGATGCTAAATTGTTAAGATTTAGTTACTTTTATCTTAACTAATAATGGGAATGTGTATGAACAAAACAAGATTTTTGTATGGCTGTTATGATGGATTGTTATGGTTAAACTAAATGAACTACGAGCCTGTAAACTGTGTCACATGGTATATTTTAAAACTTCATCAGAAAAATGTGCACACTGTAACTCATCAACACAACAAGAAGAAATAAAGTTTGATTAGAATTTTACATTAGTAAATCTAATCTTCATTGTTGTATAGAGCTATATTTCAATAATTTGTATGTGTGACTCTAACAAATTTCATCTAAATGGTTAGTGACATTAGATATATTATCTAGTAGAATTTGATTATGGAATATGGATTACCATCATTTTCATGGAAAAAATATTCCCCACATAGAAGTAAATCCAGATATGAAAATTGATGATCTTGTAGAAATTTATGCAAACTCAGGTTACAACGCAAGACAACTTGGAGAAGCTGCAAAATTGTTTCGCAAGATGATTGAAGATGATGCAACAATTTGTCTTACTATTGCTGGTGCTATGACCCCTGTTGGATTTGGAGGTCTATTCAAATCCCTTATCGAAAAAGGATTTGTTGATTGGATAATATCTACAGGTTCTAATTTGTACCATGAAGAACATTTTTCATGGGATCTACCTGTAAAACAAGGACATTTTGAGGTAGATGACATGATTTTGTATCAGAAAGACATTGTCAGGATAAGAGATGTCTATATCAAAGGTGAGGAAACGCTGAAAAAACAAGATATGATCATACAAAAAATGTTTGAAAATAATCTGTTTGAAAAACCGTTTACTACTGCAGAATTTGCAAACTGGATGGGCAAATATTCAAAAGAGTATTCAAAACATCCAGAAAAAAGCTTTGTTGTTTCCGCATATGATTATGATGTGCCTCTCTACATTTCAACACTAAAAGATTCTTCACTTGCCCTTGATCTAGTTCCCTTTAGGCTTGCCAACAAACCCCTTATGTTAGATTTTGTAAGAGAGATAACTGAGCAGGCGGCAATTTTATACAATTCAAAAAAGGCAGGAATTGTAGAGATAGGCGGTGGTGTTCCCAAAAACACTGCACAACAGACGGGTCCACTATTAGATCAAATATTGGGTCTTGGTCACGGAGGACAAAATTATATTATCCAGATTACTGATGCTAGACCCGATACCGGAGGTTTGTCTGGGGCTACACTTCAAGAAGGTAAAAGCTGGGGAAAAGTAAAGGATTCTCACGAAGATGTCATTGTAGTTTATGCCGATGCTACAATAGCGTTTCCAGTTTTATGCTTGTACGCACTTAGTATGGAAAGCCCGCGAAAACCAAAACGATTGTACAAGAAATTAGGACAATATTATGATGATCTATCTGAAACCTATTTTAACAAAAATAAATTAAAGCAATCATAAGTATACCAGGTCAGTTTTTCTTAAAAAAATTATTCATAGACCGTGACAGCAAAAACCATGACGACGAGCTGGTGACATATATAATCTTTTAGGGTCAAAAATGAAATTTCAAGAAATTTATATCACAAGTAAAATCAGAATAGAATGGAAGAACACCGTAGAGTAGTAAAAGATATTTCAATAAAAAATGGAGATGATCTTCAAAGCATTTTTGATCAGCTATCTACGTCAGGTGGTTTTGAATCAAGAAATCTTGCCGATGGTCTTGAAATTCTTTCAACAATGATAAACGATAAAGACTGTCTAAAGTTTCTCTCATTTGTTGCAGCAATTACATCTACTGGTACTAGAGGTATAATTGTAGATATGCTTAAGAAAAAAATGTTTGATGTTGTAATTACCACATGTGGTGCTTTAGATCATGATATAGCAAGATATTTTTCAAATTATCTGGAGGGATCATTTACTCTAGATGATGCAGAACTTTTAGAAAAGAACATTCACCGATTGGGCAATGTACTTGTTCCTATGGAAAGCTATGGGCCAATAATTGAAGAAAAGATGCAAATATTTTTGGAAGCTGCTTACAAATCTGGTAAAAAAGAAATGTCTACTGCAGATATTACAAGAATGATAGGCGAAAACCTTGGAGAGGGCTCATTCTTGTATTGGGCGTACAAGAACAATATTCCTGTAATAGTACCCGGAATAGTAGATGGTGCAGTAGGTAGTCAGATCTGGCTATTTACTCAAAAACATAATGATTTCAAACTTAACGTTGTAGCTGATAGTGAACTTTTATCTTCACTTGTTTTTAAAGCAAAAAAATCTGGCTCTCTCATGTTGGGTGGTGGAATATCAAAACATCACACTCTTTGGTGGAATCAATATAGGGATGGTCTTGATTATGCTGTCTACATTACTACAGCCCAAGAATTTGACGGAAGCTTGAGTGGAGCTCTAGTCAAAGAAGCAATTTCATGGGGAAAAGTTACTACAAATGCAAAACAAACTACAATACACGCAGAAATAACCACCATCCTACCGTTTATTTATTCTGCACTTCTTGCTAGAATAAAATAGCTAAATGTATTAGTATATTCTAACAAGTAAATATTTTATATAAATAATTAATTTTAAAGTTGAATTAATGTATAGTAAATTATGAATAAATTATTTTACAAGCAAAATATCTTTTTTTGAACTAGATACAACACCGTTTGAAACACTACCAAGTAATTTAGAACCCCAATCAGCTCTGCCAATCACAATAAGATCAAATTCTTTTTCATGTTCTAGTACTGCTTCTCTTGGTTGTCCTTTTGCGATAATCTGTTCAAATGCTATTCCACTTTCTTTACATTTTTCTTTTGCAATTTCAAAATATTTTCCAGCATTTTCTTTTTCAAATTTTATCGAAGATCGTTCTAAAGCAACTTGCAAGTTTCTAGGCAAAGGAGCAAGAACGTAAATACATGTAATCGAGGCACCAAGACCCTTAGCTATCGGAATCGCTATACTCAAACATCTGTTTAAACTAGATTCATTTCCAATTGCAACAAGAATTTTTTTAATTGCTTTCATGTTGGTAAGATTTTTTTTTGTATCTAAATGTATCCTTTTTTTGTGAAAATTTTAATCATTTTAAGGTGAATTTAGACAATATTTTACTTGTGCAATTTGCGAATACTATAACATATCTAGTATTTTATACATAATATTCGTACATTACGAATAGTTTTAAAAACAAATAATTTATTCACAAAAAACTAAATGCGTCAACAAAATAATATGGATAAACTAATTCGTTTTTGATCCCACATCTAACAGATAAAATATAATTAAATTTATTCTGGAATTTTACGAAAATTCATACAAGTGCAACAATGAACCAATTTGTCTTGACATGATTTATCAATAAGTCCAGAACAGGTAATGATCGGAGTTCCTGAAACTTTGAGAAACATATCTTTTGAGATCATGCTTGATGATGGGGGTATGAAGTTTGTTGTTTTGAATACACCAATCCAAATTTCGGATTATATTCTAAAATCTACTTGAATTAAAGGTAAAAACTATGATAGAAGAACTAATCAAACAACTTCCAACAGCAACTCCTTTCTTTGTCCTTGTTGCTGGATTTGTGATAGGTCTTTTTCATGCCTTTGAACCTGATCATGTTGTTGCTGTAGCGACACAAAATGTAAAATCAACACAAAAAAATTCTTTGTCGTTTTTTCGACAGATTGGCTCAGGCGCTATCAAAAGCTCAATTCTAGGTGCATTGTGGGGGGCTGGACATACTTCCTCATTAGTTCTTGTAAGTTTGCTAGTTTTTGTATTCTCGATGAGTATTCCAAATGAAATGTTTAGTAATTTTGAATTTGGAGTAGGTGTGATGCTTGTCATTCTTGGAGTCTTTACATATCTTAACAGAAGATTAATTGGAGAAAAACACATTCATACTCATACTCATGACAGTGTAGTTCATGCTCATCCTCATGTACATGATACAGTACACAGTCACGGACACAAATCGTACATTATAGGTTGTATTCATGGACTAGCCGGAAGTGGAAGTCTAGTTGTTTTGGCGCTTTCAACATTGCATGATTTGCAAACTATTTTATCATTTATCCTAGTTTTTGGAATAGGATCAATTGTTGGAATGATGTTGGTAAGTAGTGCTATAGGATTACCATTTTCACTTACGTTTTATTCTGAACGAATCAACAAGATTTTACGTTATTCAGTTGGCTCAGTAAGTATCATAATAGGCATTGACATTTTATACAATATTGTAATGAGTGGGAATTTTTTTATATAGCGTATTAACTAAAAAAATTCATTTTTGTAGTGTTACATTTGAATAAATATACTTAGGTTACTAGTTACGTTTTTCGTATTTCATGAAAATCTGAATTGAGTATTATTTTTCTAACTATTTTTGTTATGTCGTAAACCAGTCGAATAACATCCCTTGTTGTATTTCCAAGAATTCGTAACAAGATTCCATTTTCTTTTGTCATAGTAGACCAACCAAACTCAACTTCTGAAGAATTTTTAATCTCATTTTCTAAAGTTTGACCTATCTTTTCGATGTCATTTGTTTTTGCCAGAATATACATAGTTGCCATAATTTGTTTCTGCTCTAATACTCCAAAATCTTGCAATTTCATTTTTTAGGCTCGATTTTAGTGTAATCTGTAAATCTTAATTCGTCTTTATGATTTTTTCCTATTGACCTGAGATCACATATTTCATAATCAAAAATTTCACCCATGCCAATTCTTCCAGGGCTTATGATCTCAGAATAAATCATTGTAGCGTTATCATGCACTTTAAAGTTGATCTTTTGATAAAATCTAGAATTTTTGTAGGGAATTATTTGGTCTGGAATAAATTCTAGATAAGCACCATCGTCAAGTGATACATTTACCACTTGAATTGCATTACTTGCATTCATACCGTAAACTCTTGTAGCTCCCTGTGTTGTTATATGTGCTAACGCATTTTTTTCCAAAATTACATCGATCATGTATTTGTCTCCTTGTAAAATTCCACCGGAGCTAGATACAATATAGACATGAGTCATCTTGGGCTGAAACTGATCATAATACATCTCCTTTTGAACACTAAGTGGAAATACAGATTCTTTTTCCTTTATTATTGTTCTTCCGGAGATAGGCTCTACATCCAAACTATTTTCAACTTACCAGTTTTTCCAGACTTGCCTACTCCGAGTTGTTTTACTTCTTCGTTATGTTGAAGTGTTTCATTTGACATTTCTTCTATATTAAAAAAATCCACTCTGTCCATTTACTTTTGCCTGTTTGATTGTGTAACTTTTGGTGGACTGTCAAAAAGAAGATCCCTAACTATGTTTTCTGATACCTTGTCTATTCCAGTGTTATTTTTACAATTGACAAAAACATGTGGTTTATCTTTACGAATACGAACAGCATCTTGTTCCATTACTTTAAGGTCTGCCCCAACATATGGTGCAAGATCAATTTTGTTTATCACAAGAAGATCACAGCTTTCTATTCCGAGGCCACTCTTTCTTGGATATTTGTCTCCACCGGCAACATCAATTATGTAAATAACATAATCTGCAAGACTCGGGCTAAATGTCGTGGTAATGTTGTCTCCACCACTTTCTATAATAATGAGATCTAATTCAGGATGTTTTTCCTCAATTTCTTCTATCACTGATATGTTAATTGATGGATCTTCTCTAATTGCAGTATGTGGGCAGCCTCCGGTGGCAATACCGATGACAAGATTTTCTGGCAATAACCCTCTATCTGTCGCCAAATTCTTTCTCATCCTATCTGCATCTTCTTTTGAAATAACATCATTTGAAATTATACTAATGCTGTACCCTTTAGCTGCTAATACTGGAACAACTTTCTCAATTAACATGCTTTTGCCGGAACCTACAGGTCCTCCAATTCCTAACCTTGGTATTCTTTGAGTCATTTACCAAACTCCTTTGTTTATGTAATAAACATCTTGGAATCCATTTTTTCATGATGCATTTGTAAAATCTCCAAGTGAGGTGCAAATTGCCAAATATCATTTGTAGATTTATCTAAACTCTCAGTTACAATTTTACTAATTAACGGTTTTAGATCATGAATTATTTTTTGAGATTGATAGTGCTGAGTTATTCCCATTCTCGATGCTGCACCAACTACACTTACTATGAAACCATACAGGAACATCAACCCTGCTTTTTGAGGGTTTATTCCAAAGGCATTTGCACAAAGACCAAAGCTAACTGAATATGCTCCATTTATCATTTCTTTTTTATAAAATTCTAAATATTTCTCAAGAATTTCATCATTAACAAATTCATTAACACATCTTGCTAACTGAATTCCAGACCTCTTGGATGCTTCTCTTACTTCTTTGATATTTTTTATCGAGTTAATTTTCATATCAAGTTCTAATATCTTGTCAAATTCTTTATTACTTGCAAATTTCAATGCATTTTCCATTACTATTAAATCTGTAGGACCAATCTGTTGTTTTAATTGCGTTTCAATAATTCCTATAATTTCAGGATCTGTGATTTTTTTATTATTCTGAAAAATACTTTCAAGACCATTTGAGTTGGCATAAAGACCTGTAGGAAAAAAAGAGTCTGCTATCTGCATCATTGCCAAATCTTGATGCATTTCCTCAATGTTCATGAACATTCATCCTCTGATCTGGTATGTAGATTTTTTCTTCAATACTCATCTCTATTTTTCCTATTATGGGAGCAAATAGTCTTTCAAAAATTTCTAATTCTGATTCTGCTTGTATGGGAAATATCACAGTTCTATTTTCTAATGAAATTGGTCTGTGTCTGTTTCCAATTATGTGACCCAATAATACCAACAATTCAAAAGAATTTTCTTTTGTTTTTACTGTGATAACTTTTTCTGGAGTCTGATAAATAACTATGAAACTTTCACCATGATTAAGAATATCACCATGCTGTAATTTGGAACCACGTTCCAATACTATAGAAATGTCTGTGCCTTTGTCTGTTGTTCTGCGAAGCCTATTTTTCTCTAAATCATTACGTGATATTTGTAATTTTTCAAATGCTTTTTCCTTTAAAATTTGTGATCCCTTTTCAGTAAAAATATTTCCTACAATTGATACTGATCTTAGCACGGTAAATCTACTATATGCCTCAAGTTATCTTTTCGTATTTATTGATTTCAAGTAATAAATAGAACAATTTTATATCTAATTGTATGATGTTTACTCCTAAAGATCTTGACAAACTCAGTATTTTTGTCGCGGCACAATTAGCGCAGAGACGCAAAGAAAGAGGTTTGAAATTAAATCATCCAGAAGCAATTGCATTAATCACAGATCATATACTTGAAGGTGCACGTGATGGAAAAACAGTTTCAGATCTTATGGTCTCTGGAAATAAAGTGTTAAGGAGAGATGATGTATTACCCGGTGTATCTGAACTTATTCATACAATTCAAGTTGAAGCCACATTTGAGGATGGAACAAAACTTGTAACAGTACATAATCCAATTGTGTAATAATATGATACCTGGAGAATATTTTATTTCAGACCAATCAATTATTGCTAATGAAAATAGAAAGACTGTAAAAATTCTAGTAACAAGTACTGGTGATAGACCAATACAGGTGGGATCCCATACTCATTTTTTTGAGGTAAACAAAGTACTCTCTTTTCCCAGAAAAGATTCCTATGGATTTCATCTAAATATTCCTGCAGGTACATCTGTTAGATTTGAGCCAGGTGATTCTAGAGAAGTAGAACTTGTAGAGTATGCTGGAAAAAGAATTGTCTTTGGATTTTCTGGATTGGTTAACGGAAGTTTGGATGAAAAAATGGATGATGCACTAAACAAATCAAAACAAAGAGGTTTCAAATCATGACTCTAAAAATACCTCGCAAGACATACGTAGATCTTTTTGGTCCTACGGTGGGTGACAAAGTAAGACTTGCTGATACTGATTTGATAATTGAAATTGAAAAAAATCTTCTTGTGTATGGAGATGAAGTAGTTTTTGGCGGAGGAAAAAGTGCTAGAGATGGATCGGGTCAAGCAAGTGGTGTGAAAAGAGAAAACTCACTTGATCTTGTAATTACAAATGCGATCATTATGGATCCAATTTTAGGTATAATCAAGGGCGACATTGGAATCAAAGATGGAATCATCGTAGGTATCGGTAACGCCGGAAATCCAAACATCATGGATAGAATTGATATGATTATTTCATCAAATACTGAAATAATCTCTGGGGAGCATACAATTTGTACTCCCGGTACAATAGATACTCACATTCATTTTATTTCACCACAACAAGCAATACACGCAATTTGTAGTGGCACCACTACAATGATTGGCGGTGGAACAGGTCCTGCTGATGGCACCAATGCAACTACATGTACTCCTGGCACTTGGAACATTCAAAGAATGATTGAGGCAGTAGATGAACTTCCACTTAATTTTGGTTTCTTGGGAAAAGGAAATGATTCTCAAGAGATAGCACTAATGGAGCAAATAGAAGGTGGTGCATGTGGTTTAAAATTACATGAGGATTGGGGTACAACACCTGCTACCATTGACGCTGCTCTAAGAGTTGCAGATAAAACTGACACCCAAGTAGCAATTCACACTGATACATTAAATGAATGTGGATATGTAGATGATACCATAAATGCAATAGCTGGTAGAACAATTCATACATATCATACTGAGGGCGCTGGTGGCGGACATGCTCCAGATATAATGAAGATTGCTGGTGAAAAAAATGTTTTACCGTCATCAACAAATCCTACAAGACCATTTACAATCAACACGTTATCAGAACATTTGGATATGATGATGGTATGTCATCATCTTAATCCATCTGTTCCCGAGGATGTCTCTTTTGCAGAATCACGAATTCGCGGTGAAACCATAGCAGCTGAGGATGTATTACATGACATTGGAGCTCTAAGTATGATGTCATCTGATAGTCAAGCAATGGGTAGAGTAGGTGAAGTTACAACGAGAAATTGGCAAACTGCAGATAAAATGAAAAAAATGACAGGTAGACTTGAACAAGAATCTGGAGAAAATGATAATCTAAGAGTTAAACGATATCTTGCCAAAATCACAATAAATCCAGCAATCGCACATGGAATATCACAATATGTAGGATCATTAGAACCTGGAAAAATTGCTGACATTGTAATTTGGACACCACAATTTTTTGGTATCAAACCAAAATTAATAATCAAAGGAGGAATGATTGCATATTCTCTGATGGGAGATCCTAATGCATCTATACCGACAGTAGAACCAATCTCATATAGACCGATGTTTGGATCAATGGGTGGTGCAAAACATTCTACATCTGTTACATTTACATCACAAATTGCACTTGATCTTGGATTATCATCCAAAGTTAAAATCAGCAAAAAATTGGTTCCTGTAAAAAATTGTAGAAATATCAGCAAAAAAGATATGGTTTACAATGATCTCACACCAAAAATCGAGATTGATCCAGAAACGTATGAGGTTAAAGTGGATGGAAAAATTGCTACAGTAGATCCAGCTAACAAAGTTTCTCTTGCAAGATTATACAATCTCTTCTAATCGTAAATCTGCTTAGATCCATGTATTTCTAGAATCTAATATGGAGACATTTAATAAAATTGAAGGGAAACTGGACAAAAGTAAATAAAAGATCAGATATGTTTCTCTTTAAATGGAATCTAATTCTCTAGTGCTATCTGTTGTTTCAATTCTTAATATGGTAGTACTTGGGGTCTTGATTTACATTTTTGGAAGAATGTATGCAAAGACAAGGGCGCAACTTCCATTAGGAATGATTGTTGTTGCAGGCATGTTGTTTCTTCATAATATTATTGGGGCATTTGCATACTTTTCAATGGATCAAATTTTTTCATATGAGATATTTCCATACATGCTAGGAGTAGGTATTGCAGAACTTGCAGGATTGTTGATCTTCTTAAAAATTACTTTGGACTAGTCTTAGTTTAATTGTAGTGAAAACTAAATAATTTTGTGTTAAAAAAACATCGTCAATATTTTATGCTGAATAAAAATATTTTTATTGCTATTACAGCATCAATTATAATCTCTGCAATTGTGGCTCATATGTTATCTGAGCAAGCAGATTATCTTATTCCTACTTACACATTACTTGTTGATCATGCAATTTATTTTTCTACATTTGGTAGTTTGTATTATCTAGATAATCGAAAAAAATATTTACTCAAATCTGGTCAAACTGATAAATCAAAACTAAAACATGATCTAATTAAAATTATAACTTCACTTGGAATATCCGAAGTTATCTATTCTATAGCAAGATGGTTCTTGCAATATTATTTTCTAACAATAAACTATGATGCTTATCTCGCTTCTATTGTATCGCAAATTATATCTATAATATTTTATTTGATAGTAATTAATCTGAGTGTAAAAATGACGAGGTTGTATAAAGATGAGAATTAATGTGTACGTAGATGGTTCTGGTGGTCCTAATGGAGGATTTGGCTATTTTGTAAAAGAGACAGGTGAATCTTTTTATGAAAAAAAACCAGAAATAACAAACAATCAGGCTGAATACATGGCAATTATTGCAGCAATGAAAAACTTGGACTATGAAGAGATTACAATTTTTAGTGATTCAAAAAATACTGTCTCTCAGTTAAATCACGAATTTGCAATAAATAATGAAAAATTACGAGAGCTTGCACGTGAGGCGTGGACTTTGATCGGAAAATTTTCTAAAATCACTCTTTTGTGGGTTCCACGAAAAGAAAATTTGGCAGGAAAGATGTTAGGAAGCTAAAAAACAGAGATCAGAAATTTCTATGAATAACTTTATTATACAAAATCCTTAGTCAAAATTAACGTGGTCGAATCTGTTTTTCTCTCACCAAAATCTATCGCAATTATCGGTGCATCTGACAAACGAGGTAGTGTTGGAGCAACCATTACATCAAATATTATGAATGGCTTCAAAGGTACAGTTTTCCCTGTTAGTCCTACAAGACCAACAGTATTTTACAAAACGGCTTACAAGAGCGTTTTGGATATTCCAAAACCTGTTGATCTTGCAGTAATTGTAATCAAAAATGTTTTCGTTGCAGATGCTTTAGAAGAATGCGGAAAGAAAAAAGTAAAAGGTGTAATTATCATTACTGCTGGTTTCAAAGAAGTAGATGAAGAAGGAGCAAAAAGAGAACAGACACTAAAAGATATTGCTAAAAAATACAAAATACAAATCATTGGTCCAAATTGTCTTGGTGTGATGAATCTTGATCCAAAGACGATGATGAATTCCACTTTCCTTAAAGTCACACCCAAGTCTGGCGAAATTGCACTTGTATCTCAAAGTGGTGCAATATGTGCAGCACTAGTTGAAGATGCTAGTGCACAAGGAATTGGATTCTCTGCAGTAATTAGTATGGGAAACAAAGCTGCAATGAGTGAAGTTGATATTCTCAAGATGTTATCTAATCACAATCAAACCAAAGTAATCGTAATGTATCTTGAAGATATGGGTGATGGTCAGGAATTTCTCAAAGTTTGTAAAAATATTACTAAAAAACTAAAAAAACCCGTTATTGTTCTCAAATCAGGTCGTAGTCCAGAAGGTGCAAAGGCTGCAATGTCTCATACTGGAGCTTTGATGGGCTCTGATGAAATCTATGATGCTTTGCTAAAACAATCAGGTGCAATTCGTGTTGATACAATGGAAGAACTCTTTGATTATGCAGTTGCATTTTCAAAACAACCCCTTCCTTCAGGTGGAGATCTTGTAATTGTATCAAATGCAGGTGGACCTGCAATAATCTCAACTGATGCATGCTCTAAACTTGGAATCAAAATGGCGAACATTGATAGCATTCGTCCAAAAATTGATGCTGTAATACCTCCTTGGGGAAGCTCTCGTAATCCTGTAGATATTGTGGGTGATGCTGATTTTAATAGATTCAGCAATGTTTTGGATCGTGTCTTAACACATCCTAATGTGGGCTCTGTAATCTCAATGTGTACTCCATCTGGAACTTTGAACTATGATAAATTAGCACAAGTGATTGTTGCAATGTCAAAAAAATACAAAAAGACAATGCTTGCAAGTTTAATGGGATTAGATGAAGGAATTACAAATAGAGAAATTTTAGCTGCAGGCGATGTCCCATATTATACATATGCGGAAGGAGCAATTAGAGCACTTGCTGCAATGCTTAAATTTTCAAATTGGATTAAAACACCCGAAGGAAAAATCACTGAATTTAAAGTTGACAAACTAAAAGCAAAGAAAATTTTTGATAAAGTTAAAAAAGAAAAACGACCAAATCTTTTAGAAGAAGAAGGACAAGAAGTTCTCAAAGCATATGGATTACCATTGCCAAAAAGTGCACTTGCAAAAACAGAAGCAGATGCCATAAAGATTGCAAAGCAAATAGGTTATCCTGTAGTGATGAAGATTGCATCACCGCAAATTATTCACAAATCCGATGCTGGTGGTGTTAAAGTAAATCTAACAAATGATTCAGAAATCAAAGAAGCATTTAAGATAATTATTGCAAATGCCAAAAAATACAACAAAAATGCAGAGATAAAGGGAGTTTTAATTGTTGAAATGGTAAAAGGTGGTAAAGAATTGATTATAGGTTCTAAACTAGAGTCTGGATTTGGACCTGTTATCATGCTTGGAATGGGTGGAATCTATGTTGAAGTTCTCAAAGATGTCACCTTCAAACTTGCACCAGTTACTGATAAAGAAGCAGATGACATGATCGCATCCATTAAAACACAAAAAATACTTCAAGGAGTCAGAGGTGAAAAACCATCTGATATTGCAAAACTCTCTGAATGCATTCAGAGATTATCTCAATTAGTTACTGACTTTAAGGAAATTAAGGAACTTGACATGAACCCTGTCTTAGTAATGGAGAAAGGTAAGGGATGCAAGATTCTTGATGTTAGAATCGGACTCTGATCGCAATTCATTCGTAAATTTTTATTTATACTGTTTTAGAATATTTATACAACCTAGAGTGAATGTTAATGTGGCGAATGTTGAGAAATTCAAGACCATAAGAACAGGCGAAGATTATATTCAAAGTCTAAGGGGAAGAGATCTCAAAATTTACCTTTTTGGAGAACTAGTAAAAGAACCAGTAGATCACCCGATGATTAGACCATCAATTAATGCAGTAGCAGAGACATATGACTTGGCTGTACGAGAAGAAGAACTCGCTTCTGCACATTCATCAATTACTGGATTACAAGTTAACAGATTTTTACATATTGCAGAAAGTGCACAAGATTTAGTTTTACAAAATAAAATGCAAAGAAAATTAGGACAAAACACCGGAACATGTTTCCAGAGATGTGTTGGAATGGATGCACTGAATTCTTTACATTCTACTACATTTGAAATTGATGAGAAACATAAAACCAATTATCATAAACGATTTTTAGAATTTGTAAAGATGGTTCAGAAAGAAAATCTTGTAATCGGTGGTGCCATGACTGATCCAAAAGGAGACCGAAGTAAAGGACCAGCAGAACAAGATGATCCTGATTTGTTTACTAGAGTAGTTGCCAAAGACGATAAAGGAATCTATGTTTCAGGAGCTAAAGCACATCAAACTGGTTGCATAAATTCACATTGGATTATCCTAATGCCTACAGTACGATTAACAGAAAACGACAAAGATTGGGCTGTAGTTGGTGCAATTCCAGCAGATGCTAAAGGTGTAACTTACATCTATGGACGACAATCATGTGACACCAGAAGTATGGAGGAAGGAACCATTGATGATGGTAATGCAAAGTATGGAGGACAAGAAGCATTAATGGTTTTAGATAAAGTGTTCATTCCATGGGATAAAGTATTCATGTATGGTGAATACGAATTTGCATCAATGCTAATTGAACGCTTTACTTGTTATCATAGACGTAGCTATGTATGTAAAACTGGATTAGGTGATGTTCTAATTGGTGCAGCAGCTACAATAGCTGATTATAATGGAATACCCAACGTATCTCATATTAAAGATAAACTCATTGAGATGACTCATCTTAATGAGACAATTTTTGCTGCAGGAATTGCATCATCGCACCAAGGACACAAAATGAAATCAGGCGTATATCTTAATGAAGACATGCTTGCCCAAGTTTGTAAACACAATGTAACTAGATTCCCATATGAAATCAGTAGACTAGCACAAGACATTGCAGGTGGATTGGTAGTAACACTGCCATCCGAGAAAGACTTTAGACATCCAGTAGCAGGACCAATGCTCAAAAAATATCTTAAGGGTCGTAAGGGAGTTGATGTTGAAAATAGAATGAGAGTACTTAGACTAATTGAAAATATGACACTAGGAAGAAACGCTGTGGGATATCTTACTGAATCAATGCATGGAGCAGGGTCCCCCCAGGCACAGAGAATCCAAATGCAGAGACAGATGCAAATTGGATACAAAAAGAATCTTGCAAAAAATCTTGCAGGAATTACAAACGACATTGAAAAACCAAATGAACCCTCTGATTATTTTAATCGTGTTTTCAAGACTAAAGATTCAGTCCTTTAGAACCACTAATTTCAAATTTTCTTGATATGTGATACTGTTTGTAATTTAAGAAAATTATTTTTGATCATTTTCAGAATCTTTTTTTGACTCTTCTGCTTCAGAAGGTTTACTTTCTTCATGCTTTGAATATTCTTTATCTTTTTTTAATTTGCCTAATTCTGGAATATATGGAGGTAATTCTACATGGGAATCATTTTGATTAAATGGATCCTGCAAACTCAATTCTTTTTCATTTTTCTTTTTAGACATTTGCTTTACAATCATAATTCCTATGACAATTACAATTATGACATAATTTACTGGAGGTTTCAATAGTTGAGTGACATAGCCTACTTGTGGAATTACATAGGCAACTTTACCAATATACTCCTCTTTGGTAATTGGAAAATCTGTTCCTGGAATTGAAGCTGGATTTGCATCTCCTTTTGTTCTAATTGTTTTAGGTTCATCATCAATAATTGATGCAACTCTATGTACAATTACTCTATCATGTCCTGATGGACGATTAAAGACAATAATATCTCCGACTTTAACGTCTTCAAATGGTACATGCCCTTGAACAATCAATACATCATATACTTGTAAAACTGGAATCATACTTCCACTGGCTACTACGTAAAATGGATTTTGTGTCCCAAACGCAACTTGTAGACCAATCCAAATTACAATTACTCCTATAGCGACAATTATGATGTCTTTGAATATTCCTTTTGACATGGATTTTTGGTTCAACTTCATTATATCGCCTTAGTTTGATTGATTAAATTTATCTGCACTTATTGTAGCTTGCTACCGCATTCTTCACAGAATTTGGAACCTTCTTTATTTGAAAATCCACAACTTACACATTTTCCTGGTTGGATAGGTTGAGGTGCAACTACTGGGCTTCCTAAAAGAATTACGTCTCCCACTTTTCTTATGTTATTCCATGGAATACTGCCCTCAGTTCCATCATTTTTTATAATTAACAACACTACTGATTGATTAGAATCTATTCCAACATGTTTTGCCTTTCCAATCTTTTTTGCATTTTCATCATATACTGCTAATCCTTCAATTGAGCTAATTGCAGTAGCTGAACCTGGTTGTGTAGCTGACTGTGTACTGATCTCTGGTTTTATTTGAGTTTGTACAGGTTCCGAGATTTGCGGTGTAATAGTTTGACTTGTGGTTTCTAATGGTTTTGCACTTCCAACTTCAACTGTTTCATTTTGTTTTTTAAATTCTCTATATTCAGCTATTGTCGCACTACATGAATTACAAATATACTGACCTTTTTCTGCAAGAATTAAATTTTCTGCAACTTCTTCATTTGGATTTTCATATTCTATTTTTGGATGGCCCTCAAATTCTTTCTCACATGTATTGCAAAAATATTTAGTAATTTTCTGATTTTCTAGTCTACCAATTGCTGCCAAAAATAGATCTGCTCCTCCTAGGTTTCCTTTCATTTGTTGTTGATCATTCACAGTTGCCATTACGTAGCCGCCAGATCCTCTTAATTTTTTAAGTCTAAGTTCAGCGCTCATATCTCCGTTTTATTGAAACGACATTTAAGTATATATCAGTAAATATGTTTTTTGATTTTTCCTTTACAACAAAAAATACGGTGTTGATTCTGGTGAACATTTTTAGGTATGTTCAATAAATTATAGTTAATATGGGAATAACAGAAATTTCAGATGCAAAGTCTTGGGAAATCAATGTAATCAACTCTGATATACCAGTATTTGTTGACTTTTGGGCCCAATGGTGTGGTCCATGTAGAATGGTAGGTCCAGTAGTAGAAGAATTGGCAAATGACTATCAAGGCAAAGTAAAATTTGTCAAAGTCAATGTAGATGAAGCTAATGAATTAGCATCAAAATACAATGTCTTTAGCATTCCAACTTTAATTCTCCTTAACAAAGGTGAAATAGTTAGCCAGCAAGTTGGTGCCGCATCAAAAGAATCATACAAAAATATGATTGATAGAGCATTACAAGCATAAACCGTTACATATTTTTCTATTTTTTGATCCTAAAGTAATTAATATTCCAAAAATAAAGCATGGATATGTCATTTGGCGAAGTAGATACTCTGAACATGCTATTTGATAAACTGCAAAGTTTGTTTGATGATTCTCAGGGATACTATGAATCATTTCTTGATACTAATAACATGTACAAAAAAGGTCTCCTAACTGACAAAGAATTCTTTCAAAAACTAGGCGATTATGTTGTAGCTTACTCTGCATTAGAATTTCTTGCAATCAAAGTTATTTTCGAGCTAAAAAAATCTCGTGGATCAGGTGTTGGCAATACTCAATCTCCAGGACTGATGCCAGGAATGGGACAGCCTGGAATGATGAGTGGAATGGGAATGCCACGATCCGGCTCTGCCCAAAATCCTGTTGGTGGTCCTCCAGGTATTGTATCTGCACAACAAGTATTTGGTGATGTTGGAACTTTACCCTCTCCTGATCCAGCTCTTATGCCAAGAAGAACTGTTGTATCTAGTGGAAATGGATGTGCATCATGTGGTGCATCATTAAGACCAAATACAAAATTCTGTACAAAATGTGGTACTAAAGCATAAAATTAAAAATTATTTTAAAACTAATCCTGTGTTGTACCACATTCAGGACAGAATTTTGCTGTCTTTGATAGAGTTGTACCACACTCAGAACAAAACTTTCCGTCAGAACTAGTTTCTGAAAATGCATTTCCATATACATTTGAACTTTTGACAGCACCAGATGGCTCGTATTTGTCATCATCAATTAGAATTGGTGCAAAATCTTGTTCTACCATAAATGTCAGCATTCTTGGAAGTGAGTTGTCTTTGTTTTGAGGATCTGGAACCGTATCTCCTAACCAAAATGCAAATCTCATTAGAGTTAATTCTGGAGTAGAAAATGCAAGTGTATGTTTTGACATGTAATCCTGTGCAGCTTTCTTTCCATCAAAAACCTTCATGGAAATTTATAATCTTTGTTTATGTATAATAGTTTCTGGAAAAATTATTAATGGACCGGGGGGGAATTGAACCCCCGACATCCTCGTTGCGAACGAGGCATTATACCACTAAACCACCGGCCCTTCTATTACATCTCAGAGATGTGTTTTTATTCATTTTCTCATAAAAGTAGGTAAATCTATGATTCACAATTATCTTTACTTTGAAAAAGAGTTTAGAATTTCTTTCTTATTCCAACAATAACAATTGCGGGAACCACAAAATACATTCCTAGATTTAATATAATCAAACTAATCCCATATTCTAATACTGATTCTTCGGAATCCATATCAACATAATTTAGAATTGAAAGTGAGCTAATCATGGGAGTGATCATAATCTTTACCGATTCCTTGAATACTGGATTTTCTCTTTCATAATCAGCTATTGTAGGACTAAATGAGTAATAGAATGAATTAAATGAATTCATAAAACTAGATCCTGTTTTAGTCTGTAACAATTTATTATCTCGCATCTCTCGTAATTGTTGTACTTGTGGTGCAAGCTCAGAACCATATGCTGCAGTAGCTATCAAACAACCACCTCCTTTTGATTGAGGCATATTCTGCACAAATTCTTTTGGAAGTATTCTGTATATTTTTCCATTAGATAATGACACAATATACAAAAAACCATCTGGTCCTTCTTCAACATCTGTAATTGCACCAAAACCAGTTCCAAACAAAATTTCTTCATTTGACTCACCAATGTTTAATGTATTGTCTTGAAGATCAGATGAATTAAAAATAAATCCAGTTCTTTGCTCATTTAGATTAAAACGATAAATGTTTCCATTATTACAATCTCCAACAAAAACTCTATCTGTTTGCACAAATTTTTCTGACGTACTAAATGCAATTCCAGTAGGACAAACTGGTTTCTCCCATACAAATTCTGGATTACTATAAACAAAATCTCCATATTTTGGCAATGAATCAATTAGAGTTTGATTCTTTGTAATTCCTGTTATCTCAATCCAACCACTGTTAAAATTTTCTGACACTAGATTAATTTCATCATTGACATCATCGCCATTTTCAGTATCCCACATATTTCCAGTTATTGGATCTACCGTTATTCCAAAACTATTTCGAATTCCCATGGCATAATATGATCCTGGCGGGTCTATTCTGAGAATTACACTGGTATTGTTTTTCCAATCTGCATCCCTATTTTGTAATCTACCGTAATTCCCATTATCTCCAATTACTGCATATGTTTGTTCACCAAAATTAGTCATTGCACCCCCATTATGATAAAAATTATCACTTGGTAACGTTTTAAGCAATACTGGATTTATTAATTTTTTACCATTCCAATCATATTTGTAAATTCTATTTTCAATTGCTTTTCCTGCATCAACATCAGCTGCTGTAAAATAGACATATACTTTAGAACCATCAGACGTAATTCCAAGCATTCCTCTCTCTCCATCTTTTGCAACAGATACATCCAAAACAGGATCTGGTTGCAAAATTCCGTTTCTTACCAGTCTGACTATTCCATCATATCTCTGCAATACCAAAATGTCATCTCCAAGAAAGGTCATGGTAGTTGGACTATTTGGAATGCCTTCTGCCACGAATTGCTCTACTACATAGTTTTCATCAAGAACCTTAGGAAGTGATGACTGGTCAGAATCATCTGTGTTTTCTGCAAATACATGTGGAATCATTATAATTCCCAAAAAAATAACTATACAGACCAAAAGTAAAACTTTCACAAAAAAAATTATAATTTTGAACTAGATAAGCTTGTTCTATGTCCTTGATTTTCCAGCATGGTTTTCTTAGGATCGTATCTCAACGCATAATAGACTGCAGAACATGAAAAATTTCTGATGACGTATGACACCGTGATCACAAATTCACATATCGTTTTACCTCAAGGAGTGCTTGACAAAAACATCATAATTGATGAGGGAAAAATTGTCGGTTTTACAAATGACATTCCTGCATGTGATCACAAAATAAACGGAAACGGTCTAATCTCAATACCTGGACCAATAGATACTCACGTTCACTATGGTGTGTATTCCCCAATCGATCAGGCTGCAAAAACTGAGTCACATGCAGCAGCTATTGGTGGAATAACAACCATGATGAGAATGTTGCGACTTGGAAATTCATTTAAAACTTCACTACGAGATCAACTAGAAGCCGCATCAAAAAATCACTATATTGATTATACAATTCATGCATCTATTTTCACTCCTCAACAAATTAGTGAAATGCCTTACTGTATTGAAAAAGGAATTACTTCGTTTAAAATTTACATGAATCTTGGTGGTGATGTAGGTCATGTGTATATGGACATGTCCCCATACTCTTCTAAATTATCTGAAGTAACAGTAGATGTAAATAATAAACTAGTAGAAGAGATTGTAAAAACTGCTGCATCGCTTGGATGTCCTGTTTTGGTTCATGCAGAAGATTATGAATCTTGTGCATGTGGAATAAAGACCGCTAAAGAGAAAAAACGCGATGGTCTTCCTGCATGGTCTGAGAGTAGATCTCCTGAATTTGAAGCAAAAGCAATCAAAACAGTTTCAAAATTTGGAAGAAATTATGGCTGTACAATTTACTTTGTTCATATTGGTTCTCAAAAAGCATTACAGCAAATTAAAGAAGAACGAAAACTTGGAACTAAAATTTTTGTTGAAACATGTCCTCACTATCTTACACTTTCATATGAAAATCAGAAAGGATATCTTGCCAAAGTTATGCCTCCCATTAGAACCGCACAAGATAATGCTGCAGTATGGGATGCATTATCACATAATCTTATTGATACTATAGGAACAGACCACGTTGCAAATCAATTAAAACTAAAACTCGATGGCACTGATGTCTGGGGAGCTTTGGCAGGATTTCCAGGAATAGGTACTGCGATACCAATTTTGTTAAGTGAGGGAGTAAATAAGAATAGAATTTCACTTGAGCAATTTGTACGATTTACAAGCAGTAATGCTGCTCAAATATTTGGAATGCATCCAAAAAAAGGAACACTAGCCAAAGATGCAGATGCTGATATTACCATGATAGATTTGAAAAAAGAAAATAAAGTATCTTCAGAACTATTTGGTGGATTTTCTGATTATATTGTATATGAGGGAATGTCATTGAAGGGATGGCCTGTTAAAACAATTGTAAGGGGTCATCTAGTAGCTGAAGATTTTGAAGTTGTTGGAAAACTAGGACATGGAAAATTCGTTGAACGATCTGTCGCATAAAAACATGTTTTAATTTAAATTACTATTTTCTCTCTGCTATTTAATTAATTTCTCTAATAGATTAATAATGGGAAATGAAAACAGATCTAATAGTTATTGTATGGCAAAGAAAATAAAATCTACACCCAAATCTAAACCAAAATCCACACAAAAGTTTCCCATACTAAAACTAGTTGGTATTGGATTACTCGTAGCTATTGCAGCTGGGGCCTATTATGTATACCAATCATTCATTCCTGTAAATATGGATCATCCAGTATTTTTGGTTCCTGAAAATATTTTGATAAAGACTGGAAAAACAACTGATGGACAATATGGATTTGTATTACAATCAAGTAGAGGTGGAAAACAAGCCCCACAAAGTAAGATGACTAGTCCTACTTTGGTTATGTCAAAAGGAAATCTAGTTTCTGTTCATATAATGAACAATTTAGTAAATACACCTGAAGAAAAATCAGTTCATAATTTTAACATCGATGAATTTAATGTACATTCAAGAGATCTTGGGTATTTTGACTCTCAATCTATTACCTTTTCAGCAGATAAGACTGGCTCATTCATTTATCATTGCACCATTCATCCAGAGATGAAAGGACTGTTAATTATAAATTAAAATATTAAATTGGATCTTAAGACCAACAACGATTAGTTATTTGGTGAGAGATCCAACTATACCTAATTTATCAAAATAGTATTTAGATCATACTGATAATTTCTACGTGATTCTTTTAAGTAAAACTTCTAAAATTATTGTGGTTTTCATACGCTAATGGAGTCATTCGCTTGTCTGTTGGCTAACCATCGTCCTAGGCTTGGGCAATTTGGCCCAAGTCTTTTTTATTAATTTAGATATCAAATGGATCATTGATCTGAACGAATTGTTCATGGATCTTTTAAACTAATTTTTACTATACTATGATATATTAGAAAATAATAATGAGTCAAAACCAGTATGGGAAGAAGTAATGGGATTATCATGGCTAATTTTAGATGATGAATAAATTTCAAATAACTTCATTATCTGTTCTTTATCGATGATTTTACATTACATCAACAAATGATAGGCATAATGCTAGAAAATACAGAATTTATAAATTCAATCCAACATGAAAATAAATTTTAGGGCAGTCTGAAATAATTTTCTAAATTATATCAAATTTACCATCAATCTTGGCCCTGTAAATTACATCTGGTTTTCTAATGAATATCCCTGATTCCATAACTCCTGTGATTTGTTTGATTTTTTGAGAAAGTATTTTTGGATTTTTGATTACTCCAAAATCACAATCGAGAATAATATTTCCATTTTCTGTAAAGAATGGATATCCTCTATCCAGTGAACGCAGTTCTGTTTTTCCTCCTAATTTTTTGATTGCATCTGTTACTGAATTTCTTGCAAGCGGATGAACTTCTATTGGAACTGCTCTTGTAAAGTTTTTAACGAATTTTGATTTATCTGCCATGACTACTACTTTTTTAGCTAGACTAAACAAAATATTTTCCCGTAACAGAGCTCCACCGCCTCCTTTAATGACAAATCTTTGAGAATCAATTTGATCAGCTCCATCAAAAACAACATCTATGTGATCAACATGATCAGCTTCTACTAGTGGAATACCTCCTTTTTCCGCAATCAATTTTATTTGTAACGAGGTTGGTACTCCTTTGATGTTGTAATTTTTTATTTTGATTAATGATGAAAGAGATTTTACCAGAGTAGTAGCTGCCCTACCACTACCTAGTCCAACTACAAAACCATCTTTTACAAATTTTAATGCATCAGTTGACAATGCCTCTATGGCATCATCGTAAGACAATCATTCTACCTCTGCTTGTTCAATTTTGGAGAGAACTTTCATGATCTCTCCTTTGATTTTATCTAGGTCATCTGTATTATCTTCATCAAAGTCATCATCTAATACTGTAGTTGGATTTGATTTCTTTGGCTCTGGAAGAGCTTTATGCTCTGTTATCTTTGCAACTTCATTATTGATATCTGGCTTTGTTTCAAATTTAATTTCTGGTTTTGCAATAACTGTTTGTATGATCTCAATTTTATCTTCTATTTTTGGTTGAATTGTTTCTCTTATGATCTTCTCTTTTGGCTGGATCATCTCTCTTATGATCTCCACTTTTGGTTCAATTGGTTTTTCAAATATCTGGAACTTTGGTTCTCTGTTTGAAAAACTTGTTAATGTAGTTAATTCAAATGATTGTCTTGAACTTGCTTGTGGTATTATTATTGGATCCAACTTTGTTTCTTTTGGTTTTTCAAAGTTGAATACTTTTTTACTTGATTTTACTTCTGATATGCTTTCTGATGCTTCTTTTTTTATTTCTGGAATTGATACATTTACAGTTGCAATCTTTGATGATAATTCATACAATCTATCATCTAGTTTTGATAGTTTTTGATCCATTAATGTAATCAACCCATCTCCAATTGGACCCAAATCTGGATGATGACTTGCATCTTCAAGTTTTTCTAATCTTGCTAATACAACTCCTAATTGATGTTGATACTTTAACAATAATTTGTCACGCTGAATCTTTGGAAAATCAGAATCTGTTTGATATAATCTAGAAATTGTTTTTGTAAGAATATCTTTTTCAATTTTTAGAGAATTAATTTGACTTTTGATATGTGAACTAGCACCAAGACTGAGTAATTGTGTTTTATTTCTTGGCATCTTTCTTGCAGCAGCTGCTGTAGCAACACCTGCTAATGAACTAAGAATTATTGCAATCTCTTGCATCTACGTATACCATTTAATCCAGGAATACTTTCTACGTTTAGCCTCTGGAAAACCACAACTTGCACATTGGTGGTGACGTTTATGAAATGCATTATTACCGCATCTTCTACATCTGATGTGTACTTTTTTCTTTGTAAAACCACCCATTGAAGTTGTGCCTCTAGTCATCTCAAATCACCTAATTTGCTGCTGGTGGAGGAGATATCATAACAACATTGTCTCCTCTGACGACGATGGTGCCTAGGCTTTTTGAATTGCCATCAGTAGAAATTTCTTCTGATGAGTCAAGTAGTAGATTCATGTGTTGATCAAAACCGAGTAAACTACCTCTAATTGTTTTTCCGCCTTTGAGTTTTATCAATACAGTTTGATTGATACTGTCATCCAATACTTTTACTGCCATATCAACGGACATCTATTTCACTTATTGACTTTGATATTGAGGGATTATATTAAAATTTCATTGGTGTACCTTTGAACTATGCCCAGCAAGGCAAGTTTGACACTTTTTTTCTAGATTTTTCATGATTTCATCTAAAATTATCTGCCCATCTCTCTTAGTGGCTTTCCTTGGATCTCCCCAAATTCCATTTTTAGTAACTTTCAGAAATGATTTCTCTGCCAATCGTCCTAAATCTTTGATTTGCTGTTGACTCATCCCATCTGTTAAAAGTCCTTTTTCTGCCAATTTCATTTTGACATTTTTCGAGATTGCAAGCATTAGTGAGGTCTCTACAAATCCTGCATGATCAAATTCTCTTTGCATAAAATGCCAATACGAGAGTGGGAAAACTTTGAGTTTGTTTTTTGATAATTTTCGTAATTTTTCATCAATATTTTTCAACGGTTTTAGGTTTCCATGATGCCCATTAATGACAAAAACTGTTTTAATATTATTTGCAAAAAGTGATGTACACAAATCAATCATAACCGTACTGAGAGTTGATTCTTTGATACTCAAATTAAAAAATGGTGCATGTTCAAATGATACCCCATATGTTATTGTAGGTAAAAGTAGAAAATTTTTCTTTTCTGATAACTTTCTTGCTATCTCAGTAACAATATCTGAATCCGTTGAGACTGGTAAATGTGGACCATGTTGTTCTATTGAGCCTACAGGAACTACTGCAATTTGTTTTTTCTTTTTAATGATTTTTCTTAGATTAGGATCAAACTGAGATTTAATTTCTGTCATCTGATTCACTTAGACTTGACATGAACTTTTCTCCAGCGAACTTCAAGCTTGTTTTCTAGGTGCATCTTTATTGCTTTTAGTAAAGTATCTGCTTCTAATTTTTGACCTTTAGATTTAATTTCCTCTAATGTATCATTTGGATCAACTTTAAAAGAATCCTGAAAAATTATTGGTCCCTGATCCAAGTTTTCAGTTACATAATGAGAAGTTACACCTACAATCTTTGTTCCTCTTTCGTAAGCTTGTGTATATGCAAGAGCACCTGGGAATGCAGGTAATAATGATGGATGAATATTGATTATTCTATTTGGATATCTCCAAACAAAGTTTGGACTGAGAATTTTCATATATCTTGCAAGTACAATCAAATCAATTTCATGTTTTTTACAAACTTCCATTATTTTTTCTTCAGCTTTTTCTTGATTTGATTCTTTAATTACAATAAATGGAATTTTTGCTTTCTTTGCTATGTTCTCTAATGTTTTTTCGGTTCCTATAATTACAGAAATACTTCCCTGCAGTAATTTCTTTTTCTCAGCATCAAGTATTGTTTCCATACAGCGTGGTTCTTTTGTAACTAGTATTGCAATGTTTTTTTCTGAATTTGTTTCATGATGTGTGCTTACATCCATCTTTTCTTTTTTGATAAGAATTGAATTCCAGAATCAAACTTTTTTACATCTACTGCTTTTGTAAAAGATACTTCGAGATACATTCCAAAAAGACCTTTGATTACATTTTGATTTACTTTTTCAATGTTTCCACCGTTTTCAAATACAAAATTAGTAAATGCTGCAACTATTCCTTCTCTGTCTTTTCCAACAACTGTAATTCCGATTACTGTTTTTTTCATAACTTTTTTTGATCACTATTTTCTCATTATTAATCATTCACAGAAATTTACAATTAATGCGGGAGGTGGGATTTGAACCCACGAACTCCTAAGAGATAGGGTCCTAAGCCCTACGCCTTTGACCAGGCTGGGCGACTCCCGCATCGGATTTGCCATTAAACACAAATTTATCTATTCTTGAAGTAAACCATGGCAAAATTTTTTGGAACGAATGGAATTCGTGGAGTCTTTTCTGAAGATTTCACATTAGAATTTGTACATGACATGACATTGGCAATTGCAACATACTTCAAAAAAGGACCGATATTAGTTGGATATGACGGACGAGAATCAAGTCAGATAATTGCAAAAGTTGTATGTTCTGCAATAAATTATGCTGGACTTGATTCCAATAATGCAGGACTTGTACCTACACCGTGTCTTGAGTATGCTGTAAAGAAACTTGGTTACTCTGGTGGGATAATGATCACTGCATCTCATAATCCACCACAATACAATGGAATCAAACTCGCTGCAAATGATGGTGTGGAAATTTCACGAGAGGATGAATTGATAATTGAAGATATTTTTCTGAAAAAAAATTGGATAAAAAACCCCTCAAAATGGGGAATTACAGAAAAAGAAGATAGAACAATTAATGTTTATGTTGATGGGATAACATCTCAGATAGATTTACAGAAAATAAAATCAAAAAATCTCAAAGTTGTTTTAGATTTAGGAAATGGTGCACAGGCAGTAACTGCGCCTATCTTTTGTAAATCACTTGGATGTGAAATATTTCTGATCAATGAAAAAATTGATGGCTTATTTCCAGGACGTGGTTCAGAACCAACACCACAAAATCTTTCTGAGCTTTCCAAGACAGTTCAACAAAATAATGCAGATCTTGGAATTGCGTTTGATGGTGATGGTGATCGAAGTATTTTCTGTGATAATAATGGTGATATACTTACTGGTGACAAGTCTGCACTGGTTCTCACAAAATTCATCTTACAAAAAAATCCAAATTCTCTAGTTGTTACTTGTTTGAACTCTGGTTCAAACATAGAACTTGTTGCAAATGAATTTAATTCAAAAGTGATACGAACCAAAGTTGGAAGTGTAGAAGTATCACGAAAAATGGTGCCAACAAATGCATTAATTGGTTTTGAGGAAAATGGAGGATTTATGTTTGGAAAACATAATCAGGTAAGAGACGGTTGTATGACTTTAGCTTTAATGCTGGAATTTTTGGCCACATCTGAAAAAACATTGTCTGAGGAAATTTCTAGTCTTCCACCTTCTTTTACAACAAAAGATAAAGTTGCTTGTTCTCAAGAAGATTCTAAAAAACTAATACAATCACTAAAGGAAGAATTCCCAAATTCTGATACAACTGATGGTATCAAAATTACAAGTAATTCTAAAAACTGGGTAATGATTAGACCCAGTGGAACAGAATCAATCATTAGAATATATGGAGAAGCTGAGACTCAGCAAAAATTAGATACTTTAATGTCAAAATATCTCCAAAAAGTCAGGTCTGTCATTTCCGATAACACTTTTAAAACCAATCTCTAGTATGATTGGAATGGAGAATGATCCCTAAAGGGTGAATAGTATGGGTAAACCTTATTATGTAAAATTTGAGACGCCTGAAGAACTCGTAAATCCAATCTTGGAGGCTGTTAGAGTCGCATCTACTAGCGGTAAAGTAAAGAAAGGAACCAATGAAGCCACAAAGGCCATTGAACGAGGAACAAGCAAATTAATTATTATCGCTGAAGATGTTGAACCACCAGAGGTAGTCGCTCATCTTCCAATTCTATGTGAAGAACAGGGTGCAGCATATGCATTTGTTCCAAGCAAGCAAGAATTAGGAAAGTCTTTGGGCATTGACATTACTTCTGCCGCTGCCGCAATTTTAGACGCTGGTGATGCACAACACATAGTTGATCAAGTTATCTCAGCAATCGCTAAAATTAAAGGTGGAAAGACTAGCAAATGAGTACTACAACTGACGACGTAACTCAATCTGAAATTATTCAAATTGTTGGTAGAACTGGTATTGCTGGCGAAGTTATTCAAGTTAGAGTAAAAGTTCTTTCTGGTAAAGATAAAGGTAGAATTCTTACTAGAAATGTAAAAGGTTCTGTTAGAATAGGAGAAATTCTAATGCTAAGAGAAACAGAAAGAGAAGCAAAGAAAATTCATTAGGTGAAATAGATGAGTCTTTTAGTAAAACCCTGCAGTTTTTGTGCTAGACCTGTTGCAAAAGGTTCAGGTACAATGCTTGCAAAAAATGATGGAACTGTTTTATGGTTTTGTTCAGCAAAATGCAAGAAAAACGCACTAGAACTAAAACGTGATCCAAGAAAATTAAAGTGGACCAAAAAATACGTCAAAGGCGGAATTCAACACAAGAAATAGAATTGACTGAACATACTCTTTTCATTGTAAAACCAGATGCAGTATCTAGAAAACTTACTGGTGAAGTTATTGCAAGATTTGAAAGAAAGGGATTCAAACTTTCAAAATTAAAGATGTTTACATTTACACAAAAGCAGGCTGAAAATTTCTATGGAGTTCATAAAGACAAACCATTCTTTGGCGAACTCACATCATTTATCACATCAGGCCCAGTGGTTGCAGCGATAATTGAGGGAAACAATGCAGTTGCAACTACACGAATTATGATTGGAGCAACAAAATCATTTGAGGCAGCACCTGGTTCAATACGAGGAGATTTTGGATTAGGATTTAGTGACAATATTATTCATGCATCTGATTCACAGGAAAGTTTTGATCACGAATCGAGGGTAGCATTTGAGTGATCTGATTGCAAATTCGTCAACCCATCGTGGTAGTTCTCGGTCACGTAGACTCTGGTAAAACATCTCTCTTAGATAGAATTAGAGGTACTGGCGTTCAAGGTAGGGAAGCTGGAGGTATCACTCAGCATATTGGTGCAAGTTTTCTTCCAACTGAAACAATTAAAGAAACATGTGGTCAATTATACAAAAAATTACAAGAGTCCGAAACACAAGTTCCTGGAATCTTAGTAATTGATACCCCTGGACACGAAATCTTTACAAATCTTAGAGCAAGAGGCGGCTCTGCAGCTGATATCGCAATACTGGTAGTTGATGTTAACAGAGGATTTCAACCACAAACAAATGAGAGCCTAAAAATTCTGCAGAGTAGAAAAGTCCCATTTGTTGTCGCACTAAACAAATGTGATCAAATATCTGGATGGAGAAAATCAGAAACTAAATTTATCACACAAGCAATAAAAGAACAAGATGCATTTATTCAAACTGATCTTGATCAAAAAATCTATGATGTAGTTGGAACACTATCTATTTTGGGATATCAATCTGAGGCATTTTATCGAGTTAAAGACTTTAAATCAGAAATTGCAATTGTGCCAATCTCTGCAAGATCTGGAGTTGGAATACCAGAATTATTTGCAGTATTAGTTGGATTAACACAGCAATACTTGCAAAAAAGATTAGATCAGAAAGAAAAAGAATCAAGAGGAATAGTACTTGAAGTAAACGAAGAGATTGGATTAGGTCATACAGCTAATATCATTTTGATTGACGGTAGTATCAAAAAAGGTGACACCATAGTCGTTGCAAAAAGAGATTCAGTTATTGTAACAAAACCAAAAGCAATTCTTTTACCAAAACCACTTGATGAAATGAGGGATCCTAGAGACAAATTCAAACCCGTACAAAATGTTAATGCAGCTGCAGGACTCAAAATTGCATCACCTGACCTTGAAGGTGTTTTACCTGGTAGTACTCTTTATGTTGCATCAAATGAATCTGATGTAGTAAAATATACCAAACTAATCGAATCTGAAATGAAATCTGTATTTATTGATACGGAAACAAATGGTGTTGTTTTAAAATGTGATACTATAGGCTCACTTGAGGCAATAGTTGAGATGCTAAGACGCTCTCAAGTCCCAATAGCTAAAGCAGACATTGGACCAGTTAATCGTCGGGACATCATGGAGACCAAAGCAATCAAAGAAAATGACAGACATCTAGGTGTGATTTTAGCCTTTAATGTCAAGATACTTCCTGATGCAAAAGAAGAATCAGAAAACAGTCACATCAAAATTTTTGAAGATAGGATAATTTACAGTCTGATTGATAATTACAATGCTTGGGTAAGCGAAGACACTGCTAATGAAGAAGATGCAGTTTTTGCAGAGTTAACTCCCATTTCCAAATTCACATTTCTTAAAGGATATGTTTTTAGAAATACAGATCCTGCAGTATTTGGAATTAGAATAGATGCTGGAACTCTGAAACAAAAAGTCCCTTTTATGAACAAGGATGGAAGACGAATTGGTCTAGTCCATCAACTTCAACTTGATAAAAAAACTGTAACTTCTGCTAACACAGGACAAGAAGTTGCATGCTCTGTGCAAGGTGTAACAATTGGTAGACATATTTTTGAAGACGAAGTATTTTACACATTTCCTCCATCTCATGAGGCAAAAAACTTCTTGCCAATTTCATGCACAAGCTTAGTTCTCAAGAACAAGAAACTTTGAATAAAATTATAGATATTCAACGAAGCAAAGATGCATCTTATGCTTACTAGTTTGAATGTTTTTTGCAAATCATATGAATTCCAGGTGCACCAACTGCCCCCATCATTTTATCAACTATTTGTCCTGATTTGAACATGATAAACATTGGAATTGATTGTACTGCAAATCTCATTGCAATGTTTTGATTTTGATCTACATTAACTCGAGCAAATTTTATCTTTGGATATATCTTTGAAAGACTCTCAAATACGGGGTGCATCATCTTACATGGACCACACCAATCTGCCCAAAAATCAACCAGTGTGGGACTATCAGCAGAAATTATCTGAGTAAAATTTGTATCATTTAGGTCAATTATTCCTGGTTGAATATGAGGCTGATTTTGTTGTCTGATCATCTCCTCTAGTTTTCTTTGTTTTATTTTTTCAATTTCAGGATCATCTGACAATAACTACAAACAATTTGATTCTATTAAAAAATCTATGTTGGATGTTTTTCAAATAATTTTTTATAATGTTTTCTATATTGAATTTTTCTAATCAATATCTGTTTTAATTGGCATTGCCTCATATCTTTTAGAATTACATATTGGACACTGATCAATGTATTTTGTCAAGCTCACCGAGGTGTAAACAATTCCACATTCTCCACAAATTCTAATATTTCTACTTAGTTTTCCCATATTACCCTAAATGGACATTATGATTAAAAACTTAGTCGTGTTTTTGCCTTTTTAATGCTATAAAACAACATGGCTGGCGCTACAAAATACATTCCAACATTCATCAAAATCACTTCAATTCCATATCCTAGAATTTCTTGTTCTGAATCTGCTGCTGACATTATAGATAGTGATGATAACATTGGAGTGAGTCCGATTTTTACAATTTCTTTGAATATTGGACTCTCTCTCTCCAGATCAGCAATTGTAGGTGAGAATGAATAGTATAATTGGTTGAATCCAGTCATAAATGAAACACCTGATGTGGTACTCATCACTTTGTTATCTCGAATCTCTCTGAGGAATTGTACTTGTGGTGCCATCTCGGAACCGTATGTTGCAGTAGCAATCAGACATCCGCCACCTTTTAGATTATCATCAACTGCACATACTCCATCAACTAGTTTTGTTCCTGGACCACATTGTCCACTTTCTTGTTCTTTGATTTTTGATTCATCTAATCCAACTGCATCATAAATTGTCATATCTGGATATGTTTTATCAAACCACTCTTTGTATTTTGGTTCATTATTGTATCTATTAACATAAGACTGTGGATCTTTTGTTGGATCAACAAAAGATGCAATTGCTTTTGGTTCTTCCAATCCCACTGCTTGATAAATTGAGGAATATTCTGGATATGTTTTATCAAACCACTCTTTGAATTTTGGTTCATTATTGTATCTATCAATGTAAAATTGTGGATCTAGAGTTGGATCTACAAAAGGTGCTGGAACTTCTAGAGGCTTTTCCAATCCCACTGCTTGATAAATTGAGGAATATTCTGGATATGTTTTATCAAACCACTCTTTGTATTTTGGTTCATTATTGTATCTGTTAACATAAGACTGTGGATCTTTTGTTGGATCAACAAACGATGCAATCCCTAACTCTTTAGATTCAGTTACTGGTGTTGGTTCTGATATTGGCTCAGGTTCAGTTACTGGTGTTGGCTCAGGCTCTTGTGTTGGTTCTGGTTGTGTTACAGTAACTGGTTCAGTTACAGTGATCTTTACATCTTCTCTATCTTCTAATGTGCCTTTTTTTACTACAATATCAAATACATATGAAGCTGGACCTTGAGATTCTGTAGGAGTCCACGTGAATTTTCCTGTTTCATTATTAATCGATGACCCAGTTGGTGGATTTTTCTCAAGACTGAATATTACACCCGTTAATGATTCAGTTAATGTTGGAGTAAATTCCAATGTCTTTTTTTCTTCAATTGTTTTATCTGGAATTGAATTAAATGCTAATACAAAGTCAGGAATTAGGGCAACTTTCTTTCCATCAAATTCCAACTGCATGGTGACACCATCTTCAATTTTACCAACAAATGCTGTTACATTGTAAATTCCATTTATTGAAAAAATATTTTTTACATTTTGTGGAATTGTTTCATATTTTCCCTGAGGATCTGCAGAACCACCATTACCTAGTTTACCATGTCCGTCAGGATCTCGTATCATTACATTTACTATATGGTCTCCTTCTTTTGCAGTTCCAAAAAATGAGATCTTTTCATCGATAGTGTAAAAACTTTTTTTCATAGATATTGTAGTGACTTCTGCGTATACTGGTACTAGCATAATCAGTACAAATACTGAAAATACTACAAATACCCCTAATTTTGTGTACACGCTATGAAATGGAATGCATCTGCTTTTAAAAAACACGGATAAATTCTTCTATAAATTTGATAATAAAAATTCACCAAACTCAGAGGTCAAGTAAAAACCTCATAAACACTCCATTATTTTGCTCAATTTTCATCTCGTAAAATGTGGGGGCTTTGATTTCCACTTTGAAATTATGTTTTAAAAAATCAAGCGGTTCACCATACGCTTTGGCAGTAATTTTGTAACCTTTGTTTTCTTGAATTTCAAGTTCTATTCTTTTTATCGCAAAACCTTCTGTGATTAGGACAAAAGTTACTTCTTCTAGCCAACTAAACAAAAGATATCTAAGGTCTTTTCCTTGTGCAATAATTCTTTTTTGATCTTTTTCTTCTACCTTATCTTGATCTAGTGTAAGATTGATTACTGCGTTAGCGGTGACCAAAAATGCTTCTTTTAGGTCTTTTGCAGTTACTTCAATGAATGCATCAGTTGCATGATCTAAAAACTTGTAGCTCAACCATATTTTTGAAATCTTGCTAATTATTAATTTAGATGGTCTTTGAGACATCTCTTGATATTTGTTACTGCTTTTTTAAAATAAACATTCATGCTTTTTCTAGACTAAATTTTATGATCATATTTAACATAAGGAAAATGACTTGTCAAGGAATTTGCGATTAATTGAAATGTCTTCTTCCTTATGTTGTCGGTATGAAACTAATATTGTAATATAAAGTATTCACATATTTTGTACTTTTCAAATATTACATAGTATATTTTGAAAAAATATTATTATTGATTCATGTTTGTGTTAAGATTTTACAATCTGGACAAAAATTTCAATCATTATTAATAACCATTTCTGTTTATTGATCCGATATTCTTTATATGAATAACTTAAAAAATTTGATAATGAAAAAAACACAACTTCTAAGTGTTGTTTTTTCACTGATCATGATTACTGGCGTTACTGCTGGTAATACAGCAGCATATGCTGAATCCGATGAAAAACAAAATGACCTCAAAGACAGACTAGACAATTTTTGCAATATGACTGATGCTGAAAAAGAACGATTCTTTGTAAATCACCCAAGAATTGCCCAATTCAAAGACAGACTAGCAAATATTTGTGAGCAAAGTGAAGATGAACGTAAAACAGCTATATCTGATTTCCTCAAAGAAATCAATCCAGAACAAAAATCTGATTATAACATGGCAGATAAACTAGAAAGATACTGTGAAATGTCTGATGCTGACAAGGAAAAATTTTTGACAGAACATGACAAAGCAAATCTAAAAGATAGAATGGATACATACTGTGAATTAGATGAATCTGGAAGAGATGCTTACATTGCTGAACACAAAATGGAAGTAGATGATATGCAAAAAAGACACGAAGCAATCCGTGATCATAAAATAGAATACCAAAGATTTTGTGAAATGACTACAGATGAACGTGCTGCAGAAATTACTAATGCTACAAAACTAGCAAAAATCTCTGAATGGTGTGAAATGACACCTGAACAACGAGAGCAATATAAAAAAGAACATCATGACACTGCAATGGATTTCAAAGAAAAACATCGTGATGCACTAGAGAGAATGAAAGAAAATCATGACATGTCTCCAAGATTACGAGGTATGATCATGGCAAACTCTGATATTTCTCAAGAGCGAATGGATGAACTCAGAGCAAAATACCAAGAAAAACACGGTGAACTCTCTGATGAAAAAAGAACAGAACTTAAAATGAAATTCCAAAATCACATGTCATCTATGCAAAGCAAACTTACTGATGAGCAAAAAGATGACATTAAGGCAAGACATGCAGAGATGAAGGCATTAAAATCTGAATTGCGAGAAAAATCATCTACTCTAACTGATGAGGAAAAACAAGAACTTAGAGCAGAATTCATTGAAAAGGCAAAATCTATGCAATTGGCATGGATTTCACCCAGACAGCAAGTAACTGCAGGAATTGATGCAGAAGAAATTGAATGTCGTGAAGGGTTTAGCCTAGTAATGAAGACATCAAACGGATTGCCAATGTGCGTCAAAGCAGACTCGGCACTACGAATGATTGAAAATGGTTTTGCAGTTCCTGCAAACTAAATTTTCTTTTTTTATTTTAAAAATTAATGAATTCAAATGATGCATCTTTTTATTCCATGCCTATTTCTTCTATCAAACTTTTACCATGACAAAAAACTGCCTAATTTTGCATAGTTATTACAGCAAAATCTAAATCAGTACTATTAACAACAAAATCACCTTGGAACTACCACGTGGAATGAAAGACTTTGAAGAAAAAGAAAGTTCTAACATCGAGCATATTAGGAATCATTTTAAAAAATTATCCGATCTTTATGGATTTTCATTTATGGATCCATCTCCAATTGAGTTATTATCTATCTTAGAGACAAAATCAGGACCTGCAATTAGAGATGAAATTTACTATTTCAAGGACAAAGGAGATAGAGAAGTAGCATTACGATTTGATTTTACTGTAGGATTAACAAGATATGCCTCTTCACAAAAATCAATGAGACTACCGGCAAAAATCTCGGCATTTGGTGGTGTATTTCGATATGATGAACCACAAAAGGGCCGTTATCGTTACTTTCACCAGTGGGATATAGAGATTTATGGAAAATCAGAACTAGAATCTGAAGCTGAAATTATTGAATTCACATCTCGACTATTTGATTCATTATTACTCAGAAATATCACCATAGATATCAATCACAGAAATTTAGTTGAATCATTTATCAATCAAACATTTGATTCAAAAGATACACATCTAGTTGGGGATATGCTAAGGGCAATTGATAAAATACAAAAAAAATCAAAGCAAGAAATTCTAGATGAATTTAAAGACCGATATGACATCAATAAACTAGAAAAAATTTTGGAATTTTCACAAATCAAAGGAACTATTTCCGAAGTAGAATCAAAATTTGATACATCAAAATTACAATCATGGGATGAACTAAAACAACTATTTGACTCGTTAGAAAATAGAGGAATTGTAAACACACGCATAAATTTTGGTATAGTTAGAGGATTGGATTACTATTCTGGAATTGTATTTGAAGTATTTGACAAAAATTCAACTCTAGGTGCTTTAGCTGGTGGAGGACGATATGATTCACTAACAAAAGCATTTGGACGAGAGGACATTGGAGCTACAGGTGTTGCAGGGGGAGTAGAGAGAATCATACTTACAATGCAAGAGCAAGGAATAATACCAGAAACAAAACAAATTCGAGTTTCAGTTTTATACATTAATGAAGAAATGCAAAAAGTTGCAATGAGTATTACATCTTTACTTAGACTAAACAATATTCCCACTAATGTTGATCTATCTGGAAAGAATCTAAAAAAACAAATTGAACAAGCATCTGAATCAAAATACTGTATCATAGTAGCTCCAAAAGAACTAGAGCAAAGTAAAGTTGTCTTGCGAAACATGCAAGATGGAACTGAATCACAAATTGATATAGAACAGCTTACAGATGATCCAAGATCAATACTTAATTTAGAAAAGCACTAGTTAACATCATAATTTCAGAACCACTAGTCATGGATCCAACCACTACTGTGTGATTATTTACTAATATTCCAGACATGACATATGGAATGCCGTTATTAATGGTAGTTGGCTCTATTTTTACGCCCATTATCTTTGTAAATTCCTTCATATCTTCTTCGTCAACTTCTGGGTGTATCGCAGCACCTGAATTGTTTGCAACCATTACTGCACCTGTTTGATTAAATCCTGCAATTCTTTTCTGTAATACTTCTACTCCTAATACATGCTCTATTGTCTGGCAGTCTTCTTTTGATAACCATGGTGATACAATAGCTCCTTTATCATTTGCACAAATTACATTTCCAAGTGCCGTATATTTTGAATCCAATACTCCAACTTCCATCTTTGTCTCTTTTTTTAGAAATTCATATTCATCCATGTATGCAGTCTTTGGAAGTAAAATTCCATTGTTATTCATGACCATTAATGCTCCTAAAAGACGAGTATTTGCAACAGAAGAATACAACACTTGAGCCTTTAGATACTCTCCCAATTTTTCAGCTTTATTTTTGGCAAAACCCATAGGAAGCAAAACAAAATCATCATTTGTGTTAATGTAAATCCCGATGTTTGGTCCTCTATAAACATCATATTTGATAATATCCATTTGTTGTAATTGATCTTCAAACGATATGAACGTAAGGAAATTTCAAATAGAATTTGAGCACAGATCTTTTATTGTAGTTATGTTTAGTCCAAACTAATTTTGTCTAGCTTTAAATAATATCTAAAGTGAAAATGGTTTATGCCAATAGCAGAAAATTTCCCAGAAGGTTTGAAGCCAATCGGAAAAATTAGTACCACCGATGGACAGTTTCACTGGGTTTGGGGTCCAGGTAAAACAAAAAATACTGATGGTTCACAAGCCGAAGTATTTGCAGATGCAGAAGTTGTAGCAGCTTACAAAGCTCGTGGAGAAACACAAGTTCCACTAGGTGTTAGTGGTACAATGGTTGCAGTTGACTGGGATTCTTGTGTTTCAGATGGTGCATGTATTGAAGCATGTCCAGTTCAAGTATTTCAATGGTATAGAACTGAAAAAGACATTCCAAATACTGAAGCAATAAATGCAACTTTTGCGGGAACTGGAAGTTCAGTTAAAGAAGAACGAAAAGATTTCACTGACAAAGCAGATCCAATTCGAGAACATGATTGTATATGGTGTATGGCATGCGTATCCGTTTGTCCTCCACAAGCTATCAAAGTTGATCAATCAAATTTGGAAGCACATGAAAAAGCAGCAGGAACTTTTGTAAAGATTGTAGCAGGTACTGCTAATCCACACGCACACGATTAAAATTATTTTTTTGTATTTTATTTATTATAACTACACAATTTACCTAAAATATGACTATGAATTGAGATCTATTGTAAATTAGTTACGACTAATTTAATCTAGATTTAAATAATATTCCAATAATAATTACTCATGGTAGAATTAGTAATACCCGAAGATTTTTGTCACGAACAAAAACCAGTCGGAAAAACTAGCCATGGCAATGGTGAAAATTTTCATTGGATTTGGGGCAAAGGAAATCCTGAAGGTGCAGCATTCTCAAACGAAGATGTAAAGGCAGCATATGAAGAACGAGGAGAAAAACAAGTTCCTCTTGGTATTCATGGCACAACAGTAGCAGTTGATTGGGACTCTTGTATTGCAGCTGGTTCATGCATGAGTGTATGTCCAGTTCAAACATTCCAGTGGTACAGAACCGAACAAGATATTCCAGCTAAAGATGTAGTTGGTAAAGTTTTTGAAGGAACTGGAAAAACTGAACAAGACGAACGATTAGACTATACTGACAAATCACAACCAATCCGAGAACATGATTGTACTATTTGTATGGCTTGTCAGGAAATATGTCCTACAGGATCTATTCGAATTGAACAAGCAAACTTGGAATGGCATGAGAAAGCAGCAGGTACCTTCGTCAAAATGACTGGTAGCGGTAATCCACACGCACACGATTAAAGAATTCATTTCTTTTTTCTTATTTTTCTAAAATTCTATTTTCTTTCATCCTCAACAAATTTTAATCACTGTTATCTATCACTTTTTGCAGAGGTCGCCTAGCTCGGTAGGGCGCGGGCCTTGAGAGCCTGTGTGCGCAAGCACCCGGGGGTTCAAATCCCTCTCTCTGCGTTTTATTTTTCTAATTTACCTAATTCAGCTAGCAAAGCTGATAGCTGAATCTCAGGATTTGCACCAACCAAAATTCTATAATCATATTTTGCAATTACTTCTACAATATCTGATATCTTTTCATGTTTTGTTTTAAACACTGCAGAATTTAGATACTTTAGAAAATCTGATTCTGACATTCCATAAACTTTGATTAATTCAATCATTTTTTCTCTTGCATCTATTATTTTTCCAGATAATGCCATTTTTAGAACATCATCGACATCACTAGTTTTTGTTAGTCCAGCTGATGCTTTTACATTATATTCTGAAATTTCTCCTATGCTTGCAGTTGCCTGCATCAGATTAATGGCATGTCTAAGGTCTCCCTCAGAATAATCATAAATTGCCTTTAGTCCTTTTTTGTCAGCTTTTACTTTCTCTTTTTTGGCTATGTTTTCTAGATGATTAATCATGTCTTCTTCAGGAATAGCTGTAAACTTGAAGGTAGCACATCTGCTTTGAATAGGCGCGATAATTTTTGAGATATTGTTTGCAATTATGATGAATCTGCAGTATTTCGCAGTATCTTCTATTATTCGTCTAAGCGCAGTTTGTGCATCAGATGTCATTTCATCTGCCTCGTCTAAAATAATTATCTTAAATGGAACATCTACCATTCCTGCATATCTTGAAAATTTCTTTACTTTTTCTCTGACCATGCCTATGCCTCTCTCATCTGATGCATTTAGCTCAAGTGTGTAGTCTTTAGAGTACTCCCCAAGAATCTGTCTCGCTATGCATAAGGCAGTAGTTGTCTTACCAACTCCTGCAGAGCCAGAAAACATTAGATGTGGCATGTCAGTTGGGTCTTTAATTAGAGCTTCTAGGCTACCTATGATTTCTGTTTGATTTACAATCTCTGAAAGCTTTGAGGGGCGGTATTTCTCTACCCACATGCCTGTTGTTAACATGTGATCTACTGGTCTATTTCCCACTAATAAATCGAAATTAATAGGATCAATTGATCTAACAAAATAGTGAACAGAATTGATCGATCCATTACATCAGGATCTTATGAAGGAATAGTGATCTTAAGATGGAAATTGATAAGATAGAAAAATTACATTCTATTGGATATGGCCTAAAGGATGCCAAAGTTATCATAAATCATGATGTTAAATTCAATGTTGCAGGCATTAAAATTAATGGCACCCAAGGCGAGGTTTTGAATCTACCTCAATGGATAGGGAAGATTCTATCCCAAAACAAACTTGCGACACTTGAAACTCCTGATATGATTACTGAGCTAAAACAAGCATTATCAAAGGAAAAGATGATTGGCGAATACCAGATGTCTACACTTGATCCTCACTTTTACATCAAACTAAAAGAATCAATGAAAAATTTGAATCGTGATGATTTTAATCACGTAGAAAGCATCATGTTGGAATTATTTAGAATGAGAAGAGGAAAACTTGTAAAGCTTGCAGACTCGACAAAACTCAATTCTGAATTATACAACAAGCTAACCGTTGAAGAAAATATTTTCTTTAAAACAATTTATGATAATAGTATAGAATTCGAAAACCAAATCAGAGGAGATTTAAATGAGCAAAGTTCAAACTAGTACTTTTACTGAATCTGCATTATCTGATAAAGTAAAAGAATTTCTAACAAGATTCAAGGACAAGTTTGGCAGTTACAAGTATGTAGAACAAATCGATGAGATGATGCCAAAGAGTGCAAAATTTATCATTGTTGATTATAATGATCTTGTAGTAGAACCTGAAATAGAAATTATTTTCTCAACAGATCCTGATAGAATCCTAAATGCATTTTCAAGGGCAATTAAAGAAGCACTTCAAACAAGATTTCCTGATTATGCCGAAAAAATCAAAGATGAAGTTCGTGTAAGACTAGTAAATTATCCGCTTCAAAGAAGTTTAAGACAAATCAATGCTGAAACTATTGGAAATATTACTAGTGTTTCAGGTATGGTAGTAAGAGCATCAGAAGTAAAACCATTAGCAAAAGAACTTGTATTTGTTTGTCCTGATGAACATCAAACTAAAGTAATTCAACTAAAGGGAATGGATGTAAAACTTCCAGTGGTGTGTGACAATCCAAGTTGTAAACACAGAGATTTTGAATTAAAACCTGAAGCCAGTAAATTCATAGACTTTCAAATTCTTAGATTGCAGGAACTTCCTGAAGATCTTCCCCCAGGCCAATTACCTCATTACATTGATGTGACAATTAGGCAGGATCTTGTAGATAATGCAAGACCTGGTGACAGAATAATTCTTACAGGAATAGTGAGAGTAGAGCAAGAATCAATTGCAGGAATAACTAGAGGACACAGCGGATTGTACCGATTACGAATTGAAGGAAATAATATTGAATTTTTGGGAGGAAGGGGTTCTAAGACTTCACGTAAAATAGTACGAGAAGAAGTTTCTCCAGAAGATGAAAAGATGATCAAAACACTCTCTCAAAGTCCTAATGTTTATCAGAGGCTGATTGATTCTTTTGCACCGCACATACAAGGACAGTCTCTAATCAAAGAAGCTATTTTGTTGTTGATTGTAGGTTCAAATCAAAGATTACTTGGTGATGGAAGTAAGATTAGAGGTGACATTAACGTATTTCTTGTTGGTGATCCAGGTACTGCAAAAAGTGAGATGTTGAAATTTTGTGCAAGAATAGCACCAAGAGGATTATACACATCAGGTAGAGGTTCAACTGCAGCAGGTCTTACAGCAGCTGTAGTTCGTGATAAAACAGGAATTATGATGTTAGAGGCAGGCGCTGTAGTTCTTGGTGATCAGGGTCTTGTATGTATTGATGAATTTGATAAGATGAAACCTGAAGACAGAAGTGCATTACACGAAGTTATGGAACAACAATCTGCAAGTATTGCAAAAGGTGGTATTGTTGCCACCCTAAATGCAAGAACATCAATTTTAGCAGCTGCAAACCCAATGTATGGAAAATATGATCCATTCAAAAATATCACGGAAAATGTAAATTTACCAATTCCGTTATTGACCCGATTTGACTTGATTTTTGTAGTGCGTGATATTCCAGGAAGAGAAAAAGATGAAAAAATTGCAAGACACATCATTGAATTGCATACGCCTCAAGGAACTGACAAACGCTCTGTAATTGACGTGGATACTCTAACAAAATATCTTTCATATGCAAAAAGATCTAGTCCTGATTTGACAAAAGAAGCAGAAGAAAAAATTCTAGAATACTATCTCCAAATGAGAAATGTAGAGTCTGAAGAAATGATTACAGTTACTCCTAGACAACTGGAAGGTATTATTCGACTTTCAACTGCCAGAGCAAGATTGCTCATGAAAGACAAAGTAGAAGAAGAAGATGCAGAACGAGCAATATTTCTGATTCAAAGCATGCTTCAGGATGCAGGTGTTGATGTCAATACTGGAAAAGTAGATCTTGGAGTTTTGCAAGGAAGACCAAGAAGTGAAGTATCAAAGATGCAATTATTCATGGAGATTTTAAAATCAATGGAAGGTGACAATAAAGTTGCAGTTGAAGAAAGAGCATTTGTAAAAGAACTGGAAAAGACAGAAAAATTCACTGAAGAAGAAGCAAGAAACTATGTTAGAAGAATGCTTCGCGAAGCATCTATTTATGAATCAAAACCCGGTCATTATAACCGAGTATGAAAATAGAAAAACTAGATCTTCTCAAACCTGCAATTGATTTTCTATTATCTGAAGGATTTTCCAAATTATATCCTCCTCAAGCTGATTGTGTTGATGCAGGATTACTCAATGGAAAAAGCATACTTGTTTCTGCACCTACTGCAAGTGGAAAAACTCTTACAGCGATACTTGCAACAATTAGTTATCTTTCAAAAAACAATGGTAAAGTTATCTATCTTAGTCCACTAAGGGCATTAGCTGCTGAAAAATTCACAGAATTTAAAAAACTGGAAAAAGTTGAATTAGGAAAAAAAATCAAAGTTGGTATCTCTACTGGAGATTTTGAAAATATTGAAAAAAATCTTGAAAAAAATGATGTAATCATTTTAACAAATGAAAAGATGGATTCTATAATCAGACATAATGCTGAATGGATTGATGATATAGGGTTGGTTATTGCAGATGAGATTCATCTTATTGGTGATGAAAGTAGAGGACCAACATTGGAGATGATCTTGACAAAACTAAAACTATTGGCATCTAAACCACAGATTGTAGGTCTTAGTGCTACCATAACAAATTCTGATGAGATAGCAAATTGGCTTGATTGTATACTGGTAAAAAATGACTGGCGACCTGTACCTCTTTCAGAAGGAGTCTATGATGCAGGTAAAGTAACTATGAGTGATGGTAAAAAATTTGAAGTCAAGCCTAGTCTTTGTGGAATTCCAATTGATTTAGGCGTACAATCAGTAAGAGATGGAGGACAATCCTTAGTTTTTGCAGAAACTAGGACTCGCTCAAAAGCGCTTGCAACAAAGGCAGCTGAGGTTATTTCACAATTTTTAGAAAAAAAAGAATCAGAAGAGTTAGAAAAGATTTCAAAAAAAATTCTATCAAATAATGAACATACCGAATTGGTCAAGACTCTGGCAACATTGATAAAAAAAGGTGTTGCATTTCATCATGCTGGACTGAATCAAAACTGTAGACAAATAATAGAAACTGAATTTCGTAAAGGAACGATCAAATTATTATCTTCCACACCAACTTTAGCTGCAGGTGTAAATCTTCCTGCAAGAAGAGTCGTCATATCAAATATCAATAGGTATAATGCAAAAGTTGGCAGAAACACACCAATTAGTATTTTAGAGTATAAACAACTTTGTGGCAGAGCAGGAAGACCACAGTATGATGATTACGGAGAATCAATTATTGTTGGAAATGGAAACAGTGAGAATCTAATGGAATACTATATCCACGGAGAACCTGAACCCATTGCATCAAAAATTACAGATGATAAATCACTGAGAACTCATGTGCTAAGTGTAATTGTAACTAGTCCTGGAATTAAAAAAGAAGATATTCTGGATTTCTTTTTGCAAACATTAGGTGGGTTGCAATCAAGAAAAGCAACAATAAAGTTTGCAATTGATATTTCCTTACGATTTCTCACAAACGCATTTTTAATTATTAAAAAAGGTGAAAGGTACGCTGCAACAGAATTTGGAAAAAAGACTTCAATGCTATACATTGATCCGCTTACTGCAACTTACTTTAGAGATGCAATTGAAAATGTATCAAAAGAAAGGACACACACTTTTGGATTTTTACACTTGATTTCAAGTTGTGAAGAATTTTTCCCCAAATTTTCACTTCGACAAAAAGACAATTCAACTGCAAGTTTGATGATAACAAATCACTCCTCTGAGCTTTTAACGCCAATATCTGAGTATGATTGCTCTAGGAGTTTACTTGCTTTACAATCTTGGATTACAGAATCCTCTGAATTGAGCCTTTCTGATAGTCTTGGAATCGAGTCTGGAGATATGCATAGAATGGGTGAGACTGCAAATTGGTTATTGTACTGTCTTAGAGAAATTTCAAAACATGTTGAGCGCGCAGATCTACTTGATGAATTAGAGAATCTGCGAAGACGAATTATTTATGGTATTAGAGAGGAATTATTAGATTTAGTTAAAGTAAAGGGAATTGGACGAATAAGGGCAAGAGTACTCTATAAACACGGAATTAAGACCTTGGATGATTTAGCAAAGATTCCTGTGAATAAATTAGCAGAAATAGATAAAATTGGTTCAACCATTGCAGATAACATAAAGTCAGAGTTACGTAAGGTTAGATAATTGGCTGAATTGATAATACCTGCAATAGTTTCATGTATAGTTGCATTTTTTACAGTGTATGTAACCACTCCGCCTCTAATCAAATTTCTACAAAAAAGAAATCTTGCAGTCAAAGACATGAACAAAAAAGATCATGTAATGGTAGTAAGACCAGGCGGCCCTTCAATTATTGCTGGAATTATTACATCTGAACTTGTTTTGTATGGATTTTTCCAGATAAATGAAATTCTTGCAATAATTATTACTAGCTTTATTGCATTTGTGATTGGTTATGTAGATGATAGAAAAGTTATGGGTGGATGGTTTAAACCAGTTGCTTTAGTAATTGCCTCGACACCAATAATTTTTCTTGGCACCTATGATTCTAATTTGTCATTTCCTTTATTTGGTACCGTCCAAATACCTGCTCTTTATCTTGGACTCATAATTTTTATGATTCCGATTACAGGTAATACCATTAACTCCATTGATGTACTAAATGGTGTAGCAAGTGGTTTTATGATAATTGCAAGTTTTTCATTAAGTATTGCATTATTTATTTTACAAAATTATGAAATAGCAATAATCAGTTTACCGTTAGGATTTGTTTCATTGGCATTTTACAAATATCATAAAATTCCAAGCAAGATATTTCCTGGAGATTCTGGTGCTTTGACTTTGGGTGCCATGTACGGTGCAATTGCAATTGTGGGACATGTAGAAATTATTGCAGCTGTTGCCCTTTTACCTGCTATAATTAACTCATTTTTGTTTCTCTCAAGCATGAAACGAATTGTAGAACACAGACAAATTAAAGGAAAACCTGTAGAGCATACTGAAGATTTCAAACTAAAAGCAACTAGTGATAAAACTGCACCTATAACGCTCGTGAGATTAATACTTGCAAGTGGACCATTATCTGAAAAACAAGTTGGGTATGCAATTTTCAAACTAACGATTTTTTCAGGAATACTTGCAATAATTACTGCATTTATGAGAGTGTTAATTTGAAGATAGGGCTTTTTGGATTTCTGTTTGTAATGTGGATTTTGATTCTTGCTGGAGGAGGAATTCTAGTGACAATTTTGGGTCCTTTTTCTATCTCTGGTTATGGTGATTTTGATTTGTTATTGACTTCTATACTTAAAGCAATTATTGCAATAATTTTAGTGATAGTCTGGATTCTGATATTGTCGAAATTAAAAAACTGGATATTTAAAAAAGAGATAAAATCCTAACTTTCAATCCACTGTCTCTGTTTTTTATCATATTCTTTACGTGTGTATCTTATTGTGGCTGGAACTCCTATAACCACCGAATCTTCTGGAACATCTCTAGTTACTACTGCCCCCATTGCAACAACGCTGTTCTTTCCAATGGTTACTCCTGCCTTGATAACAGCTCGTGCTCCAATTATCGCATTATCCTCTATGGTAACTCCAATCATTTTATCACACATTGGGTATGGATCATTTGTTAGTACAACAGCAGGTCCTATGAACACATTTTTTCCAATTCTTGAGAGTGGTGGAATGTATGCTTGTCCTTCTATCTTTGTATTCTCTCCAATTTTTACGTCATAATCAATATGTACAAGCGAACCAATTTTTACATTATCTCCAATTTCTACATTATCCCCAATATATGAAAAATGCCAAATCTTTACATTATTTCCAATTTTTGCTTTTTCTGAAATAAAATTAGTAACCATCTATATCACAAATGCCATGGATTTGCCATACTAATAATTTTTTCAGGTAAGTTTTTCTTATTGCTTGTAAGAAATTTAATCTCTTGCTCCTTATTTCTTAATTCATCTGGCAACATTATTGGTATCTCTTCGATTATAGGATAAAACCTAGAGCATTTGGAACAAAATAGTGCACCTTCTGAAACAACATTGTTTTTTTCTTTAATTTCATACAATTCTAAAGGATAATTTTTGTCTATAGGACATGCCAAAATACCCATCATTGTTTTGTTCATTTTAAATCTAGATAAATTGGAATTCCTTTTTGGCTAGATAAAAGTGCCGCTTCTGCTATTTTCGTTACATTTACTGCTTGTTGTGATTTTACAACTACGTCATTTTTTCCTTCTATAGATCCCAAAAAACTTTGAATCTCTAATAATAACGGCTCTTGTTTTTCATTACGTGGAATTTCTGTTTCTTCTTTTTTCTCTACTTTTACTTCCTGCGAAATAAAATCTGATGTAATTATTGCATCTGTGCAAACTGCAGTAAATGTTCTGACTCTCTTTGGTGTGATCCAATTTGATGAAATAATTGCTACTTTATCATTTTTATACCCTAACATTATACTTGCAAAATCTTCATGCTCATGATTTATTCTACCTGATCTTGCAAAAACTACCTGTGGTGTATCATCAAACAACCAATTTGCCGTATCTATGTCATGTACAGAAGTATCGTAAATTATTCCAACATCTTTAATGTGAAGTGGCATCCTATTCTCTCGATGAAATTCAAGCATTACTAGTTCTCCGAACTTTTTTTCTTTAACAAATTTCTTCACAATATCCACTGCAGGATTAAAACGTTCAATATACCCGCATGTCAGAATGACCTTGTTTTTCTCTGCCAGATCTGCAATTCTCTGACCGTCTTCTGATTTGTATGTCATTGGTTTTTCTACAAATACGTGTTTTTTTGCTTCAAGCAATTTTGTAGCAATTTCTGTATGAGTTGAAGTTGGTGTTACAACAAAAGCTCCATCAAATTCTTCAAACTTGATCAAATCATCTAATGAACTATAGTGATTTACTGAATATTTTTCTCCGTATTCCTTACTTCTTTCAGCATTTACATCACAAACTGCAGAGAGAACACCTAACTGTGATAGTATTCTGGTGTGATTTTTCCCCCACCCACCAGTACCAATCTGAACAATTTTCATCTAATACACCGCAGTTAACCAATGGGAGTAATTTTTGTTTTTGTTCATTACTATGCCTGTATATTCATCCATCATTTTTTTGGTAATATTTCCAGGTTTACCATCTCCAATTTTTTTACTATCCATTGAAATTATCGGTGTAATTTCAGCTGCAGTACCAGTGAGAAAAATTTCATCAGAAATAATCAATTCACTTCTTGCAATTTCAGTTTCTATTACATCTATGTTCAGATTTCTTGCAATTTTTATAATAGCATCACGTGTAATTCCATTTAAAGCTGAAGATGATAATGGTGGCGTAATCAATTGACCTTCTCTTACAATGAAAATGTTTTCACCTGGTGCTTCGCTCACATTTCCATTATGATCTAACAAAATTGCTTCGTCAAATCCATTTCTTTTTGCTTCTTGCGTTGCTATGATTGAATTAAGATAATTACCACCCATCTTTGCTTGAGGAGGAGTTGACATGTCTGAGAATTTTCTCCATGATACAACACCTGCTGTAATTCCATTTTTGTTAAATAAATCACCAAATGGGAATGTAAAAATTGCAACATTAGTTGGTGCCTTTTCTGTTACATGTAGATTTATTCCGTAATCTCCCACAAAATAAAAAGGTCTGATATAACAGGATTTTTTTATTTTATTTTTTGTACAAATTCCAATTATTGCATCATTGATAATTTTATCTGAAAAATTAAGTGAAATGTTATAAAATTGCCCTGATTTTCTAAATCGTTTAATATGTTCATTTAATCTAAAGACAAAAAGATTTTTTTCATTCCAATATGCACGTATTCCTTCAAAAACCGATGTTCCATAATGAATTGCATGTGTTGTAATGGGAACATTGGCTTTGTCTAATGTTATGAATTTTCCATCAAACCACACATATTTTGAAAGAGGTAAACTCATAAAAAAATCTCCATCATATCAGTAATTAATCTATTCTGGAACTCCTATTTTTTGATATTTTCTTTGAAGCCTTGAATTAATACCTAATTCTGATAATTGTATTTGATAAAAATACCAAAATTTGAAGACGTTTTTGAATTATTCAAATTTTCATATGAATTTTGATTTGATGATTTCAATAATCTGGAGACAATAAAGAATTGAAGATAAAAATACTAAAAATATAGATCTGATTTTGATCCATGATCATTTTTTCTTTTGTAAAATGTTTTAAAATTGTATTCTGAACATCAACCACTTTGTGTAATCTTTTTAATTTCACCTGTAGAAATTCAAGTGAATACCCATTTCAATTATGGCAGCAAAGAAAAAAGCAGCAGCAAAAAAGACAACAACCAAAAAGGCTTCAAAAAAGAAATAATCTTTTGAAGCTTGTTTTATTTTTTATATTCTAATTTTTATTTTTAATATCTTGATCTCTATTTTTCTACAAATGGTAGTTTTCTGATGATTTTACTCTGACCATCCCTCTTTTGGAAATTTCATTCCTAAAATTCGGGTTGTTTTATCTTCTGAACCTGAAAATTTCATAATTATATTCCAATTTTCTTCAATAATTCTCCCAACACTTTCTGGAACATCATTTTTCCAATTTGAATCTCTTCCTAATGCTGAATCATAGAGACTTTCTTTTACAGATGCGGCTGATAATGTCTTTCTTTGTCCTACTCTGGGTTTTAATCTGTATATTTTGAGCATATATCCTTCTGCCTTGTCACCTGTATATGAAAAAAAATCACCTTGTACTCCTCGGAGTATTTGTTTTCGTAACTCCCAAGATCTAGGTGATAATAATGGTGGCATGTATTTTTTAAAAGGAGCAAAAAATGCATAATCATCTGTAACTAAAATAGAATTACCAAAAACCGATGTAAGCATTTTTTTTCTAATCTCAAAATTAAATGGAAAACTTTTACTGTTGATTTCCGTTTTACCTGATTTAAAAACAACAGGCATGATTTTTACAATATCTGCATTATTTTTTAACTCGTTAATTATTTCAACATGTGCATTGGTTACAGGATTTAGATGTGCTAGATATAGAGCAGTTATCAACTATACTAACTAAAAAAATGTCATATTTCAATGATTGATTTCCTCAAAATATGGGAACGATGGGATTTGAACCCATGATCTCCAGCACCCGAGGCTGGCAGTATACCAAGCTAACCTACATCCCCATAGGTCAGAATCATTAGAAGATTTTATTTCTTTAAAAATTTGATTAACCGTATGATTCGTACTTTACTTCAAAACTTCCATCTGAACGCTTATCATGTTCTGTAGCAAAACCTTTTGGAGTTAAGAAATCCATTACTCCATCAATTGTTCCTTGCCATCCACAAACATAAAATATTGTGTTTTCTTTAGTGATTTTATCTCCAATCAATTCTTCTAATGGTGAAATCCCATTTTCTCTTGGTCTGAGAAATGTTTCAACCCTTCCAATCTGACCTGACCAAGATCTGTTAAACCATTCTTGTGGTCTACTAATGGCTGCTCTATATTTGAAATTCCATTGGTCTTTTCCTCTCTCTCTACTTTCATTTTCCAAGTCTGTTAGTAATTCTTTGTAACTTAACTCATCAACATAACTTGCACCCTGAAGAACAATGATCTCTCTTTTATCTCCAACATCATGTAGATGTTGTGCAAAACTTACAAATGGTGCAAGACCAGTTCCTCCACCAATACAAATAATTCGTCTATTGTCTTTTTCTCCATTTGGAAGTACATCATTTATCAAAAGCGCTCTACCTGTAGGTTTTAACCATAAAATCTCATCACCTTCTTTTGCACTGAATAACTGTGTGGTTAATCTACCTGGAAGTGGTTTTCTAACCCATCTAATTACAAGCTCGATATACTTTCTATTTTCTGGATGTGATGCAATTGAATATGCTCTTCTTACAATTTTTCCACCTTCTACCGGATTTGCTAATCCTAATGTGATAAATTGACCAGCTTGATATTCTGGAACTGGACCTTCTTTTGGTACTAATCTAATAATTACAAGATCTTCTTTAAGTAACTGAACATATGTGATTGTCGCTTTGTTATCTACTACCATAACGTTACAACCATCCTAATTATGGTTAAATATCTTGTGTTAATTTAATACTTGTATTTTCTCTTTAATCGCTAAACGTTAATAACCAATTTGAAAAACGTTATTCGATCAGTTTACTGATTATTGGGCCGATCGTCTAGTCCGGTAGGATGGGTGCATGGCATGCATCAGATCGAGGGTTCAAATCCCTTTCGGTCCACTTTCTCTTTTTACATTAACAAGTAGTCTCTCTAATTCTGAATCTTGTTCTTTTGAAATTTCTTTAATTTTGTCTTCTGATAATGAATATCCAAGATCCATAATTGCCTGTAGTGCACTCTTTCTAACTTCCAAATTAGAATCAAACAAACAATTATGAATTACTTCTTTTGCTTCTTTTGCTTTGAGATGACCTAATGCTCCTAATGCACAGGCTCTTACCATAGAACTTTGATCATATGTAAGTTTGATAATTTCTGATATTGCACTAGAATCATTTCTATTTGATAACACTAGAGATGCATATCCTCTAATATTCTTATTTTGAGAGCTTAAATTGTTTATTAATAAATCTGAAATTTTATTTTCATTTAGTATTAATGCACTAAATGCTTCTCCTCTTACTTGAATATCGTTATCATCTAATTTTAAAATTATTTTTTGTATGATTTCTATATCATCTGTAGAAGACAGAGATTCTAAAATTTTGATTTTTTCTTTCGTAGTTCCTATATCTAAAATTTCTTTGATATTTTTCAAGTTATTCATTAAAATCACTAAATCTAGTTAATAATGATTCAATATTTTTCATAAAATTTTCTCTAGAATCAAAAAATCTCTTTTAGCTTTAAATTATCGTTAAATACCAAATTTTACATGTCAAACGAATCCAGAAACACCATATTCATTGGTAAGAAACCATTGATGGCATATGTAACATCAACGCTAATTCAATTGGCAAACTTACCCACCGTCTACATCAAAGCTAGAGGTATGAGCATTGGCCACGCTGTGGATGTAGCTCAAATAGTTGCAAGAAAAACAGAAAATGCTGGATACTCTATTGGAGAAATCAAAATAGGCTCCGAATCATTAGAGTCACAAGACGGTAGAACCAGAAACGTTTCAACAATAGAAATTGAAGTAAAGAGAAACAATTGATAATTGTACTTTACTTGAAATTTTTTATTTTATTCTCTTTTTGAAAGCCCATATTTCTTTTCTAATTTTTGGAATTTGGGTAGTTCTACAAGATCATTAAACTGATCAAAATTTACAACTTTTTGTTTGAACTTTCTAGTTGTTCCAGTTTTCTTTAATTCTTTTAAAATACTCATTGTTGCAAAAGTGTTGGCAAATAATACTGAAAGTGGATATAGAATTATTTTAAATCCTAATTTATGTAATGTTTCTGCTGAATTAATTGGGGTTGCACCCCCCTCAATCATATTTGCAACCAATGGTGCATTGATTGCTTTTCCAATTATCTTCATTTCTTCTAATGATCTTGGTGCCTCAATAAATATAGCATCTGCACCTGTTTTTTTATTTTGTAAACTACGTTCTATTGCAGCATCTAATCCTTCTGTTGCTCTTGCATCAGTTCTTGCAACAATTATGAAATCTTTACTTTGTCTTGAATCTACTGCTGCACCTAATTTCTCTGTGTATTCTTCTTGTGTTATGACTTCTTTTCCTTGCATATGTCCACATCTTTTTGGCCATCTTTGATCTTCTAGAAAAATTCCAGAAGCTCCCGTTGATTCTAATTCTCTTACTAATTTCCAAACACTCAATGCATTTCCATAACCTGTATCTGAATCAACTATAACTGGTACTGAAACTGCACGACAAATTCTTCTTGCATTATCGATAGTTTCTGTTGCTCCGATAAATCCATAATCTGGCATTCCGAATAATGTAGCTGAAGTCCCATATCCTGTTTGAAACATGGCTTCAAATCCTACTTTTTCTGCAATTTTTGCTCCTATTGCATCGTACACTCCTGGAATAACAAGAGGTTTGTTTGCCTTTAACATGCTTTTCAAATTTTTCATGACTTTCCTTTTACATTGAATTATTTATGATTTTAAAAATATCTAAAATAAGGTAAATAATTACAATAACTGCTAATTCTTTGTTTAGATTAATTTTTACACTACCTGAGATATTGATTTAATCATTATTCTTCAAATGGTCTCATTACACATATAATAACATATTTTGTAAATATTCAACTCTTATTTTTTCGGTAACTCTCTACTGGAGAGAATAATCTCTTGATTAATGAAATTACTTGTAATGTCCAAGTTTGGTTATATTCATCTAAAGATCACAAAAACCAAAAATATTTAATTTTTGTTGATTAAACTATGTTATTTGTAATTCAAACTAGACGATTAATTTTCGCTTTTAACAAACAATTTAGTCTATATTGATTTCTTTTCCTTTTTTAACTATTTTACTTTCATCTATTTTCTTTAATTCAGACTCTAAGAATTTTTTATACCTTTGTGTTTCCTCATTTGTCATATTGGCAAAATTAGAACTAATAATTGAACCTATTGTGGACATCTTTTCTAACAGATCCATTGCAACAAATCTCCCAACATTGCCTAATCTGAAAATAACATCTAATTGTTTTCTAACAATATCATTAATTTTGTCAACATCTTCTGCAGTTTCTATTCCTTTTTTTGTAAGTTGATATTTTCCATCCTTGTCTTCTTCAATTAGACCTTCATCTAGTAATCTTCCTAATAATGGATAGATTAAACCCGGTGAAGGTTTCCATATGCCGTTACTTTGTTGAACTGCATAATCTATGATTTCTTTTCCAGTATGTGCTTTCTTTTTTAGTAATTCTAAAATGAAATATCTTGAAAATCCTCTTGGTATTGAACTTCCAACTCTTTGAAACCATTCTGAAATCATATACAATAATATCACTAGTGATATATAATAATTTTTTTGAGTTACAAGCCTAATTACTACATATTTAACCAACTTTCTAGGTAGTCAATCTGACCAATGGTAGAATCTATTGAATTTGATTTGATAATATGTGGTTCTGGATTAGCAGGTTTAAGAGCTGCAATAGAAGCTGCTAAAAAGAATCCAAAAATAAAGATTGGAATAGTTTCAAAACTTCAAGTCATGCGTTCACATTCTGTATCTGCAGAAGGCGGAACAGCGGCTGTTCTTTTTGAAGATGAGGGTGATACAATTGAATCTCATATTTATGATACTGTGAAAGGAAGTGATTTTCTTGCTGACCAAGATGTTGCTGAAAAACTTTGTGTGGAAATGCCAAAAGAAATTTATCAATTGGATCATTGGGGAATGCCTTGGTCTAGAAGAAAAGATGGAAGAATAGGACAAAGAAATTTTGGAGGCTATAGTTTTCCAAGAGCCACTTATGCATCTGATAAAGTTGGTTTCTTTTTAATGCAAACTTTGTATGATACTTGTCAAAAATATGAAAACATCGAATATCTCAATGAATGGTTTGCAACATCAATTATCCATGATGGAAGACGATTTATGGGAATTACTGCAATTGAACTTTCCACTGGTAATTTTTATGCCATTAAAGGAAAAGCTTTGATTATTGCAACTGGTGGAGCTGGAAGACTATACAGTTTTTCAACTTATGCATTATCTTCAACTCCTGATGGTTTGGATATGGCATTCCGTGCAGGTATGGCACTAAAAGATATGGAATTTGTACAATTTCATCCAACTGGAATTTTACCTTCTGGAATATTGATCACTGAAGGTGCTAGGGGAGAAGGAGGTTATCTTCTAAATAACAAAGGTGAACGATTTATGAAAAAATATGCTGCTGAAAAAATGGAATTAGCTCCACGTGATATTGTTTCGAGATCTATGATGACAGAAATGAGTGAAGGTCGTGGATTTAAACATGAAACAGGTGCTGATTGTATGAAACTTGATTTGAGACATCTTGGTGATGAAAAAATTAAAGAAAAATTAGGTGGCATTAGAGAAATATCTATCAAATTTTCTGGATTAGACCCTTCCCAAGAACTATTGGATGTAAGACCAGTAGCACATTATATGATGGGCGGCATTCATACTGATATCGATGGAGCTACAGAACTACAGGGTGTTTGGGCTGCAGGTGAGGCAGCATGTAATAGTGTTCATGGCTCAAATCGACTTGGTGCAAATTCTACTTCTGAGTGTATAGTTTGGGGAAAAATTACTGGTAATTTGGCAGTTGAATATATTGAAAAAGGTATTCCGCCAACTCCTTGGCCACATCATTTAGTTGCAGCAGAGGAAAAGAGAATCTATGATGGAATTTTCCGAGGTAACGGTGATGTTAATCCATATGAAATTCGACAAGAATTAACTGATACCATGAATGATAAAGCATATGTTTTCAGAAATGAAAAAACTATGGTTGAAGGACTAAAAAAAATTCGTCAATTAAAAAATGAAACCTGGAAACACGTTGATGACCAAGCAAAGGAATACAATACTAACTTTTCCAATGTAATGGAACTTGATTCAATGTTTAGAGTTGCAGAAATAGTCTTGATTGGAGCTATTAATAGAAAAGAATCACGAGGTGCACATGCGAGAACCGATTATCCAAAACGCGACGATTCAAACTTTTTACATCATACACTGGCATACTATGATCCGAAAGAACCTATAATGAAAACACACCCTGTTACAATTACTAAATATCAACCAGTGGAGAGGAAATACTAATGACAAACCAAGATGAACACAAAGCAGGTATTGGAGGAATGATTAATCCTCGAAGATATGGTATTGAAAGAGTTGCATATTTGTTAATGCGATTAAGTGGATTGGGATTATTGGCATATTTTATAGGTCATATTTATGAAACTAGTACAATTTTAAAAGGTCAAGTTGGATGGAATGAATTTCTCGAATTAACACAAACTAATGCAGGACATGCTATTTTGGCTATAGTGATTGCAATGTGTGTTTTTCATACTGTCAATGGGATTAGAGTTATGCTTGGACATGGTGGGGTTGGTGTAGGAAAACCTGCAAGACCCGATTATCCATATATTCCAGCATCACAAAATATTAGGCATAAAATTGGCATCTATTCTGCAATAATACTTGCTGCAATTGCAATGATGTACGGACTAGCGGTAATGTTTGGTGAATAAAATGAGAGAAAGCATTATCATGAAAATACATTATGGGACTGCTTTAGCGGCTGTAGCCCTTGTAGCAGTTCATATCTTAATGCGTCTTACACAGGGATTTGCAGAATCTCTGGAATATGATAGTGTGATTGCAAACTACAAATTCATACCTTATGCTGGCATGCTTGAAATAATCTTGATTCTATTATCTATTCATGGTTTTAATGGACTAAGAGTTATTTTACTTGAATTAAAACAAGGTAGAACATATGAAAAAGCAGTATCATACGGTTGTGTTGTAGCCATGATTGCATTAATTGCATATGGTTCGCGAACAATAATAATGGTAAATACGGGGATGACATAATGGCACAAACTAGTCTAGCAGAAGAGAACGCATCAATACCACTTTCTTCCTCACAATCAATTACGCTACGTATTGCAAGATATAATCCTGAACATGATAGTGCCAAGAAATTCATGGAATTTAATGTTCCATATGAAAAATGGACTACTGTATTAGAGGCGATTCTTGAAGTAAAGAAGCATTTTGATCATTCTGTTGCAGTTCGTTATTCTTGTAGACAAGCTACATGTGGTTCATGTGGGATGATTATCAACGGTAAACCGAGACTTGCATGTTTTACAAAAATCAGTGAATTGAATTCAAATGTTATAACAGTAGAACCCATGAACAACTTTCCAATTATTCGTGATCTTGCAGTTAAATTTGAACGACTATTTGACACACATCATAAAGTAAAACCATACCTTATTCGTGATGATACTGAGATTACAACTAACACAAAAGAATTCTTACAATCCCCAGAAGAATTAGAACAGTACATTCAATTCTCAAATTGTATTAAATGTGGATTGTGTAATTCTGCATGTCCTACGATGGCAACTGATTCTTCATTTGTAGGACCTCAAGCATTAGCTCAAGCATATCGATATGTTGCTGATAGTAGAGACAAAGGAAAAGACGATAGGCTAAAGATTATTGATGATTCTCATGGTATTTGGAGATGTCATTTCGCAGGTTCTTGTAGTCAAGTATGTCCAAAAGGAGTAGATCCAGCTATGGGAATTCAATTACTCCGAGGCTATATGTTGGGATTTAGAAGCTAATTATTCTTTTTTGGATTAGGACTGTTGTTTACCTGATTGTTAATTTGTTCTGCCATAAAGTGGTTTGAGACATTCACTTTAACATCATCAATTCCATTTACTTTCAAAAGATTATCGTGAATATCTTGACAGATTTTAAATCCAAAAACTGCAGGACAAAATGGACTAGTTAGATGCAAATCTACTTTGACATTACTGTTATTGATATCCACTTCATCAATCAATTCTAAATCTGTAATTGATGTATTGATTTCAGGATCTACAATCTTTGATAATTCATCGAAAATTTTTACTCGAAGCTGTTTGATCTCTAAACTCATATCAAAAAAAGCATCGATGCTATATATAACCATTATAGAACCTTAGATAATGTATCGTTCACGTCTTGGTACTGATTTGAGTGATATTACTTTGGATTATGTTTCATCAATAAATGATGATTCTCAAATAGCCCTTTATGATATTCTAGGAAGTCAAGCTCATGTTCTTATGTTATATGAAAATAAAATCATTACAAAAAATGATGTAAAAAAAATTCTATCTGCATTAGAATCTTTGAAAAATGAAAAATTTGATGTTTTATCTGGTGCAGAAGATATACATGAATTAATTGAAACTCTTGTAATCAAAAAAGCAGGTATGACAAGTGGTGGAAAAATGCACACTGCAAGATCACGAAATGATCAAGTTACTTTAGATATTCGAATGAAAATTCGTGATGACATTAACATTATTTGTAATTGTCTGCTTGATACAATTGAAGCACTTGTATCATTGGCAAAAAACCACCAAAAAACCGTAATGCCTCTTTATACACATCTACAACAAGCTCAGGTAGGCTTATTTTCGCACTATCTATTGGCTCAAGCTGATGTATTGTTTAGGGACTTTGATCGTCTTTATGCAACATTTAGTCATGTTAATCAAAGTCCTCTAGGGGCAGGACCTGTTGGTGGAACTAGTATTGCCATTGATCGACATAGCACTGCAAAGATGTTGGGATTTGATGGAATCCTTGAGAATTCCCTTGATGCAACAAGCACACGTGATTTTGTTGCTGAATATGTTGCAATGATAGCAATACTGATGACTAATCTTAGTAGAATTTCTGAAGATTTTGTAATTTGGTCTACCTCTGAATTTTCTTTTATAGAATTAGCTGATGAATTCACATCACCGTCAAGCGTAATGCCACAAAAGAAAAACCCTGATATCTTGGAATTGACAAGAGGAAAAACTGCACAGGTAATTGGAAATCTTACTGCAATTCTAACTACAATCAAAGGATTGGCTTCAGGATATGGACGTGATCTGCAACAAATCAAACCATCTATTTGGTCAACATCTAAAATTTCTATTAGTGCCTTGTTGATTTTAAAATCAATTCTTCTTACATTACATGTTAATGAAAAGGAAATGAAAAAGGCTGCAGAATCTAGTTATCTTATTGCACTTGACATCGCAGAGAAATTAGTTCAGAGTGGAATTCCATTTCGAACAACTCACAAAATTGCAGGAGGTTTAGTACAGATAGCACATCAGTCCAACAAATCTATGAATAAACTTAGTATGAAAGAAATTTCAAAAATTACTCAGGAAACAAAAATTGATCCCAACTTGGTAATGAAAATTATTCAATCTACTACAGTTACATCATCTCTCAAAGAAAGAAAATCCTTTGGTTCTTCTGGATATGACGAACAGAAAAGAATGATTGAAGATCGTGTGAAAAAAATTAATGATTATAGAATTAGTGCAACAAAACGAGATAATGATATTTCAAAGGCATTGGACGATTTATCAAACAACATTATTGAATTGATAAAATAGGAGCGGGTCTAGTGGGATTCGGACCCACGACAACCGGATTAAAAGTCCGGTGCGCTACCTGGCTGCGCCATAGACCCCCTGACAAAAATGCTTGACGTGTATAATTTAGTCTTTTACAAATTTTTTTACTCTTACAGAAACTTTTAATCTGGCAATCTGTTTGAAATAATTCGTGCCCTTGTAGTATAGCCCGGTCTAGAATTCGACCCTGTCACGGTTGAGACGCGTGTTCAAATCCCGCCGAGGGCGCCTTTTATCTTCTTAAATTATTATTGTGATTTCATTTGTTCTGATCGATCTGAATCTCTTGTATTTTGTTATGATACTAAGAACCAATAAACAGACAATTTCTACCTCTAACTGTTCTCAATTATGATGATTTTATCTCTTGAAAGTTGATCTTTAGGAATTTCTCTTACAAGAATATTAAAATTCAGGCAATTTTAGTAAATTCTGATGTCTGAAGAGAACAAGGAACCTGAGGTAGAAACAACACCTGAAGTTTCATCATCAGAAACTGTCCCAAAAGATATAGCAAAAACTGCAGCATTAAAAGCAGAAGCAGCAGCAAAAGCTACAGCTGCAGTAATTCAGGCAGAATCTGAATTAGAAATAGCATTAGCAAAAGCTACAGCTGCTAAAGCAGTAGCAGAAGCAGCCGCAGAAGAAGAATACAAAGCAATAGCTGCAGAAGTTAAAGCATCAGCAGCTAAAGCACCAGCATTTACTAATCAACGTAAAGGTGAGGAAATATTTAGAAGAGAAATGGGTGAACCAGAGTTTTTCTTAGCCAAAAAAGATAGATTTCCAAGACCTATTCTTACATCAGAAGAACAAGATGAACTCACAAGAAAAGTGGAAATTCCAACAGATAATACCCCAAAATATATTCCACAACATGTACTAAGTCCAGAATTTGGTGGCATGTCTAATTATGAATCTGGAATAGGAAAATTCTTAGAAGAAACTAAGCAAAAACTAAAGAAACTAAAAAATGATCCCAATGCATCTAAAAAAGATATAATCGCGACACAACATGAACTTGAATATTTAGAATCTATTTATGAAAATTATTACATTGGCATGAATGTTTTCCGTACTGCACATGGTGGAAGGAATAAACTTAGAGAATAAATGGTGATGATATGAGTGAAATTAATTTCGATATAATTAATGCAAGAGTCACTTTTAAAAACATACCACTTTATACATTATCGAGATTTAGATTCAAGGATCTTAAAATTGCATGCGAGACTTTTAAGAAAATTCCTGGTGTTGCAGAATGTGTAATAATTCAGACTGCTAGTCGAGTTGAAATATTTACAGTAAGTAATTTGGAACTGGGAGATACTCCAGACGGAAGAAGAACTGAAGGAAAAACACTCATTTTAAATCAAATTAAAGAAATTTGGCAATCTCTATCTGAATTAGAACAAATTGATATTGATCACTTTGATCAAACTCTTGAAGTTTACAAAGGTAATGATGTGTATCTTCATCTTTTGAGATTAGCATGTGGTTTGGATTCTGTAGTTGTAGGAAAGGATGAGATATTGAATGAGATTAAAGCGTCACTTTCACATGCAAAACAGATTAATGTATCTGGTAACATTTTAAATAAATTATTTGAAAGTGTTATGAGAATCGCAACTCGTATTAGAGAAACAACTGGAATAAGTAAAGATGTGGTCTCTCTTGGAGATGTGGCTGTTAAAATCGTAGATGAAAAAGCAGGTTTAGATGCTAAGAAACGTATTTTGTTAATAGGCACAGGTGAACCTGCAGCAATGGTTGCTAAAACTCTTAATAAAAAAGGAATTGTATTTGACGTCACAAGTAAAAACATTGAACGCTCAACTGGATTTTCAAAAATATTGGGTGGAAAATCAGTTTCATTTGAAGAAGTTTTAGCTGGATTTGATAAATATGATATTATCTTTGTTGCAACTACTTCTGATTATTTCTTAATTACTTTTGACAGAATAAAATTGGTTATGGAAGAAAAAAAGAAAGGTACATTGATTTTAGATTTGTCAGACCCAAGAACAGTTGATGAGGGAATCACTGTACTTCCAGGAATCAAATTATTGTTTCGAGATCAAATTGCTGAGATATATGAAGAAAATGTGAAAGCTCGGGCTGGTATAGTACCTGCTGTGGAAAAAATCATTGATAAAGAAGTTCCAATTCTTGAAGCAACAATGAAGATAATTCACATCTGATTTTTTTGGGTTAGTTAATTTATTTAATTATAACATAGAGAATTAGGAAATGTAAATGAATCTTATTTCTTTCTAAGGATAAATTGCATTAAAGCTTCTTTTGAATAATCTATACCATGTACTTCTTCAGTATGTTTACCAAATTCTACTATTACATCCTCAATTTGACCCTCGGCTACGTAATCACACTCAAACCCATAATCACTGCATTTCAGTTTAGCCATGCCTGCTGTGTAAATACTGGATATAAATATTAAAAGATCATGTTTATGCGTAAAAATAGAGTAATCAGTAAGATCGTTCAAAAAAATAAACCTCTATTGTGTTTATTGTTATGCCCCTATTTTCCAAATTATTTAATTGAATTTTTTATTTTTATATATGAATTTGATCCAGGTTTATCTGAAATCTAAATTTAACAGAAATACATTTATCCAAAGTAGCAAAAATTACTCTATATGGTAATAGAACATAAGGCAAAAATCATTTACATGCAATTACTCAAAGAAGATTTGGTTGTCCTTCGTTTAGTTCCAAATGATGGTATGCCAAAATACACAACAGGTCAATTTCTTACCCTGGGATTACCAATACCATCTGAACAAAAGATTGTTCGAAGAGCGTATTCAATTGCATCACATCCTGAAAATCGAGATTATTTTGAATTTGTAATTAGATGGGTTAGAAAACCTTTGCCAGGTCGTGTTACAACTGAATTATTTTATGCAAATGTTGGTGATGAAGTATATTTGGGAGATCCTACTGGTAATGCTTTATTAATTGATGATAAATTACCCAACGGTCAACCTGATAATAGAAGAATTGTTTGTGTTGGTGGTGGAACCGGTCTTGCACCATTTATCGCTTTTGCTAAACATCTACATGATACTGGAGATAAAAGAGAGATCATTATTTTTCATGGTGCAAGTTATGTTGATGAATTAAGTTACAAAGAATTACTGGTAAATTTAGAGAATGAGAGTATTGAGAGAGGAAAAGATCAATGGAATTTCAAATATAGAGCAGCCATTAGTAGACCAAAAGAATTTTTTAACAGATCTTGGGCAGGTCATGTTGGTCGAGTTGAATCATTCTTCAAACCAAACAAAAAAGGTATTTCACCCTTAGAAGAAATGGTTGGAGAAGAAACCACTATTGCAAATACCAAAGTCTACATTTGTGGATATCAGGGTACGATTGATGGAGTTATTGAATACTTGGGACCAAAAGGATTTGTTACAAAGGAAGAAAAACGTAAAGATGGAAGTTATGAAATTAAGTATGAGTCATACGGATAAATAAAATTAGAACCACTTGTATTGTCTTTGTTTTATTTAAAATTTAATTTTTCTATGAAATTTTTTTAGTACATTTTAATTTATAATTATCTTGTATGTTATTTTCATTTTTTTATTTGTGAAATAACTTCATCTATGATTTTCTGATTTGATGCTGCAATGAATGAAATTCTTGTTTTGTAACTCAGATCTGCATCAAGAGGATTCAAATTTGCATCTAAAAGTAATCCTCCAGCTTCCTTTACTATCACATATCCTGCAGCAATATCTTGAACCCTGATTTTATCTCTTAAATCTATAAAAATATCCATTAATCCTCTTGCAAACAAGGCCATTTCTAGTGCATTTGCACCAAAATGCCTTATGTGATTATGTTGTTCAAATATTGGATGTAATCGCTTCATCAATTCAGATGTAGCTCCTGAAGTGTTTATTCCAATAATTTTGTAAATTGGTTCTTTATCGTGAACTTTAATTTTTAATCCATTCAAAAATGCCCCCTTGCCTTTTGATGCCCAATACATATCACCATTTGATAAATTTGTTATTACTCCGTCTGTAATAGAACTTAACCTATCTTCAGTTGCAAATGCTAATGAACTACAGAAAAATGGAACCCCTCTTACAGCATTTGCAGAACCATCAATTGCATCCATAATGATAAATCCTTTAGGCTTTTTAGATAATTCTACTCTGCCACACTCTTCTCCTAAAACAATACATTCAAAATTAATTTCTCTAAGATAATCTAATACTGTTTTTTCAGCAATAATGTCTATATTGCGTGAAATATCGCCACCTGCACCTCTTCCAAAATCTCCTGCAGCATCATCTGTCCCTGCTAAATCTTTTACATTTTCATAAATCCGTTTTGAAACATTACGGAGAATATCTATAACTTCCATTACTATCTTTTTTTTCTTCGTAATTTAAGTGAAAGAAATTTTCTAGTTTTGAAAGCATAAATAACAATAAAGTAGCTCATCGTATGTGAGTGGAAAAGATCAATCTGTTGTAAGCAAAGAATCTTTGATGAGTACAAAACCTGGAAAACAAATTATGAAGCAAGGATTATTCAAATCGAAAGGTTACAAATTATTTACTCACTATAAAGAAGAAACAGAAAACGAATTTCCAAATTTTGCAGATAGATTTGCTAGAGATCTCTTACATGAAATCAAATCTGATCTTTCTCCAAATTCAACACAACAAGCATTTGGAAATGAAGTAGGTTCTACTGAAATCATTCTTCAAGCCTCTGAAATTAACGAAATAAAATCAAAACTAGAAAATCCAGATGTAATTAAAGATAGAGTACTTCGTATTTTAAATTCAAATTTTGTAAAAATGACTTTTCCTGTATTTAATGCATTATTTGATGGGGCTTCTAATTATACTGGAAAAAAAGATCCTCAATTAAGACAAGATATTGTAGAAGGTCATATTTTAGCAATTGATCTTAGTGAACCGATGGATAGAATTGTAGACAAAGATGAAGATTTGGAATATCTTGATGATTACAAACTAATGAATCCATATATTTTGAAATTAGCTCGAGATAAAATTTCTAAAGGTGGTGATGAAGTTCTAAAAGAATTTGAAGAAGGATTCAAAGATGCCCGAATAGGTCAATATCTTGATGAAAAATTAAAATCAAAACCTACTAGAATTACAGAAGAAGAAATGAGCTTATCTTATAAAAAATATCGCTCTGTAATGGGAACTGCTGGAAGAAATATGGCTCTAGCAGAAAGACCTCTCGGGGAAATTTTCTATCTGGGAATGGCAAGAGCTGCTGAAGGTGTTGGATGTGGAAATGAAATTGAAGACTCTATTAAAAATGGATTTGTAAAAATTCCTTCTTGGCCATTGTATTACACTTTATTATCAAATGATGTCAAAAAAGGATTCGACTTAACATTAGAAAAAAGTAATTTATATCTTCAAGATGCTCGTTTAGCACTTAAATTATTACCTGAAGAATTTTCACATACAGAATTTTTAGAATTTTTATTTTTGACTGTTGAACACTATAATCAATATTGGTATAATCAATTACAAAAAGCAAACAAATGGTCAGAGTTTGAATCTAAACTCCCAAAGTGATTAAATTGATGTGGTCTGAAAAATATAGGCCTCAGAATATTTCTGACATGCTTGGTAATGAAGATTCTAGATCTTCAATCATTGAATGGTTCACCAAATGGAAAAAAGGTACAAAGCCACTTCTGTTAGTTGGCCCACCTGGAATTGGAAAGACAACAATTGCGTATCTTACTGCAAAACAATTTGGATATGATATGATTGGATTGAATGCAAGTGATGTGAGAAGTAAATCTCGAATTAATGAAATTCTCTCGCCTGTATTAGGTAATGTCAGTGTGTTGGGGATTCCTATGATTTTCATTGATGAGGTTGATGGAATTCATGGTAGAGGGGATTATGGCGGTGCAGAAGCACTAATTGAAATTTTAAAGGAACCCACCGTACCCATCATACTAGCCTCAAATTCCGATATCTCAGATAAAATGAAAAGTATCAAAAAAGTTGTTAAAACTATATCTTTCAAACCAATTCCTCCACGCCTTTTGAAATCATATCTTGAAAATATTTTGAAAAAAGAAAATGTAACACTCAGTCCTGGTTCTATGATAAAAGTAATTGATAGATCACGCGGTGATATTCGTTCAATGATTAATTTGACACAATCTCTTGTTACCGGATTTAATCCTCAAACAGAAAAATCATTTGAAAACATAAATGTAGAAGATGGTGTTAATGCATTTTTTAAAGCAAATTCACTTGATGAAGCTAGAAGCGTTTTGTATTCTATGCAAATTGATCCTAAATTGAAAATAGATGCTTTTTACTCTAGTATTATTACTAGTAATTTAGATAACAATACTCTCGCAAAACTCTTGGAAATAATTTCTGAAGCTGATATGCTTTATGGAAAAATCATGAAAACTCAAAATTGGAGATTATTACGTTATCTAAATGAAATTCTGGTTGGATTATATCAAAACGATGAACGAATAAGATACGCGCAATACAATCTTTCTTGGCCACTTTTAAATCGTATTAGATGGGATGGTAAAAAAATTAAATCATTATCTTCTCTCATGGCAAAACATTTGCATTTATCCTCTAGTACATTTGTTACACTATGTTTTCCGTATATGTTATTTTGTATAAAAAATAAAAAATTAAAATTAGAATTAGAAGATATTTTTGACGATATTCTTGAAAAGGAGATTGAATCAATTCAATGAGCTGGAGAAAAATTCCAATGAAGTTTCCAGGTACTTGTATTATTTGTAATGAAAAAATTGAAATAAATGAAATTGGATTATGGGCAAAAGGATTAGGGGTAAAACATGAAAAATGTGCCCAAATAAATGAACTTCAGTGTATCGTTTGTAAAAGTTCAGCCGGATGTTCACAGTGTGAATTTCAAGATACTTGTGATATTCAGAGGGTTTCTCAGTTATGTATATGCAAAAAATGCAGCGAAGAGCAAAATTCTTTTGATTCCTATCAAAAATCTGTAAAAAAGAATTTTCCACTCTTGAATCTCAATTCATACATTAATGATTAATTCAAAATCATCCGATCTGGCTAAATGTCTTTGAAATAATACATCATGTTTTAATAAATTCCAAAAAAATCAAACTAAATTAATATAGGAAGATCTCTTTTCTACAATATCCAATGCACTTTGAGAAAATTGAGGGATATTCTAAGAGAAATAAAATATCATTACAAGGTGGTGGACAAGATAAAATCAAAGATCAACATGATAAAGGTAAATTAACCGCTCGAGAGAGAATTGATCTTTTATTAGATGTTGGCACTTTTACTGAAATTGATCCCCTTACAACTCATCATTATCATGAATATGATATGCAGAAGAAGAAATTCTACACTGACGGTGTTGTTGGTGGTTATGGAACAGTAAATGGTAGACAAATCTTTGTCTTTGCTTATGATTTTACTGTACTTGGTGGTACTCTAAGTCAAATGGGAGCTAAAAAAATTACAAAATTAATGGATCATGCAATTAAAACAGGTTGTCCTATAATTGGAATAATGGATTCAGGAGGAGCAAGAATTCAAGAAGGAATTATGAGTCTTGATGGTTTTGCTGATATTTTTTATCATAATCAATTAGCTTCTGGAGTTATTCCACAAATCACCGCAAGCATTGGTCCATCAGCTGGTGGTTCTGTATATTCCCCTGCAATGACTGATTTTGTTATTATGGTTGAAAAAACAGGAACCATGTTTGTAACTGGACCTGATGTAGTAAAGACTGTTTTGGGAGAAGAAATTTCATTTGATGATTTAGGTGGTGCAATGACACATGGAGTAAAAAGTGGTGTTGCACATTTTGTTGCAAAAAACGAATACGAATGCATGGATTATATAAAAAAATTAATCTCTTTTCTTCCACAAAATAATACAGAAGAGCCACCAAAAATAAAAACTGATGATGATCCAAATAGGCTTGATCACAATATAATCAATATCATTCCTGATAATCCTTTACAGCCATATGACATGAAAGAAATTCTTCGCTCTGTTGTTGATGATCATCAATTCTTTGAGATTCATGAATTATTTGCACCAAATGTTGTTGTTGGTTATGGTAGATTAAATGGTAAAGTCGTTGGTATTGTTGCTAATCAACCATTACATCTTGCTGGTGCACTTGATATTGATTCATCAAACAAAGCAGCTAGATTCATTAGATTTTGTGATGCATTTAATATTCCAATTATTACATTTGTAGATACTCCTGGTTACATGCCAGGCTCTAATCAAGAGCATAATGGTATCATTAGACATGGTAGTAAATTGCTCTACGCTTACTGTGAAGCAACTGTTCCTAGAATTACACTTGTAATAGGAAAAGCATATGGTGGTGCATACATCGCTATGGGAAGTAAAAACCTAAGAACTGATGTGAATTATGCATGGCCAACTGCACGATGTGCAGTATTAGGTGCTGAAGCAGCTGTAAAAATTATGTATAAAAAAGAATTATCTAGTGCAGATGATCCTGAATCTCTTAAAAAACAACTAATCAGCGAATTTTCAGAAAAATTTGAAAATCCTTACGTTGCAGCGTCCCATGGTACTATTGATAATGTAATTGATCCAGCTGAAACAAGACCCATGCTCATCAAAGCATTAGATATGCTTGCAAACAAAAGAGAAAAACAACTTCCAAGAAAACATGGAAATATCAATTTGTGATTGAAATGATTGAAAAAGTTCTTATCGCAAATAGAGGAGAAATTGCTTTACGTGTAATTAAAACATGCAAAGCACTTGGAATCAAAACTGTAGCGGTGTATTCCGATGAAGATTACAATTCTTTACATGTAAAACAAGCTACAGAAGCATATCATATTGGTGAGGCGGCTCCTGCAAAATCTTATCTAAATCAAGAAAAAATTATTGAGATTATATTGTCTTCTGGTGCAGATGCTATACATCCTGGTTATGGTTTTCTTTCAGAAAATTCTGATTTTGCCAGTAAATGTGAAAAAAATAAAATAAATTTCATCGGTCCATCTGCTGCATCTATGGATCTTTGTGGTGATAAGATGCAATGTAAATCTGCTATGTTAAAAGCAAAAGTTCCAACAGTTCCCGGAAGTCCAGGCCTCGTAAAAGATGTTGAAGAGGCATTAAAAATTGCGAACGATATTTCATATCCTGTATTACTAAAATCCGTTTTTGGTGGAGGTGGACGTGGAATCAGATTAGTAAATAATGATAAAGAACTACGAGAAGGTTTTGAAACAGTTACAAGCGAATCAATTTCTGCCGTTGGGAAATCTGCAATAATTGTTGAAAAATATCTTCAAAAAACTAGACATATTGAATATCAAATGGCAAGAGACAAACATGGTAATGCAGTTCATATCTTTGAAAGAGAATGTTCAATTCAAAGACGTAATCAAAAACTTATTGAACAAACACCTTCACCTATAGTTGATCAAGAAACAAGAGACAGAATTGGTGAATTGGTTGTTAAAGCAGCTAAGGCAGTTGATTACACTAATCTTGGTACTGCAGAATTTCTTCGAGCAGATAATGGTGAATTTTATTTTATAGAAATTAATGCTAGACTGCAAGTAGAACATCCAATTACTGAACTTGTATCTGGATTAGATCTTGTTAAATTACAAATAGATATTGCAAATGGTGAACCACTTCCGTTCAAACAAAAAGATCTAAAAATGAATGGCTATGCAATTGAATGCCGAATCAATGCAGAAGATACCTTCTTAGATTTTGCCCCTTCTACCGGTCCTGTACCTGATGTAACTATACCATCAGGACCAAGTGTTAGATGTGACACATATCTCTATTCTGGATGCACTGTATCCTCATTTTATGATTCTTTGATGGCTAAACTTTGTACATGGGGTCAAACATTTGAGGAGTCAAGAACCCGAATGCTTAGTGCATTAAATGATTTTTACATTCAAGGCGTTGAGACATCAATACCACTTTACAAAACGATTCTGAACACCGATGAATACAAAAATGGAAATCTTTCTACAGATTTTCTAAATCGCTTTAGCATTATTGATAGATTAAAAGAAGATCTGAAAACAGAAAAAATTGAAAAAAGTGAGGCTGCTTTAGCATCTGCTATTGTTTATTCTGAATATTTTAAGAGTAGAGTGCAAAATTCTACTTCTAATAATTCTAATTGGAAAAATAAATTGGGCTGATGATAAATGGATTATAAAATAAAAGATATTGAAAAAACATTCGATGGTGAAATTACTGAAAATCTTGGTAACAACGAATATGTGATTAAAATCAACAATGATAAACATCAGATAAAAATTCTAAAAATGGATTCAAAAGGAATTGAATTTGTACTAGACCAAAAATATCATAGGGCAAAATATCTTGAAAATTCAACAAATGAAATGAATCTTGTCATTGATAATGTGCCAATTACCATTAATATGCATACTAATTTTGATAAAATTGTTTTCAAACATTCTGGAAGTAGCAGTTCTTTTGATACTCAATTAACATTAAAAAGTCAAATCCCTGGCAAAGTTGTTTCTATCGCTGTTCAAGAAGGTGATTCTGTAAAACAAGGAGATGTGATTTGTACTTTGGAATCTATGAAAATGCAGGTCTCTGTTAAATCTCATAAAAATGGTTCCATAAAATCCATCAAAATTAAAGTAGGTGGAACTGTAGCTAAAAACGATATTGTTGCAGAAATAGAATAAAAAGGAAATTAACTTTCTTATTTTAGGAATTTTTTAATTTCTTCATAATCTGGTTCTTTTAATGGATTCTCAGATACCCACTTGTATCCAATTTTTCCATCTTCCATTATTATGAACACAGAACGTTTTGCAGCATTGTAATCTTTGATATGTAGTAGATGCGGCATTAAAACATCATAATCTCGAATTGTTTTACTGTTATAATCTGCCAGTATTGGAAAATTGAAATTGTGTTTTTGTGCAAATGCTTTGTTGGCAAATGGTCCATCATTACTTATTGCAACTACTTGGGCACCAAGATTTGATATCTCGCTCCAGGAATCTCTAAACGCACATAGCTCATTTTCACAAATTGGAGAGCTTGCAGCAACAAAGAATGACAGTATGATTTTACTCCCCTTAAATTCATCCAAAGTCCTCATTTTGAGATCTATGTCTGGAAGTTCAAAGTTAGGAGCAATATCTCCAACATTTAATGACATGATCGCATTTGGTGGTTACCTTATTTAGTATTTTACAAAAACCACTTTCTAAAATTTAAATTAAAAAAAGTATACCTTTTTATACAAAAACTTGGGTTCAAAGCTAAATTGGTCGGGGAATTAGCGGGCAATTATAGTACCGTAGTGTTGATGTTTGGATTTGCGGTAGTAGCAATGGCACCTGCACTTATAATTTCTAGAATGATTTCTCCTCGAAAAAGTAGCAACCCCGTTAAATTTTTACCAATGGAATGTGGACAAGTCCCATCAGGTGAAGGACGAACTCACTTTATGATGCAATATTATGCTTACATTTTGATGTTCGTTGTTTTTGATGTCATGGCAATTTTCTTATATGCATGGGGAAGTGCACTTTTAGAACTTCCAAAATCTGCAACTTTGCCAATTATTGGTTTCTTGGCAATTATGTTTGCTGCAATGGCTTTTGCATTACATCAGTCAGGGAGACGAGACATATGGTAGTTTTTTATACAAATCAAAATTATGATAATAGGAGATTAGATTGCTAAAAGAACTGATAACACCACAAAATGCAAATGTGTTTGTTGGAAAGTTAGGTGATATTTTAGAAAAAGCAATTGATAAGCCATTGGGGTATGCAATCAATTGGGGTAGAATATGGTCTCTTTGGCCTGTCCATATTGAAACAGCATGTTGTAGTGTAGAATTTGGAGCAGCATCTAGTCCAAGATATGATGTTGAAAGATTCGGTATCATTGAGGCATTTGGTTCACTTAGACAATGTGATCTAATTGTAGTTCAGGGAACTATCACAAGAAAAATGGCGCCACGTCTACGTTTAGTTTATGATCAAATGCCAGAACCAAAATATGTCATTGCGATGGGAGCTTGCGCAATTACTGGTGGGTTGTATTTTGATTCGTACAATGTACTTCCAGGTATTGATGGAATTCTACCAGTAGATGTTTATGTTCCAGGTTGTCCACCTAGACCCGAAACTCTTATTCAAGGATGTATGCTACTGCAAGAAAAAATCAAGAGAATGAAGGCTAGGAAGTTTGTATAATGAGTTCTGATTCTGATGATGAATCAATTGAAACTATATCTGATGAAGAATCTGTATCTACTAAAACAAGTCCTCAATTAGAAAAAGAAATTGAATTACCAAAATTTGAAAAAGGCCTTGCAGATAAAATTGTTGAAAAATTTGGTACCAGAATTACAGTGGCATTTGTAAAACCAGACAGAGTTAGGATTAATGTTGGCAGGGATGATATTAAAGAAGTAGCTGAATTTCTAAGAGATGTTATGAATTTTGATCATACTGAATCTGTATCAGGTGTAGATTACCCTCAGGACAAAGAAATTGAAGTGGTTTATCATTTAGGTTCTTACACTGATTCTTCATTATCCAGACAAATTCTTGTATTGGCAACTAGAGCACAAAGAGAAGAAAATCCAATTCCTGGAAATGATGCAACAAAACTTCCTAGTCTTAGAGAAATATTTTACAGTGTAGAATTTCATGAAAGAGAAATTTTTGAAATGTTTGGGGTTTACTTTCAAGGTCATCCAGATAATCGAAGATTACTTTTGCCAGAAGATTGGGCAGATTTACCACCGCTAAGAAAGGACTTTGCAATTAAAGGAAGATAGAGATGACTAAAGAATTACTCCCAGGACTTGCACTTCAGAAAGTAGACGAGCGAATCATGACTCTCAATGTTGGACCACAACACCCAGGTTCTGGTCATATGAGAATTATTGTACAAATTGATGGTGACTTTATTGTTGCATGTGATCCTGATCCAGGTTATGTTCATCGCGGCGAAGAGAAGATGGCTGAATATAGAAACTACATTACAAATATTCCACATTTAGAAAGACCGGTAATTCATGATTCTTGTAATGTTTTGTATCCATATGTTTTGGGAGTTGAAGAACTTCTTGGTATTGAAGTACCAGAACGAGCAAAATACATTCGAGTTATTGCATCTGAACTGAATAGATGCGTTTACACAATGTATTGGCTTGCAATCTATGGAATATTCTTAGGTCATTCTACAATGTTTATGTGGCCAGCGGGTGATCGTGAATTACTAATTGATTTATTAGAAAAAATGACAGGAGCTAGAGTTACTCATGCTCATTTTGTACCGGGTGGCGTGAGAAATGACTTACCACCAAATTTTGAAGATGTTTGTTTGAGGCAAGTAAACTATTTTGAGAAACGAATCAAAGAATATGCGGCAATTTTTTATGATAATCCAATTTTAATTGCTAGAACTGCTAACACTGGTGTTTTATCACGTGAAGACGCAATTCGATTAGGTACAACTGGTTCTGTTCTTCGTGCTAGCGGTGTTGACTATGATCTTAGAAAGAAGGAACCGTATGATGTCTATGAAGAATTAGATTTTCAAACTAATGTCCTTAAAGAAGGTGATTCTTATGCAAGATCAAAAATTCCATGGCTTGACATGATGGAAAGCTGTAGAATAATTAGACATGCATTACAAAAAATGCCAAAGTCTGGTTCTGTTAGAGTTAAATTAAAACCAAATCCAAAAGGAAAAGGACTTAATTCCGTATACAAGCGTGTAGAATCAGGCAGAGGTTCATTGGGTTGCTATATTGTCTCTGATGGAAAACCTGAACCTTATAGAGTAAAACTGAGTGTTCCTTCATTTAGAAATCTCATAGCATTACCATATCTTCTCAAAGGGGAAAAACTTGGAAACATGCCATCAGTATATTGGAGTCTTAATTATTGGCCAGTGGAGGCAGATAGATAAATGTCTGTTATTGCACCAAACTTCAAGTTTAGCGAATTTGTAAAGGCTATTCTAGACAATGCATTTTGGATACTTTTAATTTTTGTATTAATTGGTCTCCCAGCTGTTTTCCTAATTTTATTCTACATTGAAATGCCTGTGATTAACGGTGAATTACTTACACCGTTTCTTGCATTAACATGGTTAGCAGATCCTTCTAGAACTCTTCCAATTTTGAAAGCCTTCATGACTACTGATCTGTTTAAAATTGCAGCTTTTCCTGGATTTGGATTTGCAGCATTAATTGCAGCTGGAACAATCTTTATAGAAAGAAAAATGTTGGCAAAACTACAACTTAGAGTAGGTCCTTTTTATTGTGGAAAATTTGAAGGCATCTTACAATTAATGGGAGATGGGCTTAAACTAATCTCAAAAGAAATTATAATTCCTGCAAAAGCTGACAAACCAATTTTTTGGGCAGCACCTATACTATTTGTCGCAACAGCAGCAGCATTTGTTGCATTAATTCCAGTTGCACCAGGATGGGTGGTTGCTGATGTAGATGTTGGATTACTTGCAGTATTTGCAGTTATTGGATTCTTTCCAATCATAACTATTCTTTCTGCATGGTCTTCAAATAGTAAATATCCGTTCATTGGTGGAATAAGAGCATTACATCAAATGGTATCATTTGAAATTCCATTGATTCTTTCATTGTTGGGAGTAGTAATTCTTACAGGAACTCTAAATCTTTCTGAAATTGTTGCTAGCCAATCTAATTTTCCTTGGATTATATTTTTGCCAATCGGTGCAATTATTTTCTTTATTACAATATTAGCTGAATTAGAAAGAATTCCATTTGATTTACCAGAAGCAGAAAGTGAAATTGTTGCTGGTTGGTTAACTGAATTTTCTGGAATGATTTATGGTCTTGTTCAATTAGGAACATACTTGAAACTTTATGCATTTGCCGCATTGTTTGTTGTTTTATTCCTTGGTGGTTGGACTGGACCAATGATTTGGCCTCCTTTTCCTGAAGATATTATCACTAATGGAATAGTATTAGGTCCAATTACTGCTAAAATTCCTGGATTGCCAATATTTTCACAAGAGATGCTAAATGGCGTTTTATGGTTTGTGATAAAAACAATGGGAGTAATCTTTTTCATTTTATTACCCAGAGGAGTTTTTCCAAGAATTAGAGTTGATATGTTATTGAGTCTTGGTTGGTACAAACTAATTGGACTTGCATTCGTTAACATCTTTATAGCACTCGGTTTGTTGTACGCTGGAGTCTTGGGACCTGGAGGAATATTGTAATGAATACAGCTACTGGAATTATCAAGGCACTCAATTCAGGAATTAAACATTTAGCCATTAAACGATTTACATTACGATATCCTGAAGAGAAACTAAAGTTTGTTGGTGATGGTTATCAATTTGATCCATCCACAGGTGTTGGAATCGCAGGTTACAAAGGCCGTCATATGTTATTTCATGATCATTGTACTGGCTGTCAGCTATGTTCCATTGCATGTGAAGGGGTAGCAGAAGCAATTGCAATGGTAAAAGTTCCAGAAGAATACAAACACAATAAAAAAGCTATCATGCCACAAATTGATTATGGCAAATGTGTATTTTGTGGATTATGTGTTGACGCATGTCCATTTTATGCATTGTATATGACTAATGACTATGAACTTTCTTCATTTAGCAAGGAAGGTTTGATTTACACACCAGCTCAGCTTCAAGTAAAACCATTTGTTTCTCAAGATTCTGAAATAAAAATTACTGATAGAGGTGCAACACATGGCTGATGTTGTATTTCTTGCATTATCTGTAATTACAATTGGTTGTGCAATAGCTGCACTAGAAATGAGATCTTTGATTTATGGTTCAATTGCTTTGATGGGTACACTTGGTGGAATAGCAGGTTTCTTTTTGCTTTTGGACTCACCATTTGTTGCAATGTTCCAACTAGCAGTTTACGTAGGTTCTATCGCAGTTTTGATTTTGTTTACAGTTATGCTAGTAAAAAGAGAACTAATCTTTAAGAAAGTTGAGGATAAAAGAAGAAAATTTGTTGGCATTGCACTGATGCTGGTTTTTATCGTTGCATTGGGTTCAATTATAATGGATTCTGGCATCAAAACAATTACTACTGATGAGCCTGCAGTTGATTTTAGAAATATTGGTGCAGACTTTTTGACATATTATTGGCCAGCTTTGATTTTAATGGCACTAATTTTAACAAGTTCAGTTACAGGTGCACTAATTTTAGCAAGAAGAGAGGATGAGAATGAGCAACGAACTGATTGATTTTGTTTTAGTATCTGTTGCCATGTTAGGCATTGGAATTTATGGTTTATCTGTAAAGAGAAATGCCATTCGAATGTTATTTGCAATTGAAATAATTATCAATGCTGCAAATCTTAATCTGGTTGCATTTGGAAGATTCTTACCCCATAGTGGTGGTCAAACATTGGCCTTATTTTCAATTGCAATAGCTGCAGCTGAAGTTGCAGTTGGACTTTCATTAATTATTGTAGCATATCGTATGTATCAGAATATTGACATTGCAGACTTTAGGAGTTTGAAAGGATAATGGAATATGCACTTTTACAGGCAGTTTTCTTGCCTTTGTTATTATCTCCAATTGCTTACATAATTGGAAGAAAAATAGGCCCTACACCTGCAATGTGGTTTACATTTGGAATTTTACTTTACACTACTGTATTGGTGATTCTAGCTACACTTAGTGGTACTACAGAAGAACATTATCCATGGACCGAACAATTCGGCGAATTTGGTTTCCTATTGGACGGTTTAGCATCACCATTTGCTATTATGATCTACGTACTTAGTACAATATTGGTGCTTTACTCAAAACCATACATGATTCACAGATTTCATGAACAATATGAGGAAGAACAACACGAAATTACATCTAGTGGTCATTCAACAATAATTGAATCATCTTCTCTTTCAAACTATGTCAATGCCAAGTCTGGACTTTACTTTGCTCTTTATCTTGTCTTTGCAATGGGGATGCTTGGCACAGTACTATCTACAAATCTAATTGAATTTTATGTATTCTTTGAGGTGATGTTGATTCCTGGTTTCTTTTTGGTTGCTCTTTGGGGTGCTGGTCCAAGAAGAAAAATTGGTTTAATGTTTTTGCTTTGGACTCATGCAGGTGCAGTTGTTTTACTATTAGGATTTTTAATGATTGGTTTTACAATTGGAAGTTTTGACTTTGCAGATATTCAAGAATCAAAAATTCCACAAGACATTCTGATGCTTTCAGCGATTGCAATTTCAATTGGACTAGGAGTTAAACTAGCAGTATTCATGTTCCACATATGGCTTCCATGGGTTCATGGTTCTGCACCAACTCCAATTAGTGCATTATTATCACCTGCAATGATCGGCATTGGTGCTTATGGTATTTTCAGATTAATTGTAGAATTTTTACCAACACATTTGCCGACCTTTCAATTTGGTTCCACATTTGGGGTCTTGTTACAATGATTTATGGTGGTGCAATGGCACTAATGCAAGACGATATCAAACGATTACTTGCATATTCTAGTATTAGTCAAATGGGCTATATTCTATTTGGAATTGGTTCCATGTCTGTCCTTGGGTTATCTGGAGCTGAGATGATGTATGTCACACATGCACTTGGTAAAGGCATTCTCTTCATGATGGCTGGAATTATAATTGTTAAAGTTGGTACTAGAAATATTTCTCAACTAGGTGGGTTAGCTGGTAAGATGCCCATAACTGCTGTTTGTGCAGTAATTGGTGCATTGACAATTATGGGAGTACCACCAACTAGTGGCTTTATGGGTGAATGGACTTTATTTTACGGAGCATTAGAAACTGCTATTGAGGATGGTTCTACCGTTAGAGCCGTTACATTTGGTTTGGGTCTTGTTGCAACTGTATTGACAATGTCTTACATCCTTTGGATGCTAAAACGTGTATTCTTTGGAAAACTCCCAGAACATCTTGAGCATGTTAAAGAAGGAAGTTGGTATATGACTGCACCAATGATGGTACTTGCAGGATTTACAATAGTTCTAGGAATTTATCCTGACATATTCTTTAATCAAATAATCCCATACATGAGTGGGGTACTGGGGGTTTAGTTTATGACAATTGAAATGTTAGGTTTATCACTTGAAGTAGGTGCAGCAAGTGCTTGGTTAGTTTGGATACTGCCTTTTATTGCTGCATTGATAATGCCGGGAATTGGAAAAATATCTAAACATGCAACTGGATATGTAGCAGTTGGATTTGCTTTGATGAGTGCAATTTCTGCAGCATCTCTACTACCAATGGCATTGGAAGCACATGAAATTCATGATCAAATATCTTGGATTAATTCAATTGGTCTGAAAGCAGGTGTACTAGCTGATCCACTTTCAATAATTATGGCAAATGTAGTTGGATGGATTTCATTTCTCATTATGATTTACAGTACAGGATACATGAAAGGCGATAAATCCATTACTCGATTTTGGTTCTGGATGATGTTCTTTATTGGTTCAATGCAATTAATTGTATTATCTGATAATTTATTACAAGTATTTTTTGGTTGGGAAGGTGTAGGACTTGCATCATATGCATTGATCAGCTTTTGGTATCGTGATAAAAAGAAAGATCACGTTGGTGTCGAAGGACGAACTGTTCTTGGTCTTTTAGATTATTATTCGCCAACTCATGCTGGTATGAAGGCTTTCATCATGACAAAAGTTGGTGATGTTATGATGATTGCAGGCATGCTTTTGATATTCCTATTTGCCGGAACATTTGGATTTAGAGAATTAATGCATAATACATCTTGGGCAACAACAATGTCTGCACAAGGTCTCTTAGTACCTGCATTCATTTTATTATTTGGTGGTGCTGTTGGTAAATCTGCACAATTTCCACTAAACGAATGGCTCTTAGAGGCAATGACTGGACCAACAGCAGTTTCTGCTTTGATTCATGCAGCAACAATGGTAAAGGCAGGTGTTTTCCTAGTTATGAGATTAGCACCATTGGTTTTTGCTTTAAGTGCAGCTGGAATTTTAGCCGATCAATTCTTTGAAATAATCCTCATCGTTGGTGCTGCTACTGCACTTCTCTTGGGACTTCAGGGTATGGTTAATTCTGAAATTAAAAAAGTTCTTGCATATTCTACTGGTTCTCAGATTGGTTATATGATGATGGTACTAGGTATTGCTGGATTATCACAACAATTTGTTAATGGATATACTGCAGGTTTCTTTCATCTAATTTCACATGCAATGTTTAAGGCATCATTGTTTATGGCTGCAGGTTCATTGCTACATGTTGTCGGTTCAAGATTCATGACTGATATGGGTGGATTACGTAAAAACATGAAAAAGACTTATGCGTTTATGTGGGCTGCAGGTCTTGGATTGATGGGTGCACCATTTATCACAACTGGCTTCTGGAGTAAGGATTCTATCTTTGGTGCAATTTATACATCAGGACATCCATGGGCCATGCCAATATTTGCAATTGCTGTATTGACTGCAGTAATAACTGCATTTTATACAACTAGAATGCTCGGACTGGTCTTCTATGGTTCAAAGAGTAAACATATTCAAAAAATGGAAGAAGAAGGTCATCATATTCATGAAGCACCATTATCTATGTGGGTACCATATGGAATTCTCGCAGTACTCACGATTGCTATTGGTTTAGTTGGTTTATCATTTGAGGGTGGATTGCATGAACTGTTTACAAATTATCTTGAAGACTCTTTTGGAATTCATTCTGTACATCACGAAATTGAAAATTCAATATTGCCTGGATTTTTAGATGGAATTAATCCTATTGCACTCACTGCGTCATTATCTGCTTTTGGAATTGGAACTGGATTAGGATATGTATTCTATATTGGTAGATGGGTTGATCCTGTTAAATTTGTAAATTCAAATATTTTCTTTTCTGCTATTCATAAAGTTATTCTAAACCGATTTTACCTGAATGCAATTGTCTATTGGTGCTTTGTTGTAGCTCCATTATGGCTTTCAAGAGGAGTATTCAGATACTTTGAAAAAACTGTTATTGATTATGGAATGAATAATGGATTGCAAAAAGCAGCTAGTTGGAGTGCCAAAGTAGTTCAAGGGACTCAAACCGGTGTTACACAATCATATCTATTCGTATTTGGAGCAGGATTACTATTTGTAGTCCTGATATTGTTGATATAGGAGATAGATGAGATGTTAGAAATTAGTTCCACCCCATTGGTAATAATCGCAATTCTTGGTACAGTGGGAGTCTTGTTACCAATAATTAGTATTGCCAGAAAAGAAAAAGGTTCAAATTCATTTTATGCAATTATTGCATTTGCCGCATTGATTGCATCAATTGGATATGTTGCATATCAATTCATCAATGATAATATTCTTCCATCTGCTTTATTCTCTAAAGATGTACTTGTGGATGATGCCTTTGGTGGATTCTTTGCAATAGCAATGCTAATTGTTGCAATCTTCTCCACAGTTGGTTCCTTTAATTACATGCGAAAAAAGAATTATCCTGCTGTTTACTATTCCTTAATACTACTTTCAACAATTGGTATGGTGTTAGTAGCTTATTCTACTGACTTGGTGATGTTATTTGTTGCGTGGGAGCTCATGAGTATTCCAACATACGTTCTTGTTGGATTTATGAAAAAGAATCCAAGCTCAAATGAAGCTGCACTGAAATATTTCTTGTTTGGAGCACTGTCATCTGCAATTATTGTTTATGGAATTTCATTATCTTATGGATTAACTGGTTCAACAAATATTGGTGAAGTTATTCAGGCTTATGCCACTCTTGATTCTTCGTTATTACCATTAGCACTACTCTCTGTTGGAATGTTTATTGCCGGATTTGGATTTAAGATGGGACTAGTACCTTTCCATCAATGGTTGCCTGATACTTATGAAGGTGCACCTCCAACCATTACTACTTTACTTGCAGCTGGAACAAAGAAAGCAGGATTTGCAGCAACAATTAGAATAGTTGTTCTGGGTATGGTTGTACTTAATCTTGATTGGACTTTAGCTCTTGGTATAATTGCAGTAATGACAATGACCATTGGTAACATTGCTGCAATCATGCAAAAAAATCTTGCAAGAATGTTAGCATATTCTAGCATTGCACATGCTGGTTACATTTTGATTGGACTTGCCGTAGCTCCATACAGTCACCTTGGGTTGCAAGGCTCTCTGTATCAAATATTTAATCACGCAGTAATGAAAGGTGCTGCATTCATAGCAGTTACAGGAATAGTGACCACACTTGCAGTAACTAACATCGATAAACTCAAAGGACTTGGTAGAAGAATGCCTATCACTTCGCTTGGGTTAGTAATCTCCTTGTTTGCTTTAGCTGGTGTACCGCCACTTGCTGGATTTTGGAGTAAAATAATGTTATTTGGTGGTGCACTGGATGCTGGTTCAACTATATGGTGGGCACCTTGGCTTGCAATCGCTGGAGTTCTAAACAGCGCTCTATCATTAGCTTACTATGGTTGGCTCACAAGAAAAATGTATTTTGAAGGAGAAACTGAAAAAAGAGTATCAGAACCAAAATCTGTAATTGCAATCATGATATTTTCAATAATATTCTTGGTAGGATTTGGTGTCTATCCAGATCCAATTATTAAATTTGTAGAATTTGCTGCCCCGACACTTAGCTTAGGTATTATGCCTTAAATGTTGTAAATTTTATAAGATTATCTAAATTCATTTTTGCATCATTGTCTGGAATTTTTCTTAAACTTGTTCTAGCTTTGTCAGAATATTTTTTTAAAAGTTCTTCCATTTCATTGAAAACATCTCTTGGATCAGAACTTTTCTTGATCAACAAATTAAATAATTTATCCTCATTTTTCCAGTCTAACAAATCATCTCTTATTTGATATGCAATTCCTATGTTTTTCCCATATTCTGTCAGTGCTTCTATTTCTTCTTCACTGCCATTTGCAATAATTGCACCTATTCTTGCTGCTACTCCAAATGCAGTAGCAGTTTTGTATTCAATTACTTTGAGATAATCATCAAAAGTAACGTCTTCACTGCTTTCTAATCTGCCTTCTATCATTTCTCCTTCACTCATCAACATTGCTGTTGTTGCCAAATCCTTTGTCATTCTTGCATTGTCTAATCTTGAAGAAATTGCAAGAATTAATCCCAAAACAAAATCGCCTGTTAGCACACTTGTATTGTATCCATATTTGATATGGAATGGTTCTTTTTGTCTTCTCATTGTTTCGTTATCTATAATGTCATCATGTATGATAGACTCCATATGTAAAAATTCCACGGCGCATGATGCTGCTAATGTATTGTCGTCAACTTTTCCTACGCTTTCAGCAGCCAAAACTAAGATGATTGGTCTAATTCGTTTTCCGCCCTCTAATGAATACTTTAATGGTTCAATGAATTCTGATTCTGAATAAAGTGATAATTCTCTATCTAATGCATCGTTGATTTTATCGATATACTTACCGTATGTTCCAAGTAAAGGATTAATCTCGATATTTTTCCTGTCCAAGATATAGGCCTAATCAAAAAACTTTCTCATTAGTAATTAAATCTTGGTGCTCCAGCCGGGATTTTCATCGTTAGATTTTGAACCCGGGATCACTGCCTTGAAAGGGCAGTATGCTTGACCGGTCTACACCACTGGAACCCAACAAAATTGGGTAATTTGTCCATAAAATCTTTTGTAAACCACAAAGATTTTTTATTGGCGAATTGGGAGATGTGTTATGAATCTAATAAAGCGAATTGATGAAATGATTGAAGAAAGAAGTTTACTAAAACACCCATTTTATCAGATGTGGTCTGATGGAAAATTAACTCTTGATTCTTTATCTGGTTATTCTAAAGAATACTTTCAACTCGTCAAGGCAGTTCCATCCTTTATGACTCCTATTATAGAAAAAGCTCCAAATTCTGTAATTAGTGAATTAATTGATAATCAACAAGAGGAATCTGATCACATAAAATCTTGGATTCGATTTGCAGGAGAACTAGGAGTTTCTGAATCTAAATTAATTCATTATGAAGGATTAGAAAAGACTAGGAAATCTGTTTCAGATTTATCCGAATTAATGAATACTTATGAAGGCGGAGCATGTGCAATGTATGCTTTTGAAAAAGAAATTCCTAAAATTAGTCAAACAAAACTTGATGGCTTAGCAGAATTCTATGGAATATCTAATGATGAGGCTACAGAATACTTTAAACTTCATACTGAAGCTGATATTCGTCATGCTGCATCTTGGAGAACCATTCTTGAAAAAACATCAACTGATTCAAATAATTTGATCCAAATTGCAGACAAATCTATTTCTGCACAAAATCTGTTACTTGACAGTTGTTATGAAGCATATTGTTGAACTCATAACATTTTATACTGAAGATAAAATTCATTTGCTTAGGGCCCATAACTCAGCTTGGTAGAGTACCCGGCTCATAACCGGGGAGTCAAGGGATCGAAGCCCTTTGGGCCCATATTATTTCCGTTAGTTTTAAAATGAGCACAGACAAAATTTACTGGCCGCAATGAAGAATCAGAGTTATATCTGAAAGATGATTGAAAGGCATTTGTCTGAGCTGCCAAAAATTACTTACCAATCTGATTTCTTACTTTCTCTAAAATGTCATCATCGACAAGTTTTTGTTCGTGTAATGCTTGTGTAATTTGCATTACGTCAGTTATCGAATGCAATTTAACTCCTAATTCTTTCAGCGCTTCATCAGCACCCTCCATTCTGTTAACAATTACATATGCGTCTTCTATTGTTATGTTTGCTTCTTTCAATGATTTTATTGCATTTACAACTGAACCTCCAGTTGTTGCAACATCATCTATCATTACAACTTTCATTCCTTCATAAATTTGTCCTTCAACCGATTTTGAAGTTCCATAATCTTTTGGTTTACTTCTTACATAGATTAATGGCTTAACTATTTCAATTGCTAACGCTGAGGCAATAATCAACCCACCGGTAGGGACTGATACTAAAGAATCAAAACTATTCAATCCTATACTTTCTACAATATTGTTTTGCAAATATTTTATCATAGTTCTGAATTGATGAGGATAACTAGGAACTAGTCTCAAATCAACATAGTATGAACTTTTTTTGCCACTAGCAAGTGTAAACTCTCCAAATTTTATTATCTCCTTTTGATGTAAAAAGGTTGCAAACTCTTTTACAAATTCCATATCTAAATTAACTACGCTGGATTTATTTTGGTTTGTATTATGCATTAATCATGCCTGAAATCTGGTTAAATTATGGTATTACTGACGTTGTTCTTGATATTCGAGCAGAGAATTTAGAACAAAAAATTGATTCTGATGGTAAATTTTTGGAAGATACCGCGATCAATGAAAAATTGAGTACTGTTGATTTAACAACACCTATGGAACTTGTAGTTTTACATAACTCAAAATCCGTTCAAAAAATTATCTCATCATTATTTACAATATGTGAACAAAAATCATTACCATTTCCTAAAATTTTGGCTGAGAAAAAAATAATGAATCTGGTAAAATCTGGTTTACCAGAAGGAAGTTCAATTAATGAATTTGATAATGCTGATCTTTCCAATTCTAATCTTGTTTTTATCGGAGAAATGGAATTTGATGGTTTATTTGGATATGAGACAATTTCTACTCGATTAATCAAAAAGTTTGGTCAGGAATCAATGCTTTCTGCATATGCAAAAAGAAAGAGTAACCTTCCTACACCTGGACAACTAACAGAAAGTTTTGATGAAGCCAAAAAATTTGTTGATAATTTTGAAATTAAGGCAATTGAAATTGTAGCAAATTCTCAAGGTATTGTTGATTTTACAATAGGACATCCTTCAGAAACTATTTCATCTACAAAAACTATGGAATCATTTGCAATCAAAGATATCGGCCACCACAAATCAATGATAATTAGCACTGGAAAAGATTCAAGTAATGATAATCTTGGAAAATCGCTTTCATCTCTTTGGAATTGTGCTAGTGCAATACAAAATGGTGGCTTATCTATCTTGGTAGCAGAATGTAAATCTGGATTGGGTTCTGATGCACTTCAACAATACATTGAGGGTAGATTAAGTCTTGATCAACTTAAAAATCCAACTAAATATATTTCTGGAATGGAGGATCTACTATTTTTATCAGAAATACAAAAGAATTTTCAAATTGGATTGGTTTCAATTCTTCCAGAATATTATGTAAAAAAATTAAATATGATTTCGATGTCTGGAATAAAACCTTCTCTGGATTATATTTTAAAAACACAAGGTGTTAGACAAAAAGTTGCAGTTGTAATGGATGGGGCTAGAGTTTTACTAAGGTAAAAAATTAGATAAAAAATTTGTTGGTATTGGTGCACACAAAACAGCTAATCCTATAACCCCCAAGTATGCAAGTTTCCTATTTTTTGATAATGGAGAAACATCATCAAGTGGCATTGCACTGGGATTTCTTGAACTTAAAACAAGAATTAACATTGCCATTAACCAATAATTTAACAAAACAAGAATTGCCATACTTCCAATTGTTGCATACTTGTGACGTTTGGCACCAAGTAGAGTTCTTGCCATATGGCCACCATCTAGCTGCCAAGCTGGTAATAAATTCAAGAATGTGATTAAAAATCCAATCCAAGCTGCAAATAAAACTGGTGTCATTATTACTTCATGACCTGTTCCACCTTTTCCAAACAACGCTAAACTTGCAGTCATTAGTAATGGCTCTCCTTGATTCCATTCCATTAATTTTGAATCTGCAAAAAGTCCATGTGCAATATCTTCTTGCAGTATAGGTGCAGTGTATGCACCATACATTGAAACTATAATTGTGATTATCAGTCCCGCAATTGGCCCTGCTATTGCCACATCAAATAAAATTTCTCGATTAATTGTTAATCCACGTGATTGAATAAATGCGCCAAAAGTTGGAATCCCAATAATTGGTAATCCTGGTATGAAAAATGGCCATGTTGTCTTTAGTTTGTGAGCCTTAGCTGCAACTAGATGACCCAACTCATGAATCCCTAAAATTCCTAAAAGTGAAAGTGTATAGATTCCTGCCATTTCTAATGGCTCGCCAATATTTATGATAGAATTTGTTCCTGTAGTACGATAATACCCATCAATCATTACAAATGCAATCACAATTGCAAACAAAATTCGTGGAGTCCAAGATGTGTTTAACCACTTCTTTTGTTTTTTTGGAGTAAATTTTTGAATGATGATATATTTACCATCTTCCATTTGTTCAAGCTTACAGACATAGTTCATATTTTCTAATTTTCTTGCCAAATCCTCAAATTTTGATTTAAAATCATGATCATCAATCCTAAATTCCAAAGAATACATCTCTCTGTTGAACTGACTCACTTCAAACAATGAATTGACTAAGGAAATCACGTCTTCCTGACTAGAGTCACTCATTCTGTTTACGGCTATTCCTTTCCATTAAATGGTTTGTGGTCTAAAATTAAATATTGATAATACAATATACTAGTAATGCAAGTAATTCTTAGACAATTGGATGACTGCAACATACGCCGTGCAGAACCAAGTGATTTGATTCCTGTAATGGAAATCAATCTGAAAACACTTCCTGAACACTATTCAGATTATTTCTATGAAAGTCTACTTGCCGAAATTCCAGAGGCATTCATTGTTGCAGAAATTGGGGGAAAACATGTTGGTTACATAATGTGTAAAACTGAATACGGTTTCTCTAATTTTAAAAAATTAGGATTTGTAAAAAAAGGTCACGTGGTATCTATTGCAGTTCTTGATGAATATAGAAAAAAAGGAATTGGTAAAGCACTGGTTGAAGAATCTGTAAATGGTGTTAAACTAAAAAAATGCGACGAGTTTTATCTTGAGGTACGATCTAGTAATAATGATGCCGTACGATTGTATGAAAAACTAGGTTTTGTTATTAGACAAAAACTTAATGCATATTATCGTGATGGCGAAGATGCATATCTTATGGCAATTGAATTGAACTAGTTCAAACCAATAAATAACTCACAACAAACTTGAGCTCATGGATAAACGTAAAGGAATGGGGATTACAATTTTTGTACTATGTATTACTGCATTCTTTCTTTACGCATACTTGCTAATGCTATCTGAATGGAGTCCTATTGTATTACAATTATCTATTTTGATGATTGCAGGCGGAATACTTGGTGTAGTAGCTTGGATTGGATATGTAATGGCAACGACAAAACCTTCATCTGCATCAATTTCATCAGATGATTAATTTATTTTGAAATCTTAACATCAACAACTGTTTGATAGTATCTAGGACCTACAGCTCTTACGATTTTTGATCCTAAAATTTCTGATTTAACTGGAGTTACTTGCAGATAATGTTCTTCAGAAAGTTTTCCTGCATTTGATTTTTTATCGGCATGAATATGAGAATAATAGTGAATTATCCCACCGTTTTTTGTTGCATTAATTGCAGACTCTAAGAATTCATCTGATCTTTCAGGAAGAAGCATTAAAGTTCTATCTGATTTATTTTTTAATTGTTCTTGAATTACTTGCGATGCGTCTCCATTTATCGAGATTATACTTCCTGCAATCTTATTTGAGATGATGTTCTTTTCACAAAGTTTTGTTGCAACTGGATTGATATCTATACTATACACTGTACATCTCTTTTTTTTTGCAATCATGATTGAAAACATGCCTACACCAGCAAACATATTGACAACAATTTCTCCATCTTGAACCAAATTAGCAATTCTTTCTCTTTCCGTAGATAATCTCGGCGAAAAAAATGCATTTTCAACATCCACTGTAAATTTACAGCCAAATTCTTTGTATTCTGTTTCTGTCCTATCCTCTCCTGCTAGGATCTCTAAATTTCTGGTACGAAAATCTCCTTCAACAGCAGAAGCCTGATAAAAAACACTCTTTGCAATTTTTACTTCATTTAGGAGAGTTTCTCCGATGAGTTTCTTCTTAGTTAGTAACGAATTTGGGATTTTAACTATAATTATATCTCCAATCTGATCAAAAGATGAGATGAGTTCTTGACTCTCTTGCGAAGTAAGTATATTTTCCAATGACTTCTTTAACATTCGAGTCAATTTTTGTAATAAAAATTACCTGAACTTTTTTGCTCTTTATCTAATCTACTTTCTAGTTTGTTTACACGCGGTCTCAAACTTCTTTCATCTCTTCTAAATGACATGTCAAGTGATTTTAGGAATCTATTCATTGCATCTGCTTTTGGCATTGGGGATGTTGCATGTCCAGATAATCCTGATATGCCTTCAAAAATTATCATAGAGTCAGATATAAGATCCATTAATTGTATGTCATGATCTACAACAATAGCTGTTTTTCCAAATGATCGAACAAATTTCTGTACGAATTTTGCAACAGTTATTCTGTCTTCTACATCTAAAAATGCAGATGGTTCATCTAATGCATAAAGATCTACTTTTTGTAAAAGACATGCAGCAACTGAAACTTTTTGTAATTCACCACCTGATAGATTCTTTACTGATTTATTGTATAATTTTTTAATTTTTAATGGATCTAGTATCTGCTCTTCTTCCTGACTTCCTTCAATTGGACCTCCGTTTGCCTTGTCTAACAATACTATGACTTCGGCATCAACATCGTTCTGAAGATATTGCGGTTTATACGCGATTTTTATTTTTTTATCAATATGTCCTAAATCTGGTTTTTCTACACCTGCAATCATCTTCATTAGTGTTGTTTTTCCAAGTGCATTTGCACCCATTATCCCTAATACTTCACCTTTTCTTACTCTACCAGGCTCAACCGTAACTGAGAATGATGAATATTTTTTCTCCAATCTTGGATATGATATAATTTCACTCCCTTCTTGAAATTCATCAGTAGTTGAAGAAGATATATCGAAAGAAAATTTCTTGTCTCTGAATCTAACATTTTCAGTTGGTAGATAACCATCGAGAAACACATTGATTCCAATTTTGGTTGATAATACACTAGAAACTATTCCATATGCTGAAGGTTCACCATAAAGTAATTCTATGTAATCACTAAGAAAATCAAGTAATGTTAAATCATGTTCAACAACCATTACGCTTTTTCCAATTTTAGCTAGGCTTTGAATTACTCTTGCTACGCTTTTTCTTTGAAATACATCATTGTATGATGATGGTTCGTCAAAAAAGTAAAACTCTGTATCTTTTGATGCAACAGCTGCTATAGCTAATCTTTGAAGCTCACCACCACTAAGTTCTTTGAGATTTTGTTCCATCGAATTTTCTAATCCTAATTCTTTGATTAATTCTCTTGATACTCCACGTTCATCATATTTTTCCATTAACTCTTTTCCAGTACCATCAAATGCTTGTGCAACATGATGTACTTGCTGTGGTTTAATCGATGCACGAAGTTGTTTATTTTTAATTTTTTCAAAATGAGATTTTAATTCTGTTCCACCATAATACTTTAAAACTTCATCCCATTCTGGAGGGTTTTCATATCTTCCTAAATTTGGTTTTAAGTTCCCAGAAAGAATGTTTACTACGGTACTTTTCCCCATACCGTTTCTTCCTAGTAATCCTATGACTTCTCCTTTTCTTGGCGTAGGTAACCTGTATAATCGAAATGAGTTTGGACCATATTGATGAATTTTATCCGATGCTAATTCAGCTGCTAAATTAACAATAGTAATTGCATCAAAGGGACAAACTTTGACGCATATGCCACATCCATTACAAACATCTTCATCTATCTGGGCTTTTTTTGTCTCTTCGTTAAGTATGATGCAATCAGCCCCTGATTTGTTGACTGGGCAATACTTTATGCACTCCAACCCGCATTTTTTTGGTTGGCAAAGGTCTTTGTCTAATACTGCAACTCTGTGAGTCATGTCGTAATTCGATTATTCCTTGCTTTATACCTCTTTTGAACTATCTAAAACAAGGCGTTACCTTAATAGATAAGAATCTGTCAACGTTGTTCAAGCCGGCCATAGCGTTAGGGTGCGACCCAATCCCATTCCGAACTTGGAAGTCAAACCTAATGTCGCTGTTGTGCTACTAAGGTGCGAGAGCCCTTGGGAAGCAACAGTGCTGGCATTTTCTATTATCTCTCAATCAATCTTTTAATATGGAATTTATGATTTGTACTGTGATTTCAATGGCTACCTGTGTTGTTTGTGGACAGCAATTTTCAGATGATATACGATTTTTAAATCATATGATGGATAAACATGGTTTTAGAAATCCAAATACCGATAAACCAGATAGAAACAGTAGGGGCTACTGATTTAATCCAATTCTTTTAAAATATCTTTGAGTGTTTCTATTTCATCATTTAGAAAATCAACTCTTACAATTACACTTGTTTTGGCACTTTCTGATATGTTGTATTTCAATTCTTTTTGAATTAATTCTGTGAACTGTTCACGTTCCATTATGAGATCACTTAATCGCATTATTGCATTTTCAATAGTCATCACTTTTCTCCAATTTTGTGCATGTGTCCATCTGGATGTATGCATTGATTCCCTATGTGTTTGTAATGTATGTAATCATGACCTGTATGATGTACGTCGTTACAATTACAAGGACTCTTTTTTATCATGTTATGTTGATGATATTTTTGTATAATAACTTAGAAACTGATTTTCAATAATGATATTGATCTAATTTGTATTTTTAATTTATATATTTTGTAAGTAATCTAGAATTAATCTTACTCCAAAACCTGTGGCGCCTTTTGGATTGTAAGGCTTTTCTTTTGTTGCTACTTGTGTCCATGCAACCCCTGCAATATCAATATGAATCCAAGGCGTATTTTCAATCGCATTTCTTAAAAATGCTGCAGCGGTAATTGTGCCTGCAGCTCTTCCAATTCCAACATTTTTCATATCTGCAACGTCTGATTTCACCATATCCATATAATCGCCATTTAGTGGGAGCTCCCAAATCTCTTCTGTTGTTCTTTTTGATGATTCCATGATCTTTTGTGTTAGCTTGTCATTGTTTGAAACTATACCTGCTATGTTTGTACCTAGTGCAATTATACAAGCACCAGTCAATGTTGCAAAATCAATAATTGCCTTTGGTGAATATTGTTTTTCACCATAAGATAATGCATCTGCTAAAATTATTCTTCCTTCCGCATCTGTATTTAGAATCTCTGCAGTTTTTCCGCTGTATAATTTTATGATATCTCCAGGTCGGTATGACTCTCCTCCAGGCATATTTTCAACTGATGGAATAATTCCCACTACATTGATTGGCAATTTTAATTCTGATACTGCTTTCATTATTCCAATAACTGTACATCCACCACATTTATCGAATTTCATTTCATCCATTTTCTCACCAGGTTTTAATGAAATACCACCTGTGTCAAACGTTACTGCTTTGCCAACTAATACAATTGGTTTTTCATTTCTAGAACCATGATTGTATTCTAAAATTATCAGTTTAGGTTCATTTTTACTTCCTTGTCCTACTGCAGTAATTCCGCCGAATCCTTTCTTTTTGAGTTCATTTTTTGAAATGATATTGCATTTCATATTGTTCTTTTTTGATATGATTCTTGCAAAATTTGCTAATGTTGCAGGTATGCATTCGTTTGGAGGTAGATTGGCAATACTTTTTGTGTATATAGCACCATCCGAAACTATCTCTGCAATTTTTATTGCTTTTGAAATTTTTTCTGATTTGGAAACTAAAATAGTAAGATCTGGAATATTATTTTCTTTTTTTGATTTATATTTTTCAAATTTATAAAGAGACATTTTACATCCTTCTACTATCTGAGATACTGACGAAATAGGTTCAATTAGAGAACTTGGTGGTACTATTATGGAAAATTCTTTTAGTTTTAACTCTCTGGCCTTTTGAGCAATTTTACCTGAAACAAATCTTATGGTGTCATTAGTAAAGTTCTCTTTTTTACCTAATCCTGCTAAGAGTATTCTTTGCGATGCTGTTCTACCTGTAGTTGGAATGACTAATATTTTGCCAAATACTCCTCCCATGTCATTTGTTGATTGTTTTATTGATGGGATGATTTTAAAATCAATATTTTCTAATCCTAATACTTTATCTGAATCTTCTAATACAAATCCACAAAGCATTGCTGTTTTCTTTTTCGAATTATTTGGATTTTCTATTCTTATCTTCATTATTATAAAAATCTGAGTTTTGATGTGCTATTTAGATTTACTAGAGATCTATCTTTTTACTATTTGAGAATAAGCTTGCAGATCTTATAAAAACAGCTTTTACAGTTTTACATTCATGTTCGCATTTTTCATTCATTTTAATTTTGTTTGAGTTTCCTCCTTTTGTTGTAATTATTGCTCTTAGTAATGGCAAAAGTGCAGCTCTTCCACCGTATGCCGTTTTTTCATCTATTAACCAAAACATTTCTAATGCTGATTCTCCCAATATTGTTTTTTTTAGTTTTATGCCAAATTCTGAATAATGTCCGATCATTATCAAATTACCTCTTGTGAGAAATTCAACCATTTTTGCAAATTTCACACACAAATAACATTGATTATCATAAACTACCATTGGCACTTTTTCTTTGTTATTCACAATACTGCTTAGTTACCATCAGATTAAAATTTTGCAGAAGTAGATTTTTATTAAATTTGTGAATGATTATAATCGAGAAATGGGGCTTAATTATTATCAAATCAAACAAAATGTTTTACAAGCCCGTAAGTTAGTGATTAAGGCAATAAGCAATGCTGGCTCCGGTCATCCTGGAGGTTCTTTTTCGATGGCTGAAATTCTGGGGTGTCTATTCTACAAACACCTACAATATGATCCTAAAAATCCACAATGGGATGATAGAGATCGATTAATCTTATCTAAAGGACATGCTGCACCTGGTTTGTTTTCAAATATGGCTATTGCAGGCTATTTTCCAGAATCTGAACTTGAAACTTTAAGAAAATTTGGTAGTAAATTGCAGGGACATCCTGATCTAAAATGCCCTGGTGTTGAATTTTGTGGCGGTTCATTGGGAACTGGACTATCTTATTCTATAGGTGTTGCACTTGCTGCAAAAATTGATGGCAAAAATCATCATGTCTATACTATAATGGGTGACGGTGAATCTGATGAAGGACAAGTATGGGAAGCTGCGATGACTGCTGCAAAATACAAAGTAGATAATCTTACAGCTTTTTTGGATAGAAATTTTATCCAACAGGATTCTTACACTGAAAAAATTATGCCATTAGATGAAAAATTGGAAGGCGATAACATTTCTGAAATGTGGAAAGATGCATCAAGATGGAAAACTGGTGATAAATGGAGATCATTTGGTTGGAATGTAATTGAAATAGATGGACATAGGATTGAACAAATTGATGCTGCAATTACTAAAGCAAATTTAACAAAAGGTATACCCTCAATAATTATTGCCAGAACAATTAAAGGGAAAGGAGTTGAACATATGGAAGATAATCCACAATGGCATGGAAAAGCTCCTGATCCTGATGTATCTCCAATAATTAATCTAGAACTTGACTCTCAGTTTATGATTGCACCTTCAATCATTGCAGGTGATATGACAAATCTGGAAAATGAAGTAAAACGATGTGTAACTGGAAGAGCCGATTATATTCATCTTGATGTAATGGATGGCCAATTTGTTACTACCACAACTTTTGATCATAGAAAAATCAAGGAATTACGATCTTTAACTGTAATTCCATTTGATTCTCATTTGATGATTAATGAACCTGTAAAACATGTTCGAGATTATGTTGAAGCAGGAAGTGATATCATTACAGTTCATGCTGAAGTTTGTGATGAATCAAGTTTCGGTGAAATTCATGATTTGTTAAAACAGAATCAAGTTGGTGTAGGTCTTGCAATCAATCCAGACACTGAACTTCCTGCATGGTCTTACAAATTCATACCTACACTTGATCAGCTCATTGTAATGTCTGTTGTACCTGGAAAATCAGGTCAAAAATACATTGAAGAAACACATGGAAAAATGATTAGGCTGAATACTATTCTAAATGAGCACAAGTTTTCAGGTTGTATTGAAGCTGATGGTGGCGTAACTCTTGATAATATTGGCTCATGTTTTGTAGATGGTGCTAGATCTTTTGTAGGTGGTAGTGCAATTATTGGAAAACAAGATGTACGTGGTGCTATGAGAGATTTTAGAAATCAAGTTTTCAAAACAAGACGAAAAATCTTGCTTGATAAAGCAAATGAATTAGGAGGTTCTGATCTTGTAAAGAAATGGATTGGATTGCATGTCGTTGGTGAAAAACAAGAGCAGATTAAGAAAATAGCAGAAGAGGCAGGTTATCTTTGAATCCTCCAATTATGACTGATATGCGTTCAGAGTACTCAAAGACACTAATTGAACTTGGAAAAGAAAATCCAAACATAGTGGTTTTGGGTGCTGATACAACCGATTCTCTTAAAACCTCTGGATTTGGTAAGATGTTTCCAAATAGATTCTTTAATGTGGGAATCGCAGAGGCAAATTTGGTTTCTCTATCTGCAGGTCTTGCAGCTTCTGGAAAAATATCTTTTGCTAGTACTTATGCGATATTCCTACCTGGACGTGCAGTTGATCAAATAAGAAATGGCATTGCTTACCCTTCTCCTGGAAACAAAAAAGGACTCAATGTAAAATTAGTTGTCTCTCATGGTGGATTGTCTGTTGGACCTGATGGTGGTTCTCATCAACAAATTGAAGATATTGCAATTATGCGAGCAATTCCAAATTTTCGTGTATTCATACCTGCTGACACTTTTGCAGTTTCAAAATTAACTAAATTAATGGCAAATGAATACGGTCCATTTTACATGAGAATGACAAGGTCGAATACTCCGATAGTTCATTCTGAATCACAGGATTTCCAAATTGGTAAAGGAATTACAATTCGTGATGGTTCTGATTGCACTATAGCGGCATGTGGCATAACAGTAAGAATGGCACTTGAAGCGGCTGAATCATTACAACAAGAAGGAATTTCTTGTCGAGTATTGGACATGTTTTCTGTAAAACCAATTGATGCTGAACTTTTGGAAAAAGCAGCAAGAGAAACTGGGTGTATAGTTACTTGTGAAGAACACAATATCTTGGGAGGTATGGGTTCTGCAGTTGCAGAATCTGTTTCTGAGAGATATCCTGTTCCAATAAAACGAATAGGTGCTCAAGACATGTTTGGTGAATCTGCTAGAGATAATGAAATTCCACTGCTTTTAGAAAAACATGGAATAACATCTTTTAATATGGCAAAACAAGTCAAAGAAATTAGGAGTAGAAAACTATGAAAATTTTTCTTGATACTGCAAATCTAGAATCAATCAGAAAATTCAATGATATGGGTCTGTTAGATGGTATTACTACCAACCCTTCTCTTATGTCAAAAGAAGGTGGTGATCCAAAAAAGGTTATGGAAGAAATCACAAAAATCATCAAGGGTGATGTCAGCTTAGAAGTTATAAGCACTGAATATTCTGGAATGATTGAAGAAGGAAAGCGTCTACGTCAATATGGTAAAAATGTTGTCGTGAAAGTTCCTATGACTCCTGATGGTTTGAAAGCATGCAAACAACTAACATCTGAAGACATACCTGTAAATGTCACATTGATTTTTTCACCAAATCAAGCATTACTTGCAGCAAAATCAGGTGCAAAATATGTCAGTCCATTTATTGGTAGATTAGATGATATTGGTAAAGATGGAATGAATTTGATTAGAGATATTAAGAAAATATTTGATAATTATCAGGATAATTTTAAAACACAGATTCTCGTTGCAAGTATTCGTCATCCAATACATGTTATTGATGCCGCAAAAATTGGAGCGCATGTTGTAACTCTACCTCCTGCAGTTTTAGATAAAATGCTACAACACCCTCTGACTGATATTGGACTAGAAAATTTTCTATCTGATTGGAAAAAACTAAAAACAGAAAACTCTGATATAAAAATTTAAAATTCATGTGAGTTATTTTTTATAGTCATTTTATAATAAATTATTTTATTATATTAATTAGCATCTTTAATTTATGAAGTAAATAGCTTGCAACACTTCAAGAAATAGTTCAGAATCTGACTCAGATCGTCTTAACCCTGTTATGATGAGATTGAATTTCTTAATTTTTAAAAATTTGGCAATTATTTTACCTATGCTTTCTTTTTTTTGAACAGTACAAACTAGAATAATATGCTTAAAAATGAAAATTGAGGTTTTTTATGATGATCCTTTGTTTGTGCTCTTTCTTGAACCAGTTCCCCTACCTGTGATTCTGGTCATCCCCTCAGTTGAAGGTCTTGGTTTTACACTTGGCACGTCTCCTAATCTTTTTGAACCTGTTCCCCTGCCTGTGTGAACCATTCTATTTGCTGCTAATTTTTTCTTTTCTTCCTGCACTTTTTGGTATGCGTCTCCAGCCCAAGCTTTTGCACCGTCATCAATCTCTCTTGTTCCTGTTCCTCTACCTGTTCTAATTCTAATTTTTCCCATAATTGAGGTTACTATATCTTGTATTTATTTAAGCTCATTATGTTATGAGAAATTCTATTTCATATGATATTGAATAGGTCTTTTTATTATCGTACTTGTGCAATCCAATATTGACACTAATTTTATAATCTTTTTTAAAATCATGTTTGGATGTGTTTTATGAAAAATAAATTGTATTTTTTGATTCCTTTGATTGTCCTTGTTCTAATTTTATTCAATGCTCTTTTTGGTCATTTGATATTTGGTTCCCCTTATGGTCAGGATATTAACAAGTATTCCATCTATGTTCATCTTCAACCTGAATGGAATAGTTACCCTGGAAATATCATCTATGATATAACAAACGTGTGGTCAAATTCAAAATCTAATGCTAAAGGATTTGATTATAATTCTTCAAACACTACAATGTTTTCTGATTATAACTCTAATCAATTACAATATCAAAAGCAAAAATCATTTGTTGAATTAAAACATGAATTTAGTAATTGTGAATTTAGTTGGAAACCACATCTCTACAGATATGCAATTGACAGTGTTCGTAATAGTATTGAATTAATTCAAGGAACTGAATTAAATAATGATCCGTACGTATCAATTTATCCAAATATTCTAAATGAGAAATATAATTCAGAAAAACAAAAAGAAATTATAAAGCAAGGATACGCTCAATTCATACCAATTTGTACTTCAAAAGATTTGACTTCTTATGAATTTGCAGTTTCGATAAATGACAAAAATACTGCTTTTGATGTCTATTTTATACCGTCTGAAATCGAATTAAGAGATTATTTGGAAGATCATTCTTTTATCTTTTATACTAAAGAAGGATGTTTTGCAACCAATCACAATAGTTTTAGTGGCATTTGTAATAATGTGGGAAAAAATTCAGGGTTATTGGTTGTACTACCTGATAATCTGAAATTGTCTTTAACTAAAGTGAAAATCAGCTTGCATGAAAAGTTACTGAATTAAATTATTTTAATTATTAATCCAACCGAGTTTTCTAAAATGAACAAACATTATTGCTACTGGTATTAATGCTGCTAGAATTATTATTATGAATGATGTATATGGTCCTAAAAACGTTGAATGATCACTCAATCCTCCAGGTAAATTTACATTCATTCCATAAAATGCTGCAATAGCTGTTCCAGGAATTGAAAATGTGAAGATTATGGTTAATGCTGCAAGTATTTTGTTTGTTTTTTCAGTACTTAGCATGTAATCTGTATCTTTGTAAATTTCCATCGTTTCTCTGGATTCTTCCAGAGTTTCAATTACTTTATCAATATGATCAATTACGTCGTCAAAATATAATGAAAGATCTTCTTCATCTGAAAATCTTTTAATATTTTTAGCAATCTCTAATACGAATTTTTTTAATGGATTTGCTATTCTTCTCATTATGTTAATTTCTCTTCTAAGTAATGCAATATTTCTTGCAACTGATATTGTTTCATCAAATACTTCATCTTCAATGTCATCTAAATTAGCAATTACCCTTCTTGATATGTGCAAGAGATCATCTACTAGAATATCTAATATTTCGTGAAGTAGATATCCTGATGATTTCCCAAGTAATCTTTCTTTTCTATGTTGATCCAAATTATTTTTACAAATATTTACTAAATCCACTAATGGTTTTAAATCTCCTTGATGAACAGTTACTAGAAAATCTTTTCCTATGAATATAGAAAGTTGACTATTTCTTGAAGTTCCAGGTTGTTGTAAAAGTGGAGGGAAATGTAATATTACAAAGAAATGATCATCATAACTGTCTAATTTTGGAAGCTCAAATTTAGTCATACAGTCTTCAATGTTTAATGTATTGAAATGATATGTTTCAGCTAATTTTTCAACATCGCTTCTATCTGGACTTTGTAAATCAAGCCATACGAATTTCTTACCTTGAACTGTTTCTATCTTTCTTTCCACCGGTAATCCTGTAGGTTTTTTCCCACCATGCAATCGATTAGTGATGAATCCGTTCTTCAAGTTGAATGATAGCCTGATTGAACAAATTTAAAGCGATCGATTATTTTGATAAAAAATTCTAGCGATTCATTTGAATCAATTATACATCTTAAATTTTAGGTTATTTCCATGGAAGTAAGTAATTAACGCCGACCCATGTGAGTGCGATTGTTATTCCCATAGCTACCCACCAAAATCTCATGTCTATAATTTCCACTGGTTAATAATAAATCTACAGGCTAATTTTCATCGTGTTAAAATCAAAGATTATTACAGGATCAACAATTTTCTATTTTCGTGGCCTTCGTAGTACAGTGGCTAGTATAGGGGATTGTGGATCCCCGGACAGGGTTTCGATTACCCTCGAGGGCCTACATAATTTTTTAAAAAATACCGTATTTGCTTGATTCCATTCTTCCTTAATGGCCAATTTGAATCGAGGAATTTTACCCTCTAAATTATTTGTAAGCCATGTGAGAAATTTTTTTTCAATGCCCTTTCCTTTCAATTTATCAAAATCTGTTCCCATTTGATCAACGAGTTTTTCTACCAATGTTTTGTTAATACTTACAACAAAAAAATGCCATCCAAAAGCAAATTCTGAATCTGTCATTACAAAATCATCTTGACTGTGAACCATTTCTTCTAAAAGAGAAAGTTGTTGTGTTATTGCCTTACTTGTTTTATCATAATCCACGGTAGATACATTGATGTTTATTTTACCTGCCATAATTGTATATGATTGACACAAAATAAAAGGATTGCACAAAATTATTTTAAAAGATGTTCAAAATCAATATCGAAATGTGTTTTCATGATGTCTATGTATGTTTGAATTGATTCGGGAATTTTATCTCCACAAGAGACTCCTAAATTCCTTGCACTAATCCAAATTATTAGAGTCTGAATAATTGTTAAGAATCTATCATTTCCAATTTCAGGAGTGCTAATTGCTTTTGTGTATCTCTCTGCAAATTCCCATGCAGTTATAAAATCCACACATTTTACCCCAAAAATTGCCAACAATTGCTCTTGCAAACTGTTTGCTTTCTTGAAAGGAACTTGGTTCATTATATATGGAAATTCCACTTTTTCAGGAAGACAATCTGGTAAGGGTCCCCAAATTGTGATTATTTTTGTACCTGGTTTTAGATCTTCAAATTTATTCATCATATGCTTGATGATCTCTTCATTAGTAAACCAAAACAAAATCATAGTAGCATCAGAAATATCTGCATTTCGTATATCTTCACAAATTAACTCCCCTGAAAGACTATCTTGATTTAGAATATTTTTTGCTTGTTTTATTTTATCTGGATTATTATCAATACCTACTGCCTTTTTTACATTGAACTCTTTCAAAGATAATGCCACTCCTTTCCCATCTCCACAACCAAGATGATAAAAAATATCATTTTTTCCTAAATTTAAAAAATTAAAAATTTCTCTAAATGATTTGTCTGGTAATTGGACATCTTCTCCACTGACTATATTTGCTGGTAGTGATTTTAGATACTCTTCTATTTTCAATATTAGAATTAAAACAATATAGGATTTATTCTCTTATACTTTCAAGCTTTGAGACTGCTTGCCATAACTGTGTTCTTACATATGATGGCATATTGGGATCCTGCGTCACATCATCTAACAAACTAATTGTATTGTTAGCTCTGACTGATAGTGAGTATTCTGCATTATTCAAATCCGTTATGAGATCAACAATGGACTTTTTAATTGTCTTTGGTGTTGAATGGTTTGTAGCAATTTGATTTAACGTTTCTATCGCTTCTTTCATTGCTTCTTTGTTTTGTTTATCATCAGCCATTTTTTATACCATTTAATGAAAATTTGAAGTATATAGTCACATCTCTACAAATACGTTGTCTGATTCTACAGAAACATTGTATGATGCTAAATCTCTAATTTTAGCGGGAAATTTAACTAATTTACCTGTTTTACAATCAAATTCGGCTCCATGCCATCCACATATCACTTTACATCCATCTAATTTTCCTTCTGAAAGACTTGAACCTGAATGAGTGCAAGAATCATCCATGGCACAATAATTACCATCAATATTTGCGACCATTATCTCTTTACCATCCACAGAAACTTTGATCATTTTTCCAGGAGAAATATCTGTGGTTTTTCCAGCTATTATTTTACCCATTACTGTTTTTAGTCTATCATTCTTAATATTTTTTCGTATATGGGGACGATAATAATTAGAAATGCAATCAATTCAGATAAATTTTCTGTATTGAATTTTTGTAAAGATACTTTTTCATGGGGTGATTACATTCCAAGATGTTTGGGATTATTGGTTATCTGAAGGTAATTTACTCCTTATTGAAAAACAATGTCCTGTTGGTGTATGTCATGCATTTTTCTCTAAAAATCAAGTATGGATTGAAGGAATTAGAATTAACTCGAATTTTCGTAGACAAGGTTTAGCTTCAGAATTAGTTAAGCATGTAGAATCACTTGCTAAGGAAAAACAGATATTATTTTCATTCATGCTTATAGATAATGAAAATTCATTATCTCTTTCAATGGCAAAAAATCTCAATTATCATATATTTCAAACTTGGAATTTTTATTCTCTTTTGCCTCAGTTTAACAATAATCATAAAATACAATTTGGTAATGTTATAAACTATGCAAAAACTCACTATGTACAATCATGGAGATGGTTAGTTTTAGATGAAGAAACTTTACTTTTGTTATCTAAACAAAATAAAATAATTTTTTCAGACGTGTCTGGTGATATTTCAATTGCAATTCTGACTGATTCAGAACATTTTGATAAAACTCTGATTGTAACTTTGTTTTCAGGTTCTCAAAATAATACTTTGAATCTTGTTTCATACATACAGAATTATGGAGCAGAAAAAAATTATAAAAAAATACAAATTTTAACTAAAGAGAAATTGCCTTTATTAAATACTCTAGAACATAAAATCACATTTAATCTAATGCAAAAATTTTTGCACTAACTCTCGTGTACAAATCTAATTGTATTTTTTAAAATTCCTAATTTCTCAATTTCCATTTCTATTTTATCACCATTTTTAAGAAACACTGCATTTGGTTTGTTTAACATGACTCCTGCAGGGGTTCCAGTTGAAATGATATCTCCTTTCTCAAGAGTCATCACTTTACTTAATTTGGATACTATTTCTGGTATTTTTATGAACATATTATTTGTAGATGAATTTTGTCTTATCTCTCCATTGATTTTAGTTGTCAATTTTAAATTCTGTGGATCTTTAATTTCATCTGTAGTTGTTATCCATGGTCCAGATGGTGCAAATGTATCGAAACTTTTTCCTCTGGTGAATTGTTTATCTTTGAATTGAATGTCCCTTGCTGAAACATCATTTAGAATCATGTATCCAAATATCGCCTCTTTTGCTTGTTCTTCACTGATATTTTTGCAATTTTTACCTATTATCAAGGCTAATTCCACCTCATAATCTAACTGAGTAACAAAATCAGGACAAACTATGTCTGATTCTGTACCATTTAGGGTGGTTCTTGGTTTTAGAACTATAGCTGGTTCCTCAGGTGGTAACAGATTTTGCTCTTTAGCATGATCTATATAATTAAAAGCTAAACAAATAATCTTATTCGGATTTGGAATTGGACTTAATAATTTAAATTTTGAAATATTTTCTTCATATGGTAAAGTATCTAACTGATCTTTAATTTCATCATACCAACCATCAAAAAGAAAATCTTTGATACTTTGTGGAATTGGTACTCCAGTTTGATAAGTTATTTCATCCTTTGTCGCAACTTTATCACCTTTTACAAACCCATACGTCTCATTATTTTCATAGAACAGTCGCGCTATCTTCATGATTTCATCATTTACTTGTGTGTGAAAATTGCTTGATTCTGTGAATCTTTTCTACAATATCCAAATCTTACAAATTGAATCTCCTCACCATCTTTTAATTGTAAGTAATGTGGTTCTGTATAAGCCTCCAATTCTTCTAAACTATCTTCATTAAATTTATCATCAATAAACAATTGTTTTGGAATAAGAATTTTGATTATATGAGCATTTTTTGTGAGACCCATTGAATTTTTTGTATGTCTATAATATTCTCCTTTTCTATGAATTCTCCTATTAATTCTCCATTGATCTTTGATATTGTAACATTGCCTAATCCTAATAGTCTGATCTGAGTACCATCTTTGATGTTTTCTGCATCTTCTCCCGAAATGTAAATATTTTCGTCTAGATTGATTTTCCTTTTCCCCATATCTCTTATTGGATGATTTGAAATTTCTACAAATGTAAATGGTAATTTTTTAATTGTAAGTTTTTGTGGTTTAGTTACCATAAATAATCTAATGCTATCTGCATCAACAAATTTTCTATTAAATGATTCAAGTGCATCAAATGGTGCTAGGGTATTTGCTTTAGTTAATCCCAAAGATAAGATGAATTTTTTTATTGCTTCTGGTTTAATTCCTCTTCTTCTGAGTGATTCTAACGTTGGTAATCTTGGATCATCATACCATGACACTTTTCCTTCTTCTATCAATGGCTTGATGATTCTCTTAGAAATGGGCATTCCCTTGAATTCGAGCCTAGAAAAGAAATCCTGATATGGCTTTCGCATATTCAACGCATCTAAAATGGCATCAATCAACTCTTTTCTTAATTCAAATTCCTTTGAACGAAATGCATGAGTGACTCCATCATTACTATCTTCAATTGCTACGGCAAAATCATAACTTGGCCAAACTCGGTATTTGTTTCCCAATGTGTAGTGTTTCTCATCAATTATTCTAAATAATACTGGATCTCGCATTACTGCATTGTCTGCTTTCATATCTCCACGAAATCTTACAATTGCATCTCCTGGCTTAAATTTATCAAACATTTTCTCCCAACCTTGAATATTTTGTTTAATATCTCCTCTACTGCATTTGCATGCTTTTCGTTCTTTTCTATTATTGCTTATGTCATCTCTCTTACAAGTACAAACGTAAGCTTTTCCAGAATCTATCAATTCAATTCCTTTTTTATAAAATAACTCCATATCATCTGAAGTACTTTTTATGATGTCAAATTTGATTCCTAACCAATCCAACCCGACTTTAATTGCAGCATGGTATTCCATTCTTTCAGCTTCTGGATTTGTATCGTCCATTCTCAAAATAAATTTGCCCCCATACATCTTTGCATATTCTGCATTGATGATAGCTGCTTTAGCATGTCCTATGTGTGGATATCCATTGGGTTCTGGTGGAAATCTCGTTATGACTTTTCCTTGTTCTGCTCCTTTTAATGGTGGCAGTCCGTCTCTTTCCTCAATTTTTTCTTTTGGAATTAAAATTTCTGGAAAATTTTCTTCTATTTCATTTTTTTGTTCCTCAAATGAGATTTGATTAACTGCCAAAACAATCTCTGCAATATCGCCAACAATTTCTTTTACCTTAGATCTAAATTCTGGTTTTGTTCCAAGAATTTTTGCTAGTACTATTTTGTCCTGAGTTTTTCCCTCATGTTCAAATGCATTTTGCAATGCTATTTTTCGAATCTCTTTTCTAATCTCTTCATCCAAATTATAGACTCCTTTTTACTACAAAATCTAAAAGATCTATTAATTCTGTTTTAGCAGAACCAGAATATTTTGAAAGCGATTTTTTTGCCATTTCTGCATATTCTAAAGCCTGTGTCCTCACATTTTCCTCTATTCCGAGTGAACGAATTACATCTACTGCATTTTTGAGGTCATTTTTAGTTGTTTTTGGGTTGCCAAATGCCTTGAGAATTACTTTTTTGTCTTTTCCCTTGGATAATTCTATTGCCATGAGAATTGGAAGTGATTTTTTCCCTTCTCTTAGATCATTTCCAACCGGCTTTTTTGTAATTTTTGGATCACCCATAACTCCAATAAGATCATCTGTAATTTGAAACGCAATTCCTAAATTTCTTCCAAAATTTGATAAATTTGAAATGTCTTTTTGATTGCCTGTTGCACAAATCGCTCCCATCGAACATGATACATCAAATAACGCCGCGGTTTTTTTCCCAATCATTATGATGTATTCTTTTTGTGATGGAATTCTTTTTTCCTCTGCCATTTTTACATCTAATAACTGTCCTTCACATACATCCACACATGCTTTTGCCAATCTGGAAACTAATTGGATTGTTGCATCGTTAGATAATTTTGAATCTGATATTATTTGATATGCCTTCGAAAATAATACATCACCAGCTAGTATTGCAATCGGCATTCCAAACTTTTTATGAACAGTAGGTACACCGTGACGCATTTCATCATTATCCATAATGTCATCATGAACCAAAGTAAAATTATGTATCATTTCTACTGCACTCGCAGCTGGTATTGCACTTGTTATACTACCTCCCAAAATTTGACAACTCTTAATCACCATATGTGGCCTGAGTCTTTTTCCACCATGAATAATCAAATGTGCTGCTGCATCATAAAGTAATTTGGGGTTTCCTTTTAGTTTGGAATTTAGATATTTATTGACAATTTTTGCATTTTTTTCAATTGTTTTTGTTTTTTTCATTTTACTAATCTCCATTTATTATCTGGAAGATGATATCTGATTGCTTTTTCTAATTCTTTTTGTAATTCTGAATTAATCCATAATGATAAAATATTTTTATGTTTTTCTAACATTTGTTTTTCTGATTTATCTAGTAGTTCTAATGCAATTAACATCCAAGGACAATATATTTTTGGATTGTTTTTGATTTCTGAAAGCAATTCTTTTGCTGAGATCCATTTAATTTCATCAATTTCACCCTCTACCATTTTGAATACAGTTGACTCATCAACAATACTGATTAATGTCCCACAAATTTCGTTCTCAGAACCAATGTCTTTGTATGGTACATGATACTCAAATTTCATCAGATAATCCATTTTACAAGGAATTCCAATTTCCTCTGGCATTCTTCTTTCTGCTGATGAGACATACGTTTCAGGTTCCCTTGGATGACTTGCTACAGTTCCGTCCCAATCTCCTGGCCACAGCATTTTTTCTTTAGCTCTTCTGGTTAAAACCAATCTTCCACTTTTATCAAATAGTAATGCTGTAAATGCTCTGTGTAGTTTGCCATTTGGTAAATGACACTTTATTTTTTCTTCTGACCCGATTGGATTATCATCTTTATCAACTAATACAAGATATTCTTCACCCATTTCTTTTTCCTCTGAATATTGTACCATCAAATTTCCTATTTTTAATCGCTTTCACAATTCTTTCAGGTTTGTTACCATTTACAAAAAATACATCCATTCCCATCTTTGAAATTTTTGTTGCTTCTTCAACTTTTCTAGTCATGCCTCCTGTAACATCCATGTTATTTTTTGAAATAATTGGGTTTTCTCCTTTTAACTCATAAATTAATTTTTTTGATTTTAGATCAGAGTATAACCCATCTTCATTTAGAACAAAAATACTCAATCTTGGTTTTAGGATTTTTGAAATGTGTGTCATAATTTTATCTCCTGACAAAATGTATGTTTTTTTGTGGCCATACCATAATGCATCTCCAAAAGTAATCGGAATTAGTCCTGCATTTGCAATTTTTTCAATTTCTTTTATTTTATTTGTAATGGGCTTATCTCCTGACATAAAATCTGTAGGTGGAAGACAATATGGGTTTAATTTATTTTTTAAAAATGTATCTAAAATAATTTTATTTAACTCAATCATTGAATTTTTAACAATAGATATTCCATGTGTATTGTATTTCATTGGTTTTGTATGCATATCATATTTTACAGACCAATAATGTCCAAAAGAACCTCCACCATGAACAATTATTATTGGCTCATCTATTTTTTTTAAATGTTTAGCAATATTTTCAATTGTTTTTTTCCTTGGAGATAATGGTTTTTTCTTATTAGTGATAATTGAACCGCCTAATTTTATTAGAATCATGCTGTCACCAAATATTCATTCCATTAAAAAGTATCCAATCCCATAAAGTCAATTTTTGCAGAAAAACACTCATAGTTTTTCTTTCTAAATTGTTCAATCACATTTTCTAAATTCACTTCATCAGTTAATGCAATAATGCATCCACCACCACCTGCACCTGTTAACTTTGCTCCAAATGATGATTTCTGAGCCAATTCAATCATTGAACGTAATTTTTCATTAGATATGCCTATTGTTTCTAAATATTCTTGATTTTTTAACATATTTTTACCTAAACCTGGTAGATCATTATTTTTCAGAAGAATTAACACATTATTGATAAGATCTGATTCTTCTTTACATAGATTAGAAAATTTCTCCTCATTTTTTTCTTTAAATTGCTTTACGTTTGCAACTATTACTTCTGTAGAGTGTTGGATTTTTGAATTTGCAATTACCAAATGAAAATTAGGTTCTGAATTTATTTTTGTGAATCCATTTTTTTTATCATATTCCATAATCCCTCCAAAAGTACACACTGTACAATCTGCACCTGATGTATTTTGAAAAATAGTTTTTTCTGCTTCAATTGCTAATTCTAGAATTTCTTTTTTTGATGTTTCAGAAAATAATCTTGAGATGGCTGCTGCACCTGCAACACAACACGCAGATGAGGAACCTAAACCTACCCCCATAGGAATTTCTGATCGAACTAGTATCTCTATTCCTGTGTTTTGATTATATTTTTCTATCATTTTGTTTGCTAAAAAATAAAATGGTTTTAGTGGTGATTTAATTTCTGTAATTGGTCTATTTGGTGGCATGTTCAAATCTCCTATGTTTGATTTAATTGAAATTGTATTTTCTTGTATTGTGCTGGCACTTACTGTAATTCGTTTATTTATTGCACATAGTATTGCTTTTACTCCATAAACTACAAAATGCTCCCCAAAAAGAATTACCTTTCCGGGTGCAGAAGCATTAGATTTCAAGTGAACACTATTGATCCATATCCAACAACTGAACTTGTATCGCCTGTAATGTCTCCGCTTGTAGCATATTTGAGTAATTCTCCTTTTGTAGCACCTAACTCTTTACATGCTACCATGGTTGATGCAATTGCACCATAGCCACAAGCGCTTACGTTTCTATCTTCTAAAACATCATAAAATTTTTCTACATCTAATTTCAATATTGGTTCAATCAAAGCCATATCTTGTTCATGTGCAAATTCATTTTGTTCGTAATGGGTAAAATCTGAAGAACCAATAATCATGACCTTCTTTTTTTCTACAATTTTTGCAATTGCCATTCCTATGTCTTTGGCAGTATCTTTATTTTGATTAATCATGGATATTGGTAATATTTTGAAATCTGAATACATTTCTTGCAGTATTGGTATTTGTACCTCTAAACTATGTTCTCGTGTATGAGAAAAATAATCAATATCGATTATTTCTGATATGTGAGAAATTTTTTCTGCTGTTTCTGAATCCACTTCTACATCCCCTAATGGTGTATTCCATTTACAATCCTTCATTGTTGCAATACTACTTCCAATTCCCCAGTGATTTGGTCCAATTATTATAAATAATTCTGGTATATCTGATGAGATTGCATAAAATGAATGACATGCTATTGGACCTGAATACATGTATCCTGCATGTGGGCAAATAACTCCAAAAATTTTCTTTTTAATATTGGATGGTGGAATTTTACCTGGACCAAATTTATGTAAAAAACACTCTTTGATAGCTTTTTTTAATTCTTTTTTTTCACCGGGATAGAACATTCCGGCTACTGCCGGTGTTCTAATTTGCATTACTCTATTTCCTCTTCCGTTATCTTTGTTTCAAAATCATCGATTTCGTATTTCATTGATTCATCCTCTTTTAATTCCCCTCTTTCTATGAGAACTTGACGAACCAATAGCCAATAAACTGTGGCAAGAGCTTTTCTTCCTCTGTTGTTTGCTGGAATGATCACATCTAATTTTGATGTAATATTATCTGTATTTGAAATTCCAATTACTGGAATACCTGCATTGGTTGCCTCTGTAATTGCTTGCACATCTACTTGAGGATCAGAAATTAGAACCAATTTTGGTTCAATATAATATGGTAATGATGGATTGGTAAGAGTACCAGGCATGAATCTACCTAGTAATTTTTTCGATCCTAACATTTCACAAAATTTCTCAATTGGAGTATTTGCATACTGTCTAGCAGAACAGACGATGAGTTTATCGGCTCCAAGACGGTTGATGAATTTGGCAGCTGTTTTAATTTTTTCTAAAGTTATATCGATATCGAGCATGTATAGCCCATCAGTACTAGCTTTTGTGATGAATGACGCCATAAATTTTGTTTTAACTGGAGTTCCAACCCTAATTCCTGTGGATAGAATCTTCTTTTTGATATCTGTTGATTCTGCTTGTTCACTCATAGCGATTTTAAATCTCTGCCATACCGCGTATTAAATCATGCTCTGATAGACGTATAAGCTCATTTAGTTTTGCTACTCTTTCTCCTCCCACTACGCCGACTTTGAGCATTTTTGACTTTGTTGCCAACCCTATGTGAGAAATATGCGAATCCGTAGATTCTCCCGATCTATGTGATGTGATTAATTTTATGTTGTTTTGATTTGCTACTTTGGCAAATTCAAAGGCATCATAAAGACTACCTGCCTGATTAACTTTGAGAATTGCAGCATTACAAGATTTTGAATTAATCGCTTTGGTTAGAATGTCTTTATTGGTAACCGTTAGATCGTCTCCTACAACTAATGTATCTGGAAATTTAGCAGTTAATTCGGCCATATCGTCAAATGCTTCTTCATGAACTGCATCTTCTGCATAGATTAATTTGTATTTTTGAATAATATTTGCAGTAAATTCAATTTGTTGTTCTGGAGAATTGACAAATCCTGCTCTTTCATAAACATATTTTCGTTTTTCTTCACTCCACTGAGTAGATGATGCAAAGTCAACTCCTAAAGCTACTTCTTTTCCCAATGTAAATCCTAAATTTTCACAAGCTTTTGCTGAAACTTCTAATGCTTTTTCATTTTTTAATTTTGGTGCCCATCCGCCTTCATCTCCTCGCCCGTTAGTGAAATTAGGATCCTCTTTTTCTAAGATATGACGTAATTCTTTATGAACTGCTAAATTAGTTTCAATAGCGTCTCTAATTGTTTTTGCCCCTATGGCACAAATTAAAATTTCTTGAATATCTGGTGTTCCTGGCCCTGCGTGAGCACCACCTCCTAAAATATTTCCTAATGGAAATGGAAACTTGAAAGATGAGTCAGATGATAATATTTGAAATAAAGGCTTGTCTAATGATTTTGAAGCAGATTCCATTGATGCTATAGTTATTGCAAATGCTAGTGCCCCTCCAATTTTTGAATAATTTGACGATTGATCAATACTCCTTAACGTCTCATGTACTGTTTTAAGATCTGATGATTCTAATCCAATAAATTTTTGAGAATTTTCATTTAATATTCTCAAGCTCTCTTCTGGGTTTCCATTTGGAAAGCTAACTGCTTCATATTTTCCAACACTAGCTCCAGATGGTGCACAAACTCTACCTAGAAATTTATTTTCTGATGTAATATCAATTTCAATAGTTTTACTTCCTCGACTGTTGTAAATGATACGTCCTTCAATGGAAGTTATTTTTGGCAAACTACTCTAACTCAGATTGGACTTCTTGGTGTCTTCTCTGTATTGCTTCATAAAATGGAATAACTTGTTGAATCGTTTCAACAGTGGTTAACAGCATTCTTCTGCAACAATATCTGCTTATTCCCAAAGAGTCTAGTCCTTTAGCTGGATCTTCTCCTGATTTTACTTTATTTTGATAATCTTCAAACTTATCAGCAATTAAACTTCCACAAGTAAAACACCTTACAGGAATTAACATACGAACGAAAAAGTAATCAAGGATTATAAAAACCATTCAAGAAATTTCTATTGCGGGTGTCGCCCAGCTCGGTCAAAGGCGCTAGCTTGAGGGGTTAGTCTCTTAGGAGTTCGTGGGTTCAAATCCCATCACCCGCATCTAATTTCATTTTATTCAAATTCTATTTTGTAATTTGTTTAATGCTTTGATTAGCTCAGAACGTCTTTTTTCTTCTGTAATTGCACCTCTGACATCATCTACTAAAATACGATCTACGTCAATTTTTCTTCTTGCCTCTTTTACTACTTTATCATACATTGAAAATGGATACAAATGCAGATACAAATTTTCCATTATTTCAAAAATTCTTGATGCATTATCTATATCGCCAATTCTAATTTTATCGAAAATCATTCGTTTTAATTCTCCCACACAATCCATTAATCCTAAAACATATGATTCTGGCATCACATCTAATTCCTTTTCTGAAGGAATTTCATTTTTTTCAACAATGGCAATTAGAGACGATGCCTCAACAAATTCTTGTTCTGGCATAATCATGTATCTTCGAAGATCCGATGTAGCTTTTTTCTTGTATTTTTTTAGTAACACATCTGCCTGTTTTAGATTGTTTTTTGCAGACTTCATATCTCCTGTATGTACTGATATGATGGATTTACTACAAAGAATTATTATCTCTCTTGTATTTTTTAGTAAAAATTCTCTGTCATCTTGAATTTCTGATAATGATTTTGCAATTTTATTCAAAGATGGCTTTACATTTTTTAATGTCATCTTCATGTATGGTCAAAACCTAGGATAAATCGTTTGCCAAAGCTCTTATTTTGCTTCTCCTTTATTCTAATTATGGAAATATCTGTAGAGCAAATGATGCAAATAGAAAATAATGGACATCGAATGGGTTTTTTAAAAAAATTTATGATGGAAAACGCCGGCGCTATCGCAGTTAAAAGATTGGCAGAGAAGTTTGATACTCTTGAATCCAAGAATATTTTAATTTTTATTGGATTGGGAAATAATGGTGGTGATGGATTAGTCATGGCTAGACATCTTGCAGGTTATGGTTCAAAAGTCATAGTTGTTTTACTTGGTACTTCAGATAAAATCAAAACTGAAGAAAGTCAATGGAATTGGTCACTACTGGAAAAAATGTCATCTGTTAAATTAATATCTGGAATGAACACAAATCTTGATTTTATTCCAGACATAATTGTGGATGGAATACTAGGAACTGGAATTTCTGGAGAAATAAAAGAACCATATGCAAGTGCAATAAAATATATCAATAATTCCAATTGCTTTAAAATCGCCGTTGATATCCCATCTGGAGTTAATCCTGATAATGGAGAAACTGCAAATATCTTTGTACACAGTGATATGACAGTCACCTTTCATAAAATGAAGAGAGGAATGCCAAAAAGAAGAGATTTGTGTGGTGAAATATTTGTTGAAAAAATAGGAATTCCTCCAGAATCTGAAGATGGTGTATTATGAAAGTTCATCAAATCCAAGTTGGGAATATGCAGAATTTTACATATGTTGTAGAAGATGAAGATACCAATGAAGGAATAATAATTGATCCTTCATGGGATCTTGATCAAATTGAACAAATCATTAAACGAAATAATTTAAAAATAAAATACATAATCAACACACATCATCATTTTGATCACACCTTGGGAAATGAAGGAATGATGAAATCAACTAATGCAAAAATAATTCAACATGAAAAATCTGAATTAAAACATGATATTACAGTCAAAAATGGTGATGTAATTGAATTTGGGAATTCAAAATTGGCTGTTTTACATACTCCTGGTCATTCTAAAGACAGCATGTGTTTAATTGGAGATGGAAAAATTTTTTCTGGTGATACTCTTTTTGTAGGAAATTGTGGACGTGTAGATTTACCTGGAGGTAGTGCAAAAGAACAGTATCATAGTCTTTTTGATGTTCTTTATTTATTGAATGATGATCTTATTCTTTATTCTGGCCATAATTATGGGCATTCTTTAACATCCACCATTGGACAGGAGAAAATAACTAATCTTGTCATGCAAAAGCGAACTGAACAAGAATTTATTGATATGATGGGATAATGACATATTTAGATGATTTTGAATTTTTTGGTAATGCAAACAAAACTCATGATTTTATTGACACCCTTAAATCTGGGAATTTTTTATTCTCACTTGTAATTTCTTATACTGAAACATGTGAAATTCCAGGCATCACATTTGCTGGTGCTGATAAGGATTCAATACAATTTACTCCTCCAGCAGATGCTGAATACCTTTACTATGGATATTGTAAAACAATTGATAAAATTCCAATGACTCCTGATGGTAAGCCTACCCCAGCGTTACTTACAAAAACTGCATTAGAATCCTGTAGTATACCTCATATTGTAATTAATGCTGGAAGCAAAATTCAACCTCAGTTACCTTTCATCCAAACTGGTTTGTCGCATGGGAGAGATATTTCAGTTGAATCTGCAATGAATGATTCTCAAGTATCACAGGCAGTAGATTATGGACGAATGGTAGGAAGAAATCTTGCATCTATGACTGATTGTCTGATAATAGGAGAAAGTATTCCTGGAGGTACAACCACTGCTCTTGCTGTATTGCGTGGATTAGGTTACAAAGCTAAAGTAAGTTCCAGTATTCCAAATAATCCTGTTGAATTAAAAAATCAAATTGTTAATTCGGCATTAGAGCGATTAACTTCTGATAATCCATATCATATAATAGCTACAGTTGGTGATCCTATGATTGCTTTTGTAGCTGGTATGTTAAGCTCTGCATCTGAAATCACTAAAGTAATGTTAGCAGGCGGTACACAAATGGCAGCTGTTTTAGCATTCGCTTCGAAAATTGGATTCAATGAAAAAAATGTTGCTATTGGAACTACTTCTTACATCTCTAATGATACCAGTGCTAATTTTAAATCTCTTGTTTCAGAAATTGCAGATATTCCTGCAATATCTGTTAACCCTGGACTTGAAAATTCTAAATTTTCTGGACTAAAAGCGTTCTCACAGGGATTTGCAAAAGAAGGTGTTGGTGCAGGTGGTAGTATTATTGCATCTATGATAAAAACAGGGAATGACTCTGCACATTTTTTAACGTTATCTGAAAAAGAATATCATCGGCTTTTTACTTCACTGTAACTGATTTAGCCAAATTTCTTGGATAATCTGGGTCTGCATCTTTTTCAATTGCAGCATAATATGAAAGCAATTGTATTGGAATTGTTTCTGAAATAGGATATACCAATTCACTAGTTTTTGGAATTTCTATCCAATAATCATACACATCACTTTTTTCATCTGATATGCCGATGATCTTTGCACCCCGTGCTTTAATTTCTCTAGCACTCGTTAATGTATCTGAATATGTTGAATCATTTGGATTAATTATAATTACAAATACATTAGAATCCATAAGTGCCAATGGACCATGTTTTAATTCCCCACCTGGTATCCCTTCTGCATGAATGTATGTCAGTTCTTTTAATTTTAAAGCAGATTCTATAGCTATTGGATAGTGAATCCCCCTACCTAGAACGTAGATGTCTGAAATTTCTTTAATTTCTTTAGCAATGTACCTAATTTGAGCATGATTTTCAAGAATTTTTGAAATTGATTCTGATATTTCTTTATAGCTAATCTCAAACTTTCCATTACACAACTCTTCTGTGATTTTGTATATTACAATCATTTGAGATGTAAAACTTTTTGTTGCTGCAACACCTATTTCTGGACCACAATTCATTCCAATCACAATATCTGATTCCCTTGCTAAAGATGATGTAAGTGAATTTACTATGGAGATAACCTTACAATTTACTTTTTTTACAATATTTACTGCATCTAACACATCTGCACTTTCACCACTTTGTGAAATTGCAATTAATGTTGAATTTGGTTCAATTATATCTGAAGAAAATTGTAATTCACTTGAAATTATTGCGTCTACTTTTATTTTTGCATATTTAGCTAAAACTTGTTTTGCAATTAACGCTGCATTATAGCTAGTCCCACTTCCAGTTATGTAGATGTTATTTGAATTTTTTATGTAATTTGCTGCATTTTTAATTGCGTCTTTTGTATTTTCTCCTGCTTTGAATATGGTATCTGGTTGCTCTGAAATTTCTTTCAATGTAAAATGTGCATAGTCACCCTTATACACATCTGCAAATTCTTTTGATACTTTTGTAATTTGTTGTTTTACATTTTCTCCATTAAAATCTAAAATTTGCAATTTGTCTTTATCGATTATGACAAAATTACCATTTTCAATGTAAATAGCATTATCTGTTTGTTCAATAAATCCTAAAACATCACTTGAGAGAAAATAACTATTTTTTCCAATTCCGACAATCAGCGGTTCATGAAATCTTGCAGCTGCCAATTGTCCGTTTTCAAACATTGCAACAAATGCATAATGACCCTTTAATTCTGAAACTGTTTTGATTATTGCATTTTTAACATTCTTGGTCATCTCATAATTTTTTTGAAGAAGATTTGCTATTACTTCACTGTCTGTTTCACTTTTGAAAATATATCCTTCTTTTTCTAATTCTTTTTTTAATTGTTCAAAATTCTCTATAATTCCATTATGTACTATTGCTAGTTCTCCAGAATTACTAGGATGTGGATGTGCATTTTTATCTGTCACTTTTCCATGAGTTGCCCATCTGGTGTGACCTATTCCAATTTTTCCAGGCAATGTATCAAGTTGAATCTTGGCGTTTACTTCTTCTACTTTCCCAACTCCTTTTTTTAGCTCAATTTTACTATTTGACTCAGTTGCAACTCCAACACTGTCGTATCCGCGATACTCCATTCTTTTCAGTCCTTTGACTATTATTGGCGCTGCTATTTCATTTCCATAATAACCGATAATTGAACACATGACTAATCTAACTGATAATATGAGGGGTTATTTACTGTTAAACCTATTTTTGTAATTATTCAATCTAATTTGTTATTCCTGTTTTAAGATTCTACTTCAGTTATCTCTGCAGCTGCATTAGTTTCAGGTTTTGATTCTGGTTTTTTAGTACTCTCTAACATGCTTGGAATGTTGGATTCTGGTGAAAAGTGAATATTCTTTTCCTCTTCTAATGTTACAATGTATGATGGAATATTTATTTTTCTATCTCCAATCATTATGTGTCCGTGAATTACTGCTTGTCTTGCTTGATATGGTGTTTTAAATCCAAACTTTCTTGTTACTAATGTTTGTAATCTACGTGAAAGTAAATCATTTACTTGAAGATTGAGTACATCGTCTAATGTAGATTCATTACTGACTAATCCTATTCTTGATAATGACTTCATCAAAATTGGTTCTTTTTCTAGTCTAATCTCTTGTCTTAAAGCAAGTAATGATCTTGCTTGATGTCTAACACGAGATAATTCTGTATGTGCTTTCCATAACTCTCTTTTTGATTTTAAACCAAATGTACCGAGAGTTTTTAATTCCTCCATTTTTAATTCGTAATTAAGTGGTCTCTTTGGTTTTCTCCACATTTTACTTGGATATTTAGGATCTCCCATTCAATTCACCTATTTCTTTTTCTCCGCAGGAGCTGCCTTCTTTACTTCAGCAGGTTTTGCTGCAGCTGGTGCTGCGGCTGCAGCTGTTGGCGCTGCCGGTGCAGCTGCTGCTTGTGCAGGAGCTGCTTTTCCAGCTTTGGCAACACCTACTGCTCCACCTTTTCTACCTGTAGTTCTTGTACATTGTCCTCTAACTTTTAATCCATACATGTGACGATAACCTCTCCAACTATTGGTGATTCTTTCTCTTTCAATATCATTTCTTAAAGTGAAAGGAATGTCTGATGTTAATAGATGCATATTTGCTCCAGTCTCGATGTCTTTTCTTCTATTAAGAAACCACACTGGAAAATTTCCTGCTATTGGATTGGTAATTAATTTTTCAATTGATTGAACATCCGATTCAGATAGAAAACCGATATTTGTATTGGTATTAATTTTTAATGTATCTAAAATTGCTGTTGCAAAACTATATCCTATTCCTTTAATCTGGGTTAATCCCACAATAGCCTTTCTGGCTCCAGGAATATCGTTTCCTACAATCCTAACAATGTGTCTGTATTCTTGAGTGCTCAAGTATTCAAAAATTCTTAGTTACCCCGATAAAAACCATGCTAGGCGTCAATTAGATGTGTTTCAAAGAGGATCATTACGAGGTCCATATTGTAATTTTCATCTTTAATTTTTTATTTTAGCCTCCGATCTGATATATTGAGTATATTCTGGAATTTATCTGAAGTCCGAATCTTCTGTCCAGTCTTTACCTTGTACATTCCATTGATTACATTTGCAACACTTCTTTACTCCTCTTTGAGTGTCTATTTCAATGCAGAAACAATGCTCTCCTTTTCCTGATGTATCTTTAATACATAATTTCTGCATTATTTGTAATTCTATTATTTTACTAATTATCTTATTGGTGTAAATCATATACAATTTCCAATTAGAAAAGTTATAAATTCACACAAAGATTGATGATTAGAAATGGATGATACTTTTGATAGAGAAAAAGTGGTCGATTGTATGTTTGATCCTATTACATCATCTATTTTAGCTGAATTGGAAGACGGTGAAAAAGAATGTTCATTCTTAGCAAAAAAATCTTCTATTTCTGAAAGTGAAGTTTTTGAAAGACTTTCTTATTTATTAGATCATGGATTTATTTTTAAAAATTCTAATAATGGAAAATCTATCTTTTCTGCAAATACTGAAAAATTAACTCAAATTGTAGAGAACAGTGATACCTTTAATGCAACAATTGAAGGATTAGAAAAAATGGATAGTTATCTTAACTGAGAGCTTTCTTACGATTTTTGATTGCATATATTGCAACTCCTACAACTCCAATCAAACCAATTATGAGAATCCATGGAGAAATGGATACTAGTGATTTCTTACCTGCATCTGGTTCTGGTCCTATTACCCCAAAGATTTTGACTTCTTTTTCATCTGTATTTTCTATAACTAATTTGTATATTCCTGACATTGTAATGTTGAATCGTCCTTCAAAAACTTCTTCATTAATTGATTGAGATTCTATTTCTTTATCAGATGGATCTAATATTTTTGCTGTAATACCTTCTTTGAAATTAATTATCTGTATTGCATAAATCCCAGTTTGTGTTTCTGTATTATCTAATTCAACTGGAATTATCAAATTTTCTCCAAACTTGACTTGACCTTCTCCTTTAATCAAATCCTCAAAAATTACCTGATTTCCATAAAATGATAATATTATTCCTACACCTACTATGCTGCCTACAATCACAAAAAAAATGCCCTGTCTTTGCACAACTTATTTGTGATATTCTTTAGTTTAAACCTAATTTTTTTAATAAATCGAATTCATTTTTATTTCATAAATTTAGATTAGGCTAAAAAAGTTAGCCTAGGCTAACTTTTAAATAAACAAATTATCACCATTAATTATCCTTGAAATTTAATCGATCAACTACTATGGTGTTGATGTTATCTGCAATTATTGGGGTTTCGACAATTATTGTTTTTTCAGCATTTTCTGAAGCTCAATTAGAACAAAAAATATTTGTTACTCATTCAGGACAAGTAATTCAAACCTCTGGTGATGTTTTAGATCCTGTTTATACTGCTTCAACTGTTGAATTTGATCCAGAAAAGTATCTTCGAGATTTTAATTATGGAAGGATCTCTGAATCAGAAAGTGGTCAAACAATTAGAGATTTCACAATAATTGCAGAAGATGATAAAATACAAGAAATCTCACCTGGTATTTTTTACAATGTTTGGACTTTTAATGGAACCGTTCCTGGTCCTACAATTCGTGCAACTGAAGGTGATTTGGTTCGTATTCATTTCATTAACAATGGCTCAAAATCACATACAATGCATTTCCATGGAATTCATCCAGCTGCGATGGATGGTGTATTTGAAACTGTGGGTCCTGGTGGCGGGCAATTTACTTATGAATTTGAAGCTGGTCCTGTGGGAGTTCATCCATATCACTGTCATGTAATGCCACTTGAAGAACATATTTCACATGGTCTTTATGGTGTTTTCATAGTAGATCCAAAAATAGCAAGACAACAAGCTGATGAAATGGTTATGGTTCTAAATGGATTTGATACTGATTTTGATGCTGAAAATAATTTTTATGCTGCAAACACCATTCCATTTTATTATCAACATCATCCTATTCAGATTAAAACAAATGAACTAATTCGTATCTATGTTGTAAATATGGTGGAATTTGATCCGATTAATAATTTTCACTTACATGGAAATCTGTTTCAATACTATCCTACAGGGACTGCTCTTGTGCCCTCAACTTTTACAGACATGATAACTTTATCTCAAACTGAGCGTGGAATTATGGAATTTCAATACAAATATCCTGGGAAATATTTATTCCATGCACATAAAGTTGAATTTTCTGAAAAAGGCTGGGTTGGAATATTTCTAGTAGATAATCCAGATCAAACATCACAAACAGGAATAGATTATGGAAATTAAGAACTACTCAAAGGTAAAAACCATTGTAAGTGGAATAATTCCATTTGGATTTCTCGTTATTATGATATTATATCTGGTAGGTCCTAGTTCTAACTTACTTGAATTTGGAGTATCTTTACCAGATATATCTATAGAGAAAGTTGAATTTGTTAATTCTGAAATACATGTCACAGTTCGAAATACTGGTCCAATTCCTGTTAAGATAGCAATGGCAGATGTCAATGATCGAATCCAACCTGCTGCAATAGAACCTGATAAATCTCTAGAACGATTTGAAACTGCACTAGTGCGAATTCCTTTTTCTTGGAATAAATCTGAACCATATACAATTGGAATCACTCTTGATGATGGTGTAAGATTTGATAAATTCATTCAGGCAGCAACTCCTGCAATTAAATCTGATTATCAATTAGCTGGATTTTTTGCTATTATTGGAACTTACGTGGGAGTTATTCCTGTAATGATTGGATTGTTATGGTTACCATTTATCAAAAGAATTGGAAAAAATAAATACAATTTTTTTCTAGCATTAACTGTTGGACTGTTAATTTTTCTAGGTATTGATGCAATGCTAGAAGGATTTGAGGTTTCGAAAGAAAATCTTTCTGCTAATTTCAATGGGGGATTACTTATCATAACTATTACCTTGTTATCTTTTCTTGGATTGTATTATTCTGCTGAAAAACTAACTTCAAGAACTGGACTTACAGCATCTTCTAAACCATTTGCTATTGGATTGATGATTGCAATTGGAATAGGATTACATAATTTGGGTGAGGGATTAGCTATTGGGGCAGCGATTGGTTTGGGCCAAGTAGCTTTAAGCACATTTTTGATTGTTGGATTTGCACTTCATAATACGACTGAAGGAATTGCCATTGCATCACCACTTGCCAAAACAAAATCACCTGTATCAAAAATAATTCTTTTGGGACTAATCGCAGGTGCACCTGCTATCTTGGGTACTTGGATTGGAGGATTTTTCTATTCTCCCTATACTGCAATAGTTTTCTTGTCAATAGGTGCAGGAGCAATTTTCCAAGTCGCACTAGTAATTCTAAAATGGATTTATCAAAGTGAACAAAAACTTGTACAGGCATCAATTGTATCTGGAATTGGAGCTGGAATGCTTATCATGTATCTTACAAGTATTTTGGTTTGATTTTTCAAATATATTTTGGACATATTGTGATTATTCTCATACATTACAAGTACTCTGAAGATAATTCATGCGACAAGATTATTTGTGATAAGGGATATTTTTTGTTGTGATACGCAGAAAATTCATCATTTTACTTACAATTATCTTTTCTATGTTTTTAATCCCAACTATGCAGGCAGAGGCTGCTAGTAACCCAAATCTGTTTGTTTCGGTTGAAAATTCTCAATTTAACAATCATTTTTCTGGTTCTATGGTAATTGAAGTTGTGATCCGTGATCCGAATATTCATGACACAGGTGAAGGGAAAGGTGAACCTGATGTTACGCTTAATGGTAACTCTTTACGAATGGTTCAATCTACTGATGGTAATTGGTATGCATATTTTGCAAATGTCGACAAGGCAAAAATAGCAGATTCTACTCAATCTGCCACTTCTGGTAAAGGTTTAGACTTTGGTGTTTTTTGTAGTAGAGATACTGCATCATCCGTCTTTGGAATTTCTCTTTCTGAAACCGATGGCTTTGCTGTTCCAAGAAATACTGGCTTAACTGGTTTTACAAATGGTGATGCTTCATTTAATCAATGCACTGGAACACCTACAAGTTCTACCAATCTTAATAATGTTGTAAGATCTGCAAAATCAATTAACACTAGTCAAAATATTCCTTCTGGACAAATTGGACTAAATTCAGACGCATGGCCCTTAATCCAACTATATGATTTCTCAACTGGTGGTAATGTCATAATTCAATACAATCCTGGAAGTGGAACACAAACTGTTACCTTACAATATGATGAAATTCCAAATATTTCTACAACATTAGATAGAACGAATTATCCTCCAAATTCCCAAGTCTTTGCAACTATCAAAGATATACAGCTAAACCAAGATCCGACTTCACGAGATTCCTGGACATTTAACATTGGAACTCCACAAGCAGTATTTTATGAAGCATTTACAGAAAGCGGGACGAATGCAGCTAACGGTAGTGTTGGACTCACAAATATAATATCAAAATTATCCAGTCTTGGATTTGAGAAAAATGGAAAATTATCTATGAATCTTGGCACAGTTGCACAACTACAAGCCAATGGATATCAAACTGCTACTGCGACTGATGGAACCACTACGTTTACACAAATCGTAACATTTGTGGAATCCGAGCCAAACACTGGTATATTTGAGAACTTTGATTTTTCTGATTTATCTAATGTTCAGATTCTATCCAATGCTCCACGTGGACAATCTGCCAGTATAGAGTATAATCTTCAATCATTATCTATTGTGTCTGGACTAAGCGATGCAAGTATCTCATCAGGTACTCCTCAATATGTATCTGGACAAAAAGTACCAATTACTATCACTGATCCTGATCAGAACATCAACCCTGGGGGAAGGGACAAACTAGACGTGTTTAGAAGTTCAGCTTTAATTCCATCATTGACTATAGGAACTCCAGCAACACTCCAAAATGCCGGCAGCGTCAAAATCTATTCCTTATCCACAGATGTTCTAACTGGTGGAACCTCAATCACATCATCTGTTCCAGATACTAACTCTGATAGATTAATTTTGGACACAAGACCATCGACTGGAATAGTAAATCAGAGTTTTGAAAAAATCTCATTAAATACAGGATTGTCTGCAGTTGATCTTCAAAATCTCTTGATAAAAATAAGCTCAGGTGATCAAGGAACAAACTGGATAAATTATGATCTTAGATCTATACAAAACCGTCTTGGAATAACAGATTACACCGATACAAAAATCTCCCTATATTTTGGATTAACTGATGTAACCCCCATCACTCTAATCAATTCTAGTAATATGACTGGAGCACAAGGATTTGTTCAGATGCCAAATGCAGCCGTAAATCTAATTGCAGCAAAGTCTGGAACTGTATTTCTTGTAATCAACTTTGATGCATCAAATAACTCTGTAGCACAAGGTTCTATCTCAAGCGAAATAGATACCCAACCAATAGTGTTTGATCTATTTTCATTTGGAAATAAAAACAATAAAGACATAACAAATGGGATCTATAGATTTGAATTACAAGAGACTGCATTAAATTCTGCAATATTTACTGGTACTATGGAATATACAATGGCAAACCAGCTAAATCAATTTGATGCAAATGTAATAGCAGCATTGCGACCAATATCTGAAGATATCAAGTTTTTTGTCAATCAAAGACTAATTGATGAAAATGGAATTAATATTGCATATTCTGATGTTGCAAAAGTTGGTACAACAACTGGTGTTTCATCAAAAACTGATATCCGAACACAGTCTGGAACTGTAACTACCGCATCAAATGTATTGCGATTTGGTCACCCTGTGACAATCACACTCAAAGATCCAGATCTTAATTTGAAAAGTGATGATGTTGATATCTATCTAGTAAACAATGATCCAAATTCTCCAAATGTAGACACCGTTGGTAAAGATGGAAATATTTTGTTGGAGATTTTAATTAAAGATATTAGATACAAACGGTGCACTGTAAATGGAGTTGAGTATGGTGGTTTGGCTTCTTCAGGTTTCACTTTAGTTGAGACTGGACCTAGTACTGGTGTGTTTGAAGGAGTATTCAAAATGCCCTCACAAATTTGTGATAAATCTGGAACAACAGTAATTTCTCCTGCTGGAGGTAGTCTTGATGCAAAATATCATGACTCTAAAGATATCTCTGGAAATTCAAATATATTCAGTTTATTGCGAGATAAATCAAATTCAGCATTTTCAAATTCACCCCAATTAAACACAAATAAAATCAAAATTCCATCATCAGGTAACTCTGAAGAAATAATTTTATCTGGTAATGTCGCTAATCATAAAAAAGGTATTCCTTTAGCTATCACCTTAACACATCCCGATGGTTTCGTTCAAAATTTTGTTGCGGTTCTATCCAATAGTGGAAGTTATCGTGCAGCATTTTCAATAAATGAAAATTCTCAATTAGGTGTTTATAAAATTCAATTATCTCATAATGGATATAATATTGGATTAAGTTCATTTACTGTTTCTCAAAATATTCCTGATTGGGTTAAAGACAATGCAAGACGATGGTCTTCTGCTTCTATTTCTGATTCTGAATTTATTGATGGGTTAAAGCAAATGATTGAAGACAGGATTATTGTATCTACAAAAGAGGGTTCGATCTCTGAAAGAGTAATCCCTGATTGGGTTAAAAATAATGCAAGATGGTGGTCTAATAATCAAATTTCAGATGATGACTTTATAAAATCACTTCAATACTTGGTCAAAAAAGGTATAATTCTAGTATAATCAGGTCAATTTTTCTTTCATTTAATACATAAATACCCTCAAACATGATTCAAAATGAAAATGAAACTTGGGGCGTTCCTATTATTATTAACAATTTCTTTATTGTCTTATGGATTTATTGGAACTGTAAATGCTTTAGGTCCAGAAGACTGTACACCTAACCAAGTATGGCAAAATAATGCATGTGTTGATGCTACAAAACCTCCAAAAAATGATCTAAATTTACAAACTGACCTAGATCTTTATGCCCAAGGTGGAGTAGTTGTTATTACTGGTTTAATACATAATATTGAAAATCTTAGTACTGGCGATGTTGCAATTATTGTTCGAGCACCAGATAACAATATTGTTACAATAGCTCAGGTACATCCTAATGTTGATGGTTCTTTTCAAACAAGTCTTAAAGCCGATGGCCCACAATTCAAAGCACCTGGTGTCTATACTGTTCTTGCTAATTTTGCTGGATTAAAATCTCAAATTACGTTTGAATTTACCGGCGGTAATGGATCTATTGTATCTGGTGGTGAACCACAACCAACAACATGTCCATCTGGTCAAAATCTGATTAATGGAAAATGTGTTACTAAACCAACACCAGAACCTGAACCAACACCAGAACCAGTACCAACTGAACCAACACCAGAACCAGAACCAGTACCAACTGAACCAGAACCAACTTGTGGAACAGGAACTGAATTGGTAAATGGTATTTGTCAAGTTGTCAAAACTGAAGTCAAAGGAAAAGGTGGAGCATGTCTAATTGCAACTGCTGCATATGGTACTGAATTGGCTCCTCAAGTACAGTTCCTTAGAGAAATCAGAGATAACACTGTAATGAGTACTACATCTGGTATGGCTTTCATGACTGGATTTAACCAACTATACTATTCGTTCTCACCTACAATCGCTGATCTAGAAAGAGAACATCCTATGTTCCAAGAAGCCGTAAGAGCTTTTATCACTCCTATGATTTCTACACTTTCGATTATGACATTAGCTGAAGATGGTTCTGATGCTGAAGTGTTAGGATTGGGAATCTCTGTAATTACCTTGAACTTGGGAATGTATATTGCAGCACCAACTGTAATTGGATTCAAGGTTCACAAATACTTGAAATCTAGAAAATAAATTATAAATTTTTATTATCTCTCTCTAAAATTCAAGAAAAATGGATAAAATGATCTCAACGTTTTTTATATCGGAATTTAGATAAGTCCTAAGCCCGGTAAAGAAATATGAAAAATAATACAAAATCCATTTTATTCGGTTTCATTTTACTATTCGTTTTATTGCCAAATAGTGTATTTGCAGCAGACCCTGATACTGATGGTGACGGTATTCCAGATTCTTTAGACTCTTGTCCAACTGATCCTGAGACAATTAATGGATTTCAAGATACAGATGGATGTCCCGATGTAGTTCCTCCACCAACTGATACTGATGGTGACGGTATTCCAGATTCTTTAGACTCTTGTCCAACACAAGATGAAACAGTTAATGGATTTCAAGATACAGATGGATGTCCCGATGTAGTTCCTCCACCAACTGATACTGATGGTGACGGTATTCCAAATTCTATTGATACCTGTATAACACAACCTGAAACATTGAATGGTTATCAAGATACAGATGGATGTCCTGACACAAATCCAGCAACAACTGATACTGATGGTGACGGTATTTCTGATTCATTAGATCAATGTCCAACACAAGATGAAACAGTTAACGGTTTTGCTGATCTTGATGGATGTCCCGATGTAGTTCCACCAACTGATACTGATGGTGACGGTATTTCTGATTCATTAGATCAATGTCCAACACAACCTGAAACAGTTAACGGTTTTGCTGATCTTGATGGTTGCCCTGATGTAGTAGCGCCAAAAGATACTGATAATGATGGAATTGATGATAAAATAGATCAATGTCCAACACAATCTGAAACAGTTAACGGTTTTGATGACTCCGATGGTTGTCCTGATGTTCTCACCATTCAAGATTCAGACAAAGATGGAATTGTAAATTCTGCTGATACTTGCCCACGTTCTCCTGAAACATTTAATGGATTTCAAGATACGGACGGTTGTCCAGATGTAGTTCCTGTAAATGATTCTGATGGGGATTTGATAATTGATAGCGTTGATTCTTGTCCAACACAAGCTGAGACCGTTAATGGATTTCAAGATACAGATGGTTGTCCAGATACATTGCCTATTCAAGATTCAGACAAGGATGGAATTTCAGATGATTATGATAAATGTCCAATCCAATCTGAAACCATAAACAATTATCAAGATACGGACGGTTGTCCAGATGTAGTTCCTGTAAATGACTCTGTTCCTACATCAAAATCAGAACAAGACAATTCATTTTTCCAGTGGACTGCTATTATTGCTGCAATTATTACTGCAGTAGGTGCTATTGGGGCTGCAAAATTCAAAAAACCATCCTAAATTTTCTAAATAATGTTTGATTTTTCTTTACTCTCTTTACTTTATAGTCATTCTGACTAGTCCTTTAACCAAACATTTAATGCCAAAAATTCTTTTTATAAAAATAATTGGTTTGCACGCCAACAATCCAGAAGGAATCATCCAACGGTGGTTCTTTCTGGAATTTTAATGAGGTTTGAGCATATGTTTGATATCTTGTTTTTTGGGTTTCTTCCTCATTTATTTTTGTACACTATGGAAATTGGCCAAATAGCATTTGTTATTGTTGTCATATTGTTTACCATATCTATAATTATTAAAATCATAAAAAACCGAAAAGCCAAAAAAACTTGTCATAAATTTCCAAAAATAAAATACTTGTTTTCTTTAATTTTCTATTATTGCTCTAAGTTATTATATTGAAACAAACCACTAATTTCAATGCATATAGAATATGAAGAATTTGATACTATTGAAGATCTCTTCTTGTATATGGCATCTGCAGCTCCTCCTATGAAAAATACAATGCCTGTTAATTCGTACAAGGGTTACATTATGGCATTTATTCCACTTAGTTCTACAAATGGAGATACATATCTTATGATTTATGCTAAAGGTACACTTGAATCTGGAATTTATGAATTTGATGTAAATTCAAACTCTTTCAAAAAGGTTGATGCTATTGAAAGAGCAGATAAAAATTACTTTGTTTCTTTAACACCAAAAAGAAATACCATAGCTGACGAAGCTATTAAAAATCTGTAAAAAGGGAATCTCTTTTTATTAAAAATCTATAATTTCTTTGTTAGAATTTTAGGAGCAGAAATTGATCTACTTCTAGCATATTTGTCTATTATTTCATCTGGGGTTCGCCCATTGAATAGATCTTTACATAATCCTCTTAGATATCTCATAATTGCCCATGTGCCAGCTTTTAAAATTCCATACATGAATACTTTCATTGGTGGTCCATATGTTTTATTTCTGAGAATAATTGGAATAATATCGTTGATAACGCGAAGATTATTTTCCCAACATTTCCAAAATAATGTAAATTGTGCTTCATTCAAGTTTCCAAAGTGCATGGAATTCTTTTCACTAAAGTCTTGGTAAAGTAATGGTGCAACAAGTCCTCTAAAATTCATTGCTCTAAAGTCACTCATCATATCAATTGTATATTGAACATCGTCTGGAGTCTCATCTGGCCAACCTATGATGATTGTTGCAGCTGGGAACCAGTGATTTTTATTTAAAATTTTTGCTCCTTCTATTACTACACTACCCCACTCTTCAGGTGCAAATGGTTTTGTTTTTACACCAAGATGTTTTTTTACCATCTTTGGTGCAACTGTTTCAATTCCCAAATTTGTTGCAAGCCATCTGCCTGTTTCATCTTGTTTGTTAATCATTGAAATTTGTCGCATCAATTCTGGGTCTGCTGCAACTGCTGAAAAAGTCATATGTGTTGTTCCTATAAAGTTGGCTCCTAATCCTTTGAGACCTTTCCAAAGATCTGTAATTGCATCTCTATTTGGAATAAAGTCTCTGTTGTCACATCCATAAAGTAACATCTCATCAGAATGCAACCAAACAGAGTCAAATCCATAATCTAGGTTAATCTTTGCTTCATGTTGTAATCTTTCTAATGGCAGATCTTTCTTTGATCTTTTATTTACATCACAAAAGTCACATCCTCTACCACATCCTCTCATTGCTTCAATGAGGGAATTTATTGTAGGTCCTTCAATAACTGGAATATTTTGTATGTTCTTTACAAAACAATGCATTAATTCTGGTGCGTCACCTTTTTCTAAATCATGAAATAAATCTAATGCTAATTCATCAGCTTCTCCAACCACAACTGTATCAATCCCATGAATTTGCATTCTATCTGATTTTGCTAATTCCCATGCTCCATTTCCGCCAACTACTACATGAAAATCATATTTCTTTTTTAGTTGAATAATGTTGGCACACATTTTTTTGAATTTCATTGCAACATATGATAATTTTTCCGGTGACATAGTTGTTGTAACTGGTGCCATTCCAAGAGGATCCATTACATTGATCCCAACCACTTTAGTATCTGGACCTATTGATTTTTCTAACATCTCTGGATTTGCAATAAATACTTCATCACGTCTGTATCCTTGTAGTAATGCACTCTCTACTCTTCTTAATCCAACTTGAGCAACTTTTGACTCACCTGTAATTGGGTCTGTTTCAACTGGTGGGCAGAAAACTTTGTCAAAAACCCATTCTGGGAGTACTTCATATGGTCCACATGCGATAAATCCATACAGAAAATTTCCTCTATAATTTGTCATTAAACTACGATCAGCAGTTAGAACAATTCGTTTCCCAGCCAATATTAACAAGATTCGTTCTTGTATGGTATATATGATTTACGAGGTTAATTGACCGTATACTTTTCTAAAATTTCTAAATTGTTATTGTTATTTTGTTCTATTTTTTTGTACTGTCCTATTTGCAATATTTGATGCTATTGCACCAGCTGCAATTCCATTATCTATGTTGACTACTGATAACCCTAATGAACAACTTTGTAGCATTGATGCAAGAGCTGCTATTCCTTTTCCACCGTAACCATATCCAACAGATGTGGGTATTCCAATTACTGGAATATCCACCATTGATGAAACTAATGTTGCTAGTGCGCCCTCCATACCCGCTGCCACAATTATACAATCTACTTCTTCTTTTATCATTTCTTTTAAAATTGGAAATATTCTCTGAATTCCTGCAACCCCTACATCATAGCTAGAAATACATTTGCAATTCATTGCTTCACACATTAATCTAGCTTCTTCAGCAACTCCTATATCTGACGTTCCAGCTGTAAGTATGCCTATTTTTCCACCCTCAAATTTTATTGGGTTTTTAAAAAGTAATAATGATGATGAATTTTTTCCAATTTTAACTTTAATTTTTAATTTTTTTGCAAATGATAAAATTTTTGAATAATCATCCTTGTTGATTCTTGAAACAACAACTGAGTTTGTTTTTTCTAATGTTTTTTTAATTATTTTTTTAATCTCATCTAATTTTTTAGTTTCTGCAAAAATTACTTCTGGTACTCCTCGTCGCTTTCTTCTATTTATGTCAATTTTGGCAATGCCTTCTATTTCTTCAATTGAATATAGTGATAATAACTTCTTTGCATTATTTACTGAAATCTTTCCTTTTTCCAAAGACTCTAAAATTTCATGAATTTCCAATATTGTTTCATCTTTATTTGAATAAAAAAACGCTTAGATTTCTATGCCTGAAATTGCACTCTTTACACTTTGTACGGCTGTATCAAACAACTGTCTTTCTTCGGCATTTAGATCCAATTCGATTATTTTTTCAACGCCTTTCTTTCCAATTACTGCCGGAACTCCTATTGTGACATTTGAATGACCATATTCCCCATCAAGATACGTTGCAACCGGTATCACTTGTTTTCTGTCTCTTACAACTGATTCAATCATTGCAGAAATTGCATTTCCTGGAGCATGTACTGTTGCACCTTTTAATTCAATAACCTTGGCTGCAACTTGTTTTGTGTTTTGAACAAGTTCATCTAATTTTTGTTTTGGAAGAAATGATGACAGTGGAATTCCTGAGACTGAAGAGAATCTTGGCAGAGGTAACATATTTTCACCATGTTCTCCAATCACAAGTGCTCTAATAGAATCACGAGAATGCCCAGTAGCTTCGTGGATAAATTGTCTGAATCTTGATAAATCTAACATTCCACCCATCCCAAATACTCTGCTTCTATCAAATCCTGAAACCTTGTAAGTAATGTATGCCATAGGATCAAGCGGATTTGTCACCGGAATTATCATTGAATCATCGGCATATTTTTTGATATTTTCTACGATGCTTTTCACAATAGTTGCATTGATCTTTAAAAGATCCATTCTTGTCATTCCTGGTTTTCTTCCCGAACCTGCTACTACTACTACTATGTTGGAACCTTTCATATCTGCAAAATTATTAGAACCCTTCACTTCTACATCGATTCCTTGTTCTGATAGCATGTGATTGATATCCATTGCTTCACCTTGTGGTAATCCCTCTGCAACATCAAGTAATAATATTTGATCATCTAATCGCTTTAATGCTGAGAATAAAGCTGCATCTCCACCAACTTTTCCTGAACCTATTATTGTAATCATAAATTGAGCTGTCTATTTTCAATAATTAAATCTAATGAAATTTTTTATCTATTTAGATAGAATTTATATGCATTTTTGATAATTTTCAATCTATGGTTGTTGTTATAGATCCTCAAATTGCAGGCATATCTGGCGATATGCTTCTTTGCTCTTTGGTGGATTTGGGTGCAAATAAAGTCAAAATTATTGATGGTATTAAATTATCTAACAAATTTCTACCTGATTCAATCATTAAACAAATTGATTTTAAAAAAATAGAAAAACATGGTATAGAGGCAACTGCGCTGTTTTTAGAAATTGATGAACATGTTCATGAAAGAAAGGGAATTGAAATAAAAAAAGCAATTATAGCCTCAACCAATGAAATTGGCCTTTCCAATCGAGCAAAAATTTTTGCAGAATCTTGTATTGACACACTGATTTTTTCTGAATCTCATATTCATGGTTTACCTATAGATTCAGTTCATTTTCATGAAGCATCTAGTATTGATACTTTGATAGATATTGTTGGAACTGCAATTGCAATAGATGATTTAGGTATGTTTGATGAAGAAATTATTTGTATGTCTATTGCTGTGGGTGGAGGAAATGTAACCTTTTCTCATGGTACTATGTCTAATCCTGCAAATGCCATTCTTGAAATCTTAAAAAATTCTAAATTATCTATTCATGGTAATCAAGTAAAAGATGAATTGACTACTCCTACAGGTGCCAGCATTCTTGTAAATCTCTCAAAAACTTCAATGGATTATTATCCATCAATGCAGGTAACGTCTATTGGGTATGGTGCAGGCAAAAAAAACTTTGATGAATTTTCAAATGTGTTAAAAATTGTAAGAGGAACACAAAAAAATAATTTTCAATTAGATTCTGTTAAAATTTTAGAAACCAATGTTGATGACGTGTCTGGAGAAATTATTGGAAATCTAATTGAAAAAATCATGAATAAAGGTGCAAAAGATGTTTCTATTTATCATGGTATTACAAAGAAAGGAAGACCAACAAATCTCATATCTGTAATTTGTGATGATGCATCCATGCATGAAATCATGGATATTTTAGTAATTGAAGCTGGAACTTTGGGAATTCGTGTCACTACTTCAAATCGTTTTATCGTCCCAAGAACAACTCATGATGTTAAATTAATTCTTGATGGAACTGAATTTGTAGTAAAATACAAAGTTTCATCCTTTAAAGGAAAAAATGACTTTAAAATTGAATTTGATGACTTGAAGTCCATCTCAAACACATTAAACAAGTCAATAAAGGAAACAGAATCATTGATTAGAAAAGAGATTATGCAGTTAGATGTTGATTATGGCTAAACTTGATGATCTAATTGATTGGTTTGGAAACAAAAACAAAGTGATAATTGCTCTTTCAGGTGGAGTGGATAGTGCACTTGTAGCATATGCTGCGTTTCAAAAATTAGGACATTCTGCCATTGCAGTTACTGCTGACTACAAAACTTTATCAAAAGAGGAACTTGAAACAGCCAAACAAATTTGTTCAGAGATAGGAATCAGACAAATTCTTTTAGATTATGATGAGCTTCAAAATGAAGAATTTGTCAAGAATGCATCTGATCGTTGTTTTCACTGTAGAATGGAATTAGGTGATCATTTGATTACTTTGGCAAATGAACATGATGTTAAATTTATTGTCGATGGGACTAATTTGGATGATTTAGGTGATTATAGACCTGGAATTGAAGCATTAAAAAGAAATGGTATTAGAAGCCCACTAGTAGAAACCAATTTTACAAAAAATGAAATCAGAAGAACTGCAAAACTGATAGGATTATCTGTATATGATAAACCATCTAATTCTTGTTTAGCATCACGTATTCCTTGGGGACAAAGAGTTACAACTGAAAAATTAACTCGAATAGAATTAGGAGAAACAATTGTTAAACAAATTACAAATTTAAAACAAGTTAGAGTCAGGGATCTTGATGGGATTGCTAAAATCGAAGTGGATAAAGATCGAATTTCTGTTTTTGAAGATAATATTTTAGCTGAAATTACCAATAAATTAAAATTAATTGGATTTTTATCAGTTCAAATTGATTCTGAGGGATATAGACCAGGAAAAATTAACGTGATTACTGATTGATATATCTGGATAATGCAGCATCAACACAGATTCATGACGATGTCTTAGAAGCAATGTTGCCATATCTTAAGGAACAGTATGGTAATCCTTCATCGATACATCGTTATGGTCGATTGGCCAATAAAGCTATAGAAAAAGCTAGAAAACAAATTGCTATGCTGATTAATGCAGATCCTTCTGAAATTTTATTTACTTCTGGAGGTACTGAATCCAATAATACTGCACTTTATGGAATTGCAGCGAAAAAACCTCGTTCTCAAATAATTACTTCATCTATTGAACATGATGCAATACTTGAACCATGTAAAAAATTAGCAAAAGATGGATTTGATGTGATCTATTTGCCTGTTGATAATCATGGAGTAGTGAATCTATCTATTCTGAAAAATTCTCTCTCTGATAACACCTGTCTTGTTTCAGTTATGTTTGGAAATAATGAGATGGGGACAATAGAGCCAATTGCACAAATTGCTCAATTATGTAATGAAAGAAATATTCTGTTTCATACAGATGCAGTTCAAGCTGTAGGAAAAATTGCAATCGATGTAAAAAAATTAGGTGTGGATTTACTTTCTATATCATCTCATAAAATTAATGGACCAAAAGGAATTGGAGCATTATACATTAGAAAAGGAATTGATCTAATTCCAATTATTTTAGGAGGAGGTCAAGAACACGGTTTACGTTCAGGCACAGAAAATGTGGCAAATATTGTAGGATTTGGAAAAGCATGTGAACTTGCTAAACTCAATTTATCTGAAAATATTTCTCATATGAAAAACCTTCGCGATAATCTTGTTGCAGCAATTCTCAGGGAAATTCCAGGTGTTACTCTTAATGGACATACTGAAAACAGACTACCTAATAATGCTCATTTTACTTTTCTTGGAGTTGCTGGTGAAGATTTGATTATAAAATTGGATGAGTATGGTATATGTGCATCAACAGGTTCTGCATGTTCAGTACATACACAAAAAGCATCTCATGTTTTACAGGCTATGGGATTCTCACATGAGCAGATTACTGGTTCGTTAAGATTGACACTTGGATTGTTTAATAATCAACAACAAATAGATGAAACTGTAAATATCTTAAAAAAAGTGACTGCTGAACTTCGTTCGGTCTCACCATTTAAGAAAAATATTCTTTTAACTAAATTCTAAATATGGATTTGAAATTTATTTTTTGTAACTACTATTGTTGTTATCATTCCTATTACTAGAATCATAACTGCGATTGTACCGAATTCTGGAATTATAGTCGTACCTATTATTTCAATATCTGAATCCCCTTGTTCAAAATTGATTGTAATTACTCTGGTGTTTGAATCTGTTATCGTTTCTTGGTATGGTGCCTCAATTCCGTCTATTATTATTATGAATGTGTCATCTGTTTTATCTTGTTTTTTTGCATCAAGTGCTTCTCTTGGAATCTCTAATGAAATAGATCCATTATCGGTAGATTCGATTACTACTATTAATGCAAAAATATCCTTATCGATCAGCATATTTTTTACAATTCCACCCTCTATGGAGTATTGTACATCAAATGTGCCCTGATTACCTGCATCTACTTCAAATGTTTTTGTTGCAACAGGGGTATCTGTTTTTGGTGAAAAATTAAATTGAGTTTCTGCAATGTTTTCTTTTCCAAATGTTGTTTTTACTGTGTACTCTCCTGCTTTAGACCATAGAGGACCTTCTGCAATTACTGTATGTGAATAACTACCGTCTTCTGCTACAGTGATTTGTGCAATATCTACTAAATTACCTTGGCTGAAAATTTGTATTGTCACGGGAGTACCTGTTATGATGGTACTTACTTTGCCTGAAACTACTATTGTTTCTCCTTCCTTATAGGAATTAGAATCTGTTTTTACAGAAATCAAAGATTCTGCAAAAACTGGCAAAGTAAAAACAATTAATAAAATTAAAAATCCTGAAATAATTCTAGTTTTCATAAAGTTAATGGTTGTATGATTCTATATTTCCTTTACTATCTTAAAATGAAAAAATGAAAAAAGTTGTGAATTTAGTATCTTGGCATAATGCTTAGTCTTGATTTTGCAGAAACTGCAATTATTGATATAATTGCTACTGCTAGAATCATAACTGCGATTGTACCGAATTCTGGAATTACAAAGGTACCTACCACTTCAATTTTTTCAGTGCCTGCTGGGAACATTACTGTGACTTGATTGCCACTAATTTCTACATCATCCCATTCTTGTCCATCCACAAGTACCATGAAGATACCGTTAAGGATTGATTCATCTGGAGTTAATGTGAGTATTCCATCTTGTTCTGCACTAATTCTAACGATAATTGAATTATCATTATTGTTTATGCTTGCACCAGTTACCATTCCGCTTGAAATGCTGTATGGTACACAATAATCGCCCTTTAGATATAACTCTGAAGAACTGCAATTGTCTGAGCTAGCTGAAGTTTCACCAGTTAGTTCAACAAGTGCTTTGTTATTTTGAGAAGCCCCATAGTTGACTTTAATGGTGTATGTACCATCGTGTTTCCACAATCCACCTTCTGTGTTGAGAGTCGTTTCAAAACTACCGTCATTATTCACATCTATCTGTGCAATTGTAACGACAGAATTTAATGGACTCGCAACAGTAAGTATTACTGGATTTCCAGAAATATTTGCTACTTTACCGTGTACTGTAATTTTGTCATTGTGATCATAGATTGTTCTATCTGTCCAAACAGATATTGGAATATCCATAAGCAACATTTGATTTGCTGCTTTTCTTCCAGCATCTGTTTCTTCACAACCTACACATGCTTGAGCATATGCTGATGACATGGTTAAAGTACCGACTGCAGTCAAAACGGCTAATAGCACGAACGACGTACGGTTGTTCATCTTATTTGCGAATTGAACCCGTCTCTATTTATGTATATTTAAAAAAGATTCTGGAGAAACAGAGGGGGTTAGTATACTGATCTTTTCATGTTTACTTCGGGGGTTTAATAAAAATATAATTCAGGAGATCAAGTTTTGAACGATATTTTTACAATAATTATTAGTTCAGGAATTATGGTTGTATTGTCTTTTCTAGGCGGATACTATACATATGATTACTTAAGGAGGATAAAATTTGTGATCGAACCACGTAGATTACCCAGAATCTTAAAAAATGAAAAAAGTTGTGAATTTAGTATCTTGGCATAATGCTTAGTCTTGATTTTGCAGAAACTGCAATTATTGATATAATTGCTACTGCTAGAATCATAACTGCGATTGTACCGAATTCTGGAATTACAACGCCGTCTTTTATTCCAACTTCAATAGAATACTTGTATCTAGGATCATCGCCTTGTTGAGCTACAATTGTGTATTGACCATCTTGGTTCCATAATGGACCTCCAGTTGTGATGTCTTTAAGAAAGCGACCATTTGAATCTAGAATTGGTGCAAATTGATCAACGACAACTACGTTTCCGTTTGGTGCTGTTACTTTCATTGTGATAGTATTTGCACTGTCTGTAGTTCCACTTAGGGCAATTATATTAGATCCTGCTATGGCATTTGCTTCTTTAATTAACAAACCTGTTCTTACTGTAACTTTTGGTTCAAAAAATCCCGTTTCTAAAGTGGATTCAGTTACATTTGTTTCTGAAGTTTTACCATTGATTACTTCGACACGAAGTGATGCTTTATACAATGAACTTCCATGTGGGCTTTGTTCAACTTTAATTGTATATACTCCACTTTCTTTCCACATTGGATTTACTATGAATTCTGTGGCAAAGTCACCATTTGCATCAGGTGTTACTTGATCAATACTAACTACATTTAGACCTGGAGAAATTACTGTAAATGTTATATCTGTAATTTGTGATCTTGTATGTCCACTAACTGATATAGTATCTGACCCGTCTAAAGCTGTAGCTGAAATTGACATTCCTGTACCTTGAGCAAAAGCATCCTGTTGAATTGAAGTTATTGAAATTATTGACAATGCCATTAGGGCTAGTGCTATTGATGTTGTTGAACGTTTCAAATTCATTCTAATTTGAAAACGGTTACTTGGTATTTATATATATTTTTAAAAAGAGAAAAAATGAAAAAAGTTGTGAATTTAGTATCTTGGCATAATGCTTAGTCTTGATTTTGCAGAAACTGCAATTATTGATATAATTGCTACTGCTAGAATCATAACTGCGATTGTACCAAATTCTGGGACTACAACAGTACCTATTATCTCGATTTCCTCAGCACCTGCTGGGAATTGTATTGTTAGTGTTCTATCTGTAGATGTTGTAATTTCCTCAAAGTCAACTTCTTCTCCGTCTACTAAGACAAAGAATGTATCATCTTGATCACCAGTCTTTGCATCAATCAAAGCTCTTGGCAATGTAATGACAAGTGAACCATCCTGACTTGCAGTTATTGCTATTGTCAGGGAGTGTGAGGCTACATCGGGAGTAATGCTAACAAGCTTACCACCAGTTATCTTGTAGCTGACCATAAAGTCAGTACCAGGAACTGCAATTGTGGTTCCCTCTTTACTTGGTACAGTTCCTGTTGAACCGCCAAATGTAAATGTGGTTTCTGATGTACGAGATTCGGTTCCATAGAGTACTTCAATTGTGTATGTTCCGTCAGCTTTCATAAGTGCTCCACCTGCAGTTAATTCAGTACTGAATTTTTTATCTGAACCAACGTCAATTTGTGCAATTGTTACTAAATTGCCGTTTGGTGCTATTACTCTGAGGCTAACAGGATATCCTGAAAGAAGGTCTCTTACTTCTCCAGTTACTAAGATTGTGTCACCGTCTTCATATGATGGCTTATCTGTAGTAACAACGATTGAATCTGCTATTTGTCCAAATGCTGGTGCTAAACCAATACTTGCAATAATAATTGCAGATAAGGCAAACACCGATAGATGAGTATTCATCATTTTTACGCCCGAATTTATCCTATTTAAGGTTGTGAAAAATATTGTTGACTAAAAAGAAAAAAGACTGGTTTTTGCAGAATTTCAGATTAGATATATATTAACCTGAGCGTGACTTTTTGACAGTTTGTGTGTATTATTTACTGTTACATTTAATGTTCGTCATGGAGGTTTTGTAAATGGCAACTAAGAAAAATCAAGTTCTTGTACCTGATCATATCTATGTGCCAAAACATGAAATCATGTCAAAACAAGAAGCTGAGGAAGTTTTAAAAAAATACAATTGCAAACCTACTGAATTACCATTAATTTTTGTAAACGATCCTGCGATATTGGGACTAGGTGTTAAACCCGGTGATATGATAAAAATCACAAGAAAAAGCCCAACTGCCGGTGAGAGTCTTTATTATCGATACGTGGTGGAAGTTTAGATGGCAGACCCTTCAGTTAAACGCTGGCCAGTAATTCAAGATATATTAAAACGTGAAGGTATCGCACGCCAACATCTTAACTCATTTGATGAATTTCTAGAAAGGGGTCTTCAAAGTATTATCAATGAAGTAGGACAAATTGAAATTGAAAATGCAGAATATCCTTACAAAATTCAATTAGGTAAAGTCAAGCTTCAACAACCACGAATGATGGAACTTGATGGCTCTATTACTCATATTACTCCAGCTGAAGCTAGACTCAGAAACGTTTCTTACTCTGCACCTGTTATGATGGAGGCAAGCGTTGTAGAGGATGGTAAAATATTAGAATCTAGATTTGTCCATATTGGTGATGTGCCCGTAATGGCAAAATCAAACGCTTGCATTTTACATAATTTTTCAACTCAAAAACTTATTGAACATGGCGAGGATCCAAATGATCCTGGCGGTTACTTTATCATAAATGGATCTGAAAGAGTTATTGTAGGATTAGAAGATCTATCATACAACAAAATAATTGTTGATAGAGAAAGCGTTGGTGGAAATACTGTTTTCAAAGCTAAAGTTTATTCTTCTATAGTAGGTTATCGTGCAAAACTAGAACTAGTTATGAAAAGTGATGGTTTAATCGTAGCACGAATTCCTGGTTCTCCTGTTGATATTCCAGTTGTTACTCTAACAAGAGCACTTGGATTAGAATCTGATAGGGAGATTGCAGCAGCGGTTTCACTTGTAGATGAAATTCAAAATGAATTAGAAGGTTCATTTGAAAAAGCAGGTGATGTACCTACAGCAAAAGATGCAATTGTTTACATCAGTAAAAGAATTGCACCTGGAATGTTAGAGGAATTCCAAATTAAACGTGCAGAGACACTTTTGGATTGGGGATTATTGCCACATTTGGGTAAACATCCTGAAAATAGAAAGGAAAAGGCTCAATTTTTAGGTGAAGCTGCATGTAAATTACTAGAGCTCAAATTAGGTTGGATTTCTCCTGATGACAAAGATCATTATGGAAATAAAGTGATTAAATTTGCAGGGCAAATGTTAGCTGATCTTTTCAGAACTGCTTTTAGAAATTTAGTTCGCGATATGAAATACCAGTTAGAACGATCTGGTCAAAAAAGAGGTATCAATGCAGTTGCTGCAGCAATTCGTCCTGGAATTATCACTGATAAATTAAACAATGCAATTGCAACAGGAAACTGGGGCCGAGGACGTGTAGGTGTAACTCAATTACTTGATAGAACAAACTATCTCTCCACTATTAGTCATCTTAGAAGAATCCAATCGCCTCTTAGTAGAACTCAACCAAACTTTGAGGCAAGAGATTTACACGCTACCCATTTTGGAAGAATATGCCCAAGTGAAACACCTGAGGGCTCTAATTGTGGTCTTGTAAAGAACTTGGCACTTTCTGGAATCATTTCTGTAAATGTTTCGTCAGAAGAAATTGTTGAGAAACTCTATGATCTTGGAACAATTCATTTCTTTGATGCAAAAGAAGATGTAAAAAAAGACGGAGCTAGAATATTTGTTGATGGTAGATTAATTGGATATTACAAAGATGGTGCACAACTAGCAGAATCTCTTAGAGAATTAAGAAGAAACTCCAAGATTCATCCTCACGTTGGAATTTCATTTCATAAATCAGAAATTGAAGGATCAACAAAAAGACTATACGTTAATTGTAACGCTGGACGTGTTTTACGACCATTAATTATAATTAAAGATAACAAACCATTATTGACACAAGATCTTTTAGATAAAATTTCTAAAAAACTAATTTCATGGACTGATTTGTTACGTATGGGTGTATTGGAAATGATTGATGCAAATGAAGAAGAAAACTGCTATATCACATTAGATGAAAAAGATGCAAAGAAACACACTCATCTTGAAGTATTTCCACCATCGATTTTAGGCGCAGGTGCATCTATAATTCCATATCCAGAACATAATCAATCTCCAAGAAATACATATGAATCTGCAATGGCAAAACAAAGTTTAGGATTTTCAACTCCGATGATGAACACCAGTACTTATGTGAGACAACATTTGATGCTATATCCACAAACACCTATTGTTAATACAAAAGCAATGAAATTATTGGGATTAGAAGACAGACCAGCTGGTCAAAATTGTGTTGTAGCAGTATTGCCATTTGATGGTTATAATATTGAAGATGCTATTGTACTAAGTCAAGCATCTGTTGACAGAGGTTTAGGACGAACTTTCTTCTTTAGAATTTATGATGCTGAAGCAAAACAATACCCTGGTGGAATGCGTGATACTTTTGAAATTCCAAACGCTGAGGATAATATCAGAGGATACAAAGGAGAAAAAGCTTACAGATTATTAGAAGAAGACGGCGTTGTTGCATCTGAATCTCCAGTTCATGGTGGAGATATTTTGATTGGAAAAACTAGTCCTCCAAGATTTATGGAAGAATATAGAGAATTTGAATCATCAGGTCCTTACAGAAGAGACACTTCAATTGGAGTAAGACCATCTGAAACTGGTGTTGTTGATACTGTTGTAATGACACAATCCAATGAAGGTGGAAAGATGTACAAAATTAGAGTAAGAGATATGAGAATTCCTGAGATAGGTGACAAATTTGCATCTAGACATGGACAAAAAGGTGTACTTGGAATTTTAGCAAAGGCAGAAGATTTACCATATACTGCAGATGGAATTTCACCGGACGTATTGATTAATCCACATGCATTTCCTTCGAGAATGACTGTTGGAATGTTTATGGAATCAATTTGTGGTAAAGCTGCCGCATTAAGAGGAAGCCAATTTGACGGTTCTGCATTTGTTGGAGAAAAAATGGAAGAAGTTAAACCTGTAATGGATGCTGCTGGATTCAAATATTCTGGTAAAGAAACAATGTATGATGGAAGAACTGGTAAATCATTTCCAGTAGAAGTATTCATTGGAGTAGTATACTATCAAAAATTACACCATATGGTTGCAGACAAAATTCATGCAAGAGCTCGTGGACAAGTTCAGATGTTGACTAAGCAACCAACTGAAGGTAGAGCAAGAGGTGGTGGTTTGAGATTTGGTGAAATGGAGAGAGATTGTTTAATTGCATATGGTGCATCAATGATTCTTAAAGATAGATTACTTGATGAATCTGATAAATCAGACATTTTTGTTTGTGAGAGATGTGGACTAGTTGCATATCATGATGTTAAACAAAGAAAATATGTGTGTCGAGTTTGTGGTGATAAAGCTAAAGTTTCATCCGTTTCTGTTGCATATGCCTTCAAACTTTTGTTACAAGAAATGCAAAGTTTGAATGTGGCTCCAAGATTAATCATAAAGGAGAAAGTATAATGTCGATTCAAGCAATAAAATCAATTGACGCAATAAGATTTTCAGTTTGGTCTCCAACTGAAATCCGAAAATATTCTGTTGCAGAAATTACTGCTCCTGAAACATATGATGAAGATGGAATGCCTGTACAGGGAGGTCTTATGGATGGCAGACTTGGTACACTTGAACCAGGACAAAAATGTTTGACATGTGGAAACACTGCTGCTAGATGTCCCGGACATTTTGGTCATATTGAACTTGCTGAACCTGTTTTACATATTGCATTTATTGATAATATTTACAAGCTTTTACAATCTACTTGTCGATCTTGTGCAAGACTCAAAGTTCCACAAGAAGATCTAGATGAATTTAGAAAGATTAAAGAAAAACATGCAGCATACACTGTAATTTCAGAAAAACGTATCCCAGAACAAATTATTGAAAAAGCAAAAAAAGCAAAAGAATGTCCTCATTGTGGTAAAACTCAGTATGAACTAATCTTTACAAAACCAACTATTTTTGTTGAAAAAACAGAGATAGGAGAGCATAGATTACTTCCAATTACAATTCGAGAAAGATTCTCTCAAATTATTGATGATGATCTTAATCTTTTAGCATATGATCCTGTTACTGCAAGACCTGAGTGGTTTATTCTACAAGTTTTACCTGTTCCACCAGTAACTGTAAGACCATCTATTATTCTCGAAACTGGAATTAGATCTGAAGATGATCTAACACACAAAATGGTAGATATTATCAGAGTTAATCAAAGACTAAAAGAAAGTAAGGAAGCTGGAACTCCACCATTAATTGTTCAAGATCTAGTAGATCTATTACAATATCACACAACTACTTATTTTGATAATGAAGTTTCTGGTATTCCGCAAGCTCATCATCGTTCAGGTCGTCCACTAAAAACATTAACTCAAAGACTCAAAGGAAAAGAAGGAAGATTTAGAGGATCACTATCTGGAAAAAGAGTTGATTTTTCAAGTAGAACTGTAATTTCACCTGATCCTAACTTGGACTTGTCTGAAGTAGGAGTTCCTGAACAAGTTGCAATGAAATTAACAATTCCTGAAATTGTTACTGAATGGAATATTGAAAGACTGAGAGAACTTGTAATTAATGGTCCAAACAAATTTCCAGGTGTCAATTATATCGTTAGACCAGATGGTGTTAAAATTAGACTGGATTTTGTTGAAGATCGTTCTACAATAGCTGAAACATTAGAAATTGGATATCTTGTAGAGCGACATCTTTCTAATGGTGATATTGTTTTGTTCAACAGACAACCATCTCTTCACCAAATGTCCATCATGGCTCATTATGTAAGGGTACTTCCAGGAAAGACTTTCAGATTACATCCATCTGTATGTCCTCCGTATAACGCAGACTTTGATGGTGATGAGATGAATCTTCATGTTCCTCAAAGTGAAGAGGCTAGAGCTGAGGCTATTCTATTGATGAGAGTTCAAGATCAATTAATCTCTCCAAGATATGGTGGTCCAATAATTGGAGCACTAAGAGACTTTGTTACTGGAGCATATCTTTTAACAAAAGATGATACTACTCTAACCACACAAGAATTTTACAATTATGCAATGCTTGGTGGATTTACTGATAAATTTCCAAAACCTGGAACAAAAACTAAAGATGGACCAGCATACACTGGTAAACAGCTATTCTCATTGTTCTTGCCAAAAGACTTCAACTATGTAATTACATCAAAGTGGTCAAAAGGAACCAAAGGGGCTCAAAAAGATGTTGTAATTAAAAATGGTGAGCTAATTAGCGGTGTAATTGATAAATCATCAATAGGTGCCGAAGAACCAGAAAGTGTATTGCATAGAATTGCAAAAGATTACGGAAATACAAAAGCAAAGAATTTCTTGAATTCTATTTTAATTATGGTAAAACAATACATCACACATTATGGTTTTAGCTATGGTTATGCTGATCTTGAAGTACCAGAAAAAGAAAAACAACAGATTCTTGATGATATTCAAGAAACATATGGTGTCATATCTGATCTTACTTCCCAATATGAAAAGGGAACTCTGAAACTAACTAGAGGAATGAGACCTGAAGAAGCATTAGAAGCATACATTGTTAATGAATTAGGAAAAGCAAGAGATAAAGCTGGAATGACTGCCGATCAATCCCTTTCTCAAAGTAATGCTGGAAGAATCATGGCTACAACTGGTGCAAGAGGTTCATCACTTAACATTGGTCAGATGGCAGGTGCATTAGGACAACAATCAAGACGTGGAAATAGATTACATGATGGTTACAATAACCGGGCATTACCTCATTATCAAGAACATGACAATAATCCAGATGCACATGGATTTGTAAAATCCAATTATAGAGAAGGTTTGTCTGCACTTGAATTCTTTTTCCATGCAATGGGAGGAAGAGAAGGACTAGTAGATACTGCAGTCAGAACACAACAAAGTGGATACATGCAACGTAGATTGATCAATGCATTAGAGCATATTAGATTAGAATATGATGGAACAGTTAGAGATCCACACGGTCATATCATTCAATTCCTTTATGGTGAAGATGGAATAGATGTCGCAAAAAGTGATCATGGTGAGGCATTTAATGTTAATAGATTAATTGAATCTCAAACAATTATTGATTCTGGTAAGAAAGCAACTAGAGAAGAGATTGTAGAGTTATCAAAGAAATACACAAAGACATTCAATCCAAGATTAAAACAACTTGTATCTGATGGATTATTGGATTCCAAATTAAGTAAAGAGGGAGCAGAAATTGTTTGTAAGAAAGGATTATCGTTATACAACAAAGCCAAAGTTGAACCTGGCCAAGCAGTAGGAATCATCACGGCACAATCAATTGGTGAACCTGGTACTCAGATGACATTAAGAACATTTCACTTTGCAGGAATTGCAGAAAGAAACGTAACTTTGGGTCTTCCAAGATTAATTGAGCTAGTTGATGCAAGAAAAAAACCAGTTACTCCAACCATGGATATTTATCTTGATAACGAATCAAAAAAATCTAGAGAAAAAGCTATAGATGTTGCAAGAAATATTTTGCAAACCAAAGTAAGTGCATTAATTTCTGACAGTGAAACTGATTATACTTCTCAGATCAAATTAATTTTGAGTGCAACTAGACTCAAAGAAAGAGGATGTACTGTTGGTGAAGTAGAAGCAGCCTTACAATCAAACAAAAAATTCAAAATTGAAACAACAGGCGATTTAATCACTCTGAAATTAGTTGAAGAATCTGATGCTCCAACTGTAATTGCAATTCGAAACAAAGTACTCAATACTACTGTTAAAGGAGTTCCAGATATTGAACGTGTAACCTTGGTTCAAAAAGATGACGAATGGGTAATTCAAACAACCGGTTCAAACATAGCCAAAGTGCTTGAAGTTTCAGGAATTGATAAGAAAAATGTTAGAACAAACAATGTATTTGAAATTGCAGGTACATTAGGAATTGAGGCATCCAGAAATGCTTTGATTAATGAGCTAAACAATACTTTGGAAGATCAAGGACTAGAAGTGGATAATAGGTATATTATGTTAGTATCTGATTTAATGTGTTCTAGGGGATACATGCAACAAATTGGTAGACATGGAATTGCTGGAACCAAAGACAGTGTTCTTGCAAGGGCCGCATTTGAAATTACTGTTCCAACTATTGCACATGCTGCATTGGCTGGTGAAGTTGAACAACTCAAAGGTATTACTGAAAACGTTATTGTTGGAAGTATTATTCCAATTGGAAGTGGAACTGTAGACCTTTACATGCAAGTAAGCAAGAAGAAATGAGGATAATCAATAAAACATTATAATGTGATATAGATGGGCGACGAAATTTCTACTTTAATGAACAATAACAAAAATAAAGTTATTTTGTTACGATTAAGAAACAATAAAACTGTTAGAGGAAATCTTCAAGATTTTGATATTCATATGAATCTGACATTACATGACGCTGAAGATATTTCCGATAACAAGACTACAAAACTTGGAACAATTCTTTTACGTGGTGATAATATTTTAGCAGTTTCATTACCTGATGAAGAATCCTAGATCAAAAACACAAATCATTCTCAAACATTAAATTCCAACTATGATAAATTGTAATTATGTTAGTACTTCCTTTAATTTTTTTAATGTTTCTCTCTCCTGTATTTGCTGAGCAAGTTCCAGATTATGATCATCCATACTCTCCAATTTTTACTGACAAACCAGTATATTCGTGGACAGACAAAGTTCAAATGACTATTCTTGCACCTAGCTGGAACACAGATAGATATTTAATTGATTCAATAGGCGATGATAAAGATCACCCAATTAAAATTTCTACAAGGGGACACTCCCTTGATCCGTACAGATTTACAGAAACTGGTGTGAATTCTGGAATATTTGCTGCAGAAATAATCCTTACAGGATTTTCTCATGATGTTGATGGTGATGGTAGTATTGATACCACTCCTAGAACTACTGGAAATGGACCAACCAGTGGATTTTTAGAAACAGATAGTGATTCTGCAATTACAATTTCGTTTGAATTTGCAGATGGTGTTGTATTGACTGAATCTGTTCCAATACAATGGACTATTGGAAAAATTCAATTCTCTGAAGAAAATTATCTTTCTGACAAAACTGCATCAATACGCGTAATTGATCCGGATCTTAATCTTAATCCCGAATCTTTGGATCACATCCCAATTCAAATTTCTTCTAATTCAGATGTGTCTGGTGTTGAAGTTGATGCAATTGAAACATCTGAAAGATCCGGCGTATTTGTTGCAACTATTTCTTTTACCCAAAATCTATCTTCAAGTGGAAATCGTTTATTTGCACTTCCTGGTGATACAATTTTTGCAAAATATGATGACTATACAATTCCAAAACCCTATTCTACATCTGATAATCTTGAAATCAAAACATTTGCAAACGTCGATTCTTCAATTCCTACATTGAAAAGATTGCAAAGTTTACCGATTGTTTTGTCCGACACTTTTGGTAATGTATTGGCATCATTTTCAACCAGTGATCAAATACAAATTGTTGGAACAATATCAAATCAACAAAATTTTAAACAGAAATTTGTTTATCTCTTCCAAGTCAAAGATGAGAACAACTCTGTTGTATCTATTTCTTGGATACAAGGCGAGATATCTGAAAATCAAAAACTTGATGTCTCTCAATCATGGATTCCTAAGAAAACTGGGACATATACTATTGAAACTTATGTTTGGAATTCATTAATTCATACATCTCCACTATCTCCCTCTTTATCCACATCGATTTTTGTTAAATGAACAAAAATATAATTTCTACATAACTAATAAATACAAAATTACGATTTTAGCCGTGTGTTTGGATACAAAGTTGGATTATTGTTGGCATTAATTGTTTTACTTTCAATTATCACTCCTCAAAGCTTTGCAAATTCAATTTTGATAGAATTTGATAAACCCGAATACCACACTGGTGATTCTATGGTGATTTCTGGACATCTTTTGGATTTTAAGATGCATGTAATTGCATTGAACCTTTATGATCCCGATGGGAAAATTTTATCTGCAAATAATGTGATGATTGATTCCAATGGAACTTTCTCAAAAATAATTCCATTAGATTCTCCATTCTATGACAAATCTGGAAAATATACTGTAAAACTAAACTATGGTAAAATAATTCAGGATGAATTTTTTACTATATCTGGTAATAATCCTGAGTCCAAAGTCATAATTTCAAAATCAATAAAACCTGAAATTGTTTCATTAGCAACTGACAAGAATCAATACCGTGATAATGATTTTGTCATAATTGCTGGCATTGTTTCCAGCATTGACTCTCCCAATGTGTTAATTGGTGTTTATGATCCATTTGGTACTCCAGTAGGATTTTACTTTGGACAAATTAATTCTAATTTAGAATTTTCTGCAAATTTTCTTGTAAAATCTGGTGTTAATTTTAAAACAGATGGATCCTATTCAATAAAAGCACACTATGGAGAAGCTGAAAAAATAATTAACTTTGATTTTTATAAAATAACAGATACTCAAACAAATCTCGAAAATAAATCAATAATTAAAAATAATGATGATTCAAAATTAACTGGAGAAAAAAATAATTCTAATGTCAAATCACCTGAAATCACAAATGAGCAAAATACAAAACCTGCATATGACAAAACCCAAATCAAAAAATATGACAATCTCTCTGTTGAAGATATAGAACTAGGCAAACTACTTAATCAGATTAATTTAGAATGTGATCAGAGTAAATTTGTTGATACTATCTCTTACTATGACGGTATGGGTCCTGCATTATACAGACTTTGTAAATTTGATCAAGCTTTGATTTTTTTTGATAATTCTTTGATTGATGATCCAAATAATGTTGAAATTATTACCAACAAGGGCTCAGCTTTTGGAAAACTAGGATATTTTTCAGAATCTATTTTCTATTATGATCAAGCCCTTGAAATTGACCCTTATTTCATTCCTGCAATTAACAACAAGGCAAATGCCCTTGCAAATATGGGAAAATACGCTGAATCTATTTCTCTTTATGATGAGGCTATTGAAAAAAATCCTGATTATAGTACCGCAAGAAAAAATCTCAAATTGGTTTTATCTGAATTACCTATAGAAAATAAAATGATTCCTGTGGAACACAAGTCATTATCTGATGAAATTCAATCTGAAAAAATATCTCAAACTGAAAATAATTCAATACATCAAACAAAAAAATCTTCTAATTTTTTTGAAGAAATAGCTTTGGTCTTTTCATCATTAGGCCGTCTCTTTGGATTTCAGAATTAAGTGTGTTTTTGACTTTTTTATAGGTAGAATTTCAATAAACCTATAAAGCCCTGCAAAGACGATCGTCAATAAGGATAACACATGAGTAAGATACTAGAAAAAATACTAAAGGATGCACGCAAAGAAGACACAATTACGATGGGAACAAAACAAGTATTGAACTCTATGAAAAACTCCAAGCTGATTGTAGTGTCTCAATCTGTAAAAAAAGAAATGTTTGCAAAAATTGAATCAGATGCAAAAAAAGAAAAAATACCATTGATTAACTTTCAAGGAACTTCAGTTGCATTAGGAAGACTATGCGGCTTACAATTCAGAATTTCAACAATTTCATTTACATCACTGAGTGATGCAAACATCAAATCAATTCTTAAAGATACAGAAACTGAGGAAAAAAATGAATAATTACATTAAATCAAATGAAAGTTTAAATGAGACAAATTTTGCTCGGAGATAAAAAGGAATTCTGATGACACAATCAATTAAACTCACAACTGATCAAATGCGTATGATGTCTCTCTTTCAAAATGTTACTGGTGCAACTGCACGTGATTGTGTTGAAGATGAAAAACAAGATCGTGTAATTTTTGTAGTAAATACTGGTAAAATGGGATTAGCGATTGGAAAAGGTGGAATTCATATTAAATCATTACAAAACATTGTAAAGAAAAATGTTGAACTAGTTGAATTTGATGAGGATCCAGCCAAATTTTTGACAAATTTACTCAACTCTAAACTAGTTTCTGAAGTAAAAATAAATACACGAACTGATGGTTCTAAACAGGCAATAGTCATGGTAGACCCAAGAAAGAAAGGAATTGTTGTTGGAAGAGAAGGTAGAAATGCTGAGAAAGCAAGATTGCTTGCAAAGCGATATTTTGATATTACGAGTGTTCTCATTAATAGTCCTGAAAAAGCAACATTGGAGATGTAATATATGACAAAATCACCCCTTGGCTTATTTGCTGGTAGAGTTTTGGTTGCGAAAAGAAAAAAACAACGATGGGCAATCTCTACTTACAAGAGAAGACAACTTGGTATTGATAAAAAATCCGATCCACTTGGAGGTGCACCTCAAGGAAGAGGAATTGTTTTAGAAAAAGTGGGTATTGCAGCAAAACAACCCAACTCTGCTGTTAGAAAATGTGTTAGAGTTCAATTAATTAAAAATGGTAAAACTGTTACCGCGTTCTTGCCACGAGACGGCGCAATGAATTTCATTGATGAACACGATGAGGTACATATTCAAGGAATGGGTGCAACACAAGGTGGTGCAATGGGAGATATTCCTGGAGTTAGATTCAAAGTTTTCAAAGTAAATGGTACATCACTTAACGAACTAGTAACTGGAAAGAAAGAAAAACCAAGGAGATAAAATTGGCAGAAACAAAGAATCTATTATTATTTAGAAAATGGGATATGTCTGATATTGAAATTAAAGATCCTGGATTAAAAACAGCGATTTCATTAAGAAAACAAATTTTGCCATACACATTTGGTCGTTCAGCACTAAAAAGATTCAACAAAGCCGATGTAAACATAGTTGAAAGACTATGCAACAAAGTTATGCATTTTGGTAAAAAATATGCAAAAAATACCGGAAAAATGACTGGTAAAAAAACCAAAGTACTCAATACTGTAAAATTAGCATTTGATATTATTGCATTAAAGACTGGTAAAAACCCCGTTGAGATTCTAGTTAGAGCAATTGAATTTTCTGCACCAAATGAGGATACGACAAGAATCGTGTATGGTGGCACTGTCTATCATGTATCTGTAGATGTTGCTCCGATTAGAAGAGTTGACATGGCATTAAAATTCATTGCAGATTCTATAAGAGATTCAACATATTCTAACCCCAAACCAATTGAGGAACATATGGCCGAACAGCTTATTTTGGCAGCATCTAATGATCCAAACGCTCCATCTGTAAAGAAAAAACACGAATTAGAAAGAATAGCACAAGCATCTAGATAGTAATTTTTCCAGTAGCCCGAGGCAGATTCGAACTGCCGTCTCCGCCTATCCACTCTTGAGATCCAGAGGGCAGAATCCTTGATCTAAAACTTTTTTATTTGACCGCTAGACTATCGGGCTACTAAAACAAATTCTAATGTTTTAGAATATAATCATTTGCTGAAATTACTTGATCTTAACTTCGTGAATAGCTGTTGCATAATCACAATTCGCTTTTAATCTCATATATGGAATCAATCTAAAATGAATTGAGTAAATATCCTCCTCTTTTAACACGATTCCTTTCTGCATTAATGATACTAGTCCACGTGATGTGACTGTTATACTCACATTCTTTTTTTCACATATTTGATCCCGTTTTTTTTGATATTGTTTTAGTGAAAACGCTACATCATTAATTTCTAAAATTAAAGGCCATACAATTTCAGCCCAAACAAATCTTCTATTTTCTGTAGCTGTCGCATACTTGCCTTTTTCACTCAACATTAATAACATCTGCAAAAGATGTTATAACTTAATAGTTGTCTCAAAAAGAAATTGAAGAATCACTGAATCTATTACAAAAAAATTGGGACATTGATCCAATTTTACGAGAATTCATGCTAGGAAAAATAACTAATGTATCTGATTATCCATTCAAAGTCAAAGATGTTATTTTTCATATTCCTTATCTTGTATCAGAAAAAAAATATATTTTATGGAAATGTTTTTGGCCAGATTGTCACAATTGCTGTGACAGACAAGGTAGATTGCCTTTAACCTCTGATGATCTAATCATTATTGGAAAAGGATTGAAGTATCAAAGACCGTCTGATTTTATAAAAAATGAAACAATCACAACTACTTGGCATGACGTTGCTCCATCTGGTCAAGTCACTACAATGACTACAATTAATCTTAAAAGAAAGACAGATGAAACTGAGCAAGAAGATGGGACTCATATTTCATGTCGATTCTTAGATGAAAAGGGTGGATGTAGCATGCATCCAAATCGTCCTGGAGTGTGCTATTTGTATCCGTTTTCCACCTGGCTAGAAAATGAAAAAGGCATGGCACGAGTACATGCGACATATCAGTTTACAGGTGATTGTCCTGGATTTTATCTCTCTGATGATTTACAGTTAATGACACAAGAACTAAAAGATTATTCTAAAATAATTTATGATTATAACATGTCATCAAGTAGAACAATGAGAGAAAGTTTTGGCTCTGTAAGTTTTGGTTAGGCTTTGGCAACTTTCATCAAGTCTGATATCTTGATATCCATTCCAAACCTGGCTTCGTTCTTTTTCATGTATCTAAAAATAGAGATAAAGTCTGGAAGTGATTTAAAGAAATTAAATTCTTTGTGAATCTTTGCTCTGACAAACTTGAATACTTTGTCGTAAATTTTATAGTGTTTATCTACTGCTTTTTCATATGCTGTAAAGTCATGCATGTTTTCTAAAAAGATATCAACACACTGCATACTTGGAATTATTCCTTCACCTAGTAACGCATAAACTGTACCAATTGATTCTCCAACTCCTACCACCTTGCCTTTGTAAAATGGCTTGCACTTTCCTGGAGTTGCAAGTCTGATTGGTCTTCCTTTAGTTTTTAGAACTTTACCGCCGTGCTTTTTTAGAAAATCATCCGTTGCCTTGATGTGGTTTTTTCTATAATCTCCTGCACCAATATGTGCCCATTTCTCACCTAGTGGAAAGTACCAGAAATATCCAGACATTCCTGGAAATGGTTCTATGTAAAAGTCATTGTATGGTACTCCATTTTCATATTCTACTTTGTATTCGTATGTTGGCAAGAAAAAATCTTCTTCTAATTTTGGAAGATAAGTTCTTGAAAATCCAGTGCAATCAACTATCATATCATATTCTTTTTCCAAGTCTTCTAGCTTTGGAGCTTCACCGTAGATTATTTTAGAATCTTTGATGAAATCTTTAATTAATGCTAATTTGTCATATGTACACAATCCGTGCAAACCGATATCGAATTTTACACTATTATTCATTTTAACATGCATTGTCTTTCCATCATGGATTAGAAAGTCATCAAAATTACGTCCAGTCTTTTTGCAAAATTTTTCTAGTTCTGACTTTATTGTTCCCCATGCACAAATAGAATCATGTCTATCTTGTGAGCTCCTCTCATATCCTACAACTTCATGTTTAGAATTTTTGAGTCTAGCCATAAGGTAACTTCCTGCAACACCCATACCCATAACTGCAATCTTCATTCAACCATTGGTCTCTTTTGGCCTAATAAATACAATATTACATTGTTTTGTGATTATTTGTTTTAAATTTAGCTTTTACATCTTGAATTGCATGGATACATTTGATGCAATCAAAAATAGAAGATCAGTTAAGAATTTTAAAAATCATGAAATGACAAAAAATGAAATTCATCAACTTTTAGAATCTGCAATTTTGTCTCCGACATCTTACAATATTCAAAATTGGAGATTTATTATAGTTACAAAACAAGACCTCAAAGATCAGCTATGTTCTTTATCCTATGGACAGAGACAAGTGGCAGAAGCATCACTTGTAATTATTTTGTGTGCTGATTTGAAGGCATGGGCAAAAAATCCTGAAAGATATTGGATAAACATTCCTGAAGAATCACGAAAAGCACTAGTTGATTCTATGAGAAATTCCTATGATGGAAAATCTGAACTACAAAGAGATGAGGCGATGAGGTCCTGTGGCATGGCAGCTCAGACAATAATGTTGGCAGCAAAGTCAATGGGTTATGATACATGTCCTATGAAAGGATTTGATTACGATAAAGTTAGCAAATTAATCAATTTGCCTGATGATCATGTGATTTCAATGATGGTAGTAGTTGGAAAGGCAATAAAACCTGCTTCTTCTAGAGGTGGACAATTACAATTATCTGAAATTATGTTTGAAAACAGTTTCTAATGTTTACTCTTATTTTCAAGTCATACATATGCATAATGATATTAAATTAACATCCTTTATTATTGATTAAAATTTAGAAAATCTGTGAGCTCTGAGGATGCAATCAAAAAACTTGAAACATCCAATCAAGGTCTAAAAGTGATCTTGGAACATCTTAACGAACAACTTACTGATATGCGACTTGATCCACGCCTAGAAGGATTGATGGATGATTTAGAAAATTTGTTTTACGCATATCTTAAAACATGGATAAAAAGTAATTCTGAAGTTATTGACATCTTAAAAAAAGATACAAAATAAATAATTTCTAAAAAATTATTCAATTAGTATTGCTGGTTTGAATGGTCTCGCATGTCTTGCTTTTTCTTTTGGATCATAGATATCTGAATCTAATTCAGAAAATACTTGTATTTTCACCCCAAATTCCTTCTTTCCAATTTCTGCTAATTCATTTACAAGAAAACTTTTTTCATCAAAATTCTTTGATTCTAGTTTTGTTCTTCTAATTTCTGTTGGTTCTGATAGTATATCTTTAATTGTTTTTTGTACAAAGTCTGGATTTTTCTTGACATCTTGTGTATCTGGACTTGAAATGAGTTCTTTCATAATGATCCCCATGTTTGTCTGACCTGCCATTATTTTTTCCAAAATCGAATGATATACTTTGGACTTGAATGAATCAGCAGTGTATATGGTGATTTTTTGTGGAGTTATTTTTGTAACTTTAAGAATTTTTGCAATATCATCAATTGTAGATTTTAAGTATTCTTCTGAGTGAATGGCAGTTGCATCTATGTTGCTTTGAGAAAATTCTGGCCATTTTGACTTTGAGACCATTCCTGAATGACCTAATTTTTCCCACATTTCTTCAGCAATATGTGGTGCAAATGGAGAAAGCATTGCGATTCGAGTTGAATTAATTTCATGTAAAATACCTGAAATATTATTTCTGTTTTTTGCATTTGCTCGTTTCATATACCAACTCAAATCGGATTCAAATGCAAATAAAATATCATGTAATGCTTCACGTAATCTCATTTTTTCTATGCTTGTAGTAACTTCAGACACCATGTTTTGAGTTTTGGATAAAATCCATCTGTCTTCTGCCTCTAGTGTATCGTTTTTCTCAGATTTGAGCACAGAACACTCGTTATACAATACTTCTAGCTTATTTTGAATTCCTGAAACTGATTCCATGTTAAAATCAGCGTCTTGGAGTAATTCTGCAGAGATTATTATTGCCAGTCTGATAGGATCTGCACCATAATCCTGGATTGCTTTTCGTAATGGTATGATGTTTCCCATACTTTTTGACATTTTAGAGCCATTCATCAAGACAGAACCATTAACTACAATTTCTTTGGGCCAATTGCTTTCAGGAAATATTGCAACATGATTTAAAACAAAAAATGTCAAGTGATTTGGAACCAAATCACGTCCAGAGTGTCTTGAATCTACTGGATAAAAATACTGGAACTCTTTTTTGATTTCATTAATTATATTCTCTGACATTCCAGTAATTGCAGAAATCGTACTTGCATCACCTATATCCAAGAAAATATAATCAAAGAATTCTTTGGACAATTTTTCTGCCTTTAGTGTTCCATTGTTTACAAATTTTGAAATTATATAGTATGCCATGTAAATTACAGAATCTGAAAGACTCTCTACGATCCAGTCCTTATCCCATGGTAGTTTTGTTCCAAGCCCGTGTTGTCTTGCACATGCTCTTTCTCGTAGCCATCCAATAACATAGTTAAACTCTGATCTAATCTCTTGCGGTAAAATATTCATTTCATCAAAGCACTTGGTAGCTAATTCTTTCCAGTCTTTATCTCCATAATTTAGGAACCATTGATTATTGAGAACTTTGACAACACATTCTGCTCCACATCTGCATCTTACTGGGGTGTTTGTTAGTTCTAGTAAGATATCTGCATGTTTGTTTTCAATTAACCATTCTTTGATGGTATCTTTTGCATATGCTACTTTGATTCCAGCAAATTTTTCTGTGTTTTGTTTTAGCTTTCCACCATAGAATTCCTTTCCATATACTTCCTTTGTTGCCTCTTCTAATTTCGGATCATTTTGATCTTTCACTCCAAATCTCTCAACTGCCTCTTTGGCTGGATTCTCACCATAACCCTCAGTCTGAATAATGGATATGGGCATGATTTTGTTTACTAGTGAGGCCAATTTAGGCTCGATTTTTGCTTTTTTGAGGTCCTCCAATGCCTGATAATCAAATGGGGCATGTGCTGGAACTGACATGACCATTCCAGTACCCGTTCCACTCTCAACAAAACTTGCAGGAAGCATCACAATTGATTTATTTCTATGTGGAACTGTTACTGATTTTCCAATTAATTCTGAACCCTTTATCTCACCATCATATGTTATTTTTTTATCCAAAAATTCTAGCTTGTATGCACACTCTGCACTTACAATCCATTTTTCATCATCAACTGTAATTTTTTTGTAAATGATTTCTGGATTAACCCAAAGATTCACAACCCCAAAAATTGTTTCAGGCCGTAGTGTTGCAGTTGGAATGATATGATCTTCATATTTGAATTTAATCAAAATATATTCAGTAAAGTCCGGCTCTACATCCCCTAATGTGTCATGTTGTGATACTGGATTTTGATCCTTTGGACACCAACCAACTGGATGTGAACCTTGAATGATTAGCTTCTTTTCTCTTAATATGTTGATTTGCCATTCGATAAATTTACTATACACTGGATCAACTGTTGTAAACTCTCTTCTCCAGTCAATGGAGTAACCCATCTCAATCATTCCCGTCTTGATTTCTTTATGGAAATAATCTGCAATCTTTATTGGTTCGACAAATGTTTTAATTGATTCCTCTGGAACTCCATAAAGATTTTTTAAATTTTCAATTATCTCTTTGTCTTCTGCCTCTACTCTTTTTGCCATTCCAAGAATTGGTGTTCCTGTATAATGAAACGCCATTGGAAACAATACATTGAATCCTTTCATTCGATAAAATCTTGCATGAACATCAGCTAGTGTGTATGTTCTGCCGTGTCCTATGTGTTGAGGTGAATTTGGATATGGATATGCAACTGTGATGAATTTTTTTTCTTTGGTATTTGGATCTGTTTCAAAGTCGTTGGTATCATTCCATCTTTTTCTCCACTTTGATTCAATTTCATTCCATTTTATTTCCATAATATTCTCATCCTACAATCATTGATTTTGCTTGGGCTATTGCCTCATCTATTTTAGATGTGTCTTTTCCTCCACCCTGGGCAAATTTTGCGTTTCCACCGCCTGCCCCACCTAGGATTTCAGCCACCGATTTAGCAATATTTCCAGCATTTTTGCTCTTTGATGCCTCATCCCCAGAGTATGCTATTATTCGAATAGTTGGACCTGACTCAAAAATCCCGACATAAACTGAATTTGGATTCTCTTTGACTAATTTTTTGCCAAAATTCATGTGAAAGAATTCATCATATTGTTTTGAATTTGTAAAGCATGATTTTATTGAATTTACACTAATCTCAATCTCATCAATTACTCTATTACTTGAAAGTATTGCAATTTGCTCTAGCAATGCTGGAATCTTTTCTTTTGCTTTTTGCCTTTCTTCTTCTCTTTGTTTATCTTTGAGTTCTCTCTGTGCTGATTCTTCTGCTTTTTTAATTGCTCAATTTCTTGTTGTTTTACATATTCTCGTGCAGTTGGTCCTGAAACAAACTCTAGTCTTACTACTCCGTCTTGAATTCTCTTTGTTTTGGTAATTTTGATTAATTCAACATCTTTGGTTTTTTTGACATGAGTTCCACCACATGCTTCGACATCAAAGTCTTCAATTGATACAATTCTAACTGATTTGACAGGAACTACACCCCCCTGATAAATTTTAAATCCGTATTTTTGCTCTGCAGTTCCTCTGTCATAGTTTTCAATAGTTACTGTCATGTCTTTTACAACAATATTGTTTGCAGCATTTTCAATGTCTTGTACTTGTTGATCTGTTAATGATGAATGATGTGTGATATCTAATCTTGCATGATCTGCTTCTTTGAATGCAGAGTGCTGCCATATCCATGAACCTAATACCCCTCTTGCTGATGAATTTAGAATGTGTGTGCTTGTGTGGTTTTTTGTTATGTTTGCTCTACGTGTTACATCAACTTTGCATGACACTATACTTCCTTCTTTTGGGATCTGGCCTTCTATCTCATGAATAATTATTCCCCCATGTTTATTGACATCAACTACTTTGGCTCCTGCAATGGTTCCATGATCAGGCTCTTGTCCTCCACCTCTTGCATAAAATGAAGTCATATCAAGCACTACTGATTTATCGAAAACTTTGAGAACTTTGGCATCAAATTCCATAGGATCATCTTTGTAAAACAACATTTCAGTTTCCGGAATATTTTCAAGTGGAAGTTGCTCCACATCTTTTTTCTTGTCTGATTGGTGCAAATCTGATAATTTTACATAAAATGATGAGGGAATTTCAGAGATTACTTCAATTTCTTTGAGATACTCTGGTGTGATTCCATCTGATTCGTATAGTGTGATTAGTTCCTCAACAGTTAGCGCTCTGCCTTTTTCTTTTAGACGTATTGCCATTTTACCCATTCTTGTTTTTGATTCGACATATCTTTCAGATTCTAATTTTAAAATAGTTTTGACGTCTTGTCTTTTGGCATCAAGCTCAGGATAGGTATCTTTTAGATAATCAATATGCATATCCACTAATTCATCAATGTCTAGCTTGAGATTCATTCTATCCGTTGTTCCATTAATTCTTCTCAACATCATTCTTAGATTGTATCCTCCACCAACATTACTTGGTAATGCGCCATCTGTAATTGCAAAGATCAATGTACGAAGATGATCTGCAATCAAATACATTCCTTCAAGCGGTGTGATTATTCTATTAATCTGATCTTGTGTTAATCCTACAGAGTTTACTGCATGTCTTCTTACATCAATTAAATCCTCATAAATCTCCAGATTTTTTGCAATTGCTGTAAAATACTTTCTAAGCATTTCAGAATCTGAATCAATTCCTATTTTTTCAAACAAGTGATTTGTAATTGGACCAAAACAGCAATCATATGCAGTTGGAGTTCCCATTGTAATCCATGCGAATCTTTCTAGACCTGCACCCATATCAATAATTTTTTGATCAAGTGTTGTGTGTTTTCCCAATTCTCCTTGAAATTCAGTAAACACGGCATTACCAAGTTCTAATCCTCTAACAAAATATTCTAATGATGAACCAAATGAGCCTCCGCCAGCCCAAACATCTTCTACAAATACAACTTCTTCTTTTTTTATTCCAAATTGATTCGTTAGTAATCTAAAGTCCAAATCTACACATTCATCTTTCCAATATCCTTGAGAATTTGGAATACTGTGTTGCCCAATCATACAAAAACTAGAAAAATGCCTTCCAGTTACTCCGACATTTTCCAAATCCTTGAATCTTAAACAAGTTTGCGGAACAACTAATGGATTTGCCGGAAACTCAAAGACAACTTTTGAACCCATTATTCTTTGAAAATCCACAATTGATGCAATTGTGAAGTAAAGATCATCTCTCCATCTGCATACGACTGGGTATCTTGAAACTGATGTGTGACCATTTTTTACAAAAAATGACTCTACTTCTTTCCAAGCTTGTGTATAATCAAATCTCTTTGTAGTTGGAGGATCTCCAATAAACGAATATGTATCATCTGCATCATCTGGACATAACTCCCTTCCAGAATCCAAAGTCCAGAAAAATCTTTTGCATTTCAAGCATGATTTTCTGACAAATCCTTGCTCTTGGAATAATTTAACTTTGTAGTATCTATCTGGGTCAGATGAAAATTCCTTTAGAATTTCTTTTTTATCCAACGAAGAAGCATCTATTAGTCCGATATTAAGAATTGTCGATTAATAATACATTAAATACACTACATAATGCATTCTAATTATGTTTGAAAGAAAACCTGCATTACGGGAAGGAGTTCATGTTTTCTCTACTAAAAAAAATGGAGAGTTCTATGATTTCATCTTTGGTGTAGTAACTGGTGTTGATGGAAGAAAAGTTGGTATTAACGGTGTAATTGTTAACCCAGTTGGTCTCAAAAACAAAATTTCTCAAGGCAAAACAGGTATCAGATCTAATGAAATTCTTGAACATCCTACACCTGATAATGTCGTATTAGCTCTAGTTTACAGAGTTGAACATGAAAACTATGCTGAAGTAATAGATTTGGATAAGGACAAGTGTGATTTAATTCCTCCAAAAGTTTATGCAATGTTGGATGGTTGGATTCGTGAATCTCTTCCAGAATTAATTAACAATGTGTTATCATTACCACCAAATTCTGAAAGAGATGATGCAAAACGTGTTTTAAAACATCGAATGGATACATTGGTGGACCCACATCTAAAAAGAACACTTTACTCTGTTTGTAGAAGTCTGAAAATCCTAAACTAGAATTTCTGTTTTTGTAGGCGTAATTTCTCCATAGTTTTATATTATGCCCTAAGAAAATCTCGATACAATGGAATATGTTTATGCTGCTTTACTTCTTCACAAGCTACAAAAAGAAGTTAATGAAGCCAACATCAGCTCAGTTGTTAAAGCATCTGGCGTTGCAGTGAATGATGCTCAAGTAAAAGCATTAGTTGCAGCTTTAGCTGATGTTAACATCGAAGAAGCAATCAAAGCCGTACCTGTAGCAGTAGCAGCAGCCGCTCCGGCAGCCGCAGCAGGTGAAGCAAAGAAAGAAGCACCAGTTGATACAAGTAAAAGTGAAGAAGCCGCAATGGAAGGTTTGTCTTCTCTATTTGGATAAACAACTTTTTTCAATTTAATTTTGATTTTTATTTATATCAATGTTAATTAACAATTATTCATTTTTTATTTTAATTGGTTGATTTTTCAATTCCTGGTCAAGTTTTTATTTATATTCTAGATTTGTTTGGTACCATGGCTTTTGCAGTGACTGGTGCGTTTAAGGCCATTGAGCATAAAACTGACATTGTTGGAATTTTACTCTTGGCAACAATTACTGGAGTTGCGGGTGGTACAATTAGAGATGTTGTAATGGGCCAATTTCCAAACTCTCTTTCTGATCCTACGTATGTGATAATTACAGTGCTTTCCGGTCTCTCAATTTTTTCTTGTATTCACATCTCAAAAAACATTGGAATTTGTTTTTGAAATTTGATGCCATTGGATTAGGAGTTTTTACAATAATTGGCGCTACATTTGCTTATAATTTAGTTGGATTGAATTTTCTAGCAATAATGTTGGGAGGAATGCTTACTGCAGTAGGTGGTGGCATTCTTCGAGATGTTCTTGTTATTCAAGTTCCAATAGTTTTTGTCAAGGAATTTTATATTTCTGCAAGTTTTATTGGAATTACTGTGTTTTACTTGACATTGTATTTTGGAGGGGAACTGTACTCTGCAACAATTTTGGGAATAACATTAACTACAACATTGAGATTAATTGCAATGAAATTCAATTGGAATCTTCCCAAAGCTAAAGGGAGTTTGGACTAAGACGCAGCGTAATCTTTTGCTTTAGTTGAGAGAGCTTTGGCTTGACCATGAGCTTTTTGTAATATCTGTTCCTTAGTTTCATCCGTCATAAATCCTGATTCTACAGATACTGAACGTGCAGATTGAGCTGCTTTACTAAGGATTTGGTTAATGTTATCTGCCGTAACATATGCTGCTTCAATAGATAGTGAAATTGCTTCTTGGTGGAATTGAGTGAATGCATTTCTTACTTTTGCAACATCTACAATCAACTCTTCTGCTGCATACTTTAATCCCTCTTCCAATGCAGTATAAAGTGAAATTCCTGCCTCTACTGGTTTGATATCTAACTTACCCAGAAGTGCTGCTAATTTTTCATTAATTGCTTCTCCTTTCTTTACTGGAGTAGTATCTTTTTGAATCCAAATTGTACCTTGATCAATCTTTGTTGGGATTCCTGCCTCTTTGAATTCTGTAAGCATTGGTCCTGGAGCAATTCCTGTGTTTTTTGCTGGTACAACAATATCCACACTTGCAATATCTCCACCTCTTGCTGCCATCATAATTTTGTTTTTTGCCAATAACACATTTAGCTTAAATGGTGACATGTTGGTAAATATGAAAAGACATTGGCCTGTAAGTTCTTCTGAAATTCCTTTAATCCCTGGAATGTTTAATTTTTCTAATGCTTTTTGTGCAATTCTATCTTTTACACATACAAACTCAACTTCACCTTTGAGTGCTTTTCGTAATGGAAGAATTTGTGATGCTCTAACTTTGTTTATTTTAACAAGAGCTATTACTTTGTATTTCTTTGGAATTTCTAGTAACTGTTGATACATCTGAGTTTTTCTTTTAGGATATATTGTTCTATTTTCATGCATGTTTCTTCTTGACCTCTTCGATTTGTTTAATTGGTTTACCCATTGTGGTTTTTATGATTATTCTTTTGAGATTCTTTTCTCCATTTGGCAATTTTTTTTCAACTGCGCTTAATACTGCATATGCGTTAATTGACAAGTCTGTATTTTCCATTGATTCATCTCCTATTTTGCATGACATAGCTAATGATGCTCTTGATCTAACTTTGATTGATGATCTAAATCTTTGTAAAAATGATTCAATTGAAGCATTAAATGGAACTGGGGTTGGCATTTTTCCTCTTGGACCTAAAAGCTGTCCTAACACCTTACCTACTGCTGGCATGATTTGAGTATCTGCTAAAAAGAAATCATATTTGTTAATGAATTTTCTAGATGCTCTTTTGTTAGCTGAAAATTTATCTAATTCCTCTGACCCTAGAACTGCATCTGCTTTGGCTTCTTTTGCTTTTTGACCCATATCTCCAGTAGCCATAATGCATACTGTAGCCGGTGAACTGGTTTTTGGAAGTTGGACTATTTCATTAAGTGCAAAGCCTTTTTTCACATCAATATCTTTGAAGACAATTATCATTTCTACTGATTGTTTGAATTTCCTTTGTTTACTTACTGCCTTGGCTTCCTTAATCATTTCTGCCAGCTTAGCCTCTGTAATCATTATGAAGATTTTCGAGAAAGCCTACTTAAAATCGTTTAGAGGCTACAAATTATGATTTTTATATTATTTTAAAAATTTACACTTTTTTAAGTAAATGTTTGTAATTTCAAAGTAAAATTCTACTATAACTTACATTTATTAAATCACCAAGTCAATTTTTGAGAGCAATGCAGAAATTTGATGAACTTGATATGAAATTGCTTTTTGAACTAACCAAAGATGGCTCTATCTCTGTACCTGCACTGTCAAAAAAACTTGGGATTAACGCATCTGTTCTTTATAGCAGGATAAAACGATTAATGAAAAAAAAATTAATCAAAAAATTTACCGTAGTGATAGATGACTCTCTTTTGGGAATAGGTGTTAAGGCATCTGTTGGAATTAACAGAGATCCAAAACTTAAAGATAATATTCATAAAAAGATGATGGAAACTCCTGAAGTTATATCTATTTCTGAAGTGACTGGTAGGTTTGATATTATTGTCAAAGTTCATGCGAAAAATTTAGAGGCACTACATTCCATAGTTATAGAGAAAATAGGAAAAATTGATGGTATTATAAACACTGAAACTTTTGTCGAGTTACAAAAAACCGATAAAGATCCAATTTATTCTATCTTGTAATTTATTTTAGTTTTGTATCCCATTTGCCTTCGTTAATTTCGGCAGTGATTTCTTTTGGTGTTTTTCCCTCAACCTTGATTCCAAGTGATAAACATGTTCCAATTACTGTTTTTACAACGGATTTTAATGAAGATGCATAAGATTTCTCTAGTTTTGTATTTGCAACTTTGATAACCGAATCTATGGTTATATCTCCAACCCACGCTGTTCCTGGAGTTCCTGTTCCTTTTTGGACTCCTGCTTCTTTTAGCAACAGTGCTGCTGCAGATGGAATTCCGATCTCTATCTCCCATTTTTTTGTATCAGGATAAACAGAAACTGTTACTGGAACTTTCATTCCTTCAAAGTCTTTTGTCTTTTCATTAATGGCCTTGATTATCTCCATAATGTTTACACCCAATGGACCTAATGCTGGACCCAATGGTGGGCCTGCTGAAGCAGCTCCGCCGGTTACAAGTGATGATACTTTTTGTGGTTCTACCATATTTATCAGCTTAATATGAAAAATTTAATCCTTCCTAAGACTCACTCGAGAGTTTTAGATAATTGGCGTCGACAGTTACTGGTAATTGATAAGATGCATCTAATAAAACGACAGTTGCTTCTTCTTTGTCTACATCTATTCTGGTGATTGTTGCTTTCATTCCTTTGAATGGACCACCTGTGATCTCAACTATGTTATCTACTGCTAATTGTGAAACTGTGGATTTCTTTATCAAATATCCTTCAATGTCTTTAAATTCTAATTCTCCTCTGAGTTGACCGCGAATATGTCTGACCCCTTCTACTGCCATGTATGCATCACTTGGATTTATTGCCTCGATTACAACATAGCCTTTTAGATTATCTACTAGTAATACTGACTGAATATTGATTTTATTGGCATTTGCCTTTGCTTCCAATAACCTCATGACTATCTTCTCTTGACCTCCTGTGGTTCTTATTGCAAAAAGATGTGATTTAATTTCTTCAGACAATTTTATTTCCCAAACGTAATTACCGAAAAGACAAAATGAATTGTAAATCCAATAGCGCCAACTCCTGCAATTCCTATTAATACCAATCTAAGATGCTGTTGATACTCGTCACGATCTGGCTTTTTAGCCATTTTCATAGTGTTAACCATATTTTTCAAAGTCTGCTTAGGGTTCATTGCTGGAAATTAATAAGGTGTCCTTATATCTCTTATCTCATGGAACTACTTGTAGCATATCGTGATGACCCTGCGGGATACAACATGGCAAAATTTCTTTCTCAAGAAATGACGCAGGATGGTGAGATTTATCGAGGTAAATACTATGACTTGCTAATAATCCAAACCCCTACAATTTCCGCTGATTGGTTAGAAGAAAAATATAATTATGATGGATTTATTTTTCTCTCAAAACATGCTGCTGAGTCTGGTGTTTTAGCTCTTACTTGCCATAGCACTGGTAATTTTTCAGAAGCCAAATTTGGAGGAAATGACAGACAGGTAGCAATTCCTCATCCGTATATTCAAAAAGAATATCTTCAAACACTATGGAAAAATAAATCACAGTTTTCAGATTTTCAAATTACAATCGAAGCTACACATCATGGACCCACGGCATTGACTAAACCTATCATCTTTATTGAAATTGGTACAACCAAAAAACAATGGACTGACGTTTCTTTGTGTAACTCCGTTGCTGTTTTAGTACATGATGTAATGACTAAAAACATCATACCCTCTCCTATGGCGATTTGTTTTGGAGGTACACATTATCCTGAAAAATTCACCAATGAATTATTGAAAGGAATATTTTCACTTGGAACAGTTGTACCAAAACATGCACTTGATAATATTGATAAAAATTTATTTTTGCATATTTTGGAGCAAAATAAAATGGCAAAAACTGCTCTTTTGGATTGGGGGGGATTGGGTTCAAACAAACAAAAGTTAATTGATTTTTTAAATAACACCGATCTTGAGGTAATCAAACTTTGAATATAGATAAAAAAATTTATAAAAAATTACTTGAAGTGCCTAAAGGAAAAATAACCACATATGGTGAATTGGCAAAAGCTGTTGGTTTGAAAAATGGACAAAGAGCAGTTGGTAAAATTATGAACAAGAATCCTTATCCTGTGATAATTCCATGTCACCGAGTTGTAAAATCTGATGGTAAAATTGGTGGTTATGCATATGGTGAAGAGATTAAATCTGATATGTTGACTAGGGAGGGAATTGTAATCAAGAATGGTAAAATTTTGGATTTAGAAAATAAGATTTATAGATTCTAACTCTTTCTCTTGGAAATAATTTCTTCCATTAGTGTTCTTAGGTGGGCTTTGTTTCTTACAGTGTTTCCACCTACTTTTTTGTAAAGTATCCAAAATTCTGGATTTGTTAAATCTTTTCTATCTTTAGCGATTTTTAACAATCTTCTTAATGCGCGAACTTTGGCAACGTAAACCTCTTTCTTTCCAACTCTTGCACCTTTTGTGCCTTGTTTTGATCCCTGAGTCGTTCCTCTTTTATTCCTTTGAGATTTTTTAGTATGTGCCCTTCCTTTTGAAGTTCCGACAATTGATTTTATTTTAATTTTTTTTGCTGTAATTAAACTACGAATATTTTCTCTAGTAATTGCATCAGCTACATCATCTAGATGATCTGTATCAAATTTCACTCTATGAATTCCGACACCGGTAACTCGTGCTACCAGTCTTTTTTTAGCTTTAAGATTTACTACCACTTGCACTCACTCTCGCATTAAAAACTTTGAATTTACTTTCCATTGCTTTTACAATGATTTCTTTTCTTTTTCTAGTACCTACACCATGTCCAAATCGCACTCCATCTGTTTTTGGATTTAGTTTTTCCAAATCACTTATTGTATGAACTAGATTATCTGTATATCCTGAAGGATGTAATCCTTTTGCCTCTTTTGGTCCACCGTAACCTACTTTGACAAGTCCTGGACGACCTCTACTTTTTTGTTTTCTTTGATGATGATCAATTCCTTTTGGTTTTCTCCAATTTGTTTCAAGTCTAACATAACGCCAGCTTTCTGGTCTGATAAAGTCCGGATTATGTTCTTTAACTTCTTGTCTTTTAGCTAGCTTCTCTTTATTGATCGGCATCAGATTGACTCTTGAAATTTTAAATAAATACGTTCCTAGATGAAAAAAACTGTTTGATAGGAAAGAGATAATAAGGAAAATTAAGGCGGATCGAATCATCTCATGATTAAACCTGGGATTATTATGATGATTGTTGATGGAGATTCCTATGATTGAAGTAATTGGTTCTGCTAAAACTGACAAATTTTTATCTCAAATACAGGATTTTGGAATAAGTCCATCAAAAATATATCGTAATTTGAGCGTAGATGACCTAGTCCAAACTGCAGTTGCTAGAAATGAAGGCGTGATAAATTCCACCGGGTCTCTTTCTGTAAATACTGGAAAATATACTGGAAGATCTCCTGATGATAGATTCATTGTGTATGATGATAAAACCCGTAACACCATTGATTGGGGAAAAATTAACCATCAATTCCAAAGTGAGAAATTTGAAAAAATTTTTGAAAAAATGAAACATTTTGTAGATGGAAAAGATCTTTTTATATTTGATGGATTTGTAGGTGCAGACAAAGAAAATCAACTCTCTATTAGAGTGATTAATGATCATGTTTGGCAAAGTCTTTTTGCAAGACAACTGTTCATAAGGCCATCAAAAGAAGAATTGGAGAATCACAAACCAGAATTCACTGTAATGTGTATTAATGATTTTGAAGCAATACCTAAAGTTGATGGTACCACATCAAATGTTTTCATATTGATTGATTTGACTAGAAAAATTGTTTTGATTGGAGGAACTCAATATGCTGGTGAGATGAAAAAATCTATGTTTGGAGTAATGAATTTTCTTTTACCTGATCGTGGGGTATTTCCAATGCATTGCTCTGCAAATATTGGAAAAAGTGGTGACACCGCTTTATTTTTTGGATTATCTGGTACTGGAAAAACTACTCTTTCAGCTGATCCTAATAGAAGATTAATTGGTGATGATGAGCATGGTTGGTCTGATAATTCAATATTTAATTTTGAAGGAGGATGTTATGCAAAATGTATTAATCTTAGCCAAGATGCAGAGCCTGAAATCTGGAATGCAATAAAACCTGGGGCTGTACTGGAAAATGTTGTACTTCATGACAATATTCCTGATTATGACGATAACAGTTTAACTGAAAATACCCGTGTTGCGTATCCTCTGGATTACATTCCAGGTGCAGTAATTCCTAGTGTGGGTGGTCATCCAAAAGTGATTGTATTTCTAACTGCAGATGCATTAGGTGTTTTACCTCCTGTATCTAGACTGACAAAAGAGGGTGCAATGTATCATTTCATGTCTGGTTACACTAGTAAATTAGCTGGAACCGAACGAGGAATCAAAGAACCAAAATCTGTATTTTCTGAATGTTTTGGAGCACCATTTATGCCTAGACCTGCATCTGTATATGCAAAGATACTTGGAGAAAAAATCAACAAGCACAATGCAGTTGTTTATCTTGTTAATACCGGATGGTCTGGTGGACCATATGGTATTGGTACGAGAATCAAGATAAAGTATAGTCGAGCAATGGTAACTGCTGCTCTTACTGGAGCGCTTGATATTGTAAAGTACCGCCACGATGATTTATTCAATCTGGATATACCAATCGATGTTCCGGGCATTCCATCTGAAATACTCGATCCAAAAAATACTTGGTCAGATAAAGACTCATACGAACTCTCTGCAAAAAAATTAGCTCAAATGTTTGTTGAGAATTTTAAGAAATTTCAAAACGTTGCACCTGAAATACTAGATGCAGGTCCTAAACTTCATTCGTAGCTGTTTTTCTTATTGCTATTACTCCCACAATTCCTATGATTATGATAATTCCTAAAACTATTGCTATTTGTTTTTCTGGAATGTTCAATAATTCAAATTTACTCTGATTATTATCATTTATTGAATTTACCTCAATAGTATTGTATGCATCAAAAGTTTTTCCATCAACTTTAATTTTTGCATAGACCCAATACTCTGCATTCTCATTTACTCTTATTGATGCATCTTTTTCTGGAGTTGCTGTAACTGTTTCTGTTTTTCCATCTATGCTGTTTATTACTGAAATTTTTGCAAAACTCCATTGTTCTGGATGATGAATTGTAAAGTTAAGTTTTCCCTCTTTTTGATTTACAGAAATTGAACCTTCAGTATAATGTATTAAAAAAGGAATTGCATATTTTACCTCATTATGATTTATAATTATCCTTCCTTCATGTTCTCCATAATTTTGTCCAAGAATTTTTATTTTGATTAGTACGTTATTTCCTTCTAAAACATGTGTAAATTGTATGAATTCTGGTCCTTCAAATCTTACTTCTAAATTTTCTAATGTTCCTTCTAAAAGTTTTAATTTTAATTGTTTTTGAGTAGTTGGATTATCTGAAGATAAATTAATCACAAAGTTTGGCGGTGTGATGATTAATTTTGCTTGAAATGCCTTTGCAATATCTAGCCTACCTGAACCTGAATCACTCAATGAAAATTTTTGACCATAGGCATCAGAAACAGGCGCAGATGTAGTCATTAATAGTGATTTTATTTCATGATGATGCATGTTTGGATATTTTTCAAGTAATAATGCTACTGCTCCACTTACATGCGGTGCTGCAAAACTTGTACCGCTAGTGACGTTGTATCCTCCGTTGATTTGTGTTGTGTTGATGTATACACCTGGGGCTAGAATGTCTGGTTTTATGTAAAATGGTGAAACTGGTCCTCTTGAACTAAAATGTGCAACAAAATCTGGGTTATAAAAAAGATGTAATATTGCTTTATTTTTCTCTTGAAGTGATTCTTTGATTTCTAATCCATCTTTTCTATCGATTGACACTACTGGAATTTGTGGTTTATAGTCAGACTCAACAAATTCATGTGTTAATTCTCCTAGAAAAATTCCTGGTTCATTATTATAAACTATCAAAGCTTTTGCTCCTGCATTTACTGCATTTTTTTCCTTTGTAGAAAAATAAAGGAGTTCTCCTTTGATATCACTCCCTCTTTCTACAAGAAGAATTGAGTCTGTTGCGTTAATATCTTTAAGATCTTTTTCTTTTCCATATTCTCCAAAGATTATTTTGCTAACAATTGGCTCATTTAATTTAGAAGATCCTACCATGGGAATTACCGTATATGGCTTTTCATTAACTTCTAATGTTGCAACCAAACTTGATGTCAAATTATTATATGTTGCACCAACTGTAACTGAACCATAATTTTTTCCTGGACTGCCGATTGTTTGAGGCATCGGACCATCATTACCAGCTGCAGTTACAACAAAGATATTTTTTGCAAGTGCTCTATTTACTGCATGTTCAATACTGGCATTTGTTTTGTTTACTCCTAGACTGATGTTGATTATATCTGCACCATCTTCAATTGCTTTGTCTATTGCTTTTATGATTAAATCTGATGACACCGCTTCACCATTCTCTGAAACTTTATATGCTAAAATTTTTGCTTTTGGCGATACCCCAATTAATTGTCCATCAGCAGCAATAACTCCTGCAACTTGTGTTCCATGTCCATTTGTGTCAAGTGGGGGTGTACCTTCTTGAATGAAATTGTATCCTCCAATCACCTTTCCATCTGGCCCCCATCCAAAAAGATCTGGATGATTAAAATCTACACCAGTGTCGATCACTGCAATTTTGATTCCATTACCATCAATTCCTTCAAGTCTTGGAATATCTGCTCCTACAAAGGGGACGCTTTTATCAAGATAAGTATGAAAAACATCGTCTGATTCAAAGGATTGTAAAATAATCAAAAATGCTGAAATAGTTACAATACATGCAAAAACTATCCCTAGTTTCATATTTTTACGATATTTTTAGCAAGTAAAAACCAACTGGCTAGTAAAGCAATAAATGGAATAAATGTTGAACCAACCACATGGGAAAATACACACTTCCAAAAATACCATATGCTTATGATGCATTAGAACCTCACATTGACGCAAGAACAATGGAGATTCATCATACAAAACATCACCAAACATACACAGACAAACTTAATGCAGCACTAGAAAACTGTCCAACAGAAATACAGAATAAAGATATCTTGGACATCTTGTCTAACCTTAATCAAGTACCAGAAGGACAAAGAGGTGCCATTAATTTCAATGGTGGTGGATATGATAATCATAATCTATTTTGGAACAACATGAAACCAAATGGGGGCGGAGAACCTGGAGGCTCAATTGCAGATGCAATCAATAATTCCTTTGGAAGCTTTTCTGACTTCAAGGAAAAATTCTCATCCACATCTACAGTAATTCAAGGTAGTGGTTGGGGATGGTTGGTATACAATCCTTCATCTGGAAAGGTTGAGTACAAGTCTATGCCAAACCAAACTAGTCCAAGAACTGAAGGATTAGTACCTTTATTGGGTTGTGATATTTGGGAACATGCATACTATCTGAAATATCAAAACAGAAGACCTGATTATATCGCATCTTGGTGGAATGTAGTTAATTGGGATGAAGTAGAAAACAGATTCTCCAAAACAAAATAAAATTCTATTTTTTATTTTTTTTATTAATCTATATTATTTTTTATTATAAAATTAATCTAATTTTTAATTAATTTGACAAATATTCAAAATCATAATGAATGTATTTTGAATACGTCGCTGTTTTTACTATGTTTTCTTGTTCTTATTCTATGAATGAATTTATAACCATCCCAAGATGGTTTGTTGTAAATGAGTGAAGAACAAGCCCAACAATTAATGCAACAGATGCAAATGCTTGAAACTTACTTTACTGATTTATCACAACGAGAGGGAACTCTTCTTAGTGTCCTAAGGGAAGCTATATCTGCAATCGAATCGATGAAATCCCTTCATCAGAAACCAAATTCTGATACTTTGGTACCAATTGGGATGGGAACTTATGTACAGACAAAAATTTCATCTAATGACAAAATTATTTTGAATATAGGTGCAGGAATTGCTGTGGAAAAAACATATGATTCCACTATAAATTATCTTGAGGCAAGAATTAAGGAAATTGAAGTTGCATTGCAAGATACTTCTGCTAAAAAACAAGAAGCGATAGCAAGATTGGAACAAGGTAAAGAACAAATGAATCAACTCATGCAAGAATCATCTCAAAATATTTCAGGATAAAATAATGTTTGATAAACTTCGTAATGCATTTTCAAATGCAGCGAAAAGTCTTGGTGAAAAAGAACTAAATGAAAAAGACATGGAAGAAATTCTTTTTGAGTTGGAACTTTCTCTCCTTGAATCTGATGTAGCTAGCGAAGTAATCGATTCCATAAAGTTTGATTTGAAAAATCATCTAATTGGTTCTAAAGTATCTAGAAATGAAATTGAAAAATTTGTTAAGAATAGCTTAATTTCTAGTATTTCGTCATTGTTTGATGCTGTAGGTAAAGTTGATCTTTTTGAAAAAATTAATGAAAAAAAGAAAACAGGTCAACCTTTTCTTATACTCTTTGTAGGAATTAATGGAACTGGAAAAACTACCTCTCTTGCTAAAGTAGCTCATATGTTACAACAAGCAAAATACTCTGTAGTGGTAGCAGCGGCTGATACATTTAGAGCAGGAGCTATTGAACAACTACGTGAACATACAAATCGTTTGAATTTAAAATTGGTTGCTCAAAACTATAATTCTGATCCTGCTGCAGTAGCTAGAGACGCAGTTCTTTATGCAAAATCACACAAAATGGATTGTGTATTAATTGATACTGCAGGTCGAATGCAAACTAGTAAAAACCTGATGGAACAAATTGCTAAAATCACCAAAGTAGTAAATCCTGATTTCAAAATTTTTGTTGGTGATTCTTTAGCTGGAAATGACACTGTAAACCAAGCACGAGAATTTTTTGAATATGTAAAATTCGATGGTTCAATTCTAACAAAAAGTGATGCTGATGCACGTGGTGGAGCTGCATTGTCTATTGTAAAAATCACATCCACTCCTGTGCTTTATCTTGGTGTTGGGCAAGAATATCCAGATCTAAAACCTTTTGATAAAGAAACTTTTCTAGAAACTGTATTTGGTTCATTATCTGATGTAAATATTAAAGAAATTTCTTCTAAACCCAATCCAACACCAGAACCCAATCCAACACCAGAACCCAATCCAACACCAGAACCCAATCCAACACCAGAACCCAATCCAACACCAGAACCCAATCCAACACCAGAACCCAATCCAACACCAGAACCCAATCCAACACCAGAACCCAATCCAACACCAGAACCCAATCCAACACCAGAACCCAATCCAACACCAGAACCTCAAATTGATTCTTTTACTAGTGATCCTTTTGCAGGAATTACAGACACTGATATTTTCAATTATTCAGAATTACACAATATCTCTCCACCAGAAAATGATGATGAAGCAATTAAACTCGGCACAAAAATTCGTGATTGGATTAAGCATGGACGATCAAAACCTGGAGAATCCAAAATAGATAAAAAAACAAAACATGGTGAATTTGAAGAACATTTGTATAATAAAGAAGAGATTAAGGATGAGAAACACAAACAAGATAAAGAAGAAGAAAAATCTAAAAAGAAACGAGGTGTATTTGGATTCTTTAAGAAATGAAACTCAAAACAAAAGATCTACTCACTCTAGCGGAGTTAACCCCGAAAGAATTTGTTCAATTAATTGATTATTCTATTATTCTAAAAAAAGAACTAAAAAATGGCAACAAACCTTTATTGAAAAACAAAACACTTACTATGATTTTTCAAAAACCATCTACTCGAACAAGAGTAAGCTTTGAAATTGGTATGTATCAACTAGGTGGACATGCAATAAATCTCTCATCACATGACATGCAACTATCACGAGGTGAATCAATTGAAGATACTGCAAAAACTTTATCGAGATACACTGATTGCATTATGGCAAGAGTTTATGATCATAGCCTATTAGAAAAATTATCGCAATCTTCTAGCATACCTGTTATTAATGGATTATCTGACTCTTTTCATCCCTGCCAAATATTGGCAGATTTTATGACAATTAAAGAAAAAAAAGGAAAATTCAAGGGACTAAAAATTGCTTGGATAGGTGACGGAAACAATGTATGTAATTCAATGATTTATGGATGTGCTTTATCTGATGTTAAATTATCCATTGCGACACCGAAAGGATTTGAACCTGATAAAATAGTTGTTAAGGAATCTAAAAAATTTATTGATATTGATTTAACAACTGATCCTCTAAAGGCAATTAAAAATGCTGACGTCGTAGTGACTGACACATATGCCTCAATTCATAATAACGATCCAAAACGAATCAAAAAATTCCTGCCAAAATATCAGATCAATCAAACTTTAATGAGCAATGCAAAAAATGATGCAATCTTCATGCATTGTCTTCCAGCAAAAAGAGAAAATGAAGTTACGTCTTATGTAATTGACGGTCCTCAATCTGTTGTTTGGGATGAGGCAGAAAATAGACTTCATACTCAAAAAGCTTTACTTGCTTCCATAATTCGCGCTTAACGTATATAAGAGCAGTTTCAAACTCGTGTTCTATAGATGGCCTATTCAAACATTCTGAGAAGACTAAGAGAGGAAAAGACCAATTATAAAAAACGTGGAACATTATTGATAGGCAAACGTGATTTTATTACAGTCAATATTACTAATGAAAATACTCAGGTACAAGTTTTAAAGCCTGGTATGACTGGCGATAAGGTTATCGCATCTGCGCATTCTAATTATTTACTTAAAAAAGGTTGGAAAGGTTCGAGAAAAAGTATACCTGCAGCATATCTAACTGGATATCTTGCTGGAAAGAAAGCTATTGGCAATGGTGCCAAAGATGCTGTTTTGTATACTGGCACTAGACGATATACACAACGAATGGCAGCTGCATTGAAAGGCGTTGTTGATGCAGGTGTAAAAGTTCCAGCAGATCCAAAAACATTTCCGCCAGATGATAGAATTAACGGAAATCATCTTACAGTAAAAAATGACACTTCAAAAATTAAATCTGTTATTGATAGTGAGGTCAAATAGAAATGAGCCAAACAACACAAAGTAAACCTGCTGGGCAAAAACCTGCTGGGCAAAGTAAACCCGCTGGTCAAGGTGGACCTGGAGGTAGAGGTGGACCTGGAGGTAGAGGTGGACCTGGAGGTAGAGGTGGACCTGGAGGTAGAGGTGGACCTGGAGGTAGAGGTGGACCTGGAGGTCAAAAAACTTATGGTGGAGGTAAACCTGGTGGACAAGCTAGACGACCAAGAAGAGAACCTGAAGAAGAGGTTTGGATTCCCAAAACAATTTTAGGAAAAAAAGTAGCTTCTGGAGAAATTACTTCTATTGAAGAAATTATTCAAGATGGTTTAAGAATTCAAGAAGCTGGTATCATTAAAAAATTACTCCCTGATTTAAAAAGTGAAGTCATCGATGTTGGCATTATTCAAAAAATGACTTCTAACGGGCAATCTACTAGATTCAAAGCAATTGTTGCAACCGGTAATGAAAATGGTTACTTGGGAGTAGGTCAAGGAAAATCTAAACAAATGCGAATTGCAATTGAAAAGGCAACAAATCAAGCTCTTCTTAATGTTAGTCCAATTAAACTAGGATGTGGTAGTTGGGAATGCAGATGTGATCAAAAACACTCTGTTCCATTTAAAATTAGAGGAAAAGGTGGAAGTGTTACAATTGAAATAATTCCAGCTCCACGTGGATTAGGTTTAGTAGCTGGCGGTAAAATTAAACGATTATTGCAATTAGCAGGTCTTAAAGATGCATGGACAACTGCAAAAGGTTCTACACCAACAATGAATTCTACTTCTAAAGCTATATTGGACTGTTTAAAACAGACATTTAGTCAGGGTTGATGTAAAATGGCAAATGCATATCTCGTAGTTAGAATAAAAGGTCAAGCCGATTGTCCTTATTGGGCAACTACTACAATGACTTTGCTAAAATTAGATAAAAAATATCGTGCTACAATTTTGCCTGCTAAAGATAATACATTGGGAATGTTAAACAAAGTAAAACACTATGTATCTTGGATTGAACTAGATGCTAGTTTAGCAAAAGAACTAATTGATAAAAAAGCAAGAAAAGAAGGGTATCAAAAAATTACTGCTGCTGATCTTAAAGAACTTGGATTTGCTAGTACTGAAGCACTTGGCTCGGCATTAGCTGAAGGTAAAGCAACTCTTTCTAAACTAAAACCTCTAAAACCTTGGTTTGCTTTAGCTCCACCAAGACATGGATTCAAACGAAGTACAAAAAAACTATATGGACAAAAAGGTATACTTGGACAAAATAAAGATCTTGGAACATTGGTAAGGAATATGATGTAACATGGCAACAAGATTAAGAAAAACAAGAAGACTACGCGGTGGACGACATATGGGATGGGGACAAGTAGGTCAACATCGTGCAAGTGGTCATAAAGGCGGTCTTGGAATTGCTGGATTACATAAATATCATTTTAGTACTTTGCTAAAAGAAAACCCAGATCATTTTGGACATGATTCTACTCATCCACCTCACCCAATTATCACAAGAAAATGGGCTAGTGTCCGTGATCTAGATGATCTATTCTCAAAATTTGGTAAAGAAGAAGGAGGAAAGAAAATCATAGACCTCATAACTGCAGGATATGATAAACTCCTAGGTGGCGGTAAGTTATCCAATGCATACACCGTCAAAGTACCCAGATTTACTGCAACAGCAGAAGAGAAAATAAAATCAGTAGGGGGAGAGGTGCTAGCTGATAATGGCTGAAGGCAGTGTAACTAGTCTTATTAGAAAAGTTGTTTTCAAAGCAGAACCATATATTCCCCAAGTACCAAAACCTAAAAAAAGATATCACTACAAACTCGATTGATTTGGTCTGGGTTAGTATTGGTGATCTACATGGTTATGGGACAGACTCCTTTATTTGGAGCAACAGCACCACAGTTTGATTTTCTACAATTTGCCAGAGTTATTTTTGCATCTCAACAGGGAACGCTAGTTGAACTAGGAATTGGACCTATTGTTACTGCAGGTCTCTTGATGCAATTGTTAAAAGGTTCAGATATTCTAAAGTTTGACTTTAAAAAACCAGAAGAGAGGGGAGTATTTCAAACTGCTACTAAACTAGTAACTTACATTGTAATTGCAGCTGAATCGATTGTATATGCAACTGCTGTTTATGGCCCAGGTGTTCATGAACCCTACATCTTGTATGTTATGATTGGCCAACTAATGGCTGCATCAATTATCATTATGTTCTTAGATGAATTAATCCAAAAAGGTTGGGGGCTAGGTAGTGGAATCAGTTTATTCATTATGGCAGGAGTAGCTCAACAAATTTTATGGAGTTTATTCAGTCCCTTACCAGCTGGTGATGGTGGTACTGTTGGAATCATCCCGTATGTTGCTCAACAAATGATGAGTGGAGATTTATCTAATGTCTTATTCCGTTCAAACCAACTACCGAGTATTTTTGGATTATGTCTGACTGCCGGAATCCTCTTGATTCTAGTATTTACACAGGGTATGAAAATTGAAATTCCTATTGTTTCTACAAAATACAGGGGCTTCTCAGCAGTTTATCCAATTAAAATGCTATACACTTCTAACATTCCAGTTATTTTGGCATCTGCTCTAACTGCAAATGCAGTGTTTCTTGGTCAGATGCTATGGGCAAACTTTAACCCTCGAAACAATAATGCGTTTATGAATATTCTGGGTCAATTTGATCCTACTAGTCCTTCTACACCAATTGGAGGAATAATTTACTATGTTACTCCTCCAAGAGGATTAGCTATCGCACTTTTGGATCCTGGAAGAGCTATAGGCTACATTTTGTTTATGGTTGGAATTGTAGTTTTGTTTGGCAAATTATGGGTTGAACTAGGAGGTTTATCTCCAAAGAGTGCAGCTCAAAACTTACTTGATGCAGATGTACAAATTCCAGGATTTAGAAGATCGAATGCACCTGTAGAAGCATTACTGGCCAAATACATCCCATCTGTTACTATTATTGGTTCTATGATTTTGGGCTTGTTATCTGGAGTATCTGATGTTTTAGGAGTATTTGGTGGAGGAATTGGAATTTTACTTATGGTGGATATCCTCATCAACTATTACACTCAACTAGTACGAGAACAAGTAGAAGTTGTAATGCCACGTCTTGGTGCTTTACTTGGCAGAAAGTAGAAAAGTTGTAGTGGTAGGGATACCTGGTGTTGGAAAAACTTCTTTATTGCAAAAAATAGTTGAAATTTTAAAGATCATAACAAAAGTGTTAGCGTTAATAGTTTTGGAAGTATAATGTTTGAAATTGCAAAAGAAAATGGCATTAAAGATAGAGATGAACTAAGGCGATTGCCTCTATCTGAACAAAAAAATCTTCAAAAAATCGCTGCTGAGAAACTTGCAATGCTAAATGATGATGTGGTAATTATCGATACGCATGCTTTTATTAATTCTCCTGAGGGGTATTATCCTGGATTGCCCGAACATGTTTTGAAAATTCTCAAACCTTCAAACTTTGTATCTGTTTCAGCAAAACCTGAGGAAATCTACAATAGAAGAATGCAAGATGATACTAGAAATAGAGATCAAATCTCAATTGATAATATTAAAAAAGAATTAGACGTACAATCTGGTATGATTTCTGCATGTGCCGTACTTTCAGGCTCTCCTGTAAAATACGTGCTTAACAGAGAAGGAATGATTGATGAAGTTGCTGATAAAATAATTAGAGCGATAGGATTGTAAAATGGTTCTTAATTTTATCTTTTTATTTTTGGATTCTGTATTCCTTGAAGGCAACGGCATCTTTGGATTTCTTGGTGGTGGTGGCGGCCAAGCTGCATTAGGAAGTGATGATCCAATTGTCAAAGGTGTAGTTCTAACCGTATTTGGAGTAACTGGTTTTGGAATTTTATTGAATCTCTTTAATGCTGCAGTTAGAAAGAAAATGGTTGATCAAACAAAACTACAACGAATAATGAAAGAAACACGTTCTTGGCAAAAGGAAAGAATGGCTGCAATGAGATCAAAAGATCAAGGGAAGATCAATGATCTAAATAAAAAATCGTCTTACATGAACAAAATGTCGATGGAAATGATGCAGATGAACATGAGGCCAATGATGATTACTTTTGTTCCTTTGATTTTGATATTTTATTTTGTATTACCTGTATTGTTTTCACATCTTGTAGCAATATCTCCAATTTCTCTTAACATAATTCCTGGCGGTTTTTTTGAACTGACTTGTTCCGCAGCGAAAGCAGCAGACCCAACTAATCTATGTTTTCAAAAAGAAAACGCGCTATTTCTTTGGGCTTGGTATTTTCTATCATCCATTGCGTTTAGTGGCATCATTATGAAACTAACAAAAACATCTATGGGCCCCAGTTGACCAAATCAATCGTAATTTCTGGTCCTCCTGCTGTGGGAAAAACAACCGTAGCTAAAGGATTAGCCAACGAATTCAATCTGACATATCTCAGTGGTGGTGATATTTTAAAAGAAATGGCAAAAGAACAAGGATTTGATGCAGTTGGTGATGACTGGTGGGATACTGAAAACGGTATGAAATTTCTTAGTCAAAGAGAAAACAATTCTGAATTTGATAAGAAAGTAGATGATAAATTAATCCAACTTTTTAATAAAGGTGGAATGGTGATAACAAGCTATACTCTTCCATGGTTAGTTGGTAACGGTATCAAAATTTGGTTAGCTGGTTCTCATGATAGTAGTTCAAAAAGAATGCAAACTAGAGATAATATGACTTCTCAGGAAGCATATGAAATAACAAAAATAAGATATGATAAAAATCGAGCATTATATAGAAAATTATATCATTTTGATTTTGGAAATGACATATCTGTATTTGATAAAATCATTGATACTGATAATCTTAATGCCACTCAAGTAATTAATATTGCAAAAGAAACTGTGAAGACATTATTATGACTCTAAAACAACTTCAGAATCTAATCGTAATTGATCAGGATATCACTGATGATGCATATGGTACATATTATGACAAAAGAACTCTTGAACAATTACTCAATTACGGTCTCATAATTTTAGATAAGCCTCCAGGTCCAACTAGTCATGAAACTGTTGCTTGGACAAAAAGAATCTTAAAGATTCCAAAGATTGGTCACAGTGGAACTCTTGATCCTCAAGTTTCAGGTGTATTGCCTTTAGGTCTTGGAGAAGCAACCAAGGCACTTGGTGTATTACTTTATGGTCCAAAAGAATATCATGCACTTGGAAGATTACATTCTCTCCCATCAAAAGAAAAACTCGATGAGATAATTGATATGTTTACAGGAGAAATTTTCCAAAAACCACCACAACGTTCTGCTGTTCTTAGACAAACTAGAACAAGAACTATCTATGAATTAGAAGTACTTGAGCAAAAAGAAAGATTACTTTTAACTCGTATATTGTGTGAAGCTGGAACATACATTAGAAAACTATACTATGATATTGGAGAGATTCTTGGTCCTGGTGCTACTATGATAGAGCTAAGAAGAACAAGAGTTGATCAATTCTACGAGTCTGATGGGTTAGTAACGTTACATGAGCTTGCAAATGCTTTTGCACTTTGGGAAGAAAAAAAAGACGATACCAAACTTTTGAAAATGATTAAGCCTATAGAATATGCACTAAGTGAATTGAAATCTGTGATAATCCGTGATTCCGCAGTAGATGCATTGTGTCATGGGGCTCAACTTGCAATTCCTGGTGTATTACAGATTTCTCCAAATCTGAAAAAAGGTGACATTGTGGGAATTTATACACAAAAAGGAGAAGCTGTAGCTTTGGCTGAATCCACAATGTCTGAGGAAGAAATACGTGATGCCACCAAAGGTTATGCTTTTGAGACAAAACGAATTATCATGACTCCCAACACATATCCAAAGAAATGGAGATCAAAATCTCCTCCAAAGGATTAAAAAATCAAACAAAAAACTCTTGAATAATTGTTAGCAAAAAGTCTTGTAATTTTTATGTGTGTTGGTGTTTTGGCAGGTTTTGTATTTGGTTTTTATTTGCATGATCTAAAAATTACCAATCAACTTGTGTTTGTAGATGGTTCTTCGATTTCTATAGTGACAGAAAAATCTGATTTTAAGAAAGGTGAGGAAATCAAAATAACTGTTGTAAATTCTGGAACAACACCATTATTTTTTTCAGATACATCTTATGGCTTAAAGATAAGTGGATTGTTTGGCATTATGATGTATTCTCCTCCAGCATCTCAAGTAATTACAACCTTAAAACCACGAGAAGAAATTGTATTTGCTTGGGATCAAATGAAAAATGACAATGTACCTGTTTTAGAAGGTCTTTACAAAATCAGTTCAGATGGAATTGATTCTATGGGAAACAAAGTAGAAAAATCAATAACAATTAACATCTGGAAGTAGATTCTTGTAATTTCTAGTAACACAATATATAATCAAATTTTCCAGAATTAATTTGTCGAAAGACAAATGCCGGGGTCGCCTAGCTTGGTAGGGCGCGCGCCTGGAAATGATTTACCATAAAGCGCGTTCTCGCAAGGGAACGGGAGTTCAAATCTCCCTCCCGGCGCCATTTTCTACAATGCAATTTTTTCAATAATATTACTGAATTTCCAAGGCCCACACTGTGCATCTGAACTTTCACTTTCAAACATTCCTTGTTTGTTTAGATGATTTACAATATATGCAGAAAATGGTAATGCACCTGTAGCTCCGGGAGAATTGTAATTCAAAATATGAAAAGACATTGAATCACCTTCTAAAATTACATCCGGAACAAATTGTCCGTTCTCATTTATTACCGCTGATCTAATTCCCGCAGTTCCTTTCTCTGTAATTTTTTTTGCATCAATTTTTGGTAAGAATCGTTTAACTCTATTGATCATTATTGATTTTGACATTGAGGATTGAATTTCATTTATTGCAAGTTCTTGGAATTGTTTATCTAATATTGTCTTTCTTGCACCAGACCTAAGCATCTCCCACATTTTTGGAATGAATTCTTTGATGTTCTCTGTTTTATTATATCCGTATGGGCTAAACACCGGTACTGCATTTGGTCCAATTTCACAACTTCCATCAACTCTGATAATCCAATGAGGATCTAAAAATGGATAATCTGGATATTCTGGCACTGAATACACACTTGTTTTTGTCAAATTATTGTATTCTTTTGGTGTTCTCCAATATTCCCCTCTGAAATGCACATCTGTAAATGTCTCTGCAACACCAATTTTATGTGCAATATCTATTGCTTCACCTCCTGCAGCATTAATGATAAAATTTGCAAAAATCTCATGTCCATTATTTAATATGATTTTCCATTTATCGTCAACTTTTTTGATCTTGATTACTTTGGCGTCTAAAATAAAATTTATTCTATTTTCTTTACTGTCTTTCATCACCGCATCAGTAACTTTAGAATAATCTGTAGAGCCATCTTTGTACACATAAAGTGCAGATTCACATTTTATTTCTGGTTCTATTTTTTTTAATTCATTTTTATCCATTAATTTAATATCCTTGTCTTGTAATCCGTTTTGTTTTCCCCATTTGAAATATTTATCAAGTACTTTGGTTCCTTTTTCATCTAAAGATATTTCTATTACCCCATCTTTTTTAAATGGCAAACTTTTCAGTTTGGAATATTCTTCCAACATTTCATATCCATGAAAAGCTGCTTTTGCAAACATCTTTTTCTTCTCCGGATTGTATAGATATGGAGCATGAACTTTTCCTGTGTTTCTGCCACTTGTGTGAAATGCGACACTATGTGCTTGTTCTATGACTGCAATTTGTTTTGTTTTATTTAGAAAACCAAGAAAATATGAGATTGAAGTACCCAGTATGCCTCCGCCAATAATTACTAGATCAAAATCATGTGCCAATGTATTTCCATGTTACATTCATCAATATTAAATTGAATATGTTACAATCAAGATTAATATCGTATAAAATTTGAGTTCTAGTTATGTTACCTGACAGATGCTCCATTATGGAAAAGGGAAAACAGTGTGTCAATCCTCCAGAATTTGTAGTATCAGTTGTGGTGGAAAAAGATGAATACATGGTTGGAGTTACATGCAATAAACATAAACAAATAGTCTCAGGAAAAATTCAATCTCTTCAGAATGAAGATAAACTCCCTCATGGAAAAATCAGTTTTTCACCATTAAAAGCAGTTGGAACTGATTGTATACATGGTGATCCTGATGATTTTGTCCATTTAGACACATAATTATACTAAAAATTGAAATAATTTCTTTTTAATTACACTGTATTGCTTTTTGATATTTTATCTGATTTATTAGAAATTGACGATATTTTATTAATTATAAAAAACAACGCTGCTGTCTCTGAGATTAGAAGTAACTCTCTACACATTAAACAGAAAGAAAAATGGATTACACTTGGTGATAATGATGGGCCAGCTCACATGCACATTAACTCTGAACTGATACGAATCGCTGAATTTATTGAAGAAGAAAGACCTGATCGTACAAGCTTTAGCATTCACTTTTTTGATCAAAATGGAGAACGTATTTTGGGTGCATTTTTTACAAAAATGTATGATCAAAATAGTAATCTTAACTTTGAGAGAAAAAAAATCTATGAAGAATTACGTAACAAGTATGGTTTAAAAATTCAGTTTTAAAAAAATACCTTGTCTGAAAATGACAAGGAGAAAAACTTTTTTATTCTTCTAATTGTTTTTTCTTCTTTTCTCTTTCAGATTGTTGTTTAGCTAATTCTAATTCTTCATTTGTATGTTTGAATTTTTTCAATCTATTGATAATTTACAATCTATATATAAAAACTGCACCGTTTTTCACAATGTGATCTAAGCGTAAATTCAAACTTGTTGCTAATACCCGACAGAGTAAATGGGCGATTTCCCATTCATTCCTAGATTTAAATTCTCTATGGTGATTTCTGCCATCTTTACTCTTGTCTCTTTGGTTGAACTTCCTATATGTGGTGCTAAAACAATATTTTGTATCTTTGTAAATGGGTGTTTTTTACTAATGGGTTCTAATTCATATACGTCAAGTGCAGCACCTGCGATAATTTTTTTATTTAGTGCTGTTATGAGATCGTTTTCATTAACAATTTTGCCTCGTGCAGTATTGATTAAAAATGCAGATTTTTTCATTTTTTTAAAAATTTTCATATTAAATAACTGATTGGTTTCTTTTGTATGGGGAACATGGATTGAAATTACATCACTCTGAGTTATCAGTTTGTCTAACGTGACATATTTTACTCCTAATAATTTCTCTTTATTTTTAGCGACAGGTTCTCTATTGTGATATATTATTTTCATATCAAATGATTTAGCTCTCTTTGCAAGAGTACTGCCAATTCTTCCTAACCCAAAAATTCCTAACGTCTTACCTTGAAGATCAACTCCTACATAATCATATGCTCCGTAAATTTGTCTCCATTTTCCATTTCTGATTATTCTGTCTCCTTCGGAAACTCTACGTAACACATCCAGCATCAAAGAAAATGCCAAATCTGCTGTCGCATCTGTGAGAACTTCTGGGGTATATCCAACACGAATTTTCTTTTTCTTTGCATATTGTGTATCTATATGATCAAAACCAACACTATAGGTACTGATAACTTTGAGATTTTTTGCAATATCTATCAAATCACTATCAATTTTATCATATGGAAAACAAATCAATCCTTCCACATTTTCAATTTTTGATCGTAATCTTGTTTTTGAAATTGGAATTTTACCTGAATGGATTTCAATCTGATATCTTTTTTTTAATTCTTTTAATGCAAAATCATGAAGTGTTCTAGTGAGAAAAACTCGCTTTTTTTCCATTATCCCTGAGATTCATCTCAAACCATTTATACGATTTCTTTCTAGATAATCAAGATGTCAAAGACAGAAGAAGAGGAATTTGCAATTTGTATCGACTGTGGAAATTCTATTGAAAAATGTGCTTGTGTCTGTCCTTATTGCGGTGAACGAGATAAATGTGAATGTGCATTATTTGATTCAGCTACTGGTGGTTAGCTCAATTTATGCATCATATTATTAATATACAAAAAAATGAGATGATTGTATATGGGTTCTATTGATTTTACTTGGTTAATTGGAGGTCCGCAAGGAAGTGGAGTAGATTCTGGTGCTAATGTTTTTTCTAAAGTTTGTGCGGAGATGGGGTATGGGGTTTTTGGTAAGAGGGAATTTCATTCTAACATTAAGGGAGATCATAGTTATTTTACAGTTAGAGTTTCTGATGAAGAGATTCATTCAAATGTAAATGATGTTACTTTAATGGCTTCTTTTGATGCTGAAACAATTTTCAGACATTTTGATGAAGTTCCTACAGGTGGTGGAATAATATATGATTCTGATTTAGATAAAATAACCATTGATGAAGTACACACTCTTGATAATTATTTCAAAGAAAGATTACATAAAGAATTAGAATCTAAAAGCAAACCTTTTACCATTACAGGTGCTCTTGAGATTGCCAAAGAGAAAGGTGTTAATCTTTATCCCGTGTCTTTTCGGGAAATATTGTCAAATCTTGCTGAAAAGACAGAAAATCCAAAACTAAAGGGATTAGTTAGGTTGTTCAATGTACTTGCGGTTTCTTTATCGTTAGGGTTAGTTAAAATGCCACTTGATCCTTTACTTCAATCCATTGATTCTATATTTTCAAAAAAACCTCAGATAGCAGAAATTAATAAACAAGCAGCAAATTTTGCATATGATTACGCTAAATCAAAATTTAATAATTTTTCATATGCTTTAACTGGTACTACTAAACAACCTGATACAATTCTTGTTCAGGGTCATTTTGGAACTTCGATAGGAAAAATGGTCAGTGGTTGTAGATTTCAGTCATACTATCCTATTACTCCTGCTTCTGATGAAAGCGTCTATCTGGAATCCAATGAACTTTTAGAAATTCAAAATGATAGACCTGGTTCAACCATTGTGATTCAAACTGAAGATGAAATATCTGCAATGGGTATGATGATTGGCGCTGCATTAACTGGTACGCGTTCTTCCACATCTACTTCTGGACCTGGATTTGCATTAATGACTGAAGCACTTGGTTGGGCTGGAATTAACGAAGTTCCAATTGTAATTACTTTGTATCAAAGAAGTGGTCCTTCAACAGGTCTTCCTACACGACATGGACAAGATGACTTACTCTTTGCAGTACATGCTGGACATGGTGATTTTCCAAAAATTGTTTATGCTTCTGGTGATATTGAAGAAAGTTTCTATGATACTGGAAGATGTTTTAATTATGCAGATGTTTACCAAATTCCTGTTATCCATATGATGGACAAATTTCTTTCAAGTTCTGTTGTTACATGTAAAAAATTTGATCCTCAAAAGATTTCTATTGATAGAGGTCTATTGTTAGATAAAGTAGATGGGGAATACAAGCGGTTTGCTTTTACTGATGATGGAATTTCCCCCCGTTCTAGATTAGGATTGGATAATGGTGTTTTTTGGAATACTGGTGATGAATCCGATGAATTTGGTCATATTACAGAAGATCCTCAGATTCGCATCAAAATGATGGATAAAAGAATGTCTCGACTAGACTTGGTGATAAAAAGAATTCCTGATGATGAACAGGTTGTTTCATTTGGTGTCTATGATTACACTATAATTTCTTGGGGTTCTACTAAGGGTCCAATTTTGGATGCTATTTCAATGCTTAAAAAAGAGGGAATTAATGTTGGATTTATTCAAATTAAATTAATTCATCCTTTCCCATCTGATTATGTCAAGTCTCTTCTAAAAGATACAAAAACCATCATTGACATTGAGGCAAATCATTCAGGACAATTAGGCAAAATCTTCAAGCAAAACATATCTCGGGAAATCGATTATTTTATACTAAAATATACTGGAAGAGGAATGACTAGCACTGAAATTTATGATTCACTAAAAAAGATAGTTGAAAATAAGGCAAATAAAAGAGAGGTTCTAAGTCATGGCTCTTAAATTAGCTGATTACAAAACTGAAGTACATAATGATTGGTGTCCTGGTTGTGGGGATTTTGGAATAGTCAATGCATTACAAATGGCGTTAGCAGAAATGGGGATAGAACGTGATAAAGCAACAATTTTTTCTGGTATTGGTTGTTCTGGAAAGACATCTCATTTTATCAACACATATGGTGTCCATACCTTACATGGAAGAGTTTTGACTTTTGCCCAAGGTGGAAAACTTGCAAATCCTGAGATGACAGTTATAGCAGTAGGTGGTGATGGTGATGGATTGGGAATAGGGGCTGGTCATTTTGTTGCAGCCGGAAGACGCAATATTGACATGACTTACATAATATTTGATAACGGAGTGTATGGTCTGACTAAAGGACAAGCTTCACCAACCTTAAGACTCGGAGAGAAAACAAAATCCCTTCCTTCTCCAAACACAAACTATAACGTAAATCCTATTGGATTGGCAGTTGTCAGTGGTTTTACATTTGTAGCCCGTGGTTATTCTTATGATGTTAGACATTTGAAAGATCTGATAATCAAAGCTGTTCGTCACAAAGGTCTTTCCTTCCTTGATGTGTTACAACCATGTCCAACTTACAATGATATCAATACACGAGATTGGTATGCTGGAGTTGATTTAGCGCAAGAATCTATGGATAGACACTCTAGAATCTATAAACTTGAAGATACAAATTTTGACCCTATGGTACATTATGACGATGAGACAGAAGTTAATGAAAAACTATCTCAGGCCTTGATTAAATCTCTGGAATGGGGAAATAAAATCCCGACAGGTGTATTTTATCAAAACGAAATAATTTCTCAATATTCGACCAGACTAACTGATAAAATTCCAAATTATCTTGAAAACCCTCCTGCAAAACAAAGGATTTCAGAAAATGGATCGCCAACTACAGATGTTTCAGAAATACTTGATTCTCTTAGAGTTTAGAATGTCTGTAACCTAATGAGTTATAGACTAGTTTATTCGTAGATCACCTTGCTGTTGAACATAAACGAGGCAAATAAAATATTTAGAAAATCTATTATCAAAGGTTTCTTTGAGCCCCAACTTGTTAATCTTGATTTTAAAAAATCGGGAGTAAAACATCCTTCTATAACCGACGATGGCTTGATGCAATCTGATTTACTCCATGTGTTTTTTGATGTAGATACTGGTTCTGATTATCCAGACGGGGACGAATGGTTTATTGTTGAACTACTTTTCCCACATGATATTAAACTTCCAGACACTTTGAAAGGAACTGATTATTTTACAACTATTTCAGTTGAGAATGGAAAAACATTTTGGCATCATCGTGAACTAATACGTTACAAATATGGTAAATCAAAGAAACTCGACGATGCATTGGAATTTTTAGAATCAAAATACAAAGAACTACATGGTTTACTTGAACCCCTTCAAAAAGATCTCAAGTAATTGCATTCCAGCTATCTCCTCTGAAAACATATCTTTTATTTTCCGATGTTGCAGTATTAAGACGCCATCTTATTGATTCAGGATCAAATTTATAAATTATTTCTAAAACATCTGATGGTAATTTTTCTGGATCTAGGTGATATGGAAGTAATTCTAAAACAAAATCTATCTTCTCAATTGCATTATCATACCACTGTCTATCTTCAGTATCTAACACAAAAACTATTTTTGGTTTTCCTAAAAAATTAATATTTATCTTTAAAGCATTTCCAGTGCCTCTACGTCTTTTCATCTCTTTGAAAACTGCCTTCATTTTTTCCCAGCGTCTAAAATCAAACCATTTGAAAAACTCCTCGTTAAAAGCAAGTGGTATGTCCAAATTTAAAAAACTAACAAAATTATCATCGTTTGATTCAATCTCTTCTTGAATAATTAAAAATCTAGAATTCAAATATCCGTAAATTACTTCAATCTCCCACGGTGATATCCCATAATATTGTAGGGATATTTTCAGATTCTCATCAACCACTAATTAGAAATCATGAAAATTGTAATTAAATCTTCAAATCTAGTCTAGTTAGGCTTAGTTCCTCCTCAAAATTAAAATTATGGAGTAAGAAATGTCACCTAATGAAAAAGGAATTTGTAGTAAGAAGTATTGATTCTGCACCTGATGGTGCACCCTACGTTGTCGTCTCTCTATCTTCCATTAAAGACCTTAAAGAAGGAACAACATCTACTCCTTCTCCTTTTGGTGGTCCAAAAGTGATGGGATTCACTAACATGAATGACATGATGAAGGATCTTAACAAAATGTTCTCTGGAATGGGTGGCGGAGTGGGTATGCAAAGCGGTGTAACTCAACTAAAACTTGAGATGCATGAATACAAAGAAATGGGTTTATCTGTAGGCGATAAAGTCTATCTTGAATTAACCAAAGAAGAAACTCTGGGCATATAATCAACCTGTTTTTTATTTTCTTTTTTTATTGTTTTATATAGTATTGATAAATTTCCATAGGTAAAATATACAAATTGTTCCAATCACAAATAACATTGGTTTCCATGCAAAAACTGGAATACCTGGTGTTGCAAGTTTTACTTTGTAGTTATCAAAAATCATATGAACATTTTTTTTGATTTGATCATGCCATATTTTGTAATCTACTTGGTACTTTTTTAATATCTCCTCGACTTCATATACCACAGGTGTTCTTTGTGATACCAAATGCTGGAGATAATCCCTTGAAACTTCAACTTCTGCATGTATTCCAATTAATCCTTTTTTAAGATCTACCATTCTTACATGCATTTCCCAAGGCTTCTTTAGTTTAAGATTTAAACCGTTTCCAATTTGGTTAGGTTGTTTATGTTCTAATTTGACTTTAGTAAATCCTTCAGCTGTAAAAATTTTCATTAATTCATCAAAGCTCTTCTTAACTACAATGTGAAGCTGTTCCACCCCTTTTTTATCTACGTCAATATTGTGTTTTAATCCATCCAGAAATGAAATTGTTTTGGGATATCTTGTTAGGTACTCCATAATTTTGTTCTCAAAAAACCTCTATTTAAAGCAGAATTAATTCAAACTCTAGTGATTCATTGGATTTGTTAGACCTCTAACGTATACGCACTGATCTGGAGATATCGCCATCTCTGTTGGACTGATTTTCCTATCTGTAAGTTTTGCTCCTGAATCTCTAACAATCGCAAATGGTTTTGATTCTGCAGCCTCACCCATTTTGTGATTTGCAATTGTTGCAAGATTATCTACAACTGCTTGGAAAGTTACTTTCAATGGATTTCCATCAAGATCTTTTTCAGATCTCATATCTAACACTGGCTCAATTCCAGCACATGATACTGCCACACCAGATGTTCCAATACGAGATGGCATCAATCTACTATCTACTAAAATAACTCCTATGTGGATTAAGAATTTTAAAAAAACTTTCCTTCTAATTTGTTCTGCTATGAGATATGGATTTTTTGGATATAGAATCACTTTTCCCTTTTTAGCATTTGATTTATCAATTCCTGCATTTGGAGCCATTATGTTATCTGCTGAAGTAATAACAAAACCTGAAATCCCACCAAAAATTTTATCTGACTCTCTTAAAATTATCTCTGCGAGTTCCTCTTTTATTTGAAATTTCCTAGAAACTTCGGTTCCTTCTTTTGATGTCTTGACTTTGGCCAAATCAATTAATCTTCCTTGAGAATTTGAGATGTATTTTGTTGATACTACTATGACGTCTCCTTCTTGTAGCCTTTCATTATTTTTGTCTAATGTCTCTAATAATGCCTCAAACACATCAAATTTGTCTTCTTTTCTTTCTGAAAATAATGGTGATACGGTTAAAGACACAATATGATGTGAATTTCTTTTCTTTTTTATTGTTCTGAATTAAGACTTTTTACTACATATACTACTCTCTAACAAAAATTGTTAGGCATGGTATCAGGTTCAACATTGATTCTATGGATGTGAATAATTCTACATTACACTAGAGAAAAAGAATTTAGGATTTAAAAAATAAAATCAATGCTTCTCTTAATATGTAAAATCACTAGCTTGTAATGGAAAAAAATATTGATCATTGTACAGCAGATCTTGACGTGTAAGAAATCATCATATTCATTTAATGTTTTAGCTTACCCGCAATTTTTTTTGACTTGTAGTCTCAAACCTATTTTTAAATAAATAACATATGTTCAAAAAAATAATTGTGATAGCCTCAATTTTGGCTATAGGCGTATTTGTGTTCTCATCGGAAATCAACGGTCTATTTCCAAATCTCTCTAGTAATGTAATTGAGCCCATGAAAGAGGATGTAAATAACTTGGGATCTAGAACAATAGAGTCAGTTGAAAACGGCATTGACTCTTCAGTTAAAGCAGTAGATGAAACTAGTGATAAAATCACCAGTCAAATAAATATTGCAAAAGAATCCTCAAAGGATCAATTATCTGAAAAAATTTCTCAAATAAATCCTATAAAGAGTGTTGATGATATTTTCAAAAATGAACCTATTGATGAACCTACTCCTCAACTAACAAACCACACAGATACGGATTCAAATAAACCAAATATTGCATTCAATTATTCTGGCTCGCCAATTTATGAGAACCTCTCTTTGTCAATGATTCAACAATCTAATGGTGATATATTACTCCAGTATTCAGACTCTACTGGAAATACAAAAAGTACTAGTGTAGTAATTAGGACTGATGAAAAGGAAATATTTTCTGGAACTTTTTTTACTTCAAATTTTAAGACTATAGTAAATGATGTTTCTAGAACATCATATTATGTGGATATTACTGTTGAGCACAAAGATTACGGTACTGTGAAATCTTCAATATTTAATTCCGGAGACAGTATTGATTCTACAATTAATGGCGAATTTATTCAGCCATAATTTAGATTAATGATATAGCATACAAAAAAGACGACACTAGAACATCTGAAAAGCTTTTAATCTGTAGAACTGGCTTTTTGGATTATGAATATAACTGAGAAGATACTTGCGCGTGCTTCAGGAAGACCGCGGGTTACTCCTGGTGATGTAATTTTTGCAAATGTGGACAAAGTAATGATGCATGACGTATCCGGTCCAGGTGTGATCAAAGTATTTGATAAATTAAAGAAGCAAGGCGTTAATGTTGATAAATTATGGGATCCAACAAAAGTTTGGGTTGCAGAAGATCATTTTGTTCCTTCTCCAGATAAGGTCTCTGCTGAAAATATTGTGAAATTATCTAATTTTACAAAAAATTATGGTATTGAAAAACACTTCAAGTATGGAATGGGACAATATGGAATTTGTCACACTCTATCTCACGAAGAAGCATTGGTGTTACCTGGCGATGTATATGTTGGAGGCGACTCTCATACTAATACCACTGGTGCATTGGGTTCTTTTGCTTGTGGATTGGGTCATACTGACGTAGCATATGTTTTACTGAATGGAAAAATTTGGTTTAAGGTTCCTGAAACATTATACTTTAAGCTAAATGGAAAACTCCCAGAACATGTAATGGCTAAAGACTTTATTCTAAAGATCATCGGTGATATCAGCACTGAAGGGGGAGCATACAAAACAATGCAATTTGGTGGAAGTGGAATTAATGAAATGTCTGTTGAGAGCAGATTGACTTTGTGTAACATGACTACAGAAGCTGGTGCTAAAAATGGAATAGTGGAACCTGATCAAAAAGTAATTGATTATCTTACAAGTAGAGGGGCTACAAATATTTCGTTAGTTGTTGGAGATGATGATGCTGAATATGAAAAGATATACGAATACGAAGGTTCGGAAATGGAACCTATCGTGGCCAAACCTTTTTCTCCAGAAAATATTTCCATAGTTAGAGAAGCACCATCTGTAGAATTGGACAAATCATACATTGGTTCTTGCACTGGTGCAAAATACGAAGATTTGCAAGCAGCTGCTAAAATTCTCAAAGGAAGAAAAGTTAAGATTAGAACCGAAATTTTACCGGCTTCAATTTCTATTTACAAACGTGCAATGGAAAATGGACTACTCAAAATATTTTTAGACGCAGGTGCTACTGTCGGTCCACCAACATGTGGAGCATGCTGTGGTGCACATATGGGAGTTTTGGCAAAAGATGAAATTTGCATTAGTACCACAAATAGAAATTTCCCAGGAAGAATGGGACATGTTGATTCACAAACATATCTTTCTTCCCCACTTGTAGCTGCTGCATCTGCAGTTACTGGCAAAATAACTGATCCGAGGGACTTGAATTGAAAGGAAACGTCATAAAATACGCAAGAGACAATATTGATACTGATGTCATTATCCCTGGACAGTATCTCAAAGTTCATGACTATTCCGAGCTTGCATTACATGCTATGGAGGGACTAGATCCTGATTTTCACTCAAAGGTAAAAGAAGGTGACTTTATCTTATCTGGAAGAAATTTTGGTTGTGGTTCATCCCGTGAGCATGCCCCAATAGCACTTTCCCATTCTGGAATAAAGGCCGTACTTGCTCTCTCATTTGCAAGAATATTTTATAGAAATGCAGTTGATGGTGCATTTTTGTTACCCATAGAAATTGAAGAGGATGCATATTCAAATATTTCTGAAGGCGATGAAATTGATATTGACATTCACACCAATGAAATCAAAAATATCACAAAAAATAAAACATACAAAATGAAACCTTTCTCAGAAATTATTGGAAAAATAATTGAAGCTGGCGGTCTATTCAAATACAAACCAGACTAGGATTAAAATGGGAAAAACACTTTTTGAAAAAATTTGGGATGCTCACATTGTTGTAGAAAAAGAAAATAGTCCATCGCTAATCTATATTGACAGGCATCTTGTTCATGAGGTAACTTCTCCTCAAGCATTTGATGGACTTCGCATGAATAATAGACCAGTGAGGCGACCTGATCTTACAATCGCAACGATGGATCATAACGTTCCAACAAACAATAGATCTCTTCCAATTTTAGACCAAACGTCAGCAGTTCAAATACAAACTCTGGAAAAAAATTGTAATGATTTTGGAATTCAATTATTTGATATCAACAGTCCCAATCAGGGAATTGTTCATGTCATTGGACCTCAATTAGGAATTACATTGCCTGGTAGTACTATTGTTTGTGGTGACAGTCATACTTCCACACATGGAGCTTTTGGGGCATTAGCCTTTGGAATAGGAACAAGTGAAGTAGAGCATGTTTTAGCATCACAAACTCTTTGGTTAGAAAAACCAAAACCTTTTGAAATCAATGTGATGGGTAAACGAAAGAATACACATGCTGTTACTGCAAAAGACATCATATTGTCAATAATCAAAAATATTGGCACGTCAGGCGGTAATGGCACCGTTATTGAATACAGAGGTGAAGGTATCTGTGATCTTTCCATGGAACAACGAATGACCATTTGTAACATGTCCATTGAAGCAGGTGCGCGTGCAGGCATAATTGCACCTGATGAGAAAACATTTGATTATCTTCGAGGTAGAAAATACACTCCAAAAAATTATGAATCTCTAGTTGATTATTGGAGAGATGATCTAAAAACAGACAGTGATGCAAAATTTGAAAAAAACTACACTTTGCATATTAATCACATTGCACCTCAAGTAAGCTGGGGTACTAATCCTGGCATGACTTGTGATGTTACTGAATCCATTCCATTTCCAGAAGATTTTTCCAAAGGTGATCAAAATCAAAAGAAAGGTGCTGAAAAAGCACTAGAATACATGGCTCTTAAACCTGGAACTCCAATCACCGAAATCAAAATAGATAGAGTGTTTATTGGTTCATGCACAAATGCTAGATTGGATGATCTAATTGAAGCATCCAAAGTTGTTAAAGGGAGAAAATTATCTCAGCATGTTAGAGCCATGGTAGTTCCTGGCTCTCAGATGGTGAAAAAACAAGCAGAAGAATTGGGTCTTGATAAAATCTTTACAGATGCAAATTTTGAATGGAGAGAATCAGGATGTAGTATGTGTCTGGGAATGAATCCTGATATTTTATCTCCAGGTGAAAGATGTGCGAGTACTTCTAATAGAAATTTTGAAGGTAGACAAGGAACTGGAGGAAGAACCCACTTGGTAAGTCCCGTAATGGCGGCTGCCGCTGCTATAGAAGGTCATTTTGTAGATGTTAGAGAGATGGACTTGAATTAGATGCAGTCTTTCAAAAAAATCAAAACTATAATCACTCCATTAGATAAGGTAAATGTAGATACGGATCAAATTGTACCAAAACAATTCCTAAAACTAGTTCAGAAATCAGGATTTGGAAAATTTCTTTTCTATAATTGGAGATACGATGATCAGGAACACCTAAAATCTGATTTTATATTAAATGATCCCACATACAAAAATTCTAAAATTCTTGTTGCAGGGGATAATTTTGGATGTGGTTCTAGTCGAGAACACGCAGTTTGGGCATTACAGGATTATGGATTCTCTGTTATTATAGCTCCTTCGTTTGCTGATATTTTTTACAGCAATTGTTTCAAAAATGGAATTTTACCAATTATGTTGGATGATAAAATAGTAGAAAAACTACAACAAGAAACAGGAGAAATAGAAGTAGATTTGGAAAATCAAATAATTAAAACAATCTCTGAGAAAATTTCTTTTGATATTGATTCACACAAGAAAAAAATTCTTTTAGAAGGATTAGATGATATATCTCAAACTTTACTATATGAAAAAGAAATATCTGAATTTGAAAAACATTCTAAAATCCCATCTGTTTTATGATCTTTTTTACTGTATTTTGATTTCTTTCTAAAATCATTGGCGATTCTGCATCCATCCATTCTTTATCTTCAATATCATATGCACTGATCTTTCCCTCTTTTGATAACTGTTGCAAAATATCAAATGAAAGATTGATTTCTTTTTGTTTTGTTTTTGCTTTAATTCTTTTAATTATTTCTTTTCCTAAAATGTAAATTCCTAGACATTCTGATAATTGTAATTTCATAGTTGGTTTTTCTTTGAATTCCATGATTATTCCATTTTCTACTACTGCAAATCCTGTCTCTTCTTTTCTTTTTGTTCTGGTTGCAATGCATGCAATACTATTTTTTTCTTTGAAGATTTTTCTCATCTTTACTAAATCTATGGCACATAGATTATCTACAAACCATAATAGAAATTCTGAATCTCCTTTTAGTTTATCTTCAATATGTAAAAGATCACCACCTGTTCCACTTTGTGTGTCTTGTACAAACGTAATTTTTTTTCCATTTTTTGGATTACTGTAATAATTTTTAATTTGACCTCCTAATCCCGTATAGTCTGAAATTATTATGATTTCTTTAATGAAATCAAATGTATTCAGATATCTTACAATATAATCAATTAACGGCTTGTCATCTATTGGTGTCATTGCTTTTGGGAAATATTCTGTATATGGCTTACCTCTAGTTCCTTTGCCACCAGCTAAAATTATAGCCTTCACAGTCTAACGGTATGATTTTTGTTTTCTTCTTCTTGCACCAGGTCCGCCAAATTTCTTTGGTTCTTTTCTTCTGGCATCACCGCTAATCAGATATTTGTCAAAATCTGTAATTCTTTGTCTTAGGTCTTCTCTAGTTGATTTTGGGAATGGATGATCTTTCGGGTCTTTTTTAGATTTTGTCCAACCTATGAGTGCCCTTGAGATGCCAGTAGCTGTTGCACTAGCTTGTCCCATAAATCCACCACCTCTTACTCTAACTGAAATATCTATTTTATCTCTTAAATCTCCTGTAATTTCTAATGGTGCTAACATAACCTCACGAGCAGTTTCTTGTGGAATCATCTCGATAGGTATATTGTTTATTCTAATTTTCCCCTTTCCTTTTGTAATGTACACATGTGCGCTAGATGTTTTTCTAGTTGCAAAATAAATTTCTGTTTTTGGTGTTGTCATTCTGTCCATCCTATTATTTTTGCAATATCTCCAACTGTTGTATAGTTTGCTGAAGATTTTCTAATTTTTGCTTCTTTGAATTGAATTTTTTCAAATGAACTTAGTTCTTTAGGTGAACCAATGTATGTTCTTAATCTTTTGTGAGCTAATATGCCAGATGGCTTTTTTCCATATGGTAGCATTCCACGAATCATTTTCTTCATTATTGTATCCGGTCTTCTTGGATGTACTGGACCATGTCTTGGATGAATTACACTGTTAACTTCTAAAAATCCTCTATATTCATTAATTATGTTTGTTCTTGTTCCACTGATCATAATTTTTTCACAATTTACAACTGAAACTCTGTTTCCTTTTAACAATAATTTAGCAACATTTGATGATAATCTTCCTGCTATGTGATCTGTAGCGTCTACTACAATTGGCTTGTCTATTGATACAACAGTTTCTTGACTAGCCAAGTAATACGACTCCTTTTCCAGTTGGGTATTTTTTTATCAAATCTGAAAAACTAATTATTTTTCCTCCTTTTTCTAAAATCTTTGTAGCTGCAGAATTTGAAATTGAAAACGAGCAAAGCGTAATCTTATGATAAATATCGCCAGTTCCTAATACTTTTCCTGGAAAAACTACAGTATCTGCATCCTTTGTTAGTTGACCTATTCTATTCAAATTGATATGTCGTCTCGCAATAGATGGTTTTAATGCATATTCTGCCAATTTTGCCCAAATTGGAGCATCATTTTTGGTAGATGCCTTTTTTAGATCTCTTGCCATGAGTATGACGACTTGATTAGTCATGTGAATAAACCGGCTTAAAACCCAAATATAATGTGTATGCTTAGTTTATTCTTTTAATTGACCGATTATTTCTTTAAACTCTGATAATCTATTACTTAGTTCATCTACTCCTGCAATGATTATTTGTTCTGGTTTTAATGCTCCTGTTGATTCTACTGTGAGTACTCGCTCATCTTCTTTATTGGTTTCAGTTAAAACTGAAATGTTTGCTGAATTCCACTTTGCATGTTCTGTTCCTCGACCAAGTCTTGCATAACATTCTACTTTGATTCTTTGTCCTGGTGCAAGCTGAACGATTGGAATTTTATCTGAAGTTGGTTTTACTGTATCATCCTCAGATGTTAGTTCATTTGACAATATTGTTCTAGTGATATCTGAATCTCCAGAGTCTAGAACCAACATGACTTTACAATTAGAACATCCTGTCTCACTTTGACAATCGCATTTTGATGGCTCGTTGAATCTTGATAAAACTGTCTTAATTGGTATTAATCCCAATCTGTGTGCTAAACCTTCATCTGGTAATACGGATGAATTTTCTATGATATCTACAGTATCTATGGCAAATACTGGAATACCATTTAGACAAATACGTCTAAGTGCATTTGCATACTGCAATGGAACTCCTTTTAGCTTGACTGACATTCTATGATTATCCTTGTTAATTACTTCTAAAGAAGACAAATCTTAGAAGAAAATTTTCAAAATCCACATAAAAATCTAGCTGGTTTTACGTATATCTATTAAAGTTTTAACATCACATAATCCAGTCAATTTTAGGCGTAAAAGAGTAATTTTCTAAATTACCTCAAAGTTTTATTCATTTTCAATTTTTGTCTTGAGATCTAGTAACTGTAACCATTGGTTCTATTTTACTTGGTTTACCATCTAATTGTTTTAAAATAAACTTGATAAAAAATAAAGAATCTAGTCTATGCTAAAAGACTAGCTTTCTTTTCTCTCCTAATGGAGATTATGATGTATGCTGAAACAGCTATGATTCCGCTTTGAAGAACTTTACTTAGGATGTCAATAAAGCCGATATCGTTTTGTTGGCCTACAAATGGAATGTCTACGGTTCTAGATAATACATACAGACCTATCAGAGCCAAAGAGCCTCCTATTGCCAAAACATAAGGTACCTTACTTGTATGTCTGGTAATGGTTGCCCACAATCCAATTGGAATGTATGCAGCACCAACTGCAGCAAAAAATGCGGTTTCAATAAAGGCACCACTTTCAAACTCTTGTGGTTTACCTGCATTCTCTTTGAATTCTTGACTTGCATCGGCAATTTCTTGAGTAGATACAAAGAGATACAGAACTCCTGTAGATAGCATCAAAAATGCCATTGAAATTATAGCTGATTTCATTACTTTTGATTTCATGATTTGTATATGTAAAATTGGATATAATGGATACCGATCATTTTCAAAAAATGAGAATGGTAGGTATTAATTAAATGCAAATTAAAAGACAAGAGAAGATGTCTGAGGAAATTCATTATGTAATGATGGCATTACATCTGACTGTGGGATTTGTACTTGTGTTTTTTGCTGCAAGGGCATTCAAGAAAACAAAATATCCTCCAATGGCATTACTTGTTCTTGGATTTTCTTTAATTGTTATAGGAGATACAATAATTGGAGATATCGTAGAATTTCTGGAGCAAGACATTTTTGGTGAAATCATAGAGGAAGGAGTTGAAATTGCAGGTTTTATTGTTTTAATATTAGCGGTGAAACGAAGCTGAAATGGACAATGCACGTGAGATTCTCTCCACAATATCCGATGAACAGAATAGAGAAATAATAAAACTAGTCTCAAAGACTGAACTTACCATTCTACAAATTTCCAATATGCTAAACATTCCATTATCCACTGCATATCGAAAGATAAGAAAATTGGAGGAATTGAAGATAATCAAAAAAACCAAAATAGTTAGAACACTTGAAGGCCTTGATGAAAGTTATTATAAAAATTGGACATATGATATTATAGTTACCTATAGGGATGGGGAACTATCCTACAAACTAGAACATGTAAAGATCGAAGATAAAATTGTAAGGCTTTGGCAAAAGTTTTCGGAATAACCTTGTAATTCTTAACACTACTTTGACTTTTGTTTTCCTAATTTACTTTATGTCAAGTTTACATCATAATGTAATTCATCTTATGCTTTTCATTATTTTACATCCACGTGAAGATCATGATAATAATAGAAAATCCCATAATTGCAACCGTAACCCATCCCAAAACATTGGATAATTTCCGATTAGTATGTGTGTGTAATATTTTATTGTCATTTGCCACTTTGATGACTGCTATGAGTAAAGGAACTGCAATTATTCCATTAATTATGGCAGTATAAAATAATGCTCTAATTGGATCCAACCCCATAAAATTAATCCATAATCCAACCACTGTAGAAGAAGCTATGATCAAATAGAATGATTTGGCTTCTTTGAATTTCTTACTTAATCCTTGTTTCCAACCAAATCCTTCAGATAATGCATATGCTGAAGAGCCAGAAAGTATTGGAATTGCTAACATCCCTGTTCCTATTACTCCTAATGCAAAGATTGTTTTTGCAATTTGCCCAGAATTTGGAAATGTTTGTACTAGTGGTTCTAGTGCTTTTGCAGCTTGATCTGCCGTAATGATATCTGTAACTCCGTTAGTGTGAAGAGTTCCTGCAGCCGTCATAATGATAAACCACATTGTAATTTGAGCAAAACCCATTCCCATCATGACATCCATGCGCATCATCTTAATTTCACGCTTGGTGATGTGTGGTTTTCCTTCACCGATTTCATTAATTTTATTTTTTGCAACATCTTCTTCTGCTTCTTCTGATGTCTGCCAGAAAAACAAGTAAGGAGATATTGTGGTTCCAAAGAGTGCAACAAACATCATGGAAAATGCTGGAGTGAATTCTATATGTGGAATAATACTTGCAGTAAAAATTTCTTGCCAATTCCCTCCGATAATTATTGCAGTGATAAAATATGCAAGTAAAGAAAGTGTCAGGTATTTTAATATCCTGATATATTTTTGATATGGAATTAAAATTTCAGATAAAATTATTGTTGCAGTAAAAAGTAGTGTGACAAGAAGAATTGGAAATCCAGGAAAAATCAGATTTACAGATGCAGACATTGCACCAATATCTGCCCCGATGTTTATCGTGTTTGCAACAAGAAGCAGTGTGATTATGGGAAGAACTGTTTTTTTGGAATACTTTTTTTTAATGACTCCTGCTAATCCACTTCCAGTCAAAAGACCTATTCTCCCACACATTTCTTGTACAGTTGCTGCTAGTGGATAGATAAACAAGGAAAACCATAGTGCCCCCGTACCATATTGTGCTCCTGCTTGAGTATAGGTTGCAATTCCGGATGGATCATCATCTGAAGCACCAGTTACTATTCCAGGACCAAAAATCTTTGAGAGTTTTTTTAGCCTATGTTTTGACATTACGAAAAAATCTCCATATGGTCAAATCTATTATGAAAAGTCATGTTTTACTACACGAATTTATTGTATTAACTGATTAAAGAAGATTGTAAATTTTTATTTTCTTAATTAAGAGCAAAATATTCTAGTTTTGTGAAATGACCATTTATCATATCTACAAATCTAACATTGCTAATTTGGGCTCATTTGTATTGCGGTTTATGTTAAAATATTCTACATGTATTGAAAAATTTGTTAAAAGTGGTTGAAATACATCTTCAAAATTCTGTATCTCTAGTTAGACGTTATCCAATTCCATTTTTTGCTATTTGTGGACTTTTTGTTGGAAGTGTTTTTTATTGGATTATAAATAATTCTGATTTTGGTCATCTAGTTTGGTTAGTTGTTGTAGTTGTGGGAGGCATACCAATTGTTTGGGACACAATTAAAGGAATGCTTCATAAAAAATTTGCTGCCGACATTATTGCAATGCTTGCAATTTTAGTTTCAATTATTACAAACGATCCATTTCCTGGTATCATAATTGTTCTAATGCAATCAGGTGGAAAAGCACTGGAAGATTATGCGTTTTACCATGCACAGGACTCATTGGAAGAATTATTGAAAAGATCTCCCCGATTTGCAATTAGAAAAATTGATGGTATTCAAAATGAAATAGATGTAAAGGATGTACAACCTGGTGACTTGTTAGTTGTTCGCACAGGGGATTTAATACCTGTAGATGGAATAGCCAAAAACGATCAAGTTGAAATTGACGAGTCTGCAGTAACAGGAGAACCACTTTCAAAAATTAAAAACATTAACGAGATTGTTTTGAGTGGAACAGTAAATGTTGGGGATGCATTTGAAATGGAAGCCCAAAAAACTAGCGGGGAGAGCCAATACGCAAAGATAGTTCAGATTGTTCGAAAAGCTCAACAAGAAAAAGCACCTATTCAAAGATTAGCTGACAAATTTGCTGTATGGTTTACTCCTATTGTAATTGTTGTCAGCATTATGGGATGGGTCATAACACAAAATGTGACCACAATTCTTGCAGTATTGGTAGTAGCTACACCATGCCCACTAATTTTTGCAACTCCGACTGGTATCATTAGTGGAATAAACAAAGCAGCAAAAAATGGCATTGTTGTAAAAACTGGCACTGCGATAGAGCAACTTGGAAAGGCGAAAGCAATATTTTTTGATAAAACTGGCACCATTACATTTGGAATTCCAAAATTAGAATATCTAAAACCAATTGGAGACATTGATTCAGACACACTTTTACGGAATTTGGCAGGAATAGAGCAAATGTCATCTCACCCTGCTGCAAAATCTGTTCTGATTTTAGCTGAAGGTAAATTCGGTAAACTTCCAAACCCAAAAAATTTTCATGAAATACCTGGAGCTGGAATTGAAGGTGACATTGAAGGACAGCATATTGTGGTTGGCTCTGAAAATGTTTTTGTAAAAATGGATTCAAAATTAAAAGAAGATATTCAAACTGCTAAAACACAAATTGATTCACACGGAAAAATGTTGGCATTTGTCACAATAAACGGAAATCTTTCTGGCGTTCTCATCTTTAGTGATTTAATACGACCTGGTGTTGAATCTATGATTCACAGATTAAACGATTTGGGCATAAAACAAACTGCAATGTTAACTGGAGATAATTTAGAAAACGCAAATAACATTGCACAAAAAGCTGGAATATCCACAGTTCATGCAAATCTATTGCCGGAACAAAAAGTCGACATTGTCAAAAAAACTAAGGAACAATACGGCAATGTAATTATGGTGGGTGATGGAATAAATGATGCACCATCATTGGCAACTGCCACCACTGGAATCGCTATGGGGTATGGTGGTACGGCAATTTCTGCAGAAACATCAGATGTTGTGCTCCTTGTAGATGACATAACAAGAGTAGCAACTGCTGTTGAGATTAGTCAATATACTACCAAGATTGTCAAACAAGGAATCTTTTTTGGTATTGGGGCTAGTTTTGTTTTAATGGGTTTTGCAGTGCTTGGATATATTTCACCTGGATACGGTGCATTATTTCAAGAAATTTTGGATGTAACTGTGATTCTAAATGCTTTGAGGGCCCGTTAAACTGAATTATGATGTTTATTCTTGAATAATTGGCATTGTTGGAATATATTTATCATATTCTAATTTTATACATATTTTATTACTATGGCTATTTTTAACCCTAAATAGGGATTTTAGATTAAATTTACGCATAAAACATATTCATATGCGTTTCCAGTGAAATTTATCATTATCTGAATTAATTGAACAGTAATCTCATCTTAGGCGTAAAATAATCTTTTTCTAGATCACATCCTTTGAGATTAATTCATTTTTGTCTTGAACTATAATGATTTTTAACCTCTGGAATTTACCCCTTTAACTTATAACTCTATTTTACGTTACGTGATTATTAATTGAAACGCTCTTCCAAAATAGCAATCATTTCAGGTATTGTAGCCGTTATACTTATTTCTGTAGCATTAACTGTCCACTTCAGACTTTCAGAAACGGAAAGATCTGAAATAGAATCCGGAACTGAACAAAATGAAAAAGAAAGTGCAAGTCAAATAGCGAATGAGATTGTAAATAGTCTTCAAAACAAGCCAGAGTCAGAAGAAAATGAAAACGCTGAGACAAATGAAAATACCGAACAAAATGAGAATACTCCAACTACAACTGCTAATCACATTGAGATTTCAGTAATAGAAGTAGACAAAACATACCGATGGTCAAGCACCGCTGAAATTAATCCTCCAATAACACTTACGGTAAATATGGGCAATGAAATTCGGTTCACAAATCCAACTGATACAAAACATGCATTCGTAATTGGACAAAATGGGACAGTAGTTCTAGCAACCAAGGATCTTGGGCCTGGTTTATCTGGTAAAATATCAGTTAAACCCACTAAAACCGGCGTTTTTGAATATCATTGTAAATATCATTCAGATACAATGAAGGGAATACTTAACGTAGAGCCATAACTAATTTTTCAAGACTAATTTTTTTGAATATGGATATTATTTTTAGCGTCATATGATCAAAATTATTTTAGATGTAGTCTTGTAATTATCACGCCAAAAATATAATTTTTTGGATAACTTTTTTCAAGAAATAATTCTATTTTTTCTTTACTGCATCATATTTTGACAAATCAGAATTCCAGACTATCTTGACATATGGGTCAAACTCGTATGTGTCTGTAAACTTCTTTACACCTCCTTTGTGTGTATCATCTAGTATCTTTAGTGATGCTATCTTTTCTTGTAGAATGGTCTCTTTTGCTAAATCATATTCTTTCCTTATTTGCATAATTTTGGTGCTAAGCTCTTTTTGTGATATGTCTGGATGATCCCTTTGATCTTTTATTGCATTTTTTTCATCTTCCTTTGATTTTGTCAATATCTCAGCGTATTTTTTGTCATAGATCTTTTTTAGCTCTGTCTGTTTTAAAGCAAATTCATCATCAAACTCTTGAAGTTTTTGATTGATTTCAATAATTGTGGTTGATATATCCTTGTCCTGAATCTTGTTTAAAATGTATGATTGTGAATCCTGATGCTCTGCAATCCCACGTCTTATCCACAAGTCTGCAGTTTCTTGCAGTACACATGAATACTTTCCAGATTCTAAAGCATAGACTACTGTAAATCCTTCATCGCATTTTGTTAATGGAGTTACAGAATTAGCATCAGATTCAACTTTAGAGTTTCCATTGATTTCTCCCATTCCGTGTCGTATCCACATTTCTGCAGTTGACATTGAAACACAGACATAGTCATTTGCGTGAAAACGATACACGACAACATATCCTTCCCTACACTCTGTATCGTGATTTGTTTTTCCTAAATCATCCCACGATGTGACATCATTAGGATTTGCTTGCAGGTATGCTGGATTTGTTCTATAATCCTCATAGTATTTTCGTAACTGTTCTCCAGTTATCGGAGTTTCAACAAACTGCCCTTCTTTGTTAAATAGAATCTGCTGATTGTAATATGCCAGATTGTGATTTACATTAAACATACTGTTTGCCTCAATTAACTCTATTCGTTTGGTTTCTGCAGCTTTATGATATGCTTGACGTGCCTCACTTAGTGAACCGCCATTTGCTAAAACTATTTTGAGTGCTGTTCGTCCTGCATCAACTTTCATTTGGCGAAATTCAAATTGATCCCAGAAAACTTCTTTCACCTGAGGTTTTTCTACTTTATCAACAAACCGCGAAAAAGAGTTTTTTGGAGAGTAATATTCCCAAAGCGATTCCCATTCCTTGAGATCTTGATTTAGCTTCTCAAGTGCCTGTACTCTTTTTGTATCCAGTTCTTTTTTAGCTTCAAGTGTTTTGTAGTTTCTCTCTTCAAGTTCCTTAATCCACTTTTTTGTCTGCTCTATTTTTTTCAGTATATCTTGGGCAACTGGATTACTTTCCAAGTCTTTTGAGAGGGTGACCTGCTCACTTGAATCAGATAATGCAAAAGAATAGTTTACTGAAATTACCATTAAAGCAAATCCGAAAAGACATGCATATATCACTCGACTCACAGAAAACCGATCTATTGTCATTATTTAAGATGTACCGAGAAATTATTCGTATACTGGTCTGCTAAATTATCTTTAGAAATTTTTTTGAGTATAGATAAATACCAAATTATAATACAATCTTTCAGAATGGCCGATGTAACCGTGGTTAGATACTCATATGAAGGCGAAAAATTTGAGATTTTGGTAAAGCCTGACCCAGCACTAGATTTCAAACTGGGAAAGAAAAAAGATATTTCTGCAATATTGATTTCTGATGAGATCTATACTGACTCTGGTAAAGGAACCAAACCATCAAGTGAAAAACTACTCAAGGCTTTCAAAACTGAAGATGTAAATGAGATTGCCGAGATAATGCTTAGAAAAGGCGATCTGAATCTTACTACTGAACAAAGACGTAAAATGCTTGATGAAAAGAGAAAACAAATTGTTTCATTTATTGCCAAGACTTACGTTGATCCTAGAACTCATTTACCTCATCCTCCACTGAGAATTGAACAAGCATTAAAGGATGGAAAAATCACAATAGAACCACAAAAAAATGTAGATGAGCAAGTAAAAGATATTGTGGAAAAATTACGTTCGATAATACCTTTGAAATCTGAAAACCTAGACCTTGAAATAACAATACCTGCACAATATGCATCTCAATCTTATGCAGTTTTAAAATCTGTAGGGGTTCTAAAAAAAGAAGAATGGCAAAATAATGGTTCTTTAAAAGCAATACTTGAAATACCCGCTGGAGCCAGGCCAAATGTGATTGATAGATTAGGTTCTATAACAAAAGGCTCTGCCACAGTTGAGGTTATGAAGTGATGGAGAACAAAAGAAAATACGTTATACCTGGAGATGTAATTACTACTGGCCCTTACAGACCAGAACAAAATGTTATCCTGGATGGCAACAAAATCATTTCTACTGCCATAGGAATTTCAGAAATTTACGATGATTCCATTAAAGTAATACCGCTAACTGGAAAATATATCCCAAAAATTGATGACCTTGTAATTGGTAAAATCATCTCACATACGTCGTTATCTTGGGAATTGGATATTAATTCATGTTATGTGGGATTTTTACCAGCACAAGATGTTTTTGGGAGAGATTTTTCTGCACATGCCGATGAACTTGCATCAAAGTTGAAATCAGGTGATCTCGTTGCAGCTAGAATTGCTAATTTTGATAGAACTAGAGATCCACTTGTTACAATAGCTGATAGAGATCTTGGTAAGATTGATTCTGGACACTTAGTCAAGATTTCTCCTAGCAAAGTCCCACGTCTTATTGGAAAAAGGGGAACTATGATTCAAACAATTGAAATGGCTACTGGCGCTGCTATCACCATTGGCCAAAATGGCTGGGTAGTAGTTTCATGTGAGACTCCCGAGGGATTATTAAAGGCTGTAAAAGCAATACAAATGGTAGATGAAAAGGCACATGTTGCTAATTTAACTGATCAAGTGAAAGAAATGTTAGAATCAAAAGGTGAATCATAATGGGCGGAAGAGATGCAACCCTAGTGTTACTAGATGAAAATGGAATTCGTTGCGACGGTAGAAAAGTAGACGAACCTAGACGAATTATGATTAAAGCTGGAGGATTAAAAAATGCTGATGGCTCAGCATACATTGAATTTGGAGATAACAAAATTTTAGTTGGAGTATTTGGTCCACGAGATGTACACCCAAAACACATGTCCAACACTGATACCGGTATTTTACGAGTTAGATATCATATGGAGCCATTTTCTGTAACTGAGAGAAAAAATCCTGCACCATCTAGAAGAGAAATTGAAATTTCCAAAGTTATCAAAGAAGCATTAGAGCCTGCAGTAATGTTGGAGAAATTTCCAAGAACAGCAGTCGATGTCTATATTGAGGTTCTTCAAGCTGATGGCGGTACTAGATGCGCTGCCCTTTCTGCTGCATCTGTAGCTTTGGCCGATGCTGGAATTCCTATGAGGGATATGGTGGCAGCATGTGCTGCAGGTAAAGCAGCTGATACAATTATTCTTGATGTTAATAATGAAGAAGACCAGGCAGGACAAGCAGATATGCCTATTGGCTACATGCCAAGCCTTGAAAAAATTACACTACTCCAATTGGATGGTGTACTAACTCCTGCAGAATATAAGAAATGTGTAGAGACCGGAATTCATGGCTGTAAAATTGTCTATGAATTACAAAAGAAAGCATTAACTGACAAATATTTTGGAAACGGAGAAAAATAAATGGCATCTACATCTGTAATTGATGAACTAAAAAAATCTCAAATCCTTGAATTATTAGAACAAGGAAAAAGAGTTGATGGAAGAACATTAGACGAACCACGAAAATTAATCATTGAGATAAACGCAATTCCAAAAGCAAATGGTTCTGCACGAGTTAGATTAGGTGATACTGAAGTAATTTGTGGTGTTAAAATTCAACCAGATAGACCTTTTCCAGACATGGGTGACAAAGGTATCTTCATTTGTACTGCTGAGCTTTTACCATTTTCTCATCCAAGTGTTGAAACTGGACCTCCTGGACCTGATGTTATTGAATTGGCAAGAGTAGTTGATAGAGGTATCAGAGAAAGTCACATGATTGATTTGACTCAACTAGTAATTCAAAAAAATAAATCAGTTGTTGGAGTTTTTGCTGATAACGTCGTAGTTGATTATGATGGAAATTTGTTTGATGCATGTGCTTATGCCGCAACAGCTGCAATTCTCACTGCAAAAACACCAAAATGGGAAATGAAAGATGACGTCCCAACTTTAGTTGAAGGTGGAGAATCACATGTTCCAACCACTACTATCCCAGTCTCTGTCACTATGGGTAAAATTGGAAATTACATAGTTGTTGATCCAAATGGTGATGAATGGGCTAGCATGGATGCAAGAATTACAATCACTACTGATTCTAATGGAAATATTTGTGCTTTGCAAAAAGGAGGAAATGGGGGATTTACATTTGATGAGGTAATCAAATGTGGAGAATTATCTGTTAAAGTAGGCTCAAAAGTAAGAGAAATGTTAAAACAAGCAAAGGAACGAGGCCAATAAATTGGCAAAGAACAAATCCCTGAAAGGATTAGGTGCAAGATATGGTATTAAAATTAGAAAACAATATACCAAAATTCACTTTCAACTAAAAGAAAAGAGAACTTGCCTGAATGTGGTTCTCAACAGTTCACTCGAGACGCAGTTGGCATTTGGTCTTGTAAGAAATGTAGTTTCAAAGTTGCTGGACAGCATATGATATCAAGGCTTTAATGCAAAAATCATTGTTGACGCAAAAGAAAAAACAAAAGCGATATTTGATTCTATAAGCAATGATAATAAATTTTATCCAGAAAACCCAACAAAAACCAATATGATATTAAATGAAAAATCACCATTTCAATAGCATCTGACCACATTCCACACTTGCGAGCAAATCTTAATTCAACTTTGAGATTAATTCAGGCAAGTTATGATTCAATTGAATCGGTAAAGATATAATGAAATCAAAGATATCGTAATAACATGTCAGCAGGACAAATGCCTCCTTGGCTTCAAGAACAGCTAATGAAAATGCAGCAATCTCAACAAAATCTTCAATCAATAATGACACAAAAACAACATCTTGAGA
>BGOU01000003.1 GCA_003569705.1 Nitrosarchaeum sp.
CAATTTCATCAACTAAGTTAGTGTCAAAGTTGTGATCTGGGGCTACAATAGTAATGTAAACTTTATCAGTCCATGTGTAAACTTTTTGGTCAAGCTCTACAGTTGCTCCGAAGTTTGAAGTAAAGAGTGTCAAGTTGACATCTTCATCTTCATCACCTACAAAGTCAGATCCTGATGGACCCCAGTCGCTATACTCGAGGACAATTTCTTCTCCTCTTTCTAATCGTTCTGTACCTTCTATGACACTAGGAATTTCGATGACAATCTGGAAGATACAGTGCTATCACCTGTTTCTCTAAAGCTAGGATGGTTCTGGGTCGAATACGGAACCAACACCATCAGCGTCACCCATGGTGACGGTTGCGGCATCAGAATCCCATTCAATCAAGTCCAAGTCATATGTCTCAGCCTGATCATTGTCCAAATCGAAGTCTGGTTCAATGAGGGTCAAGATCATGTCGGATCCAATAATGTATACAGATTTGTCAGATTGCAATACACCGTTTCTTAGGTCAAATGTAGCAGAATCAGTAACAGTATTTGGATCACCTGATGCATCAGCTGGATCTGTGTATTCTACTTGGAGATATCTCCTTGTAAGATACAGTGATCACCAGCGGTTGATGCTGCGGCAACGTCAAATCGTTTTGCTTCTCCTACACCTGTTGTCGTATCAAGTATGTTTGTCCATGTATCAGTTGTACTTGGGCATGTGGTACTTGCTGGACCATCGGTATATCTAATGATTATGTCAGATTCAAATATTCCTGCATCTGGTGCGATTTCAGTCATTGGACCGAATTGTCTGGTAGAATTGACACTCGTATTATCGGTATCAATTGTTCCTTTCAATACTGCTGGACCACCGGCGTGACCTAGTATTACTGATGAAGAACCTCTTATAACAGAGATCTTAACAGGTCCTACTATGTCGCTATGAGAATTGATGGTAGCGTTTTGTCCAATGGTATCTTCACCACTTGCGGATATGTTGAAGTCTGGGTCATTAACTCTGACGTGAATACTTAGATCTCCGTTTGCAAGGAATTCACCAGTTTGAAGGCCTGCAGTAGAACGAGTTGTTCCGGCTGTATCCATACCACTTTGGTGGATTGGGAATAAGGCTCTTCCATTAGGTGTTGTTTTTGTTGTTTGTGCAACAAAGTTATTCTCGGTACCAAATGGTACTGGGTAAACGGTTCTATCGAGACTGACGGATCCAGTGTTTGCGCGAACGCCTGCACTGTCACCTACCTCAACGATTTCACCAGATGCATCTCTAAAGTCTTCATAATTGACTTCAATATCAAGACCGGTTGTAGTTTCTGGTGATGTTTTCACCTGCTCTACACCATTTAGAGGGAATTTGGAGTCACCAACGAATATACCGGTTGCAGGTCCAGTTTCAACTAGAGTAAATCCAGTTTCACCAAGACCGTTATCAGTAATACCTGCACTAGTTAATGCAGTTACACATGCGGTAGTTGCGGATGTCTTCCATCTTTGATCATCAAATGTGACATCTAACAATAGTCCAAGATCACCCCAACTCAAAGTTGGTAACCAGCACTACCTACGGCATCGTAGGAAGTATCAGTTGTGCCTGAAACTGTTGTATAGATTTCGATAAGGTCAGTATCAACGTTTAGATCTAAGTCTTGCACTGTTACGGTAACTGTGTCAGCTATTTTGTATGAAGCAGTATTCAATGATACAATACCAGAATGGCTTGGAGCAGCTTGTTGATCAGCAACTTGTGTAGATACACCGTCTGAACCCAAGTCAAGATAATTGACTCTTGGGGAATCCTCATCGGTCAAATCTTCAATGACGACAAAGGTTGCTTCATCGTCAATTGGGCGTAGAGATGTATATGTTGCTGGTGTCAAGATGTTGAGCTGGTTAACCATCACGTATTCCAATGAACCTACAAATGTACTGGTGTTATCACCGGTTTCTTCTAATTCAAATCTAATGATTTGGTTAGCTACCCTTTCGGATGCTTGTAACCATCATCATAAAATCCATATGAGAAGAAGTCTAATACAATTGGGTCATTGGCTGTATCCTCAGTAAATGTACTGTTTGCAACAATGATAAAGCTTATCGTCTTAGCAGCTGTTTGTTCATCAAACAAGTGTGTGTTAATTGCTGTAACGTTGAGACTGGTTAATGATTTTGCATTTACATCGTTAGCTAATAGTATTGCAATATGATTTGGTGTTGCTACTGCTGTTGCTGGTGAAGAAATCTTCTTTAGTGAAGTAGCTGTAACTGTACTGTTTAACAGATATACATCTACTTTACCAGAAGTGATGCTACTAACGTCTAGATTAAGGAGGTTTAGTCCGTGTAGACGATTGGTAGCAGCAGATCTAGAATCACCAATAGATAACTTCAATTCATCAATAGTAGTTACATTTTGAATCAACAATGCGTTGAATGTTGATGTGGATGTAGTAGCATTAGTAAAGATTGCTCTTTGACTAAATGACTGAACAGACCAATCGGTTGCTGTTCTGTTTGCTGCTCCAAATGTAAATATTGCATCTCTTGCACCTAATGATGTACCTGCAGAACTACCAATAAGACTAGAACCTGTGTTTGTAAACATTACATCGGTAGTTGAACCACCGTCACCTAATGTGAATGGATCACCAGTTTTTAAGGCTGGGATCAAACCAACACTAGGATTGTTTACATCCAGGTCTTCATCAGCTCGGCTGTTTCTATTGGCATCAGAATCAACTAGAGTGAGTGGAATTTCTTCTCCAGAGTTCCATTCAACATCAGTTGGTGCTATGTCTATAGTTGCAAAGCCGAATCCTACTAGTACAGTAACTGGGTGTTCATTATAATCAAGAGTAGCGGATGTTCCTCTAGCTGCATTGCTTGTAATTATGAGAGCAGACGTATCTGTTTCATCATAAGTTGCAAATATGCCGCTGTTTGGTCCGTACTCTGTGACTGTAACTGGAACTGATCCTTTATCGAGTTCATTTCCAGCAACACTGTTTGCACCAGTCGTTAGACAAGTAGTAGCAGAGTTGACGGATGAACATGATAGATTGGAATCACCGTTATCCTGTAATGTAAGTACTGGGTTTGTTGCACTTTGTGTGTTTGCATCGACACGTAGTAAACCATTGGTTTCAGTCATCATAGTCTGTAATGTAGACTTTGAAAGTTGATTTACACCATTAGTTACTAAGTCACCATTACCTGCGCCATTCTCATCGAATACTTGGTAATAGGAACCAAATGAAGTACTGTTAGATTCTTGTGTTCCAAAAGTCCAAGAGTCTTCATCGGTTGGGTCAATGTTTAGCCACAAATCAGTAACTGTTAGATGAACTTGTGAAGAGGTTGTGTATACAGATCTATCCAAAGCTGCTTTTGCAAATTGTTCAGCAGTATCAAAGGTTAATGTGGTTGTTTGAGTGCCACCACCTTTGTTGTACTGAATTACAACGTTGCCAGATACAGTTAGTGAATATAGCTGGATAAATGGCCAAAATGCAGCAGTAGATGTTGAGACACCTTTGGTACCGTTAATACCAATTTGTCCAATGTTTATTGCACTACCTACTGCAGGAATATTAAGTTGTTTTACTTCTCTTAATACTTCCATTGCATCTGTTCCATTTGCCATGCTTGTGACTGCATTACCTGTTGCTCCTATACTAACTCCCTTTGTGCTACAAGATCCAGTGATCGTCTCAGTACCAGTTGCGGTACCGTTTTGACCAAATAATCCTGCTGCGCTTCCAGTTGTAGAGTTGTAGTGTGGAACTGCAACACCAGATGTATCAGAAACTGATACACCAAGATAGGTTAGTGCTGAAGCTGCAGTACAGAATGTACCAAAGTCCAGACCGTTACCTCTTGCGTTACTACTAGTAGTTGAATCTGCAATCATTGCCATTGTCTTGTCTGCAAAGTAACCATACCAGTTACCATCTACAGCTTGAGCCATTCTAAGCTTTTTGCCGTTAATGGTAACGTCTGGTTCACCTTTTGCCTCATCAGTATCATTAACATCACTATCAATTACAACGACTTCAATTACTTGAGGTCCTGACATGTAGTTTGAAAACTGCGAGTTTTCTGCGGAGACAAATAAGTTAGCATTAGCTGCATGTGCTGCTGGTACCATTGAAGGTACAGCTGCGATCATACCGCCAGCTAACATTATTGTCATTAATGTAAGACTAGTTATTTTACGTTTTATTTCGTTATTCATGTTATTGACTTTTCTCTTAAAAATTTGTATATAAGACTAATGGACGAATTGTCCACAATTAGATAGATTTTTGAGATTTCTTTATCATAATATAAGATTTTATAAAATTATTAGATAATTTAGATATAGAAATTATACTTTTATCTTTATTCTATAATATGATCGTTAGATTTTATATATATTCATTATAATTTATGAAATTTTTACAGACTGGCTTTTGTAATTTCTCTACCAAGTAGACTTTTGTACAATGTTATGGCATCATTTTCATCTTTTGACCCTACTATTACAGCAGAACCTTTTTTCATAAAGCTGACAGAAAGATCATTTGTTCTCATTGACAATCCCAAGTTACCAAGATTCTCTACAGTGAATCCTTGTTTTTTTGCAATAACAGTAACATTGTTTGCATCAAGATCAAATGTTTCAGTAGGAGTAATAGAATAAGTTCTCTTTCCACGATTTCTTCCACATAGTTCTTCCAAGATTAGTTCCTCTTTTGGTACAATTGCAGTTTTTCCTGTTCCGCAAATTGGACACTCTTCAGCTCTAAATGTTCTAGTGCTGGTAAAGTCAAGATTTTCTAAATCAATATGAAGAATTCTTTGAGATAGACTCGGTTTTTTTCCAATAATAATTTTGACAGCTTCGGATACTTCAATTCCTCCAACAATAGAAAGTATGGATGGATGAACTCCTTCAATGCTGCAAGTTGGCATGCTATCTTCATTTAGTTCAGGAAACATGCAATAGTAACATGCCGATTCTTTAGGTATGATTGTAAATGTCTGACCTGATACTCCAACTGCAGCACCAGTGACAAACGGAATTCCAAATTTAACACATGCTTTGTTTAGTGCATATCTTGCATTAACACTATCAAGTGCATCAACTACAACATCACATCCCTCAACTACTTCAAGTGCAGTGTAATCATTTATTGAAACAGCTAGTGCCTCTATTTTGCAATCAGGATTTAATTTTTGTAGTTTTTTTGCAGCAACTTCTACTTTTACTTGACCAACATCTGATTCATCAAACATTGTTTGACGGTGTAGATTAGATAATTCTATTACATCTCTATCAACAATTCGTAAAGTGCCAACACCCATTGCAGCTAATCTTGATGTTATAGGATTTCCAAGACCACCAACTCCAACTACACATACTTTGGAATTTTTGAGTTTTATCTGTCCTTGATAGCCAATTTCTTCTAGCATTACTTGTCTTGAGAATCTATCCAGTTCTTTTGAAGATAATTCATCAGATCCGCCTGCGACTGCTGGTAAGATGTATACTTCGTCTCCATCTTTAAGAACAGTATTCATACCATCAGAAAACTTGGAGTTCTTTCCATTAATGTAGATGTTAATTAAAGAACGTGGAGTTTCATCAACTTCTAAAACTCGTCTCTTAAAGTCATCACCCATGATTTGAGATATTTTTGAAAATGCATCAGTAAGTGAGTCAGCTGAAATATCAGTTTTTCTCTCTCCACCACCTTGATTTAGTACGGATGGAATTGTAAATGTGATATTTGCCATTCTAGTTTACTACCGCCGATATTTCTGTGATATTTGCCTTCATTACTTTTGGTTTTGGCAAAACTTCCATTATCGCCTCAGTTGCTTTTAATCCATTTCCAGTAACATAACACACTACAGAGTCATTTTTGTCAATTTTTCCCTGCTCGACCATCTTTTGAAGTACAGCTACAGAGACGCCACCTGCAGGCTCTGTAAATATTCCTTCAGTTCTTGCCAAAAGAAGTATAGCATCTAGAATTTCTTTATTGTTGCATTCTTCTGCAAATCCGTTGTATTGTGCTAATCGTTTTAGTACATATCTACCATCTCCAGGATCACCTATTGCCAAACTCTTTGCAATGGTATCAGGATACTCTACTGGAATCACTTCTTTACTGTTTTTCTTAAATGCATCAACTATAGGGGCACATCCATGTGGTTGCGCTGCAATCATGTGCATATCAGATACATCATTTAGTAATGAAACTTGTTCCAGTTCTTCAAATCCTTTGCAAATTGCATTAAGCATTGCACCACTTCCTACAGGAACTATGAGTTGATCAGGAACTTGCCAGTCAAGTTGTTCTGCAACTTCGTATGCAAGTGTTTTGGAACCTTCTACATAATGAGAACGCATGTTAATATTTACAATTCCAATCCCCTTACTATCACCAATTTGTGCAGCTATTCTATTTGCATCATCATATGTTCCATCTACTGCAATGTAATTTGCACCATATGATAATGCCTGTGCAATTTTTGCCATCTCAATATTACTTGGTGCAAATACATGACAAGGTAATCCAGCTTTAGCTGCATGTGCTGCAGTTGCAGATGCTAAATTACCAGTAGATGCACAACCTACTGCAGATAATCCAAATTCTTTTGCCTTTGATATTGCAACTCCTGCGGGTCTGTCTTTAAATGAAAATGTTGGATTTACAGAATCATTTTTGATGTAAAGATTGTTCAATCCTAATTTTTTTCCAAGATTATCAGCTTTGATAAGAGGAGTCATTCCTGCACCAATACTGACAATATTTGATTTATTTTCTATTGGTAATAGTTCAAAATATCTCCAATAGGTGTGCTCACGATTTGTAAATGTATTCTTTGTAATTGTGGGAAAGTTATATTTTACATCAAGAGGTCCAAAACAGTCATCACAGATATACTTGAAAGCAGTATCATAATCTTTTTTACATTCTCTGCATTGTAATGATGTTCTAGTCAAGATCAGTCCCTCCTTTCAGATTATACATAAAAAATCCTAATATCAAGTTAAGTAATACTTAACTTTACTGAGTAAAAAATATAATGAAAGTTTACCAGTATTTATAAAAAATTTATATAATTAACACAATTTGAAGAAAAATTTAGGGAAAATCTATGTTTTAGAGATGTTCCAATCATGAGAAAGGTTTTTAGAGATTTTTGGAAAATAAAATACGTGAAAAAAGGACTGACAATAGGTATTGTAGCAGGAGTCAGTGTTTTTGTAATTATTTTAGCTATAGTTTTGATATCCAGTGAAAAATCAGATGTAATAGAAGTTGAAGACACATTAAATAAAGAAATAAAACCAGAACCTGAAACTCCAGAGATTCAAGAAAAATTAGATGAGATTGAAAAAATTAATTTAAAAAATGAATATTCACCAAAAGAAAGAGAGTGGATTACATCAGGGCCATTTCAAATTGATCGAAGCCAATATGCCATAGGTGAAAAGATTTTCATAATAATTGGAGGATTGAATGTGAACGAAAAAGGTCAAATTGCAGTTATGAGACCACTAAATGATACACATTACACAGTGTATTTGACCATTCCATTTGATGGAGCTGCAAAATCCGCATTCAATTACTATCTAGAACCTCAAATTTCAAAAGCTAGAGGAATTTGTTCAGTTGACGATATAATAGGAAAGTGGGTAATAATTTTCAGAGGAACAGATTATCCAAATCTAAATTTTGAGATAACAAAAGATGTTGTTCCATCAACAGATATAAAACCTGTATGTTAGATTATTTTTCCAAATTGTTGTGAAAACAAACTTTCTCACCTGTATGACAAGCTGGTCCTGATGGCTCTACAAAATAAATAATTGCATCAGAATCGCAATCAACAAGAATTTCTTTTACTTTTTGCGTGTTACCAGATTCTTCGCCTTTCATCCAAAGTTTATTTCTAGAACGACTCCAAAACCAAGAGTTACCAGTTTTTTTAGTCATCTCAAGTGATTCCTTGTTAGAGTAAGCTAGAGTCAATACATCTTTTGTATTTGCGTCTTGTACAATTACTGGAACTAGTCCGTTACTTTTTGCAAAATCAATATCATTAATTGATTTTTTCATTATTTTAAATCATAAAGTATCGCTTATAACCTTACGGGAATTTTTTCTCTTTAAGATACATCTTTACTCCATTTACACCATGAGTTTGATAGTGAAATATAGAAGCTGCCAAAGCGGCATCAACATTTGATTTCTTAAAAACATCCACCATGTCATCTGGTTTACCACAGCCACCAGAAGCTATTACTGGAATAGACACAGAGTTGACAATCTCCCTAGTTAGCAAAATATCATATCCGTCTTTTGTACCATCTTTATCAATGCTAGTCAATAAAATTTCTCCTGCACCAAGTTTTTCAGCTTTTTTTGCCCAATCAATGACATCAATTCCAGTTGCTTCCTTTCCACCATAAATGAAAACTTCAAACCAAAATTGTTTTCCATTCTCTGAAAAGATATTTTTATCTTTTTGAATATCAAAATTTTTTTAGCGTCAATTGCAATTACAACACATTGCCTTCCAAATAGTTCCATTAGTTCAGTGATTACTGGAGGATTTTTTATTGCACCTGTATTGATTCCTACTTTATCAGCACCATTAAGTAAAATATTTCTTGCATCTTCCAATGATTTTACACCACCTCCAACTGTAAATGGAATATCAATTACTTTTGCAATTTTTCTAACCAAATCCTTGATTGTTTTTCTTTGTTCATCAGATGCAGTAATATCCAAGAAAACAAGTTCATCTGCACCATCATTACTATATTTTTCAGCCAATTCTACAGGGTCTCCTGCATCTTTAATTGATTCAAAATGAAGACCCTTTACTACTCGGCCATTTTTTACATCAAGACATGGAATTATTCTTTTTGTAAGAGTCATGCTATTTGTTTTGCCTCTACAATTGAAATTTTATTCTCATAAAGTGCCTTACCTAGTATTACACCAAACGCATTTTTTTGTTTTACATCTTGTATATCTTTTATATTTGAAATCCCTCCGCTTGCAATTACATGTGCGTTATCTAATTGACATGCTTGCTCCAAAAATTCCAAATCAGGTCCTTGCAATGTCCCATCACGACTAACATTTGTTAACAAAAATTCAGAAAACCCCATTGCAAGAAATTCTTGCATAGCGTCAATTAACTTAATACCTGTTTCTTTTTGCCATCCATGTATCACTATTTCACCATCAATATGATCAACAGAGATTACAATTTTTTCAGGTCCTAAATTTGACAATAATTTTTTAGTGTAGATTTGTCTTTGAATGCTAGTGTACCTAAAACAACTCTGTTAGAAATTTTTGAAATATCGGTTATTAGTGATTCACCTCTTAGTCCACCAGCGACTTGAACTGGAATTGAAATCTGTTCAAGAATTTTTTTAATTATTATAAGATTTGAGCCCCTACCCAAAGTTGCATCAAGATCTACTAAATGAAGCATATCAGCACCGTTTGCTTCCCATTTTTTTGCTACCTCAATTGGATTATCACTGTACACAGTTTTTTGGTTAGGATCACCTTTGTAAAGTCGTACTACTTGACCATTCATCAGATCAATTGCAGGAATAACTTTCATTTTTTACACACGTCTAGAAAGTTTTGAATTATGATTTTTCCTATTTTGCCAGACTTTTCTGGATGAAACTGTGTTCCAAAAAAGTTATCTTGTTCAACAACTGCAGGTACCTTAATTCCATAATCAGATTCTGCCGTAATTACATCATTGTTTGTAGGCTTTACCCTATACGAGTGTACAAAATATACCCAAGCATCATCCTTTACTCCTTCAAGTATTTTACCAGATTTTTTAATTTCCAAATTATTCCATCCCATATGTGGAACTTTCATTAATGATGGAAGGATAATTACATCGCCCTTAATTACACCTAATCCTTTTTCATTTCCTTCTTCACTTTTTTCAAAAAACATTTCCATACCAAGACAAATTCCTAAAACAGGAGTATTGTCTTTGACATAATCGTTAAAGTCAGTTTTTGATGATTTACATATGTTTTTGATTGCAGGATCAAAATTCCCCACTCCTGGAAGTAGTAACCCAGAATAAATATTTGGCTTGTCAAAATTAGTAATAACATCTACTGTAGCTCCTGTTTTTTCAAGTGAATTTTTTAGGCTAAAAATATTTCCAGCACCATAATCAAATATTGCAAGATTTACCATTACATTGAACCTTTTGTACTTGGAATGCCTTTTTGTTTTTTGTCATATGAAGATGCCTCTCTAAATGCAACAGCCAGTGATTTGATTGCAGCTTCTACTTTATGATGATCGTTATCTCCATACTTTACAGTGAGGTGAATACAGCTGTTTAGGTTTTGAAGAAGTGATTGGAAAAAGTGTTCCAAATCTTCTTTTGAGATATCTTCAATTGTGTTTCGTTTGAGTGACAAGACTAATTTCCAGAATGGTCTTTTCACTAGATCAATTGAAGCCTCAGCTAGAGATTCATCCATCGGTACAGATGCATAGCTGAATCTAGTAATTCCACTTCTTGTCCCCAAAGCTTTGTCAATGGCCAAGCCTATAGTAATTGCAGTGTCTTCAATCAAGTGATGTTCAATTTTGTCATTGGACTTTGCATTAACCTTGAGATCCATCATCCCATGTTTTCCAAATGAGGTGATTAGATGATCGAGAAAATTAATTCCAGTTTGAATTGTAGTTTTTCCTGCTCCATCCAAATTAACAGATACAGATACCGTAGTTTCTTTTGTACTACGATTTATGGAGCTTTTTCTCGGTATCATATTTTTCACTGAAGTTGTACTTTGTCTTATTCTAAATTTAATACCTTCGGCAATAAATTAATAGATTCCAAGACTAATTTAGCCCCATTATGCTGAAATAATTCTAATTTCTCTTGTGGATTTTTACTGGTTCCTATAATTCCACAAAAAGTAGTTTTACAGCCTTGCTCTATAGCCTTTTTAGCCATGATAAAATCCTCCATCGAATCTCCAACGTAAATACAATGATTACAGTTCATCCCATTAATTGAACGAACTAAAGATTCAGGATTTGGTTTTGCAAGTTCCCTTGGCTCATCTTCCAAGAATGCAGAATTTTTCAGATCAAATTTATCTAATAATGATTTGAGAGAATATCTAATTGATTCTTTTCCTCGTCCAGATACAATTGAGAGTTTTGAAGAGAATCTTTTTTCTAGTTTTTCAATTAGAAAATTATTCACTATAATAATATCATTTTCTATCAAGCCAGGTTCTGAAAATTGAGATTTATGTTTGAAGAGTTTACTGTAAAGTTCTGGTCCATAAAATATTTGATCAAATATTTTGTATAATAGATTATCATGATGAGTTCCAGGATATGATAGTTTGTTTTTAATATCACTAATATCAACAAGTTTCTCAAGATATTTTTCTACGGATGAAATTCCAGAAGAATCAGCATTAGATATTACATCAAAAATAAATTCATGTTGAGATTTGTCTAATTTTTTTGCAGCAACTAGAGAAAGAATTGATGCATATGTCAAATCAACCTCATCGTTAAACCCACCACTAGATTTGAATCCATCAATAATTTTTGAATTAATTTCAATACTATCAGTAATTTGAGAAAAATTTTCTAAAACATATTTTACGGTTTTATCAATTGTAAGATCATACGACTTTGTAATATCAATTAAAACACCGTCGCAATCAAAGATTATTCCGTCTACAGAGATCAAATTATCTGAAATAGAATCATCCATGTATATTCCGGATTGTTTTTTTGTTAACATCATCCTAGCAAATCACGAATTGCAAGTAAAAATTTAGAATTCATTTCTTTAGTTCCAACTGTAACTCTAAGGCAGCCGTCATGTTTTCCAATTTTTCCTAATTTTCTAATTGATATTCCTTGTTCTGCAAGGGCATCAAAGACTCTTTTGTGAGAGCCGTGGGCATCAAAGAGTACAAAATTAGCCTTGGAATCAAAGACTTCAAAGGTATCATATTTTCTAAGATTTTCAATTATTCTTTTTCTTTCTTCTTTGATTGTTTTTACTGCTTCTTTCATTTGTGCAGATTGTTCCAATGCTAAAATTGCAGATTCTATTGTAAGTGTACTAACTGGATATGGGTATTGTAAGACCTGATTAAACACATCTGTGAATTTTTTGTTTGCAATAAAATATCCCAACCTTAAACCAGCTAAACCAAATGACTTTGAGAGTGTTTGTACAACAACTAGATTTTCCTGGGATTTTACCATATTAGATAAAGAAAAATCACCAAATTCACCATACGCTTCATCGATTATTATTAATCCAGTAAAGGATTTCACTAATTTTTGTAAGTCATTTTTTGGAATTGAAATCCAGTTGGATTGTTTGGAGAATCGAGATATAATATATCGGCATTTTTGGATACTATGAGAAATTCTTTGATGTCTAGTGTCATATCACTTGAAAAAGGAATCGCAAGTACAGGAATAGAATATAGTTTGCATCTTTCCTCAAAAAACCCAAATGTTGGATTTGATGTAAGGACTTGTGTTTGCTTTGATGCAAAATTTGAAAGTATCAAATCAAGTATTTGATCAGAACCATTTCCAACTCCGATCATAGAAGGATTTACTTTAAGAAATTTTGACAGGTGGTTAATCAAACGTTCTACTCCACCTAAAGGATATTCCCGTACATCACAATTTTTTTTGGCGTTGGTAATTAGATCTTGTTGAAATTGTTTAGAGATAACATAGTTTTCATTAGAATCAAGTTTAAGTGCGTCATGAAGTAGCTCTGGTTTTTGATATCCTCCAATAGAAGAAAACTCTTTAATTTTTTTATCAAGCCAATCTTTTTTCATTGTATTCTACCTCGTACTGCTTCATAGTGGTTTGGGAGTCCTTCTGCTTCGGCAAATATTTCCATGTATTTTGAAATTTTGGATAGAACTGATTTTGAAGTAGATATCTGAGTGTCTATCTTGATAAAATCCAAAACTGAGAGAGAGCCCCTTATTTTACCAAATCCATTTGTGGGTAAAATGTGATTTGAGCCTAAAAGATAGTCACTTGCAGATGACGGAGTGTCATTTCCTAGTAGTATCAATCCAGATGAGGTGATTTTTGATGCAAAAATATTGGGGTTTTTTGTCATAATTTGTAAGTGTTCAGGGGCCAATTCATTTGCAAGTTTTATCATATCTGAATTATTTTTACATATTGCAATAAAGCCATTTTCCTTAAGACTAGTTTTTACAAATTATTTCTCTTAATTTTATTGGATAATTTAGTGATAATTTTATCTACTGATTTTGCAAGTTTTTCTGAATTTGTTATTAAATAACAAAAAGTATCATTGCTATGTTCTGATTGAGAAATTAGATCTAGTGCAATATAACGTGGGTTTGCAGTTGCATCTGCAATAATTCCTAATTCAGTAGGACCTGCAAGCATATCAATTGCTGTCCTCTCATTAACCATTGATTTGGCAATTGTTACAAATGTACCACCTGGTCCAACTATTTTGTCCACTTTAGATAATGATTTTGTGCCAAATGATAATGCAGCAATTGCTTGAGCCCCTCCAACTCTGTAAATTTCATTTGCACCACATAGATCTGCAGCTACAATAGTCAATGGATCAATTTTGCCATCAAAATTAGGAGGAGATACAACTACTATTCTCTTGACTCCTGCAATTTTTGCAGGAATTACAGACATTATAACAGAGCTCGGATATTTTGCTAAACCACCTGGAATATAGCATCCTACACTTTGTATCGGTACAAATTTCTTTGAAATTTTGATGCCGTCTATGTAGATAATTTTATTTTTCAAAATAGATTTTACAATAGATTCAGTTTTCTCCAATCTTGATTTAGATAATTGTATTGCGGATATTTTATTTTTAGATACTTTAGAGAATGCATCTTTTATTTCATTTTGTGATAAACGTAATGAAGTAATTTTAGCACCATTAAATTTTTTCTCATATTTTCTTATGGCTGAATCTCCATTTTTCTGTACGTCTTTTAAAATAGATTCCACTATAGATTTATTTTTTTGTGGCTGTTTTGGTAGTATTTGTGCTACAAATTTTTCAACATTAGTTACTTGAATTATTTTCATCAATTTTCTTCATCACGTTTAATCTCCTCTAATTCTAGAATTTGTCGTGGTTCATGAACTACCAATCCCTGTGCAATTTTCCTTAGTTTTGGAATTAGTTTGTGAAAGTCTTCTTTTTGAATAACTGTGTTTATTCCATACCAACCTTCTTCACTAAGTGGACTTATTGTTGGTTTTTTAAGAGAAGGTATCTGTTCCAGTAATTTTTTGAGATTCTTTTTTTCGACATTAAGGTAAATGTGAAGATATTTTCTTCCATGTACAGCACCGCGCATTAAAGTTACAATATCAAATATTTTTTCACGTTTTTGCGGATCCCTTAGAGATTTTTTATTAACAATCAAATGTGCAGTAGATGTTAGAATCTCATCAACAATTTTTAATTTATTTTGTTTTAATGTTGTTCCAGTTTCAGTTACGTCTATTATTGCATCAACATCTTCAGGAGGTTTTGCTTCAGTAGCACCAAATGATAAATGAATTTGAACACTCTTGTTTGTACCAAGTCTAACCCAAGGTGTCACAATGAATGGATCTTTTGCACCATAATATTTTTTATAAGATTTACATTGTTTTAGAAATTTTGATGCCGTGGTGAGATATTCAGATGATATACGAAGTGTTTTTTTCTTTTTTGCATAATCTGCTATCATCTCATCAAGATTTTTGTAGTGATATTTATCAGGAAATGCAACAACTAGTCTAATTTTCCATATTCTAAATCTAATATTGCCTCAACATCGGCGTTGGTTTCACCAACCCAGTCCTTACCAGTTATACCAACGTCATACAATCCTTCAGATACCAGTGTAGGAATTTCTTGTGGTCTGAGCATTTTTACAACAATGTTTGGATCATCCAAGTATACTCGATATGTTCTGCTTTCTCGGTTGACTTTGGTCCAAGATCTTTCAAGAATTTTGAAGGTTGCCTCTTCAAGACTGCCTTTTGGAATTGCAAAGCGAACTTGAGACATTTCTTCTATATATCTCTAAACTTAGTATATAATAACTTCATTTATTTTTAAAAGTACGACACAATGAAATTATTCAAAAAAATTATTCTAGGTTCAGCAATATTATTAGCTATTACGATAATCGTTTATTTTGTATACTTTAATCAAATTCAAGATACAGATCCAAAAAATATGGAGAATTCAAAAAATACAGAATTAATAGAATGGAATAGTAAAGAATTATTTGCAGTTTTTGTAGATCCAAAGGATATTGCAATAATCAACGGACAAAAGATACCTATGAAAGGCACTTTTCAATTAAAACCCGAATTAACAGACACATATGCAGATATTGGAGTTTATGATAGGAAAACAAAGCCGCTTTTCATCATACCACTTTTTACTGCAAGTGCATATTCAAAAAATGGATTTTATGATTTTTACAAGGGAAATTGCTATACTTGTCTAACAACAAAAATCAGAACTGTTGATGAATTAGCAGAACAATCTAGTGCAAATGCAGTGAAAGTTTTAGAATTATTAGGTTATGATTCAATTACAGATATAGAGTTGGATAAAAATCCAGATATTTTATCAAAATATGATAAAGTGATTGTTCTACATAACGAGTATGTTACAAAAAATATGTTTGATGCAATTACATCTCATCCTAATGTAATTTACCTTTATCCCAATGCACTCTATGCGGAAATATCAACTAATTATCAAGATGGTACAATCTCATTGATTAGAGGACATGGATATCCAGAATTAGAAATTGATAATGGTTTTGACTGGGAATTTGAAAATACAAATCCATATGAATATGATAAAAAGTGCAATAATTGGGAATTTTATGATATTCCAAATGGTAAAATGCTTAATTGTTACCCAGAACAGAAAATTTGGAAAGATGAAAAATTTTTGAAGGCATTAAAAGAATTATAGATTAAATAAATTAAACAATATTTCTTTGGCTCTATCAAGTGAAATTTTCTTTTCCTCAATCATTTTCTGTACAATTTTATCTACTTGATCAGGTTTTGCTCCTGCTGCTGTAGCCAAGTTTCTTGCATGCAATCTCATGTGCCCTTGTTGAATTCCTTCAGTGGCTAATGCTCTAATGGCGCTATAATTTTGAGCCAGTCCAGTTGCAGTCATGATACATGCAAGTTCTTGAGCCGAAGAAACTCGGAGAATCTTCATGCATATTTTAGCGATTGGATGAACATTGGCAATTCCTCCAATAATTCCAACGGATAGAGGCAATTCCAAAGAACCGACCAAATTACCATTACTATCTTTAGTCCATTTACTAAGAGAACGGTATTGACCTGATCTTGCAGCATATGCATTTGCAGCAGCTTCAATTGCCCTACTATCCTGGCCTGTTGCATTGGCTACAGCTATAATGCCATTCATGATCCCTTTGTTATGAGTTACTGCTCTGTAAACATCGTTGTCTGCAAATTGATATGCCAAAATAATATCATCAACCACATCTTCTCCTCCAATTTCTTTTTTATCAAAAACTGCCGTTACCTTTGCAATTCTCCGTGTGGAATAATTTGATAAGATACGAAGTAGTGCTCGTCCTCCAGTAATTTTTTCCAATAGTGGCGAAACAGCTTCGCACATTGTATTTGTAATATTTGCCCCCATTGCATTACCTACATCAATTAATAATTCAACAATTAGCATCTTTCCCAATGGAGTATCAATTTCCTTACAAGATACTTCTTTTGCACCTTTATTCATTTTAGATAATGTGTTGCTCTTTGAATTTGCAAGATTGATAATTTCTTTGGAAGACTCTAGTATTTTTTTATTCCCAAATTGATATCAACATCTAATACTTGAATTTGTCCAATACTGTAAGATTCATCAGCTGTTGCTTCAAATCCTCCTCTAATTCTTGCAATCTTTGCACCTTTTGATGCTGCAGCAATTACTGATGGCTCCTCAATGACCATTGGAATTAGATAGTCTTTTCCATTAATCTTAAAACTGGTTGCTACTCCTAAAGGTAAGGAAAAAGTGCCGATTGTATTTTCTACCATGTTATCAGCTTTTGCAAAAGAGATGCCACCGTCATTACTTTGTAAAATTTCTAATTCTTCAGCAGATAAATTTGCAAAACTGCCAACAATGTCTAATCGCTCTTTTCTAGTTTTTTCAAAAAATTTTGAAATTGATGAATCACTCATTTTAATATCCTCAATAGTTTATCATCCATGTTATCTGGAAAACCTTTGCCATCGGTATTTGAAGTAATTACATAAAGACTTCCATCTGGACCTTGCACTACATCTCGTATACGCCCAATCCCACTTAGAAGAGTTTTCTGAGATTTTAGACCATCAGCAAAATCTAGTTGATATAGATCAGCCCTAAGTGAAGTAATAACAAAATCAGCCTCCAAGTTTATTTTATTACCAGAATAGTAGAGTATTCCACCAGGTTCAATACTTGGATCATAGCACATTATTGCGTTTTCAAATTTTTCATCACCTGTACATTGTTGCTCAGGCCAACCATAATTTTTTCCTGGTTTAATGAGATTAATCTCATCGTTTTTTTCCGGTCCAAGTTCAGCCAGATACATCTGGCCCATATCATCCCAAGTCATTCCTTGTGGATTTCTATGCCCTAAAGAATACACGGGAGAATTTGGGAAAGGATTGTCTTCAGGGATGGTACCATCATCGTTTAATCGTAAAATTTTTCCAGATAATGAATCAAGATCTTGTGACAGATGTGAAGAATCAGAAACAGTTCCAGTTCCTACGTATAATTTGTTATCAGGACCAAATTTTAAAAATCCACCATTAGTAAATACAGAGCCAGGTATTTTATCAAAAATGGTTTTTGCGTCTTTTAATTTATTTTCCGATTCAGTAATTTGCAGTATTTTATTCCAAAGTTTTCCATCCTCTTCATAGGTAAAAAAAACATACATGAGATGATTGTTAGAAAAATCAGGATGAAGTGCAATTCCCAATAATCCGCCATCAAATACGTTTGCAGGACGTAGCGTAGCTAATGGTTCATCTAGTAATGTATTATTTTGAATAACTCTAACTAGTCCATCTTTTTCAGTTACAAAAATTCTGTTATCTGAAACTGCGATGGATCTTGGTTCATCTAGATTTTTTGCTAAAATTTCTACAGATTTATTTTCAGGTTTTGATGAAGGTGGTTCTGGAATTGGTAAAGGATTAGAAGGCGATATCAAAATAAATATCGAAAATGCCAATGCCGCAATAATTCCGGCAATCCTTAGTTTTTTATCCACAAGAAATGAATCATTTCAAATCATATTAATTACTTTCAAGAATTTGATAAAGCGTATATAGGCTCATGATCATTTATGATTCAGCGGGGTGGGGAAGCCAGACTCTTTAGGGCTATGTCATCCCGGCGGGCTCATAACCCGCAGTTCAGTAGTTCAAATCTACTCCCCGCTACTTTTCATATACGCAAAACCATGAAGCGGATTCATCAAATTTGGATTCCCTGTTAATTCTTCCAATTCTTTGTAAGGGTCTGCTAAGATGTCTGTGTGCAGAAACACTGGGATTGTACAATTGTTTTTTGATCTTTCTAGGAATTTCCAAAATAACTTTGTTTGCTAATTTTTTGCCACATTTTGTACATTGATATCCTTGATTCCTTCCTTTGGATTTCATTTTTTTGTCACATTTTTTACAGATTGGATTTGATTTTATCAGATTTTTTTCAAGATTAATGACATCAATAAACTCAAGATTTAGAATCCTAGGATGGTTTTTTGAGGCTTTTCTAATACCGCCTCCAATGCAAACCTTGTCTCCTTTAATCAAACTTAATGCTACAAAAGACATCCCAGTTGGTTTGTAAACAGCGCATCGTAATTCATATCCATCTGAAATAATAGAGAAAAAAACATGTCCACCTTTTACAATTTTTGGTTCATCAGATATAATCCCAGTAATTTTTCCTGAAGCATAAGGTCTGATGTTTGTTATATTAAATTCATTTTTCAAGTGATCACCTGTACCTTGATTAGATTTGAATATCATGTAACCTGCTAATTTTTCATCAGTTTCCAAAATTTTTGTTGCACGTAATAATGAATTTACATTTTCTCCACGCACACCGTAAAAAACTGGATCAGGACCATGAGGAGTAATTAAGACTCTTTGTTTTTTGTTATCAAAGCTGTTAAATGTATAAGGTAATGTTTTTTCCTGCATTGTTTTTACACTTTTAGCAGAAAGTTTTCTCTCTTTTCCAAAGTTAGAATTTTTTCTATAACTTAATAGCTCCAATGTATGATCTTGAAAATCATAACCAATTGCACCTATTGCACCTACAAGGCCTTGACCATTTCCTTGGTAAAAAAATTCAATGTTATTTTTTGTAGCAAATTTTTTTGCGACGTTTCTGTTTATTAGTTGCCATAAGGCTAATTTGCTGAATCGGTAAATTGTTCTGGAATTTCTTTACTCTCATAAAAAACCAGACCTGGATTTGCACCATTTTTGATATCAGAGTATTTTTCAACAAGATTTTTAATTTGATTTTTGATTTTTGATGGATTTTTTGTCCTTATTCGCAAAGAAACTGCCCCATTGCCTCGAGTTTTCCAAGGAATATTTGGATTGAATCTGATTAATTTGGGAAAGTCAAGAAATTCAGTCTCTTGTTTTTTTAACAGATCAACAATTTTGTAAGCAAGAAATGTTGTACACATTCCTTTTGGAGAATCTGTATCATCAAAACCAATATTCAATATGTGCGTATCAGTCATAAATGAATTATAGAATTTCAGACATTTTTAGTTGTTGTATCCACAGTTGATTTAAATTAATAACGCCATATTCTTAGCTGGAATTGATAGTAATAGATGAAGAGCGCATCTTTAAAGAAATTGAATCTAGAAAACCTGTATCAGTATCTCTGAATGGTCCTGATGGAATTCTACCTCAAGTTCAAGAGACTGCTGTAAATATTACAAAAAAGTTTGGAATTCCCGCATACATTTTAGCTGATACCACTTGGGGAACATGCGATCTGAATTCAAACGGTTCCAAAGTATTGGGGGCAGACATACAATTCAACATAGGACATACAATTAACACTGAATCATTTGAGAAAAATCTAATTCTAATTAATGCTTATGACGATGTAGAATTTGATAGTGTCGCCAAAAAGTGTGTCGATATTCTCAAGGGAAAGAAAATATCTCTAGTTACAGATAGTCAACATTTGCATCAGATGGATAAAGTAAATGAAATTTTAACTAATGGTGGAATTGAAGTAAAAATTGGCAAAGGAAAAGGGCAACTAAATGATGGTCAAGTGTTTGGTTGTGAGTTTTATCCAGCAACAGAGCTCAAAGACAAAGTTGATGCCTATGTCTTTTTAGGACAAAGTAATTTCCATGCAGCTGGAATTGCGCTCTCAACTAATATGCCAACATATGTTTTAGATCCTTATTTTAATGAGGTAAGAGAAGTTACAGAATTTGCTCAGAAATTAAAAAAGAAAGCCACTCTTGCAATTTACAAAGCAGTCGATGCACAGTCATTTGGAATAATTATCGGACTCAAAGAAGGGCAACTATCCAAAGTATTTGCTTTAAAATTTAAAAAAGAATTAGAAAAAGAAGGAAAGACAGTTCAATTATTTGCCCTAACTGACATCACAAATGAGAGATTAAAAAATCTAAAAGGAATAGATGCATTTATTCAAGTAGCATGCCCTAGAATTTCTACAGACAATCAATTTGACAAGCCTGTTCTTTCTACACCTCAGGCAAACGCACTTTTAAAAATATTAAGACATGAAAGCATAGAGGGATATCTAGAAATTCCTCACTGGCTTTAAAATTAAGATACTAGGTTTTGAAATTTTTGATTCTCGGTTAGTTTTTCAAAAGATTTGGTTTTTTTTGCTTTGATTTTGTATTGAATTCCTTGCGAAATTGCATTTTCAAGCGTATCAAGTGCATCATCTATTTTAGAAAGCATTGCAAGATTACAAGATTTGTCAAAAAGAACATCACCATTACGTGGATATTCCTCTAAAATTTTATTGCAACAAAGTAGAGATTCTTCAAATTGTTCCATTGAAAACAAGATTCTTTCTTTATGATACAGTACAATGTTGTATTTTGAATTATTCTCCAAAAGGGTATTGCAATAATTTAATGCCTCAATAAATTCACCTTTTTTTCTCAGAGAAGATATTTTGTTTACTAGAACAGAAAGATCTCCAGAATCTAATTTTAAGGCACTATCATAACATTGTATGGCACCATCATAATCTTTCAATTTATTTAATGCGTATCCCTTGTTGTTAAGAGAGCCAATATGATCTGGATTTTCATGGAGAATTTCATCATAATAGATAATTGCTTCTCGTAGTTTGCCTTTTAAAAATAATCTATTTGCTTCATCAAGAATAGAATCAATTTTTGGATTTCCAGTCATCATTAATTTTACATCAAGGCTTCATTAAGATTTTTCCAAATAGTCCCTTTCCAGTTAACATCTTTGTATGAGCTTCTGCTGCTTGCTCAAATGAATAAACAGAATCAATGACGGATTTAATTTTGCCTTGAGACATCCAGTACAGAGCTTGTTCTAATTCAGCCCTAGTTCCTTGAGTTGAGCCTAAAATATTAATCCCTTTGAAAAAAATATGACGTAAATCGGTTTTAGCATCATATCCAGTTGTAGCTCCAGTTGTAACAATTGTTGCACCATACTTTAACAAAGTCAATTCCTTATTCCAGTGAGAACCCCCAATGTGCTCAAAAATTACATCGACTCCAGTTACATCTCCAAAAGGCTTGATTATTTTTTTAGAGATATCACGAACTTCCTTATGCCAATCTTCTTTTCTATGATCTATCGCATAATCAGCTCCTAATTCCAATAATTTATCTAATTTATCTGGGCTAGCTGTGGCAATCACGGTGCATCCAAATAATTTAGCTATTTGAATTCCATAATTTCCAACACCAGAGCCTCCGCCCATAATCAAAACTAGTTGTCCGGGTTGAATCTTTGCTCTTCCAACTAGCATATGCCATGATGTCAACAAAGTCATTGAAGCAGCTGCTGCAGAATCAAATGTAACATTATCAGGAATTTTTACAACATTAACTTCTGGCAAATGTGTAACTTCACAGTATCCTCCCCAAAGTGGACCAGTTTCAAATCCCCAAATTTTTCTCTGTCTGCAATCATATTCTTTCCCACTAGTGCATGATTTGCAGATTCGACATGACATGTTTCCATGAGAAACAACTCTATCACCAATTTTGATATTTTTTACATCTTCGCCTATTGCAATTACTTCACCTGCAGCATCTGTACCTGATATGTGAGGTAAAGGTACAGCCAGGGGTTTCCCCCTCATTCCCCAAATATCATCATAATTCAAAGATGCGCTTTTTACTTTGAAAATAACTTCATCGTGTTTTGGTTCAGGTTCAGGAATATCTTTAATTTTTAAAATTTTAGAAAAATCATCATCTGTAGTATATTTATCATATACTAGGGCTCTCATGATTGTTTTGATCTTTTTCTGGTTATATGATTTGCCAAAAATACCTTAAACCACAAACAATTATAATCATAACACCAAAAATCACAACATGTCTGAAATTGCTGCATTGCCTGGAGACAAAATAGCCTCAATTGAAGAATATGAAGCAGGTCACAATACTTTTGATGATGGAGACATGGTTCGTGCAGCAACAGTAGGTAAGACAGATCTCAATAAAGAAACACGCGTTGCAAACGTAAAGCATCCAAAGATGATATCTATTCCAAAAGTGGGAGATATCATAATAGGAACTGTAGCTGCAGTTATGTCTTCTATGATAGCAGTGTCAATGGATTACATTAATGGCAAACCAACAACATCAAAAGTTGAATGCATTTGTTCAACAAGAAATCTTAGAAAAAAGAATGTGGCGTTGGTAAACGATATTGTTACATTAAAGATTCTAAATCATCTAAACGGTACAATTCATGCAGCAATTGAAGAACCACACTTGGGTGTATTATTTACAAAATGTAGAAAGTGTGGTGGAAAGGTAGTCCAAATGCGTGATGCCATAAAATGTACAGAATGTGCTTGGATTGATGAAAGAAAACTTTCAACAAATTTTGGCAACAGTGATTTCGTAAAGCTGAGAGAGTAAGAAATGATACGTGTTTCGTTCCAAGGTGAACGAGGGGCATATAGTGAGGCAGCAGCTAGAGCATTTTTCAACATAGATGTTCAAACAGTTCCTTTCCCAACCTTTGCAGAAGTTTTAGAAAATACCACACTAGACAAAACAGAGTATTCTATTTTACCGGTAGAAAATTCATTGGAAGGTAGTGTTGGGGAGAGCTATGATTTGTTGTATTCAACATCACTTAATGCCATAGGTGAAATTTATCATAGAATTGAACATTGTTTGATAGGAAACGGAACTTTGGAAGAGGTAGATACGGTATATTCTCATCCACAAGCATTAGGACAGTGCAGGAATTTTATTGAAAAACACAACATGAAAACAGTTCCCACATATGACACAGCAGGAAGTGTGAAAATTATCAAAGAATTAAACAAAAAAATGTAGCGTGTATTGCCAGCAAGGATGCATCAGAGATTTACCATATGCCTGTAATATCAGAAGGTATTGCAAATAATTCAAACAATCATACTAGATTTTTGATATTATCAAAAAACAACAAGGAAGAAACTGGTAAGGATAAGACATCAATAATTTTTTCCATAAAGCACGAGCCTGGTTCTCTTCATAGAATCATAGAAAATTTTCATAATTACAATGTCAATTTAACCAAAATAGAGTCACGACCAACCAAGGCAAATACTTGGGAGTATAATTTCTATGTAGATTTCGAAGGACATGCAAAAAATTCAAGAATCGCAGAGATGTTAGAGAAAATTAATCATGAAACACTATTCATGAAAATCCTAGGATCTTATCCCTCAGCAAAACTAAACTAGAATCCTTTTGGCTTTCTTAAAGTAAATCCCATACTAAATCCAATAATTATCATACCTGAAGTAATGACCATTATATGATATGCAAACAAAATAGGATCAGGTGTTACTTCCAATGTTGCATCTACTTTTAATTCAGAAGAACCAGTATTTTGAAGATTGATTACAGTTATACCATCTTTTAGATGAGTCCAGTCTAAAGTGACTTCTTTAGTATGAGATGTTTTTGGTATTTGAAGACCATCACCAGGACTAGACAATTTAAGATCAAATTTCTCTCCTGTAATCACCATATGCTGTTTTGCATGTTCACTCGCGGTAATTTGATATGAAGTAGATTCTCCTATTGCAAATGTTTCATTTACTTGCATTGTATGCAACCCAATACCAGAAATTAAAGAATAAACTCCAATTGCAATAATAGCACTACCTACAATAATTCCAATAATAGTTCTTTTTGATAACACAAAAGAATGATTTATGATACTGCTTAAAAAATTAACTACATCAAAGATACATCATGAGGTTGACTTTCAGCAAATCCAGCCCTAGACATTTTAATAAATTCGGCATTTGCTTGCATTTGTAGAATTGTGTGTGCTCCACAATAACTCAATCCTGAACGTACACCGCCAGTTAATTGTTTTAAAATATCAGTTACGGTTCCTTTGTATGGGACCATTGCTTCAACACCTTCTGCAACATAATCATTAAGATCTTCATCAAATGAAATAGAACCTGTTTCTTTTGATTTTCTTCCCAAAGATGCTCCAAGTGAGGCCATTCCACGATATATCTTGAAACGTTTACCATTTTTTGTCAATACCGTTCCTGGCGATTCATCAGTTCCTCCAAGCATACTGCCTATCATCACAGAAGATGCACCTGCAGCCAAGGCTTTGGTAGCATCACCAGAAGTTCTAGTTCCCCCATCAGAAATAATTGGAATGTCGTAATCTTTTCCAATCTTGGCACAATCCAATACTGCTGTTAATTGTGGTACACCAGAACCAGTAATTACTCTAGTAATACAAATAGAACCAGATCCTACACCGACTTTAACTGCGTCTACTCCCGCTTTAATTAGATCTTCTGCACCTTGTGCAGTTGCAATATTTCCAGCAATTAATTCACATTTAGGAAACGCTTTTTTGATATTACGAATTGTACTAAGAGCATTTTCACTATGACCATGAGCAATATCAACAACTAGTACATCTGCACCTGCTTCTAACAAAGACTCGGTTCTTTCCATAAAATCTCCCTTTACACCTACAGCAGCTCCAACAAGAGGTCTTCCTTTCTTATCTTTTGATGCAGAAGGATAGTCTTCAATATTTGTAATGTCTTTGCTTGTAATCAGACCTTTAATAAAACCAGATTCATCAATTATTGGTAGTTTTTCAATTCTATGTTTATGTAAAATTTTCTTGGCTTCATCCAAACTCACACCAAGTTTAGCAGTTACAACATCTTTTGTCATAACATCTTTGATAAGATGAGTAGCATCAGTTTCAAATAATAGATCTCTATCAGTAACTATTCCAACCAATTTAGAATTAGAATCAATAACTAAAAGACCAGAAATTTCTTTTTCTTCAGCATAATTTTTTGCATCTTGAACAGTTTTATCAAGATTAATGGCATATGGATTTTCAATCATTACACTGCCAGATCTTTTTACTTTGAGAACTTCATTTGATTGCTCTTTAATTGTCAGAAATCTGTGAATAATTCCTATTCCTCCAGCACGGGCCATAGCCACAGCCATTGCAGATTCAGTTACAGTATCCATGTTTGCACTAACAAATGGAATGTTAATTGAGATATTACGGGATAATTTTGTGCTTAGATTGGTTTGAGATCTACTGGTGATATCAGAATATTTGGGTACAAGAAGAACATCATCAAAAGTTAATCCTTCTTTGAATTCCAATGAAACCTTGTAAAGATGGTCAAAGATGGATTATAAGCCTTTGTGTCTTTTAGACAGTTTCACTGCAATCATAATAGCATCTTTTGTTTCGGCTACATTATGAGTACGAATGATATCAGCACCATTAAGAACAGATACAACCTCTGCAGCAAGAGAACCAAATAACCTATCAGATACATTCTCCTTTCCCAAAAGTTTTCCAATAAAGGATTTGTTTGAAACAGAGATCAGAATTGGATATTGTTGTTTAATGGATTTCAAATTTTGAATAACTGATAGATCTCTTTCTAGCCAATCAGATTTAATTTTTGTAAAAAAAGATCCTTTTCCAGTTTTTCTAAAAAAGCCAATAGCAGGATCTAAAACAATCTTACTGGATGGAATTCCAGCAATTTTTGCAATTTTCAAACTGTCTTTTAGAAGATTTTTAGTTGATTGTATATCACCAACTACTGTCTTAGAATCAAATGCACACAAAATAAGTGACGGTCCATATTCTCTAATGACATCAATCATTTTATCATCATATTTTAGTCCAGAAATATCATTAATTATTTCAATTCCATGTTCTAAGGCAGATTTTGCAACATTTGCTCTACATGTATCAACAGATATTGGAAGATTGGATACATTTTGAATAATCTGAATTGCATTTAGAATTCTTTGTGATTCTATTTTTTCAGATACTGATGTTGATAAATATGGTGCAGTTGACATTCCTCCAACATCAATAAAATCGGCTCCATCAATTTCCATTTGTTTTATTGTGTTTGTAATCTGTTGTTTTGTTATTTTGATTGATTTTTTGTAAAATGACTCAGGACTGGTGTTTAAAATGCCCATTATTCGAACTGGGTTTTTCCCTCCCACGCCTACATTTCCAAGGTTAGTCACATGATTTATCATAAACCATACCAATTTGAGTCATATGATGATTTCAGGTTGGAATAAAAGATATTCAGAGATTTTACATGAATTCAAATACAGTGAAAAACAAGATACAGAATCAGCAATTATTTTAGATTCAATTTTAAGAAAAACTGTTTCTATTAAAAAGATCAATGAACAGATAAAAGGAAAAACTGTTTTTGTGATAGGTGCAGGTCCATCATTATCTTTAGCCATACCAGTATTGAAAAATTTTAAAAAAGTGATAAAAATTGTGGCAGACAGTGCAGTAAAACCATTAGTTGAAAATGGAATTAAACCAGATATTGTTGTTACTGACTTGGATGGTGATGAAGATTCATTGGTAAAAGTTGGAAAAACAGATTCAATTTTTGTTGTTCATGCACATGGGGATAATATTGTAAAATTATATCTTGTAGAAAATTTTAAAAATTGTATTGGTACTACTCAATCAAAACCATTTAAAAAGATACAAAATTTTGGAGGTTTCACAGATGGAGATAGAGCGGTTTTTCTTGCAAGTCATTTTGATGCAAAAAAAATTATTTTGTTTGGAATGGATTTTGGAAAAAAAATAGGAAAATATTCTCAAACAAAAGTAGTTGAGAGAAAAATAAAATTAAAGAAATTAAGAAAAGGCAAATCACTTTTAGAATGGTTATCAGGAAAAACAAGATCGCAGTTATTTACAACATCAAGTCCAATCAGAGGATTTGAAAAGATATCCTATAGTGAACTTGATATTATAATTACCTAGAATGCATTTAATACCCATATACATATGAAAGAAATTATGAAATTCTCAGAGGAACAAATACGAGATATTGTTGCTATGAGGGATAGTTTGGTTAAACAAATGGACAAGCATCAAAATGCTATAGGGTTATTAGAAAAAAACATAACAATTTTAGATTTGGTGTTAAAAGAATCCAGTTTTACAAAAGCTTCTGCACTAGGTATAGTAAAAACTCCAGAGGTATCTACAAAAAATCTAGTTGTATCTACTGAGAAATTAGAAGAAATCTCAATTCCAATAACAAGTGGAAGTGATGGTAAAATTATTGCAAATGCTTACGTTACACCTGATCAAGTTTCAATAGTTCTAGAAGACAATATGGAAATAAATGCAGATACACCACCATTCAAATCATTTTTCATTGATAGAATTATCGGAGAAATGAAGAGAAAAGACTCTACAGAAGCAGAAAATGGCAAAATCCAAAAAGAGTCAGTGATTGATTACATAATTAACAAAAATGGTTCAGATATTAGAGAAATAATTATCAAAAATTACAGGCAAAAAGAGAGGGTAAATGAAATAATTAGCACCGCAGGATGGTCACTTACACGTATGCTTGAAAACATCAAAAAGTGATTTTATGGATAAGATAGTAGTTTTAGATTTTGGATCGCAGTATAGTCATTTGATTTGTAGAAGAATTAGAGAATTTTCTGTATATGCAGAGCTTGTTCCATTTGACATTAGTTTTGAGGAATTACAAAAAATTAATCCTAAAGGAATAATTTTTTCTGGAGGTCCATCAAGTGTGTATAATTCAGATGCGCCTGTTCCAGAAAATAAAATTTTTGATATGAATTTACCACTACTTGGAATTTGTTACGGACATCAATTAATTGTAAATAAATTCGGTGGTAAAGTAAAAAGAGCCAACAAAGAATATGGTTCATCAGTACTAACAATTGATAGTGATGAGGATCTCCTAAGTGGAATTGGTGAATCAGTTAGAGCATGGATGAGTCATGGCGATGAAGCAGAACAAATTCCACCAGGATTCAGAGTAATAGGACATACTCAAAGTGCAAAGGCTGCGGCAATTGCATCAAAAGAAAAATCAATGTATGGAATTCAATTTCATCCAGAGGTTGTACATACAGAACAAGGAACAGAAATTCTCAAGAATTTTGTTTTAAAGGTTTGTGGGGCTAAGCAAGATTGGACTATGGAAGGATTTATCGATAGTACGGTAGAAAAAATTTCAAAAATTAAAGGAAATGTCTTGTGTGGTGTAAGTGGAGGAATAGATTCTACGGTAGCAGCTTTATTGATTCACAAAGCAATCGGTAACAGACAAAAGTGTGTTTTTGTAAATAATGGTCTTTTACGATTAAATGAAGAAATAGAAATTGAAGAGATGTTCAAAAATAACTTTAATGTAAATTTTTCAGTAGTGGATGCTGCTCAAGTTTTTTTGGCCGAATTAAAAGGCGTGGAAGACCCTGAGAGAAAAAGAATGATCATAGGTGAGGAGTTTGTTCGTGTTTTTACTGAATTTGCAAAAAAGAATGGACCTTTCAAATGGCTTGCACAGGGTACGTTGTATCCAGATGTAATAGAGAGTGGAGTTTCAAAAGGTCCAGCTGCAGTAATAAAATCACATCATAATGTGGGTGGACTTCCAGATTGGCTTGATTTGGAGATATTAGAACCATTGCGCGATTTATACAAAGATGAAGTAAGGAAAATAGCTAAAATTTTAGGTGTTCCAGAAAAACTTTTCATGCGACATCCATTTCCAGGACCTGGGTTAGCTGTAAGAATTATTGGTGAAGTTACTCCAACAAAACTTCAGATATCAAAAGTAGCAAGTAAAATTGTAGAGGATGAGTTGATTGCAGCTGATCTTTATGGTAAAGTATGGCAAGCATATGCAGCAGTAGGTGATGATAAAGCAGTTGGGGTAGTAGGAGATGAAAGAAAATATGGAAATATTGTAATGATCAGAGTAGTAGATTCCATTGATGCAATGACAGCAGATTGGACTAGATTACCACATGAATTACTAGAAAAAATCAGTAATAGAATTACAAATGAGGTAGAAGATGTGACATGGGTAACTTATGCAATTTCAAGTAAACCTCCTGCAACAATTGAACCACAATAAAAATAGAATACACAAAACAGAAAGCGATTATGGCTCTGTAAAATAATACATCTATTGGAGCTGACAACCTTCACATTTCTTCATACTACGTTCAGAACGAGTTTCTAGTTCTTGACGACAGTCTTTACAGATTATTCTATTTCTCATGATTTCTGTATTACAGAAATTTATTTTAATGATTTTATTCATTATTGATAGACCATTACTTGACATGAAATCAATCTAAAGGAAATCCCCATTCTATGAGTAAAAATACGACATATTTTGATGATTTCTAAAGTCTGAAACAATTGATAGTAAGGGAAAGCAACATGGAAAAACTATTTCTAACTAAAAGCAAAATAATCTGAGATTTAAAAAAATTAGAGTCTTTAAATTATGATAATTTTGTGTTACGAAGTGATTCCATTATTTTATTTTGTATTCTTGTATCACCTAATTCAGGGATAATGTTATTTATCGATAATTTATTTTTGTTGACAGTACTTGCTATTGCATGAGCCGTATCATAAAGAATCTTCATTGTGATTCTCTTTATTTTTAAATCTAGAATTACTCGCATAAGATATGGAAAAACAATTGCATTGTTAACCTTGTTATTATATTTGAAACTGCCTGTTGCAATAATCTTTACACCTGCCTTTTTTGCAATTGATGGAACTACTTCAGGTTCTGGATTTGTAAGGGCAAACACAATTGAATTTTTATTCATTTTTTTAATCATGGATACTTTTAAGAGATTTTTAACTCCAGATACTCCAATAAACACATCTGAATTAACAATGACTTTAGAAAGTAGACCTTTTTCTTTAGGATTTGTGAATCTTGTAATTTCTTTTTTGTATTTGTTCATATGTCCTTTGCGTCCTTTATGAATAGAACCTTTTGAATCTAACACAACTATATTTTTACATCCAGAGTAATGAAGTAGTTTTGCTATACCGTAACCTGCTGAACCAGAACCAACTATTACAATTTTTATATTTTTGATTTCTTTGTTCACAATTTTTAATGAATTGAGTAGAGCTGCTAATACAACAATTGCTGTTCCATGTTGATCATCATGAAATATTGGAATTTTTAAAATTTTTTCTAATTCGTTTGCTATGTCTAATACCTTTGGAGATTCTATATCTTCAAGATTTATTGCGCCAAATACTGGTTCTATCGCTTTTATCGTTTGAATGATTTCATTTTTATCTGTTGTATTAAGACAAATTGGAAATGCATTAATTTTTCCAAATTCACTATATATTGCAGATTTTCCTTCCATGACTGGCAAAGCAGCATCAGGACCAGTATTTCCCAATCCAAGATTTCTTGTTCCATCAGTTACTATTGCAACATTGTTTCCCTTTGATGTAAACGAGTATTTGAGAGAATTGTTATGTTGAATCTGTTTACATACTTCAGCAACTCCAGGAGTATAGATTAATTTTATATCTCCTAATTTCAGTGGAGATATTTTACTAGTTATAGAAATTTTTCCTCTTAATTTTTTATGTAAGGATACTGAATTTTGTGCCATTCATCCATTTTTTCTATCAGCCAATTATAAAGTAATGAATTCAGCATCAAAAATAGGAAAGATCAATGTTTTTATTTTTAGATGTGCATTTTTCTGAATCAAAAATTAAATCTTTGATTAAACAAGTAAAGTTTAATGTTAAAAAATTAAAACAATAAAATACTGAATAATTGTTCTTTTTGAAAAAAATTCAAGAGTAGTTAAAGTGTTTATCTATAAATCTGTAAATAATTGCTCTTTTAGTGACGGTGTATCTTCAATTGTTATTTCACATAAATTTTTTGTTTTTGTTTCACCAATCAAAGTCAAATCAGTTCCAAAAAATAAATTAATTGCCCAACTACTTCCAATTCTTATTTTCTTTTCAAATGTTGGAAGATGCATTATGTAATAAGATCGCCAGATTAACCAAGCTAGTACTCCGGTTACACTATAACCCATCAAAGATGCAACACCTGCTCTATTTCCGATAGTTGCCATCATTCCCTTACTATGATATGAAAATTCTCTCAAATTTGTTTTACCAACAAGTATTTTTTTTATATTATGTGCAACAATTTTACTTTCACGCAATGCATGTTGAGCTGTTGGTGGATAAAATTTTCCGGTATCAGCATCTGGAATTGCTGCACAGTCACCCAACGCAAAAACTTCAGGATGTTCATTCAATCTTAAATATTTATCAACTAAAATTTTTCCTCCTTCACCATGTTCACAAATTAATGATTCAATCATGGAATTTGTAGTCACACCTCCTGTCCAAATAAGTGTGGTACATGGAATTATTTCTCCATCACTTAATTCCACATGGCTCTCGCCAGCATCAACCGCTTTTACATTTGTTATAATTCTAACTCCAACTTTTTTTAAATACGATCTTGCAGATTCACCCAGTTTTTTATTAAGTTCTGGTAAAATTTCATTTCTAGATGATATTAAAATCATATTGATGTTGGTCTCGTCAATTGTAGGATATGCTTGTTTTACAGATTTTCTTACAAAATGATTTAGTTCTCCAATTATCTCAACTCCTGCAAAACCTGCACCGACTACGGTAAAGGTGAGAAATTTTTGTTGAAGTCCCATACTCCCTGTTTGTGCAGCAATTTCCATCATCAGAAGAACCTGATTACGTAATTCTATTGCATCTTCGATAGTTTTTATTGTAAAAGAATTTTCTTCTAGTTTTTTATTTCCAAAAAAGTTATTGATACTTCCTACTGCCAATATCAAATAATCATATTCTAAAGCATGATCCTTTCCATCAAATTTTCTTGTAATTGTCACTAATTTTTGTGCTAAATCTACTGAAAAAACAGTAGCCTGATAAAATTTTGCGCGCGTACAGAAATGTCTAATTGGTATTGTGATGTCTCTAGGATTAAGCATTCCTGAAGCTACTTCGGGCAACATCGGAGTAAACAAAAAATAATTGTTCTCACTTACAATAGTTATACTAATATTTTTAACATCTAGTTTTTTTTGGAGATCTTTTAAGACATACATTCCACCAAAACCACCTCCTAAAATCAGAATTTTTTTCTTTGAAATAGCATCTGTTTTGTGAGAAAAGATCACATGTGCCTCAAATTCTTTTTTAGAATCAAATGCCGCATCACAGTGTACACAGTTGTATATTTGAGACACATGTGGTAATCAAGGAAAATAGATAAAAACCTAATGCCAAAATTAAACAAGATAATTTTTTCTAGTTTTAACACTAAATTCCAAATTTGGAATCTGCATGATTAGAAGCTTAAATGAGTATCTTGCGACAGAAAATACTCAAATAATTCATAAAAACTATTCTCAAGTTTGATGTTTAAAAGACTACTTTAATACAAATTAATCATAATAAATTCATGGTAAAAATTCCAAATGAGATCAAAGAATTCATTGAGAGTCAGGGGATTTTTGCAGTAGGAACTATAGGGGCAAATAATTTAGCAAATGTATCACCTAGAATTTTCTTTAGAGTTGATGAAGATGTGATATATTGGCTAGATTTTTTCAAACATAAATCTTACAAGAACATTCAAGCAAATCCTTGGGTCACCATTTCTGTTTTTAACAAAGATGATTTGAAAGGATTTCAATTTCGAGGAATTGTAAGTTTTATAACAGATGAGCCCACAAAATCAAAAATCAAAGAATCAATTATTAAAAAAATATTAGAAAAAAATTCATCAGAGAAAGTAAAAAAACTTAGTGAGAAAACAGAAGTCCAAGTCATACAATTTGAACCAAGAGTATCCTATTCACTAAATCCCGAAGAATTTAGTGATATGTGTATAGGATCAGATATTGATTCTACACAGTTATTTCAAAAGTAATCCATTAATAATCAAATTTTTTTGAGATGGTTATGGGTTTTCACGTATTTGATACATATGTCAAATCAAAGAATGGACACGTCATGCATTTTGATGTAATAACTGACAAAAATGATACAGAAAAAGCGATTACATTTGCAAAAGAATGGTTAAAAAGTATTGGAGAGAACAATGCCAAAGTCACTACAGAAGAATGTAGATTTTGTCACACGCAATCAGTATCAGAAGAAATTGAAATTGAGATAATGACAAATGGCTACTTTATTGCAAAAATGGAAGGCTGTCCTGAATAAAATTTGAATAATCATGCATGCAATTTGGCTTACATTTTCTAAAAGCGATAGAGATTATCTAAAGAAGATCAGTGATGTAATTTCAGAAAAATATCAGGCTCCAAAATTCGAACCACATATTACAATTTACGGATTGGTAGACTCAGAAATTAGCTTAATTGACAGTATTGCTAAAGAAGTGATACTGAATTGTAATTCATTTTTGGTTAAAAAATCAGAAATTTTACAATCTGAAGAATTGTGGAAAACAGTGTACATAGAATTAAAAATGAATACACAGTTAGAATTAATTCATAAAAATCTTAAAAAACATTTTGAAAAAATTTTAAAATATGAATTTAACCCACACATTAGTCTAATTTACAAAATCTTACCAATACAAGAAAAAATCAAAATAATAAATGAATTAGACATTAAAAATGAATTTATGATAAACAAACTTGTTGTACAAAAATTTTTTCCAGATATAGAAAAATGGAAAATTGTAAAAGAATACAATTTAATTTAAAAATCAGTATACCAAACGATTTTACATATTTATAAAATTCTGAATTTAGATAGCACAAATTAAATTTTATAGTAATGCTGCACCAAAAACTCCAGCAGAATCACCTAATTTGTTTTTTAGAATTGGAGTATCAACTAAATCTGAAAAGACCTTCTGATATACTGAATCTTTTCCTTCGGTGTATAAAAAATCAATATTAGATAAACCACCTCCCAAAACTATTACATCAGGATCTAAAATATCAATTACATTTGCCAACCCAGATCCAAAGTTTTCCAAAAATTCATCCTTCCATTGTTTTGCCTTGAAATTCTCAAGATTTCGTATAATTTCAGGCATGTTTTGTGATTTTCCAGTTAGTTCTTTCCATCGTTTTTCTAATGCGGGACCACTGATGTATGTCTCAACACAACCTTGTTTTCCACAATAACAATTATGTCCATTTTGATGTAATGTATGATGTCCCCATTCGCCAGCAATGTTGGTTCTACCTTGATGAATTTTTCCATCAATAACTATACCTCCACCTACACCAGTACCCATTATGACTCCAAAAACAACATCGAACTCTTTTGCAACACCCATTGTAGATTCAGCTATTGCAAAACAATTTGCATCATTTTCCATAGAAATTTTTTTATCTAGTTTATTTTCTAAATCCTCTTTGAGTGATTTTCCTATAAGACATTGAGTATTACTGTTTTTTATTAAACCGGTCTTTTTTGAAATTGCACCTGGAGTACAAATCCCTATAGAATAATCTTTAATGTTTTTTAAAAGATCCATAGCCAAAGAAGTAATTGTGTTTAGTATTTGCTGATAATCATTTTGTGGAGTTGGAACTCTTTTTCTTTGAATTGTGTCAAGATTTTCATCAAGTAGAATTGCTTCTATTTTAGTTCCACCAAGATCTATTCCTAGTTTGTACAACAATAATTTAATGAAAATGGGATTGCTTAAGTTTAGCTAATATATTGAAGATGTTTATCGGGCACCAGAAACAGAAATCACATCATCAATTCTAAGAATCATGCAGGCAGCTTCGGTTGCAGATTTGATTATCTGTTCTTTTACTGCAAGTGGTTCTACAACATCAATAGCCAACATGTCTGCAATCTTTGTATTTCTTGCATCGATTCCTGTCCATTTACGACCTTGATTTTGTTTTGCTCTAAGTGTAGCCATTGTATCGATAGGATCCATTCCTGCATTTTCGGCTATTGTTAGAGGAATAATCTCCAATGCCTCAGCATATTTTTTAATTGCAAGTTGTTCTCTACCGTCAAAGCTATCTGCCCAGTCTTTGAGTTTAGATGCGGCATATGATTCTGGTGCTCCGCCTCCTGCAACAATTTCTGGTTTCTCAATTACATCTTTTACTACCATTAGAGAATCATGAATTGAACGATCAACTTCATCGATAAGTCTTTGTGAACCACCTCGAATAAGCAAAGTTACAGATTGTGGATTTTTACATCCTTCAATAAACACCCATTTATCAGATTCGACTTTCTTTTGATGAGCCAAATCTGCAGTACCAAGATCTTTTTCTGTAAGTTCATCAAGATTAGAGATAACACGTCCTCCAGTAGCTTTGCCAAGTTTTATCATGTCACTTTCTTTAACACGTCTAACTGCCATAATACCATATTTTGCTAAATAATGTTGTGCAATATCATCAATTCCTTTTTGACAAATTAATACATTAACTCCAACATTGTGAAGTTTGTCAACCATTGTTTTGATCATTCTGTTTTCTTCCTCCAAAAACATTTGCATTTGTGTAGGATCAGTAATTCTTATTTCTGAACTCATCTCAGTCTTTTCAATTTCTAGTGCAGAATTTACAAGTGCAATCTTTGCTTTCTCAATTTTAGTTGGCATGCCACTATGAACAACTTCTTTATCTAAAACAATACCTTTGATAATTTGAGTATCTGTAATAGAACCACCAGCTTTCTTTTCAACTTTAATATTTTCAAGGTCAACAGAATATGTCTCTGCCTTTTTTGTTGCAACTCTTAAGATTGCATCAACTACAATTTTGGAAAGTACATCACTATCTTCAGAGATTAATTTTGATTGCATACTGGTTGTGGCAATTTTGAGAAGTGTTTCTCTATCATCAGGCTTGATTTTTTTTGCCATTTCAGCGTAAATTTCTAGTGTCTTTTCAGCTGCTGCTTGATAACCCTCGATAATTACTGATGGATGAACATCTTTTTTGAGAAGATCTTCCGCTCTAGCTAAAAGAGCTCCTCCAAAAACTACTGATGATGTAGTACCGTCACCTACTTCATTATCAACGGTTTTTGCAATTTCGACCATCATTTTGGCAGCAGGGTGTTGAACGTCAATTTCTTTTAAGATGGTTGCACCATCGTTTGTAATAGTAACATCGCCTAAGGAATCAACTAGCATTTTATCTAAACCTCTTGGACCCAGACTGCTTCTAACTAATTCAGCGACTAGTTTAGCAGCAGCTATGTTGTTGTGTTGAGCATCTTTACCTTTTTGTTGTAATGCGCTCTCTCTTAGAACTAAAACTGGGCCATTAGGTGTTTGTTGAATTGATGCCATTGAGATAAGCTACAATCCTTTGTATCCCCCTTTTTAACATTACTTAGTTAATTGGATTAATGTAAGATCGTCTCTTAACATCTACAATTCCTCCTGATAAGATACGAACTGATGGAAGAGCAAGGAATGGTAAGAAAAGTGGAATCAGATGTGGTCTTGAAAACTTACATCCAGAATCTACAATTGAATTATTGATTTGTTCAAAATTAGATAAAACTTTTTCAAATGAATCAGTAGAAACAATTCCTGCTAGCTGTAACGGTAGTGATGCAATAATTTTACCAGATTTTACTACAACTAGACCTCCCTGATTTTTTATAAGAATATTTGCAGCAATTGACATATCAAAATCATTAGAGCCAATTACAATCATATCATTTTCATGAAAACTCCAAGTTGATGCAAACGCACCAATATTTGCTCCAAAATTTTCAAGAAATCCTATAGCATGTTTGTTAGTTCCATGAATTCTATCAAAAGCTGCTACTTTCCATACATCCTTATCTAAAGAAGTCAAAACATTTCCTTCTTTAGTAAATAGTTCTGTTGAGCCCAATTTTGTGATAATTTCAGTTTGCATAAAAATGGTATTTGCAAGAATGCTTTTCTTTTTTGATATAATACCAAAGTCTTTGGGAGAGAGTTCTTTTAGTTTGACTGTTTTTTTTATCCATGAAGGAATTATTTTTTTCTTTATTGAGGTAACAATACTTCCATTTGAAACAACCAATTTTCCACCTACAAAGACTTTATTGGGTTTAATTGATTTCAAGTCATCAAAAATTAAAATATCTGCAAGTTTTCCTGGTGCAATACCACCCAAATCTTTACTCATGTTGTAATAATCAAAGCAGTTTTTTGAAGCCATTGAAATAGCATCAATAGGTTTTAGACCAAGTTTAATAGATTCTCTAATACAATGATCAATATGACCATACTTTACAATATCTGTAGGATCAAGTCCATCAGAACAAAACATCAATCTGTCAAAACTTGTTCCATGAGATAATACATGTGGGATAATTTCTTTCAAGTCACGCCTAATTGATCCTTCTCTCATCATAATCCACATACCTAGACGTAATCTTTCTAAGACTTGATCAAAATTGATAGGTTCATGACATGACAAGATTCCAGATGCGACATATGCATTGAGTTTTTTTTCACTTGCTCCAGCAGTATGTCCATTAATTATGCAGTCTCCTTCTAACATGGCAGATAGAGATTTCATTGTGTTAGGATCTCGAAGCGTCACTTTGGTCCATGAAAAAACTTCACCCAGTCCTAGAACATGAGGATGTTTAATTGCTAATTTTTCTTGTAATAATGATAAAGTTTTGCTATGACTAAATTTTTCATCAACAGGAAGACCACCCGGAACAACTTGAAATATTCGAATTGGTAAATCTTCACCGAGTTTTAGAAACTCTTGAAATCCTTTGTAACCAGATACGCTGACAATATCTATCGGATCTGAGAAAAGTGATGTTACTCCACATAAAAGAGATTTTTTTGCAAATTCGGAAGGTAAGACAAATTGATCAATGTGTAAATGAGGATCAGCAAAACCAGGTCCTACATATTTTTCCTTAACATCAATGACAGTTGTTTTTGTTCCAATTGTATGTCCTGCATCTGGACCAACATATGCAATTCTATCACTAACTATTGCGATCTGAATTTTTGGAATAATCTCTCGAGTGTAAACTGATAGTAAGGAGCAATTTTTTAGGACGAGATCTGCTTTTTTGTCGCCCATTGCCACTGAATTTAACAAAGAAATCGAATTCGCTAGGCTCGAAGTCACGAATTTTCTTGTACTTTGAACCTATTATAGATTCAATGCTTAAATTACCGTTGAAGCGATTTTTTTTTAATATGAACATACCCAAGGTCATCCGTAAGTATTGTGCTAAATGTAAGACACATACTGAACAGAAGGTCTCCATATACAAGGCTGGGAAAAGAAGAGGTTCTGCACGAGGAGAACGCAGACATGCGGAACGTAAACGAGGGTATGGTGGACAAAAATTCCCAAAACTTGCAAAGCCTGCAAAAGTTACAAAGAAAGTTACTCCAATTATGACATGTACAGTATGCAAAAAGAAATACAATAAACCAGGCATTAGAATTAAGAAATTTGAGTTGGTGGCAGCATGAAAAAAGATCATATTGAAATTCCAAAACCATCAAGTAAGTTCCAGAAAGTTAATTGTAATGAATGTGGTGAGTTACAAGTAGTGTATTCTCATGCATCACAGGTTGTCGTATGCAATTCTTGTGGCAACAATATTGCTGAACCAACTGGTTCTAAAGCAAAAATTAATGGAAAAATCTCAGGTAGTGCTGAGTAAATCATAGTCTTGTTTTGTATTTAGATTAAAAGCGATTCGTTTATCGTCGATTATTATAAATTTTTCAGATATGTTTTCCAGTATTGAAATATTTTTTGCGTTTACTAGTGAAATTCCAGTATAGCAGCACTGTTGATTCTCAAAATTGAGCCAATAATTAGAAGAAAGATGTAATGATTCCATGAATTTTTTCGTAACAAGAATTGTAGTCCAGATATTTTCTGAATTACATTGATTTACAATATTTTTGATAATATCTCCATCTAAAAATGGCAAATCAGCAGAGGTAATCAAAACAAAATCATTTAGTGATTTAAGAACTAAATTAAGATCTTCAACATAACCACCACCTGGAGTATTAAAGAGATCAATATTATTTTCTTCTAGCAATTTTTTTGTTTTTGGCGAATTAGAACTTGTAATTGCCAATATTTTTGAAAAGCATTTAGAATTTACTAGTGCATCAATTACATGAAGAACTATCGGTTTTTTATATTTTAAAAGTAGTTTTTCTCCAGTCAAACTCATTCGGCTTCCTTTGCCACCAGCCATAACAATACCAATCATACTGAAACAAAGATTAGAAGAGAGGCTAATCGAGTCAATTCGTTTGTAGCACCCAATACATCTCCTGTAATTCCTCCAAAGCTACGAGCAGTCAAGACAACTAGAAATATTGTCAATGTTACACCTGCTCCAAATAAGAGCAATCCTGTCGTACCACCAAGAACAAACAATGGGATTAGAGTAATCACAGTTGCAAATATCAATTTCTTTTTGTTTTTCATCATCTCAACAAATGGTGAATTTGAGCCTAAAGATGCAGATTTTCCAACACTTGCCATCAAAACCATTGAAAATTTTGCAAATATTTCACTAAGTAAAATTGCCAAGAATAACTGATAACCAGTGGATAATGAGATTGCTATTATCAATCCTACAATATACAATACTATTGCAACTATTCCTGCAGAACCGGTAGAGAGATCTTTCATTGCTGCAAGTTTTTTTTCTTTTGTTCCATTTACCATCAAGCCATCAGCAAAATCGGCTAGACCATCAGTATGATGTACACCAGTAAGTATTACAAATGAAGCAACAACTAACAAACTTACTATTAATGGATCTAAAAATAATGAAAGTCCAAATCCTATTGAACCAACGATTAAACCAATTGCAATTCCTACAATTGGAAAAATATACATGTATTTTGCAATTGTTTCAAGATTTGAATTGCTAGTTGGGATAATGGTTAGAAATGAAAAGACAGAACCAATTTCTTTAAGCATGAATCCACCATCCTAAATAAGATAAAAGTAAAAGAATTGGAACAACTACAATTACACAAAACAATATTGAGGTAACTTTCATTATTGAAATAGCTGATTTCACATGATCTTTGGTAAATGAAATGTTTCCATCACCAAGTGAATAGTGATCAATCTTTTCAAATTTTGCTTCCAATGCTCCTGCAATAGCTGCCATAGGATATCCAGCATTAGGACTTTTAGTTTTTCTTCCATCACGAATCATTATTTCATAAGATTTTCTCCAATTATTTCTAAGAACCATAGCACTAAGTATCATGATAAATCCTGTTAGCCTGGATGGAATGTAATTCAAAATTTTATCACAGTTTGCTCCAAACCACCCAACATTTTTGAAAATATCTGTCTTGTATCCAATCATAGAATCTGCTGTATTGATTACGCGATAAACAAATGCTCCAGGTAAACCAAAAAGTGCAAAGTAGAAAAGAGGTCCTGTTATACCATCTACAGTATTTTCACTAATGCTCTCTAGCACGCCTGAAAATACGTGGTTTTTGTCAAGATTTTTGGTATTTCGCTTTACAATCATGGATAAATTGTCTCTGGCAGAAGAGATATTGTTTTGTTCTAGGGCAGTTACAACAGCAAGGGCATGTTTTTCCATTCCTTTTATTGCTATAGTTGTTTTTAGTAATACACCACCTACAATTACTGAAATTATAATGTATATGTAATTCACAGTGATTAATTTAATTCCAATATCCAAAAATATTATCAAAGATGCAACAATTCCACTAGAAATTAAAATGATGAAAATACCCCCAAGTTTTTCTAGGTTTTCTGATGAATTTTTTGTATGTGGAGTTAATTTTGCAATCAGAGAACCTAACCAAGCAGTTGGATGAAATTTGTTTCTAGGATCTCCTACTGCAAAATCTAACACTAGTGCAAAAAATACTACTAGTATTGATTCAGCTATCAACTTATCATCCTCTCTATTTCTGCAATATTCAAATTTGAATTTACTAATTTACTAATCTTGTCAATCTCATTTTCTATTTTATCTAGGTTTTTTTTATTCCAAGTGATATTCTTTGCTTTACCACTTAACGAATCTTCTTCAGGTAGATCTATGTCAATCATTGGTATTACACCTAATACTGAACGTTTTGTTATCTCTTTAATTTTTTTGAAACCTGGTTTAAGAATATTGATATCACCTCGAAATTTATTGATAACAAAACCTTTGATTAATTTTTGATATCTTTTATCTAAAAGTGACATAGTGCCCACAATACTAGCAAATGAACCTCCTCTATCAATATCCGTAATTAGTAATACTGAAGAATTAGATATTTCTGCCATTTTCATATTTGCTATGTCATATTTTTCCAAATTAATTTCGGCTGGTGATCCAGCTCCTTCTAAAATAACAAGATCATAATTTTTTTGAAGATATTTGAGTGATTTTGTAGCAATGCTTAGTCCTTGAGTTTGTACAAATTTTTTATAGTATTCAGTAGCATGCATTTTTTTGAACATTTTTCCATTGAGGTATACATCACTATAGTAATTACCAAGAGGTTTTAGAAGAATTGGATTTAGATGAGGAGTGATTTCACATCGTGCAGCTATTGCCTGTATAGCCTGGGCTCTAGATATTTCAAATCTTTTGTTTTATAGGCGTAATTTGACATATTTTGAGATTTAAACGGTGCTACAGAAAATCCCTTATCTGCAAAAATTCTACATAGTGATGCAACTAGAGTTGTTTTACCAGATCCTGATGACGTACCTTGAATCATTAATGATTTCATAATCTCTCCAAAGCTTTGATTAATTTTTCATTTTCTTTTCTTGTCTTTACAGCAATCCTAATGTAATTATCATTCAAGCCACGAATTGTACTACAGTCGCGAATTAGAATTTTCTTTTCAAGTAATTTTTTTTGCACTGTTTTTGATTTCATTTTTGTTTTTATTAAAATAAAATTTGTTGAAGTGGCAGTACATTGAAAATTTTTTAGTTTAGAAATATGATTAATTAGATAAAATGATTCTTTTCTAATTATTTTCTTTACTTTAGATAAATAAAATGAATGTGAAAGAGCAGCAGATGCTGCTTGTTGTGCTAATCCTGAAACATTCCAAGGAATTTTAATATTGTTTAAAATAGAAATCATTTGTTTTGATCCTATACCGTAACCAATGCGTAAACCGGCTAAAGCAAATGATTTTGTCAGAGATCGTAAAACAAACAAATTGTTGTATTTTTTGATGAGTTTAATAATTGATTCATCGTGATCTGGGACTAGTTCAATAAAACATTCATCAATGAACACCAAAGTTTTCTTTTTATTTGCCGATATGATTATCTTTTGCAAAGTTTTTTTTGAGATTAGATTTCCTGTCGGATTATTTGGATTACAAATGAAGATACAACCATTACTTGGTAACTTGGGAATAAAATTATCTAGATCTTTTTCTAAATTCATTGTTTTAAAAAACAAAACTTTGGCACCAGTGAGTTTTGCTGCGGATTCATATTCACCAAAGGTCGGAATTGGAATCAAAACAGATGTTTTATTTGATAAAAAGGCCTGACAGAAATTATAGATAATTTCAGTGGCACCGTTTCCTACCACAATTTGAGAATGCGGTATTTTGGTATAGTGTTGAAGATTTTTTCTAAGTTGAGTAGATTCTGAATCAGGATAGATTTGTATTGTATCTAACTGATTTTTTATGGTTTTACGCACCAGAGAAGAAGTACCCATAGGACTAATGTTTGAGCTAAAATCCAAAATATCAGAGCTTGGATGTGCGATTGAAAAAGGCCCTCCATGATGAATTCGCTTATGTATAGAGATATTGGGATTTATCCTCATAATTTGAAATAATCTGTGCTGATATAGTATGTTTTGGTCAAATTCAGAAAACGATTATTAATTGAATAAAAGATTTTTAGATCGTGGACAAAAAACGAGTGGCGATTGTAGGGGTTACAGGTTCTGTAGGACAGGAATTTGTACAGTCATTAAATAATCATCCTTGGTTTGAAGTTACACAGATTGCAGCATCTGAACGCTCTGCCGGAAAAAAATATCTTGATGCCATTAAAGATCCCGATAGTGGAATAATACATTGGGAAGTAGATGGTCAAATTCCAGAGTACATTAAAGAAATGACTGTAAAAAATATTGATGAATTGAATTTATCACAATTAGATTTAGTATTCTCTGCAGTTGAATCAAACGCAGCTAGAGATATTGAGACCAAAATTGCAGCAGAACTACCAGTAATTTCAACTAGTTCTGCTTATCGTTACGAAGAAGATGTACCTATTCTAATTCCTGGAATTAATGATGAACACTCAGAATTATTAGAAACACAAAAGAAAAATAGAAATTGGAAGGGTTGGGTTGCACCACTCCCAAATTGTACTACTACAGGATTGGCAATTACTTTGAAACCACTTTATGAAAAATATGGTGCAAAAAAGGTGATGATGACTTCAATGCAAGCAATATCTGGTGCAGGTCGTACTCCGGGTGTTTCTGCAATGAACATTACTGATAATATTATACCATATATTGCAAAAGAAGAAGAAAAAGTAAGAATTGAAACTAGAAAAATTCTTGGCAAATTAAAGAATGGAAAAATTGAAGATGCCAATATTAAAGTAAGTTGTACATGTACCAGAGTTCCGGTAATTGACGGTCATACAGAATCAGTTTTTGTAGAAACTGAAAAAGATATAGACACGCAAATTGCAAAACAAGTCTATGATGATGCCAATAAAGAAAGTACTGTATCGGGTTTACCATCATCTCCTGAGAAATATTATGCATTTCATGAAGATCCAACACGACCTCAACCAAGAATGGAACGTAGTGTTGGTGATGGCATGACGACAACTATTGGAAGAGTTGAGAAAGAAGAATTATTCGATCATGGTTTAAAGTATGTGTTATTCTCACATAATAAAAAAATGGGATCTGCAAAAGGCGCTGTTTTGTTAGCAGAGATGCTTTACAAAAAAGGTAAAATCTAGACTATTTTTTGTAATTTTTACAATAATAACTTTATAAGATCCAGAAATCTAGATTGTTTTGGGTGTTTTAAACGGTAAAAGTTGATGAATTAGATTTACAAATTTTATCAGAATTAGCTAATGATGCATCAATTTCAGTTCCAAGATTATCAAAAAAAATTAATGTTAATTCATCAGTGGTATACTCGAGAATTAAACGTCTAGTGAAACGGAAATTAATTGAACGTTTTACAATTGTTGTAAATGATGCAGAACTTGGTTATAATGTAAAGGCATTAACAGGAATAAACATGGATACAAAACAACGAGATCACATAATTGAAGAATTATTCAAAATAGATGGAGTGAGAGAAATTGCAGAGGTTACAGGAAGATTTGACATTTTAGTAACTGTATATGCAAAATCATTGGATCAGATGCACAAAATGGTATCTGAAAAAATTGGACGAATTGAAGGAATACAGTCATCAGAGTCATTTATCGAAATGAAGTCTCGCACAAAAGCAATGCCATATAAGTCATTAAAGGATAGTGACTAGAATTGCAAAAACAAAAATCTGAATCTCGTGTTGCAGTATATTATGAGTTAACAAAACCAAAAATTTGGTATTTACTAGTTTTTACTGCGTTTGGAGCAACTTTAACTGCATCAAATATTTATCATATTGAAATTTCTCCTGCCACATGGTTGTTGATGCTATTTTCTGTTGCTGCTGGATCGGCTGCAGCTAATACTCTAACCAATTATCATGACAGAGATATAGATGCAATAATGGAGAGAACAAAAAATAGACCACTTCCATCAAAAAGAATTCATCCTGCTGAAAAAGCTAGAAATTTTGGGCTTGTATTAGCTGGAATTTCTCTAGTGTTAGCATTTGGAATCTCATTTACAACTACTTTAGAACAGGGTATTTGGGCAACAGCCTTTATTGCATTTGGTTTACTAAACAACATTATTGTTTATTCATATATGTTAAAACGAAAATCTAGAACTAATATAATTTTAGGTGGGTTATGTGGAGGTTCTCCTCCAATGATAGGATGGGTAGCTGTTACCATGACAGATGTATGGACGATGGGTTTAGCGATGGCAGGACTCGTGTTTATTTGGATTCCAATGCACATTTGGGCTTTAACTTTACATTTCAAAGAAGATTACAACAAAGTTAATGTTCCAATGTTAACAGCTGTACAATCTGAGAAAACATCAGCTAGAGCAATCGCTGGTTCAACTTTTGTAATGGTATTATTTTCTATTGCACCGTTCTTTTTAACAACTCAAAGTGGAGAACCAATGGTGGGTTCGGTTTATTTATGGACTGCAATAGCATCAGGTGCTTTAATGATCATACTATCAGCTTGGGTAATTGTGAAACCCATGGAGAAAGCAGCATGGACTTTGTTTAAGTTTTCCAGTCCTTATTTGGCAGTGTTGTTTATAGCATTAATGATAGATTCTGCATTATAAAATACCGTTATTTTCATCTAGGCTGTTTATCTCTTTTGTAATTTTAGAATGTGTTTCAATAAGTGATTCGATCTCAAGTTGTAATTGAGAAGAATTCCATTTAGAGTTAACTAACAAAGTTAATTTCATAATAATACTCCATTGAATATTATTTTGTTGATCAATTAATTCAAGGAATCGTTTTCCCTTTTCATCTTCGGACATAATTTTTTAATATGTTACAATCATAAAAAGATAACATGAATATGCATATCCAAGTTTAATTCAAATAAAATTGATTTATCATTTAATAATAAATCAAAATCGCTTTTTCATTGTTGATAATCATATAATTTTATTAGTAGATAAAATTCATAGAGAATGTTGAAATGCAGCATATCAGAGTGTAAGATTAAAGCCAATCAGTCAGTGAAAATAGGATTTAAAGAAACTAGAAATTTATGTGAATATCATTACAATTTATTTAAAAATAAGGAGGAAAAACACGCACCAAATTTTAGCAAGGCATCAAAATTTAAAGAAAAATAGATAATTAGTAATTTTCACATTCTGAAATAATTGAAAACTTTAACATCTACTATTTTCAATATATTTTATGGCTACAAAGAAGAAAACAAGTCCAAAAAAGAATCAGGTAAAGAAAATAGTTCCTAAACCAATAAAACAGACAAAATCTTCATCAAACAAGCCAGAATTTGAAAAAGCATGGAAAGAATACAATTCTGCTTTAGGGGTATGGAAAGAATCACTTGCACAATGGCAAAAAGCGACAAATGATACATTGATGACATATCATGACGCATGTCAAAGAGCATTAGAATCAGATACAGAACTCTTGAAAAAAGTTAGTTCAAGTTGGGAAAATACCTGGCAAGAAATAGGTCCAGAATACATAAAACAGCAAACAAAGATGATTGAAAATATCTTTAAAGAAACTAACATAGATTCTATCAAAAAATTCAATGAACAGTGGGAAAAATTTCTAAAAACTTCAGGTGATGATTCAATTACAGCATATCAAGAAGCTATAAAACAATTCAATCAAACTTGGCAAACAACTCACGTATAACTTCAATATTTTATAAAATAAAACTAAAAATTCAATAATTGTATTTTTAAGATCATTTCACAACAGTCATTTCATTTGAAAAAGAAATAGCAGATAAAACATCAGTGAAATCAAATGGTTTTGTAAGAAATGCAAGAACGCCCAAACGGGTACATTCTTCAAAAATTTTTATATCATCATTACCAGTTATCACTATAATTTTAGATGTATGATCTTGAAATCTAATTTTTCTTAAAACGCTTAATCCATCAAGTTTAGACATTGCTAAATCTAAGAATATAAGATCAGGTTTTTCAGAATGATATTTTTCAATTGCTTCAATACCATCACTTGCCTCAGCTACAACATTATGATTATGTGCCAAAAGAAAATCCTTCATTAGCAAACGTGATTCTTTAGAAGCATCTACAATCATCATTCTAGTCATACATTATAGTACACATCGATGAATTTAGAAGCATGAGTGTATAAAAGAATGACTTACACTTAAGCGAGCCATAAAAAATAGGATTATAATTGGTTTTATCAAATTCATTTTCAAATGGAAATATCAATTGAACCATGGAAGAAACTAGTAATTCACGAAGTTATAGAATATAAATTCGATGATTGGGTAAAACAAATAGCATTCAGCACTAGATCATCAGGAGGCGCCATTCCAACTATGCAATGGACAAATGGGATTGTTTTCTCACCTTCTAATTTTCCAACAACAAATGTCACAGTAGAAGAGCAATTAAAGGGAATACTCCATTGGTCATCAGTATCATTTGCAATAAAAGAGAAATTTGAAAAGCAAATAGTGATTGAAAATGCTACAATAAATCTTATGGATGTGAGTGTAAATGAAATTTTCAAAGAGCTTGCACAAAAATTAAAGAAGCAATCAAAATTTGTAATAAATTCTGGAAAAGAATAATGAATATTGAAGAGAAAATTGAAGAATGTGAGTCTATTCTAAAACAGATCAAACAATTTGATCCTGATCCATATTATGTAAATTATTTTTTTAATTTATATCTTTTTTCTGTAAATAAAATATATGTTGGAATTTTTGAAGAAGCAAATAGGGATTTTGGATTATTTATATCTGGAAAATATAATAGAGAAACATTTTTAGAAAAAGCAAAAGAAAAAAATGATCAAAAAGCCATAGATTTTGTCTCATGGTTTGACAAAAAATATGATGAAGAACATGAAAATATTTATCCGAATTTTATTAAAAAAAGTTGTAAATTTCAAAACGACCATAAAAAACTACCAAAAATCAAAATTATGATTACAGTACAGGAGAAATACGTAGGAGATCCTAATCAAGAAATAATAGCTAATTTGAGAAATGAAAAATTAAGATCAAAAGAAGAATTACAAATTGAAATTAAAAGACAGATGCCTGTATTTGTAGAAGTAATCAATTACAAAAGAAGTAACAATAAGGAACCAAAAATTAATGAAAAACAAGTTATCGTTTCAACATTTTTAGATATTGAAGGAAATGATGAAGATGTAGAAATTGTTTATGCTGCTAAAATTTACATTTCTGTAATGAAGAGGTTTTTGGTTGAGGCAAGAGAGAAAATCAAAGAATTAACGACGTGGGCATGATTTTGGAAATAAACATTCTAGATTTTGGTAAACAGCACATACTTAGAAATAAAGAAAGAAAAGTTTTCTCATAATTCATCATATTATTTGAGTTTAGGCCACATGTTATTCCATGTTTCTGCAAAGGTTTTCATCATTTCACCATAAGCTTTCATGTGTTCCATCCCAGATGAGTTTAGAGACTTTTGCCAATTTTCTGCAAACTGTTTAAAGGTTGACGCATTAGTTTCATTGAGAGATTTTTGCCAAGCCTCTCCGAATTCTTTGAATGATTTCATTCCAGCATCACTAAGCGACTTTTGCCAATTTTCACCAAATAGTTTCATAGTATCTACACTAGATTCCTTAGATGCTTTTTCCCATACCTCATTAAATTTGGTTTGCATGTCATTAGTTGCATTTTGGATTTGCTCAAATACAGTTTTCCAGTTTCCAAGAGATTTTGAATATTCTTGCCAAATGGAATCCCATTCATTTGATTTTTCTTCAGAAGTCATAAGTAACATTAGTTTTTGAGACACTTAAACTGTTCCATAAAAATCAGATATTAGATTTTTTACGATGCTTTAATCTCTCTTCCATTCTGATTTTTCCCTCAGCAAATTTTGCTCGATCTTCATCAGTTTGAAGTAATAATTTTGGTGCATGTTTAGGTTTTCCATTTTTATCTAACGTAACAAAAGTTACAAAAGCGGTTCCGGTTATAGTCTTAATTCCAGTTACAATATCTTCTGCTTCAGCTCTTACTTCAATTTCCATAGAAGAGTTATGAACATAATTTATTCTTGCATTTAGTTTTAGAACATTACCAACAAAAACAGGTTTTATGAAATTTACACTATCCATGCTAACAGTTACTGCATTTGATTGAGAATGTCTCTGAGCAACAATGCCTGCAACCATGTCAATATGTTTTAGAATTTCTCCTCCAAATACATTTCCAGCTGGATTTGCGTCAGATGGAAACATTCTAACAATTACATCAGCGCTTGATTCTCCTGGACTTTTTTCTCTAATGGAAGAATTTTCTGAGTTATTTTGCATTAAGATATTTTAGATTTTCATCCAATTTAATTTAAGCAGTTAGAGATAAAAGTCGTTATTTAAAATAATTTTCTAGTTTAATTTTGTTTATTTTTGGTATTTTTGCTAATTCAAATCCTTCTGGGCGTTTTAAAAGAGATCTTGTTGCATCTATACCCATTTTTGCAGTCTTCAATTTCTTTTGATCACTAGAAGGATCGAGGCTAGAACCTCGTACATTTTTTATTATTATCAAATCTTTATCAGCTTGAAATCTTGTTGCCATTGCATATTCAACAGATTCTGCATTATTAGGATCAATGTCTTCATCTACAACAGTAACTTGTTTTAATGAACGATGTGATTCAAATGTTTTTTTAATTATTTTTTTTGGATCAGAGTCAGTTTTCTTTTTTATCTGTACTACTGCGTGTAACCAATTAGATCCACCATTTGTCATTGATACCTGTTTAGTTTGAGGAAATGCTTTTTTTAATTCTCCATTTAATTTTGATTCAATTGGCATTCCCATTAATAATCGGTGTTCAGAAAAACCAGAAAGAACATCATGAAAAATCGGATTATTTCTATAATACAAAGATTCTAACTCAAAAATTGGTTGTGATCTATGATGATCATAAGTTTGAAGCATTTCGACCATCCATTCAGGATGAGTTTTATCTTGTAGAATTTTTCCTTCCATTACAATTTCAGCTCCAGAAGGAACATGTAATCCGGTGTAAGGAAGTTTGGCCAAAGTGAGTTTCCATCCTAAAAGAGAATTGGCAATAGCCATTTCGTCTTTGCCCCATTCAGCTTGATATGCACCTGCAATTGATATTGCAGGATGAACACCTATAGTCACTGCAATTTTAAGATCTTCATGATGTTCTTTGGCATCAATAAAACATCGATGTAGATGTCTTCCTTCAACCATTCTAATTGAAAAATGAGTTTTATCAATTGGCATCATCCTATGAAATGAGGAGTTTTGTTCTCCAGTTTCAGGATTCTTAACATATACAATTGAAGAAGTTATGAAAGGTCCAGATTCTTTTTCAAAATGGGTAACAATAGGCATGATGGATATGTTTTTTGATTTATTTTCCATGAATTTCCCAGAAGAGACAATTTTGGGTTTTTTTGCTTTTTTAATAGCAAAGATCATATTTTCATGAATTTTTTCTTCTGTACTTCCAATTGCCTGAGCAAATCGTTTCCTAGTACCAACAAGATTAGCGACTAAATTAAAATCACTTTCTGCAATATTTTCAAATAAAACGGCATTAGAACCATCAACTTTTGCAGTGATTCCTGCAATTTCATATTTTGTTGAAACCTTTGTTTTAATAATTTTAAGATCACCACTCTTTTTTATCAGTGAAAGATAATTTCGTAAATCAGTCAATTCTGAATCATCTCCATAATTTCTGTCATTATAGTTTTTGCAGTATCAGGTTCTAATTTTTTTGAATAAATGCTGAAACAACTGCAATACCTTTCATTCTAGTACTAATTCTTTCTGCAATTAATTTTAGAAATAGAGATTCAGATTTAGATGGGATTATAGTTGTAGTAACAGCGGTTGGTCCAGTAGCCAATGAAACTACCATTGAACCTAGTTTGTCAGTTCCTTCTGTTACAGAAACAAAATATCCATTCTCAAATTTAATAATTTGTAAAGAAAAACTACGACTCTCCAAATTAACGGTTTTTTGTGAAAACCCATTTGGAGAGTTCAATGAGCTATGAACAAGTCTTATGCTTTTATTGCTATTGATTCAGTTTCTGGGATAGACTCTACTTTTATTTTTGTAGCTTTAGCAACTTTTGGTGCTTTAGCAACTTTTGGTGCTTTAGCAACTTTTGGTGCTTTAGCAACTTTTGGTGCTTTAGCAACTTTTGGTGCTTTAGCAACTTTTGGTGCTTTAGCAACTTTTGGTGCTTTAGCAACTTTTGGTGCTTTAGCAACTTTTGGTGCTTTAGCAACTTTTGGTGCTTTAGCAACTTTTGGTGCTTTAGCAACTTTTGGTGCTTTAACTACTATAACATCTTCAACTTCTGATTGTGTTTCAGCAATTGCTTTTGCTTCGATAGAATCAGCCTCTACTCTTGCACGAAGTTTTGCTTTGTACTTTAGATTTCGTGGTTTTGTTCTTAATCTGTATCCACAACATGGACACCAAAGACCTTCCCATTTGATGAATATTTCGCAAATTTGGCATCGACGTTGTCCAGAAGCATACCTTCCGGTTCCAACAGGCTTTTGAGCCTTGTATCTAACGCAAATTCCTTTACAAGTCATCTTAGTAATTAATATAGAATTCATAACTATATAAGCATGGATCGATAAAATATTGAAAATATCAATAAAAATAGTGAAATAATTTCATGTTATAGTACGATCATTGTTAATTGTTTGCAAGAAAAATACAAAATCTTCAATAAATATGTATAGCTAATTTCAGATGAATTTTTTTGAAAAAATATAGACGCTATAATTATTTGATTAAAACTTTCATAATTTAATTAAAAATTTATTGAAAATAGACAGCACTTATTTTATCACAACATATAAGAAAATTAATTCGGGTTATACGAATTTTGATTAATTATAAAATTAGAAAAAATCATCTAGTTATAGAAAATGATAAAATAAAATATCCATAACATTCTCTTTATGAGATATATTTTACTGAAAGCATATCATATTTTCCTCTCTGATTAAAATTTTCAATTTTAAGATTAGTTTTATATTCATCAACAAATTCCAACTCAAAATAAAAACAAATTCTCAGATTAAACATTATAACTATTTCTTTTACGATGTTAATTTACTATTTCCAACTTTGATTATCTTATATTTGACTCTCAAACTACCTAAAACTCTGATAATGTATAATATTAATTTTTTAACAAATGAATTAGATGATCTTTTAATCACTCATTCAAAATAAAATATAGAGATTCATTCTTTGTCCAGGATCTCATATTTGTTAAAACCAAATATACATCATAATTTGGAATGTATTCAGAAAGTATGGAAATCAAAAGATAATTTCAGAGTCTTTAGTGAAGTTGGAAATCTATAGTATGGTTTGTTACATGTGGTTGTAATTTCAATACGAGTATTAAGTAATGGAATGATATTAAAGTAAAATATATGATTAGGTTTATGCTTTCAAAACAGTTGATATGACATGTTTTACTGCTTCATCAAAATGTGCATCAATATTTGATTGAATTTCAGATAGTTTCACTTGTCCTTCTTTGGTAATTTTTACAGACTCTGTAGTTGCTTTTGCTTTAGAGGCATTTATGATTATTTCAGCTTCTTTTGTAGCCATTTCTCGTGTTTTTTCTAAAAGTTTGTCAATTTCATTTAATGCCTTTACAGATAGTTGTTTTTTCATGTCTGCAACTTTACTGTTAAGGGAATCTAGATCATCTTCTAATCCATTTAAAGATTGAATAATTCCAGTTACTTTTGATTCAGGCATACTGCTCATGATACCCAATTTCTTCAAATCCATTACTTAAATCATTCAATTTGGATGTATTTTTAGGCACAAATGAGAACAAAAAATTATCCAGAAGTCAAAAGTAGAATTGCTCTTGCTAGATCGCCTTTGGCCTCTTCCAGTGCATTTTTGGCCTTTTCTTCATCTACACCAGCTTGTTGACTAACTAACTGAATATCCTCATCAGAGAATATTGGAACATCTAGTTCTCGTTCCTCATAGCTATCTGCAGTAACTGTGAAAATAGAATTGTCCTTTGCCTTCATCTCTGTAACAGATGGTTTTGATACAATGATCTCTTTTTTGTCAGTCTTGATGATTACCTGTTGTACATTTGGAATCTCTTTCATATCAAGTCCCATCTTATCCATCATTCTTCGCATTTCACGATTACCACCGCGCATCATGATGATAGTTCTCCGCTATGACTTTTTAAACTATCTCTAACTCTAATGGCCATTCCCCTATTAAAGTCAGAAATCATCTCAGAAGACAAAACTGCTTTTCCTACTGCAATTACCTTGTCTTTATACAATACTGGAGTATCAGATGCAATTCGTATATTTTTACCACACCATACAACGTGTTTACAAAATACAGATTTTCCTTCTTTAACAAATGGTGCTGCATCTTGATTAATTTCTAAACAGTTTTCTTTGAATTTCTTACTTTTCAACAAAATCTGAGCAAAATAAGGACTAATAGCAAGACCACCATCAATTCTCAAGGTACACAATAATTTTCCTTGGTGTGTCACAGTTCTAATTCTACCAGTTTTTCTTGAGAAAATCATTTCAATATTTTTAGGCAAATACTTTGAAACACCTTCTCCAAATAATGCATCAAGCGTATACTTTAATTTTAGAACTTGGTCCATAGGCATGTTACGATCTTTTCTAAATATTAGTTCAATGCTAGTATATATTATTAAAAATAACTATATAGATAGGATTTTTTAATGTAGTTTATGGAAGAAAGAGAGGAAACAAGAAAAATTCAGTTTACAGGCAAGTCATCATACATAGTTTCACTACCTAAACAATGGATTATGGATCTTGGATTAAAAAAAGGAGACCAGATTAGAATGATAAGAAAAGACTCATCAACATTAGAGATTTACCCACCAAAATTTGAAACAAGATCTCAAAAGAAAGAAGATGCTACAATTGAGATAGATGATGAGGAAACAGTATCAATTGTAAGAAAATTAATTTCTTTGTATTTTTTAGGTTATAAAACAATCAATATCAAACCAAAAACTGGAAGATTAAGCCCAAATCAAAGAAATACTGTGAAAGAAGCTGTAAAAAGAATGCTAATGGGGTCTGAAATTATTTCAGATTCCAGTGGTGGAATTACAGTTCAGGTTCTTGTCAATCTATTGGAACTCTCTGTTGATGGTGCATTCAAGCGAATGATTCATCTGGCTAAATCAATGTCAAAGGATGCAATTTTAGCAATGAGAGAAAATAATTTGGAGCTTGCACAAGAGGTGATTAACACAGATGATGAGGTAGATAGATTTGGATTTTATATTATTCGACAGTTAAAAATTGCAATTCAGAATGAACATATGTTAAAAGAGATGGGTTTTAGAAATGCCAGGGATTGTCTTGGATATAGATTAGTTGTAAAAAATATTGAAAGAACAGGGGATCATGCAGCATTTATTGCAAAAGACATATTGGAATTTAAAAAACCAGTAAAGGAAAACATAGTAGAAAAAATTGAAGAGATGAACGAATTTGCTTTATCTGTTTTAGATGATTCATGTTTAGCATTATTCAAAGAAGATTATGTACAAGCTGAAAAAACAATTGAAAAGACAAATGAGATTGTAAAATATGAGAAAAGGGTAAGAGATGCATCAAAATCGCTCAAAGATGATGAGGAAATCTATAGAATTAGAAGAATGACGGAAAATATCAGAAGAATTTCAGAATATGCTAGCGACATAGCAGAAATTGTTCTTAACATGAATATAGAAAAATCATTAAAGAAAACAGCATGATTGTGCGTAAAAATAGGTACCATGATGACATTATCAGATAATAAAAAAGAATTCCCAGATTGGGATGTATACTATAAGCAAAATAAAGTAGAAACAATGCCATGGTATGAAAAAAATCTAGATTTAGACATGGTTGATGAAATTAGGTTCTTGGAAAAAGGAATATTTTTAGATCTTGGGACAGGACCGGGAACACAAGCAATAGAGTTAGCTAAAAATGGGTTTAAGGTAACTGGTTCTGATGTATCTTCATCTGCTATTGAAAAGGCCAAAATACCTACAAGTAATGTAAATTTTGTAATAGATAATATTCTCAATTCAAAGTTTGAAAGTGAATCTTTTGATTACATATTAGACAGAGGGTGTTTTCATGTGCTGTCATCTGATGAGAGAATAACATATCTAAATCAAATAAAACGAATTTTAAAGAAAAATGGAATAATTTTTTTGAAATGTATGAGTAAAAATGAGAAAAACATGCCAGATGATAAAGGACCTCATAAATTTTACAAAGAGGAAATAATAAATTATTTTAAGAATGATTTTGACATTAAGAAAAGTAAAGATACTGTTTACTATGGAACACTTAATCCATTACCAAAAGCACTTTTTTTTGTAATGAAAAAATTAGTGAAGCTTTAACTTGAGTAATAATGGGAATATTGTAAATAAAATGAATACTGCGATATTAATTACATATGATAAAGAAGATGCTGTGACTGAAGCTATGGGATTATGTGATGCTGCAGGAATACAAGTCATACATACAATAAAACAACATTTTCTAAAGAAACCAAAGTATGGAATTAGCGGTGGGGTTTTAGAGAAATTAGAAGAGATGGCAGGAAAACTCAAACCAGATGTTATTGTTTTTGATGAAATATTAAAGCCAAGTCAAAATTATAATCTAGCTTCTGTATTACATAGAGAAATTTTAGATAGAGAAGCACTAATTCTTGAAATTTTTGAAAGTAGAGCATCCAGTGCTGAATCTAAATTGCAAGTAAAGTTAGCCCAACTACGATATGAACTGGTCAGGGCTAAAGAAAAAGTGCGTCTATCTAACATGGGAGAACAACCAGGGTTTATGGGAATAGGAAAATTTGAGATTGATGTTTATCATGATGATATCAAACATAGAATGCAATCTATAAAATTAAAACTTGAAAAAGCTGGAAAACAAAGAGAGCTTCATCGACAGGGAAGAAAAAGACTTGGATTCAAAACCATATCTCTTGCAGGATATACTTCATCTGGAAAAACCACATTGTTTAATAAAATTACAGGAGAGTCTAAAGAACAAAGCAGTAGTCTGTTCACAACTCTATCTACAACTACAAGAAGATTTTCCATTGATCATGAACCGTTTTTAATTGCAGACACTGTTGGATTTATCAGCAAATTACCTGCATACATGATTGATGCATTCAAATCTACATTAGAGGAACTGATTCACACTGATGTAATAATAGTTGTAGTTGACATTAGTGATTCATTATTTGATTTGAGAAAGAAATTTGCAAGTTGTATGCGAACTTTAGGTGAATTGGGAGTTGAAATGGATAAGATAATTTATGCTTTAAATAAATCAGATTTATTGACAACTAATGAAATTGAAGAAAAAATAGAGATTCTTAATTTAAAAGGTTATAAAAAACAAATTGCAGTATCAGCTAAAACAGGATATAATGTTAATGAGTTAAAAGATCTAAGTAAAAATATTATTCAAAGTCAAAAATCACCAGAATTTAAAAAAGAGACTCCAAAAGGATTTGATAACACGTATGGTAATTGAGGTTGTAAGGATCGGACAACGTCTTGTTAGAGATGACAGAGTAACTACACATGTAGCTTTAGTTGCAAGAGCTTTTGGTTGTTCCAAAATATTCATGACCGAAGTAAATCCAGAGATTAAAGGTACTTTAGAAAAAATCAACAATATATGGGGCGGAAATTTTGTTGTTGAATTTATTGATAATTGGAAGTCAATTGTAAAAAATAAAAAAAAGAATACAAAATAGTCCATCTCACTATGTATGGAGAAAGTATCAATGATGTAGATGAGCAACTTAGAAAAGAAGAAAATTTACTAATAGTAGTAGGTGCAGAAAAAGTACCTAGAGAAATCTATGAACTTGCAGATTACAACGTAGGAATAGGGAATCAGCCTCATTCAGAGATTAGTGCTTTAGCTATACTTCTTGATCGTATTCAAAAAGGAGAGCAGTTTAAGAATAATTTTCCAGGGGCTAAAAGAAAGATCATACCCACAAGAAAAGGTAAAAATGTCCTAGTAAGCGGAACAAGGGATTAATAATAGAAAATCAGCAGTGACTAGAGTTGGTAGACAAATACGAAGATCCTTTTGTTAGAATCGCATCCATGATAGGAGGAGACGAATATCTCAAGGTTGCAAGATCACTTTTGAAGGCAGAAGATGCTACAGATGAGGAAATTGCTAGTTCTACAGGTTTGAGGATCAACATGGTTAGAAAAGTGTTGTATGATCTATTTGGAAAATCACTCATCACTGGAATTAGAGTCAAAGATGAACGTAAAGGATGGTTTGTTTACAGATGGAGAACACGTAGAGAGGAAGTAGAACATTTCATAGAGAGCCAAAAAAAGAAAATTACAGAAAGATTACAACAAAGATTTGATTATGAAAATTATTCAGATTTTTATCATTGTGGAAATGAAGATTGTCACAGAGTTACATTTGAGGATGCATTAGAAGGAATGTTCAAGTGTCCATCATGTGGAAGTGTATTGAATTTAAAAAAGAACGATAAATCAAAAAAGGCATATTCAAAAAAAATTGATGAAATTAAAAAAGATATGCAACAAACATTCTAGCAGTGTACAATATTTAGAAAAAATACCAATTCAGAATGAGCATATGAAGAATTTACTCACATTATGATTAAATTATATATAAAAATACTTTCAAAGCATCTAAAAATTTGAGAAAAAAGTCACTGAATTAAATAGGAGAATTTGGTGGTAAAAACCTGAATCAAATAACTACAACAAATCCAGCAACTGGCGAAGAGATTGCAAAATATACAGCAATGGATAAAGAGCAAGTATTCCAATTAGTTGGAAAGGCAAGAAGAGCCTTTCCAGAATGGAAAAAAGATTATGAAAAACGTAGGAGTTACATCTACGTATTAGTTGAATATTTAAAAAAGAACAAAATGGAATTGGCAAAAGTTGCAACATCTGAGATGGGAAAAACAATCAAAGAATCAATCGGTGAAGTTGAAAAATGTGCATGGGCATTGGAATTTTATGCAGATAATGGAGATAGTTTTCTTGCTGATGAAGTATTAAACACAGATGCAAGAAAAAGTTTTCTTACTTTTGAACCACTTGGTGTGATTGGTTCAATTATGCCTTGGAATTTTCCTTATTGGCAAGCTCTAAGATTTGCTGCACCATGTTTAATGGCAGGTAATGTCATAGTAATGAAACCATCTAGAGTGACTATGCAAACAGGCATTGAGATTGAAAAAGCATTTACTGAATCAGGCATACCAGATGGAATATTTCAGACAGTAGTAGGAAGTGTAGAATCTGCTAATCATCTTATAGATTCGGATGTTAATGCGGTGACATTTACAGGCAGCACAGATGCTGGTGCTAAGGTAGGACAAAGAGCTGCAATGAATTTAAAAAAATGTGTTTTGGAGCTTGGAGGAAGTGATCCCTTTATCGTACTAGATGATGCAATTATTGAAAAAGCTGCAGAAGGAGCAGTTAAAGGCAGATTCATTAATTGCGGTCAAAGTTGTGTTGCATCTAAAAGATTCTTTGTTAGTAAAAATATTGCTAAAGATTTTATTGAGTTATTTATCAAAAAAGCATCTCAATTAAAAGTTGGAGATCCTACTTTAATTGAAACTGATATTGGACCTTTATCAAGTAAAGGAAGTTTAGAAACCATTTCAGGAATTGTAGAAGATGCAAAAGAGAAAGGTGCTGAAATTCTTTTAGGTGGTTCAAAAATTGATGGAAAGGGTTACTTCTATCAGCCCACAATTCTTACAAATGTTAAACCAAATATGAGAATTGCAAAAGAAGAGACATTTGGTCCAGTTGCTCCTATAACAATAGTTGAAAATGAAAGTGAGGCTGTAAGGTTAGCAAATGATACAGAATTTGGATTAGGAGCAAGTATTTGGACTAAAGATCTAGCAAAAGCTGAAAAAATATCAAGACGAATAGAATCTGGAATAGTTAGTGTCAATAATGTGGTAATTTCAGATCCAAGAATCCCATTTGGTGGAATAAAACACAGTGGATTTGGAAGAGAATTATCAAGATACGGAATGCTTGAATTTGTGAACATCAAATCAGTCAGATTCTATGATAATCTAAGTCACCACCATTACGTGGAATAAGTTCTCTCAATCATGAAAATTAGAGTTTACCTTAAGTATGATTTTGACGTAGAGTATTACGACGAGGACGCCCATTAACAATATGTTTTGGGTGAAGATCAGTGTGATCTTGGGAACGCCTTGAACTTTGGGGTATAATCAAAGTTCATGATTCCCGTTGAATAATCCTCGTCAGTTTTCTTTATCATCGGCTTCGTCATAATCACATTCTTCTAATTCAATATGAGTTGGACTACCATTTTCATTAAAGTAAATTTCAATACAGATATCAGATGTCAAAGTTGAGGCTAAAGTTTCAGCTAGTTCCTTAGGAAAATTATCTAATATGTTAGAATTTGAGGAATATTTGTATTCAGTAAGTTCATCGTCATGATAGAAATCTATCTCAATATTCCCATTTGCATATTTTCTGACTCCAACAACTTGACCAAATATACTGTAAGACAAATCTAATTTCCGTGTTGAGAAACATCTTTGGTTAGGGTTTCAGCTAATTGTTCATAATGTTCTCTGGTTTTTCCAATTTCTTTGAGTTTTAATTCCTCAATCTCATTTAGTTCATTATCAACCTTTTTTGAAACATATTGTAAACGTGCTTCAGCCATCATAAACAATCTATTATTTTCTTTCCACAAATGTTCTGTTATATGCTCTACATATTGTTGCATATCACTAATCAATTTTGTAGAATTACCAGATGAAATGTAATCTTTAGCAGAACTTTCCATTTCTTTTCCAATTTCTCTTGAACGTTCGTGATCCATCAACATCATTGCAATTGGACCCATATTACGTGGCATTCCTGCTTGTTCTAATGCAGGGAATAGTGAATTCTCTTCTTTACTATGATGACAAACATCAGTGAAATTTTTTGAAAAATCAATAACAGGTAACAATATAGATTCAGGAATTTGTTTTCCATCATTTAGAAGTTGAATTGTAGATTCCATTGCTTTGATGACTTTTTCTATTAGATCATGATCTCGTCTTAAAGATGCAGTTGACATAATATTTACAAATGAAATCCAATATCTATATCTTATTCAAATTTTCAGATAAATAATTAAAAGATGGGAAATTAGTTAACGAGTTATTCGTTAACAATTTTGTGTCTTTAACGATTAGAAAGGCTTTTTGCTTTAACAAATACCCAAATCTTTTTTGTCATTTCACTTGGTGCAATAGGTTTGTTACCAAAAACTTGTTCTACAGTTTCTTGACGACCTGCAAAGTTAATTGCATAACCACCGAATGCTGGTTTTCCAGATTTTGATTTGGTTGATGATTTTGCTTTAGTCTTTGATTTTGTACTAGTGCTTTTAGTTGTAGTTTTCTTTTTTGTTGTAGCTTTATTTTTTGCTGCCAATTTCTTATTATATTTTAAATTAAGTATAATAACTTACACTTTTGTATAATGTAAAACAAGGTAATTTTCGAGTCTTTTTATTGTATTTAATCTGAGTCTAGGTGATTTTATGATTTTATCAAAACCTTTTCCTTGAACAAATGTTATTGCATCAGTACCTCCAATGATAAATGGAGCAACGGTTATCAAAATTTCATCAAACAAATTACTTTGGATAAATTGCCAGTTAACTGTTCCACCGCCTTCAACCAGAATAGTATTAATTTTTCTTTTACTTAGATTATTCATTAGTGATTTTATGTTGACTGAATTTTCACCAGTCATAATTATTTCAACAGGAAATTTTTTTAATTTTTGTAAATTTAGTTTACTGATTTTTTTACAAACTGCAATAATAGTTGGAATTGTATTACATGTTTGTAAAATTTTGGAATTAACAGATATAGTTCCTTGAGAATCTAAAATTATTCTTGTAGGATTTTTTCCTTTTGCATATCTTACAGTAAGTAATGGATCATCTCTATGTACGGTATTTTTTCCTACCAGTATTGCATCAACCTTTGAACGAAGTTTATGAAGTCTAATTCTGTCTTTTTTAGAAGATAGTTTTGAATCACCTAAACGTGTAGCGATTTTTCCATCTATTGAAATTGCTGCACTTAGAATTACATGTGGTCTAGATTTTTCCACGTACTATTTTACCTCCAATCATCACAGCTCGAATCGTAGATTCTGATGCTCTATGTACAATAGATGCATGTGGATTATGCATTGGCTCTAAATCCAATGCATGTTTATCCATGAAAATACAATCTGCAAATTTACCATTTTCAATTACTCCAATATCTTTTCTTAAAATTTTTCCACCGTTCACAGTTGCCATTTTTAGAATTTCTTTTGGATTGATTCTTTTCTTGTGAATACCCATGGTTACTTTCCACAAGTAATCCATTTCTCTAAACATATCTGGAGAATTTATCATTACATTATCAGTGCCTAATGCTATTGTACAACCAGCTTTTTTCATCAATTCAATGTTAGGAATTCCTTCAGCAAGTGCAGCGTTTGCTCTAGGACAAATCACAATTCCACGAGTTCTTTTTGTTGCAGCATGTATATCGCCTGATGAAGCATGAGTCATGTGTACTAGAAAATGAGGTTTTATATTCAGGGCACGTATCGTTTCAGATTTTCCAGTAATCTTCTTTGATATAGAGACACTTTGTTTTGTCTCAGATGAATGAATAGCTCGAATTTTAGGTGTACCAGAATAATAATTTAACACAGAAGAACTATTTTCATTTGCTCCACTTATTCCAATACCATCGCATTTCTTTAGTAATTCTGTGAGTTCATCCATTTTATGTCTAGGTAAAGGAATGTTTTTTTTAATTTCAATTGGTCCTTGATAGAATTCTAGTCTTCCAAGAATAATTGAACGCAGTGGCAATTCAGACAGAACTTGTTTTAGTAGTAAAACACCTTCAATTCCACCCTCTCTAAAATCTACAAACGTTGTAATTCCTTTATTTAACATGGAATGACAAGAATTTTTCATAAAACTTGCAAGATATGTTTTATCGGTATTTTTCAGAATTATTGGTTTAGCACCAGAGACAGGATGAATTCGTTTATCAACTGAGCTATTCAGAGTAACATCTTTTGCAATAGAATCACCAATATGCGTATGACAGTTCACAAATCCTGGAATTAATAACAATCCTTCACAGTCTATTGATTCTTCTTTTGCACTAGCTCCTATATTGGGTTGGATTCGTTTGAATCTTTGATCTTGAATCTGTATATTAGTATTTGAAACAAAATCTAATTCTTTACCTAATAAGATACTTGCATTTTTGATTAGCATGATAATTCATAAACATCAGGTTTTTCTTTACCTGAATCTCTAATTTCTCTTATTGTATCAAGAGATTTAGTTGCAAGTTTTACAGCCTCTCTACCAGTTTTTGCATTACCTATTCCACAATTCAAAGTAATATCATCTTCATTTTCGATTAATTCAATGAAGTCTTTTACAGAGTTTTTAGCATCATCATTTGCAACGACCATAAAATTATCTCCACCCATAAAAAATGTAAGAGAATTTTTTTTTAGAAAAAATTTCGACATTTTCGCATATAAATTAAAAATTGTTGAAGTAATCTCATAGGGAGAATTTATTTTTCGCCTAGAAGTAAGATTGTCTACATCAAAGTGCATTATTGAAACTTTTTGTTCAGATTTGCCATTAATAAAACCAAAAATAGCATATTCCTTACTTAGAAAAGTCTCATTTTTTTTCCCTTCATACGCTTTGAGATTTGCTTCAAATGGAGAATCAGCATAGCCAAGTGACATAGATAATCTGACATCAAAAGATTTTTCAAGATTTTTTTGAATCTCGATATGATCATCTAAAGTCAATCCATTAGAAACTACAAAAAATTCATCGGCTCTATTTAAGAAAACAAGGCAATTTTTTTCTGAGAATAATTTTTGAATCTCTTTGTATAGTGATGCCTGAAGCATTTGAAGTGCATGTTCTCTGTCACTACCTAGGGTTAGAGTCCAAGGTCCATAGCCATTTATTTTCAATATGCTAAGTTGAATCATTTTTGAATCCTTTGTATTTCATCAAATATTTTTACAACTGCTTCGACTGCACGCTCTGCTACAGGTCGTATTCTAGCATATGCCTGTCTTTCCTGTATTCCAGGTCCAGTTATTCCTAAAGAGACTGGTTTTTGATATTTAATGGATAGATCAGTTAATGCACGTGCTGTAGAATGAGCAATTACTTCATCATGTTTTGTTTGTCCTTTAATTATAGCACCAAGAGTAACTACACCATCAACATCTTTTTTTTGTAATAATGCATTAACTATGATTGGCATATCATATGCTCCTGAAACCTTACAAGTATAATTTATTTTCAATTTCATCATTTTTGCTTTTTCTTCAGCTACAGAGAGCATTCTAGATGTTACTTTTTCATTAAATTCTGAAACAACTATAGCAATATTCAAAATTAATGCACCTTTGCGAATTCTAAGAGTTCTTTACCATCAATTAATGGAATTGCATTTTGTTTTGCATATTTTTCTGCTTTATCAACAGATAATGCAATATAAGTTTCAGCATCCATCATTTCACAAATTGCAGTAACAGGGGTTAAACCTGCAATTTGAGTAAGATAAATAGACATTTCAGTATGACCCTGTCTTTTTGCCAATAATCCTTTTGATGCAATTAATAATGGAACATGTCCAGGAGTTTTAAAAGAAGAAGCAAATTTTTCCTTTTTATTCTCAACATTAAAAATATTTGCCATTTCTCTGATAGTTAGTGATCTGTCTTTATCTGTTATGCCAGTATAAGTTTGATAATGATTAACAGAAATTGAAAATGTCGGATGATCACCATATGGAGCAAGTCCCATGATCATTTCTTTATTTGAAATTGGTGATTCTGCTAAAATTTCATGCATGTATCTTAATTCTAAAGAATTTGCAAAATTATGATCAATTGCAATGCATAAAAGACCTCCAGCATGTTGACGCATTCTTGCAACATGTTCAGGAGTTACAAATTCTGCAGCAACTACCATATCTATTTCATTTTCTCTTCCTGCAGAATCAAATAATAATACAAACTCGCCTCGTTTTAGTGATTCAAGTCCTGATTCAAGTGACATATATAAAAAATCATCAATAACTAATTATAAAGTTTACTATAAAATTGGTAATTACCATAAAAGTGGTAGAAGGTCGATTTTATTTTAAAATGTATTTTCCAAGAATATCAGTTTCGATGTTAAGTTTATCACCAACATTCTTTGTTTTGAAATTAGTTATTTCTATTGTATGAGGAATCAAACATACAGAAGCTAGATTATTTTTAACATCTACTACGGTCAAACTAATTCCATCAACTGCAATTGAACCTTTTTTCACAACATATTTTGATAATTTTTTTGGAATTTCAAACCAAACTTGCACTTCTTTAGGTTTATTTTGTATTTTTTTAATGATACCAACTCCATCTACATGACCTAAAACAAAGTGTCCCTCTAATCTATCACCAGTTTTTAGACTTCGTTCAATGTTAACAATGTCACCAGGTTTTAGATTTCCTAGATCAGTTTTAAGGGTAGTTTCTTCTATCATTTCAAAAATACAATTAGATTTAGATAATTTTGTGGCAGTAAGACAAACTCCATTCAAAGCTACGCTTTGTCCAATTTTCAAACCTTTTGCATGTTTTCCTAAATTTACAGTCATTTGTATAGCGCTTCTATTTTTAGTGTTTTTGGAAATTTTCTCAATTTTTCCAATACCCTCAACTATTCCAGTAAACATTATCAATTATGTAAAATTTCTTTGTATAAATTGATTTTCTTGTTATTATAAATTTTATTTCATATCCTTTAATTCTTCAAATTCATTTTGACAATATTGATGAAAAACAGAACATTTGTTTTTTTTAGCATCAATTTTAATTTGATCCATATCTTTAACTAAAACTCCTTGTGCAGCTAAAAATGCCTCATCTTCCATACCTAATTTTTCAAATGCTTGAGATTTAGCAATAGATGCTTCATGTAAACTGGAATCTACCATTTGCGCCTTATCATAGTATTCTATAGATTCTCTATAATTTCTTAAATGGTTTAGAGAAATAGCCTTATTCATCAATGCAGTAATGTCTTTGTTATCAAGTTTTAATGTTTTATCATAAAATTCTACAGCTTCTTTATGTCTGTCTAATTCATTTAATGATAAGCCCATACTATTGAGTGTCCACATGTCATTACCATCTATGTCAAGAATCATTTTACAGCATGTTAAAGCATCATCATATCTCTTTAACTTTTCAAGTGAATAAATTTTATTTTTTAAGGCATAAATGTCAAAATTTTCTATTTTTAAGACTTTATCACAGTAAATGATTGAATCTTCAAATTTTTCTAAATGCAATAAAGCCAATGCAGAGTTTTGTAATGCTACCATATCATCAGGGTTGATTTCTAGTAACTTTGTACAATAATTCAACATATCATCAAATTTTCCAGATTCAAACATTCTGGTGATTATAACAGTTGGATCAAGTAAGTCAATCAGTTTGGACCACACTATAGTAGATCATCACATCTTTATTCTATTCGAAAAGTTGAATTAAAGTAATAAGATTATACAAGAATTATTTTAAAGATTTTCTAAGTGTTTCATTTAATATTTTAGAATAGCTATATGAAGTCTGTTCCTGTTGAATCATTTTTGCTTGACGAAGTCTTAATTTTTTATCCAGATCTTCATCAATCATTATTGTTACACGTTTGCTCATGAGACTTCAGAAATATTGTATGAAGATTACAATATAACATTATATGAAAGTCCCAAATATGGGAAATGGTTAGGCGTTAATAGCGTCGATAATTTGTTGCAGATTAAACGGTTTTTGTATCAATTGTATAGATAATTTTTCTAGTTTTTCTTCGGTTGAGTAACTACTGTCTCCACTAACGGCAATGATTTTTGCTTTAGAGTTAATTTCTTGAATTTTTTTAATTGCGTAAAATCCACTGCCGTTAGGCATCATAATATCAATTAATACAACATCAGGTTTTTTTTCTTTGTAAAGTTTGATAGCAGCTACCCCATCATAACCACTTCCTACTACTTTGATGCCCTTTTCTTCCAAAAATTCACTGAATAAACGAACAGTATCCTCATCATCATCAATTACAATAACGGAACGTTGCATCTCTACTCATATTCAATAAAACATCCTTTAATATTTTGTATTATTTTATGAAGATATATGGCTGGAATTGACAGGTTAATTGCCACATCACTATCTAATGTAATTAAAAAGAAACTGGGTTCAAATGAACTAAAAAACATAGAAAGAAAACTATTCTTAGAGCATGGAATGTCAATAAAGCTCTCGATAGAATATTTTCCTAAATTTAGTGAAACATTAAAAAATATTTCTAACATAGACAGAAAAAAATTTGAAAATGAGTGTATTAATAAAATCATTAAAATCAAAAAAACAGATAACGATTATTCTGTTAAGATAATTGATCAAAAATTAATTGATTTAATGTTAGAATTATGTGGAGATTCTGAAACTAGAAAAATAATTACTTGTCTTTTTGATAATGATTTAACTATTCCTCAGATACTAAAGGAATCTAAAGTTCCAAAAACATCAGGATATAGAAAAATTGAAAATTTAATAATAAATGGTTTAATTTTAGAATCAGGAAAAGTTCTTAGTGAAAGTAAAAGGATCTCAAAGTACAAATGTGTTTTTGATGAAATTAAAATAGGAATGAAGAAAAACGACATTATGATTCAAGGGGTTATAAACAAAAAAACATTTGATAAAAGTACTAGCATCAATATAACTAATTAAATAATAATCATTAATAATTTTTTTAAAATACTAAATTATAGAATTATTTTTTATAGTTTCAAGTAATACCTTGGCTTGTTTGAAATGAACCTCATCAATCATTTTTCCATCTATTGTTGTCGCACCTTTTCCTTTCTTTGTGGATTCTAAATAATATTTGCAAACTTTCTCTGCCCATTGAATTTCATCTTTACTAGGATAGAAAATTTTATGTGTTGTAGAAATTTGGTCAGGATGGATAATACTTTTTCCAACATAACCCAGACTTTTTCCAATCTTACAATCTTTTTCGAGTCCTTTGATATCATTAAGATCCTGCCAAATAGCATCAATGGCAGATACTCCTGCTGCTTTTACATCCACGGGAATCTTTGCTCTAGAGTATTTTCCACCTTCAGATTCTTTCGTGTATTCAATTCCTAAATCATTTAAGAGATCAAAAACTCCAAAAACAACTGCCGGTATTCGCTTACTACAAGATGCAATATTGTATGCATTAACTACACCTTCTGCTGATTCAATAGAAGGGATTATTTGGATTGGTTTTAGTTTATGATTTTTTTCCAATAACAAAAGGTTTTTTTCAATTTTCTTTATTTCATTAACATTGTTTACTTTTGGAATTACAATTCCATCAATTCCTTTTTGAATTACTTCCTTGAGATCATCTTGGATTTTTCCAGATTTTGGAGAATTTATGCGAACAAAAACTGAAGCAAGGTAAGATGAGCGTGATTTTAATGCAGTTTGAATTAGAGTTCTAGCGTTTTTTTTTTCTTCATCAGGTACAGAATCTTCCAAATCAAAACATACTATATCAGCTTGAAGTTTTTTTGCCTTTTCTAAAAATTTAGAATTATTTCCTGGGACAAAAATAAGACTTCGAAAAAGTTGTGTCATTAAATGACTAGACGCCTTCTGGCTTCATTAAGATTTTGCCAAAGAGTCCTTTTCCAGTTAACATCTTTGTATGAGCTTCTGCTGCTTGCTCAAATGAATAAACAGAGTCTATCGCTGCTTTAATTTTACCTTGACCCATCCAGTAAAGACCTTGATCTAATTCCGCTTTGGTCCCTTGTGTTGAACCAAGAATGTTTGTTCCTTTAAAGAATACATGTCTAAGATCAGTTTTTGCATCATAACCAGTTGTTGCACCGCATGATACCAATGTTGCACCATATTTGAGTAGTGTAAGTTGTTGATTCCAGTGAGTTTGACCAATGTGATCAAATGATACATCAATTCCTGGTGCTTCATCTTTTTTCTTTGCCAATTCTTTTGAAATTGCTCTTACTTCTTTATACCAGTCTTCTTTTCTATGGTCTACTGCAAAATCTGCGCCTAGTTCTAGACATTTATCTAATTTATCAGGACTAGCTGTTGCAATGACATCACAATTGTATAATTTTGCAATTTGAATTCCAAAGCTTCCAACTCCAGAACCTCCACCCATAATCAATACAGTTTGTCCTGGTCTAATCTTTGCTCTCCCAACTAGCATATGCCAAGATGTTAATAGAGTCATAGAGGCAGCTGCTGCTTCATCGTAGCTTACACCTTGTGGAATTTTTGAAATATTAACTTCTGGAAGATGTGTAATTTCAGAAAATGCACCCCAATTTGGACCAGTCTGAAATCCCCAGATTATTCTATTAATACAATCAAATTCTCTACCATCAGTACATGCTTTGCATACTCTACATGACATGTTAGAATGTGAAACTACTTTATCACCAACTTTGATATTTTTTACATCTTCACCAACTGCAATTACATCACCAGCTGCATCAGAACCAGAAATATGTGGTAATGGAACTGGTACTGGTGCTCCTCGCATTCCCCAAATATCATTATAATTTAGAGCAGCGGCTTTAACCTTGAAAACTACTTCATCAGCCTTGGGTTTTGGATCAGGTATTTCTTTTACTTTTAAAATTTTTGCATAATTATCATCTGGTGCATATTCTTCATAAACTACGGCTTTCATGAATAATTTTGAGTCTCACCCCTAATTATATTTTCTCTGAAATTAGAGACGATTTATCTTAAAATCACGTTTTGGTTGTTGAATAGATAACAAAATTTGTTTGAGTTGATCGTCATTAATCTGAGAATTCATCTTTCCCTGTGTAGCTAATCCAATAAGATACTGCTCTACAAGATCAGATAGTTCAGGTTTGACCATTTTGATGTTATTTAATCGCATTCTTGCTTCTGGTGAAAGTATCTGTTTGAGCATTTGTTCTTTTTGAGCAGTTAAGTCGTGATTTTGTTTATCGTGAGGATCAGTAGATTCAGGAAAACTCATTTTAAATCTAAGAATATACTTTCAGCTGAGGATTTTCAGTGATAAGTTCATTTAGAATTTCTGTTGATAATCTGTCTAGTTTTTGCATTCCTTGTTTTGAAATAATACGACCTTTTTTCTCAACTTTCTCTACATATCCGAGTTTTTCCAATCCTTGAATTGCATTACGAATTATTGCACCGCCTGCATCTTTATGATGAGCAGCACCATATCCGGATGGTCTACCACCACCATAAATTTTTCTTAATTCATTAACTCCGAGTGGACCGTGAAGGTAAATTTTTCTCATTAATGATGCACATCTTGTATGCCACCATTCTCTATCTTGAGGTGGTTTATCTGCATGAGCACCAGTTTTTACAAATGGAATCCAAGAAGGAGCAGGAATGTCTTCATTTTTTAGAGTAGCTGCTAACCTACTAATCAATACATCAGATGGTACATCGTATACCTTTGCCATGAAGTGAAAAAATCTGGAATCGTCTTATAAATCATTGAGGTATTATTTTACGATAAGTATGCCCACATAGGTTACATGTAATTCTGATCGACTTTATTGATACTCTGCCCAGACGAATTCTAGAATTTATTCCAGGTGCGATAAATGATTTGCATTTTTTACAAAAAACAATTTTTAGTTCATAAGGCATACGGATTTTGTGCCTCGTGCTAATTCTTCGTGCAATTGATGCTTGTCGTTGAGAAAGATCGGGATTCATTTTTGCGTTAGAAATTGCACTGTTGATTAGAATATGCATTCTTTCTAATGCAATTTTTCTAAGAGATGGTTTCATAATGACTATTCACATTACACCTAAAAATTGGTTCTCTTTAGATTGAAGTGCAGTCAGCGGGATTCGAACCCGCGTCACAGGGTTGGAAACCCCGAATACTAACCAGGCTATACTATGACTGCACAAGAAAACAAACTTAATTTCCTACATAAAAATGGTTTTTTCGTATTCATACAGTATACGTGCAACTACCACATGTGCCTCATATGACAAGTTATCAACTGAAAATAAATGAGTTATTTTGCTTTTTATCGATTCGGAAAAATGACCCTTTTGGAATCCACCTATAACTATACAGGTATTATCTATGATTTCAGAACTAATTTTTTCAAATGATTTGAGTTTTCCTTTGGTTGAAAAACCAATAATTTTTGATGGTTTTATTTCATTAATTAATTCAGAAAATGATTTTTCTTTGATTTCTAATAATATGTTAGTACCAGATCGTATAGTTTTTTCTAAAAATAATTTTTCAATTAAACCTTCAAATCTATGATATGATTTTGGGATGTGAACATTTTCTCCAATGTAAATTACTTTATCATCAATAGTGTGAATATAGATTTTAATTTTATTTTGTAAATATAATGGAATTGTAGTTGCCTCCAATATAGAAAAATGAACTAAATCAGGCCTTCCTCGTTTGATTTCATTGTTGATTCCTTTCATTGCAGCAAAATGCCAAGAATTATCAAGTAATATTTCAGATGGATTTTTTCCTAGTTTTTGTGCATGAGATAATACTGAAGGATGATCTTGTAGTTCCAAAGGAACAAGTTCTAATGCAGATTCTGCTAAGACTAGAGAGAGCATTTTATTTGATCATTTCTATTTGATTTTTAAATTCATTCCAACTAGGTTTTGGGATTCCATTAACATCTACAAATCCAGAACTACAAATGTAATGACTTAATCGTTCAATTACATGTTCACTAGTTCCTAAACTAGAACCACCACCTATACTGATAGTTGCATTTCCGATTTCTGATTTTTCAACAACACATGTACCATCAGGTCTATCATATTGTCTATACCATGTAAGAAATTCCATTTTAGATTCATTTTCTCTATAAAATTCAAATGCTTTTTCTAGAAACATTTTCTGAGATGTATTATTTCCTCCTACAAAATCAGATGTGCTCCAACTAATTTCAAAAAGCCCAATTTTTTTATCAGGTATGATTTCAAATATTTTTTGCAAATCCTCTTTAGCCTCTTGAGGAGTTTTGACAATATCATTCAAGGTATCAACTGGTGAATATGAGAAAGCAACAAAATCACCAAGTGCTAGATCAGTTACAATATGCTCCAAGTTTTTATTAAGTACATTATGTAAGGCAAATGCGTTTCCTATCTTTACATCGGGATGTTTTTCTTTTATTTTGGCATATACTCCGTTGAATAGTTCCTTATACACAGGAATATTTTGTTCATAATAACGAAATTGTGATTCTGTTTCACCAGCAATTACAACTGTATCTATAATATCATAACGAGATAAGATTGCATCAAGAACGTTAACTAGTCTGTCTTCTCCAATTGCATTAAGGGAAGGTTTTCCAATCCAATTTGGGAAAGGTCCTAGTGTTTCTCCATTGATCACAGAAAAATATAGTGTAACTTTAAGATCATTTTTTTTATTAAAACTCATCAAAACATCTGGTTGTTTCCAGTCGAATTCTCCTTTTACAGGCTCAATAGTATTCCAAAATAGATAGACATTGCTTCTTCCAATTCCAGTAGAAGATGCATCAGAGTAAATTTGATTCAAGTCCTTCAAAGTTATGGATGATTTTGGCGTGTTAATTACAAGACCGATTTTTTCATTATGTTTCTGACTAGTAATTGGTTGTAAGTTTGGCATAATCATTATTATTGCAATTATAGTAATTACTGCAATACCAACAGATAATCCTAGAATTTTCTTATTCATACTAAATTAAAAGTAAAAGGAAGTAAAAGAGTTGTGATTTTATTATCTATCCAGAAGTACAACCGCTGAATCCACATTCTATGCAAATGGTACAGCCTTCTACAAATACAAGATTGTTTTTGCATGTTGGACATAGACGATCTTCAGACACTTCTTCTTGTCTCATAGGTTCAGATGTAATTTCTTCATCATGAACTTTGAGTTCAAGTGCATTATGTACTTGTGATCTGATGTATGGGTTTGAAATCATAGTTGTTACATATTTAGTAACATATTCACTTGGTGTAACCTCAAATGTTTTTTGTGCATTTTCACTTGTCATATGAAGTACTTGTTTATGTCTAGAACCATCACGATATACTGTAGTTCCTTTTAGTCCCAATTCATGAGCCAATAGATATGAAGATTTTACATCATCTACGGTAACATCATAAGGCATGTTAATTGTCTTGGCAATCGCATTTCCTATCCAATCTTGCCATACACCTTGAGCCATCAGATGATCTGCCCAATGAATATCCATTGCAGTGACAAAGACATCTTGCATCCATTGTGGGATTTCAGGAATTCCTTTTAGAGATCCATAGTTATCTGCAATCTTTACAAGTAGTTCATCGCTGTATAGACCATGTTCTTTGAGTACTTCTTCAACAATTTTGTTGGTATAGAAGAATCTACCCACAGTTACTCTCTTTTCAAATACTAGAGCAAATGCTGGTTCCATTCCGTTTGAGCAATCAGCAATCATAGATAGTGTTCCTGTTGGAGCTACTGTGGTAGTCAAGACATTTCTTATTCCATGTTTCTTAATTTTTTCAATTAGTGCATCCCATTCATAGCAATGTGATTCTTTTGGTTTCTCATAATATCCTGTAATTGGGATTTTTCCTTCTGGATATTCTGTCTTTGAGCAAAGTGGAAATTCGCCTCTAGATTTTGCAAGGGCTACACTTTCCTCCATTGAATAATAAGTTAATGCTTCTGACAGTTTTGATTGTAATTCATATCCTTCTTTGGAGTTGTATGGAATTTTTAATTTGTACAAGAGATCTGCAACACCCATTACACCTAATCCAATTCTTCTAGAATCCTTTGATGCAATGTCAATATCTTTTACAGGATAATTATTTACATCAATGATGTTATCCAAGAATCTTGTTGTCTTTCTGATTGTTTCTTCATATCTTTGCCAATCAAACTCATATTCTCCATCCATCTTTCTTTTTACAAGATTTACCAAGTTAATGGAACCAAGGTTACATGATTCGTATGGATATAGACTCTGTTCACCGCATGGATTTGTAGCTCTTAGTGGAGCTTGTCTTGCTTTGGCAAATACATTGTATTTGTTAATATTATCAAAGAAGATTAATCCAGGCTCTGCACTCTTCCATGCAGACATAGCTATCAAATCAATTAATTGATGTGCACTAATTTCTTTCACTGGTTTTCTGTCACGTGGACTACGTAACATGTACTTGCCATCATCTGTGTTTACAAGTGCATTCCAAAAGTCTTCCCATATACCTACACTGACATTAAAGTTCTCCAATACACCAGGTTGTGTTTTATTTGTAATGAATTTTTCAACATCAGGATGCCAAGCTTCAATGATTCCCATGTTAGCTCCTCTTCTCTTTCCACCTTGTTTTACAACTTCAGTTACGGTATTGATGATATTCATAAAAGAAACAGGACCTGATGCTACACCAGATGTTGATGCAACAATATCGCCTTCTTCACGAAGATCAGAATAGTTGATTCCAACTCCTCCTCCAGATTTGAAAATTAGTGCTGCATCTGAAGTTGTTTTCATGATTTGTTCCATGTCATCAGGCATACCAAGAACAAAACAGGCAGAAAGCTGACCCAATCTACCACCAGCATTCATCATTGTTGGTGAATTTGGTAGGAAATCTTGTGCAGTCATCAATTCAAAGTATTCTGTGATCTTGTCTGTATAATCATCGAATTTTTTGGCTGCAAGTAGTGTTAGAAGATCTTTAAAGCTGACTTTCATTTGGCCTTTGTTTGCAAGTGTCACATAATGATTGATTAAAGATCTAAAGTGCCATTTGTTGAGGAAGTATTCTCCAATCTTGAATTTGTAATCAAAATTGTCTAGTTTCTCAAGATATGTACGTGCCTCTTCAGTATTTTGGGTAATGTTTCCAGATTTATCAAATACTTGTGCATCATATAGAATATCACCTATTCCAACTAGAATTGCTACTCTTTCAAACATTTGAGTAGGAGATTCAATAATTTCATTTTTATTATTTCTGAAAAGATACCTAGATGCCAATACTCTCAGGCAATTTAGATCAAAATTCTTTGAGACCGGATCTAAAGATTTTGTATTTAAGACTTTCATTTTATCATCTCTTAATTTTCTTCGTTCATGTCTGTAAACGATGTACGCCTTTGCAATGTCGCTGTTACCACAATCGATAAGGGTTGATTCCACGATATCCTGAATATCCTCAACGCTAGGAGATCGAGAACTTGTAAATCCTTGTTCGACTAATTTTTGCACGACTTTATTTGCAAGTTGATCGGCTAGTACACGGTCGGCTTTGGAGGTAGCTGCCAACGCTTTGAATATAGCGTTTGAAATTTTATCTTGATTGAAAACCGTTACAGCACCACTACGCTTACGGATCTCATTGATTGTGCTTTCTATTTGTGATTTATCCAAATTATAATCTCCCCGCAAGAGGTTAGAAAGAATACGGTATAAATGATTTGGCAGTATTTTCTGAAATTTCAGTTCAAAAATATTGACAACGGTCCAATTGATGTTGTAATGGTTTTTATGATCAAATAGTCACGAGTCTAGAACGATGATCGCTCGAGAAATTTTGATCGTGTACATTTCATGAGTAAATTTTTTAACACAACTATTATGAAAATCATACAGGCGTTACAATAATACGTGATAAAGATCATCTGACTGAAACTGATCAAAATATTTTCCAAAATGATCGGAACTAGTTTTTGATTTACGAATTTCAGATTACATATGAAGACTTGCACTTTGGACACTTGTCTACAAAGGGTTCATCTTTGAATCCACACTCACCACAAAGCGCTACTTTCTTTACAGGCTTGAATGAAGATGTTAGTTCTGCTGCTTTCTCAATTGATTTTTTGATATCAGCTTGAGTAGCATTCTGATCAATATCAAGTCTAACTAATAAACCACCATTGAGTAATTTAGATAGTTTGTTGCATTCAGATATAATCTCGGTTTTACTTGTATAATCGCCTATTTCAGAGGCGTTAAGAACTATACCTTGTGAGTAAGAGTCACTATCCATAGAATTAAGAGCAGAATTTTTACCATATTTCTCACCATCTAGGTTTGCAAATCTACTAGATCCTTCGGTCTCAATCATGGATATAGCCACAGTATCGCCAAGTTCTTTGCCTTTTTTAGTTGCAACATCAACTGCGGTTTCTATTACTTTATTGAGTATGTCTCTTCCTTCCTTATTATCTTGGAATCCAAGAATATTGAAAACGGATTCCTTCAGGCCTACAAGATTAACAATCAGTGACACAGAACTTCTTTGCATGTATTGTGTATTCTTTGCAAGAATTGGATTTAGTCCTCTTCGTGTAAGATCAGAGATATCTTTCTTTCTTAACGCCATAGAAGATAATGCGGGTTTCATAAGTAATGCAAGTCTTGCTCTAAAGTATGTTTCATCTTTATTGGATTCAAATGCAAGTCTTGGAAGATTGATTGAAACAGATTGTAGTGTTATTGCAAGTGGACCAGAATTTTTAGTTGTTCCATTTGTGATACCATAACTAGATACTTCACCTTTTGCAAACATCACTTTTCCACCAATTGAAATTATTTCTGCTAATGCTTCGGAAACATCAGTAACTTTTCCTTTGTCGAAATCTACAATCAAACCAATTTTTGGAATTGGAGTTATTTTTGTGTAATTCTTGTATGCATTAATTATTGCATTAACAATTTTTAGATCAGAACCTAATTGAAGTCTAATTGAAACATTAGTGCTTTTTCTATTGTATTTTGATGTAGTAGATGCAGTAGCAAATGCATCTGTTAGTTTTTGTTCAAGTTCTGGAATATTCTTTGAGTATTTTGTAAAGAGTGGAATCAATCCATCAAGTACAATTTCTTGCGAAGCTTCTTTGGAAAGTAATGATATGATTATAGACAATGAAGATGTAATATCATCAATTGATTTTGATGATGTAATTCTTGATACATCAAGATATTTTCCACCAAGAATAACTCCATCTTCAATCAATTCTTTTACATTAACAAATATTGTATCAGGTATCATCGACCAAATTCCTGGATTTGAAATATGCATGTCACCAGAAAGATGTGAATCAGCAACGTCTTTTGGTAATACATTGGTGAGTAAATGTTCTGCAAACACTTTCTGACCAGTATTGAAAAGTAGACCTTCTGCACCATTATCTACATTATCCAGATTTGTGAGCATTTCTTGAACGTCATAAACAGGCAGACCCAGGCGTGCTAGTTTATTGCGATATTCCTCATGACCGTGTTCTAAAAGAACAGAATTTACCATTTCTCTGATAAGAGCCCCTGTAAGATAGGTTGTTTGATATTTGTAAATTCTATTTTCAACTTCTTCAGTAATTTTTTGAGCTAATTCTAATGGAAGACTACCTTCACGTACGAGTGATTGAATAATTTTATGGGAACTAAATTCTTCAATTGATTCATGTGATGTTCTAACATACATTTTTCCACTTTCAATGATTGATCGTTCCTCAATTTGTCTTGCCAAGCTCAATACAAGTTTTCCAAGATTTGTAATTGTATAACGCCTTTCAGATTTGTTTAGTGCTACAAGAGATTGTCTTAATAATTTTCTCAAGTGATATGCAAATTTACCACTCTCTTTTTTGGATTTGAATCCTGCTAATGATTTTAATTCGGAATAGGTTAATGGTCCCTTTGAATTTAAAATTCTCAAAATATCTATTCTGTTTGGACTCGCCATTACAGAAAAGATCATTCTTACACGTTTTGATGTAGATTGAAGAATTCCGCTTCGCTTTGGCTCTTCTAGTTCTTCATCCAATTCCATGTTATTTCACTAAAAAAGGAGTAAATAAGACTTATGACTGGATCGTTTTAGATCTTTTTAGATCAGTTTTCTTATTCAAATAAAATTTAGATTTATTGTAACATTACAAATATACAAAAAAAATAAAAATTCATAAAGGTTTTTAGATCAGTTTTCTTGTACATCCAGAGAAAATTCAGATGTTGACAACTTTTGTCCACATGATGGACACTTTCCATTGTATGGGTTCATTACATCTTTTAGAGCTTTTAGCATTTTCATGTTAGCGATCTTTTCTCCACATTTACCACATGTAATTTCTACAGACATCAAAGTGATCATCTTTACAAAATTATTAAGAAATGATTATGATTTTTTTTAATAATTCAAACAAATAATTTTACTGTTTTTCGATGATAATACCACGTTCATCAAAGCCCGTGATTTTTGCTCTAGTTCCAACTGGAAGATCTTTAGGAGTTGCTATTTTTGCCATAAATCCAGAAATTCGTAAATTGGTCTTATCCAGCTGTAAGACAACAAAGGCATATGGTGTGTATTTTTCAAAGCCTGCTGGTGGAACTGTAATTATTGTATATGTGGCTACTGAGCCTGTACCATCTAAAATCTCATCTTGAAATTCCTTGCTGCCGCAATTTTGGCAATAGTAGACATTAGAGAGATGTAGTTGGCTACACTGTGTGCATTTATGAGTAAGAACTTTGCCTTCTTTTGCCTTTTCAATAAGTTGTTCTTTTATAGACATTTTATACACTTTGGAATATGTGGACAGCGCAACTAGCTCCAGTCGCACCAAAGTTATGAGTTAAACCAATTTTTGCATCTTTAACAGTTCGTGCTCCAGCTCTACCAGTTAGTTGATCAAATACTTCTACTACTTGTCCAACACCTGTAGCTCCAATTGGATGTCCTTTTGATTTAAGACCACCTGAGGGATTAATTGAAATATCTGAATTTAATTTTGTTCTACCTTCACGAACAGCTTGAACTCCTTTTCCTTTTTCAAAGAATCCTAAATCTTCAGTATCAACAATTTCTGCAATTGTAAAACAATCATGTACTTCTGCAAAATCAATATCTTTTGCAGTTATTCCTGCCATTTTGTAAGCATTTTCAGCTGCAATCTTCGTACTTGGAATTGTGGTCATGTGTTCACGGCCTTGTAATGCAGCAGGTGAACCACCTCTACCAGAACCAATAACTTCAATGTAATTATTACCATTTTCTTTTGCAAATTTTTCAGAGCAAAGAATTACAGAACTTGCACCATCAGAGAAAGGACAACAATCATAAAGTTTTAGTGGACTTGCAACAACTGCTGAATTCATTACATCGTCAATTGTGATCTTTTTTTGCAAATGAGCTTTTGGATTTAAAAGTCCATTTTCATGATTCTTTACTGCAACTCTAGCAAAGTCTTCTTCTGTTGCATTAAATTCTGTCAAGTATGCTCTTGCCATTGATGCAAACAATCCAGGAAATGATGCACCAGCTTGTCCTTCATAGAAAAAGTCTGAGCAATATGAAAAGTAAGTTGTTGTCCATTCTGTTCCAGTATGAGTTACTTTTTCAACTCCTGTCACTACAAGACAATCATAAAAACCGGCTGCAACATTTGCAAATGCTTCTCTAAATGCTACGGAGCCACTTCCACAAGCTGACTCTATTGATAATGATGGTTTATCTGAAATTCCCAAGTTGCTCATCAAGACAGGTCCAAGATGTACCTGTTTGTCAGCAACTCCGAAAACGTTTGAAATGTATCCTGCTTTGATATCTTTAGGATCAATTCCTGCACTTTCTATAGCAGCAACAGATGCCTGAGTAGTAATATCGGCTATACTATCGGCTAATTTTCCATATTTCGTACTACCAGCACCAAGAACACAGACCTTTTCCACTAATGTCACTGACCAGATTCCCTATAAAAATTGTTTTAGTAAATTCATTACGAAAAATGCCCTCAAAGAAAATAGATCAAATTGTACAAGTAAAAATAGCAAGACATGTTGTAAAAGCTACAAAGTCAAAAATAGACATTTTCAAAAAAGAGATCATACAATATTTGGACACTAATGGATACTTGTCTTGGTCATCAAAAGAGAGAAAATATATGATTCTTGGGACAAATTCTCCAAAAAATGGACTAGTAGAATGTCCAGAATGCAGATTAGGTCAATTGATGGTAATTAGATCCAGAACTACTAGAAAGAGATTCATGGGTTGTTCCAATTTTTATGGTGGATGTAAGGCATCATCGCCACTTTTACAAAAAGCAAAACTTAGAGCAATAAAGATGTCATGTGATGTATGTAAGTGGCCAATGATAATTTTTCGTTATTCAAGAAAGCAGAAATGGACAAAACAGTGTTCCAATTTTAATTGTGACAGTAGAAAGCCTAAGCCTTCAAAGTAGGATAGATATCAGTTCGTCTATTTTTCAGCAATGGTAAAACTTTACGAATTTGTTTTACATTTTTTAATTCAATGTTAACATAACCAATTCCTTGTTTCTTTTTCATGTCAAGTAAAATTTTTCCATAAGGATCAACTACAATACTTCTTCCACAGTAAATATTTCCCACTTGATCTGGTGCTATTACATAACAACCATTTTCAATTGCTCTTGTTGTGTTAATTGTCATCCAATGTTCTTCTTTCATGTTACCTTTGACCCATGCTGATGGTGCAATTAAAACTTCAGAACCTGCAGCAGCTAATGATCTTGACATCTCTGGAAATCTTAAATCATAACAAATCATCATTCCTATTTTTCCAATTGAAGTCTTTACAGGTTTTGTAATTTTTGATCCTTGTACCATTTTATCTGATTCTCTGAATCCCAAGGCATCATAAAGATGAATTTTTCTATATGTTGAGATGACTTTACCTGATTTATCAATGACAAATGAAGTATCATAGACTCGATTTTTTTTTGTACTTTTTTCATAAAATGAACCTACAACTTGGATGTGATTTTCTTTAGCTGCTTTTGCAATAGTGTTTACAAAATTTCCATTAATTGTTTCAGCCAGCTTTGCAAGTTGTTTTGATGTTTGTGATGAATTTGTATAAAACATCATAAATTCTGGAAATGCAACCAGTGTTGCTTTTTTTTCTGCTGCTTTTGTAATATAGTTAATAATTTTTTTTAGATTAATTTCTTTATCAATAGAAGCCTTGAATTGTACAACTGCAACTTTCATAAAATTTGTAATTATAAATGAGAATAAAAGGATAAAGCAGTACAAATACAAAATGTATCACTTTGTTATTATGTAAATTGGTTGTAAGTTGGATAACCGACTAATCTATGTATCTACCCTATGATTGGAAGGGAATTATTCCAATCTTTTTTTAAAAAAAATTAAAGTTGGTTTCCTGCTAGAAACCAATTTTCTTTTGGATTATCCTCAAAAACTACAATGACATGAGTTTCTTTTGTTTTAAGAATCTCTACTGCTGATTTTGTGATTGCTTTTGCATATTCGTCTTTTTGTTGTTGAGTTCTTCCTGGGTACATTGATACTGTAATCAACGGCATGAATAGTCTGGAAAAGTTTCATTGATTTATTCTTTAGAGTGATGACTAGTCAGATCTATATCCATATCTTGTTCCATAAGTAAATTCAGAGCTGTGTGTTTTCTTGTATAGATAACCAGTAGCAAGCCCCACTGCAAATCCACCAATATGAGCAAGATATGCAACTCCACCTCCTGCAATACCAAATCCTCCTATGAAAAATGGAAGTAAATTTTGGAAGACAAGCCAAAATGGTAAGAACCATCTTGCTTGAATATGCATCATTCTCATAAAGAATCCCATCATCATGGCAGTCTGAATTTTAGCTCTTGGAAAAATTACAAGATATGCGCCAAGTACTCCAGATATTGCACCAGATGCACCTACTGCAGGAATCACACTTGATGTATCGCCAAGTATGTGGACCAATCCGGAGGTTATTCCCCACATTAGATAAATTGCCAGATATTTTATTTTTCCAAATTTCAGTTCAATGTTGTCGCCAAATATCCACAAAAACAACATGTTACCACCAAGATGCATTGCACCACCATGTAAGAAAACAGAGCTTAGAAGAGAGAGGTATGGTGCATCAGGGCATGCAACTTGTAGTGGACCTTTACCAAAATCTATGTTAGATACTGTTCCACCAGCAACACAATTTGGTACTGCACCCCAATTATAAAATAAATTATATGCACTGTCATTTGTAAATTCTATAAATTGTCCAGTATATGCAACTTCGATAAAAAATACTAAAACATTAATTGCAATTAGTGCATAAGTTATAATTGGTTTGTATCCCGGAGGATGTGGATTTTCATCTCGTAATGGTAGCATTAGATATTAAGATTCATCAAAGTTTGTATAATAAGATTTATCAAATTAATTAAATTGTAATTATTTTTCTTTTAACAAGATTTTCAATCATACTTAGAAAATCATCATCTGAAATTTTATCTTCAGACCACCAACCAGCAGTTGTTTTGATCCATACTGGAAGTTTCCAATTTGATTTGGCAGTTAGTTCATTTGACGGTACTACAACAATTCCTTTTTCAAACAAGAAATTTATCCCTTCAAGAAATTCTGAATCAGGTATTTGATCTGTAGACCACCAATTTGCATTTGTTTTTATCCATTGTGGAATTTTGGAGATTTCAGGAGGTAAGCCTTTTTCAAAACCAGTAATCTTTAGAATTCCTTGTGACGTTGGCCCTACAGTAAATGCAACATGCCAAAATTTATTCTCATCGATACTTTGAATAAATTTTACAGGTTTATCGTTTAGAGTTACATTAAATTTTTCTTTACCTGAAATTTGTGGAAATTCAAAGTTTGCATAAGTTTCAAGTGGATAACTATTGTATCCGCGTATTGTAAGAGTTGTTCCTTCTTCATTGAATTTAGCGGCAGAATACCACGCACCTGAATCATATCTAAAATCAAAATCACCTCCATTTTTCTTTGTAGTAACAGGAACAACAGTGGTATCTACGGGTGCAAAGCAACTGTAGAAAGAGATGTGATCAGTTATTGAAGGATCAGGATACATTGAAAACTCTAGAATTTGACCAGGCTCTATTTTGTCAATATATTCAATATTATGAACAACATCAAGTACTGTTCCATTACCATGAGCTATTGCAAGAATTTTTGGGTTGAAGATGGTTTGGTTTCCATTATTATGTATTCTACCTGTAACATGACCGTCATCATGTTTGATTAATGTTTTATCATAAAGGACTTCAATGGATATTGGATCTTTTTTTGTTTTTACAAATTTGAGCTCAGGTGCTAACAAGATAGGAGCATTTCCTGTAACTTCAGGAAATTTTGTCTTAAATGGAATATCTGTTTTTGATGGAATTGGAACATGTGATATTATCTTAGTAAATGTATTTCCTCCATCAATTACAGAAATTGATATGGTTGGAATCACTGCATAATCATTTTGGTTTTTTACATTACCTCCAACTGTATATACACCCTCATAATCAAAATATCCGATATATTCTTGAGGTGGTATGAAAACCTCAGCAAATGCAAATTGAGAAATTAGTAATGAAGCAAATATAATTCCAATTAGAAGAAATGTTATTTTTGATTGTAATAGACTAGATAGTATCTTTGAATCTAAATGTTGATTTTTCAAATCTATTTGGTGTATAGTCCTCAATTAATTGATCTGTTATTTCTCTTGTTTTAGTAGAATATGTATTTTATAGATTTGAGCAGACTAAATGTTTGAGACTAGACATGAAGAATTCTATTTTGTATCAAGTATTGTATACCTTGAACAAATGTTTCATCATCAATCTGCCCATCTGACCACCACTTTGCATTATTTTTAATCCAGGATGGAATTTCGTTTGCTTTTGTGCCTGTATCTTGAGAAGTTGGTGGAATCTTCATTATTTTTTCTTTAATTAAATATTGAATTCCCTGTACAAATGAACTATCATCAATCTGCCCACCCCACCAGGATGCATTGTTTCGTATCCATTTGGGTATTGAAATATCATTATTTTCATGTGTTATGTTATTAATTATAATTGGAATAGATGTTTTTGCAAGATCATTATCTCCAAGGTTTAGAAAATTCAGATGTACAATTCCAGTTACATCATCAGGTATTGTAAATTCTGCTGTGTTATGTTTTTCTTTAGAATCGCTACTTAGTCCACTTTTTTCAAAAATTATTTTATTGTTTTGAGTAACTGAAAAATCATAATTCACTGCTATCGGTCTATTTTTTAGAAAAATATCAGTAACATCAAAATAGATTGTTGCTTTGGAATTTGATTGTAAATTTTCGGGTTCCCAAGACACAAGAACTCGAAATTGTCCATTTTCAGTTACTGAACTTAATTGAATGTTATCTGAATTTGGCTTGATAAGAAAATTCATTCCTTTTTGATTTGTATCATGTTTGTAAACATTCCATAATTCTTTTTGACTAATAATAAAATGGACTGCTCTTCCATCAGAAAAAAAATCATCAATTGTGGAAATATCATCAGATAATTTTATTCCATTTACATATATAGAAAATCCAGATACTAGCAGATCACCAAATGTCTTTGGAATTACTAATTCTTCATGTACTACGGATGTTTGATTAATATTATTTACACTCCATTCAAAAGGCATTGAAAAAGTGATTTCTTTGGATTCAATGTCATATTGAAAGTTCTTTATTTCATCATAATATGTAACAACATTAATTATTTGAGAGCCAAAAATAGGATGCTTAATTTCATGTTTAGATGTTTGTGCAATTGAAATTCCGGCATTAAAAGTCAATGCTACATCTAATTTCTTTGAATAACCATCAGCTGCAAGTATACGTATATCAAACTTGTATAGTCCCCCCTCACTTAGTTTTGGACCCTTTACATTTATCACTCTATTTTCTAATCCAAGTAACGAACCAAAGAAATCTTGTTTGTTTTCTTCTTGAATTTGAATTGTATCAGTGTTTTCAGATATAAAATTAAAGATCATTATACCATTATGACTTTGAAATTCTTTTTCAAAAAGAAATTGTTCACCACGACTAGATTTTATCAAAAATGTGACATCTCTAAGTGTAATTTTTGAATCAAAATCAATCAACGAAATAGTTATTTGTTGTTCATTGTTTTTATCTGGATTATTTGGAGATGATGAAACTTCTAAACTTACTTGTTTTCCATATAGGTCAACAGGTGGAAATATTTCACTTCCTACACCATGACCATAAACATTTACAACTGTTAGTGGAAGAATGATAGAAATTGATAGTAAAATTAGTAGATGTAAAAATTTTCGCCCCAAATCTTCCTTTGTTTCCTGATTGTCTATTTAAAAATCTAGATTAAATTATTCTCAAATATTCTTTATTTGAATTAAAATAAATGATTAGGGATGCATCATGTGACCAGTCATGTTTGAACCCATCATTGTACCGTTCATCAAATTCATCATGTATTGCATCATTTGTGGATTATTTCTCATCATATCAGACATTTTTTGCATATGTTGAGGATCATTCATCATGGTATTATGAAATTGATTCATTAATTGAGGATCATTCATCATGGTATTCATCCAACTATTCACATATGCCGAATTACTCATCATGGTATTATGCCATTGATTCATGAATTGAGGATCATTCATCATTTGTTGCATTTGTTGTGTATTCATCATATGTTGAGGTTGTTGTGTAGATTGTAATACACCATAACCAATACCAATACCAGCAAAAAAGACTCCTATAGTTACACCAATCCAGATATATTGATTTACCATGAAAAATTTACAGATATTTTATGTATTAACATACAAGTTGTTTCTCAATGTTGAGAGTAAATAACAGTCAAGTCCACTTACTTGGATCTTTTTTCCAAATTTGCTTGCCATCAACAGTTACTTGATCTTTTTCTTCAAAGACAGTATGCCATTTTCCATTGTGAGGAAAAATTTTATTCATTTCTTCTACTTTTTTGTTAGTTGGTGCTTTGTTCATTAAAGCTCCCCATCTCATGTTAGGTACCTTTGGAAGAATATCATTAATGTCTTTCATATTTTATCACTTTAGAGATTACTAAAATTATTGCTCAATTTTCATTATTCCCTCTTTGATCAAATATTGTATACCTTGAACAAATGATTTATCATCAATTTTACCATCTGACCACCATCCAGCATTGTTTTTAATCCAAGATGGAATTTGATTGCTTCCTGATGATGAGCCTTGAGAAGTTTGTGGGATTTTCATTATTTTTTCTTTAATTAAATATTGAATTCCCTGTACAAATGATTTATCATCAATTTTACCATCTGACCACCATCCAGCATTGTTTTTAATCCAAGATGGAATTTGATTGCTTCCTGAACCGTCTGTATTAGGGGATGGAGTTTGATTGCTTCCTGAACCTATATCAAAAGATGTACTAGCTATTCCAGCAAATGTTTGTAAATTATCTAATCCATGACTAAAAATTGCCAACGTCATTTTGTATTTACCTACAGATTTGAAATTAAATTCTGGTTTGTCAATACCTTCTGTAACAAGTATGCCGGGTCTATTAGGATCAGTATTTTTTGATTCATAGATTTTAGCTCCTGAAGAGTCTTCTATTCTGTAACCATATGTGACCCATTTTAGTAACTTGCTGTTTTTATCAAAAAAGGTTATCTCAAATGGTATTTTTTCGCCCGAAATTAATTTAGAGTCATATTGCACTCTAGCAAATGCACCACTATCAAATTTAATATCAAATGAATTTTTTTCTCCCATCAAACCAGTATCTGGAGATAGACTGAATTCCATTGTTTTTGTTCCAGGTTTGTTAATTTTTGCTATATCCAAAATGTTTTCTTTGCTTAACAAAAAGTGAAGAATTAACGTATTATCCATTGAGTATGGATCAGCAATTAACATTCTTCCGGTAACAGGAAATCCATTTACATATGCTTTGTAGGTTCCAGCTTGTGAAAATTCTTTAAATGAAGTTGGAAAATGAATTTCTTCATGAACAAAAATGTTTTGTGTTTCTAGTCTTGATGTATCCCAGTTAAATGGCATTGAAAATGAGACTGATTTTTTGGTTTCATCATAGTTAAAATTATTTATTTTATCATAATATGATGTAACAGTCAAATCATAAGATTTGCCTCCAGTTGAAACTACTTGATCAAAAATATCTCCAACACTAAGCCAAGAATCGAATCGTGGTGCATCAGATTGAATAAAGATATTTTTGTCATGATCTATCCCAAAAATTTCTATTTCAAAATGGTACAATCCTGCATCAAGTAAAATAGGAGCCTTTACAGTAATTTTATCATTTATTGAAGTCCATCCTCCTTGAAATGGTTCTTCATCACCATACACAATAACATCATTTACATCTAGATCTTCAGATTGAATTTTAATGCTTAAATTACCAGAATGTGTATGAAACAAATCTCTCATCAAAAGTTTTCCGTCTTTGTCAACCGTCACAAAAAATGATGTATGTTTGATTGTTTCTCCCGTTTTAGCATCAAAAAGACGTAATTCTAAAAATTTATCACCAACTGTATCTTTGGTAAGAATTGGTGGGCTAATTTTGATAAACAAACTAGCATCTCTATCACCTACACTTGCCGGAGGAAGATTTTCTTGTGTAAAACCATCACCATAAACATATGAAGGAATCTGTGAAATTATCAATAGAGATATAGAAAAAATCAGAACAGTAGAATTATTCATAATAATATCTAATTTGGACATGTATGACTTGACAATTTAAAAATATCTCTATTTTTCATTCTGTGGATAGACTTGTGGTTTGACTATACTTAGTGAAATTGCATGATCATCTATCATGGAACCAACTCCTACTGAGACATTTTTTATCCTAATCTCTATTTTATCAAATTCATTTTCAGAAATATCATATGTTGAAGATAAAATTTCCTTTACTTTTCTTTCAGTGTCAGATATTACATTTAGTTTTGAATTCAGTGTAACATCCAATGTAGTTTTTATCATCTGTTTTGGAATCTTGCCAGTTTCATCACTAATTATATAAAAGGATATTTTTTCAAGAACTACTTCATGTGGTAATGTATCCAAGGCATTTGCAGTAAAGAAGACTTGGACATCTAACAAGTTTATGTCATCTAAAGAATATTGAACTACAGTATTTGGATTAGCAGGATTATAATTTTGAGGGATTGTAACATATACAAATCCTCCTACTTGAGTATTATTTTCTAAGCCTATTACTTTTTTAATATCTCTACAATCAAGTCCTGTTGATTTTTGATGATCTAGTGTCATTAAAGTTGAATGAGATGTTGGTCCATCATTTACCGATACAGTCCATAAGAAAGAAATTTTAGATAATTGTTTGTTAGTAATACTGATATCGGTATTATAGTGGCCTGGTCGTAGTGGGCCGTTATCATCTATAATAGAACCGCATACAAATTTTGCCACATATGTTATGTCCTTATTGTCAGCACCAGAAATTACTTTATCTTCTGCAAAAATTGCATCTAGATAAATTGGAGAAATAGTGAAAAAAATAATACTGAAAATCACAATCACATAAGAGTAAATAGAAAAATGGTTCAAGTTACAATACAGGATATTATTTAGTTATTAATCTCTGTTACTATTGTAAAAGAATTAAATCAGAAAATAATTTGTTTTAGATTAATATTTAAAAATTAACAAATATTTTTGCAGTTTAACAAAATATTTTTGAGAATCAAAAGACTAGATGAGCGTGTAATTTTTATTCATGTATCAAAAAAGAGAATTTATGAGATTTCTAATCGCATTACTCTTAATTCCATTATTAATCACTCCAGCATTTGCTCAAACAAACTCACAAACTCTACCAACAGAAAAAGGAACACTAGATGTTAAATTATCATATGATAAAATTGTTCCAGGAGACCAGACTAAACTTTTAATTGAATTTATCAATCCTCAAACAAAAAAAATTCAGGAACACGTTGATTATAAAATAACAGTTTCAAAAGATGGTAAAACAGTATTTGGACCAATACCATTAACTCATACTTCAGTAGGTTCAGTAAAAATTCCAGTTGAATTTGTTAATGAGGGAGTTTATTCTGTAGAATTTGAAATTGAAGGAATATTATTCCAACCAATTCCTTCCGAAAAGGTTTCATTTGATGTTACAGTTGGAGAATCTTTTGCACAACCTATACCAACTCCTGAAGATAAAAAAGGTGGATGTCTAATTGCCACTGCAACATTTGGTTCCGAGTTATCTTCACAGGTGCAACAACTTAGAGAATTACGAGACAATACAATTCTAAATACAAAATCTGGAATGGCATTCATGACAACGTTTAATCAATTTTATTATTCATTTTCACCAACAGTTGCAGACTTTGAAAGAGAACAGCCAATTTTCAAAGAAGTTGTTAAACTAACACTAACGCCAATGTTGACATCATTATCCATACTAAATCATGTCAATATTGATTCAGAACAAGAAATGTTAGGATATGGGATAGGAATTATTTTGATGAATGTTGGAATGTATGTTGGAATTCCGGTCTTTGGAATTTTAAAAATATATCAGTTTAAAAGAAAAGAAGATTTACAATTATAATTTCTAGTCAGGTTTTTATTTATGTGAGCAAGACATGAGTTAATGAAGACTATAAGATCTCTCTTCGTATTATTTGCCATTGTAGCAGGATTAGTTGCAATAACACCAGCTGCATTTGCAGATCATATGGAAGTTACAATTAGCACTGCACCAGGTTCCAATACACCAGGATGTGAAGATACTGCAGAAGGATGTTACCTTCCAAAAGAAGCAACAGCAGATGTTGGGAGTAAAGTAATATTTTCTAACACAGATACTGCCGCACATACATTCACAGCAGGTACTGCAGAATTAGGCCCATCTGGAGCATTTGATTCCGGTCTAGTAATTGTTGGAAGTTCATACGAATGGACACCAACAACTGCAGGCGAAGTACCATACTTTTGTATGGTTCATCCATGGATGGCAGGATTAATTGTAGTACAAGAAGCAGGAGCAGATGATCATGATATGGTCAATGACGATGATATGGTCATGGACAATGCATCAACAAGTGGAATGTTATCTGATGGCACAAAAGTTGAAATCTATGCTTCGGCATTAACTGCAGGTGAAAAAATGAACATCTCAGTTGATTTTGAAGATTCAAAACATGTCAACTATGACATCATGGTAACACAAAATGGTGCAGAAATACTAAATGATATGGCTGCTCATTCACATGATGGAAAAGGTATGCATGAAACAGCATCACTTATCTCATCAGATCCAGTAGAGATCACCATTACCTTCCAAGGTTATGGAGTAGATGATCCAAAAACAGGACCTATCGGTGAACAAGTAGTATTCTCAAACATTGTTCCAGAATTTGGTACAATTGCAATGATGATACTAGCTGTTGCAATCATAAGTATTGTTGCCGTTACTGCAAAATCTAAAGTAATTCCAAGATTTTAGGAATTAACTTTTTTCTATTTTCTTTTTATTAATGCAACTATTGCCAAGATTATTGCGGCTGCTGCAATAGACATACCAAAAATTGCAAAGTTATATGCTGCACCACCATTAACATTTTCTGAACCATCTTTCATGGAGGAAATTTCTCTTTGTAGTGATGAGATTGCATTTTTGAGTACAGTTACATCTTGATTCGATGAGGAACCACTAGTTTGTGGAAAATCTAAGACGGTAGTACTTCCTACATCTTCAACTGGAATTTGCACATCAATTGGAACTCCATTAATGTCTCCTTTCAAATCCATGATGTATGTTCCAGTTTTTGTTGGAATTACAGGTGAAAAATAATATCCTATTTTTGGATCTGAATTTATATCAATTTTTTTAGAAATACCACCAAATAATGCAGTAACTTCTAGGTTTTTGAATGCGTTTGTAACTCCTTTGTATTGACCGGAAGTATCACCAGGTTCAGTTATTTTAAAAACAAAATCATTTCTAATTCCAACTACCGGAGGTTCTAGTCCCCAACCTGCTTCAAGTTTGTAAGGTTTTACCTCAACTGTTGTATGAGCAAAAGATTGAGATACAAATCCAATAGAAAATAACAGTACCATAAAACCTAAGATAATAACTTTCATGACTGTTATTTCATTGTCACATGTTATTATCTTTACGTGAATTGGTACAAACTTCGAATTAAATGAAAACTGTTTAAATTGTCAAATATGACCTGAAAAGTAAATGAGGAAATTTTTAATTATTTTACTTTTCATTTTATCAATGTCCATTCCATATGCTGCAGCTCATCCGTTTATTGTAGAGACTAGTCCAAATTTAGCATCAAATGCACCAGTAGGTACTACAAAAATTATTGCTCATTTTTCTGAATCAGTTGAACTTGATTTTAGCTCTCTTAAGGTATTAGATAGTAATGGAGAACAAATAGATAACAAAGATTCTAAATATTATGACGGTAATGATTCTCTGATTGTTACTACACCTCCATTAGATAATGGGGTTTATACTGTAACTAGTAAAGTTCTATCAAAAGTTGATGGGCATCTTGTATCTGCCGCATTTATTTTTGCAGTGGGTGATGCGAAAATTGATGTAGGATCAAGTCATAATCAAAATGTTTCTGAACTGGTATTTTTGCCTGAAGCAGGATCAAGATTTCCAGGTCTTGTAGGTCAAACCATTGTTTTAGGTGTTATAATTGCCTCAATGGTAATCTGGGGAACTCAAAATAAACAATTAATCAGAAAGGAATTAGACAAAATAGAATCTTTCCATCATGGAAAATTCATGACAATTACAGGTATTGGACTAGTACTAATTTTTGTATCAAATATTTTGATGTTAGCAATGCAAACCATAAGATTAGAAATTTCAGTTTTTGAAGTAATTCAAACTAGTTTTGGAAATATGTGGCTGATCAGAATGATAATTACAGTTATTCTTCTTGGTTTGTGGTTTTGGATGGATAGAAAAAAAAGTCTGTCTATGAAAAATAAAATTCCAATGCTTGCAGCTGCACTTGGATTGATTGGAACTTCAAGTTTGATTGGACACGGTGCAGCCAGTGGAGAGACACCTGCAGTTATTCTAGATTATATTCATAATTTTGTGGCTGCAGTTTGGATCGGTGGCATAATTTATTTTGTATTTACGTTACTACCTACATTTTCACAATTAGAAGAAGCAAAACGTGAGAGGATGACTCTTGTTTTAATTCCAAGATTTTCAATCATGTTTATCATTGCAGTAGGAATTGTGATAATCACCGGACCAACATTGATGTGGTTTTTGGAAAGTGATGTAGGTTTAATCACCGGATCTATATATGGAAAATTAATTCTTGTAAAAATTTCAATTGCGGCAATTATGGTTGGATTGGGAGGATATTTCCAGTTTAAGATTCAAAATAAGGCTGAAAAAGATTTACAGTTAGGATCTATTGCAGTATACAAGAAACTAAAAAGATCATTGAAATTCGATGTTGTATTAGGAATTGCTCTTTTAGGGGTTGTTGCACTACTTACTAATGGAACATTACCAGAAGGAGAAATCAAACAAGTTGATGCTCAAAAAATTTCATATGATTTTGGTACAACAGAATTTTCAGAAAATATAAAATTTGATATTAAAATAACACCATTTTCTAGCGGTGCAAATTCAATTTTAGTCAAAGTTAGCGATCTGGAAAACAAGCCGTTGAATGATTCAAACGAAATCAAAGTAAAGATTTCCAATCCACAGAGAAATATTTCCCCAATAGAAGTACCCATGAAAATCATCAAACAGGAAGCAGGTAAACCAGTTGAATTTCAAGGAGAACTGACATTTGGATTTTCAGGCCAGTGGCAGGTGGAGATAGAGACTCAAAGAAATCAGAATGCAAATGAATCAATTTTGATGAATTTACTAGTCAAGCCGAGATTAACAGATCTTAAAACAGAAATCATAGAATACAAGTTACCTGAATCTTCAAAACCTCTTTACCCTTTGTATGATGGAAAGAATTCAATTTGGGTAAGTGATCCGTCTTCGCCTAGATTATGGCAATTCTCACTTGATACACAAGAATTTACATCATATTCATTTGACGGATTAACCACCATATTCCTTACACAAGATAATCAAGGAAAAATTTGGTTTACTGATACACCAAGAAATCAGATCGGGTATTTTGATCCAAGCAATAAACAAATTACCACAAAAAGTTTACCAAAAATAGCACCTGTGATTTCTGATAATATTCCTACTTTCATACAAGCAGATTTTGATGGAAATATTTGGATTTCAATTACCAACAAAGGTATGATTTTAAAATATCAACCAGAATCAGATACATTTGAAGAAATTAAGATGCCTGCGAGAGAATCACTACCATTTGCCTTGACAATTGATGATGAAGGAAAAATTTGGTTTACTGAATCAGCCTCTGGTAAAATAGGATTTATCAATCCAAAAAATAATCACATTACAGAATTTACACCTGAAAAGCCTCTTGCGTCACCAGAGGCTTTAGTTTTTGATGATGAAGGGAATTTGTGGATTGCAGAACATACAGGTACGGCAATTACCAAATTCAATCCAATTCTTGAAACATTTGAGAGAATTTCAGTTCCAAATCAAGAAGCAGCGCCTAATGGAATGTCATTTGACAGATATGGAAATATTTGGATTGCAGAACATACGGTAGACAAGATTGCTGCATATGATCCATATAACAAAAATTTAATTGAGGTTCCAATTCTAACTGCAACATCGTTTGTACAATTTTCAACGTCTGATGATAAAGACAATGTTTGGTTTGTTGAACAACAAGGAAACAAATTAGCAATGATAAAGACTACAGAAATTCCCATAACAGTATCTCAAATACCAAACACAGATAATTTTCAACTAAAATATACTGAGATTGTATCTCCATTAATTGCAATGGGAATAATTGCAACATCATTATTTTTTGTCAAAAGTCTAAAAGATAAAAGAAGATTAAATGAATTAATTATGTCTGGATAATAGTCCAGTAGATTTTATTCCCATTGTACATGCAAATATTCCAATTGCAAATAATACAATTGTTCCCGCTGGTGTTATATCAAAAATATATGAGATTAATATTCCCGCAACCACAGAAAATATAGAAAAACTCATTGAAATTATTGCAGTTTGTTTGAATCCCCTTCCATACATTATTGCAGTTACATTTGGAATTACAAAGAGTGCAGAAATTAGTAAAACACCAACTAGTTGTATCGAAGTTACAACAGTAATTCCTGCCATAAAGACAATAAGATAATTGATTTTTTCAACTGGTACGCCACTGACTTTGGCCTGTTCTTCGTTAAATGTAGAGTAAAGAAGTTGGCGATATAGTAAAAGAATTACAATTAGAATAATTCCTGTTAATGATAAAATCAGAATTGTGTCATTAACGCTAACAAGTAAGATGCTTCCAAAAAGAAAGCTGAAAATATCAAGAGTAAATCCTCCAGATAACCCAATAATTACAAGACCTACAGCAATTCCTGATGATAAAAGAACTGCTATTGATGCATCTCCAGATATGTTGAATCTGTCTTTAATTCGTGTCATAATTAGCGCACTAACTATTGAAACACCATATGCAGTCCAAAGTGGATAGATTCCTGCCATCAAACCTAATGCAATTCCACCAAATGATGAGTGGGCAATAGCGTCACCAAATAACGAATAACGTCTTAAGACTAAGAAAAGACCTACTATTGAACATAAAATTGCAATTGCAATACCTGAAATGATTGCTCTGTGCATAAAACTAAAAGTAAAAATTTCAAAAGTCATTTCTAATGATGATGCATGTGTTCCTGCATAGAAGCTTCAGAATATTGTTTTACAAGATCATCATTGCTAAAGAAATCATCAGATTCTCCATGAAAGAAAAGAGTTCGGTTAAGACAAGCAACATGATTTGCTAATTTATTTACTGCATCTAGATCATGGGAAGACCAAATTATCGTAATGTTTTGTTTGGAGTTTAGTTCTTTTAAAATACTATAAAAAAGATCGATGCTTTGTTGATCTATACCTGTAACAGGTTCATCTAAAATCAAAACTTTAGGATTGTTAACTAAGGCTTTTGCAATAAATACACGTTGTTGTTGTCCACCAGATAATTCACCTATTCTTTTTTTACTTAGTTCATGTATCCAAAGTTGTTGCAGGATTTCATCAATTTTACTTTCATCGGATTCTTTTTGTAATCCCATTTTAACAACATCATTAACTGTTGCAGGAAAGTTTTTCTCAAAGATTGGTTTCTGTGGTACATAACCAATCTCTTTAAGATAGTTTCTTGATTTTCTAATATCAGTACCAAAAAATTTGATTGTGCCTTTGTATTTTGTATTAAGACTAAGCATTGAAGCGAAAAGTGTGGATTTTCCTGCTCCGTTAGGGCCAATTATGCCTAGAAAGTCACCTTGATTAACCGTAAAACTAACATCATCTATAGCTTTTACATCAGGATATTCAATTGTAAGATGATCAATTTCAACTACCTTCAACATAATGCCTCCTTCAGATGATTTAGATTCTCAGTCATTCTAGAAATATAAGTTCCATCATTACCGATTTCTAACGGAGATAAAACTAGTATTTTTCCTCCAATTTCATTTGCAATTACTTGAGAAGTTTTAGGATCAGCCGTTTCTTCAGTAAAAATAACTTTAACATTAAGCTGTTTGGCTTTATTGATTACATTTTCTAAAGTCTTGGCAGTGGGTTCTGTATGTGGTGCATATGAAGAAATTATAGTATGTTGGTTGAGATCATATTCATCTGCAAAATATGAAAAGGCATGATGAAATACTATGAAATCATGATTACACCCAGATAGTTCATTACGAATTTTTAAATCAAGTAAATCTAATTTGTTGATGTAATTTGCAGCATTTTCTTGAAAATATTGTCTATTTGCAGGATCTGAATTAGAAAATGCATTTGCAATATTTTGAACTTGAATTTTTGCAAAAACTGGATTTAGCCAAATATGGGGATCTCCAGATTCATCAACATGTTTTTCATGTATTGAAGATTCGTTGTTCATATTTTTTATAATAATTCCATCACTAGTATCAACTATCACTCCTTGGTAATTCATTTCATGTAATTTATCAACCCAACTTTCAAATCCAATTCCATTAATTACGATAAGATCAGATTTTTGCATTTGTTGTACATCTTTTATTGTTGGTTCCCAATCATGAGGTTCAACTCCAACTGGAACTAACAATTTTACATCGACTTTTTCTTTACCAACATTTTGTGAAAATTCATGTAATGGGTAAAATGATGACATAACTTGCAGTTTTGATTCATTTGTTTTCTTGAATTGGTTTGAATCACTTGAAAAAACAGCAAATGAGATTAAAGGAATTGTAATTGCAATTGTAATTATTGCTAGTTTTACTTGGTTATTCACACTCGATTTTGACATAAGTTATTAATAACTTTATAAAATGTTAATAACTTTAATGCTAAACTTATAAGATAATTAATAACAATTATCATTTATGCCAATAGTTTCAATTTCATTGAATCAAGAGATTTTATCAGAATTAGACAGGTTACAAAAAACTATGGGCTTTTCAGGTAGGTCTGAAGCAATAAGGGCAGGAATCAGAACTTTTGTTTCAGAAGAAAAACAAAAATCTAAATTAACAGGAAACATTCATGCTATTCTTTTAGTTGTTCATAATGATGAGTTTGATCATGTCGTATCTGGAATAAAACATAATTTTGAAGATCTGATTACAACACATCTACACAGTAAGATTGAGGGAGAAAAATGCATGGAATTATTTGTAATTGACGGCGATGCAGAAAGAGTATCAACTATTACAAAAGATTTTCAAGTAAACAAAAACATGAATACTGTAAAATTAGTAACATTATAAAATTAGTTAAAAATTAGGTTTTTGAAAAACGATTTCTTGATACCAAAACTACTACCAATAATGTAGAAAAGAGGATCATAGTTGCAATGGTTCCAAATTCAGGAGCAACAGCAACTCCAAAATCAGTTTCTTGACCGGTATTTCGAATGTTTTCAAATCTAATAATTGTGGGACCTGTTTGATCCTTGGTAAATTCATACCGTTCAAATTCCCCACCAACTTGTGCTGTTCCAGTTGTTTTATAAATTTCCTTACCATTCTGTATGATTACAAAAGTATAATCGGAATTACGTAATGGTTCTCCAGTTTTGCCATCTCTGATTGTAAAGATAAAATTTGTATTTTGTCCAGGTACAATTTTTATTGGATCCCATGAGAGATTTACTTGAAAGTCTTCACTTTTTGTAAATGAAGTTAATGGGAATCCTATATTTTCAGATCTAGAAAGAGTAAAAGTGATCGTATCAGGTAATGGTTCTCCTGATTTTTGTAGTTGATTCTTTATGAATCTGAGATGATCCTGTAGTAAAACAAAATGAACTATTCTTTCATCATCTTCAGTGTAATCGTCAATTGTAACTGATGCTTTAAACACGTCAATTCCATTTATTTTGCCTGTATAGCTTGGAGACAGAAATTCAGCAAAATTCTTAGGAAAATGTACTTCTTCATGTACAACTGGAATGTGGGACATTTGTTTTTCGCTCCAATCAAAAGGCATCTCAAATGTTACTTGTTTGGCAATAGGATCATACTCAAAATTGGAAATATTATCAAAATAGGACTTTATTTTAAACTGAATATCTTGATTTTCGGCGTCTTTTTGTAAAAATTTAGTGCTATCTGCAATGCTCAGATTTGCATTATAAACGCCAGAATTTTCAATTATGTTTGTTGGCTCATCAATTGTTCTTACCTCGATTTCAAAATTGTATAATCCACCTGAATTGAAAATAGGACCAGAAATCATTATTGGATTAGATTCTGTTCCATGCCATGCACCTAGCAAAGAATCCTGCTCTCCATGAATTGTAATTTCACCTTCTTGTGTAGAATTTACTTTGATTGGAAGAACTCCATTAGGTGCAAAAAAATAATTTCTAAATATCATTTTATTTTCATGAAATAAACCAATTAGAAATGTAACGTTTTTTGCATTTTCTTTTGTTTCATCTTCAGTTGCTGTAATTGTAATTTGTTTTTCGCTGGTTTGCTCAAAAACCGTTGGAAGTTCAACTGAAATTGAAATTTTTTTTCCTTGTACATCAACTGAACGAATAGTATCAATGCCCAATCCATGGCCATATACACTAGATACTGGAAATAGTAAAGATACCGCTATTGCAGATATTGCAAGTATTCCGAATTTTGATAATGACAACATCGTTCTGTTAATGTTGGGCTTATTTTACTTTCAGTAATTCTTGAACTTTTTGAATTAAATCATCCATGGTGTTAGCTTCCAGTATTGGTTGTAATTCATTTGGATCTTTAGCTCCAAGTGCAGATAAAGAATAGACATAATCAATTGTAGGCATGTCTGTAGTAAGATAGTATTTTTCTAAAACCTGATCTAATGCATGTGATTCAACAATTTGTGGTAATGCTTGTCTAACAATTTTATTTTTCCACATCTCAACTAATTTTTCCCATTTGTCTAATGGTATATTATCATCAATTTCAGGAATTAATTCAACTTCAGCACGAATGTACATTTTTTCTTCAGTTCCTAATTTTTCATGTAATTCTGAAATACTCTGATGGCCTTCTACAGTGTATGGATCATAATTAGAAGGCTGCACCAATGATGGTGGAATTATTTTATTGATTTTGAATTTATTACGACCAACAGTCTCAATATGTAACTGCATTCCATCCAATTCAATATCTTTGCATTTGGTTATCTTTGCAATTGTACCTATTGATTTTGGTGCAGTCCAACCACTAATCGAGTTATTTGCATCAATCAGACATACACCGAATTGACCATCACCTAACATACAATCATCAACTAATTGCTTGTAGCGGGGTTCAAAAATTCTGAGTGGTAATTCTTGTCTAGGAAACAGTACTAAATCCAAAGGAAAAATAGGTAGAATTTTTGTTTGTGTCAAACTGTTGTTATTTAATATGTCTCTAGATATATGGAATACGCAATCAATTTTAATTATAAAATAGATCTTAAGATTTAGAATCCATTTTCATTGAGGATTAATCCCAATAACGCAGCTCGTGTATGCTTTCCATATTCAGCTTGCTCAAAATATTTTGCATGTTTTGTATTATCAACATCAGTTGAAATTTCATCTAATCTAGGCAATGGATGTAATATGATAGAATCATCTTTCATTTTTTGCAATAAATCTAGCCCCACAACATAACTTCCTTTTACCTTGAGATATTCTTCTTCATCAGGAAATCTTTCTTTTTGGATTCGTGTTACATAAAGAACATCAAGATCATCAATGTATTCTTCAATGTTAGTGGATTCGGTAAAAGACAATCTCTTTTTTATTTCATAAACAGAATCAGATCTAATTCTTAATGATTCAGGAGAAATTAAATGGACATCAACATCGTAATTTCCAAGACCATATAAAAGAGAATAAACCGTTCGTCCATATTTTAGATCACCAATAATTCCTATTTTAAGACCGTCGATCTTTTTCTTTTCTTTTCTTATTGTAAACAAATCTTGTATGGCTTGTGTTGGATGCTCTTCTGTTCCACTTCCAGCATTGATAACTGGTTTTGAAGAAACTTCAGATGCAAATCTACTTGAACCATCAAGAGGATGTCGTAATACAAGTATATCAGAATAAATCGACATTATTCTTACAGTATCTGCAAGACTCTCACCTTTTTGGGCAGACGATGATGAGATGTTAGAGATTCCTAAAGAATTACCACCAATTGAGGCCATGGCAGCATCAAAACTAAGACGAGTTCTAGTACTTGGCTCATAAAATAGATAACCCAGTGTGTTTCCTTTACAAATCTCCCTTCTTTCTATGGGGTTAAGTTTCATTATTTTATCAGTAGATACAAAGATTTGTTCAAGTTGAGCCTTGTCAAAATCCTTGATAGAAATTATGTCTTTTTGATAGAACTCGTTCAATCTTTCAATGATATATACGGGTGACTATACAAAGTATTCTGATGCAAGAGTCCGAACTCATGGTTCGACGAATTAAGGAAGGCACTGTGTTGGACCACATTGACGAGGGAAAAGGTCTTCAGGTCCTAAATGCTTTAAGGATTGATGGAAAGGATGGTAGTCTCATAACTATTGCTCTTAACGTACCTAGTGGAAAATTCAAGAAAAAAGATATTATCAAAGTTGAGAATAAATTTCTAAAAGATGATGATACAAACAAGCTAGCAGTAATTGCTCCAAAAGCAACTATCAACATTATCAAAGATTACAAACTAATTGAAAAGAGAAGAGTTTCACTTCCAAATGAAATAGACAGAATTTTCCGTTGTTCAAATCCAGATTGTATTACTAACAGCACTGAACATATTGAATCAGTGATGGATGTAATTGACAAACAGGGAAGAGTACTCAAATGTAGATATTGTGCAAGAGTATTAGACGTTAACAAACTAAAATATAATTAAATTAAAAATTTGAAAAAGATAATGCTTTTGTGTTTATTGTCCAAGGATGATAAACATCATGACTATACCGTAGATAGCGATTGATTCAACCATACCTACGAAAATGAATACTTTTGACTGCAATGCTGGGTTTTCACTAATTACTGCAAGACCTGCTGCACCTACTTGACCCAAACCTATACCTGCTCCAGCTGCGGCCAAACCAAAGGCTAAACCTGCACCTAGAAGTTTCATAGAACCTGCACTACCTGCTGCTGATTCTTCCTGAGCATAAGCAACACCAGTCAATCCAGTTGCAGATATTGCAATTGTTGCCAAAAGTAGCAATATGATAGGTTTCATTAATGTACCAACTTTTCTAGTTCCATATTTAAATCATGATGATGTTTTAATGTTAAATTCGATCTAGTGTTTTCTTTTTGAATGATGCCAAATCATTTTTAATTGATTTAGCAGAATTTTCATGATCCTGTTCTAATACCTTCTTGGAGCTTTCAACTAGTTTTTTAATTTCTTCTTTTGCCATTATTTCCTACTTACCATCTTAGCTTTCACTTTTTTTAACTTTGCGAATTCCTCTCTTTCTCTTTCTTCAAGAGTTGCAAGAATAAATCGTATTTTTTGTTGATATTGTGGGATAATGACATTTTCTAGTGCATTAAGTAATTTTTGTGTTTTTTCAAGTGCTTTTGCGAGGCTAAAAATTGAATTTTCATATTCCGCCGCTTTACAGATTTTTGGAAGTAATTCTTTGATCTGTTTTGCTGCTCTATCTATTGATGAGTTGGTATCGGCAAAACCATAAGGCATTGATTTTGTATCTTTTTCAGTAACTGTAAGTGTTGGAATTTTAACATCTACAACTCTTCGTACATGAACATCAACTTGCATTACAGGTGGTGTAGATTCAGCAACAGAATCAACCGTATTAGTTCCCAATGCAAGATATGCCTCATTAACTGATTTGTAAATATCTTGTAATGGATCCCAAATTCCACCTCTTGCTTTAGAGGCTTCATCAATCATTTCTTCAATATTTTTTAAAAGAACTTTACGTTTATCATCTAAAATTTTTTGAACCATTATTGCAACTTGACTAGATTTTTTATATTTTAGAAGTTCAATTTTTGTTGCAACTGCATTTTGTCCAAATGACATTCTGCTATTTTCCCTGATAATATTGATCTATGTATTTGTCTTTAATCTTAGTAATCTCATTCTTTGGAAGTTTTGAAACAATTTTCCATAAGAGATTAAGAGTTTCTTCTATGGTTCTATTTTCATCAGTTGCCTGAGTAAGGAATTCTTTTTCAAAGACATCACCAACATCCATGTACTTCAAATCAATTTCTGTTAATCCTGCTTTACCTACAATTCCAGCTAGTGCTCTAACTTCTTGTGCTCTAGAATATGCATCATAAACTTGATTTGAGACTTCACTGTGATCTGCCCTTGTACTTCCTTCACCGATTCCATCTTTCATTAATCTGCTAAGACTCATCAAGATATTGATTGGTGGATAAACACCCTGTCGGAATAAATCTCTTCCAAGTACAACTTGACCCTCTGTGATGTATCCAGTGAGATCAGGAATTGGATGAGTGATATCATCAGATGGCATTGATAAAATTGGAACTTGTGTAACACTGCCTTTTCTTCCATTTAATTTTCCTGCTCTTTCATAAATTGTTGAAAGATCAGTGTAAAGATAACCAGGGTAACCTTTTCTTCCAGGTACTTCTTCTCTTGCTGCACTGATTTCTCTTAGTGCTTCTGCATAATTTGTCATATCAGTTAGTATAACAAGAACATGCATTCCAAGATCAAATGCCAAGTATTCTGCAACAGTTAATGCTACACGCGGAGTGATAATTCTTTCAATTGCAGGATCATCTGCTGTATTTAGAAATAGAACACTTCTTTTTAGCGCGCCTGATTCTTCAAGACTTCTTCTAAAATATTCTGCCTCACTGTATTGCACACCAATTGCTGCAAATACTACTGCAAAATCATCTTTTGTACCAACAACACTTGCTTGTCTTGCAATTTGTGCTGCAAGAATGTTATGTGACATACCAGAACCAGAAAATATCGGTAGTTTTTGTCCTCGTACTAGAGTAATCATTCCATCAATAACAGAAACACCAGTTTGAATGAAGTCTTTAGGATATTCACGTTGTTCTGGATTCATTGGTTCACCGTTGATGTCAATGAATTTATCAGCAATCGGATCTGGGAGTCCATCTTTTGGTCTACCTAATCCATCAAATACTCTACCAAGTACTTCTTTTGATACGGGCATTTCCATAAGTTTACCTACAAATTTTGCACTAGTACCAGAAATTGATAATCCAGATGTTCCCTCAAATACTTGAACTATTGCTTTGCCATTTCCAACTTCAAGAACTTTGCCTAATCTTCTTTCTCCTTCTTTAGTTTCAATTTCTACAAGTTCATCAAATGCTGCATTTTCAACATCATCAACAACTACTAGTGGACCTTTGATTTCTGCAATCTTGCTGTATTGAACTCCACCTTTATCTGTCAATTTGAAACTTTCACTCCCATGATAGATTTGAATTGTTCTTTCATATCAATATCTAATTGATCAAGTTTTGATATTTCATTATCTTTGATATCCATCCTTGCTTTGAGTAATGTGGTAATTATCGGCATTGCACGAATATCAGCTAATGCTGTACCTTCTTTTAATGCCTGTTGACCTCGTCTATAGAATTCAACTAGTAGTTTTAGTAATTTGTATTGTTTTTGTGGACTGCAATAAGTATCGACATCATCAAATGAATTTTGTTGTAATAAACCAATCTTTATCATTCTTGCAACTTCAAGAATTAGTTTTTCTTCATCCGGTAATGCTTCTGGACCTAAGAGTCTAACAATTTCTTTTAGTGTATCTTCTCTTTGTAAAATACCATAAGCTTCACTTCTGAGAGATAGCCAATCTTCATTGATATTTTCACCCCACCATTTTGCAATGTCGCCAAGATAGCCAGAATAGCTATTCATCCAATTAATTGAAGGATAGTGTCTAGAGTAAGCAAGTTTTGCATCCAAAGCCCAGAATGTTTTGATAAATCTCATTGTGTGTGTTGTTACTGGCTCAGTAAAGTCTCCACCTGATGGTGAAACAGCACCAACCAGAGTAACTGAACCATCACGATCAGGACTTCCAATAGCTCTAACACGGCCTGCTCTTTCATAAAATTCTGCTAATCTTGATGCAAGATATGATGGATAGCCTTCTTCTGCTGGCATCTCTTCTAATCTTCCACTCATTTCTCTAAGTGACTCTGCCCATCGACTAGTAGAATCTGCTACAAGTACAACGTCTTTACCCATATCTCTATAATATTCAGCAATTGTTACACCAGTGTAGATACTTGCTTCTCTTGCAGCTACTGGCATGTTACTTGTGTTTGCAACCAAAACTGTTCTATCCATAAGTGGTTTGCCACTACGTGGATCTTTAAGATGTGGAAATTCAACAAGTACTTCAGTCATTTCGTTTCCTCTCTCACCACATCCGATGTAAACTACAACTTGTGAATCAGCCCATTTTGCAATTTGGTGTAGTGTAACTGTCTTTCCTGTTCCAAATGCACCTGGAATAGAACCAGTACCACCCTTTGCAATTGGGAAAAATGTGTCAATAACACGCTGTCCTGTTATAAGTGGAACTGTTGGATCGTATCTATTTTTGTATGGTCGTGGTTTTCTAACAGGCCATCTATGATACATTTTAAGAGAGGTTTTTTGTCCATCTTTTTCAGTAGTAGCTAGTACAGTTTCTAGATTATAATCTCCCTCACTTACCATATTTGATATTTTTCCACCAAGGTGATCCGGTGGAACCATAATAGAGTTCTCAATGAGGTCTGTCTCTTTGACAGTACCAATGACATTTCCTGCTTCAACTTGTTCACCATTACTTACAGTTGGTACAAAATGATATTTTTTTGTCATATCTACTGGAGTTGTTGTAATGCCTTTGCCAATAAATGAGCCTGAAACTTTTGATAATTCTTTTAATGGTCTTTGAATTCCATCATAAATTTGTCCAATAATACCTGGACCTAATAGAACACTAAGTGGATTCCCTGTACCAACAACTGGTTCACCAGGTTTTAGTCCACTTGTGGATTCATAAACTTGAATAAATGCAACATCGCCAGTTAGACGAATAACTTCACCAACTAATTTTGAGTTACCAACAACTACAGTCTCATACATTTTTGCATCAGACATTCCATCAGCTCTAACTGCTGGACCGCTTACCCAAACAATTCTACCTTTAGCTGCCATCTAATTACCCACTCCGAATTTTGTGGCTATTTCTTTCCTTATTAAAGGCTTCATACGTTGAATTCTTGCATCAAGAGTATTATCAAATTTCATTGCACCATCTTTTGATTTTACTGTAATACCACCAAGACAATTAATTGTTTCAGGAGATATTTCTGCACCAGGATATTTAGACAATACATCTTGTACTACATTTTTGTCTTTAGAATTTGTATAAATTATAACTTTAGTTGTACCTAAAATTTCAGTTGATTCATCTAATAAAGTCTTGATTAGATTAGAATAATCACCACTACGAGCCATATTTGAAATTTGATCTATTGCTTTTGTAAACACTTTATCAATTGCTTCTTCTAATGCTAAAAGTTGTTTATTTCTTGCTTCTAAATCAGAACTACCAATGATTGTTTTTCAATCTTATCTGCTTCTTTTTTACCATCTGAAATAACTTTCTCATATTCTTGTTCTAGTTTAGGAATAGCATTATCAAGGGTTTTCTGTGATTCTGAAAGAGCTGACTGAATATTTGATAAAATACTCTTTTCAGTTTGAGTAAGAATTTTATCAATTGTGTGTTCTAATGCAGAATTAGATCCCAATATAACGCGTCAATCCATAATTAGATTTTAATGTTTGTGAAAAGGACAGTTTCAGAAAGATATTAAACTAAATAAAACTACAGATGAGTGTCTTGGGAACAGCCGATCTAAAACTAGGAACTATAATTTTACCAAGAAATGACTCTCCAAAGGCAATTTCTAGATTAACTGAGTTTGAATGGTTTCATAAGATTGATTCTACAAGTGATCTAGTAACACCTGAAATTGATGATCTTCTCTTAGAAGCACAAAAAACATTCCAATCAATAGATGATGTGATTAAAGGAATGGGAATTCCATTGATGGTAGGAATTATGGAGATACTCTTCAAAGGTACTGTAATCAAGAAAAAAGATTATGAAATCGATGAAATTGAAGATATGATAAATGATCTAAGAAAAACAACTCCTTCAATTATTGACAAACCTGCTCAGCTATTAGAAGAAGCTGCAAACACTAGACTTTCCATTGAGGAATACAAATCTCTCAAAGATACTTTAGAAGTAATTAGAAAGATGCAGATAAATCTTACAGGATTTGGATTAATGAAATATTTTTTTACAAATCTTTTTGTTATCAATTCTGCAGACTATGAAGAAATCAGTCGTTCCCTTGAAGGTATTACAATGTACAAATATGATTTAGAAAGTAAAGACAAGTCTGCTCTTTTAATAATTTCAGACATTGCGGAATCTGATAAAGTTTTCAAAGTTCTAAGAAGTTTCAATTCTAATTCATTTAAAATTCCTGAAGGATTTCCACAGATTCCAAGTGAAGCTTATGCATTAGCAGAGTCTAAAATAAAAGATCTAACTGCAAAACAGGTCTCAATAACTAAAGAAATTTCAGCATTAAAAAAGAAAATACGTAGAGATATTCTCGCTATTCATGAAAAAGCACTAATTGCAAAAGATGTACTTGAGATGTTAAGAAAGCCTGGAGGCACTAAACATTTTGCAGTAATACAAGGATATATTCCAAAAAAAATGGAAGAAAAATTTAAAGATTCTACAAAACAGTGGATGTCAGTAATTGAAGATGTTACAGATCCAAAACTCAGAGATAGTTCACCCACATTATTTGAAAATAAAAAATTTGTCAGAACGTTTGAAGTAATTACAAAAAGCCAAGGCATTCCAAAAAAAGGAGAGCCAGATCCTACTCCTATGATTGCCCTAATGTGGCCAATTTTCTATGGATTGATGTTTGCAGATATGGGTCATGGGTTATTGCTAATGGGATTAGGTCTATTATTCAAAGTCAAGGGACAAGGAGACCTTTCAAGATGGGGGATGTTAATTGCAATTTCTGGTGCATCAGCTGCAATTGCAGGTGTGGGTACAGGAGAGATGTTTGGATATCATATTGATCATATGGGTCCATTTGAAGGACTTTTAGAAGAAGGTGGAGCGTTACATTCAGTTAGTTGGATTGTTGGAATACTGAGTGTTGCAGAGCTCACATTTGATCAGGTCATAAATATTCTCAAAGTTTCATTGTTCATTGGAATTATTCATCTAGTTTGGGCAATGGTTCTACGTGTCAGAAGATTAGCTCAAGAAGGACATAAACTCGTAATGTTTACAGAAGCAATTCCAAATATCACACTTTATGGAGGAATTGTTGTAGTTATGATGTGTGCAATTGGTTCACAATATGATGTAATGAACATGTATTCAAAAATACATACTGAAGCTGTTCCTTGGGTAACAATATTTCTAGGTGATTGGGCGCAAGTTTGGATTATTACAAGAATTGCAGTAATAATTGTAATTGCATCAATGGTATTGATGATGGTTGGTGGAATTTTACATGCAAAAAAACATCCAGAAGGAGGAGGAGATCCAGCCAGTGTTCTAATGGAAGTGTTGCTTGGAAAAACTGTAGAGAGTTTAGCTCATACAATTAGTTATGCTCGACTTGGAATTATGTTACTTGTACATGCAGCATTGTTAATGACAGTAAATAATGCATTTGCATCATTAGGTGGTCCACAATCAGGTGCTGCAATGGCAATGATTATTGGTGGAAACTTGGGAATTATGATGATTGAGGGATTAATTGTATACATTCAATCACTCAGATTGCATCTATACGAATTCTTTACAAAATGGTATGTAGGTGGAGCTCAACCATTTAGACAAATCAGACCAGAGTTAATTTACAATCAATTTATTTGGAAACGAAAATAAAATTTTATAAAAAATCTATTTTTTCACAGGAAGTTCCAATTTATTTCCCCATTCGCCCCATGAACCTAGATAGACACGTACATTTTCAAAACCAAGTTTTTTTAATACAAGAAATGTATTAGCAGCACGATATGCTCCTTGACAATAAGTTACAATTTCAGAGTTTTTTGGGATATCATATAATTTTGATAATTCTTCATTATTTTTGAAAGTCCCATCTTCATTGAGATTAAGATTCCAATCTATGTTCATAGCATGTGGAATATGTCCTACTTGAGCTGCTCTGATGACATTTCCATTGAATTCTCCTTGTGATCTTGCATCAAGTATTTTGAGATGATTAAGATTATCATGAATATATTCAAATCCAGAGATAATTTCTGGATTAATTTTTCCAGAAAATTTGGAAGGTTTGAAACCATTTGATTTTGTTTCAAGTGGAAGATTTTCTTTTTTCCATTTTTTCATTCCGCCATCTAATATAGATACATCTGGATGTGAAAAATACATTAACATCCAAACACCTCTTGCAGCTAACATACCAGAAACATCATCATAAAATACAACTTTTTTTTCTGGAGTAATTCCAACAAATGAAAAGAGAGTCTCGGCTTGTCTGTTAAAATTTTCAATTCCTTCCTTAGTTGTATCAATCCAGTGAAACGCAAATAGATCCAGATTTACAGCTCTTGGAATATGACCTTCAGAGTATTCTTTGAAAGAACGCGTATCAATTATTACAATATTTGAATTATTTAGAATTGAATTAAGGTTTGTTGTAGAAATTATCATGATCAAATAAAACATAACAAATGTAAATTCATTTGGTTTGAATAATAAAAAGAAAAGAAAGGGAATTTTCCTTATTCGTTAACGTATGCTCTTTCTCCGTGCTGTGCCAAATCAAGACCAATCTCCTCTTCTTTAGGAGTGACTCTGATTCCGCCAGGCCAAACGGTATCCATTATTTTGAGGATTACAATTGTAACACCAAACGCATAGCCTACTGATATAGCTGCAGCGATGATGTTGATTGCTTGCTGTTCCATTCCTTCTGCAGTACCAGTCCATGCGCCGATACCGTCACCGCTATCCCAAATATGTGGACTAGCTAATGTACCAGTCAAAATTGCACCTGTAAGACCACCCATTCCATGTACTCCCCATACATCTAATGCATCGTCCCATTTGCGTGCGTTCTTGAATGATACACATCCATAACAAACTGTTCCAGCTGCAATACCAATTATAATCGAAGCCATTGGACCAACCCAACCTGATGCTGGAGTGATTGCTACCAATCCTGCTACTGCACCTGATGCAGCTCCTACAATACTTGGTTTTCCTGTATGTGCCCATGACATCAAGACCCAAGTAAGAGCAGCCATACCTGTTGCAGTATTTGTAACAGTCCATGCGCTTACAGTAATGCCGTCGACTCCTACTTCACTTCCTGCGTTAAAACCAAACCATCCAAACCAGAGCAATGATGCTCCTAGTATTACCATTGGAATGTTATGTGGTTCCATTGGTACCTTACCATATCCGAGTCTTCTACCAAGGACTAAGGCACCTGCTAAAGCAGAGAATCCTGAAGTAATGTGTACTACAGTACCACCAGCAAAGTCTAACCCGTATGACGGAGATAAGTCAGGATTAAGATCTATTGCGCCTCCTCCAATGTAACCTCCTCCCCAAACCCAGTGTGCAACTGGATCGTAAACGAAGGTAGCCCATAGGAGTATGAATATTATTAATGCGCTGAACTTAATTCTATCAATTATTCCACCAATGATTAGAGCTGGTGTAATAATTGCGAATGTTGCCTGGAACATTGCGAATAACTGATGTGAAACTCCTCCTGTCCAATTGTCGCTACATACTTCACCTGGCGCTGCTGCAAATCTTGTATCAGAACATGCAGTAGGTGCTCCTAATGGAGCCCAAGGTGAAACTTCGTTGAATCCAACATATTCAAGAGATCCCATGAACATGTTAGCATCACTATCGACTGGACCAAATGCTAGAGAATATCCCCATAGAACCCATTGTACTGAGATTAGACCCATAATGATTATGGTCATACCAAGTACGTTGACGATGTTCTTTGATCTGGCTAAACCGCCATAAAAGAATCCGACTCCGGGTGTCATGAGAAGTACCAATGAAGTAGCTGATAGCATCCATGCTGAAGCACCTGTATCAATTTTACAGGGTAGCATTTTACCATCGGCATCTTTGTACCAACATTCGTTAGGATTTCCAGTGTAAATTCCACTAGTTCCTTTAACGTATCCGTCCATACCATCATTAACACTCTGTGCAAATGCTTGTGACATTGCACTTGTTGCTGTAATGGCTACTGTGACCACAAGTAATAGAGCATACTTGCGATTCCTAGAATTCATTAAATTAATCGAAATTGAAAATTATTTAAGGATTGAAGATGTAAAAATTGGTAAAAATGTAAGTTATTATATTTCAGTTTATTCTGATACTATCATAAGAAATGAAAATTATGTCATGTGGTAATTAAATGAAGATAAAATCAGATACAAATCTCTCGATTTTTAATACATTTAAGATAAAAGGAGAACTTACAGGAGAGGCCAATAGGCAAAGATCAATTATTACAATATTAGCAAGTAATACTAATCCAGCTGAAAGAACAAGAACAGGAATTTCTCAAAGAATTGCAAAGAGACAAGACATTGCCTGGAAGAATATCTATTCTGGAATTTTCGAGATCTAGATGAAATTTTGATTCCTTTGGAAATTGCTGAAGAGGATGGAAGATTACCTTTGAGACGTGGTCCAAAGGCGCTTCAAGAAAAGGGAATTCCATATTACAAACTAACAAAAAAAGGAGTACTAGTTGCGTTATCCATAAGTGAAGTCAAAAATAGAGAGAAACTACTAAAAGAATTTTTTTCAAAGTCTGATTCAAAGGAAAAAGAATATGAAAGAATTATTACAAGTCTATTAGAGACTAGTCCAAATTTTACATATTCAATTTTTCAAAAATATGTCAAAGCATTTTGTGATAATAAAATCAAAGATTTACTCCCATTTGATCTCTCAAAACTCAAAGATGTTTCTGATGAGTCTTTAATGATTCAAAAGGAGATTTTAGAGGCTTTTTTGAAACTATCAAAGCAGGATAAAGAAGAAGCCATTAGATTTCTTAATGAAATTACTTAAAAATCATGTTTTTAGGAAGAGAACGCCAAACATTAAAATCGGTTATCTGTTGAGATTTACCTAAATGGGTGGATCAAAAAATGTCTATGCATCTGTAAAATCATATAGTAAGCGAGGTAAATTATTAAAAAAATCTGATTTCCAAACACTAGCAGAATCAAGGGATCTTGATGAATTAATGACTAGGATTAAAAATACAATTTATGGTGACTCTGTAGCAGAAGTACAAAAACCATATACATCACAAGGTATTGAATCGGCTCTAAGAAGTCATCTAGCAGACACACATTATTCTATTGCAAAAACATCAGGCAATTCTGGCGTGTTAGATGCATATTATATGAAATTCATTGTTTCTAATTTGAAATCAATTCTGAAAGGAAAAGTATTAGGAAAATCTCAAGAAGAAATTGAAACTCACGTAAATCTTCATGCTGAGGAATTAATCAAACAAAGAGACATTGTCATTAAGGCATTAGTTTCAAAAGATCTTGAAGAAGCAGTTGCAAGTTTGAATTCAGTAGAGTTTGGTGAGGAGATTGCAAAGGCTGCAGCATTATACAATGAGGGGAAAAATATACAAATTTTTGATACATATTTTGATAAAATTTTATATCAACGTTTAGCTGGTGCAATGAAAAATTATACAGACAAGGATGCAACCAAATTAGTTGGAATGGATGTGGATTTTTACAATATTTTAAGTGTGATTAGAGGAAAATTTTGGGGATTACAAGAAGAACAAATTCAAGATTTGATTGTTTCTCAAACTCCAGCTGCCAGAGATCTACTTGGAAGAATGATAGCAGCTGCAACAATAAGAGATGCATTCAATGAATTATCCAATACAAAATACAAAAGTTTGATTCCTCAGACTGAAAATGAATTAGATGCAATTGCAGAATTTGAAAGAGCCTTTGAAATGGCAATTTACCAAACAGCATTAAGATCTTTCACGAAAATGTTTAGCTTTGCAACAATTGTAGGAATTACTAAATTAACTGCATTTGAAGTCAGAAATTTGGCAGCTATTGCATTTGCAGTTGAACAAAAAATACCAACAGAAATTACCATGGCAAAGTTAATTCTGGAAGAATAAAATTCTGAAAATGATTAGATTCCCAAATAAAAAACTAAAATCTCTACAGAGATTGTGACTAATACAATTTGGATTAGTACATTTTTAGCCATGATTTTATCATTACCGCCATTAGGGTTATTCCTTGGAATTTATTTCGGAACAGGAAATCTCATAATAGGCGCAATTGTAGGGTTTGGAGTCCATTTTATCATATTAGTATTTTCAAGTAAAATTTCAAAATTTTTGACTAGTATCATGAGTTAATCTATAAAGATGGATTTGTTAAGTGAATTATCATGATGGGTGATAGAGATTTTCGCAGTTTAGTAAAAAATGCAATAGACTCTATTGGAAGAGAATTGGAAATTGAAATTGATGTAAAAGACATCAAAACTATCCATCTCAAAGAAGTGGTTCAATGTTTAAGACGATCATATTATGATAGAGTAGATTCTAAAGAAGTTGAAAGAAGAAGTTTCAATGATCTTCTTTCGGGTTTACTTCGAAAATTACAATATGGTAGTATCCCAAAAGAATTTGCAATTGATGATATCAAATTAAGAGGACATGCAGATATGATTGCAGATGATTCCATTGTTCTATTTAGACCTGCTAATACTATTCTAGAAATGCCTCTAGCAAATGATCTGCTTTACCTTAATGCTTGCATGTGGATTTATGATAAAACCGATGGAGTGATTATTTACATTACTGGAAATAAGGAAGAAACCATGTTTTCATTAACACGTGATAAGAAAATGTTTGAAGAAGTTATTAGAAGAGTTAGAGTTCTAAATGATCTTCTTAAAGAACAAAAAACTCCAATTTTAGAGCCATCTAATGATTGCACTGATTGTCAATACTATCAAAGATGCTTTATCACAAAGAAAAATAGCAAACAGGTATCATTATCTGAAATGCTAGGTCTAAGCAAAGACTAGTAAGATAAATGAAAAATATTGTAAAGGAATAATTTCCTTTGATTAATCTAGTGGTTCTGGATGTCCTTTACCACGAAGTGCAAAACACACAACTGCTAGTGCAATTGCTACTCCTATTGCTGAGCCATATGCGGCTATTCCTGCTTCTGCCATTTGATAAAGACCCACTTTACGGGCTTTTATAATTTTGCCAATATTTTTTCTCTAAAAACAAATTATCATAATTTTCAATTTTTATGATACATTAATCAAATTATGTCGTTTTTGATTATTTTACAAATTCAAAATGAAGTTCATTTTCTTGTCCCTGAGTCATTGAGCTTTGATTAAAGAAAATATCTCCACTAACTCGCCATTTTGCAGTATTACTTTCAAGAGCAGACCATAATTCAGGAGTATTACCGGTATTTTTCAATACTATTCTGTCTTTCAAAGAATTGAGTGTTCACCAAGAAGTGTATAGTAATTTGATTCAAACTCTACCATTCCTTCTGGCCTACTACCAATTTGACCACCTGAAATTTGTTTCTCGTTAGAAAATCAGTTTCAAATAGTTGATAATCCATAACTTGTACAATCACAGAACCAGGGTTAGGATTACTAACTTTGAATGTTATCTCGATTGTAGCATCTCTTTTGTTGACTTCAATTATTGAAATATCATCTAATTCAACAGATATTGGTCGTATTTTTTGTGGAACTTTTTGTGATGTTTCTTGAGTGATATTTTTTTCTAATGTAGGACTAACAAAGGATGAACCAGACAAAAGAATTACACCCATAGCTGCAGCTAATGCGATAATTGCCACAAAAACAAAGATTTTGGTGTTCACTAAATTTACTCATTTTTTAGATATCTTAAATGTTGAGATAGTTATTATAATATTAGAGAGTAAAAGTAATCATGCAATATTTTCAAGCCGTACAGCAGGGAAAACAAATAGCTAGTAAATCACAAATGAAGATGTTCGAAGCTGCAGGATTTGGAATGCTAACATTGACTACAAAAAAAATAGATGGTAAATTTCATCCAGTTGGAGAAGAGGATTTTGTTGCAGTAATTAGTTCGCCTGAGGGATATGTTGCTATATTAGCAGATAAAGATGGATTTACAAAAGCTCAATCAAAATCACTAGAAAAAAAAGAAGCACTGATAATTTACAAGAAATTAAGAGAGTCTGGAATTCCAGAATATACTGAAAATGAGATTCAGATTTGGTCAGAGCGACGTCCAACAGTGCAAAACGAAATTTCTGAGTAATTATTTTGATGGTAAAACTATTTCAGTTCCAACATCTACGCCTTTGATTGCTTTTTCAAGTGTTTTGATATCAGCTTTTAATATTCGTGTCTTTATTTTAGAGCGTTCAATAATTTTTAGAGCTACTATATCCATCAAATCATAACCTCCTGCAATAGAATCTTCATGAACAAGCATGTTTTTTAAATTCTTGAGTTCAATTCGTTTGAATTTTTTTGCATTTTTGAATTTGTTAGGGTCCTTATCATAAACACCATCAACATCAGTAGCATTAAGAAATTGTTCTGCATTGATTTTTTCAGCAATAAGAGCTGCTGTTCCATTGGTACTTTGTCCAGGATGTAAACCACCTGTAACTACAATCAACCCATCATCTACTGCATGTCTTACTTCTTGTAATGTTGTTGGAGGATGGGAATACGCTTTATTTTTTAGGGCATAAATCAAGAGTTTTGCATTTAATCTAGAGATTTCTATTCCAAGTTCATCCAGTGTAGATTCATCAGCTCCTGAAGATCTTGCATGAGTAATGTAATGTCTGGCAATATTTCCACCACCTGCAATAACTATTGGTTGACATATCTTACTAATTTTGACTAGAAATGAGGCATAGTCCTTTAGCATTTTTACATTATCCATACTAAAAATTCGTCCTGAAAGTTTGATGACAATTCTTTTTTTCATTATTTTAAACCACCAAGGATTGATTTTGCGGCAATTTCAACTTTTTTTCTGTTCTTTTGATGTGTGTATATTCTAAGAATATTCATAAAACCAGATATTGCTGAAACTACAGGAATTTGGGATATAGGCATCTCTTGTGCAGTTGATTTTCCATTTTCATTTGTAATCAAAATTATATATTTTGATTCATTTTTTGATGGAGCAAGTGGAATTGATGGAGTAACTGAACTATCAACAAAAATTTCACTTTCATCAACTTTGGATTTTTTTGATATAGATGTTCTTAGTTCATTAGTTCTAGATTTTCCTAAATTAGTTCTACTAGTTAAAATTCGTTCAAATACACATTTTAACAATTTTCTATTTTGATAATCTTCGGCAAATTGTCTAGCGCGTTTTAATTTAGATGATTTTGATGAAATAAGTTGGGCTAGAACGTATTCATCTGTAAGTTTCACATATTCATTAATGTTAAAAGAGGTAAAACCGAATTCGTCATCAGATAACCGTAATGCCTCTAAAAGCATAACTTCTGCTGCTCTTACTGTTTTATGAAAATATACAGCCTTGAACATTTGATAACGAGAATGCATCATAGATTCAAAAGAATATAGTGCTGATCTTTCTAGAGCAAGTTTTTTCTTATGCACATCTAAGGATTGTGTTATTCTTTTGTGATCAATTTGTGCATGTTCTGCACCAGTAAAGTAACCATCTCTTAACAAGTAATCCATCATGTCAGCACTTAATGCTCCTGAAATAATTTCATTCATGTATTGTAATTTAGAATCACCAAAAGCTACTTTTACGATGAGTTTCTTATCATACCCATTTTTTGATAAGCTATCACCAATTTCAGATTTTAGAATAATTTCTTTACCAAAACATTCATGTGAAAATTTCTTTTGTTGTATAATTTCCTCAAAAATATGTGAAAAAGGTCCATGACCTATATCATGTAAAAGCCCTGCAAGCCTCAAAATTTCTATATCATCGAATTTCAAAATTCCTTTTTCATTTAAAGCCTGACCAGCTTGACTTGCAATATGCATAACACCCAAAGAATGCTCAAATCTAGTATGTTGTGCTGCAGGATATGTTAAGTGAGCACCAGAAAGTTGACGTATTCGTCTTAGTCTTTGAAATATAGGAGTATCAATTATTTTTAATTCATGATCATAAACACGAATAAAATCATGTATTGGATCAACTATATCTAGATAATTTTTTTTCATAATCCTATTTTCTTTGTAAATACTTTCAAAATATCTTTATGAACTTCTTGTTTTGGTTTTGATGCATCAATAATTTTCCAATGTTCATTCTTTGCAGTAGCTCTATAAATTTTTGATATTTTTCTTAGGAATTCTTCATTTTTTTCAAATTTATCTCTGTTAGTTTTTTTCCTACGAAATGATTCTGTTTGAGTTACATCTAGTAAAATGACAAGATCAGCCTTTGGAAGTCCAGCATCTAAATTTTCTAACCATTCACGTTTCATTCCATTTGCTAAACCATAGATTAGATTAGATTGGTAGTAACGATTCATTATCAAAACAGAATTTTTTGATTGTGCTGCTAAAATTTCATTTAGTTTTTCCCACCTATTTGCAGCTAAAAGACAGTGAATTACTTGAAGAGGAAATTTTCTCTGACCATTAAGATATTTTGCAATTTCTTTTCCTATGGGTGTCTTATAATCAGGAAAGCTAAAGGTAGTAGTTTTGATTTTTCTTTGTTTTAATGCTTTTACCAATAATGCAGTTTGAGTTTTCTTTCCTGCTTGGTCCCCACCTTCAATAACAATTATCATAAGTTACAAAAACAGAGAAATTAATTGATTAAAAATCTATCAAGGTTTATAACCAAAAATTAAGCACGTATCTCAAAATGGGACTAGTAAAATCCATGGCAAAAGAAATGATTAAAGAAATTGGGAATAAATCAAGAGAATTTTATGAATTTGTTTTACCGCCTATAGATATGTTTCTTGATAATGACAAATTAACATTATTAATTGACTTGCCAGGATTTGCAAAAAAAGATATCAAATTATCACTAGATGGAAATATTTTATCCATTCAGGCATGTAAAGAAATTTCTGATGAAAAAAATCACAACATGATCTGCAATCAAAGACCCAACATCATAGATAAGAAAATAAGACTACCTATTGATCTTAGAGAAGGAGAAGAAGGAGTAAATTCTGCAAAATATGAACATGGTGTATTAACAATTACAATTCCTGTTAAAAAACATGGAAAAGATATTTCGGTAGAATAATCAATGTTTTCTAAAAATTGTAAAGATACTCATTATTATCATTGAACATATCATTCCAGTAATTCCCAAGGATTCATTTGATGTATACAAAACAGTAGAACCTACAAAGATTGCAGATGAGAGAATACTTCCAGAAAGTAAAATATTAGATTTTGGTTTAGCGTTTAAGAATTGAATTGATCTGTTTTCATCAAGAAATTTTTTTAATTCTGGTGCAATTGAAATAGTAGCATCAATTGATTTTACAAATCTTTGAAAAGAATACTTTAGTTCTTCGATATATGCATCTTTGATCAAATTTTCTTCTTCTAAAATTTCTCTTAATACTTTAACAAATTTGAAATCAACTTTATGTGTTTTGTAAATTCCCTCTATGATTGATGCCATTCTCATGTACAACGCTAAGTTCTTTGGAAGAATAAATGGAAATTTACTCATTGTTTTGTTTGCAAGTTCCATCAAACTTTGTACCTCCATTTCATCAGGTTTTTTTCCATGCATTGCACCGACAGCTAATTCTATTCCTTTCTCAATTACTGATCTGTTAAAATCAGGAGTTAACATTCCAAGGTCAGCCATTGCATTGACAGTTCTTGGAGGATCTTTCTCAACTAAGGCAAGATAAAGTCTGATTAGTCTTAATCTAGTTTCATTATCTAATCGTCCAACCATTCCATAGTCATAAAGAATGAGTTTACCATCATCAGTTACTGAAATGTTTCCAGGATGAGGATCTGCATGAAATAATGAATGACGTAAAAGCATTGTAAAAAAGACCTTATGAACATCAATTACTAGTTTCTGCCTGTCAATTCCCTTCTCATCAAGTGCTTCTATATTGGTAATTTTGATACCAGGAAGATATTCCATAGTAAGTACGTTTTTTGAAGAATAATCATCATAAACTGAAGGAACTAATATGTTACTTTTTTTCATATCATGTTTAATTTTTTTAAGATTTGATGATTCAATTGTATAATCCATCTCCTCATGAATTGTTTCGATAAATTGAGAAAGCATTGCTCTTGCAGAAAAACGCAGGTTTGGATCTACAAATCTTAATGCCATTGGAAGAATTTTTTTTAAGACTTTGAGATCTTCTTCAACAACTTTTTCAATCCCGGGTCTTTTTACTTTAACAACAATTTCCTGACCAGAAATTCTTCCACGATAAACTTGGCCTAAAGATGCACCAGAAATAGGATTTGGATCTATGTCATCAAATTTTTCATTAATTGGTCCTATGTCATTTTCTATTATGGGTTTTACCTGATCAAATGGAGCTGCTGGAACATTGTCTTGTAGTTTAGCAAGTTCTTCCAAGTAAGGTTGTGGTAAAATATCAGCTCGTGATGAAAGCCATTGTCCTAATTTTATGTAAACAGGTCCTAATGAAATGAAAGTGTTTAGAACTTTACGTGCATTCTTACGATATTTTTCTAAATCAACATCTTTACCTTCTTTTTTTACCCATTTTCTTCTATCTTTTCGTAATGCCAAAATTGAAGGAATTAGTTTAATGAATACCTGAATTGTTCTTGTAGTAGACATGTTTACTCTAAATAATTTTTGATTTTTTTAGTTACAACATATCCAACATATCCTGCAACGATAGAAGAGAGAAGAGTAGCTGCTATAGTTGATTTTTTTGATTTGTTATTATTTAGAAATTTTTTTGCAATTTCTGAACCACCTAGAATTGAACATGCTAATCCAATCAGAATTTCTGGAGCATCACAGACTAAATGACCAAGTGGATCTTTTCTAGGATCAATTTTATCAGTATGAACTAGAAATTTATTGTCGTATTCTCTAATGTGTAAATTACCATATCGAAATTGTCTTTTTGCACCATTTTTTTGTCCAAGCGTAGTTTCTTCTGCTTCTTCAAGCATAAATTCTCGTAATTCTTTTGGTACTTCAATTTCATCTCTTGGCATGAACGCAAGATCCATTATTTGCTTATAATCTTAGCCATAACAAAAATAGAAAATCAGTATCTTTTTCATGCTTGTTTAGTGAAAATTTATTTTTGGATTTTGATTCTTTTATTTTATCCTCATCAAACAATACAAAACTTGTAATAAATGCAATCAACATAGAAATTCCAGTAATGTAATCATATCTGAATCTGATTTCAGGATGAACCGTTTCATGATAAGTAGAGATCATATATGTAATAACAAATAAGATTACACCAACAATTATCAATTGTTGATGAAATTACAATAATTTGGGTTTTTTTCTACGTATATGAATTGGGAATTAAAAAAGATTCAAAGAAGGGGTGTTGTTATGAATCCCACTACACATCCTACTAGAAAGAGAAATGTACCTTTTGACATACCTAATTCATACTATCTCAACATAATCATATAACAATAATGTAAATGTCCCAAAATAGGGAATTAGAAATTAATAAAATAATATTACAGTTTTGATTTCATCACGGAGAGTTTTTTTATTACTTGTTCAAGATCTATTTGTCATCAACAATTACATGTTTTAGTACTTTAATCTCTTGATTTAGTTGTTCTAAATGAAATCATCAAAATAACTACCTTACTTTCTAATTCAAAAAATAATTGTTGACTAATTTTTTCTAATTCTTCTTTACAGTTTCTTATTTTTTCGAATTTAAAATTTGATTCTTAGCTAGCCTGAATTTTTGATTTTTTACGCCTACGAATCATATAGATTCCTATTGCAGCTACTATTATTATTGGAATAATGATTAGTTGTGAATAATTTATAGATTCAATTTTTGGTGGTTCTTTTACAAATATTGTGGCAGTATGTGTGAGAAATACTTCATCTCTAATACTGTCTTTGTATCTTACAGTAAGTTTAATGTTATGTTCTCCATATCGTGGTTGACCATCAAATTCCAGTGGAATGTTAAATGGAATTGGAGAATCAATTTCTACTTCGTCAATAAATTGAGTTTGGTTTTTGATGTTTGAATCACCTAATGGCTCAAGAGTTACAAAACCAAACAAGGCATTTTCATTTCCTTCGTTAATTATTTCTCCAACAACCATTTGTTTACCAGATAATTCAATTACTCCAACATCATATATGGAAAGATCAATCAATCCTTTAATGTAAAAATCAACAGTTTCAGAGACAGTTTTTAGTGCACCCTGTGCAGTATAATATTTAATAGTCAATGGAACTCGTAAAGTTTCATCTTTAAGATTTGCTGGTACGTATACTGTAGCAGTGAGATATCTAGAAGATTTTGGTGCTATATTTCCAACATCCCAATTAGATTCTAGAATTACTACACCAGATCTTGTTGAAGTTGTGGTAAGTTCTGTCCCAGTGTTGGTAGCTACAATACTCACAGTAGAAAGCGGTGCAGTTCCATTATTTGAAAGCTCAATTACTACGTTATTTGATTTCAAAGATATAAGAAATGGATCTAATGCTTTGACATTGAGTATACTGTTTCCAGTAACTTTGAAGTTAAAATCAGAAAAAGAAGTTCTTACTCCAGATTCTCTCAATCTAGAATAATCAACTTTAACAGTACCTGGATATTGTTGAATTCTAACATTTTTATCAATATTAACATAAAATGTCATGTGGAAATTATCACCTGCCAAAGAATTAGAATTGCTATCAGCAATGATTAATGAACCATGACCATCTGCTGCGGAAAATCCCATAGGAAGAGATAGCTGACCTTTAATTCCAGTAATATCTTGTGTACCTACATTTGCAAATATTACTGTAAATGGTACATTTTCATCACCAGGATCAATCTCAATTTTCTCACCAATAGTTCCAAAATATGCATTGAGAAATTTTACATCTCCAAAATGTCTTTCAAATGGAGACTGACCAAAACCACCCGATTTAATTTGAGCAAATGAATTATCAGTAACTAATGGAATAAGAAACAATATTGTTAATGAAAATAGAATCTTATAATTTATCATGCCAAAACCCCCATCTCAGATGGTAAATTTCCTTCAAATGCCTTTCCATCTTTAATTGTAATCACTCTATCAACATCTCCAAAATGTTGTCGGTCGTGAGTAACAACAATGAATGTTTGATTTAGTTTTTTTGCCATTGATTTCATTAATTGAATTATCTTTTCAGATGTAACAGAATCCAAGTTACCAGTTGGTTCATCAGCTAAAACAATCGAAGGATTATTTATCAGTCCTCTAGCAATTGCCGCTCTTTGTGCTTGTCCACCTGAAATTTTATTTGCTCTTTTATCTATTTGATCATCTAATCCAACTGCTTTTAGTAATTCTCTGGCATTTTTTTCTGCAGAATCAGTGGTTCCTGCAATTTCTCTTGGCAATAATACATTTTCAAGAACAGTCAAATCAGTTAATAGATTTGAAAATTGAAAAATGAATCCTAATTTTTTGTTTCTAAATGACGAGATTTTGTTATCTGATAGATTTGTTGTATCTGTTTCATCAATGAAGACCTTACCATTTGTCGGACGATCTAATAGTCCTATCATGTTAAGTAAAGTTGATTTTCCCGAACCGGAACTGCCTACAATTAATACAAATTCTCCTTTTTCAATTGAAAGTGATACATTATCTAATGCATTTACCTTGTTTTCCCCTGTTCCATAAATTTTACTCAAATTAATAATTTCAAGTACTTTAGACATTTCTCATTGCCTCCACTGGTAATAATTTAGTCGCTCTATATGATGGGTATAGCGAAGCAATTATTGCTAAAATAAACGATAATACAGCTGTCTGAATAATTTTTTCCCAGTTGTAGCTCACTTCTAGTGGGAGACTATTATTGAATGACATTTTTGTTTCCTTTGCATAAAATGTATAGCCTAATCCTGCCGCAGTTCCTACTCCAGCACCAATTGCACCAATTATCATTCCCTGAAAAATAAAAATAAGCAAAATGTCTTTTCTTGTTGCACCTATTGATCTCATCACACCTATTTCTCTAGTTTTTCCATTAACCAACATCATTTGAATTGTAACAATAGCAAATGCAGATGACATCATTCCAAAATATCCAATCATGTTTATCATTGCAATACCAGATCTAAATCCTGCTAGTTGTTGTTCAGCAGATTCTTCTATTGTTTCTGCAACAAAACCATCATTAGGAAAAGAAGCTAAAAAGAAATTTTTTACATCACTTGCTTTAGATGGATCTTTTAGTTTTACCATAATTGAACCTGTATCACCAGGTCTATTCATTAAATCACGTAAAGTATCAATGTGAACAACTACACTATAATCAAAGCCTTGACCGCCAGGCGATTTTGCTATTCCAGTAACTACAAATCTCTTAATTTGATCCTGTCCGTATCTATCAACAATCTTTAATTTTATACTATCACCAACCTGAGCACCTCCAAGATCTCTTGCGACATTAGAGCCTAGTACGATAGAATTTCTTGAAAAAACATATTGTCCATCAGATACAGTCTCATGAACAGTAGAAGCTCGAATATCTCGTAATGGATTAACTCCTACAATAGGAATTCTTGTTTTTTCATGTAATGTGCCAAATTTTGTCATGTTAATTGATGCCGTCGATGACAACCGTGGTGTAGCCGCTTCTACATATGGAATTCTTTCAAACCAATTAACTAATGCTTGATCTGATTTATCGATGTAATTTTCCTCATCTGTAACTAGAACATCGCCATTTCTATAATTTGAGATATCTCTAACAATTGCATCAAACAATCCCTGAAAAATTACAAAATTAACATGAATTACCAAAATTCCAATTGTTACAGCTAAAACTGCACCAATGAGACTTCCTTTTTTGTTGAATAGCATTCTTTTTGCTAAACGAAATCTATATTCCACAAGAAGATTAGAAATAGTCTAATATTTAATGTATTTTATGTATAGTGCTAATAATATAGACAATTTTATATTTTATTAGTTATTTACAAACATTATGAGATTGATTTAGGTGAGAGATTGGACAATTTAGATATAAAAATTCTAAGCAGGCTCTTGAATAATTGTAGAGAAGCAGATAGACAGATTGGAAAAGAATTAGGGATTTCAGGAGGTGCAGTTAGAGCACGAATTAAAAAAATGCAGAAGCGGAAAATAATTGAGAAATTTACTATTAAAGTTGAGCCACCAGTTTTGGGACTAGGTGTTTTGTATATAGTAGTTTCAGGTCAAAACATCAAAGAAATTTTAGAGCAAATTAGTTTAGTCGGAGAGCCATTTTTTGTTGTACCATGTATTGGTGGAATTACAGTTTGCAGTATTGTAGTAAAAGAAAATTTACAACAAAAAATCACACTGGCAAATAAATTAATGAAAGATGTTAAAGTATTATCTATTTTTGAAGCAGAAAATCCAGGATTTAATTCTAATTTAACTAAAACAGATTTAGAAATTTTAGAACAGTTAATAAAAGAACCAAGACAAAAAATTGAAAAGATATCAAAAGATACAGGTTTATCTACAAAAACAGTTACAAGATGTATTGATAAATTACAAGAAAATGACGGTATTCAATTTACAGTGATTTATGATCCAACAAAAATCGAGAATTTTATTCCACATGCTATACTTGCATGGATTGAGGGAGATCTTAGAGAAATATTAGAAAAAATGAATGGTGAGTTTTATGAGTCATTTATGCAGATACCGTTTATTGCAAAAAATCAAATCGTATTATTCATGTATAGTCATGATATATTTGAAATGGATGAATTAACTCAAAGAGTTAGAAATATGGATGGTGTAATGTCTGCAGATCTATTTATTCCAAAAATGATATCTTTTCCATTAAAATGGTTAGAACAAGCTATCAACGATGCTAAGAAATCATCTACACTTCATCTTTCATATCAAATAAATTAAATAATAAGAAAATTCAGACTCTAGTATGAAAAAGAAAAAGATCTATGAAGGTAAAATTTTAGGTCTTAGTATTTATGATTTAGTAATTGAAGGTAGAAAAGTAAAACGAGAGATAATAGAGCATAGAGGAGCGGCTGCAATGTTAGCATTTGATGAAGATAACAAAGTAATTCTTGTAAAACAACATAGGTTTCCTCATGGGTATGTAATTGAGATTCCTGCAGGAACACTAGAAAAAAAAGAAGAACCAAAGAAATGTGCATTTAGAGAATTAGAAGAAGAAACTGGGTATAGAGCTAAAAAAATGACACCGCTAATCACCTACTATCCATCCATAGGCTACAATACTGAGGCTATTCACTGCTTTGTAGCCTCAGGATTAAAGAAAATTGCAGATTTAAAACTAGATGAAGATGAAATATTATCTGTTGTAAAGATAGATCTTGAAAAATTGATTTTAATGATAAAAAATGGAAAAATTCAAGATTCAAAAACTATTTGTGCAGTATTAACATATGCTGCCAAAAAGAAATTGTATTAATTATTTATTGTATATAGGCTTTACAAGATCTACAATATCAGCCCAAGATTTTGCAATTCGTTCAAACATATAAACAAGATCAAGAAGATCAATAGGAATTTGTTTTTTATTTCCTATTGTACTTCTAAGTTTAGAAAGATTTTCCTGATATTTTTTATGTAATATTATAGCTTCTATGGCTAAACGTCTATCAGGTTTGATAAAGGCATCAATTGATTTTTCTGCAAGAATATTAAAATTTTGTACTACATCAAAAATTTTCTTTAAATGTTCATTAGATAAAGAAGAATCATAAATAAAATTAGCAAGCTCCACTATTGTATCACCTGCATTTTCTAAAAGATTAGCAGCTACTCTATAATCTAAAATATCAATATTTTCTAAATTAAATACATTAGCTAATCTTTTATCAACAAGTGTACTCCTGATTAAACGTACAAGAAGAAAATATTGTCTATTAACCTCAACATCTCTTTTTGATAATGTTTGCAAATTAGATTTATCATCTAAAATTAATCCATTTGATACATCATCGTACATTCCAAGTGCAATAGAACTCATTCTTTTTAGAATTTTTTCTGGATTTAGTGTTGTTGCATCTAAAAGAAATTGCATGTTAATATTTGAAGCATCTTCTTCAATAATCTCCATACCAACTAATCGTCTCATTGAATTTCGAATTTGTTCTCTATCCTCACCTGGTATGATTGATTTTGAAGTAATTTGAATAACGTCATATCCTAAAAGATAAGCTCCAGTGATGTCAGCTACAATATTTTCATCTTTAGGTAATGGATATGAAATTACAAGTTCTTTTGTAGGACGCATTTCTTTGTTTGCAGAAATTGAGATGGTATCTTGTCCTGTTTCAAGTTCAACTTGGCTACCTTTATCTAAATTATTGGCAACTATCCATTCTTTAGGTAATGAAACTAGAATACTGCTACCAATCCTTTGCAGGCGTCGAATAAATTTAGTCAATTTATACTAATTTAATTAATTTAAGCCATATTCTTATATTTTATGTAAAATTTAAACTGAGATCAATGGAGGCAACTGCATTTTGTCCTGCACATATTACAGGTTTTTTCAAAGCTTACTTAGAGAAAGATAATCAAAAAAATCCTGAAAAATTAGGTTCTATGGGAGCAGGATTTTCAATTAGAGAAGGCGTTACTACTCATATCAATATTTTACCTAAAATTGATCAAAATTCTAACTTTAAAATTACTACTATAGGCTATCAATCAGATAAGACAGATGTTTCAGAATATGTATTAAATGAATTTTTGAAGCTTGGAAATTTTGAAAATATATTTTTTGATATTCAACATGAGATTACCATACCAGTTGGATATGGTTTAGGTTCTAGCAGTGCTGTTGCATTGTCATTATCATATGCATTAGATCATGTTCTTAAAACAAGATTAGAACAGACAGTCATTGGTCAGATTGCACATAATGCTGAGATAAATTGCAAGACAGGGTTGGGTGATGTTTTGGCATCATATCATGGCGGTTTTGAAATAAGAATTAAACCAGGAGCACCAGGAATAGGTCAAGTAGAAAAAATCAACATAAAAGATATTTCTATAATTATGATTTGTTTTTCACCAATTTCAACAAATAAGTTCATCAAAGAACGTCTTTCTCAAATTAATGGTCTTGGTGGAAAAATGGTAAACAGGTTATTAGAATCAAAGAACTATGAACATTTTCAGGATATGTCTTTGGAATTTGCAAAATATGTTCAAGTAATGACTTTAAGAATGGAAAATTTGATTCAAGAATTAGCTTCAAATGGAATAAAATGTGGCGTTGCATTATTTGGTGAAACTGTATTTACAATGATACCAAAAGAAAAAGAAAATTATGTTCTACAAATTTTAGAAAAATATCCTGAAGGAATAATTATAAGATCAGAATTAGATAATCAGGGAGCAAGAGTACTCAGTAATTAATTTAATGTTCATGTCTTTAATTCCAAAATCTCATCCTAGAGCAAAATCTCTTTTAATTCGAGAAAAACTTGTTACTGGATTTGATCAGGGGTTAGTAGCTAAGGAAGGTCTTTTAGCACATGGTAGAGGTGAAGCTTTTGATTATTTACTTGGTGAAAAAACAAACAAGACTGCAAAACTAGCAATCAAAGCAGCTGCTGCACAAATTCTTTTGGCAGATTTACCAGTAATCTCTGTCAATGGCAATATTGCTGCATTATGTCCAAAAGAAATAGTCAGGCTTGCCAATACATCAAGGGCAAAAATTGAAGTAAATCTGTTTTATGCAAATGAGAAACGAAAGCAGAGTATCGTAAAGACTCTCAAAAAGAGTGGTGCAAAGGAGATTTTAGGTACAAATCATAATTCATCAACTATATTGTCAGGACTGGATTCAGCAAGAAGAATAGTTGATAAAAATGGGATTTTTGCAGCAGATGTCGTGATTGTCCCATTAGAAGACGGAGATAGAACTATGGCATTAAGAAGATCTGGAAAAATAGTCATAACATTTGATCTAAATCCACTTTCAAGAACTTCACAAACTGCCAACATAACAATAGTAGATAACGTTACACGGGCAATAGATTTGTTAACTATAACATGTAAAAAATTATCAAACAAAAATAAGAGAATACTTGAAAAAATTGTTAAGGACTTTAATAACAAAAAAAATCTCTCAGATAACATTATTGAAATTAGAGATAATCTAACAAGGAGGTTACATATTGCATAAATCAGTTTACGATATTATTAAAATGAAAAAAGATGGAAAAAAGATTTCAGCGATTACAAGTTATGATTATACACTTGCATCATTATGTGATAAATCTGGAATAGACATACTACTTGTTGGAGATAGTGCAGGAATGGTAATGCTTGGTTATGAAAACACTATTCCTGTAACAATGGATCAAATGTGTATATTTACAGAAGCAGTTAGTAGGGCAAGAAAAAATGCTTTGTTGGTTGCAGATTTACCATTTATGTCATATCAAGCAAGTATTGAAGATGCAATAAAAAATTCTGGGAAGTTAATAAAAGCAGGAGCTGATGCAGTCAAACTTGAGGGTGGAATTTCTATGTCAGAAACGATCAGCGCAATTGTAGATGTTGGAATTCCAGTAATGGGTCATATTGGTTTACAACCACAAACAACAATGTTATCAGAAGGATACAAAGTACAAGGAAGAACAAAAGATACTGCAATAAAATTAATCGAAGATGCAAAAGAGCTTGAAGAAGCAGGTGTATTCAGTATCACATTAGAAATGATAAGTCATGAAGTTGCACAAATAATTTCTGAAACTGTTAGTGTACCTACTATTGGAATTGGTTCGGGTGTTGGTTGTAATGGTCAGATATTAGTTGTGCAAGATTTATTGGGTATGTTTGAAAAAATTAAACCAAGATTTGCAAAAAGATACTTGAATTTATCGGAGGATATTGTAAAAGCGCTTGAAAATTATAAAAATGATGTAGAATTAGGCACATTTCCTGCTCAAGATAATTGGTTTTCAATGGATGATGATGAATTTAAAAAATTACGAGAGCAAATTGGCAGTTAAAAAGATAATTATCAAGAAAAAGAATCACCCTTCATTAGATATTGTAGGTTCTTATGGTGTTGAACTCTCTGAGAAAAAAATTGTTCTTTGTGTTGCAGGAAGCGTTGCAGCATACAAAGCAATTGAGTTAGCAAGATTACTAATGAGACATGGTGCTGATGTTACATGTGTTACAAGTGATGCAGTAACAAAACTCGTACAGCCAGATTATTTCAAGTGGGCAACTGGAAATGAAGTTATAACAAAATTAACAGGAGAATTAGAACATATTAGATTAGCAGATTATAATCAATCAGATCTTATCATAGTTTATCCAGCTACTGCAAATACACTTGGAAAACTAGCTAACGGTATTGATGATACACCAATATCTACAGTTCTTACAGTAGGATTTGGCTCAAAGATTCCAATTTTGATGTGTCTTGCTATGCATGCATCCATGTATGATAATGCAGCTGTAAAAAAGAATGTAGATTTTTTAAAAAATAAAATTGAATTTCTAACACCACATATGATTGAAGGAAAAGCAAAAGCATCTGAACCAGAAGATGTTTTGGAATATGTATTAAGAAAATTTGGATTTTCATCTATTTTAAAAAATAAAAAAGTGTTAATTACTGCAGGACCAACAATTGAACATATTGATCCTATTCGTATAATTACAAATCAAAGTTCAGGAAAAACTGGGGTATTGTTAGCTTCGGAATTAATTTCTTCAGGAGCTAAAGTTACTTTAGTTTATGGTCCTGGAATTGAAAAACCACCAAAGGGTGCAAAAATAATTAAAATTTCTACAAGTAAAGAAATGTTTAATGTTGTAAAAAAAGAAATGAGTAAAAAATTTGACATAGTAATAATGGCAGCTGCAGTGTCAGATTATACTCTAGAGAACACTAGTAAAAATAAAATAAAAAGTACCAAAAATAAAATAAAAATTAGTCTCAAAAAGACACCAAAAATCATTGATCAGATTAAAAAATATCAAAAAAATGTTTTTTTGGTGGGTTTCAAGGCAGAGACAAATCTTTCAAAAAAAGAGTTGATCACATTAGCTAAGAAAAAAATGAATGAATCATCGGCAGATATGATCGTGGCAAACGATGTCGGTTCAATTAGATATAGAAAGAATCCTGAAAGTAATGAAGTATTAATTATAAATTCACATAAAGTAATTTCTTCAGGGTGGATGAAAAAAGAAAAAATTGCTAAATTTATTAGAAAAGAAATTGAACAACGATTAAAAACTTGAAATGAAAAAATCTGAAATGAGAAAACTTGTTGCTGAATATAAAGAAATTAAATTAAAGATAAAAAAAGTAGAAAATAAAAAAATATCAGAAAAATTAAAAGAAATTGAACATAAATATTTTCATGAAACAGGAAGAACGCTTCAATCTGATTTTAAAGAGATTACATAAAATACATCATGGATTAACAAAGACATGGTGAAATTCAATCATACAGAGTATAAGCAAAGAAATATGAAAATATGGAATGAAATAGCACCACGATACCATAAAAGATGGGCAAGTGTGAATGAAGGTCCATTTCAGAGTACCTCTAAATTAGTTCATCTAGTTAAGGTGAGTAAAGGCAATAGTGTCTTAGATCTTGCATGTGGTACTGGGGTAGTCACAAAAAAAATTAGAGATAAAGTTGGAAATTCAGGATATGTTGTTGGAGCAGATGCGTCAGTTGCTGCAATTAAAATTGCAAAGAAATGGAATGGTGTAAAATCTAATTTAGATTTTGTAAATATTGATGCTGAAAAATTTAGTTTTTCTCATAAATTTGATATTGTAACATGTCAGTATGCATTATTTTTTTTCCCTAATGCACAAAACGCATTAAAAAACATTAGAAATAGCCTCAAAAAAACGGGAATGCTTGGAATATCGGTTCACGGACATAAGGATAAAGTGCCATTTTTTAGTAATATTTTAGATGCCGTAACAGAATTTATTCCAGATTATGTACCACCTGGTTCACCTAATATGGATAGATTTGGAACAACAATTACGTTAGATAACGAAGTTAGAAAAGCAGGATTCTCAAAAATTTCAATAAAGGATTTTACTTTTAGTTATAGTCCAGGAAAATTTGATGATTACTGGGGAAATTATCTAAAATACATTGCCAAACCACTCAAAGAAAAATTAAATTCACTAAATACATCTAAAAGAAAAGAATTGAAACAAGTAGTCAAACAAAATACTATTCCATATACTAAAAAAAATGGGATGATTGTATTTCCTTGGCAAGTTTTAATTTTAACTGCAAAATACTAGATTGATGACAAGGAAATAAAATGAACAAAGACAACAAAAAGAAAGAAGAAAAACCAAAAAAATCAGATTTTAAGGCATTTCTAAAAAATAGAGCCCCAATTTATTTAGGCATAATAGCAATATTTGTGATTTTTGTAGTTCCGGAATTAACAAAAGGTGATTTACAAAGTAGTTTTCCAGATAATTTAACAGATAAACAAAAACAAATTGTGGAAATTTTAATGTCGTATAATGGTCCAAATGAAAAAGGATTAACTGTAATGAATTCCATAACTGAACAAATTGCAACCGATTATCCTAACGAAAAAATATATGATAATAAAAAAACAAAAGTAGATCTTATTGTTTCTAGATCAGATGAATCTACTGAAAATATTTACAAAGTGATTTTGACGTTTGAATCCTATAAAGGAAAGACAGAATATGTTTGGAATGTAAATCAGGATACAAAAGAAATTGAGGCTAAAAATTCAAATGCAAAACATGTAATTGATATTGTAAACTATTACGATTAAAATTAGATAGTAATTAGATCTTTTGTAAATTTGTGTAGAATAATGGATTTATCTTTTACAATTAAAGAATCTTCAATTCTAACTCCAAATTTGTTTGGTATGTAGATTCCAGGTTCTACTGTAATTGCCATATTTTCTTTTAGTTTAGTTTCACTTCTGTATGAAATAGTAGGTAACTCATGAACTTCTAATCCTATACCATGACCTGTTGAATGAATAAAATATTTTCCATAGTTTTGTTCATCAATATATTTTCTACATGCAAAATCTACATCTTTACAATCTACATTTGGTTTAACAGCTTCTAATCCAAGTTTTTGTGATTCTTTTACAATTTCATAAATTTGTTTTTCCTGAGATGATATTTTTCCAATTGCAAATGTTCTGGTTGCATCTGAGACATATCCTTTGTATCTTAATGTAAGATCAACAACTACAAGATCTCCTTTTTTGAATTTTCTATCAGTTACTTGTGCATGTGGTAAAGATCCATTTGGCCCTCCAGCTATAATCAAGGGGTTAAGAGTAGACTTGTATCCAGTATCAAACATTTTTTGCTCCATTGCATATGACATCAAAATTGTTTGTAGTTCAGATTCTTTTTGACCTACTTTCATTTTTTTATAACAAATATCATACATTTCATCAATTATTTTTGAAGCTTTTTTTAGAATATTGATCTCTTTTTCATCTTTGATTATACGAGAATTGTAAAATGGTTCAGTAGATGATTTTATCGTAGGAATGGATTTTTTGAGAGATGTCACTATAGAGTAATTTTGGCAATCAGTACAAACTTTCTTTTTTTTGATTTTATTAGTTAATGAAGAAATTAGGCCTATACCTCGTTCGGCTGTAATTATATCACAATCTTCAGATTCTTCTTCGACACGACCAACTTCAAGTTCCGGAGCAATTATGGTAGTTTTTCCTCCTTTTTCCAACATTCCAATAGCTTCACCCCAGAATCCAGTCATGTAAAATAAATTTTCAGGCTCAAATGTGACTAGTGTATCACAGTCGATCTTTTGAGCGAATTTGAGAAGATTTTTTCTTCGTTCCTTCACAAAAAAATATCATATCGTTTCTCAATTTATGTATGATGTAAAGTTTGTATATTGGAATTTTAATTTTTACGATTGTGACAGAAGAAAAAAAGAAAGTAGTTGCTTTACTATCTGGTGGATTAGATAGTCAGCTTGCAATAAGAATGATGCAAGAACAAGGCTTTGAAGTTTCAGCTGTTGCAATAAAGACTCCTTTTTGTGATTTTGACTGTGGTAGAGGTTGTGGTTTTGAGATTAGAGAAAGAGCAGACGATCTTAATGTCAATCTAAAAACAGTATATCTTGGTGATGAATACATTGAGATGTTAAAACATCCAAAATATGGTATTGGTTCTGGATTTAATCCATGTATAGACTGTAGAGCTATGATGTTTGATGCTGCAAAAAAACACATGGATGAGATTGGAGCTGAATTTATAATTTCAGGAGAAGTATTGGGACAAAGACCAATGAGTCAACATGGTCCGGCATTAAGAACTATTGAAAAAGCATCAGGTCTTGTAGGAAAAATTGTTAGACCATTATCTGCAGCATTACTTCCAGAAACAGATCCTGAGAGAAATGGACTGATCAAAAGAGAAAATCTTGGAATGATTAAAGGAAGAACTCGAAGAGCACAATTAGATATGGCAAAAAAATATGGAATTGAAAATCCACCAAATGCAGGTGGTGGATGTCTTTTAACTGATCCATCATTTGGATTACGTGCAAAAGATTTGTTTGCACATACTGAAACTCCTACAATAAATGATGTTGATTTGTTAAAGATTGGAAGACATTTCAGATTTGATGAACAAACTAAATTTGTTGTTGGAAGAAACAAAGATGAAAACGAAATGATAAAGGCAATTGCATTACCAGGAGATATTTTATTTCAGGCTCGTGATCATATGGGACCAGTTTCAATTTTACGTGGAAAAAATGCAGACACGTATGTGAAATTTGCATCTTCCATTACCTTAAGATATTCAGATGCACCAAAAGGAGAACAAGCATCAGTTATTATCAATAAAAACAATACAAAAGAAGAAATCATTACACAGCATGCCGAAGAAGAATCCTACATTAAATTTAGAATTTAGGCATGGGAATTTTTTAAAATTAGTTAAAACTAAGGAAGAGTTTTTGAAGGGGTAGATCGCATTTTACTCAAGGATGCAAAAACAAGAAAATCCCACCTATTTGAAAGCCATCACCATACGAGATATTAGTGATATTCATTCGATAAAAGAAGACATCAAAAAAGAGATGATTTTAATTCTCAGAGTTACACCGTTGGCTCAAAAAGATGTGGAACAACTTCGGAAAGTAGTTGAGGAGTTGTATTCTATTGCAAAAACTGAAGGTGCAGATATTGCAAGATTAGGTGAAGAAAGAATTATTGTAGCACCATCTAGTATCAAAATCTGGAAACCGGAATACGATCTAAAATAGTTTTATTGCTTCTTGAACTTGAGGGTAATGAGCAGGAACTCTGAACATTCTTCTGATATTCATTGCCAAGTTTTCTGATTTTCTTCGTTCTCCGTGATTTACGAGTACTCTACGAAGTTTTGGTCTTAGTCTTTGAACAAAAGACATCAATTGGTTATAATCACTGTGTCCACTAAATCCATCAAGTTTTTCAACACTGCAATTTATTGTAACAACTTCGACTTTTCCTTCTTTACCTAGCATAGTAACTTGTTTTGAACCATCCAAAACTCTTCTTCCCATGGTTCCATTAACCTGATATGAAACAAACAAAACCTTATTCTTTTTATCAGGTGCAATATTTTTGAAATATTCTAAAACTGGTCCACCTTCTAACATTCCAGATGTTGCCAAAATGATACAAGGTGAGTTATCTCTCATTGGCTCTTCTCTTGCATCAGCATGTTCAATATTTGTAAAGTACTCTGAATCAAATGGATTATCATCAGTTTCCAAGATTTTTTGTTTTAGTTCTCTAGCTAGGTATTCAGGATATGCTTCATGAATTGCTGAAGCTTCTGAAATCATACCTTCTGTAAAAACAGGCGCTTCAACCATTTCACCAGATTTCATGTAATGATCAATTACCATCATAATTTCTTGAGCACGACCAACTGCAGGAATAGGAATGAGAACTTTTCCTCCATCAGCAAGAGTATTGTTTACTGCATTAATGAAAGCAGATTCTACTTCTTGTCTAGTTGGTTGAATGTCTTCTTTTGCACCATACGTACTTTCAATCAATAAAGTTTCCACTCTAGGGAAATTCCAGCTTGCTGCTTCAAACAAAATACTTTTTCCAAATTTAATATCACCAGAATAAACAAAATTATGATCACCGTTTCCAATGTGGAAATGACATAGTGCAGAACCCAAAATATGACCTGCGTTTGCAAAAACCAGTTTAATGTCAGGAGAAATATCAGTAACAGTGCCATATGGCAGAGTTATTGCCTGTTTCATGATTTGTTTCACATCTCTTTCTGAATATATTGGAGTTCTACCTTGTGCGGCAGCAACTTTGATTGCATCTAATTGAATAAGATTCATCATTGGGAGTGTCGGTTCAGTACAATAGATTGGTCCCTTGTAACCAAATTTGCATAAAGCAGGTAAGAATCCAGTGTGATCTAAATGTGCATGACCAATTACTATTGCATCAAGTTCATCTAATGTAATATCAAGAAAATCTAATCTAGGAAATGAATCCATTGGATGTTTTGCCCCAGGATTAATACCGCAGTCTACTAGAATTTTACTTTCAGGAGTAGATAATAACATACTAGATCGTCCTACTTGGCTAAAGCCACCAAGAGTTACGAGAGATATTTCAGATTTTTGTGCTAGTCGAGGCCTAAATATCTCATCTCCAATTTGTTTGAATTGCTTACTTCGTTCAGCAGATGTGAGTTTGAGAGTTGCATTTATTGTTTGAATAGTACGTGATGGTATGGTAGTAGCTTTTCTTATACGTAATTTCCAACCTATTTTTTCAGTTATTTCAGCATGATTGAATTCTTTTGCATCTCTTTGTAATAACCAAGGTCTTTTAGCTTCAATTGAGACTTCACCTGTAGCAGTATCAAAGAATGCTCCTTGAAAATTTGCATCTTTTGGAATACATTCTGCTAGAATTTTTCTTGCATCTTCTTCTGATTTTCTAATAGATTCATCAGTTCTTATAACAATTCTTTTTTTTATTATATTAACAAGATTAGAAATCAGTTCGTTATTTTCCATCAGATAACGTGGTGCATTTGTATACAAAGCAATTCGTGGTCCTTCATATTCTATTTTTGTTACCTTAGCTTCTTTGGGTATACTTTGCAGTATGGTGGCCATCATATTTTGGCTAGGAGGTAATTCTTTTTGTTGCTGTTTTCTTTGCATTAAATCACTAAAGTTCGATGACTGCTTTCTTTTGTTCATCAGTCAATAGACGGAATCCGTCTTTATCCATAACTGCGATGTTAATTCCATCGCCAGTACCGATGTTTCTAACTATTGCGGCTTTTACTGCTCTTAGAGCTATTTTTTTTGCTTCTTCTATTGTTAGATCAGATCTATATTCTTCTTCTAACAAACCGTATGCTACAGGAGAACCGCTACCTGTTGTCACGTAAGATTTTTCTTCAACTGAACCAAACATGTCGATGTTAAATAATGCAGGTCCATTTGCATCATAACCGCCAACAAGAATATCTGCCATAAACGGATAACCACGATTTTGATGAAATATGAGAGAGCAAAGTCGAGCTAGTGAATGAATTGAAATTGGTTGTTGTTTTTCTACTCTGTGAAGATTTGAATGATAACGGAGGATATCTACGATATTTTGTGCATCAGCCACTCCACCAGCTAAAGTCAAGCCTACATGTTCATCAATTTTTTGAATTTTCATGGTGTTATTGTTTGCAATAAAATATCCGGCGCTGGCTCTCATATCGGCACATAATACAACACCATCGGTAGCCTTGATACCTACAGTGGTAGTCCCATGCAGAATTTTTTCTTCAACATTATTTGACAAAATACACCTATTAGAGATAATAAGAAATGCATGGCACCCTTTTAAATAACTTTTTGTTTCATTGAAATGATAAATAATGACAAAAAGTCATGATCGCATGCAATCGCATACGATGGAATTACCTAGGCTCATTGAGATCGGGGAGAAAAATATAGGCGATTTTGGGAGATTTGTAAATTCGCTCAATAAATCGAAAAGAGTTTCGTTGATCAGTGGAACAAATGTAAAGAAGATCATTAAGAAAAAAATCGAAGATTCACTAAAATCTAATAAAATAAAATTTGTTTGGCATGCATCTGGAGATAATACAATTACAGCTATTAATCAGATTCAAAAAGATGTAAAAAAAGATCAAAGTGATCTGATTGCAGGTATTGGAGGAGGTCGTTCTGTAGATACTGCCAAAATGATCGCATACAATCTTGACAAGCCATTTGTGAGTATGCCAACAGCTGCATCACATGATGGAATGGCAAGTCCATTTGTTTCTGTTGTTAGTGATAAACCACATTCGATTGTTGCATCTGCACCGTTAGGAGTCTTTGTAGATATTGATATTATACGTAAAGCCCCTGCAAAACTTTTAGCAAGTGGTTGTGGAGATCTTATTGCAAATATTATAGCGGTTAAAGATTGGCAGTTAGGACATGAAAAAACTGGTGAATATTATGGTAGGTATTCTGCAGATTTGGCTTTGATGAGTGCAAAAATAGTTATGGAAAATTCAAGTCATTATGCTAAGAATGGACTTGATGCAAGGATAATTGTTGAAGCGCTGATTAGTGCAGGAGTTGCATCATGTATTGCAGGTAGTAGTAGACCATGTTCAGGAGCAGAACATCTTTTTTCTCATGCTTTAGATAAGATTGCACCAGGAAGAGGACTACATGGAGAAAAATGTGGCATTGGATCTATCATGATGGCCAAGTTACAAGGTCAGGATTGGAAAAAAATTGCAAAAACTTTGAAAGATGTTGGTGCACCTACTTCAGCTAAACAAGTTGGGTTAAAATCAGATGAAGTTGTTACTGCTCTTATGATTGCACAAGAATTAAGACCTGAAAGATATACTATTTTAAAAGAAATTGAGATGACAGAGAGAAAAGCATTGAATCTTGCAAAGAGTACAAATGTAATTTGACTTAAACTGTTTTTACTTCAGGTGTTTGTTCTTTGGTTTCAGTTTTCTTTATCTGAGTTTGTTTATTTACATGTGTTTCAATAAAGTTTACTTTCTCTAAAGATGGAACAAACTTGAAAATATCTAATTGAATGAAATGTTTCATTATTTGAAGTCCATCTGCTCTCAATATCTCTTCTGGGATTGTAATGTTTACTTCTTTGTCCTTTAATTCAAATGTAATTTTAGAATCCTCTAATGGTAACCTATTTTTCAGAATTCCATCTACTTTATCATTTGGAGAATCAAGTGATTTTACTACATTAACATCATAAAGAATTGTTTTACCTGCGTATCTATGGTTGTAGTCAATTTGGACTCTTCCTGAACCAATAAATCTTATAATTCCTCTTTTATTATCAACTTCAATTGTATCTCCTACAGAAACTTTTTCTGCATCTTCACCGAGTTTTCTAGTAGGAATCATTCTAACTTTACCAGAGTCTCTTTCACCAAATCCCTTATCTGGTGTGACCTCAACTGTAAGTTTGTCTCCAACTGTTGTTTTAGCTAATGCTTCATCTAATCCCTTAAGAACAGGATAAGATACTTCACCGATTGAAACGAGTTTTGGTTGATATTTTACATTTTGTTCATGAATAGAATGTTTTTTTGCATCTTCTTCAATAGTGGTATCAAAAATCTCTGTACTGTCTTTAACCTTAGCAGTATAATCTATTAGTATCAATGAACCTTTATTGAAAGTCAATGTGATCGGTCTCGAATTTCCTTATATTAAGTTAACATGAATTAGAGAGCTTTGAGTTTTTCTTCCGCTGTTTTGAGACCTGCTTGGGCATCAGTATCATATCCCATCATAGCTAATGTTGATGAAATTGCAGAGACTGTTCTCATTACATGATATTTGTTAACTTCGCCCATGCATCCAACTCTGAATACTTTACCTTTAAGATTTCCAAATCCTCCAGCGACTAACACTTTGAATTTATCAGCTAGTGTATCTCTAAAAGTTTTATCTTCTAAACCATCCAAATAGTTTAATGCAATAATTGAGATTGAACGATCTTCTTTTTTTGCAAACGGTGTAAGACCAATTGCACTTAGACTAGAGTACAGAGCATCAGAACAAACCTTATGACGTTTGTATACATTTTCAAGTCCTTCTTCCAACATAATGGTTAATGCTTCTCTGTATGCATAAAGTAAAGGTAATGCCGGAGTGAATGGAGTATGTTTTGATTCTTCATAATATTTGAAATATCTTGATAAATTGAAGTACATTGTTGTGGGTGGATTTGCAATCATGTATTTTTTAGCTTTAGGACTAACAGATATTGGAGAAATTCCAGGAGGTGCAGCAATTGCTTTTTGTGCTCCTGTCATACATACATCAATATTCCATTTGTCAACTGGAAGATTAACACCTCCAAGTAAAGAAACAGAATCTACAATGTACATTGCATCATTACGTGATGTTAAATCAGATATTCTATCAAGATAATTTACCATTGTTCCAGTAGAGGTTTCATTGTGAACTACGTAGAATGCTTTAACGTCTTTATTATTATCAAATGCTTCTTTTATTTGATCAAAAGTTGCATTTTCTCCTGGAGGAGTTTGAAGTTTTACTACATGAGCTCCTTGAGCTTCAATTAATTCTGCAAGTCTACTACTAAATTCTCCATTAACAGGAATTATTATTTTATCACCTTTTTTTACAATATTTACTACACTTGCTTCAACTGCTCCAGTTCCTGATGCAGATAATGCTACTACATCATTTTGTGTGTGAAAAACCTGTTGTGTTTTTTCAACTACATCTGTGTATAATTCAACAAAATCATCACTTCGGTGATTAATGATGGGGGCAAGCATTGCTCTCATAACTCTATTAGGTACATTTGTAGGTCCAGGAAGCATTGACAAGTATTCCAATTTTTATCTCCAACGTAAGTTTCTCATGGGGTTTATTTATAATTAGAGATTTTTCAAACGTTGCTTAGCACTAGTTTTATACAAAAAATTTTTTGTTCCTTCAGGTACAAGATCATCCCATTTTTGATCGTTTATTATCATATTTCGAATATTTGTTCCAGAAAGAATATCTCTTTTAACAAATGGTATTGGTAGAACTTCAACATCACGTTTTGAATAAAGATGTCTAGTTAATTCATCATTAGTGAAAACAATATCAAATTTTGGAATTAGTGCATCAATAAGTTCAATCCATTTTATGTGATTTTCTAAATCTGGAATAAAATAGATTTGAATTCTTTGTGTCATAGATTCGTCAATTGAAGATAAAATCATTTCTTTTCGTTCTTCAGCTGAAAAAGGATTGTTTTTTTGTAAGGGTTTATTGGAGCTGCCTAATCCTATCCATAATTTATCAACTTTAGATAATGCAAAACGTAAAGCATCAAGATGACCTAAGTGGAATGGTTGAAATCTTCCTATTAATAGTCCATTCATACAAAAAGATTAGAGAATTTCTTTTTAAAAAACTATCATAAAGCGTTGAATTAGAGTAGAAACAGATGGATTTTCTAAAAATTAATGGTGAATTTGGTGAGGGTGGAGGACAAATAATTCGTACCGCAATAACACTATCATGTATTACAAAACGACCTATAATTATAGAAAATATTAGAAAAAACAGAAAGATTCCAGGATTAAGACCGCAACATCTTACAGCGATAAAAATTCTTCAAAAAATTTGTGATGCAGATGTAGAAGGAGCAAAAATAGGATCAACAAGTTTAAAATTTGTTCCAAGAGATGTAAAAAGTTGCAATTTAGTAGAAGATGTTGGAACCGCTGGAAGTATATCTTTAGTACTACAAGTATTAATTCCAGTAGCAGCAATTTGTCAAAAAAAATTAAATTTAACAATCAAAGGAGGGACAGATACTCTATGGAGTCCAACAATTGACTATACACAGTATGTTTTAAGAGAAGCATATTCAAGGATGGGAATTAAATTTTCAATTAAATTAATCAAACGTGGTTATTATCCTAAAGGTAGCGGAGAAATAAATCTAGATGTGTTACCATCTAATGTAAAGTCAATTTCATTGTATCAAAGAAAAACAAAAAATGTAAAATTATTTTGTTCATTTTCTAATTTACCAAATGAGTTGATAAAAAAACATGTTGAAAGTATTGAAAGAAAATTAACCGAAAGAAAATTTGTTGTTCAAACACAGATAGATGAAGAAAGCGCAGTTGATTCAGGGGCATCTTTGTTGATTTTTAGTATTGATGAGGAATCAATAATTGGTATTGACTCAATTTTTGATAAAAAAACAGAGAAATTCAATTTAGATCTAGAAAGTTTTACTGAAAACAATCTTGGTGTTGATGAACGCCTTGCAGACATGCTTGTTTTACCAGCAAGCCTTACTAGCGAAATGACAATTTTTAGAGTTAAGAATATTTCAAAACATTTAGAGACAAATTTGTTTGTAACTTCAAAAATTACTGGCTGTAAATATGGTATAGGCAAATTAAGTGACGGTTTTGAGATTAGAATAGAAGGTGTCTCAAACACCAACATCAAGTAATGACGCAAAAAATAGAATCGCTACGGATAACACTACTGTAATTTCTCCAAGAATAATAATTTTTTTTCTTAATTTTTGAATTTCATGAGGAGACATTTGTTTTGACATTATCTTATCCTCTACATCTTTTCTAATGACTCTTACATGTATTACATATGTAATAATTAATGCAATGACCAAAATTATCTTAATGATAAGAAAATTACCATAACTTGTGGCCAGCAACAAATTAGGTTTACTCAAAAGCACATGTGAATTGTATAAACCAGTACCAATGAGAATTATTAATGATGGAACAGCAATTTTGTTGAATCTTTTACCAACTTTAATCATAAGTTGTAATCTTTCTTCAACAGAATCAAACATTGTTTTGAGAAGTGGTGAAAAAACAATTCCGATGAAAAGTGAACCTCCTACCCAAATAGCAGCTGAAAGAAGATGAATCCATAAAATTATTGCTTGTTCTAATGGAGTCATAATATCTCATGTTTCAAATCAAATATTATGTATTTGGATCTTGACAACCTTTTTTAGTTGTACATAATGTGATATCGTTGAATTGGCATTACAAAATAAAATAATGGTCTATGCTGCAATTGCAGCATTATTTGGAATGATGGGCATAATTATATGGTATGCTAGCCTTGATAATTCAGAATTAGAACAAGTTGAAATTAAATCGTTAAATGTGGTGGTTGGAGATATTAATAAAATTGAAAATTCTGCAAAATTGGAAGTTACTTTTCTTGTAAATAATCCCAGTGAAAAAACACTTACAGTTCCAATTATTAGTTACAAACTTTATGCAGATGGAATATTATTGGGTTCTGGTCAATACTCTACTGAAGATATTGCAATGCCTGGTAGAGCATTATTTTTATCAGGAGTGGAAATTCCTTTGAAAAACACATTCATTTTAAAAGCATCTGATGTCAATCCTGAAACATATCAAGCAGTTTTGAATGGTAATATCAGTAGTTTTAGTGCTGATGGGAGTATCACCACACAAACTTCTTGGAGTTCAGGTGAAAAAGCTTTCAAAATTTCAACTTAAGTTAAAAAAGTGGGCCGAGTGAGATTCGAACTCACGATCACTGCCATGTCGGGGCAGTATCCTAACCGGCTAGACTACCGGCCCATTGAAGTAAAAGATTAGGTGCAGGCATTATTAACGTTTAACAAAAGAAAGGATTGAATAAAAAGAAAAGGACGTCTAAGAGTTGACAGAAGAATTTACTGATGAGGAAAAAAAAGGTCTCTATAAGGCAATTTATTCAAGGAGAGACGTTAGATCTCATTTTACCTCAAGATCTATCAAAGATGATATTTTATCTAGAATTCTAAATGCTGCACATCATGCACCGTCTGTTGGTTTTTCTCAACCATGGAATTTTATTTTGATAAAAGATATCATAACAAAAAAGAAGATCAAGGATTCTTTCGAGGAAGAAAAAAATCGTTCATCAAAATTAGTTGAAGAACCAAAGAGATCAAAATATATTTCATTTAAACTTGAAGGAATTTTAGAATCGCCTATCAATCTATGTGTAACATATGATCCTTCAAAATTTGGTCCATTTGTAATTGGTAGATCAAGCATTCCTGAGGCAGGATTGTACAGTGTATGCTGTGCTATTCAGAATTTGTGGCTTGCTGCAAGAACAGAAGGAGTTGGGCTTGGTTGGGTCAGTATTCTTTCAAATGATACTCTCAAAGAAGTTTTAGAATTACCAGAACATGTTGTTCCAATAGCATATCTTTGTTTAGGATATGTAGATGAATTTGCACAAAAACCAGATCTTGAAACAGCAGGATGGCTTCCAAGACTAGATCTTAAGGATGTGGTGTATTTTGAGAAATGGCAAGATACAAAGAATACAGGCTGGAATCAAATACAAGAAATGATCAAAACCAATCTTGATTACGCTTAAATAATTACAAGTATTTTTTTTGCTGGGCTTGTGGCGCAGAGTCATTTTAGACGCGAAACTTGGATAGCGCAGTAGCCTCCTAAGTTACAGGTCGAGGGATCGAAGCCCTCCAAGCCCGTTTTTTTGAAAAAAATATTGTTGCAATTTAAATACAAAGATAGATGGTCAGAATTATGAAAGTTGTGATAATTTCAGGTAGTCCTAGAAAAAATGGGAATACTCAAGTAATAATGAAATATGTTTTTGAATATACAAAATCAAAAAATGTCGATACTAAATTGATTAATCTTTCAGATGGACAAATTGAATGCTATAAGGGACCAGAAGAAGAATATAACGAGCAGACAAAAAATGCGGCTAATTATATCACAGATGCAGATGTTTGGTTAATTGGATCTCCAATTTATAATTCATTTTTTAGTTCAGCATTGAAAAATCTGTTTGAATACATCAATTATAAAAAAACTGAAGGTAAAGTAGCTGGTATGGTAATTTTAGCTGCAGGTAATATTGGATTTATTGATGTTCAAACATTAATCACTCAATTATTATCGTATTTTAGAGTAATTACTAATCCTAAAGCAGTATTTCTCACTACAGAATCAATCTCAGAAAACACCATCTCAAATGATGAAGACAAGAAAAGATTAAGAGAATTAGTAGATGAGACTTTGAAAATGGCTACTAAACTGCATCAAGATTAGGATATAGATATACAACTTTGAAGATTTTAACAGTATAACTACCATCAAAAATTTTGTTTATTTTTCCTTGATCTGATTCAAGTACTCTAAATTTGTATTCATATGAACCATCTTCATTTACTGTAGTTTGTGCAAAGTGTACAGCACCAATATTGTTTCCTGTAATGATTTCATCATTATCAAAAATTTGAATAATTACAGGGTAATCAACAACATGATTTGATATTTTTCCTTCAACAAATCCCCATGGTAGTTTATTATCTTTAGGGATATACATGTGAAGAGTTGTTTTTTCAATTCCCATAGAATTGTTAATTGGGGTAATTTCTGTTTGTGATTCAATTGGTTCAGCAAAAGAATTGGTGTTAGCTAGAACAGTAGTAAATAATATTGATGCAATAATACTTGCAAACATAACATTTTTAGACATTACAATAATTTCCTTATTTAGTTTAAAAGATTTGTTCCAATTCATCAAAGTTAAAACTGCAAGAGTCAAATATTAACATGACGTAGAAATCATACTAATGAATATGAAGAAAGATCCGACAGAATTATGTTCATGTAAATGTCATTACGGTGGTGCTGTAAGCTGTCCAGGCTGTAAAAGTAATCATGGTATAATATGTTCTCACTGTAAGGATTAATTCTATTTGTCTTTTGTTTTACTTTCAGATGCCAACATCTTGAGATTAGCAAGTTCTGTTTTTAATGACTCAATTTGAACTAAAGTTTGCAGGTTTGAAATTTCTTGATTTAGTCTTTCAATTTGGCTATCCTTTAGTTTTACAGTTTCTTTGAGTTTGTTTAGCTCTACAGATAATTCATTTTGTGCTACTTTGATTTGAGTAGGACTAATTTGTTTTCCATCTGATGTGTAAATTTGAGTGGTTTGTAAATTATTCAAGCTTTTTTTTTCGTTGTGACTCACATATGTTTCAGATTTATGCATATAATCAGTACTCTTTTGAGAAATCCAACACGTAAAAGTAAGGAACCAAGTTATTGGCACACATATAACAAATACAAAATTTAGCAGAGGTGCAAAATTTACAAAATAAGGCCATAATCCTGTAAGTGTAGCCGCAAAGACTCCAGTAACCACTGTTGCTAAATGGTTTCCAAGATATCCCATGATGTATTGGAAAAATTCATTGTTTATAACAGTAATGTTGATATTAAAAATTGATATTAAATAAAAAGAAAAAAAGAGCCTAGTTTATTCGTCTTCAGAAGTAGATGTTTTAGGCATATCTGATTGTAAGATCTGGATTTTTTGTAGTAATTCAGTTCTCAAATCTCTTGCGACCCTTCTAACAGTGGGTCTTGGAACACCAAGTTGATCTACGACTTTGGTATAGATATCCTGTTTGTCAGTTACTCCCTTGTCAAGATAAGAATTAATTGCTTCTTTAATGATCGTGCTCTGATTTGTACGATTCAACAAGTTCTAAATTTTAGTTGTTCTATATAAGACTATAACTTTTAAAATAGTTTAATTTTGGATTTAAGTAATAGTTAAAAAATATTTTAGAATAAAATATTATTCAGTAATTAAATAATTATTTTATTAACGAAAAACGTACTGATTATTACGAATTTTTCAAATTACAATAACTAACTGTAATAATTTTAAATTAATTATTACAAAAAGACTCTTATGATAAGACGGTTAATAATCCCTGTTGAGTACAGCGATTATTGAAACCAACTTAGGAACAATTGTATTTAAATTACTTCCTGATTTAGCACCAGAAACAGTTAGAAATTTTGAGACATTATCAAGAAATGGGTTCTATAACGGTACACTTTTTCATAGAGTTATACCTGGATTTATGATTCAAGGGGGAGATCCAAATACAAAGACTGGAAATAAGAGTACTTGGGGAACTGGAGGACCGGGTCATACAATTAAGGCTGAATTTAGTTCAAGATCGCATCATCGTGGTATTGTTTCTATGGCTAGATCACAGGATCCAAATAGTGCAGGTTCACAATTTTTCATTGTTACAACAGATAGTACATTTCTTGATAGACAATATACGGTATTTGGAGAAGTAATAGAAGGAATGGATGTTGCAGATAAAATTGTAAGCTTACAAAGAGATCGTAATGATTGTCCCCTTGAAGAAGCAAAAATGATTCATGTTAAAGTGGAATAAATGAGTTCAAAACAAATTGCTTTTTTCATAATACTAGTATTCATAATAGCAATTCCCTCTGTTAATGCCCAAGAAATCACTATTGGTGAAAAAGCAGACCAAAAATCAATCAAAGTTGTAATAAATTCAGCAAATGAAATTCATGTAAAACATGTAATTGCCTCTTTAAATTCACCCAAACAAATTGAATTGATTAATGGAACTATAACCAATCTTACAGTTTCAGATGAAGATGGAAAAAAGAAACAATTTGGAGTTATTGGTGATAATGACGGTATTATGATTTTTCCATCACAAAAAAATACAATTGTAGAGTATGATCTTGGAGATGTTCTTTTTCTAAAAGATAATGTATGGACTTGGAATTTTTTATATCTTGAAACAACCTCTTTTATAATTCCTAAAGAAGTAGATTCAATTTTTGTAAATAATAACCCAGTGTATTTAGATGAAAAAAATGGAATTGCATGTCATGGTTGTCAAATGATTCTAGAATATTCCATTGATGAACCAAAAATATTAAAAAATGTAAAATTAGAGGATAAAGAATTTCTAATTGAAATGAGAACATTTGCAGAAATAAATCAGTTTAATTTTGATCAATCAACAAAAAGTATTAGTTTTGAAGTTAATGGAAAAAAACAATTTGTAACGACAATAATTCCTCTAGAATTATTATCAAATCCATATAATGTATTCATGGGAGATAAGAAAATACTTTTTCATCAGTACAATAACGGAACACATGTTTGGCTTAACATAAGACCTGATAATTCAGGCAATGTATCAATTATAGGTACAACAGTTATTGATGATGAAAAACTTACCATACAAAACAATCCTTCAACATCAGAATCAAGTGTAAATCAAGACATTATTGTCTATATCCTACTTGGAATTATTGTATTAATTGGACTTGTAGTTATAGTGATTATTATGAGAAAAAAGAGATCATCAGTAACTTCTAGAGAAATTCAAGATGATAGTACATAAAACTATTAGAAAAATTCAATATTTAAAAAACACAAGGCATCAAAATTAATTTTTAAACTCTTTTTGTGCTAATAATTAGAAAAATTAATCTCCGCCTGATCCACAAGAGCAAAAACCATATTCATCAATTCTAACATTACATATTACACATTTTTCTCCATAATCTACTTCCCAAGGCTCTTTTCCATACAGTTTAAAATGATCATCGATCTCAAGTGGGATTTCACGTTTCTTTCCCAATGATTTGTATATGTAAAACAACTATACATAGATTATCGGAGATTAAATTATGAAAATTGAATGTGGGTGTCACTGTATCAGATGTAAAAGTACAAATCTTGAATCAAATAGAGTTGGACAAATTGAGAAAGATGGATACTTCGATATGCATCATACATGCAATCAATGTAACACACACTTTGATCATTTGGAAGGGGAAGTTTTTGATAATTGTGAAAAATGTCAGTACAAGATTAATTAGATACTAAATCATTTTGTACAAAATAATGTGCTCTATTTTCTGTTGAATTTTTTAAAATTTCTCGGTTAGATGCCATCTTTGCCAGAGCTTTTGATACATCTAACGGACTAGTACTCCAACCATATTCTCGTAATTGTTGAACAGTTTCTGTTACTGTTCTTGGAGAATCAAAGAATCTACTAGTTTCCAATATTCTCAATTTTGCTTTAATTTCATGAGAGTTAATTGGTTTTGGCTCATTAAATTCTGGTTCATATGCTTCTGCATCATCCAAATACTCTAGACCATATTGATTAGATTGTATTGATTCTTCTGATCTTACAACTTCATTTTTATCTTCATAGATAATTTTTGCTTGATTTGCATGTATGTGATTTGATATATTTGTAATAATTTCACCTAAAGTTTGATTATCAACATAGAAATCTCTAGAGTCAACCTCAATTTCATTCTCACCAAGTTTGAGTTTTATTCTAGCCATATACCCATAAATCGAAATGTTTTGATTTATTCTGCTAGCTCTAATGAGCTTTAAGATTAGATCAAAACTTTTACACACATAAATTGGATTTTTTTCCTATCGAGTTAAAAAGCAATTTCGAGATAATGAGGCATGAGAGCCTCAGTAAAGGGAATAATCATAATATTTGTTATAGGAATGAGTCTTTTTGGATATTCTCAATATGCATCTGCCTCACAAATAGGCGTAACAATTACACAAAGTCATCTCCTTGAGAAGAACGAAAAGGGCTCAACATATAATGTTGAATTAGAATTTACCAATCCATCATTGTTGGTTTTGACAGCAGGTAAAACAGAGTTTTTTGTAATAGCAAATGATGAAATGATTGGAAAAGGAGAGTTAGAGTCGTTTGTACTTCCAGCATTAGGAAGTAGTTCGGTGAGTGGTATTTTTCTAAGAGATTCTAATGTAGATTCACAAAAAGTCTCAACAGTAAAGATAAGTGGTGTTACAAAATATAATGTGATTTTTGCATCTATTGACGTACCTTTTGTATTTTATCCAACAGAAGAACAGGCAAGAGAATTTATACATCCAAATTAGTTTTTTAAAGAATGTTAACCGTTTTTGGTTCAACTGCATTGGATACTATTAGAACTCCAAAAAAAATTTTAAAAGATGTTTTAGGTGGAGCGGCAACGTTTGCAGCTATATCAGCAAGTAATTTTGTAAATACTGGATTAATAGCTGTGGTAGGAAAAGATTTTCCTGATGAGTATCATAAAATTTTATCAAAATATCTTGATTTACAGGGATTGACCATAAAAGATGGGAAAACTTTTCGTTATGATGGAAGTTATGATAAAACACTTAGTTCAAGAGAAACTTTGAAGACTGAGCTTAATGTACTTGCAGATTTCAAACCAACAGTTCCTGAGGAGTATAAAAAATCACAATTTGTATATTTGGCAAATAATGATCCTGATCAAAATTCTGCTCTTATCAAAGAATTTGATAAAGTAAAATTTTCAATGTGTGATACTATTGAATTTTGGATATCTACAAAACGTGAATCAGTAATTAAGATGATTAAATCGGTAGATGCAGTTGTAATAAACGATGAAGAAGCTAAATTGTTAACAAAAGAATTCAATTTGATCAAATGTGCAAAAAAGATGATGGGGTGGGGTGCAAAATATGTAATTATTAAAAAAGGTGAGCATGGATCAATGATGTTTTTTGATGATGTGGTATTTCCATCTGCAGGATTTTCATTGGAGGATGTGGTAGATCCGACTGGTGCAGGTGATTCGTTTGCAGGTGCCATGATAGGATATTTAGCTAGTAAAAATTCAATTAATCTATCAGATATTAAAAAAGCTGTAGTCTATGGAAACGTTTTAGGTTCTTTTGCTGTTGAGAAATACGGATTAGACGGGTTACTACAGATTAAAAAATCAGATATTACAAAACGAGTCAAACTGTATGAAAAAATGATTCGTTTCTAAAAAGATTTAAGTTAGATTATTTCCGCAGATGGATTGAATACTCATAAGATATGTCTGGAAAAAAAGAAGATCGTTTAGAAACTATATTCAAACTACAAAAAGATCTATCAGAGATGATGAAACTAGATAGATATCCAAAAGATTCGGAAGGACGAATTTCTGCGCTATGTACTGCAATTATGCATGAAGCAGTAGAACTACAAAGAACTACAAATTGGAAATGGTGGAAAACTCCAATTCCATTTAATGTACTTGAAGCAAGGGAGGAGTTAATTGATATATGGCATTTTGTGATTCAGGCGTCATTAGAACTAAATTTGACTCCAGATGATATTCTTGAAGAATATAAAAAGAAAAATGAGATCAATAGAGAAAGACAAAGAACTGGATATTAGATTACAAATTTTTTAATTGTGTCAAAATTTATTTCGTTGATTATATTTACAAGATTAATTTCATTTTGAAAATAATTTATTTCTAATTTAGTTACAGTAAGAAATGGATCAGGACTAGTTGAATTGATTATTCTTCCATAATTATCAATTCCATTTTTATGTAATTCAAATAAAGAATGACCAGCTTTATGACCCCAAACTTCTTTACCACAAACTATAATGGTTTTAATTTTCTTATTTTGATTAACATATTTAACGATAGAATCAATTCCTTTATTTTCAGAAAGTAGCCTTCCAGCAATTGAAATATGATTCAAAAGGTCAGAATTTGAAATTTTTTTAAGCAAATCCATACTTGAAAGCGTACAAATCGCTATCGAAGAATCAGTATTTCCTAGGTATGATTCTTCTGGAATTGGTAATATGACCTTGCATAATTCTCCAATTACATTTCCAATACTATTCATTTAGTATATCACGAAGAGTTTTTGCGATAAATTCAATATTTTTAGTAGTAACTTTAGGATGTATTGGGAGAGATAAAACCTGAGATGATGCCCACTCGGTTACTGGAAGTTTAATTTTTTGTTGGTAAAATGGTGTCTTATGAACTGGGATTGGATAGTAAGAAGCTGCACCAATTCCTTTTTCATTAAGTTTTTTCAAAATTTTATCTCTTTTTGATGTAGCTATTGTGTAAAGATACCAATTTACATTTTCATAATTTCGTTGATGTGGAAGTACAATATCCAAATCAGAAATTAATTTTGATAAAAGATTTGCATTCTTTTGCCTTGTCTTAAGAAAATTAGGGAGTTTTTTCATTTGTATTGTTGCAATTGCAGCACTAATTTCTGGTAATCTTAGATTTAATCCAAATATTTTAGTATCGTATCCATGAACCATTCCATGATTTCTAATCATTAATAATTTATCTCGTAATTTTTTATTATTTGTTGCAATGAATCCTCCTTCTCCGGAAGTCATTACTTTTGCAGGATACATACTCCAACAACCTAAGTCAAAAAAAGTTCCAGCATGTTTTTCTTTGTATGTAGAACCTAATGATTGTGCAGAATCTTCTATTATTGGTAAATTATGTTTTTTAGCAATTTCTGATATTCTATCAATAAACGCTACATTTCCATAAAGATGAACTGGTATTATTGCTTTAGTCTTTTTTGTAATTTTTTTTTGTAGATCGTCAGGATCCATAGTATAATTTTCTTTGAGTATATCAACAAAGACAGGTTTAGCCCCAGTAGATACTACAGAATTAGCTGTTGCAACAAATGTAAATGATGGAACTAGTACTTCATCTCCTTTTTTTATATCCAAAGCATAAAGTGCTGCTTGTAAAGCTGCCGTACCAGAATTTACAGCAATAACATATTTTGATTTTAAAAGATCGATGCTGATTTCTCAAATGCTTGCACATGTTCTCCTCCATGATTAGCTGCTGATGTAAGTGCACCATTTTTAAGAATGGATGTAACTGCAGCGATTTCATCTTTACCTACAAATGGAACATTGATTGCAATTTTCAACAGATATTCTCTTTAAAACTAGTCTATAAATCTCATGAAATAGGCATGAATTTTTATATTTCAAAATTAGGAAATTCGCATGATGAATCAACGTCATCTTGAAAAATCAGATGCTGGTTACAAAGTTTACTTATACATTTTCTATATTTGTGGATTCATCATGGTTTCAAGTCTTGTTTTTGGAGTTTACATCACTATGATAGAATGGATGAAAAATGGAACGTATGTGATGGGAGAAGCAATACAAAATACTTTCATACCATTTGAAAATTTTTCAAGGGTTTCAACGTGGATATTTTTTTCTACAATTATTGGGTGGTATTGTGTTACAAGAATAGGATGGAGAAGAACTGCAGGAAATAAAATTATCGGTTGGAAAATGGCATTACTTCAGATAATGTTGTTAGGATTTGCAATTATTACACTGTATGAAGTATTATACAATTTTACAGTCCTAAATGCAGAGATCACTGTAGGTATGATTAAAGGTAATGTTCCTAATATTGACATGTTATCAATTGCATATCCTGATCCAGATAGACCATGGAATTTAGTTTTTGCAACAAAAGTTTTTCTTGCAGCATTCATCATTTCTGCTCATGCATTTTATCTTAGTACTAAACCAAGAAAAAGTTTAGAAGAACCAGAAACTATAGATTAAAAATATTCATCTAGATACAAACATTTTTGCTAGTTTTTCTTGATCAGCTTTTACTTTACCAAATGCCTTTCTATGAGATGAATTACAAAATTTTACTGTTTCTGAATGTGGATCATTCTTTCTCATTTCCTCTATAATTCTACCACACCAAAAACAATATTCTTTCTTTATGGCCCCAAGTTCCCATCCTAAAAATTTAGAATCGTAATATCCTTTTTCTTTTGGACGTATAGAGTTTAGAAGATCTCCATTATCAGATTGAATCCAAATATTTTTTATTTTAGGATGAAATGGTTTACTCCATTTTCTTTTCGCATCATCCCATTCAATGTTATTATCAGTACAAAATTTGTAAAATTGCTCCTCAAATTGTTTAGAAACCATGATTTTGTTCATATTTTCACCTATGAAAGTATTCGCAAAAGAAAATCTGTCAAGGGTAATGGTTTTTTGCTTATTTCAAGAATTTTTTAGAATTGTGTGATTTTCAATGGAAAAACTAGTTTTTCTACTAGGTAATACCATACTAAACATGGGATTATTTGGTAGTTCTAATGAAACAAAATGTAAAAAATGTGGAACTGTACTTTCTGATCCAGAAAGACTAAAAAAACATCAAGAAATTGCACACAATAAGAAAAAGGAAAAATGTAGAGCTTGTGGTACAGAATTTGATTCTTCAGAAGATCTAAGAAAGCATAGAAAAAATTGTAAGTAAAAATATTTACTAAATATTTTATTTTCCAAAAAACGACATTAATTAAAATATTTTTTGATAAATCTATTTTTGGAAATTTAATTTGTTTACTAATTAATATTTATGATAGAGATCATCTATTCCTAGTTTGTATAGTTTAGAGAGTTCTTCATATGCTTCTTCTTTACTCATTGAATCTTTTTGCGTAAAAGTTCTAAATTTTTCATTATATTCAATATCATCATGATGTCCAGATATACAAAATAGTCTTGACTTGTTTTTTCCTCGATATTCTGTAATAATACCTCGTTTGATTAATAGATCAATATAATTAGTTAATGTTTGATGTTCAATTTTTGCTTCTATTGATAATTGCATGAAAGAAATCCAGTTTTTATAAGTTGTAAATTTTTCGATTATTGTAATAATTCTTCGCTCTCCTCGCTGCCATTTATCTTCAATCATAATTTTAGTCAACTCCTACGTTTGGTTAACCAATGAATAATAAAAATTAGTTTGAATCACTCGGATAAGCCTGATTCATGTTTGGTGTATGTTTTAGTGCTTTTTCTATTGCTTCTAAATTTGCAATCTCATTTTTTGAGCTCATTGTTAGAGTTTTAATCATTTCAGAGCCTATCTGTACTGCTTGTTCAGGTAATGTATCTAGAAATTTTTGTAAAACTTTTTTGTAGTTTTTAATGAGTTCTAATCCTTCTTCAAGTGTCATAATATTGATTAGTCACTTGACTATTTCAAATCTTGCAAATTCCAACTAAACTATTATTTCAAATAACTTTATAGACCTACATCTCAGAAGTTGTTTTGATTTGGATATCACTGAAAAAGTTGAATTAATTGAAAGGCCTCCTACAGAAGAGGTAGTCACACATGATGAATTAATTGAATTATTCAAAACAAATTCATCCCCAAAACATTACATTGGTTTAGAGATTTCAGGATTTTTGCATTTAGGGAGTTTAATCAGTACAGGTTTCAAGATTAATGATTTTGTCAAAGCTGGTGTAAAATGTACCGTATTTCTTGCAGATTGGCATACTCTGATCAATGATAAATTAGGAGGAGATTGGGATATGATCTCTAAAGTTTCAAAATATTATAGAGATGCTTTCAAGATGGTATGTCCTGAGGCAAATATTGTTTTAGGTTCTGATCTTTATCAAGAAAAAACAGAGTATTGGTCAGAGCTTGTGAAATTTACCAAACATATGTCACTAGCAAGAACAATGAGAACACTTACTATTATGGGACGCTCAGAAGACGAAGAAAAAATAGATCTTGCAAAATTATTGTATCCACCAATGCAAGCAGTTGATATTCACTTTTTAGATGTCGATATAGCTCATGCTGGTATGGATCAGAGAAAGATCCATATGTTAGTTAGAGAGATTTTCCCAAAAATGAAATGGAAAGTTCCAGTTGCAGTTCATCATAAATTATTACCAGGTCTTTCAAAACCAGCAGATACGAATGACTCACAAATTTTAGGAAAAATGAGTAAATCAGATCCAAATTCTGGAGTTTTTATTCATAATTCAGATGATGAAATAAGAACCAAGATCAAAAAAGCATGGTGTGAAGAAGCAAATATTCAGAATAATCCATTATTAGAAATTTCAAAACATGTTATCTTTCATGAATTTAATGAAATCAAAGTAGAAAGACCAGAGAAATTTGGTGGAAATGTAACATACACAAATTATAATCAATTAGAATCTGATTTTGCTGAGAAAAAATTACATCCAACTGATCTTAAACAAACTGTTGGAGAGTATCTAGTTAAGGTAGTTTCACCAATTCGTGAAAAATTAAACCTAAGCAAAGAATTGTTTGAAGCAATTAAAAAGAGTTATTAGATTTTGAGATTTGGATTTGTTTGTTCTTCTAAATTATATTTTGATTTATAGCCTCTAGGATTGATCATCAAATCTTTGTAGGTATAAGTTGATGAATTTCCAATAATCACTGTACTAATCATTCCTAATTGGTCAGAATGATTCGGAAGATTTTCTAAATCTGTCATAACAATTGTTTGTGAGTCTCTGAATGCGCCTTTGATTATTGCTACAGGTGTTGTAGGTTTTCTGTATTTTAAAAGAATTTGTCTTGTATCCAATAGTTGATGTATTCTTTTTTTGCTTGCTGGATTATAGATCACAATTACAAAATCACCTTGCGCTGCAGCTTCAACTCTTTTTGTTATTATTTCCCACGGTACCAATAAATCACTCATACTTACAACTGCAAAATCCGTCATTAATGGTGAACCAATTATTGATGCACATGAGTTTAAAGCAGAAACACCTGGAACTATTTCGACTTGTAAACCATCTTTAGGATTCCAATTTGATGCTGCAAGTGTTTCATAGATTAATCCTGCCATCCCATAAATTCCTGGATCACCACTTGAAACAAGTGAGACTATTTTTCCAGATTTTGCTAGATCAATACATTGATGAGCACGTTCAACTTCTTGCGTCATTGCATAGCGATGAACGGTTTTACCTTCAATAAGATCTTGGACTAAATTGACATAAGTCTCATATCCTACGATTGTATCGCTTTCTTCAATTACTTCTTTAGCTCTGAATGTCATATGATCATGGTGTCCAGGACCAACACCAACAATGTAGAGTTTACCAGTCAATTATACAATAAATTTTCTTTCAAGTAATTTATCCGTTTAGTGATTTTATTTTTTATTGAAATGGATCTATGAGTGGATTATTCATTATGTAATGACTATTCATAGGGCGAGCTAAACTGACTGAAATTAGGTCATTTGTTTTAAATGAATTAATATCAGATATTGTTTCAAGAATTTTTGCATTTTCTGGATTATTCCACTCAATAATATGGATACGCGATATAGGATTATAATTTTCATGATTAGAGTCTACCGTAGCTATTCCTGCTTGAAATCCTAGAGGTCCTGAACCTTTAATCCCATTTTGAAATTGAAATAGATCAACTGTGGAGGAATTTGTAATTAGATTTTCAGATTTGGGTGAGAATGGAACACCCATCATTTTAGCTGGACCAGAAGGTGTTGCATCAGTTACGATATAGTAGATTGTTTTTCCATCTGGTCCCCATTCACGATGAGCAACAAATGTTACTGTCATCTCATCTTTGTTAATTTCAGTAATTTGGCCACCCCCAAATGTCAAATCATCAGTAATTTCTTTGTCATCTCTTACTAACATCTGTCCGTTAGGCCAGATTATTTGAGGTGTATTGATTACCACACCAATTTTATTAAATTCAATTCTTCCATCTTTTTCTGCTTTAATTACTTCTTCAGATGATTCAAGAATTATTGCATTTTGACCTTTTTTCCATGTGATTTCAATAACAGAATTTAGAGCGATATATTCTAATTCTTGAGATGGTGTACTAGAAAAAACTTCTTTTTGATGTCCATATATTCCGTCTCCTTTAACTCCATTTTTAAAAATAAATATTTTTTGCAGATTATCTTCAGATATTTTTTCAATTGTAGGAGCAATCTCAACTTTCCAACCTTGTTTTTTAGTAATCATTTCAGCGTATCCTTGTTGACTAGAATCTGTTATAATGTAAAAAATTGAATCACCGTTATAGAATCCCTCATGCATTGGAATGGTTGCAGCAACACTTGTTCTTGATAATAATGATGATGGTTCTTTTTGTACTTCAATTTTTTGCATAATTACTTCAGTTGGTTGTCCCCTGATCCAACCATCAACACTGACGGTAGCAGTGAATTCTTTTGAATTAAGAGAGTGTAGTGCCAAAGCAGCTCCTGTAAATTCAAAAGAATTAGATTTAGTTTTAAGATCAATTAGAGATATTGCATAAATGGTATTTCCATCAATAGTCCATGTTGATTGTCCTTTTACATCATTACTATTAATTTCATGCAAAACAACAATTTCTACAGGTTCACTTGATGTAAATGTCATTGAACCATCATAAAGAGTACCTTCGTTTGGTGAGAGAATTAGTGCTAATTGTTGATTTTCATGTCCCTGTCCTGGATCTTGAGAGGATGTAATTGTTTTAGTAAAATTAATCTTTTTTGTAGAATTAGCATCAACAAAATTATCAGAAATAAATGAAACTGTAAGAATTCCTGTGGTAAAGATACCTAGAATTAAGATAATAACTAATCTATTCAATGAAATTCTTTGAAATTGTTTCCCTTAAATGATTTTATTTTTAGTTAATTTTATCAAGTTCAAATGCATCATGTAAAGCCTGAACTGCCACATTAGAATCAGAATCCTTAACAACAAATGCAAGATTTAGTTCTGATGAACCTTGAGTAATCATTGCAACATTGACCTTGTTTTTCTCTATTGCTCCAAAGACTTTAGATGCAACACCCACAGTACCTCGCATACCTAAACCTATAAGCGCAATAATTGCAACATCAGTGGTTACTTCAAGTTTTTTGATTATTTTTCCTAAAAGTTCCATTTCTAATACGTTAACTGCTTTGTCAAGATCAGTATTTTTGACTACAATAGTGATACTAGATTCTGATGGGTTTTGAGAGATCATCATTACATTTATTCCAGCTTTAGCAAGAGTTGCAAAGATTTTTGCAGCAGTCCCAGGAGTACCAACCATGCTACCTCCACGTATATCGATTAATCCATTGTGACGAATACTGCTCACACATTTTACAGTATTTTTAGTAGATATTGAGTGAGAGTCAGTTACCAATGTTCCTTCATTTTTTACATTAAAGGAATTTCTTATCTTCATTGGAATTTTTTTTGTTAATAATGGCTCAAATGTTCGTGGATGAATTTGTTTAGCTCCAAATAATGCCATTTCAATTGCTTCTATGTAAGAAACCTCTTTGAGTAATTTGGCATTTTTAACAATTTTTGGATCTGCAGTCATTAATCCATCTATATCACTCATTAACCAAATTTCATCAGCCTTTATGCAAGAACCAATAATTGTTGCTGTGTAATCCGAACCTCCTCTACCAAATGTAGTTACATGTCCATGTTGATCTGCTCCTGTAAATCCACCTATTACTGGAACTACTTTCTTAGAAAATTGTAAATCAATAGTTTTAGAAACTCTTAGTCTTGTAGTGTCCATTAATGGTTTAGATTCTCCAAAATTTGAATCAGTAACAATTCCAACTTCTTTACCAGTTAGAGATATTGATTTTTTACCTATATCATTAATTGCAAAAGAAATTAATTTTATTGAAAGACGTTCGCCGAATGAAATTAAATAGTCCATTGATCTAGGGGTTACTTCCCCTAATAGTACAATGCCTTCAATTAATGCAACAAGTTCTCGAAAATCTACATCTAATTTTTCTAATAATTTTTTTCTGATTGTTGATTTTTTGATTGTTTGTTTTGCAAGTTGCTTATGTCTATTGATAATTTTTGATGCTAGTTGTTCAGCCTTATCTTTATTTTCTTTTTTTATGGATTGAGATATTTCTATTAAATCATCAGTGGTACCACTAATTGCAGAACAAACTATTACTATTTCATTATGTTTGGATAATGAATTAATGTAGTTTGTAACAGCTTGAATATCTTTAGCGGATGAAATTGATGTTCCGCCATATTTTAGAACGAGTCTCAATTCAAAATACCTGAATCAGTTAATCTTTAAATGCTTTAACTTTCTACTCGTGGAGCCAAATAAAAGTGGATTCTGCCTATGTTTGCTACTTTGAATTCAATTCTTAGAGGTTTTGCACTGGAAAATTCACATGTAATTTGACCTGCGTTTGCACCTACCGCTTTAACTACAGGATTAAGATATTCGAGGCTATACGTACCAATACTGTCCTCTTTTGAATAGATTTCACCTATTTCTTCCGTATCCTTTTCGAGATCAATTACAACTTCACCAGAATCACCTTTTCCAGAAAAATCTGCTTTAGAATCAGATGTGTGAATAGTCAGATAATCAGATACAACTTGTACATCGCCCAAAATCTTGTCAAATTTAGAAGAGGATAAAGTAATTTTAGAATCATATGGAATTTTTGGTAATGGTGTATCAGTTGCAGAGCTTTCAATTAAACGCATTTTATATTTTTTATTTTTGCCAACTGTTACAAGTAACATGTTTTGTTCAGAAATACTAATTTCTATACTATCTTTTTTATCAGCTCTTTTGATAAGTTTAGAAAATTCATCTATTCTAACTCCAAATTTTATATCACTATCACATTCATATTTTTCAAATGCAGAATTAGGCCAAGAGATATCAATTAAAGCTACATGTGATGGATCCATTCCTCTGAAAGTAATTCCTTCTGCTGTTGCAACAAAAGTAGCTTCCTCTACAAGTGTGGATATAGCTGAGATGATAGCTTTTAGATCATCTGAACCACTTGTTTTTGCTTCGAAAGTCAAACTAATTGTTTTGAGTTTTATGTTCCAGTTAAACGTTATGCGTAATTACGCCAAGTGTGTCTACATTTTGAACATCGATAGAATTGAGTTGTAGGTTCATCTGCACTTCTGGTTTGTAGCATCCACCAAACTGCTTCATCATTACCACATTTTTCACATTCAATTTTGATTGTAGGTAATGACTCGACTGTTTCATTTTGAGATAATACATTGAATTGTGATTCATGTTCTTGAACTGATTTCTTTGTTTGTTTAGTTTCTTTTCCCTCAACATAATTACATTTTGGACATTGGAGACCAGAATCACCTTGTTTTAGTTTGACCTCACAACTGGGGCAAAATTTCATCTAATTTACCTTGATTTTAGAATTAAATAATTGTTTAAAATCATTAGCCATTTTTATTGCTGAATCTGTTGCTTTTTTGATTTCTTGCATTGGTTTAGTGTTTGAATTGATTCTCATCCAGCACTCATTAGTAAGAGGGTGTTTTACAATGACGCCTGCAAAATCTATATTTGATTCCTTTAGAAGCTCATGTTGAATTATGTATAAAATTCCTATATCAGTTTCCGTGATAGAAAGGCTAATTTCCTTGGGTTCTGAGCTGATAATTTGAGCATTCATGTATTCGGAAAAAGCACTTATTGTGGATATAAATCATTATGAGCGGTTAGAATGGTAGAAAGTATGATTTCAGATATTGGAATAGTAAAACCCAAGGATGAATACGCATTAAATGACACTATAGAAATTAATGTTAGTTTTAAAGTGGAAGGAGGGCTAAGAGATGCATTCAATGAGGCAAATTGGACTAAGGCATATAACAATAATGACGTGTCATTCAAAATGAAATATGGTATAAAATTGATTTCTGGTGGATTTAGGAAAAAAGAGATTGGTAAAACTATTGATACTTACAGAAAGGCGGCAATTTTTTGGACAAGAAATCCCAAATTAGTTAATCCTCATAAGGATAGAAGAATTTGGGTTCAAGTAGCCAAAAATTTTGAGCCGTTTATTCGATTATCTGAAGAAGAAGTAAGACAGGAATTATTTGATTTTGATGAAAAAATTATCTTCAAGGCATCAGATTTAGGAAAAGGTAAACATAAGATTGGAGCTGAGGTCTTTGCTTCTTGGCAAAAACATGACTATACAGAACCAGGAAATGTTAAAAACAACTCTAAGGAAATTGAGATCACAATCAATTAGGGATATAAGGAACATTTTGAGTTAATCAATATGGCAAAATATGATGGTCTGTTAGGACAACCAATACTTGAAGTTGAAGAACCAGATAAGGAAGGAGGAATTACATTTATCTTTAAAGATAACAGATTTTTGTTCATTAAAGCAGTTGATGGAAAGATAGATGCTGTATCAATTCCAGAATAAGTGAAAAGATATGGACAAATTTGAACAAATTAAAATGATAGAACTGGTAAAGGTTGAAGATCCTGATTCTGATGGTGGAATAACTCTAGTGTTTCAAGAAAATAAAATACTAAAAATTAAGATTGTGGATGGAAAATTAGTATCACAGTTTATCTAAGTTATTGATTTTTTACATGTTTTTCATAGAAAGTAATAGCTAATTCTTGTACCTCAGATTGAATTGAACCTGGTCTTTCTTTTCTAATTTTTTTAATTGCATCTTTTGCGGAATATTTTTGATATTTCACTAAGTAACAAGCTAGTATGGTACCTGCCCTTCCCATTCCAGCTGCACAGTGAACCATTACTGCTTGATCATTAGCAATTTTTTTATAAATAAAGTCGACTGTTGTATCTATTCTATCCATATCCGGAGCAGTAAGATCTGGTGTGGGCACATGTAAGTAACCAATATCACTCACCCATTCTTCAGGTAATGCATTTTCAGTCATGGTTACAATTGATGTAACACCTTGTTTTAGAATCCAATCTAATTCATCAAAACTTGTTGGTATTCCTGAACCTGCAAGTTTGTTTTCAATTAACCACGAGAAATTAGTTGGCTTTTTTGTAATTTTACCATGAACTTTTCTCCAAATATTTCCAGGTTTGCTCATGGTAACTCTTGTATTTTCCATACTTTTAGGATTACGAAAAATAGATGCACCTTATATGGGAAAATCACGTATAATTATTTGAAATGAATAAGGAGGCAATTCTTTATGAAAAATTACCTAACAAAAAAGTTCGTTGTACTGCTTGCGCAAGATATTGTGAGATGGCTGATGGACAAATTGGATTATGTGGAGTACGGGGTAATGAAAATGGAAAATTAGACCTATTAGTATATGGTAAAGTAATAACAGGACATGTTGATCCGATAGAAAAAAAACCAGTTATTCATTATAATCCTGGATCTAAGGTATTTTCTATTGCCACAACTGGATGCAATTGGCTTTGTAAATATTGTCAGAATTACGATATTAGTCAAAGAAGAAAGGTTGAGGGTATAGAGATGACTCCTGAACAAGTAGTACAAACTGCATTAGATAATGGTGCGGATGGAATTGCATACACATACAATGAGCCATCCATATTCATTGAATTTGCAAGAGATTGTGGAGTAATAGCACATCAAAAAAATCTTTACAACATATTTGTCTCAAATGGGTATGATACTCCAGAATCAGTAAAAATGATGGGAGAATTTTTAGATTCTATAACAGTTGATTTCAAAGGTAATGCAGAACCTAATTTCACAAGAAAATTCATTGGAGTTCCTGATCCCCAACCTATTTTTGATACATTGTTAGAAATCCGGGATAAAACAAAAATTCATGTAGAGATAACAGATCTTATTGTTCCACAAGTTGGAGATAGTTTAGAATATGCAGAAAAATTATGTAAATTTATTTACGATCAATTTGGACCAGAGATGCCTATTCATTTTTTGCGTTTTCATCCAGATTATAAAATGATGGAATTCGATTCTACGCCGGTTAAAACTCTGGAAAAACATCATGAAATTGCAAAAAAAAATGGATTAAAGTATGCATATATCGGAAATGTGCCAGGTCATCCTTTAGAGCACACTTACTGTCCTGAATGTAACAACGTTGTAATCAAGAGATATAGTTTTGATATTGAAGGTTGGAATCTTGATGAGGAAAACAAATGTAAATTTTGTGGAAATCAGATTCCAATTATTGGCAAGTTATCAAAAAATTATAAAAAAAATAGATTTCATTTTGTTCGTTGAATAGCTATTGCTCTCACTGGAGAACCAGTTGCATCTTTAAGTTTTAATGGTAAAATTACAAAATCAAATTGTTTTGAAGATATTTTATTTAAATTTGATAGGTTTTCAACTATCAAGACATTATTTTTTGCAAGTATTTTATGAACACTAAAAGTTTTATCTTTTCCCAAATCTATGCTTGGTGAATCAATTCCAACTAAATTGATCCTTTTTGATACAAGATATGTAGCAGCTGATTCAGATAGACCAGGATTATTAATAAAATAAAAATCACTATTCAAATTTTTTTGCCATTCAGTATGAAATATTATTGATGAGTGATTTGGGATATTACCATTTTTTCTTTCAAATAAAACTAAGTCATTTTTGGTAATTGCTTGATTTTTCCCTTTTTTTATTTTTATCAATATAGCATTTCCTAGTAACCTATCAAGAGGTATTTGGTGTATTTTTGTTCCATTTTTTACAAAATGATAGGGTGCATCTAGATGAGTTCCAGTATGAGAACTAAGAAATAATAGTTCAAGATTGTATCCATCTTCTTTTAGTGTTGACCAAGGAATGAATTGTGTTTTTGGGGAACCAGGAAAAGTAGGAATGGAGTGTGATATTGTCAATGTAAGATCTATTTGTTTCACATCGATGAATTCTGATGGTGATTAATCAGTTTTTGAGATCTATGAAAGGTTAAATAGTGTTTGATGAAAATCTGGAATGTGCCTACAGCATATGTTTTATTGAATTCTGACCTAGGATCTGATGAATCAATAATAGCTGATGTCAAACGTATTCTTTCAAACGAGGACGTGGATTATGAGGTTCAAGGAGTTTATGGAGTATATGACATAGTCTTAAAATTATCATCCAAAGATGCCGAAAAGTTACGAACAATTATCACAAACAAAGTTAGAAAAATTGGTAAAATACAATCAACCCTAACAATGATGGTAATAGAAGAACAGGAAAATTTATAGATTTTTTATTACGTCAATAACTCGAAGTATTTCAGATTCAGTATTAAAAAAATGAGGAGACGCCCGTACGATTTTTTTTTCTAGAATTTCTCTAACAGCTAATACAATATTTTGTTTTTCTAATTTTTTCACAATTATCTGTGGATCATGACCATCAATATTAAAAGAAACTATACTGGTTCTTTCTTGAGGGATCTCTGATCCATAAAGAATAATATTTTTTATTTTAGATAATTCCTCTCTTAAAAGATTTGAAAGATAAAGATTTTTTTTACGTATATTTTCCATACCAAACTTAAGAAGATAGTTTGCAGATGATTCTAAACCTACCATTCCAACATAATTACGAAATCCTGTTTGGAATTTATCCGGAATATCTTTGAATACTAGATTTGTATTATCATAGATCATTGCTGATTCTCCTCCAATTGTCATAGGTTCAAGTAATTCCTGTGATTTTTTGTTGCAATAAAATAATCCTGTTCCCATAGGTCCACATAACCACTTAGAACCATTAAAAGACATAAAATCACATTTAATTTTTGTCACATCAAAATTACCTATACATCCAACGGTTTGTGCACTATCAATGAAAAAGGTAGTGTGATTTTCAAGCATGTTTCCAATTTTTTCAACTGGCAATATTGAACCAGTATTGTATAATGCATGACTAATGGCTACTAATTTTGTATTACTATCAAGAAATGTTTCAAGTTCATTAAAATCAAAAAAACCATTTTTATCTATAGATAAATTTCTAATTTTAGTTTTATTTTGTAATCGAAGCCAAGGGTAGAAATTTGCATGATGTTCATGTGAAAATCCACGAATTATAAGATTAGAATTTTGTTCAAATGAAAGACCATTTGCCACTATGTTTATTCCATCTGTCGTACTTTGAGTCAAGATAACTTCTTCTGGTTGACAATTGATAATTTTTGCAATAATTTTTCTGATATTTTGTAATTTTTCAGTAACAAATGGTTCAGAATTTATTGAATCAGGCCCTATAGAATTATAAGAAATTAGAAAATCTTTCATTGCTTCAATACTTTGTGAAGGCATTAAAGAAACAGAAGCGTTATTTAGATAAATTTTACCAGAATTAGGAAAATCTTCTGAGATATCTTTTGAAGTCAAATTCATTATTATATCTGTTAGATACTAAAATAGTGTTGGATAAAAATCCTGAACAGATTTTGGATACTGAATTAATATATGTGAGAAATGAATTTTCAAATAAAAATCCAAACATAATTTTATGTTCTGAACCTTTTCTTAAAGCTGAATTTTTAAACGAGTTAATTGAGTCTAATAAATATCCAATAATTTTTTTAGATTTTGATTTACTTTATAGTGGTTATATCGTTTCAGAAATGATTAAAAAAAATGACAGAATAGAGATTTATCGTCCAAGTAAGATAGATTGGAAAAAAATCATATCTGAAATAGCAAAAAGAATATCAAATGAAAAATTCTTGGTTGTAATTGATTCGTTTAATGGTTTTTACAACATATTTGATGAGAAAGAATCTGGGAGATTCATTAATGCATCATTAATGTTACTTTCATCTATTGGAAGAGAGTGTGGTTCTTCAGTGATAATCACTGCTATGGTACGAAAAAACGATAATGGTGAATGGATTCTTTCTCCAGGAGGTAGGCATATTATTGATTCAAAAAAATCTGGAATATATCATCTTAAAAGAATTGGTAATAATTTGATGCTTAGTTCATTAAATCAGATGGGAACTACTGAAAAAATATTCAAAATTGATCATTCTAATTTTTAGCATATGTTAAAAAAGCGATCAAAATTTTAAACGGTGTTATAAAATTTGAAACGCCGTTATAATTCCCATTTTTTGGGCAAATTATATTAAGATCAAAAGATAAGAAAATTTCGTTATGCCAGTAGGAATTATTCCAGACATCAGCGAACAAATGTGTATTGGATGCGCACTATGTGTAGAAATCTGTACAACATTAGGACCAGATGTACTTAGAGTAAAACCAGTTGAAGGCTGGAAGAGAGGTAAGGCATTTGTTTTCTACCCAGAAAGATGTATCTCTGATGGAGCATGCATCGGTGTTTGCCCAACAAAGGCAATATTTTGGATGAGACCAATGGACTTTACCGTTGGACAACCAGTTCCACTCTACAAGAACTCAGTCTTCATCAAAGGTTGGACCGAATTAATCGATTAGATTAGGTCATCATTTTTTAATTTCTTTTTATTATTTTAGATTTTAACTATACCGTGTTTACTATCGTTTAATATTAGAACTCAGTATTCGTACTTTCAGAAAAGTCAATGTTGGTAAAATATCAACGCAAAAACTTTGTTATAAGTTATTTATTTTATACAATGGTAATTCCACGTCCCAACATCCTTAGAATTAAGAATTCATCAACTAAAATTTCTCCTATGTACCACTGTACAGTAGTTTTATTAATATAGAAATTGATAATTATATTTCATTTTTAATTAAAATTGTGTGATAATCTAAAGTATCTTTTTAAATTGCTAGAATACAGAGTTTCATTATGAAACGAATAGAAGTAATTGTACAAAGTGAAGTTTCAAAACAGGTTATAAGAGCGATAAGAAAAGCAGGTGTTGAAGGAGTCACATTGATCCAATCTTTGGGACAAGGAGCAGGTGAACGACCTGAAATTGGAGGACATCAAATTGAATTTAATTCTACAGATGTGATAATTGCAGTGGTTCATGATTCAATAGTAAAATCGGTGATTTCATCTATTATGGATGTTGCTCATACTGGACAAAAGGGAGATGGGAAAATTTTTGTTACAAATGTAGAAGAATCATATGATATTAGTACTAAAGAAAAATCAACTTAATTGAGTTAATTTTTCTTTCATTTCATGTTTAATTTTCAATATTATGTATGTTCTTTCTGGAAACAAGATATCCTGAATAACCAGACTCTGGAGATGTAATATCACTATCTATTTTTTTAAATGTATAATCATCAAAAATTTTGGCACTCTCATAGAATTCTTCACCAATAATCAATCTATTTCCAGGGGCAATTCTATTGATCTTGGCACAACGATTTACAGTATTTCCAAAAATGTCATTAACAGATGATGTTGATGTTTTTGCTATTCTAACGATTCCATAAGTAGAACTAATTCTGTAATCAAAAATGGGTAGTTTTTGTTTTTCCAGTTTTTTTACTATATCATCGTGTAATTCACCTAAAGTCAAGCAACAATCAAGACATTTTCTTAATGTAGATTCTTCTTCTAAGTGTATAACTGGAAAATAAAATAATACTGCATCTCCAATATTTTTCACTACTATACCACCAAAACTTCTGATGGTTTCTGAAATGGAATTAAGAAAAATTTTATAAAATTCACTGGTTTCTGATTCAGATAATTTAGAAATAATTTTTGTTGAATTCATAATATCTACCATACATACACAGTATTTTTCGCTATAATCGGAAAATTGTAATAAAATATCTTCTTGTTGTTTTATGACATATTCTTTTTCTTTAATTTCAATTAATGATTTTTGGAGTTTTTCAGTCATAGAATCAAATGCATAAGATAGCTCACCAATTTCATCTCTTGTTGTAATATTAGTTCGAACATGAAAATCTCCACTTGCAACTTGGTTTGCAGCATTTTTTAATTTTATTAGAGGTCGTGACATAGATTTTGCAATTATAAATGCAGTAATTATCATTACAGTGGTAATTATTAGACCTGTTTGAAAAATTCTATTTTGAAGTACTAAAATTGGTTGAACTGTTTCTGCTTCATCAATTTCTGCAAGCAAAACAAACCCTAAATCATTAGCACAATATGAAGAACCATGAATGGTGATTTTTCTATAATCAGTATAAATTCCTGTAAATTTTTCTCCTTCTCTAAAACATTTTTGAACAGGAACGGTATCAATTTTTTGTTTGAAGATGGTATTGTTTATGAATCGAGATTCAGATAACATCAAAAATCCATCATTTACAATGTAAACCTCTCCAGTTTTTCCTAAACCGCTTTTATCAACTAAGACACTATCTAATGATTCAGTTCTCATCCTTGAGATAACTACCCCTATTGGGCTATCATCTTTTTTACTATCTTGAGCAAAAATTGGAGAAACTACAATCATTTTTTTACCAATAGTAGTTGGTTCAAAATCTATAATTGGTTTTTTCAATCCTTTTTGAAATAATGGATCATGAAGAAAATTATTATCAGTTAGTTTGCCAAGTGAAAAGAAAACTTTTCCATTTGTTCCTATAATTTTTACATCTTCAAAACCAATTGAAAATCCAACTAGTGTTTGAAATGCTTGAATTTGAGTAAGAAAGTCTCTTCGTTCACTTTCTCTGACTTCATCAAATTCATTTTCAGGTGTTTGATTTAATTTAGTAACAAGAATTTTTATCATTGGATCATTTGCTAAAATTTTATTTTGTTCAATTCGTGATTCAAAAAGAAATCTAAGAGCACTACCACGTGATGTAGATTCACCAACTAGGAGATCATTAGCTCTTTCTGTTAAAATTTGCTCAGCATAGTTAAAACTCAAATAGGCTGTAATTAGAAGTGTAATTGTAGATACTATAATTACTAAAAGTATCAATTTTTTATCTATACTAAATGAAACTTTCAATTCAGTTCTTTGTTAATTTTATATGAATATCAATTCTTCTAGTATTTCGCACTATGATAACACCTAATTTTTATGAATGAAGATAATTAGATTCAATTAAGGAAATTATTCATTTTTAAGAAATGAATTTGTGCTTAATAATTAAATTAACAGTTTTAGATTAAATTTTTTAATTTAGTTTTTAGGGAATCTAAATTTAGAAGCCCATCCAACATTTTGGTTTTTTGTGGACTTCTTTGATAAATTATCTAACATTTCATATGTAATTGTAAATCCATTACCTACCATTGTAGCATCTTTATCATATTCATTCTTGTTAGGCACAAATTCATCTGCTAGATCCTTAATTTTTTTGGTTTTTATATCAAATAATCTAATTTCTTTACCATTCTCAAGTTTGATAATTGCATCATTACTAAGACTTTGAATTGAGAAATTTTCAAAAAATCTTATTACGCCACCTTTTTTTAATTTAATTATAATGTCATATGTGATTTTGCTTCCATACAATAAAATTTCTCGTGCATTAATCTGAACATCATCTTCTAGAGTAAGAACCATAATAGAATCAGCATCAAGAGAAACTGTATTTATAATATTTTCAGCGATGATTTTTCCTTTTGGTGCTGATATATGAGTTCGTTGTTCTCGAGTTTCATAAATTCCAACTCTTCCTTCCTGATCTTCAATTTTGTATTTTCTACCAAAAACATTTCCAACTACAACATTACCGTTATCCACAATTATTCTAGCTCCATTCTCAATTCTGTATTTATTTTCAAGTGGATTAATAAATTTGAAATCACCTTTTGTGAGATGAATATTTGTTCTAAATTCTTCAGTCCAAGATGGACTTGTGATATTTCCTTGCATAATAATAGAACCATCATAAGTTAGACTACCTGCCATAAAATTTCCTTTGATTGAAAGTGTACCATTAGCTTTTCTTTCAAGTTCAATTTCTCCAAGAGTTTTTGAACCAAATAGTCTAGTACTAGTTGAATTTGTTCTAATCAAATCTATTGCCCATTCTTCAGCTATTTTCATTTCTTTGGATAATTCTTGGCCTAAAATTCGATTTTTTCTCCGAATATTCTCTTCAGAATCACCTGAATAAACTCTAGAATTTCTAATTTTTTCTAAATCTGTTTCAGGATATTTTTTACCTATTTTGAGATCTTCGTATGCTTGTTTGATTTTAATGAATTGATCATTTTCTCCTCCCCTATCAGAATGATATCGAAGTGCAAATCGTCTAAATGCATTGCGAATTTCTTTCTCAGTTGAGCCTTCAATAATTCCTAATATGTCATAGTTACTTTCTACCATATTTCTCTCAGTTTTTGGTTATTTTTCTCATAATTACTATACTTTTAGTTTATCACAATACAAAATATCAAGGATACTCGTAGTATTTCTAATAAATATATGATATTATCTAAAATCTAATTTAGATTTTAAGAAAAATAAATGGGAAAATTCCAGATTAATTATTTTACCACTAAAACAGGAATCTTTGCTTTATGCATTACATAATTTGATGTACTTCCTAGGAATGCTTCTTTAGCACCGCCCATACCTCTAGCACCAATAACAATCATACCATATTTTCCTCTCTGTGCAAACTTGATAATTTCAGAGCCGGTATGACCGCCTCCAGTTTTGTACTTGAATAATGCTCCTGCTTTTTGAGCTCGTTTCATTGCAGGTCCAATTGCTTTGATAGCTTTTGTTTGTGCATCATCTTTCATTTTTTGTGTATATTTTATTCCTGCAGCTAGCGGCAAATGAAATACATAAAATCCAGTAATTTCAGAACTACTACCTTTAGCAATTTCAATTGCTTTATCTAATCCTCTAATGGAATTATTAGAACCATCTAATGGAACAAGGATTTTATTAAATTTTGCCATATCTTTCAATTTAGTTCTTCAAATATAAAAAAGAGCATGATTTCCACAAATGAGATTCTTGTTAAATGATAAATTGATCATTTTACATTCATTAATGAAAATTATATCATCAGTACTTGATAGAAATAATCGCTTGCAGGAATAATCAATAAAACAGATATTACAAAGGCTATTACGATTTAAGTAAATTTCAAGAATATATTAAAACAATAATACATTAAATTGAAAACATGAAATTATATTTTGATAATTTTGCTAATGATATAGATATAATTTTTACAATTGATGTAGACGATATTTTATCTAAAATGATTTCATATAATCTCGTATAGTTTGAGCTGATATTTTTAATAATTTACTTTCAGATTCATTTAATTTTATTTCTATGATTTCTTTAACTCCATTTTTGTTTATTTTTACAGGAATTCCCATCGAAACATCTTTTTCACCATATTCACCGTTTAACACAATTGATGCAGATGTGACTAGTTCATCATTTTTGATGATGGATCTAATGACATCAAAAGTATTTTTAGCAATACCAAATTGTGATCTACTTTTAAAAAGTCTTAGAGATTTCCAATAATTCTGAATTTCTGTTGAAATTACTTTCCTTTCTATTTCATTAATTATTTCAAGTGCATTTTTTTCATTAATTTTTACTCTAGAAAATATTGGAACCATAGAATCTCCATGTTCACCCATTACTAGTGCATTAGTAATTTGAGATTGTTTGATTTTAAATTTTTCTGAAAGTAAATATCTAAATCTACTTGAGTCTAAACTCGATGCAATTCCTATTACTTTATTTCTTGATAATTGAGTTTCTTTCTGAAAAACAAATGTAAGAACATCTAAAGGATTAGAAACTACTAATATGATTGCAAGAGGACAGTATTTTTTTATTTGATTTGCAATTTCTTTAATCATTCTAACTTGTGCATCCATCATTTCAGTTCTATTTTTTAGATAAATTCCTGTACTAGCTGCAATTACAACAATATCAGAATCACTTATTTTAGAAAAATCATCAGTGCCATGTATTGAAACATTTGAGTTTTCAGATATGGCATTAGATATATCTAAAGCCTCACCAATTGCTTTACTCTTTGTACGATTTACTAACAGAACATCATCTAATGAATTAGATATACAAAGAAAAGCAATTGATGCGCCAACTCTACCACTTCCTATTATAGAGATCATTTTAATCTCATCACTTCTATTTTGTAATCAAGGTAAGACAAATCGTTTGAAATAATAGAAATGTCTAATTTAAATCTCGTATGATATTTCTAGAGTTAAATTTGTGCCTATAATGAGTGCAGTGCATTGCAATGTAGTCTTACTTGTTATATCAAAAGTTAACGTACGTATTTTATGCAAGCATTAATTTCAGGAAGAAAAATAGATGATGACTCAAGAAAAGATGCTATTCTTGAAGTTATATCCGATAAATATTGTCGAGCTATTTTAGAAAACTCGATGGAAAAACCAAAATCTGCAATGGAGATAAGTGCTGAAACCAAAATTCCAATAAGTACGGTTTACAGAAGACTGCAAACATTACACGATAATAAACTACTAGGAATTTCTGGTACTATTAGTGATGATGGTAAGAAATACTTTCTATACAAGAGTAGAATTAAGGCCATATCTACGTCATTCAACGGAAGCAACATAGACGTTGAAGTTATTCCTAATGCTTAGCAAGTATTAGCTCCTTTTCATTTTGTTAAAATCATATCTGATAATCAAAGTTCTGTTTTAAATTAAAAAATAAGAGATATACAATATGGAAAAAAGATATTCATCTCCTGTTATTACCATTCAACCAGAATCATCAATTTTTGATGCATTATTACAAATGCAAATAAATTTTGTTAAACATATAGTAATTACTATTAAAAATATACCTGTTGGAATTGTTACCGAGAGAGACATCAATAGATTTCTGGGAGAAGATAAAACTGCACATGCAATAGATGAGATTCCAATTAAGCATGTAATGCAAAAAAATGTAATTACAATAACTGATAATATGGAAGATAATTTTGATCAATGTGCTGCAAGAATGGAAACTTTCAAAATTGGATCAGTAGTTCTTGTTAATGATAATGGAGAAATGATAGGTATTGTCTCAAGAACAAATTTAACAAAATCTTATGCTAGTGTATTTGGTGGAAAATATTTAGTGAAAAATTTTATGAGTAAAAAAGTAGTTACTTGTAGAAGATCTGATTCTCTTAAATTTGCATTAAGTTTAATGAATAAAAATCAAATTTCAAGATTGGTTGTAACTGATGAAAATGGTTATCCTGTTGGTCTTATTAGTACAAATACATTGTTAAGACATAGTGATTATTTTACTAAAGGTAATACACGATCTAGAGATTATTTACTTCCAATAAATGGAGAAAAACTTACAGTAAATGATTTACTAACTGATGAACTTTTAACAATAAATGAAGAAGATGATCTAGCAATTGCAGCAAGTAAAATGATAAAAAATCAGGTTAGTGGAATTCCAGTAGTAGATTCAAATCATAATTTGGTCGGAATTGTGAGTAAAACTGATGTTGTAAGGGCTTTTTCTATTGTAGGACCTCATGAAGAATTAAGATCAAAGTACAAAGAATTGTATTGAATTAAAACTAATTTTGTACTTAATGATTGAATTGATTAATCTTGTTTTACAAAATTATTGAAGTGTAAAAAGTTGTAATTGTTTACTCATAATTTCCAGTGATTGTTTTCATAAGAATAGCAAATGTGGATCACAAAAATCATAATCCACAATATCCTCAAAATTTAAGAACCCCTTCTTTATCGTTGAACTATTGACAAAATTTACTGTTATATCTGGAAGCTCATCTAAAGATCTTGCAAAAAAGTTGGCAAAAAGATTAGGAGCGAATTTATTAAAATCTCAGCTGAGGGTTTTTTCAGATGGTGAAAGCAAAATTACACTTGAAGGAAAACCTGAAAAAAATAAAATTATTGTCATTCAATCAACATATCCACCTGTAGATGAAAATCTTATCCAGACATTATCAATAATTTCAAAAGCAAAAGAATATGGAACTGAAGTAATTGCAGTAATACCATACATGGGTTATGCCCGTCAAGATAGAGAATTTTTGCCAGGAGAAATAATAACAATGAAAGTTATTGCCAATTTATTCAAAAGTGTAGGAACATCTAAAATTATTGTTGTGGATATTCACAGTATGATCGGTTTAAAGTATTTTAATATAAAATCAAAAAATGTAACGGCAATTCCAGATCTAGCAAGATATTTTTCAAAACTGAAATTGAAAAATCCTTTAGTTGTTTCCCCAGATCAGGGTGGAAAAGAGAGAGCAAAAGAATTTGCCAAATTTTTGAAGACAGAATACATATCTCTTGAAAAACAACGTGATCGTAAAACTGGAAAAGTAGAAATTAAATCTACAAATTTTGATGACATAATAGGCAGAGATTTGATTTTAGTCGATGATATGATCAGTACAGGTGGAAGTATTATCAAAGCTACAGAATTTCTTAAAAAACAGAAATGTAAACGAGTATTTGTTGCTTGTACACATGCATTACTTAGAAATGATGCTGAAAAGAAAATTAAAAAAGCGGGAGTTACAAAAATAATTAGTACAAATACAATACCTGGAAAAACATCTTTAGTTGATGTTTCAGGTACAATTGCAAAGGCAATAATATAATGCCAGAAAGTTTTTTTGTTTTATCTAAAAATAATTTAGAAATTGCAATTGATGAAGTAATTTCAATAGCAAAAATGTATGACAGATTTGCAAAAATCAGATTATTATCAAATTTAGTAGTAATACAATCAAAAACTAGTTGGGAACAAATTACAAAACGTGCAACTTTTGTGAAAGTTTCAGGTCAAATTTTACGTAAAATGTCAGGATTATTTTTAGATGATGAAAATTTTGAAGTTTTAAAAAATGCTAAAACTTTCGTTTGTAGAATAATTAATTTATCATCAAATCAATTCAATGTACCTGAATTAGAAAGAGCAATGGGGGACATGATAACTAAATTTTCTAAAGCTCAGGTATCTCTTGAAAATCCAGATATTACAATATATCTAATTTTTACTGAACAAGAAAATTTTTTCGGGTTCGCAAAAAGATTTGAAAGTGAAAACAGGCCAAAGAAAATTAGAAAATACCCACATGAATTAGATTGGAAACTTACAAGAGTAATGATAAATTTAATTGGATTAAAAGAGGGAGAAACAGTTTGTGATCCATTTTGTGGTACTGGAACTACGTTATTAGAAGCTGAATCAATGGGAATTCATGCCATTGGATTAGATTTTGATGAAAAAATGTATAATATTTCGAAAGAAAATTTAGATGTAAATGGGTATAAATCAAAAATAATCAAGGCAGATTTTAGTCAATTAACAAATATGATAGATGAATTTGATGGAATTGTTACAGATTTACCTTATGGAACTGCATCTAAATCATCAGAAAATCCTGAAGAATTGATGAAAAAATTTGTATCAATCTTACCTAAACGTAAAAAAATAGCCATTATGTGTAAAAAAGGATTTGAAAAAAAATTGAAGATTAATCCAATAAAGAAATATGAAATCTATAGGCATAAAAGCTTGACAAGGACAATTTTGATAAAATGAAATTAATATTTTTAGGAACTTCTGCTGCACAACCTACTGAAAACAGAGGACTATCATGTATTTGTCTAGAAAGAGATGGTGAAATTCTCATGTTTGATGCAGGAGAAGCGGCACAAATTTCTTATATGAAATCAGGTTTAGGTTGGAATAAAAAAATGAAAATTTTTGTTACACATCTTCATGGTGATCATTGTATTGGATTACTAGGATTACTTCAGACAATGACAATGCAACATAGAACTGAACCTTTAGAAATTTACGGTCCTAGTGGAATCGAAGAATTTATAGCTGCAAATATTAAAGTACTAAATTTCGGATTATCATTTTCAGTTATGATTACAATAGTAGAAGAAGGAAGAATATTTAATTCAAAAATTTATTCAATATATGCTTGTAAAGCTAATCATTCAGTTATTACATACTCATATCTTTTTGAAGAAAAAGATAAACAGGGTAAATTTAATCTAGAAAAAGCTAAGGCTTTAGAAATTCCAGAAGGTAAATTATGGAATCAATTACAAAATGGAATGGAAATTAAAATTGGAGAAAGAATTATTATTCCAGAACAAGTATTGGGAGAAAAAAGACCTGGTAAGAAAATTGGAATTTCAGGGGATACAACACCAACCAAAGAATTAGAAAAATTCTTTGAAGGTTGTGATTATCTTGTATTTGATTCAACATTTTTAGATGAAACCAAGGAGAAAGCAGAAGAAACAGGTCATTCAACAGCAAAGCAGGCAGCTATATTGGGTAAAAATGCAAAAGTAAAAAATCTAATCCTAACACATTTTTCAGCTAGATACAAAGATGAAACTAGACATTTAGAAGAAGCAAAACAAATTCATAATTCAGTTATTACAGCAAAAGATTTTTTAGAAATTGAGATAAAATAGATAAAAAATGTTTGAATCAGTCATAAAAAAGATAAGAGATGCTAAAAAAATTGTATTGGTTACAGGAGCAGGAATTTCTCAAGAAAGTGGAATTCCCACTTTTAGAGGAAAAGATGGATTGTGGAGAAACCACGATGCAATGAAACTGGCTACAATTAGTGCATTTTATGATAATCCAAAATTAGTTTGGGAATGGTATAATGAAAGAAGGAAGAATATTTTTTCTGCAGAACCTAATTTAGGGCATAAAGCAATAGTTGAATTAGAAAAATTTGTAAAAGTTGTTGTACTAACTCAAAATATCGATGGACTTCATCAAAGAGCGGGAAGTACAGAAGTATTAGAGTTACATGGAAGTATTGTAAAAATAAAATGTACTGTTTGTGATTTTAAAAATAATATTTTAACTGAATTTATACACATACCGCCTTTATGTAAATGTGGAAATATTCTAAGACCGGATGTAGTATGGTTTGGAGAATCTCTTCCTCAAGAAGTTTGGCAACAAGCTATAATTCATGCAAGTAACTGTGATGTCATGATAGTTGCAGGTACATCTTTAGTAGTATCACCTGCAAATACTTTACCAATTTATGCTAAGCAAAACAATGCAACTTTAATAGAAATAAATCCAGAAGAAACAATAATGTCATCAAATATGGATTTGTCAATAAGAAATACTAGTGTTATGACACTACCAGAATTTGTTTCAATTTTTAAATAAAATCTAAATTACAATTAAGAAAATTTCATTAATTAAAGATATGTGTCTCATATTCAGAATTATGCCTAATTTGATAGATATTCATTATTAATTTAAAAATAATTTTTGGATTATAACTAAAAAATAGATGATAAGAGTTGAATTTTGCTATCTAATATAACTAATTTCCAAGGATTAACCAATCTATGATTCCATCAATATTAGAAGAAGTTAGGATCACTTTGATTGGTCCTAATGGTGATTCTTCTGCCTCTTCACAGAGAGCTACAGATCCAACAAATGCAGCTTGTTTGTTAAGATAAAACCAAGTAGAATCATTTTCTAAATTTTTTTCAAGTTGTCGTTGATAGATTTTTTGTGATTGGTTAGAATGAATAATATCATAAATTTTTTCTAGTAAATACAAATCTTTAGAATTTGATATAATAGAAGAATTATCAGTTTTGATTTTAGCATTTGGAAATATGTTCAAAATAGCTGTTTCAATTTTTTTTGGATCTTCAGATAAATTAATTGAAGCAAATATTTCTATTTTACAACTGATATTAGGGGATCTCATTCTATCCAACTTTCAATAATTTTGAAGGAATGTTCAATTAATTCATCTTTTGTTAAGTTATTGTTAGAAATTGTTTCATCAGATAAGGCAATTGAATTACTAATACCAACACCTATTTCTCGGTTGTCTCTTTCTTCAAAATTTTCTTTTGTTTGTGGATCATCTGATCTTCCTCTTTGTTTTAAAAATCCAAATCTCGTATTAGTAGATGCATGTATGGCAAGAAGTTTAACTATTCCATATTTACGTAAAACCTCTATTTCAGCATTAGATCTTATTCCATCAATTATTATTACATTTGATTTTGAATTTTCAATTTGTGATACCACTAATTCTGCTATTGCACCTTGACCATTTTTCTCTCTTAGTTCAAGCATTAATTTACCAAGATTAGGTCCAGTCGGTTCAAGATTTCTGTTTTTAGCTTCTGCTCTTACTGCATTTCCCATGTTAATGATATCGTAACCTTTGGATTTCAGTCCATCAGCTATTGTTGATTTACCTGCTCCAGGCATACCAGTTAAACATACAATTAGTTTTGTCAATATTAGAACAAAAAGGTAGCCGGGTCTATGAAGCTACCGGAAATTATTATAAAACATAATTAAAAGAAAATCATATGCGAATTTTTGTAGCAATTGAAATTTCTTCTAATGAAATAATTGACTCAATTTCTAAATTTCAATCTGAAATTAACATAAATGCTAAACCTGTAGAACCACATAATCTTCATTTTACATTGCAATTTTTAGGTGAGATATCACAAGACACTGTAGAGAAAGTAATGATGTCATTAAATTCTGTTAAATTTTCAAGTTTTATGATAAATTTCAAAGGTGTTGGTGCCTTTCCCAAATTAAAATTTCCAAGGGTTATCTGGATTGGAACTGATGAAAATGGTGGAAATTCATTGATGAAATTAGCAAAAAAAGTAGAAAATACATTAATTCCATTGGGTTTTTCTATCGATAAACCATTTAAACCTCATATCACAGTGTTTAGAATTAAAAACAAGATTGGAGATGTCAGTAAAGAATTGGATAAATTCAAATCAATTGATTTTGGAACGCAAGAAATTACGGGGTTCAAACTCAAACAAAGTGTTCTTAGTTCAAAAGGTCCTGTATATTCTGATTTAATGGAGATAAAAGCTAGATCATGAAACAAATAATTTCTAAAATTGGGAAATCTGTAATGCCATCTAAAAATATAGAAAAATCAAAAAAACAAATTGCTGATGAAGCTTTTACTTTAGTAGAAAATCAAATTAGAAATTATCCTGAAATAGTAGGATTAGAATTTGGTGGATCCTACGCTAAAAATACGTGGCTATCAAAAGAAGCAGATGTTGATATTTTTATTAAATTTAAAAAATCAATTTCTGATGAAAAATTTACAGAGATTTCAAAAAAAATTGGTTTTGAATCAATGAAAAAATATAATCCCTATGTTAGATATTCTGAGCATCCTTATGTTGAGGCTAGAATTAAGAAAACTAAAATTAATGTAGTTCCATGTTATGATGTAAATTTAGGAGAATGGAAAAGTTCTGCAGATAGATCACCATTTCATACAAAGTACATGCAAAATGCACTTACTCCTAAAATGAGAAATGAGGTAAGAATACTCAAAACATTTCTAAAGTTAACTAAAATTTATGGAGCAGAAATTGCAAAACAAGGTTTTAGTGGATATATATCAGAAGTTCTAATTTTAAATTTTGGTAGCTTTGAAAATATAATAAAATCAATTGCAAAAATTCAACAAAATCAAATAATTGGAAAGACATCAAAAGTGTTTGAAACATCAATTATAATTATAGATCCTGTGGATAGTAATAGAAATTTAGCAGCTGCAATTTCTGATGAGAATGTAGGGAAATTTATTCTTGCTTGTAGATCTTTTCAGAATAATCCTACATTACAATTTTTTAAACCTAAAAAATTAAAATCATCAAAAAATAATTTGGAAAATGTTCTTGTAGTGAAATTTAATTTCAAGATGAGAAGTCCAGATATTATTTGGGGACAAATTAAGAGAGCAACGACTTCACTTACAACTCAATTAGAATTGGGTGGTTTCAATGTTTTACGCAATAAATCGTATTCAGACGAACAAAGTGAGGCTTATCTTTTTTTCCTTTTAGAATCAACTAAAATTCCAAAAAATTATTCTAAAAGTGGTCCCGAATTTTTTCGAGAGGACGATTGTAATAGTTTTATTTCAAAAAATATTTCAAAAACTGAATTAATGTGGATTAATGATGATAAAAAAATTGTATCACTTGAAAAGAGAAAATATAATGATGTAGTAAAATTCATGACAGAATTACTAAAAAATAATCCTCAAACAGGTATTCCAAAAGGATTACAGGGTGATTTTAAGAAAGGATTCAGAGTTTCTGTTGGAAACAAAAATTTAAGCAAATCAATTAAAGAGGCAATTTCAGATTTGATTTCAACTGATGAAACACTCTTTCATTTCGATTAAAAAATTTATAAAAGACCCATATTCAAAAATTCTTGGTTATCCAAAAGCTAGTTCACGTCAACTTCAATCAAGAATTTCTGAATTAGAAAAATTGAAAATAAAATCAATATCATTTGTTGGACAAACTACAATTGGTAGCTTACAAATTTTAGGAAAGGGGTATGTTGGAGTAGTAGTCTTAGCAAAGAAAGGAAATAATGTAATTGCCTTAAAGATTAGAAGAATAGATTCTCAAAGAAGTGAGATGCAAAGTGAAGCAAAATTACTTGGATTAGTAAATACAGTAAATGTTGGGCCCAAACTATATGATGTAAGTAAAAATTTCTTAGTAATGGAATATCTTGAAGGGGATAAAATTGGAGATTGGATACAATCTCTACAAGGTACAGGAAGTTCTAAAAAATTAAAATTTGTAGTTAGAACCATTTTAGAAGATTGTTACAGATTAGATCAGATGGGATTTGATCATGGTGAATTAAGCAGTATTTCAAAACATGTTATTGTTGGAAAATCAAGATCAACTTTAATTGATTTTGAAAGTTCAAGTGTTAATAGAAAAGTGTCAAATGTGACATCAGTCACTCAAGCTATTTTTATCGGTTCAGGAATTGCCAAAAAAGTTCAAAGAATTTACAAGATTCCACCAAAACAAAAAATTATTGATGTTTTAAGAATATACAAGCAAGAACAGACACGAAGAAGTTTTGATGATATTATAAAGATATTAAAATTGTAATGGGGCCGGCAGGAATTGAACCTGCGACCACTAGTCCCCCAGACTAGTATCATACCAAGCTAGACTACGACCCCTCATGTGAGAGGCACAAAATGAAATTATTAAATCGTCGTGTTAGTATCTATGATTAATGAAAATTTGCAATATTTGTCATAAGATTTCCGCAACTGATCAGGATCATCTTGATTGTATTCAAAAAATAAGATTAGAAGATGAGAATTTTAAACGGAATATTCCTGAAAAATTAGAATTAGCAAAAGATTCTCAAAATTTGGGTGTTGAGGTAAGAGCTATTTTAGAACATCTTACAAAAGAAAATAAAAAAGATGATTCATCATAACCATTTTGAGAGTCGTTCTTTCTCAAATTGTATCTTTTCAGCAAGATGTTCAGCTGTTGATTCAGTTAGTTTTGTTGATGGTTTAGGTTCTGAAAACATATCTACCTCGATTAGTGATGCAGTATCTCTTCCTGATTCAATAAAACATCCACCTTTTCCATCAAATAAAGAAGATTCTTTTTTAGATTGTATTTTTGATATGATATTTTGTGCCACTGTTATTGCTTCTCCTTCTGCAAATACTCCTGCTTTTGGAACAGCCATTGTATCATTAACTATCAAAGTGGTTACATCACCTACCGCATATACATTTTCAAATGGTGTTTTGCAATCTCTGGTGATTGGAATAAATCCACCTTCTTTTGCTAATCCTGAATCATAAATTACTTTAGGTGCAACATGTGGAGGTATAGCAAGAAGTAAATCAAAATTAGCTTCTCCATTTTGAAAAATTAGTTTATTTTTTTCTACTAATTTTATTTTGCATGAATCATGAAAAACAATATTCTCAGAGTTTATCAAATTAAGAATTTGTTGGCTAATTTCTGGACCAGCTGCAGGTAATGTTATTGGTGATGGACTATAGAAATGAATTTGTACAGAGTCTCTGACTCCTTTTTCTCTTAGCATGGAATCAATCAACAAACTAGCCTCAAATGGTGCAGGGGGACATTTGTAAGGCATTCCCATGATCGATATGGCAATATTACCAGATTTTATTTTTTTTAGTTTATTATGAATTTCAGTGAGTTGATCATGATCATAAAGATTCATTCCATTTTCTGATAGTCCGGGAATTTTTTCAGGGGCTAATACTGCACCCATTGCAATGATCAGAAAGTCATATGGTAAAGTCTTAGTTGTAGTTCTAATATTTTTATTTTGAAGATCAATTTGTAGAACTTCCTCCTTTAGAAAATTAATTTCTTTTTTTACAAGTTCATTTAGTGAACCTATTGAATTTTCAAATGTTCGTGTTCCTTTAATAATCCAAAGTTTGGCAAAACCTACCATAAACCAATCTTTTTTGTCAACAACTGTAATCTTAATTTGTAATGATGAAAGATTATTTCTAATTTCATTTGCAGCAGATAATCCTCCAAATCCCCCACCAAGAATTAACACATGAGGAATGTTAGACAATTTAACGATCTTGAGTAATAGGTCTAATCAAAATTTCATTAACGTTGACATGATTTGGTGATTCTACAGCATAAATAATGGCATTTGCAATATCTTCAGCTTGTAAAGATTCCATTTTTTTAGCATTTTCAACAAATCCTTGTAATGATTCATCGGTAATTGTGTTTGTTAGTTCTGTTGCAACTACTCCTGGTTCAATACATGTAATACGAATATTTTTTCGTACACTAAGTTCTTGTCTTAATCCTTCACTAAAGGCAGTAATTGCATGTTTTGTTGCACAATAAACACTACCTGCAGGAAAAACTATTCTTCCAGCAACTGATGAGATATTAATTATATGACCTGATTTGTTTTCAAGCATATGCGTAATTACTGCTCCAGTGCAATATAGCACTCCTTTGATGTTAACATCTATCATTTGATCCCATTCATCAATCTTCAAATTTTTGAAAAAACTTAGAGGCATTAATCCAGCATTATTTACTAAAATGTCTACTGTACCCCATTTTTTCAACACATTATCAACAAAAGAATTACATTCGTTTTTCTTTGTAACATCCAATTTTTGGGAATAAACTTCTCCGCCATTTTCTTTAATTTTTTTTCTAATTCAGAAAGCAAATCAGTTCGTCGTGCACCTATTGCAACTTTTGCTCCTACTTTTGAAAGTGCCAATGCTGTAGCAAAACCTATTCCGCTACTTGCTCCAGTTATGATTGCTACCTTGTTTTTAATCATTAAAATTCTCTTAATTATTTTTAAATTTAACATTGTAAAAACGTTTACTTGAATTTTTCAAAAAAATTAAATTTCAAATCAGATGATAGCAAGTTTATTAGAAGAAAAACTATAGAATGATTGTGAAATCTGAAAAGTGTGCTTATTGTGGAGATATGACAGATATGCCTTTCCAATGTAATTATTGTAAGGATCCATTTTGTGCTGAACATAGACTTCCAGAAGAACATAGATGTGTAAAATTAACTCAGATTAGAGCTCGTAGATTTGGTGAGAAAAAAGTAATTAGAGATGGAGGACGAAATAAACAAAACATATTCAAACGAATGTTTCAAAGATTTAAAAATTAGAAAAGAATCTAATAATGACTTTTATCAGGAGATATTTTTGCACGTTTTCCTTGATAAATTAATGCTAAAGCAAGTGCAAACATCACCATTCCTGTTAATGGAAAGTTTCGAGGTTCAGGTAAAATAAACCAATAATAAATTCCAAATCCTATTGACACAGCAGCCTGTGACCAGAGTTTAATCCATTTTGGAGCTTTAATGACTCTACTAATTACTTCTACTGTAAAGATACCAATTACTGGATAAATTGTATAAAAGAGAAAATCAATAACATCAACTCCAGTATGTGTCATAAATGAAAATGATCAGAGGTGTAATTTCTATCTAATCTTCCCAACGAACTTTGGTTGCGATGTTTTTGGCAATTAATGCCTGAGCATTTTCATATGGTATTGTTGCAATATCTTCTGTTTTGAAAGGTCCATATTTTTTTAAATCAGCGCCTATAATTTCATCTACTTCTTGAAGAAATCTAATAACAACAGTCTTAGTTTTATGATTTTGAGAAATGGATTCAAGAAATTTTGATTTTCCATTAATTGTTGCAGAGAGAATCATTTCAATTCGTTCTCTTTGTTCTTCTTCTGCATCAAGGATAAATTTTTCTTCGTCTAAAAGATTTTTAAAATCTATATTATCTAATTTGGAAATTTTGTCAAGTCTAATATTGATTAAAAGTGATGTTAGTTCTGTAGCTGTATTAATTATGGCTTCTTTAATTTTACTTTCTACTCCATCAAATTCTTGTTTTTTCAAGTCACCAATAAAATCTGAAAGATTTCTATAGAAATCAGGATTAATTTCTTGAATTGTATCACTTTCAGTTTCTCGTAGTACTACATGATGTAATTTGTTGAGATCGATTTCATTTGTTTCTGACATTTCTTACCTAATCCTTAAATCTCGGATGTATTTGTGTTTGATTGAAGCACAAAATTGCCCTATAAAGTTAGTCAAGGAAAAACAACCCAAGTAACATATTCACCAGATGAAGTTTTTGCCCGAATTCAAAATGAGGGAATTCAGTTCATAGATTTACAATTTACTGGTCTCACTGGTCGTTTTCATCATACTACAATTTCAGCAATTACCTTTACACCCGAACAAATGAGAGATGGACTGCCTAAATTAGATGGTTCATCCATAATTGGTTTTGCTAGTGTTGAGGATTCAGATCTTATTTTAAAACCAGATCCTAATACTTTTGCCATTATTCCATGGATGACTGAAAATAAAACTGCAAGACTACTATGTGATATCTATTGGGGTGGAGGTAGAGGCAGATTATCTAGAGATCCTAGAGGAATATCACAAAGAGCAGAAGAATATGTAAAATCTCAAGGATTTGATTATAGTGCTTGGGGTCCGGAAGTAGAATTTTTTGTTTTTGATAAAGTACATTGGGATGTTTTAACTCCATACAAAGGTCAGTCTTATTCAATTGAGTCAAAAGAAGCTCCATGGAATAATGAAGGAACAGGATATCCTATGGGTCTTCAAGAAGGATACTATCCAAGTACTCCTTCAGATACTTTGACTCCATTTAGAAATGAATGTGTAAACATATTGAATAATGATTTTGGTATATTATGTGATAATCATCATCATGAAGTTGCTACTGCAGGACAATGTGAAATCGATATTAAATATGATTATATGACAAATGCTGCAGATGCTGCCCAATCTTACAAATATGTAATAAAAAATGTAGCACAGAAATACGGAAAGGTTGCAACTATGATGCCAAAACCTGTTGCAATGGATGCAGGATCTGGTATGCATGTCAATGTAAGTTTGTGGAAAGGAAAAGAAAATGTGTTCTATGATCCTGATGATACAGATGAGTTAAGTCAAACTGCAAGATATTTTTGTGGTGGAATTATCAATCATGCAAAAGCATTATCTGCAATTTGTAATCCTACTACTAACTCATATCATAGACTTGTTCCTGGTTATGAAGCACCAGCTTATATCGCATGGAGTGCAGGTAATAGATCTGCAATAGTAAGAGTACCACAACATATGAAAGGAAAAAATTATGCCAGTCTTAAGAGACTTGAATTTAGAGCCCCTGATCCTTCATCAAATCCTTATCTTGTATTTGCTGCAGTAACTGCAGCCGGGATGGATGGAGTTAAGAAAAAGATAGATCCTGGTGATCAAGTTCATGATGATATTTTCAAAATGACAAAATCAGATAGGGCCAAAAGAGGAATAGGTGTTCTACCAAAGAGTCTGGGTGAAGCACTAGATGAATTGGAAAGTGACAGAAAATTCCTCAGTCCAATTTATACAAATGATGTAATTGATAAATTGATAGAGTTAGGTAAAAGGGATCAGCGTGAAATTGCAATTAGACCTCATCCACATGAATTTTATCTATATTTTGATATCTAAACTCTTCCAGTAATCTGAAAAATATAGAATAACGAGATAGATATTAAAGTAAATCCCCCACCAAGAAATATTCCACGTCTTTTCTCAGAAATTGCAGATTTGTAAAGCAAAACACCACCTGCAAGACCAATGAATAATATTATAACTCCAATTACTACACTATCAAAACTTGTGTTAGTAATTAATGGATAAAAAAATCCAGATAGTAGCGCAAAAAATGCCATTAGATAAACATACTTGAATCCTGTAAGCATTTTGGATGTAGTTTTACTCAATGTGGTTCGTAAATGAGATTATCAAATAAACTTTTGAAAAATAATTTATTATCAAAATGATTTACATCATTCCGCCCATATCAGGCATACCACCCATTCCGCCCATTCCAGGCATACCACCCATTCCGCCCATTCCAGGCATACCACCTTCTCCTCCAGGTGGTGGTCCTGCAGATTTTTGTGTGGCAATAACATCATCAATTCTAAGAATCATACAAGCTGCTTCTGCAGCTGCAGAAACAATTTGAAGTTTAACTGCTAAAGGTTCAATGATATCACTTGACTTCATATTTGCAATTTTACCTTTCATAACATCAATTCCTGTCCATTTTTCTCCTTTCATTTGTCTAGAACGAAGAACGGTAAGTGTATCAATTGGATCCATTCCAGCATTTTCTGAAAGTATTAGAGGAATTGATTCTAGAGAGTCTGCAAATTTTTCAGCAGCTAATTGTTCTCTACCTTCTAGTGATTTTGCCCAACTTCTTATTTTAGTTGCAGCATAAGTTTCAGGTGCACCACCACCTGCAACAATTTCTGGTTTTTCTATTACATCTTTTACTACCATGAGTGAATCATGAACAGAACGTTCAACTTCATCAACTACTCTTTGAGAACCACCACGAAGAAGTAAGGTAACAGATTTTGGATGTTTACAACCTTCAATGAATACCCATTTATCTTCTTCAATTTTTCTTTCTTCTACTAATTGTGCATCACCGAGATCTTTTTCAAATATATCATCTAGATTATTTACAATTCTAGCACCAGTTGCTTTTGCAAGTTTTGTAAGATCACTTTCTTTAATTCTTCTAACTGCAATGATTCCTGCTTTTGCAAGATAATGTTGAGCCATATCATCAATTCCTTTTTGACATAATACTACATTAGCTCCAGAGCCAATTACTTTATCTACCATATTCTTTAGCATTCTATTTTCTTCATCAAGAAATGATTTCAATTGTTGTGGATTTGAGATGTTGATTTTAGCATCGGTTTCAGTTTTACTAATTTCAAGAGCTTTGTTAATTAAGGCTATTTTTGCATCAGTAATTTTTCTTGGCATTCCACCATGAACGATTTCTTTATCAAGTACAATACCTTGAATGATAACACAATCTTTAATCGAGCCACCAGCTTTCTTTTCTACTTTAATATCATCAATATCAACATTATATTTTTCACCTTCTTTCTCGGCAACTGCGAGAACTGCTTTTACAATAATATCTGCTAATTGATCAGAGTTTTTTCTTACGAGTTTTGTTTGCATGGATGTTTTTGCAATTTTATTAAGAATTGTTTTATCATTTGCAGTTACAGTCTCAGCAATTTCTTGAAGGAATTGTTTTGCTTTTTTAGCTGCCTTTCTATATCCATCAACTATAATTGTTGGGTGAACATTTTGATCTAAAAGTAATTCAGCGTTTTCTAGAAGAGCGCCAGCTAGAATAACAGCCGATGTGGTACCGTCGCCTACTTCATTATCAGTAGTCTTTGATATTTCAACAAGCATTTTTGCCGCTGGATGTTGTACATCAATTTCTTTTAAGATGGTTGCACCATCATTAGTAATAGTAACATCCCCCAAAGAATCAACTAGCATTTTATCCATACCCCTTGGACCAAGGCTGGTATGAACAATTTCAGCAATTATCTTAGCTGCTGCAATGTTATTTTTTTGTGCGTCTCGTCCTTTAGTTTCAGAGCCTCCTTCCTTTAGTAATACAACAGGCATAGTGCCTTTAGAAGTTGCTTGCATACCCATAGATAGAAAAACCTCCGACTCCCCTTTTATACGTTCCAGATCAAAAAATCATAAATGAAATGGTCTAAAATCGGTGTTTTTAAATTGGGAAAATCAATTCGCAAAACATGGTCAAGTCTACAAATAAAGAGTCTTACAATAAAATTTTCTCAAAGTTAAAAGAACATCATAAATGGTTTGAAAATTCTATTCCATTAATTGCAAGTGAAAACATACCTAGTCCAGCAGTTAGAGAGGCAATAATATCAGATTTTGGTAATAGATATGCTGAGGGCTGGCCTGGTGAGAGAGTCTATGCAGGATGTGTGTACATTGATGATGTTGAGTTTGAATGTATGAAGCTTGCAAAAAAGTTGTACAAGGCTAAATTTGCAGATGTAAGACCTATTTCTGGTGTAGTTGCCAATCTTGCAGTATATTCTGCTTTTACAAATCCAGGGGATGTGATGTTAGCACCTTCAATTCCTGCTGGAGGTCATATCTCCCATGGTAAAAAAGAACATTCAGGAACTGCGGGATTGGTTCATGGTTTGGAAATTGAATTTTACCCATTTGATGCCGAAGAGATGACAATTGATGTTGACAAGACAAAACAAAAAGTAGAAGAGTTAAAGAAAATAGGTCGTCTACCTAAGATGGCAATGTTTGGTGGATCATTATTTTTGTTTCCACATCCTGTCAAAGAATTGGCAGATTTTCTAAAGAGTTTTGATATGCATATCAATTATGATGCAGCACATGTAGCAGGGTTGATTGCTGGTGGAAAGTTTCAGGATCCATTACGTGAGGGTGCAGATACTATGACTATGAGTACTCATAAAACTTTGTTTGGACCTCAAGGTGGACTTGTTTTGGGTTCTGAAAAACATGAAGATGTAATAAAAAAAGCAATATTTCCGGGATTAACTAGTAGTCATCATATTCATCATATGGCAGGAAAAGCAGTAGCTTTTGCAGAAGCATTAGAATTTGGAAAGGATTATGCCAGTCAAATTATAAAAAATGCAAAAGTGTTTGCTCAAGCTCTAAATGATGTAGGTTTCAAAGTATTAGGGGAAAGTAAGGGATTTACAGAATCACATCAAGTCGCTGTAAATGTTTTAGATTATTCTGATGGTGGAAAAGTCGAGGCAGATTTAGAAAAAGCCAATATTATTGTCAATAGACAACTTATTCCAGGGGACATTAAAGCCGGTCGTAATTATTTTCATCCAGGAGGAATAAGATTAGGAGTTTCTGAAATTACAAGACTCGGTATGAAACAAAATGAGATGAAAGAGATTGCATCGTATATCAAAGAGGTCATAATTGAGAAAAAGGATCCTAAAAAATTCTTTCAAAAGTAAAATCTTTCAGAAAGAATTATCAAAAAGTTCATTATTGTTTTGACAATAAACTTGGGGCATATGAATACGTCAAATTAAGATAAGATTCTAAGTATAATCAGTTAATAGTGATTGATCGCCTTTATTCTTTCCAAAAACTAAATCAATTTCATCAGATAGTGCCTGGATTCTTCCTCTTTGGTATGCACCAACATCATATTTTTCAACTAATCTCTTTGCAAGACTAAGATATTTTTCTACAGAACCTCTAGTTATAGTTGGAATTAGATTATGACCACAGATACAAGTTTGAATCAACGGCATCCTACGATATGATTTTCCACAACCAGTACATCTGAAATTTTGTCTAGCATAAGCACGGAGATTTCCCATAATATCAGGAACTAGATGTGTGGAGATTACATTTGAAACAATTTCTGATGTATTTACTGCATCAATTAGTTCAGCATTTCTAATTTGCATATCGAATTTGTCAAGCATGGAACCAAGTGTGGAATATGCACTACGTGATTTTGATGTGGTAAGAGAAGTTGTAGAATGTGTAAAATAATATCCAAAAAATTGTCTTTCTGTTTCAAGGCGGGATTTGATAATATCTACACATGTAACATCTGAGGCTTTGTTTTGTTGAATTGTTGATTTAAAGAATTCAAGTGGTAGAAATTTAACGACTTCTAGATTGTGTGCTTGTGGTTGTGATTCATGTGGTAATACAAGTGGTTGAATCAATAATGGTGCGTCCATCAATCCACCAATTCTGTCAGAAAGAAACTGTCTTGAAAAATTTAGAAGGCTATCCATCAAGAGCATAATAGAATCAGCATCTCCATCTGCATCTCTTCTTTTAGCAGAATGCCAATTCGGAGTAGCAAAACAAACATGTGTTTCAGTATAGCCAATTATTCTTCCAACAATACCTACAGATGTATGAGGTGCTAATCCAATTATTAGATGACCAACTAATTCATCCGTATTTTTAATATTATAGAAAGTTGATTTTTCATAAAATTTCTCTAAGATAGTATCAATGTATTTACAGGTAGATACAAGATATCTTCCACTCTCGTTTGGAATAATTACATCTTGCATTCGAAGTTCAACTATCTGATCTGAATTTGTTAATGGTTTTCCATCAATATCATGAGTATAACCAAGACTGTTTAGTTTCTGAATAGATGTTCCAATCCATGATGGTTTGAATTGAGTAAGAGGAGAATTTGTTGCATCAAAACGTACAGTTCCATCTTTGAATACTGTAAGACCAAAGTTTTGACGAACTAAGCCTTTTTCCAGTGGTTCTGCTATTCTATCTTGATTGATTAATTCCTTAACTCCTTTGAATGGTTCTTGTGCGCGTAACCCCATTTTTTCTTGTGCTATCAATAATTTTGTTTTTAATGGAAACGCTTGATGAGAATGCGATGATGCTTTTCGTTTACATTTTTCACAATATGGGTTATCAAGTTCATCTCGACAGTTACTACATCGATAAATTATTGATGTTTTAGTGCCACATTTTGAACATTTTATTCCAATTGATGGTTCATTACATTCATTACAATGTCTATTGAAAATATTTGTAAAAAAATTATCTTGTCTTGAGGCTTTTAGTAGATCTCTAGTTGGACCTCCTTTGTCATTAACTGGAAATAGGATATGTGTTGGAGGTTTCATTTGTCTAGGAGCCGCTTTTTCAGGTCTTCCTATTCTAACTCCAATTGAAGTTGAGAATTTATTTTTAATTTGAATTCCAGATGATTTTGAAAGAATTTTTGGTATAGATGAATCATTAATTTGTGGTTCTTGTCTAAATAATAGATTATAAAAAATTCTTGCTTCTTCTTTTTCAAGAATTATTTGATTGTTATTCATTTTATGTGGTACACCAAGTTTTTCAAGAATATTTTTTACTTTTATAGAATATTCTATGGAGTTTTCATTAATTTTGTTTGGGTATAAGATTTTTGAGAGTTCTTCAGGTGATATTTGATCCCAATAATACAAGTATTGTGGATGTAGTGGTATTTGAAAATCCAATGATAGTTTCAATGCTTCATCTAAAGTAGGAATTTTGGTTAGAAATTGAATTAGAAATTCATCATCTGGAGCATATTTTGCTAATTTTTCTTTTAATTCTTCAATCCAAAATTCTTCGACATACCCAGTAGGCACAAGTTGAGCATTATTTTCTAAGAAATCTCCAAATGATATTAGGATGTCACCTAAATGAAGAATTTTTTCAATTTCACCTTTAATTTCAATTCCATGTTTTACATCTTTTATTTTTACAACATCACCATTTTTTAGTCGAACAATTGGTGTATCAATAGAATCAACAAAAGCTACAGTTGCACCTTTACCTGGAATGTCAATTTTGACTTGAGTGCCAACAGCAATGGTATGATCTAAGATCTCAGCAATTATAGGATTAATTCCTACAGCTGCAAATCCTGTATTACAAGCTCTACCATATCTTAAACGAAAACCACCAAGTTTGTTAGGCATGGATAGGACGGATCTTCCTGTAATTACTTCACGCATTCTCTTGGCTGCTGCGTCTTCCTGATTATCTCCTGTTTGAACTGCTCCTTTTAGATCTCCAAGCCACTCCCAACCATCTAATTTGTACAGTTCAATTCTTTTGAGTAGTTTTTTAGATCTTCCAATTAATCCATCATTTAGAACTCTTAATGCACCTCCTCTAACTCTATTTGTTTTAATGCGAGTCATTCCTTTATGATTTACAACTTCAAAAGGATCTGTATCTACACCATCTAACTCTACAGGTAGATTTGATATAACATGAATAATATCTTCATCTAGAATATGAAATTGGAAGCTACTAGCTTCTCTTTCATAAATTCGAAGCTCTTCAACAAATCGGCCAGTTTCATCATCATTAAAACAATTTGCTTGATATTTTGATAAGCCAGCTGTTTTTCTGACATGATCAGCAATTAGTATTGTTACCGCTGATTCGGTTCCTCCAGCTGAACGCATTGGTCCAGCAATAGATACAGAAAGATATTCACTCCCATCTTTGTTTTTCTTTATCTTAACTTCACTAATTCCTTGTAATGGAGCAATTGTTACTCCCTCTGTTACTATAGCTAGACCTACTCTAACTGCCAAATCTAGTTTTTGTTCTAAAGTTGCATCAGTAAGTGAATATTTTCCTAATGCAATTTCTTTTGATAGAATTAATGCAGATAGTTCTTTACCGTGTATTTTTAATAATTCTCGTAAAGGTTCAGCAATATCAATATCATGCATTTTGGCAACTCGATCTGCCAAATCAAATGCAATTTTAGGCTCAATTACTCCTGAAGAATCTACTAGACTGGATTTTGCTAGAGCTGCATGCTCAAAAATAGTATAGGTGTCTTTTGAAAGATTAGAATAATAATCAAGATAATAATTTGGCATCTTAATATCACTAATACGAGAAATAGCGTCATTTTCAGACATAATACGAATCCTATTACTTGCTTCTTTGAATTGCTTTTGCTATTTCTGCTAGTTTCTCAACACTTCCACCTTTCTCTAGAAAGGTTCCAATAACTAGGGCATCGGCTCCTGCTTTGACTAGATCTGTTGCAGTTTTAATATCTCTAATTCCACCACCTACTATCAGAAATCCATTAAAGGCTTTTCTTACTGTTTTAACCATCTCTGGAGTAACACTGGATTTTGCACCTGAACCTGCTTCCAGATAGACAAATCTCATTCCAAGAAATTGTGCTGCAAGTGCATACGCTGCAGCGATTTTTGGTTTTTCAAACGGAATTCCTCTTGCAGAACCTACAAACCATGCAGAAGTTCCATCTCCAATAACCAAATATGCTGTTGGTAGTGGTTCCAACCCAAATTTGAGAACACTTGGTGCTCCTAATGCTTGTGCCTGAGTGATAAAATATGGATTTTCTGAATTCATTAATGAACTAAAAAGAATTGCATCTGCATCAGGTACTACTCCAGTGACGTTTCCAGGAAAAAGAATAATCGGTATTTTGATACCTTTTTTGATACCTTTGACTACCTCAGCCATTTCAATTTGATCCGTTGCAGATGAACCACCTATTAGTATCGCAGATACACCTATCTTTTCAACGTCTTGAGCAAGTTTTCGTGAAGATTCTAACTTTGAGACTTCAGAATCAATTAGTACAAACAATAATGCATTTTTCTTTTTTAGTTCAGATTTTAGGAATAATTCAATTTTTCCAGTCATAACAGGGATTTGTAGATGACTCTTTAAAGTTTAATTGTAGTGAGGTATACAGATATGTATAGCTATGGCAGAGTTTGAACAATCTAATTTTAATAATATTATTCGTCAAATTATCAAAAAATCATTATTTACTGAACGACAAATTGAAATTATTTTAAATCAGAAAGATCTTCTGAACTCCAAATTTACTATTACTAAAGGTGCGTATTATAGACAAGTTGGTCAATCTAGAGATAAATTAGTAGCATTATTCTATTCAATCATACTTTTACGTGGTTTAGGCATACTTTTGCCTGATGATATTGATGTGATATCAAAGCTTTCTGAGCAGATACATGTGATAAATGAGAGTGATATATTCCCCGAAAGAGAAGATGAGGTCATTAATGTGATTGATAGATTGATACGTCAGGCATGTAATGTGTGATATCATCATTTAGAGTTGTATGATATGATTGAATTTTTTGTGATATGAAGTGTGTCTTTGTTAATCTAAAGTGTGAAATAATATTGTTCAATCACGATAAATCACAACATATGAATAATTTTGTGATGTTAATAGAAATTCCTGAACCTGAAGTGATTTTAGGTGTGATAGTTTCGTTTGTTATAGGTTTAGTAGGCTTGTATAGTTATTACAAAATACGACCATTCATCAAAACTAAGAATGAAATGGTAGATTCATCACAATTAGAGCGTTTAGAATACTATGAAAGACAGTTAATTGATATGAAAATACGCTTAGATGCAATGGAAATGCAAGGTTTTGAACAAAAAACTGAAGATCCTAATCTAGAATTAAAACAATTCCTAGAGAAATTAGCTAAAAATCAACAAGTTATTCAAAAACCTACTGATCTTCTCATAAAGACAGATATTATGAGTAAAGAGGAGCCAGTTTCTATTCGTCGTATGCCTAATTTAGATCATAATAATGCAACAGACTATGTGTTACATCTAATCACAGATAAAGCTATGACATCACGTGACATACAAATCACATTAAAGCGAAGTAGAGAGCATACTTCAAGGTTAATGAAGAAGTTATTTGAAGATGCATATGTTCAAAGAAACACCAATACAAAACCATATACTTATTCAATTACAAAAAAGGAAAAGAAAAGATAGAAGCCATACAATCTAACTCCATAATTGCATAATAAATTTCTGTATTTTGTAAGATTGATTTTAGTTTAATTTTATCAAAAATTGGTTAGAAAAGGTAATTTTAGTTATATATTATAAAAACATAAAAATATTAAATTATATATATTATTAAATTATAATAATATTATGTCAGTACAAGAAAATGAGGTTTTAGTAAAAATTACATCTGCAGGAACAATTTCTATTCCAAAACAGTTTCGAAAATACATGGATCTTCAAAAGGGTGAATATGTAAAAATTATCTTAGGTAAGGATCGTCTTATAGTACGAAAAATTATAATTTCTTAATTGATTGTTGTTTTTGACCAAGTTTTATGGTTTGATATGTCCATTCACGGCCAGTTCTAATCCTATCAATCTTACCTTTAGTAGAAAATCTGGATAAATATGTAGAGATTATGCTTAATTTAACAGGCTCATTGTATTCATCTTCATATTTTTCAAGTATGTTTGTAGATGTGAACTTGCCAATTAGGAAGAATTTGTCTACAATATGCCATATTTTTGAGCCTATCGAATCCATATTAGTGGTTTCTTGTTCTTCTTCTATATTCATTAAATCCATCATTTCAAATATTTTTAGAACCTTTTCTCGAGTGACATTACCCTCTAATTTGATGTCATATCGTGCTCCATCAGCGTCTTCCATATCAATTCTAATACGTTTTTTAGCCATCTTTGAGATCTATGAGGATCTAATGTTAACAGTTCAAGTGATCCCAGAACATTTGTCAACTAAGAGGTTTGTTAACATTGACTGCCTAGACCACGCCTAGAGTGTTTTTTGTTATTAACAATATTAATAATTTTGATTTATTAATAATTCTCCAAATTATGCCTGGAGTGGAAACAAGGGGGTCTGTTTTAGGATATTCACATTGTTAACGTTAATCTTAACGCCTGGAATGGAAATAAGGGGGTTAAAATGACCTTTTTAGGAGTTTTCTTAACAGGAAATTAACAAATTGTTAATAATTTATTGGATTAAACCCACACACCTTTCTTTCCACTCTATCTTTTTCTTTAATTTTTTTTATTGAAAATCTAAAATCTAACTAAAAATAATTAATTATAAACTAAACTAGAATAACTATTCTCTTCTATACTCTCTAAATCCAAATATCATTATGTTACTATTGAGTAGAAACATAGGTGTGTGAGTATGTCTGACCCAATTGATAGATTACTTGATGCAGCTGAATCTGGCAAATCAATAATCAAAAATAGAGAAATACTTCAGGATACATATATTCCAAATATTATTCAACATAGAATTTTGGAACAAGAACAAATAACACATTCCTTACTACCAATTCTTAAACATTCAAGACCATCAAACTTACTAGTATATGGCTCAACAGGAAGCGGAAAAACACTAGTAGTAAAAAAAATACTAAATAAAATTCAAGAAAGAGTAGAAAAATCAAAATTTCCAATAAAACTAGTTTATTCTAATTCTAAAGAAGAAGCAACCCTTTATGGATTCTTAGTAAGTTTTGGGAGACAATTAGGTTTAACTGATAAAGAATTACCTAGTACGGGCTTAGCAATAAGTGAAGTCTTTAAACGAATACTAACCAGAATAGACGAATCTAAAATAAACGCAATTTTTGTTATTGATGAAATTGATTCTCTTGCTGAATTAGTAACAAAAACTGGTAATGATATTTTATATCAATTAACTCGAGCCAATGAGCGTCTAAAACAAGGTTCATTGGCTTTAGTAGGTATTTCAAATAATCTTAGATTTAAAGAAAACCTTGATCCCAGAGTAATTAGCAGTCTAGGTGAAGAAGAAGTGGTTTTTGGGAATTATGATTTAGAACAATTAACCAAAATATTAGAGGAGCGAATCAGAGAGGCATTTATTCCGAATTCTGTAGAAGAATCAGCTTTGAATCTATGTGCTGGTATAGCTAAAAAACAAGGTGGTGATGCTAGAAGATTAATTGAATTAATTCGCGTTGCAGGAGACATTGCTGAAAGACAACAATCACCCAAAGTTATAGTAGAACACATTAGAGAAGCATTACAAAAAATCGATGTAGATAAAGAAGAAACAGTTCTAGAGGCATACGGTCTTCATGAAAAACTTGTTATGGTTGCAATAATGAAAGCAGGAGGTTCTTCATCTACAGGAGAGATTTATTCATTTTACAAAGGATTGTGTAAAACATTAGGACAAGATGAATTGACACAAAGACGAATTACTCAATATCTGAATGAAATTGAAATGTCTGGAATGATTTCTGGAAGACTAATTCATCAAGGAATACATGGAAATACAAAAAAATACAAACTTGAAATCAAACCCGAAACGATAAAAAAATCCTTTAAAGATGATTTAACTTTGCAGAATATTATTTAATTTATTAGAATTATAATTTTCATGATAAACTTTGAAAGTCTTCAAATTTACCATAAGTGCTATTCCTGGATTAGGAGTCATTCCAACACTGGCTTGAAATGGAGTCTGTTTTTGCCAAGAACCAGAATTTAATAAAAGAATTCCTTTGTACATATCCAATTCAGCTCTATGTACATGACCAACATGAAAAATATCAGGAATATCATCAATTACCATCAAGTCTTCCATTTCAGGTGCAATTGGGGTTTGACTACCATAAATTGGACTAAGATGTCTGGCTCTAAGAAGATGTTTCATTACATTTGTGGGTTTATCATAACTTAGACCTGGTGTAGTTTTTACAATATCATCGATACTTTGACCATGAAACATCATTACCTTTACACCATTCAAAGAAATAACAGCTGGATTTCCAACCATGAACATATTCTCTTTTTCCCATAATGCAGAATTGTATTTTTTTGGAATGGCTGGTTGTGGTAATGCTCTACGTCCAGGATCATGATTTCCTGGTATAATGAATATTTTGATGTAATTAGGAATTCTACTAAGAAGGTCTTCAGCCTTTTTTAGTTGCTCTTCGATGGTTTGACATACTAATTCTTTATCTTGATTTGGATAGATTCCAACACCATCTACCAAATCTCCACAAATTAACACAAAACGAATTTTCCTTGCTATTGGATCTGGAGTAGATAACCATGATACAAATTCAGTAAATTCATCTTCCATGAAGTACTTACTACCAATATGTAGATCTGAAAGAAAAGCGGCATATGTCTCAGTTTCAGACTTATTTGAGGCTTGATCAGGAATATCAGGCGAAATCAAATCTTTTATGATAAAACCAGCATTTTTCCCAAAACCTATTCGTGCCATAATGAATTGATCACTAAGTAATGAACCTGCTATTTTTTGCAATTCAGCATCAAAAACAATTCCTTCAAATGAACCTGAAGGATCTTCTAAGACTAATTTTGTTATATTTCTCTCAGTACTTCTGGTAGTTACAAGACCACAAACATACATGTCATCATCAGATTTTATAGTTTTGATAGAAGCAATCGACTTTAACATTCTTGATTCTGGCCTATCTGAGATTATTCGTTTTAATTTGTTAAAACGACTTGAAAAAAGAGCATTATACCCTTTTACTCCCTCACCAGTAGTAATTCTCAAAGTTGGATCAAAGATTATTTTATGATCATTTTGTAATGTTTGATCCTCTTTAATTCCTAGATAAACTTCCAAATCATCTTGATTAATTTGAAATAATTTTTGTTTTGTTTTCTCACGAACAATTTCTTTAATTATTTTTTCTAATTTTTTTACATCAATATTCTCTAAAAACTTGAATGCATCAGGATGAATTTGAAACCCTTTATTCAAAGCATAATTCAAAGCAACAGTTAGCTCCTTTTTCATCATCAAAGAATGTTTTTTGGTTTAATTAAATCTGCGCCTATACCCAACCCTCAAATATTGTTTCTAGTAAAAGATAACATGTCTAAGATTAGAATAATTACCTTTTTCGTATTTATGGGATTATTTGCAGCAACTTATCAAATCGGGTCAATGTTTCAAGTTAGTGAAGAAGAGGCAAATACATTCATGTCTGAATTTGAAAAATTAACTAATAATGGTATGATTGATGCAATAGGAATTTTCCTTCATAACTCATCCGTATCATTACCAATGTTTATTCCAGGATTTGGAGTTGTATGGGGGTTATTTTCAGCATGGTCTACCGGATTTGCTTTTTCAGCAATAGTTTCAGTCTCACCAGAATTAGCAAAAATTCCACCACTTGCAATTCTCTTTCTTTCACCATTTGGTATCATGGAACTTACTGCATATTCTATAGCGACATCTAGAAGTTTCATGTTGATAAGAGCAATATCGAAAAAAACTAACTTAATTCCATTTATCAAACCGACGGCTATAGAAATTGGAATAGTGATAGGACTTCTTTTGGCAGGAGGATATTTGGAAGATTTTATGATAAAACTAGCTCATGAAAAGAGTATTGGCTTACCTGGTTTGTAATTTCGAGAAAAACCCATGGATTTGCCTAATCAGTCTAAAATAATTTAGTAGTAAATTATAAACCAAATTAAATAGAAAATATAGTATGAAATTAACTATTACAGTACTCTTAGTGTTACTTGGTCTTTCAGGGTTTGTTTTTGTTGATTCTTTTGCAATGATCTCTCCAAACAGTGCTTTTACTTTGGAAGGATCTGGATATGCAGTAACAAAAGATACGATAAAAACTTCTGAAATTGATTTGGCATTATCTACACAAAAACAAACTGGAAGTAGTGTTAAATCTTCAATTGAAGATGGATTCATTACTTTAGATGATAAAAATTTTCTAGTCACCAAATTAGAGGCAACAACATTACATGAAGGCAAATACATTAGAATTAATGGAAATGTTGAAAGTGATACTGATGGTAAAGCAACCATTAAATTTTTTGGAAGACTAATTGAAGAAAGTAAAAACGCATCAATTTATGGATTTACAGGAAAAATAACAATTACTGATAAAGATTACAAAATAATCTATACAGCAAAACTCTCCGAACTCTCAAAAATTAAGGTTACACCAACAGAATCCAAAATAAATAAAAAACTCATAATCCATATTGCTAAAGGTTCATCGACTCAAGGTATAGGTACATACATTGATCTTGCAGGAGTTAAACAGAAAGCATCAGAAATTCAAAGTTCTACTGATTCATTAAGATTCAGATATTTTTCACAAGATAGAATTTCAATTGAACCAGGAACAACAATTACTATTGTAAATGATGATGTGGTATCACATAGGGTTTTCAGTGGAAAAGAAAATTACGGTGATCGTTATAATCAATTTATTGCTGATGGTAGAGTCTCAACTGATAAAATATTATCAGGTGAATCAATTAACATTACATTAGATGAAGCAGGATTTTATAGATTATATGATCCAGATTACCAATGGATGAAAATTGTGGCATATGTATTTCCAAATATTAAGGACAATGTAATTCTTGGACAAGGAAAGAACTTGGGTAACTAGTTTTTCCACTGCCACTTGTAATTCATATATGAATCCAAAACAAATTGATTGAAAACCATTACTGACAAATCCGAAAATTTTTTTCCTTCTAAATCTTTTACACTTCCAACAAAACTAGTTTCATTCTCAGTAGTTAATGCTTCAAAAACATGAACTTTCATGTTATCTGTATCAAAACCATTATTTTTTAGATATATTGCAATTTCTGATGGCATAAAATGCTTTTCAGGTTGTTTAGGCCACGGTCTTGGGACCAAAATTACACTATATCCGTCAATCAATGCTTTTTGCAATTCTAATTTCTTTTCCTCAATTGAAGTTGTTACATGCATTGTAATTATCTTGGATTTATCAAGTGGCACTCTTGCTTTTGATGCAGCAACTTGAATTGAACTTATTCCTGGAATTATTTCAATCTCACCAAAAATCTCAATTAATCTATCTACAACTTCAGATTCTGAAAAATTAACATCACCAGTAAATGGAATAACTAAAGAACGATTACCTAATTCTGGAAGAATTTTTTGATATGATTCTTCTTGATTGTTCATAGTAATCTCATGAATTTCTTTACCTACAAGCAAATCTTCGATTGTTTTTAATGTGTATTTGTAACCAATTACTATATCACAATTCTCTATTACATCTCTTACAATTTCAGTAACATATTTTGGCGAACCTGGCCCTACACCCACAGCATAAATTTTTCTCAATTTTACTTTGTAAATTTTTGTCTGTCTTTAATATATTGCACAAAAGGTTCCCAATCTACTTTCATGTACTTTGTAGGCTCTTTAGCTGGATACTTTACCCAATCTTGGGCAATTGAATATTGATATTTTTGTCGTTTACCATCTTTTTCATACTCTAGTAGTAAAATACTACCCCACTCTTTTTCCTCATATGTGATATTCAAAATATCATCAAATGATAATTGTATGTTTTTTTCATTTCCTATATCTTCCATTAGATTACTTTCTTCATAACCATCATGACGAATCATGGTGTTTTTTGATTTTAAAAAACTAATAACTTGTCTTTGTCTAATGGATTGCCACCATCTCATTTTAGCCTCTGTCTTATGGATAAACATCAAATGTTTATCAGTTAAAATCAACATACCTTCTTTTCCACCTATTGAAAAGAATTTTTTTGGTTCTCTCCATACTGAAACCAAATGCGCTTGAATTTTTTCATCAGGTTGCATAATGATTTGTTATTCTAACTTGTTAAAAACTAATACAATTAACTTTTAAGTAAGATATTTTGAGAAAATTTATTGAAAAGAATTCTTATTGTGATATTTTTATCATTATTTTTAATTAATTTAGGAAATCAATCACTTGCACAATCTGATGATAAGTTAGTAATTTTACATACCAATCTTGGAAAGATGGTGATAGAGTTTTTCCCTAATGATGCTCCGAACCATGTTAACAACTTCATTAAATTATCTGAAAATGGATTCTATGATGATACTATATTTCATAGAATAATTCCTGGATTTATGATTCAAGGTGGAGATCCCAATACAAAAAATGGAGATAAGAGTACTTGGGGAACTGGAGGACCAGGTAATTTTGTAAATGCTGAATTTAACAACATAAAACATAATCGCGGAATTGTTTCAATGGCAAGATCAGCTGATCCAAACAGTGCTGGGTCCCAATTTTTTATAGTTCATAAAGATTCAAATTTTCTTGATGAACAATATACTGTCTTTGGGAGGATTGTAACAGAAGAAAGTTTTGAAACACTTGACAAAATTGCTTTAGTGAAAACAGGAGACAAAGATATTCCAATAAATACTGAACAAGTAAAAATTACAAAAGTTGAGGTTGTAAATCGTTCCGAAGTATCTAATTTACTTGAACTATCAGATCCTGAAAGAATTACCACGCCAATTGAAAAATCTTCAGGTAGTCAACTTTTTGAAAACAAAGCACTAGACGTTGCATTTAATGTACCTGAAGGCTGGTTATTACAGCAACCAAAAAAAACCAGTGAAAATTCTCCTGACGTAGTTGCAGTAGGACCTAAAGTTGGACTCATCAATCCAGTATTTTCTTTGACCATTTCTAATGCCAAGGGAAAAACTCTAGATGATTTAATCAAAGAAAAAGATGAATTTCTAAAAAATGCCCTTAAATCAGGTAATTTAGAAATTATTTCTCAAGAAAAATCAATAATTAATGAAAAACAAGTATATGTTACTAATGCTAAAGGTCTTTTTCAAAGTAATGGAACATCATATAATGTACAATTTAGAGAAGTGATTATTTCAACTCCTGAAAAATTTTATACTTTTGCATATAGTAATGGAGTAGATAATTTTACTGATCAAATTTCTAGATTTGAAGAATCTGTCAATTCTTTTAAAATAACATCTGAACCAACTAAAGAAGTGAAATCTCCAGATTTTTTAGGTAAAGATGGAGAAAAAGGTGGTGGATGTCTAATTGCCACTGCAGCATTTGGTTCAGAGTTATCTCCACAAGTGCAACAACTTAGAGAATTACGAGACAATACAATTCTAAATACAAAATCCGGAATGGCATTCATGACAACGTTTAATCAATTTTATTATTCATTTTCACCAACAGTTGCAGACTTTGAAAGAGAACAGCCAATTTTCAAAGAAGTTGTTAAACTAACACTAACGCCAATGTTGACATCACTATCCATACTAAATCACGTCAATATTGATTCAGAGCAAGAAATGTTAGGATATGGAATCTCTATAATTTTACTAAATGTTGGAATGTATTTTATTGCACCGGCTATGATAATTCAGAGACTAAGAAAATAATTACCAAACATCGTCAACTTCATCAAGAACTTTGTATTCTTTTTCTGTCTCATGTTTTACGAGTTTCAGTCTTGAAATATCCCTATCAAATAACAAATCAATTGTCCAATCTAAGAAAACTCTGATTTTTTTATCAGGCAATGCAATTTTTGAAAGGTAGACATTTCTCCAAATAAGCCAAGCTAATAATCCAGAAATATTCATCCCTAAAAATGTCGCAATACCAGTTCTTTTTCCAATTATTGCCATTTGTCCCTTGGAATGATATTCAAATTTTTTCTTCTCTAAATTTTTAATTAAAGCATTCAGATTATAGGCTGCAATTTTAGCTTGTGATTCTGCAATTTGTGCAGTTGGTGCAAATGGTCTATTTGTTTGAGGATCCATAAATAATGCACAATCTCCAATTGCAAAAACCCCAGAAAATTCTGGAACTTCAAGAAAATCGTTTACAATAACTTTACCTTTATCAGTTTTGAACATTGATCTTTTAATTGTATTAACAGGTGTAACACCTGCAGTCCAAATCAGCGTTTTAGTTCTAATTACATCCATCTTTGATTCATCCATAGGATCTTTTGGATTTTCATCTAATGATTTTACAATAACCTCTATTCCATCAAAACTTGTAACTGCTGTTCGAAGTCTAATGTCAATACCTCGCTCTATCATCTTTCCTTTTGCAAACTCTGCCAACTTTTCATTAAAGCCAGGGAGAATCATCGGAAGAGCTTCTAAAACTATTACACGAATATCGCCTTTGTGAATTGTAGGATAATATTTTCTTGCATCTAGTAAAAGATCCATCAACTCTCCTGCAGTTTCAATTCCTGCAAATCCACCACCCACTACAACAAATGTCAAAAAACTATTTCGAAGAATAGGATCTGTTTCATTCTCAGCTTGTTCAAGCATATCTATCGCTCTATTTCTTAGCATTACTGCATCATTGAGAGTCTTCATTGTGTAAGCATTTTTTTCAACATCTGCCATTCCAAAAAAATTGGTTTCACTACCTAATGCAACTACCAAATAATCATAATGAATTGAAACACCTCTTTTTTCACCTGTACCCCATAATGTTACAAGTTTTCCAAAAGGATCAGCATTCTTTATTCTCCCTTCATAAAATTTTGTCTTTTTACAAATTGCTCTAATAGGCATTACAATATGCCTTGTTTCAATCATACCTGATGCTACTTGAGGTAACATTGGAGTAAATAATAGAAAATTATCCTCACTTATCATTACCAACTCAATTTCAGAACTATTTCCAAAATACGACTCTAATTGTCTGGCACATTCTACTCCTGCAAATCCTCCTCCTAAAATGACTATTTTCTTCTTATTTCTGACCAATTATATCATACCCATGAAATTACTGAATATATCCTATGAGATCATTTTTCTCAATAAACCATAAATAAATTCAGAATTTATCCAATTCTAACTATATCTGAATGGAGTATTTCATATGCTCTAGAAGCATCTTTTTCATTTAGAATTATGATTATACTGTCTTGGCTGAAAAACGCATTTACAAGTTCTATTCCATTATCATGTAAAATCTCTGCAACATAAGATACTATCTGATTGATTTTGGTTTACTGGAATTGAAATTCTAATCTTTGCAAGACCGGTACTAAATATATTTTCTCTATTTGGCATATTTTCAAAAATTTCTCTAATACTTTCCATATCCTCTGTAAGGAATCTAAATGAATCAGATAATCTAAAAAATTCATAATTACTGGTAATTTTTGAAAATTTATCTAAAATTGATATAGGATCCATCTCTGCAGAATCTTTTATTGAAAATTTAATATCCATCATTCCATCAGTCAATACAAGTCTTGCATTTTTTAAAATAGATTCTTCTTTGACATTCTCTTTAATTTCAAAAGAATCAGCATATCGTTTTATGGCAACTACAATTGTATTGAGATTCACAGAACTACCCAAAACCTTTTCAATTTCTGGTTGAATCTTTACAGCCAATGCTGTATAGTTAATCAAATCCATTTTCATACAATCATAAATTGAACGATTTCTCGTGACAATTTCCCTAACTATTTCAGGAATAGACATAATCCTCATCATTTAACTATATGATGTCAATTATAATAGGATTATGTAAGAAATTACATAAATATTCGTAATATTTATATAATGTAATATACATTACATTGGATAGATAAATATGACAATGTTTGATGATGAATTTGATAGAACCTTCAAGAAAATGTCAAGCTCTTTTTTTGATATAGATGACATATTTGAAGAATTTAAGGAAAATGGTTCCAACGCTAGTCCATTTTATTATGGCTATACCATGACTGTTGGTCCTGATGGAAAACCTGTTGTAAAAGAATATGGAAACGTAAAACCAGGATTACCTCTATCAGTTGATACCAGAGAACCAATTGTAGATACAATTGTAGATGAAAAAGAAAAACTGGTAAAACTTGTAGCCGAGATACCTGGAGTTGAAAAAACAGACGTTAAAATTCTCGTACAAGATAAAATTGTAGATATTTCTGCAGAACATGGTGAAAAGAAATATCACGTAAAAGTTCCAATCAAATACAAAGTGGATGAAAACTCTGCAAAAGCTTCATACAAAAATGGAATTCTTGAACTAGTCTTCAAGTTAATCGAAGATGAAAAGCCAAAAGGCAAAAAGGTGGAGGTTGAATAAACCCCACTAATTTTTATGGAGAAAAAAAATGAGTGAAATTATTTTAAAAATTGTTGAAATTCCACAACAACATGTGGGAAGAGGAAGAGCTATAGTTGATCCTAAAATAATTGAAGATACTAAATGGAAACCAGGACAAATTTTAGAATTAATACACAACAAAAAAACCCATGTAAAACTTTGGCCTGGATCTCCTGAAGAATATGGTACGGGTATTATCAAAATTGATGGAATGACTAGACAAAATATTGGTGCTGGAATTGGTGATAAAATTTCTATAAAATCTGTAGAAGCTGCTGATGCTGAACAAATTACTTTATCTCCAATTGAAAAATTATCTATTGATGAAGAACAATTACATGATGTCATGATTACAAATTTCCAAAATCATGTTTTTACTGTTCATGATTCAATCCAATTACCAACTCAAATGGGTGGAAAAATACAATTTATCATAACCAATACAAAACCATCAAAACCAGTAATTGTAACTGAAAGTACAATCTTCAAGCTTGGTCCTATGACCAAAGCAGTTGATGCAACTATTCCACGAATTACATATGATGAATTAGGAGGTTTGAAAAATGAAGTTCAAAAAATTCGTGAGATGGTAGAATTGCCTATGAAACATCCTGAATTATTTGAGAAAATAGGCGTGGAAGCTCCAAAAGGCGTGTTATTATACGGTCCACCTGGAACTGGAAAAACTCTATTGGCAAAAGCAGTTGCTGGTGAGACTAGTGCTCACTTTATTTCACTTAGTGGACCTGAAATTATGGGAAAATATTATGGAGAAAGCGAAGAAAGAATTAGAGATATTTTCAAACAAGCAGAAGAAAACTCTCCAAGTATTGTATTTATTGATGAAATAGATTCAATTGCCCCAAAACGAGATGAGGTTTCCGGAGAAGTTGAAAAAAGAATTGTTTCTCAACTTTTGACATTGATGGACGGTATGAAAAGTAGAGGTAAAGTTGTAGTGATTGCAGCTACTAACAGACCAGACTCAATTGATCCTGCTCTTAGAAGACCTGGTAGATTTGATAGAGAAATTGAAATTGGAATTCCAGATGATGAAGGAAGATATGATATTCTCTCAATTCATACACGAGGAATGCCAATTGATGAAAAAGTAGATCTCAAACAAATTGCAAAAATAACACATGGATTTGTAGGAGCTGATCTTGAAATGTTATCCAAAGAAGCAGCCATGCGATCTTTACGAAGAATTTTACCTAAAATTAATCTCAGCGAGGAAAAAGTTTCTACAGAAATTCTTCAAAAAATTAAGATCACAAGTGATGACTTTAGAGATGCACTAAAAGAAGTAAGACCAAGTGCATTACGAGAAGTTCAAGTACAAATTCCAAATGTTAACTGGGAAGATGTGGGTGGTCTTGACGAATTAAAAGAAGAGTTATGCGAAGCTGTAGAATGGCCAATTAAACACAAAGAAGCTTTTGAATACGTTGATGTAGAAGCTCCAAAAGGAATCTTACTTTACGGTCCACCTGGAACTGGAAAAACAATGATTGCAAAAGCATTAGCAACAATGACTGATTCTAACTTTATCAGCATTAAAGGTCCAGAACTACTTTCCAAATGGGTAGGTGAATCTGAAAAAGGAGTAAGAGAAATTTTCAGAAAAGCTCGTCAGGCAGCACCATGTATAATATTCCTTGATGAAGTAGATGCACTTGTACCAAGAAGAGGCAGTGGTGATTCAGGTTCACATGTAACAGAAAATGTTGTCTCTCAGATTCTCACTGAAATTGATGGATTAGAAGAACTACATAATGTCTTGATAATTGGTGCTACAAACAGACTTGATATTGTTGATGAAGCATTACTTAGACCTGGTAGATTTGATAGAATTATTGAGGTTCCAAATCCTGATTCTAAAGGAAGAGAACAAATATTTAGAATTCATTCCAAAAAGAAACCACTAGCAAACGATGTCAATATAACAAAAATTGTTGAATTAACAAATGGATTTAGTGGTGCAGAGATGGCTGCTATCACAAACAGAGCTGCAATTCTTGCTTTGAAAAGACATGTTAGTGTAAAATCAAAAAATATCAAGGATATTAAAATAACACAGCAAGATTTACTTGATTCCATTGATAAGGTAAAACCCAGAAAAAAAGACATGCCTATGACTCAATCCATAAAATAGTCTAAATACTAAGAAGGAGAATCACAAATTATGAAACTCTATCTTGATTTTGAACCATGTAAAGAATGTAACACTATGATGAATGAACTAAGTAGTCCTGAAATGTTATTCGCAGACGCAAAGAAAAGAGCTGATGAATCTGCAAAATTCTTACGACATCTAACATATAATCACAATGAAGTAGTACAGGCTGTAATGGAAGATCTACCTAAACAAAAAAGAGATCAAGAGTTTGATTTCTTTAAATAAATTATTTTTAATATTCCTCTTAGAAACCAAAAATATCTAATAATGCAAAAAATTAGAGGTAAACATTGAAAGGTTTAGAATTTGTATTTTTAGCAGTAGGATCTGTACTTGGAGTTTTTCTAAGATATAAAATCACAGAATCTCCATTATTGTTTAATACTTTACCTCTCAATGTTTTGATTGTTAATATTCTTGGAGCATTTATCCTAGGAATGTTTGTCATTTTATCAGAACAATGGAATCTTGATGGAAGGTATTCCCTCTTAATTGCAATTGGTTTTTGTGGTTCACTTACTACGATGTCATCATTTGCACTTGACTCTAGTAATCTCTTGGATAATCATCACTATGGTACTTTAGCTGTTAATCTCATAGCAAACATAGGGCTATCTATTGGTGCATTAATTGGTGGGAAATCACTAATGGCTGCTATAATAAATGGTTAATCAACTATAGGGGGTGTACAAAATGGTATTCTTTTTGATGATGACATAACTTATGGTAATGAATGACCAAAAATCATAAACTATGCAAATAACAAATCATATAATATTATTATAATAGGCTTAAAGAGTAATGGGTTCTATTAAAGAGGCTTTTCTTGGAAGTACTTCAAATTATGTTTTACATAAATCCAAAATTCTTGTTTTAATAGTAAAATAACTAATTTTTTCATATTAGATAATTTCTTGATATGAAAATAAGGATCTTATTTATTAGAAGAAAATATTTGATAATAAGACATGGTACATACATTCGTAAAAGACGTAATGATCAGTGATTTGACCACATTAGATATATCTACTTCAATTAGGGACGCTGCTAAATTGATGGACGAAAAGGATATTGGTTGTATCATTGTAACTAAAAATCAATTACCAATAGGCATCTTAACAGAAAGAGATTTTGTTAAACGAATAACTGCTAAAGAAATACCACTGATCGCTTCATTAGAAAAAGTAATGTCATCACCATTAATTGAAATAGATTCAAACGAAACAGTTTGGGAAGCAGCACAAATTATGAAAACAAATAACATTCACAAACTACCTGTCAAACAAAATAATCAAATTATTGGAATAGTAACAACCACTGATTTAGTAAAAATTTGCAGTGTTGGGTCTGATTCTGAAATGAGAAAAATTTGTGATCAGATAATTACTAGAATACAAAAAGAGCGGTAAGTTCTAAACATGGTTTTTTCTTATCACGTTATTAAATTTGAAACCATCTCATTTTTACAAGGTACACATTGGTCTCAATCAGTAGGAGATAAGGGAATTTTATACAAATCTCTCAAGGATCCTTATTCCAAGTTAATAATCCAATCATCAGATAACTCAGAAAAACTATTTCATATTCCTAAAGATAGAACCGTAATTGTTGTAAACACAGTTGTTCATTTTCTAGGTGAATTAGTCTAAAATCTATCTGACTAGTAATATAGGACATTTAGCTTGCTTAGAAACCCTTACTAATTTTACTGGTTAAATATATTGACTCAAATATCATTCATGAAAATCTAGGCTTTCTTTTAATTTAAAACAGGTAGATTCATAGTAGATACAGCAAGATGATTACTGATACAATTCATGCTCATATGAGGGATATTCAATCTACCAAAATAAAATCTCTAATTTCAAAAGCAACCACTGTAGAACCAACAGATACACTTTCACACGTAATCAGTAAAATTACTAAGGATAATTCCTATGACGTTTTTTATCTTAAAGATAAAAATGTACTTTCTACAAATATTAGAGCACTATTAAATGCCAAAAATATTAATGATATGAAAGTAGAACCATTTCTTTATTCGATTCCACATGTGACTCAAAATGATTCTGTTCAGAAAGTAGCAAACATAATCACTCATTATAGAATAAGAGAAGTACCTGTGGTAGACAAAAACAGAATAATTGGTGTAGTTACAGCCAAACGAATTATCAAACTATTATCATCAAAAGATAACAAATGGATTAAAGCTAATCTAATTTATACTCAAAATCCAATTACAGTGCCTGCTGATGAATCTATTAGTAATGCAAGACGAATTATGACTACTAAACGAATTGATCATCTACCAGTAATGAATCAAGGTAAAATCAAACAGGTCCTTACATCATATCATATACTGCAATCAATCATGCCATCAGAAAAACAATCCCGTAACTCTATGATTGCAAGAACTGAACATGCATTAGAACTTAAAATTGGTAATACTGGAAGTACTAGAATTCCTCAATGCTTGGCTAATGATGATTTAAATAAAATTATCAATTCAATGCTTAAAGCAGATACTACATGTTGTTTAGTTAATCTACATGATACTCTTCAAGGCATTATTACTTTTAGGGACATACTTGGTTTACTTGCATCCAAATTAGAAACTCCAATTCCATTATACATTGTTGGTATGCCAGAAGATCAACAAAATGTAAATTTGATCAGTTCAAAATTTGGAAAAACTCTCAAAGATTACAACAAGTTTATTCAGAGATACATGAAGCTAGAGTTTCAATAAAACAACAAAGAACTGGAAATAGAAAAGAAGGAAAATATGAAGTATCTATTATGATTATTACCCCCCATCATACTCCTCTAATGTACAATTCAGTAGGATTTGATTTAAGTGAAGTTTTAGAAGATCTAAGTGAAAAATTGTTAAGAACACTATCTAAACGTGCAAAAAATAGATCAAAAGACAGTATTAGAAAAATTGGATTACCTATATTCTAATTATGAAAATTAGTAAAATAACATCTCACTAGTTGATTTCTCAAGTAAAATCGATAACAAAAAAACTTCTGCCAAGTTTAAAAAATGTAGATTAAAAATAATAATTCCAAAGACAATTTTTAGTCGTGAAATAAAAATAATTATTTGAAGAACTTGTCTATCTGATCTCTATATTTCAAAGCTAATTTTCCAAACTCTAAAAAGTCTTCAGATGTTGGATATTTCATCCTTATTGCATACTGATTTACAAAAACAGATAATGCACTACCTATAATTAGATTGTAAATTCCATCTGCTAAATTTTTTGAATAAGGAAATACTATTTTGATGACAGGAATATATGTCTCAGTCTGCGAAATCATTAATTTGATATTTTTTTCAACGTATTCCTGAACATCATCTGGAATTGCCATAATTATTGCTAGTATTGATTTCTTATAATGTTTTATTATTCTGTATGAATTAATCATCATCATTTGGTCCAATTTTAGATGTTTTTTGAGATGTCTTGTACTTAATTTATTTATGAATAATTTTTAAAAGATTCTAAATAATGTAATTAAAAACGAATCAATATTTTTTAGGAAAAATCATAATTAAATATAATCTGATATATACTCAATACTGGAGTTAAATGCAGTGAAATCTACACCAACTAATAGACAATCCCACCCCACAAAAAAAGAAACAACACGCAGTATTACTTATCGACTACCGTCTAAAATTGTAGAAGAATTAGAAACAGAGGCAATGCACAAAAATATATCACAAAATGTTCTAGTAAAACAAATTCTTGAGAAATATGTAAACTGGGATCGATTTAGTGATAAAATTGGCATGATTCCAATTCCTAAAGGAATTTTGGATTCTCTTGGTGCTGAAATGGATGGAGAAGATATCAATGAAATTATTAAAACAGTTTTACCAATAATCAAAGATACAGTTCTTTTTATGAAAGGAAAATATGATTTGAAACGATGTATTGAAACATTGGAAGATTATATGCGAGCATCTGGAATGAAATCAGATCACAGAGTTGAAGGAGAATTCCATCATTTTATTATCCAACATGAATTAGGTATGAACTGGTCATTTTTCACTGAACAATTATTAAAAGAAATTTTTAATCAATTTCTACCAAATAAAAATATCAAATTTCAAACAACCAAAAACACAGTAATTACAACAATAGAATTAGGTTCAGATTTTAGTGAACACGGTTACTAATGTTTATGAATATTATGTGAACACGCATAACATAATTTTTTATCGTTTTCTGAATCAAAATAACAATTTTTACACTTACTACATTGACAAATCTTTAAAGAATCTATCTGAATCAACATGTATAGTTTTCTTTTAAATTCTAATTAAATTACAGCATTAATATCAAATTTGAGAAAGTGATTGCAATGTATACGTACTTCTTATCTCTTTATTTATAAAATATCTCTTCATGTATAAAATTAGTACTCAAAAAAATATTATATTATACATAATACCAAATTGAATTTATAACATTAAATGGAGTTTTGATTATTGACTGAATTAAATAAAAAAGTATTTGGGAAAATTACTATAAAAGAAATCATAGGGGCAATTCCACCTGCAATTCCTGATACAAAGAAATTACTAGAAAATGAACTTCAAAATTTGATCAATGAACTTGAATCACAAACCAAAGATGATTTAAAAAAACTGTTAAAAGAACAACAAATAGCCAATAAACATATCAATAGTAGGCCAGGTGCTATGGCTCTAGCTCAAGACAAAATTCGATTATTCACCGAATATAATCAAAAATATATTCAAACTATTAATGAAAAACTAAAGTCCTAATTCTCATATTTTCTCTTTCTTTTGTAGATTCTTGGCTTTTTTAATTACTAATGAAATAATACCATTCGTAATTGGTCTGAAAATTAAGGTAAACACAGAATACATAACTACGAAAAGCTGAATATCACAGAATGATAAATGGTAAATAAAACCAAAAAATATCCCATCTGTAATAGGAATTATAGAAGTGATTATCATAAATCATTACTAGTATCTGAAATAATCTTTGGAGTTATAATTAGAAATTTATTTTTATAATAGAATTAATAATTTAACTTATGAATAAGAAAATTCTAGTTATACCTGCAGTATTTATAATAATTGTACTGGTGTTATCTTTTAATCAGGTTGATAAGAAAAGCAATAATGTAGTTTTTCATATTACTTTGGCAGATCCTGATTTATACAAAAATGGAATTTATTCTAATACGTTTACTGTGAATAAAGGGAATTATCTTTTCAAATTTGTCCCCAATGGCGATAGTCCACAATCTCTAATTATTTTATTAAAAGGGGAAAACTATAATTTTTCTGAAAATTTCAAGTTGAAAGGGACTCTACATCAAACAGGAATATCTGAATACTATACTTGGGATTATGATGGACAAAAAACAGTTTCAATTCCAATTCAACAAATGATAACCATTGAAATTAATCCAAATGGAAATGAATTAGGTCCAGTATCTGTGGATGTCGTTGAAAATTAAAAAGGCGTTTACCCCTTTACTGCAGAACTCTGAGAGATTTCCTCTCATGGTCAGGTCGTTAAAACGCCTGATTGCCTTTTTTGTTCTGCGGGGCAACGCTACTTTAGTCGATAGGAATTATATCCTTCGGCATCAATTATTATAATTACTTTAACTATTTAAGATTTAATATGAAAAATTATAATATTTTATAGAGTTTTATGAAAAATTTTAGTGCTAAGATATATTTGGAAAAAATTATGTCAAAATAATTAAAAAAATCCAATATGAATAATATTCAATATCATGTGACATGATATTTTGATTCAAAATTTGATTTTTGATATAAACAGAAACTAGGTGAATTATTCTGGAAAATAAATTAGATTTTAAATAATAATTTGTAAAAATATGGAATGATAAAATTATTTTCAAATTACAAGAATTCATTCTATAATATAAAAAATATTCATGAATTCTCATATTGTTAGTTTAAAGAGCTATAAATTACGAAATTTATTGAAAAAAATATTGAAGTTATCTGGGAAAGTTGCAATCATAACTGGTGGAAGTAGAGGTATTGGATTTGCAACTGCAAAAATTTTTGTTGAAAATGGTGCAAATGTAGTCATAACAGCAAAAGATTCAGAAAGATTAGAAAATGCAGTTAGTCAGCTTTCAAATACAATAGGAATAACAGCTGATATTAGAAATCAAGATGATGTCAATAAAGTAATAGAACAAACCATTGAGAAATTTGGTAAATTGGATATTCTAGTAAATAATGCAGGAATTTTTCCAAAAATAAAACAATTACATGAAATTGATGAGTCTGAATGGAATGATGTTTTAGATGTAAATCTTACAGGACAATTTAGATTTACAAAAGCCGCAATACCTTATTTACAAAAAACATCAGGATCAATAATCAATATTTCATCCGATGCCGGATTAAAAGCATATCAGGGATTTAATGCAGATGCATATTCTGCGGCAAAAGCTGGATTAATTATTCTTACAAAATGTTGGGCATTAGAATATGCAAAAAACAAAATTCGAGTTAATTGTATTTGTCCTGGTGTTGTTGATACAGATATGACAAAACCATTTTTAAAAACTGAAAAAGATAGGGAATTTATGAATAATGAGCATCCCATAGGTAGAATTGGTCAACCAGAAGAAGTAGCTAAAGCAATTTTATATTTTGCTTCTGATGATGCTGCCTGGACAACAGGGGCAATACTTGCAGTTGATGGTGGAGAATCAATCAAGTAAATTCACATGGATTTAATACTGCTCAAAGAATACTGAAATTGATGACAGATAGGAAGAAAAAGGCCAAATTAATTATCCTATTAGGAATAATCTGGGTAGTCATTACATTACCATTACCTTGGATAGTCAATAATCCACAAGTATCAGAATCTCAATTTAACATAATACTTACAATTATCGGAATAATGTCAATTCCATTTATTGTCCTAGGAGTTGTCTGGACATTAAAACCAGAATTAACCACCTAGGTAATTACTATTGAAGAATATCCCAATTTTAGACAAAATGCCAGAGTTAGATATGGCTATTGAGGCTGCATATGAAGCAGGAAATTCAATTTTAGAGATATACGAGAGCAAATATGAAACATTCACTAAAAGTGATGATTCACCAATCACAGAAGCTGATCTAAAAAGTAATGAAATCATTAAGGCTATTTTATCAAAAACTAATCATAAAATTTTATCTGAAGAAGATAAAGATGATCAAAAACGATTATCAGAAGAGATTATTTGGATAGTTGATCCTCTTGATGGTACTTCTGATTTTATAGACAAAACTGGAGAATTTACTGTAATGATTGCACTGATAAAAAATAAAAAACCAATCATAGGTGTTATTGGTTGGCCTACAGAAAAAACTATTTTTGCAGCACAAAAAGGATGTGGCGCCTTTAGATTTTCAAAAGGTAAATGGGAGAAAATATCAGTTACAAAAGTTTCAGAACTTTCAAAATGTAAAGCAGTTGGTTCAAGACACCATCTTTCAGAAAAAGAAAAAATGTTTATCAAAAAATTAGGGATTAAAGATTTTACTAGTATAGGGAGTTCACTAAAAGTAGGGAAAATTAGTTCAGGAGAAGCTGAAGCATACATTACTACTACAAATAAGATGAAAGAATGGGATTCAGCTGCATCCTATTGTTTAATTTCTGAAGCAGGCGGAAAAATGACTGATATGTCTGGTAATGATATTACATACAATAACAAAATAGTAAACCATCAAAATGGAATTTTAGTAACTAATGGACTGATTCATGATAAAATAATTGAAGAATTTAAAAAACTAGATTAGGTTTCTTTTCTTGAGAAATTCCTTTACATTTTTTGCACTATCTGTTAGTGCTTCATGCTCTGTGTCAATTAACAAGTCTGGATTCTGTGGAGCTTCATATGGATCATCAATTCCTGTAAATCCTTTGATCTCACCTTTTCTTGCCTTGGCATACATTCCCTTGACATCTCTTTGCTCACATTTCTCAACTGAACATTTGACGTAACATTCAGCAAACTGGTCGCCTGAACTGATGATCTTTCTTGCATCATCTCTGTTCTCCTTGTATGGGGAAACAAGAGATACTACAGATGGAACTCCATGTTTTAGTAACAATTTTGCCAGATGAGCTACTCTTTTGTTGTGCTCATCTCTTCCTGCCTTGGAAAAGTCTTTTGGTGAAAACCACTCTCTTAATTCATCTCCGTCAAGCATTGCTAGATTTGGAATATCTTTTTGGAGTTCTTTAACAATTGTAGTCTTACCTGAACATGGCAGACCGGTCATCCATAAAACGAAAGGCTTCATGATTTAAAATTTTCCAGTTAGGTCTTAAAGAGCTTACGTTAGAAACCAAGGGCGTTGTTCAAGATACTCGATTTCTTTAATCATATTTTGCATCTTTGTCGTAATTGCTATAACGGAGCGAAACTGCTCAAACATCTCAATTTCTTCTTCTTTTGATAACACTTCGCTTTCTGCCTTATCAAAAAACCGTTCCTCTTTTGACATGTGGTCCATAAGATAAATCGAATATGTCTTAAGGTATCTTGCTACGGGTTCTCTTGCATCTTCCCCGTTTTTCCAACGTGTCAGATGTGTTGATATATTTTTTGCAATTCTTCGCGAAAATTCATGCTCTATCATCAGATCTCGTATCTCTTTTTTTAGATGATCATAGCTTGCTACACATGGAAAGTATGAGTCTTCCTCCCTTGAATAATGGATAGAGTCCAAGAATTCTGCAATTACTAGATTTATTTTTTCAATATCATCAAATGGTATATCCTTTCCATCATAGAGATCCTCATAACACTTTATAATTATTTTATCTAGACGTTTGATCTGTTTGTGGTCTTCCCGTAAAGAGTCGGTCGCACTCAATGATATAAAATTGTTTATGATGATTTAATGTGTATCTAGTTTACAAAATCACTCTTCTTGGATTGTCTTGGTTTATTCTAAAATGTGGTTTTTCCATTCAATCACTATCATACATTGTTAGTGATGTTGGTACGCCAATACTATACTATATCACCACATTCATCTTGTCCAAATGATCTCCATTTTGACCCATTCTTGTTCTACTATTCTGTAGCAATAAAACCACGTTTGAAGTCAAATTTCTCCGTATTGGAAATTAGTTAAAATCACTCGTTACAACGTTGAGATTCACTAGAATCAGCACTTGAGCCATAAATTCATCTTCATTTTATGCTTAAAAAAAGTTGAATAATACAAAATTGGGTCGATTTTTCTGAATTTAGGCCTAAAAAAAATATTTAAATACAATTTTTTTATCCACACAAGCATAGAATGGTAAAATGTCCTTTATGCGGAGAGTCGCTAAATAAGAGTTCTGTGATTCCAAATCACATCCAAAAAATGCATCCACAGAGAGTATCAATCCTAAATCTTTAGAAAAGACATATTCTTGTTAGTAATATTTTATTTACTGTTAAGCAATGTTTACACCTGAAATTAAGTACAAATTACAAAATTAATCTCATTGTCAGATTTACAAAATAAATGGAATAGGCAACAAAAACCAGGAATCACAGATAAAATCAATGATGCATTTAATCCAAAAGGAGCATTAAAACCTAAAATCGAAAATGGAATCAAACAATTACAAACACAAATTACCAAACTTGATTCAATGATTGTAAAATTAAATGAAAGAGACAGTAAACTTTTCAAAAGAATAGTTGAAGCAACTCAGTCACACGATGTGAATACAAGTAGAATTTTATCCAAAGAATTAGTAGAGGTAAGAAAAACTACAAAAATTTTAGGCAATGCAAGAATAGCATTGGAACAAATTGAATTAAGATTAACAACTTATCATGATCTTGGAGATACTGTGGTTACTATCATGCCTACAATAGGTCTGATGAAGAATCTTAAATCATCCCTTGTAAAATTCATGCCAAGTGCTGACCAAGAAATTAGTCAGATGGCACAAATGTTAGGTGGATTTATGACTGATAGTTTCTCAGGTGATGCTACATTTGGAATGGATGAGACAACCAACTCTGAATCAGAAAAAATTCTACAAGAGGCAGCGGCTGTAGCTGAAAGTTCTGTTGGAGATAGATTTCCCTCAATGCCTACAAATACTAGAACTTCAACTAAAAGTAAATTTTTCTAACATCTAAAATTCTAAATCTTATAGAGAATCTCTAGATTCTTTAATTTTCTTAACTCTATTACCTTCATTATCGATTATTCTATCAATTCCAGATAATCTATCTCTTAAACTATTGATAAGTGAGCCTACTTCATCTGCCTCATTTTCAACTTGTTGTCTCTTATGAGCCAGTTCTTTAATTCCTCTATTTTCCTCTTCAATGTATTGACTTACTTTCTCTAATTTTTCTTTTAGATTTTTAATATCTACAGATTCTTCTTCAATATCTTTTTCTAAAACAGTTCTTTTATCTTTTAGATTTTTTATCATTAAACCTACATAATCAATTGCTTCTTCCAATTTAGCGCGTTTATCCATTAGTTCTACAATTCCAATTTCTCCTACTGTTTCATTAGATGAAATGCCTCTGGATTTCATATTAGCATGTTCATCTACAGTTCTTTCTTCTGTCATTTCACCCTCTTCTTCCTTTTTGAATTTATCAAACATTTTATGATCTCTTTTCAAAATGGGAATAAAAAGTTATTATGAATCTCAAAGCTGACCTAGTGACTGATTTTTTGATCATTGAAAAGAAAAATTATGACTATTTCACCAAAAAATTGAATTTCTAAATTAGAATTATAAAAATTTTCCAAGTTTACTTTATTATCTAATCTGAAACAGTACTAGTACTATCATCTACATCAGGACTTTTTAGACTAGAATTAATGAAATAACAGATACATTTGTACTGCATTTTTGTTATATTTCTAGAAAATATGATTCTAAACTATTCCTTTATCTGTAACTGTTCCTTGTATTACATATGAGATTATTGATACTACGTAAACCAATTCATATTATCAATCTTCAATATTGTCTAAATTTTTATATCTAAAAATTCTCTCTGGTCGAGTATCTTCAAAAAGTACTATTTTGACATGAATATGAGTTAGATATGCTCAGATAATGTTCCACTATCTGTTCTTTATATATCAAAATTAGACAAAATCAATTAAAAATCATTTAAAACTACTCAAAAATAATTTTCTATCTAACTTTTTAAAAAATTTGATTTTTATATGAAAATTTTAGGCATAATAAAATTTGAGATTTTCTCTCACTGCAGTAATTTTTGTTAAAATTATTAATTTTAAGAGACGAAATCCATGTTCCGCTATGCGTTCCGCTTCAAAGTTTCAGAATGTTCCTCATTAACTAATTAATCTCATACTAACACATGTCAAAACAACAATACAGGTCCGAAATGGGCATAATGGGTGATATCTTAGATGTAACTGCCGGTGGCGGTCGTACTGGAGTCATCGTATCTGCAATCTCTCGCAAAGCCAACCTATCTCACTATGCAGTACTAGACAAATGTGAAAAATTGGTAGAAGCAGGCTTGGTAGAGTCAGTCAAAAACGACAGGAATAGAGTCTTCTCAATTACTGAAAAAGGACTTCAATTTTTCCAGGAATTTAAGAGATTCCAGGGACTTGTCGAAAGTATGAATTTGAGGTACTAGCCAATGAACCCAGAAATCGTACCTGTTTATGAGAAAGAGTCTATTCGAGAAGATGGAATGCTTTTTGTAAGGACTGATGGTATCCTCGAAACAATGGTTAAGGCACCTTTGATACTCGCTGGCTTAATTATTGTGACAGTATTGATACCTCTTCAGACCTCATTCAGCTCTACTCGAACTCTTGAACTTACCATTTATTCTGATGGATCCACACATGTATCTACAAAAATAGACGTGGATCCATTAGAACCTGATTTTGAGCTTAATTTGTTTGGCAAGTCAATAGATAATTTTGTTGCAACAGGAGACACTGGATTTTTGTTATCTGAAAAAATAATTGAAGACAAAGCAATAATTGACATATTTGGTTCATCAAGTATTATAGTTGATTATAATATTGATGATTTAGTTTCAAAAGAAGGACGAGTTTGGACATTCTCATTTGATTCTCCATCAAATTATACATTACTAATGCCAAAAAATTCAGTCATAGTTGGAATGAGTGGTTTACCAAACAATATGGAACTAGTAGATGAGCAAACAAAACTTGGTCTTACTGCTGGATTATCTGAGATAAACTATATCTTTACACCAATAAATCCAACTACTCACAAACCAACAATTTCAAGTGAATCATCATTTAATTATGTTAATACAATAATCATTGGTGGCTCAATTATAGCTGTAGTGATGGGTATAGTATTAATGCTAAAAAGAAAACAATCAAAATCTTTACCAACAATTATCCAAATAGAATCTACTGAAAAACAAACTGAAACAAAATTCAATGATGCAGAAACTATATTCAATTTTAGACCTGAAATGCGTGAAGATGATAAAGAGATTGTAAAATTTATTTCCGATAAGGGAGGCCAAGCACTTGAAAGTGAATTAAGAAAGAAATTTCTTCAACCAAGGACTACTATGTGGAGAGCTGTAAAAAGATTAGAAAGGTTAGGCGTTATTGAAATTGATAAAAAAGATTTACAAAATTTAGTAAAACTGAAAAAAGATTTGGAGGAAGAAAAATGAAAAAAATAATCTCATTTGTATTATTGATTTTAGTATTTAGTATGGTTCTAGGCGGTATGACTAATACTGCTCAAGCTCAAACTGATCCGACAATTCTTCTAAAAATTGCAAAACATGCCCAAAAACAACTCGAAAATCAGATAAATCAAAACTCATCAGATAAAACAAAACAACTTTTCAAAGAAGGTACACGACAAATCACGGCTTTAGAAGAATCTCTTAAAAATAATGACATTGATTCAGCAAAAAAATATTTTCTTTCTGCAATGCAAATATTCCAAGGGATATCTCAACAATTAACAAACAATCAATCTTCACAAGTAGAAGTGTACACTCTTAAAAATACAGTAACAGATCCCTCTGCTGATCTTCTTAGAATGCAAGACTATGTTAATAATCTTAAAATAATTGCTAAAAAATACAATACATCAATTAACTTTTCTGAAATAGATGATCTCTTTGTGACAGCAAAAAAACAGATTACAGATAAACAATTGGATGATGCACTACAAACAATTAGTAAAATTAAACAAATTACCAACGATTTCAATAACAAAATTCGTGGAAATGCATCTCAACAAGAACAATCTCGTGCTAAAGAATATGCTCAAAAATATCTTGAACAACTTGATAGATTAATTGAAGATATAAAGAATCAAGGACTATCTGAAGATATTATCCAAAAACTTGTAGATGCCAGAAAAAATCTTTCCATAACAACAGACCCACAAGAGATAATCAAACAAATAAAGGAAATCAAATCAATTAAAGAACATCTAAAAGAACGTAGAAAATAATCACATAGAATTGCACAATCTGAAAAATATTATTCAAATCATCTAACTCTGACAAATTAAGCCAGGTTGATCTAAATGCTAAAAAAACACTTCAAATCATTAAACGTCATTTAACTCAAGGTAAATTTGAAACTGCAAATGAATTATTATAATCATTAGCAACACTAGAACAGTTTTAGGATTAATCATCTTATCATAAACTTCATATACATTTTCTAACAGAATTGAGCATGGCTTCTAAGGCAATTTCTGTTGGTGTAGGAATTCCAATGATTGTGGTTGGTGCTTTGATGGCATGGTTATGGGCTCCATTACAAGGTGAAATGCAAAACACTGTAGAATTTGTGGGAAGCTTGATTGGAATTTTGGGAGTAGTCTTCTTTATTTCCGGTTTATTCTATACAAAAGAACCTGTAATGCACTAAATAAAACTCATTGAATAAATAATGAAAAAAAATACCACAATTACTTGAAAGTTAGATTATTTGAGATATTTACATCAGTTGAAGGAGAAGGTATTCTTTATGGTACAAAAACACTTTTTGTTCGATTAGCTGGTTGCCCATTTACTTGTTTTTATTGTGATACCAAAGAATCACTCCCACTTGATTCTGGAAAAGAATATACAATTGAGGAAGCGTGTAAACTAATAGATTCTAATCTTAAAAATCAAACATATAAAGTAAATTTCACTGGAGGTGATCCACTAATACAACATGATGCAGTAGCTGAACTTGCAAAATATGTTCAAACTAAAAAAATTCCAACTTATCTAGAGTCATCATGTTTTGACTCTGATAGATTCAATCATGTATTACCATTTATTGATATTGTTAAAATAGAATTCAAAACAAAAGATTCTGATTTTGTAGATTCTAAACATTATGAAAGATTAATTGATAATGCAATGAACTGTCTTAAATCATCTGTTGCATCTAAAAAAACTACATACATCAAAATTGTTGTAAGCTCCAAAACAAAATTAGAAGATTTCAAAGATTTGGTTGATAAAATATTTCATGTTATTTCAAAGCAAGACATTGATGGATTCATTATACAACCAACATATGGTATTGCAGAACCTTCATTAGATCTACTGCTAAATTTGTATGACATAGTTTATCCACATTACATTGATGTCAAAGTTGTACCTCAGCTTCACAAATTCATTGGAGCTCCATAATCTTACCACCAGCCTAGAAACCAGACTAGGTTCAAATACTAGAAAAAATCTGTGAAAATATAAAATGGATAAAGAACGTGTAAAAAAACTCGTTAGAGAATTAATCATAGAAATTGGTGAGGATCCCACTCGTGAAGGTCTTAAAGATACTCCTGAAAGAATTGCAAATATGTATGAGGAAATTTTTGGTGGATATGAGTCTGATTCTGAATTATCCGTACAATTCTCTGAAGATTCTGATGTAGTTGTTGCACGTAATATTCAATTTTATTCAATGTGTGAGCACCATATGTTGCCATTTTTTGGAAAGATCCACATCGCATATTCTCCTAACGGCAGAGTTTTTGGAATCTCAAAACTGGTAAGATTAGTTGAAAAATACTCTAAAAGGCTACAAATTCAAGAACGACTAACCAAGAATATAGCTGATGAGCTATTTGCTCAAGGTGTAAAGGGAGTAGTAGTTTTGGCTGATGCAGAACACTTCTGTATGAAAATGCGTGGAGTTAGAAATGATGCAACACTTACCTCTTCTGCATATAGAGGAATTTATGAGAATAAGGAGGAAAAAGAGAGTATTATGACTATGATTAGACGACGTACCTCTGATACACCACTTTAGGTTCTCCTGAAAAATTAAATAATCAATCTTTTAGACAAAAGCCATGGGAGCTAATCCTAATGTCCACATTCCAAAAGAATCATGGCCTAATTGGACATGGTATGCAATTGAATTTGGAATTGTTATTGCTATTTCAATGTTAGTTTCAAGAGAAATTACTAATTCGATAAAAGGACTAACTCCAGAAATTCAAAATTATGTATTTATGGGAATTGTTGGTGGGATATTCTTTATTTGGTATATTATAATTAGAAATTTTGTTTTCAAAAAGAAAATTCTTGATAACAAATACTAGAGACTATTTTAGATATTTTGTTTTATCTATAATACCAGCTTTTTGAAAGGCTATTTTTCTATTATTACAAGACTCACAAACACCACAATGATGTTTCTCATTGGAATAACAACTCCATGTTTCGAAGATAGAATTACCCAAAGCCTTGAAACCAATTTTTAGCAAATCACTTTTTGAAAGACCCTCACGATATGGAGACCATATTTTGATGTTTTTTCGTAATCCTGAATCTATTCCATCATTCTCACCTTGATTAAAAGCAGATTCTAACTTTTTTGCAAATACCGGTCTGCAATCAGGATAGTGTTTATCACCTGTATGCGCACCATATCCTACAAATGATGCATTAAGAGTAAATGCCCATGCTGAAGCAATTGATAGAAATACCGCATTTCTAATTGGAACCACAATGGAATAGTCAAATTCGCTTGGAATTTTTCTCTTTGAACTAGTTAAAACATTAGAATCACCATACAATTCTTTCATAAAGCCAATATTGATAATTTTATGTTGCTTTAATCCAAGCTTTTTTGCGAAAGTTTTTGCTGCAATAATTTCTCTGTTAGCTTTTTGACCATATGAAAATGAAATTCCATATAGATCATATTTTGATTTTAGATAACTAACTACACAAACTGAATCTATTCCACCGCTGAACAAAATAACTGCTTTTTTCATAAATTCTCTTTCCAGATTATTTTTTTATTACTACTGCACCCTTACTTGGCTTGCAAATTACAGTTTGGCATTTGATATTTGCAGATGCAAATCCTTTTGACATTGCTAAACTTATTTTCTTTAAATCTACTGAACTCTCTGAAAATGCAATTACTGAAGGACCTGCACCACTAATTGTTACACCCAATGCCCCTGCCTTGAGAGCATTTTCTTTAACTTTAGCAAATCCTGGTATCATATGCTGTCTTGCAGGCTCTACGATCACATCTTTTATCGAATCTCCTATCAACTTGGGATCTTTTTTCATAAATCCTGCAACAATTGCTGCAGCATTTGACAAGTTTGCAACACTGTCAATTAATCTGACTTTTTTAGGTAACACACCTCGTGATACTTTGGTTTTCTTTTTTGGAACCACAAGTTTTGGAACTGCAATACACATTCTTAGATTCATTGGCGGTTCAATTTTGATTACATTTAGAGGATTTGTCCTAACAATTACAAATCCTCCCAATACTGATGCTGCTACATTATCATAATGAATAGAACCTGCACTAGCCTTTTCTCCGTATCCTGCAAATTCTACAAGGGTATTTTCATCTAATTTCAATCCATACATCTTATCAAATGCAACTACTGTAGCTGCTGCAGAAGCTGCACTGCTTCCCATTCCAAATCCTGCAGGAACTCCCTTTTTGATTTTAATTTCTATACCGTCTTTAATTTTGAATTTTTTTATCATGTTTTTAACAACTAATCCTGCTGTGTTACTATCCGGATTTGTTGGAATATCATCTTCAGTAATTATGCTTATTCCGCTTTTCTTTTTTGTTAAAGTAATTTCATCAAAAAAAGCATCAACTGCTAATCCAAACACATCAAATCCTGGGCCCAAGTTTGCAGTAGAAGATGGAGCTTTTACAGTAATCTTTGATATCAACTAATCCTCTACCTCTTCACCCAAATTAAGAATTCTGCTTAGTGCTGCTTCTAAATTCACTAATCCATCTCCTGTAACATTAGAAACTGGAATTAATCCTTGAGCAAATCCACCTAGATTCAAGCCTCGTAAAATATTTGTAGTTAAACTATATGTTTCTCCATCTGCCTCTTTGGCAATGGCATTTTCTAATAATTTCAGATTACTTGACCATTCTAAAATATCTTTTAGTTTAGAACCTATTAGATCTGTTTTAGTAATGATGTTAATAGTTGGTAAATTCAAGCGTAATCTTATTGATGTTGCAAGAAGAGCAATTGAGACAAAGTTTACTGGCGTAGTAATTAATGCACCGTCAAAAAGAAATATGTTTGTTTTTTCTTCAGATGAAATATTTTCTACAACAAAGCGACCGCTAGAACGATATGCAAACAGTTCAATTTGACCTGGTGTATCCACAATTAGATAATCTGGATTCACTTTACCAATATGTTCTCGAATTTCATCAATTTTAGAAGCAATCAGATCATTTGCCATAACTATGGCACCATTTGGACCTAGATCATATTTTTCCATTATATCTATAACATCAACATAATCTCTAACATCAATATCACATGTATAGGGTAAATTCCTAACACCGGGATCCAAATTCAATACAGCTGCAAATGCACTATTTTTTGTATAATACTCGTATAGTTTTGATGTTAAAAGAGATTTTCCTGCCCCAGCTGTTCCTGTTACAAAAATTGCTTTCAATACTAACTAAATTTTCTTTCTTGGCTTATATTTCAAACTAGTTACTTTTGATATCAATTCTTCAAAATATGCCACAACGGTAATCAATAATTAAATAAAATTCCGACTGATCTATAATCTGTAACATTACATAAAATGTATGATTTCGAACTCTATTGATGAAAAAGAGATGCATCTAAAAGAACTAGTTATCAAATTATTAGAAGAAAAAAACTTTTCAGATTCTGACCTTTTGGATTCATTATTTGCTGAAGTCAAACAAGAAATTCAAAAAACCCGTCAACTAACTAGCTAAGTCTTAGAGTTTTTCAAAATTTGTGCCTAAATATAGGCATTCAATATTGTTATTGAAATTTAGTCAACTTTCATATTTGAATATATAAAAAAAATCATCGATGAATTGGAGAATTATTGCTATTCCTGCAACTCTTATCCCTATTTTCATTATAGCAATCCAATTTGATATAAAATTTGAAGATGTATTGGCAATTGGACTTGTTCCATTTGTAGCAGCTGTAATTGCCATGATGATAAAACTAGGTCTTCAGGGAATAAAATTTGCATACATTACACACAAATATCTTGGAAAATTTGATTCTTTTTGGAAGTTATGCGGTGTTAGAATTGGAAGTGAATTTATCAAATTTACCACTCCGATGTTTGTAGGTGCCGAATTTGTTATAATTTATTATTTGCATAAAAAAGGTGTTGCACCTTCAAAATCAACTTGGATTGCAATAATGGATATAGTCACTGAAGTTTTTGCGGGAGGTTTGTTATCAATTATGGCTGGCATTTTTGCATTGATGAATGGAGCATATGTTGTAGGTGTTATAATTTTAGGAATCAGTATTACCGTAACTTCGTTGTGGATGGTTCTGTTCTTTTTGTCATCCAGGAGAACTTTCCAAGTTCCAAGGATACTAGTTAGTTTAACTAAACGATTTGCTAAAGTTAAAGGAGAAAAATACATTGAGCAGACTAATTCTTGGATGGAAGAAGTTTGTACAATGAGTAGAAAAAATCTAAAAACAACAGAATCAAGAAAAATCTTTACAATATCTTTTCTCTTTTCACTTGCATCTTGGTCATTTTATGGAATATCATTTATGATAATTACAATGGGAACAGGATCAATGATTGGTATTTTTGATTCAATCATGGCTGTAATGGGTGCAAATGCAATTGGAAACTTACCAATCACACTAGGTGGTTCTGGATTAGCAGAATTTGGTATTATCGCATATTTGAATAACTTGGATCCGTTCAATCTTACTATTCCTCAAGGAACTGTTACATGGAATGCAGTAATTGGTTGGAGAATTGCTACTTACTATGTACCTATTATGATAACTTGGCTTTTACTGGTAAAACTAGCCTTGAGTAAAATCCCAAAGAAGGAAAAATCATAGAAACCACTTTATCTTTTAACGAATTTTTTGATTTATGGATTTCAAAGATAAGGTTGTGCTAATTACAGGCGCTTCATCTGGAATAGGCAAAGAAGCTGCTATTCAATTTGCCAAAAAAGGCTCCAAAGTAATTCTAGTTGCACGAAGAAAACAAAAATTAGAACAAATAGCTAATGATCTAAAAAAATCAAATATCCCTACTCTGATTTGTGAATGTGATGTTTCTGATAAATTACAAGTAGAGAAAATGTCAAAACTTGTTTTAGAAAAATATGGATCTATTGATATTTTGGTAAATAATGCTGGATTTGCAATTTATGGTTCTGTTTTTGATTTAACAACTGAAGAAATTGAATCACAGATGGCAACAAATTATTTTGGTATGATTTACTGCATCAAAAATTTTCTTCCATCAATGCTTGAAAAAAAATCTGGACATATTGTTAATGTCGCCTCTGTTGCAGCAAGTTTTGGTTTACCTGGAATTGCATCATACTGTGCATCAAAGTTTGCAATGTTGGGTTTTTCAGAAGGTCTAAAACACGAGCTTAAAGGAACTGGTATTGGAATAACAGTTGTAAGTCCAATAATGGTTCGAACTAACTTTTTTGATCATCCTTCTTTTAAAAAATGCCGAAATACTCACTAACATCTCTTAGTGATAAAACAGTTGCAAAAGCAATCTTAAGAGCTGCAAATTCTCCACGATTAGAAATTATTGTTCCTTCAGTAGTTCGTGGGGCTGTATGGTTAAAAAATACATTTCCATACTTGATTAACCCTATTTTGGGTATGGCTTTTAAAAAACAATTAAACTCTAAAACAAAATAGTCTTAATCTTCTAATTCTTCATCTACAGATGCAGCACTAGATCCTACATCAAGTAACTCCATTTTTTTTAATTCAAATTGATATATTGCATTCATATCTATTTCTTTTTCTTTTTGTAGATACTCTGTCACCTTTTTACTTAATGGTGCTTTATGTTGATCAAAAGTAAATTCATAGACTAGTCCCTTTTCTAAATCTGAAGTTTTAATTTTTTTTGGCAAATCAAGTGTAACTATATGTCTACCATCTTCAACTGAATCATACAATTGAGTATCAATTTTATTGTCTGAATCATAAATTTCAAGAATATATCCAGCTCTTTTTAGTTCTTCTGGTTTCTCAAACTTTGCATTTTGAATTTCATCAGAAACCCAACTTGGAATATCATCCTCTTTAGCTGACTTTTTTTCTTTCTTAGCTGGTTTCTCTCCGTCTGTCTTTTTTGCCATAAAATAACAACTCTAGTCTAATTCTTTATCTTTCTTACTTTTTTGCCACCATTCCAGATAATCATCTTGTTTATCTTCACGTGTTTTTTCTTTTTGATTTAGTCTGTATTTGATGTCAGAAACTTGTTCTCGTGTAGCATACAAACCACATCTCTTACAAATGAAATGTTTTGTAGCAGAATCCATTTTCATAGGAATTTCAACTTCATCAAATAACTTGAATAAATCATCTCTGCCCCTATTTTCTTCTGCAGTGTCTGTTTCATATTTTGCTTGAATTTTCTTTCTCTCTCTTGCAGTACATTCTGGACAGTTAGGCACTAATAATTTGGCTTAATTTTTTCCATAAAAGCGTTCCCACGTTATTATTTGATCGATTTAAAATCTGACACGCGGATTTTATCGTCATCCCTTGCGGTCCGTTCGCCCATCGAAATCCCGCGTGCCAGATAAACTAAAAATATCAAAATAAAGTATTATTTCTTTTCTTCTAGAATACTTGCTGCTATCTTTGCTGTATTTTCTGCTCCATTAGGAACAAAATTTTTGGAAAAATCAGCTAAATTTTCTTCAAATTTGTTATAATTATCTTTAATTTTTGAAATAGACTCAATGACTTGCTTTGTTTTAACTGCTAATACTCCAAGGTTTTTCTCTTCAGCCCATTTGATATTATTTGTGTGCTCATCATAAATTGGAATACCAATTATTGGTTTTGACTTTCCTCCAAGAATTTCACCCATTACAGTATGAGAACCATTTACTACGGCATATTTACACAAATTCAAAACAGTTTCTTTTTCTTGTTCTGATAGAAAACCAATATCAATTTGAATCCAATCAATTTTTCTCTCCAAAGCACTAGATATCGTATATTTTTTTCCATCTTTTCCTAAAACAGAATCAATTTTTGAATCATTTTTTGCATGAGAGATAATTCTTTTTTCATTTTTCATTTCATTTTGATGAAATGCTTCTTCATACCTTTGACCTGTTCCATCATTAGTTGATTTGTTTCCAGTTCTCATCCAATATCCAAATTCTGAGTTTTCTATGAGTTTTTCAAGATCCGATGTCGCTTTTTTCTCAATATTTACACTGGTGGTAAAATGACCAACATAGGTTACCTTTTCTTTGACATCTTTTGTGAAATTTAGATTATATTCACACATAGTGTATGGTGGGGGAGAGTCTGCTACAATAATTCTGGAAGCTTTTGCGATTTGTTTTGAAACAAAAATTATTGCTGGATAAAAATAAGATCTTGATTTATACAATTTTGGTCTAAATTGATTTGTTATAAACAAACTTGGAGTTTGACGATTTTTTGCTATAATATTTGAACCCATATCTCCATCATTAATTACTAGATCAAATTTTTCATCATCATACAATTTACTTTCTTGTTTCAAATAGCTTGTAACTTGTTTTACAAGAGGTGGATTTTTTGAAACTGGTAATAACAAATTTAGCAGTGATAATGAAATACTCGGTCCAAATTTCCCATCAATTGGAGTTGGCATTAATATCTCATGGATTTGATTTTTTTGATTAGGAAATTTCTCTAGTAACTTTTGATAAACATGATCCTTGCTTGAAAAATGAACTTCAAATTTTTCTTTTATATGATCACTTAATACTGCATTTAGCCTCATCATTCGGGAATAATGACCACTTCCCCAAGGATAGATGAATTCGCCGATTTTTAACACAGATTGTAATCCTCAAATGCCGTTTAAATTCTCAGTGATTTTATTCCAGAGAATCAAGGATATCATGCACATTATTTGGTCCTATTTTTACAGTGACACTTTTCTTTGATTTTATTGCAAAATCTATATCTTTGTTTGAGAAATTTGGTATTTCATTTGAATTAATTGTAAATAATTTTTCTAATTTTGGAATTTGTTTTTCCAATCCAATCTCTTTGGCTTCTTCAAAAAGTTTGGTATCTACACCACTTAATGGCATTATTGGTAATCTATCTTTTTGAAATACACGTTTCATTGAATAATCAATAAAATTTGTAGAAAATATCAGTGGAGACAATGCAAGAGATATGTGACTTATCTTATTTGACTTTGTTTCATGAAGCATAATTTCTAATATTGAATTTACAAAGATTAGATAGTTTTTGATTCCTGTTTGATCAATCTTAAGATTAAAGAATTCCAACACAATTTCTTGTTTTACTAATCTTGGAATTATTTGATTGATCATTTTAACTAAATTCATTAATTCTGATTTTTGTCTATAACAGACAATTATTTTTGAATCAAATCCCTGTTTTATTGTTTCAAAACAAGAAATTGCAGAAATCTCATCATAAACACTGCATATGGCATTTTTATTTTGAGATTGATATGGTATACCACCTTGACCTTTATCTGAAAAAATACAAACATATGCATTATTTTTTGTTAGATACGTGTATAGTAACTTGTCAAAATTTTCTTCTGTTCCAGGACGTGCACCCATATTGGATTTTTTTTCTATGATTAGTGATGTTGCTGCAATTTCAATGTCTTTTGTAAAAAATCCCTTTGATGTTCCTTCAACTTTAACAAGAAATCTTTCCCCCTTTAAGAGCAAGTTTCCACCTATTGTAGTAATTTCTGATATGACTTTTTGAAAATCATTTTTTACCTGCCTAGCAATAGCAATTTTTTCAATACCAAAAAGCAAATTGATTGCAGACGATGAAAACACAGGATCATTTGCATCTACTAAAATAACATCCCCATCACGTTTTACTGATTTGAATTCTTGATTTTGAATCTTTAGAATTTTTTTAATATTTATGATTAATTGTGGAATTTTATTTTTAGAAAACACTGTTGGAAAAACTACTACATAAGAAATCTCTACCATCTCTTCTTTTTTGAAATATGCCTGTTTATAATTTAGGATAAATCATTCGGGTAATCAATATAAAACAAAACAATTCAAGTGTATTTGTGAAAAAATTTACCCAAGAACAAGTAGATGAACTCAATTCAAAAATAAAGACAACAAACGAGGCACTTCAATGGGTCTCTGATAATCTTCATCCACGAGTTGCAAAAGCATCAAGTTTTGGTGCAGAAGATGCAGTAATTATGGATATTATGCTTAAGATTAATCCCAAGTTTAGATTCTTTACATTAGATACAGGAAGACTACCGCAAGAAACTTATGACATTATGGATGTTGTGAGAAAAAAATATAATATAACAATTGAAGTTTTGTTTCCTGATACTAGAGAAGTTGAAGATATGGTTAGAGAAAAAGGAATGAATCTTTTCTATGAGAGTGTGGAAAATAGAAAACTATGTTGTGAAATCCGCAAAGTGCATCCAATTAATAGAATGTTATCTACACTAGATGGTTGGATTACTGGATTAAGACGTGATCAGACTGAAGTAAGAAAAGATGTAAATATTTTCCAAATAGATAATGGATATGATGGAATTTTAAAAATTAATCCAATAATAAATTGGACTTGGGATCAAATTCAAGATTATATCAAGAAAAATAATTTACCATACAATAGTCTTCTTGACAAAGGCTATCCAAGTATTGGATGTGAGCCATGTACTAGAGCAATCAAACCTGGAGAAGACTTGAGAGCAGGACGTTGGTGGTGGGAACAAGGAGGGAACAAAGAATGTGGCCTTCATATAGACCATAAATAGGGAATTTAGCATGTCTGATAATTCAATTAAACCACATGGAGGAAAACTGGTAAATAGAATTACCAAAGCTGATCCATCCGGATTATATTCAATATCAATCTCAGAAGACCTTGCAAATGATGTTGAAAACATTGCAGATGGAATTTTTAGCCCCTTAGAGGGATTCCTGGGAAAAAAAGACTTTGAAAATGTCATATCAAAAGGTAGACTATCAAATGGTTTGGCTTGGACAATTCCAATAGTTCTTGATGTAGATGAATCCACAGCTGCAAAAATGAAAAAAGCTGGCAAAGTATTACTGCAAAATCATCAGGGATTAGGTATAGCAATTTTACATGTCAAAGAGACATTTACCTTTGATAAAGAAAAGACTGCAAAGGGAGTATATGGAACAACTGACTCCTCACATCCTGGTGTTGCAAAGACAATGTCTATGCAAGACTATCTAGTTGGCGGTAAAATTGATTACATTGCAAGACCTGAAGAGACTGAAATTAGAAAATACAGATTAACTCCTTTGCAAACCCGAGAGATATTTGCTAAAGCAGGATGGAAGACAATCGTAGCTTTTCAGACAAGAAATCCCCCACATGTAGCACATGAGATGCTTCAAAAAACATCCATCACAACAAGAGATGGAGTATTTGTAAATCCAGTAATTGGCAAGAAAAAGTCTGGTGATTTTGTAGATGAAGTAATTGTAAAATGCTATGAAACTATGATTAAACATTATTATCCGGAAAATAGATGTAAGCTTGGAACTTTGCATACAGAGATGAAGTATGCTGGACCAAAAGAAGCAATCCATCACGCAATTATGAGACAAAATTATGGGTGCTCACACATCATTATTGGTCGAGATCATGCAGGAGTTGGAACATTTTATGATCCATTTGCAGCACAAAAAATCTTTGGCGACTATCCTGAATTAGAAATATCTCCAGTATTTTTTCCAGCATTTTTCTATTGCAGAAAATGTCTAACCTATACAAATCCAAAGGCATGCCCACATGATGATGATGCAAAAGAGCAGATTAGTGGAACCAAACTAAGACAAATGATTGATGATGGTAAATCCCCATCTGAATTTATCTTAAGACCCGAAGTCTCAAAGGTAATTCTGGATTATCCTCATCCATTTGTTGATTAGGTATTTATTCACTCAAACTAGATTTAGCTCGTGAAGTATCTTCTTGCATTAATTTTACTTTCTGGATTTATCACATTACCTGTTTTTGCAGAAGAATCAAAAAATCCAACATTAATTATTGATACAATAGAATTCCCATCATACGAATTTAATAAAATTCTTCGAGATACAGACATTATCACTATGCAAAGAACACATTCAATAGCTTGGCAAGTTACTATTGATAACAATCTTTTGTATGCAAATCCTGATGGAAATGCAGTTTTGAGACTTTATGATAAAGATAATCCTGAGAAAATAGTTGAAATAGGTATGGGCTCACAACCACATGAAAAATTCTGGATTGCAGTGCAGACTCCTAAAGAGGGATACGTTGTTGTGCATAGTGACTTGGAGAGAGGATGGTCTCCTGAATCTAAAACAATTATCTCATACACTGAAAGAGCAGGATTAACAGTTAACAACGGCGCAAGAATAGTAGTATCTAATCTTGATATCGGTATATTTGCAATTAATTCCTATTCTGTTCATGGAATGGAAAGCCCTACTGACCCACCAGCAGTAAATTCTGGAAGTATGATTGTAGAATTTATTTCAGGGGATCCTGCAAAGAATCCATTTGCATTATTTCCATTTTATGTGGCTGCAGGAATTGGAATACTGGTAGGCGCATTATATCTAACTAAGAAGCGTTCCTAGTTTTATAATATTTACAATCTCTTTTAATTTTACATACACTGCACATTGGCGATCTTGGCTTGCAAATATTTTGACCATACATTACAAAAGTATCATTAATCTCAATCCAGTATTTTTTTGGAATCTTTTTCATTAATTCCTGTTCTGTTTCTTCAGGAGTTTTTGTATCTACTAGTCCCAATCTATTTGAGATTCTGTGAACATGAATGTCTACTGGAATAGCTGGTTTGTCAAATGCGTACACCAGTACACAGTTTGCAGTTTTTCTTCCAACTCCTGGAAGCTCTATTAATTTTTCTAAACTATCTGGAACTTTTCCTTTGTACTTGGAATCAATAATTTTAGCAACCTCGATTATTCTTTTTGATTTTACATGATAGAAACCAATTGACTTTATAATTTTCTCAACGTCTTTTGTTTTTGCATTGGCAAGTTCCTTTACATTTTTGTATTTTGAAAATAATGCTTTGACTGCTTTTGTTGTAGTCTCATCTTTTGTTCTTGCTGAAAGTATTGTTCCAATTAAAATGCTAAATGATCCTATCTCTGCTTCATGCAGCTCCCTTAATGCAGTCATTCTTGGAGGTTTTACTGAGATCATAGTATCTGTCATTCCACGAAGAATTTTTTGCATCTCTGTATGAAATTTTACGTACAAGTATTATATCTGTAATACTCAAACTAGTACTGTTGGAGTTAACAAGAGAAGAAGAATCTGCACTAAAAGGTGAACAAGGTGAAATTATGCAGATGGCATACAGAATTTTGCTTGCAACAGGCGAGGCAACAGATGCAGATAAACTAATTCCAATTGAATGGGCACATCTTTCTGGTGTAAACTATAATACAATTGGAGATGCAGGCGAGGAATTTTTATCAGGTATTAGTAAAAATGCTAGAGTCAAAGTCAAAACAACTCTTAATCCAATGGGATTTGACATTGATAATGTATCAAATTATGGTCTGGATGATAATTTTATTTCAAAACAACTCTCCATTAGAAAATCATATGAGACAATGGGTGTAACTCCGTCATTTTCTTGTATTCCATACGAAATTTTTGATATCCCTAAAGGGGGAACACAAGTATCTTTTGCAGAAAGCAATGCTGCAATTCACGCAAATTCATTTGATAATCTAAAAACTAACAAGGAAAGCTCATTTAGCGCACTTGCAAGTGCAATTACTGGAAAAAGTCCATACTCTTCACTAAGAAAAGAAGATTCTCCAAATATAACAATTAGAATGAAGGTAGATAATCCAAACGAGCTGACATATGGAATGCTTGGATTTTTTGCAGGCAAAGTTGGAAACAATTCTGTGAATATTTCCGGTGTTGGAGAAATGGACAGACGTAGCTGCAAAGCACTGTGTGGTGGAATGGGAACTTCAGGAACATGCGCCAAATTTCTTTTTGGTGATGGTGATTCTGGTTGTGAAAAAGTAGATTTTGATAAAAAAGAGATGAATGAAATTCATGATGAATTAAACACTGCAGAAAAAGGTGATCTAATCACACTTGGCAGTCCTCAGCTGGGTCTGGAAGAAATTTCTGAACTTACTGGCAAACTGAAGGGTCGTTCCTTTAAAAAAAGATGTATGATCTTTTGTCCTAGAACAGTAAAGGAGCAAGCAAAAAAGATTGGTTATACTAATGAATTAGAACGAGCTGGATGTGAGATTCTTGCTGATTGCTGTACATGTCTTACTCCATTAATCAGTAAAGATAACATTGATTCAGTCACAACAAATAGCATCAAGGGAGCATACTATTTGAAAAATTCCAACGGTGTAGATGTAAATCTAAAATCACTTTCTCAAATAATTAAAGATGAGACAAGATGAAAATTCTAGTTCAAGGAAAAACACAAGGAATAATCCTAAAATCACAACATCCCATTAATTTTCTAGGTACGGTTGACAAAAAAACCGGAATTATTAGCGACAAAAATCATGAGCTCTTTGATAAATCCATTAAAGATAAAATCCTGGTATTCCCAAACGGTGTTGGAAGCAGCGTAGGGGCATATACTATCTACTCTATCAAATCTAATAATGTCGCACCGCTTGCAATGATTTGTCATAAAGCAGATCTTACTGTTGCAACAGGATGTGCTCTAGCTAACATTCCTCTTGTCATAATTAATGATAAGGAATTTTCATCACTTCAAACTGGACAAAAAATTTCATTAGATACTGAATCTTTCAATCCTATAGCATTTCTCTAATAACTATACCATTTGGTTTTTCTTCTTTGAAAACAATCCCTTCAAATTTTTGAATCTCTGTCTCTGAATTTTTCCAATAATTTTTTGGCAATCCAGCTTTCTCACATGTGTATTCTAGAAACTCTTTTTCATTCCATCCATACTCAATTGGAACCTGTGGTAACAGCAAACCAGAATAAAATCCATGTTTGACAATCAATCCATCTCTTCCTACTTTGATCTTTGATACATATTCCTCAGGTTTACTCACAACAATTTTTTCTGGTGGTGTAAGTATAGTTACTTCAAATGTAATTGAATCCAATTCTTTAGATTTAACAGCAGGAAATCTTGAGTCTTTTGTTGCAGCTGAAATTGCTGCATCCTCTAATGCATTAAACAATGATTTGTCTGGTAATGGATATCCGATACAGCCTCTTAATCCCAGAGTACTATTCAAAGTGACAAATACGCCTGATTTAAAAGAAAAATTATCTGTAAATTCTTTTTCTAGTTTTGGCTTTGTGCCATTTTTCAGATATTGAGTAACAATCATTCTTGCAGTTTTTACAAGAGTATGACCATCATCATTTGATAGATTGTTGTAATCTTTCATTTATCTTATCTACAAACTCTTACAGATTTTTAATATGTGTACCTTTTCAGTGTTACTTGACTGCAACATTTGTACATAACTTGTAATTTTACTTTGCAGTATTTCTCAATCACATCAACAAAAATATTGAATCTATTTCTGTTTTAAGAGGCATCCCCTAAACCTACTTCTGTAATCTGACTTGCTCCTGCTGGAAGAGCACGAACAAAATCATCTATGTTTATTTTCTTTGTAATCTCTTCTTCCAGTTTTAAAAATTCCAGTCTGATTTTTTTTGCACTATCTACCATATCTGCCCCATGTGGCTCAATTATTGCATAACAAATAGAATTTTTTTTAATTGTTTCAGGAGGACCACATGTCACAACATAGTCGTCTCCCTGTGGTAATATTCCAACAGCCAATTTGAGAGTAGATATCTTGACAAAATTTCGCTGTCCTTCTATGCTAAATGATCCTTTTGGAAGAAATTGTCCGCTTGGGGCTGATTTTTTGACTTGTTCTGGTTCTACCCAATATGCACTAACACCATACATGCCTTCTCTCCATGCTCTGCTAAAACAAACAGTTGCATGAGCAACTTCATTCATACTAGCTGTAGATGGATTTTCTGCATCCTTTAGTATGAAAAATGGAGATCCAAAAATATCAGCGTGAAATATCTTGTCATTTTTTCCTAAATGTTTTCTTACTACAGCAGAATTTGAAGGAGCATCTCTACCACCTATTGCAAGAATTCCATCTGATGTGAAAAACCATCTATATCTTTCATACCAATTCTTTTTTCTAATTTCTGCAAATGAAACTGAATCTTTTTCTGTTTTAGCTGTACTTTGTAACTTTGTTAATTTTTTCTGTGTGTTATTTTTAATTTGCTCAATGGATTTTATTGCACCTGATTTTCGTTTTGCTTCATTAAATAATACTGATGCAATTGATTGCAGTGAAGATTTTGAATCTACCTTTATCTTTTCATCATCAACTATAATGAGTAAAATTCCTTTCTCTTTAGTCAATTTAGAATTATGAGTTGCCAAAATCTCATGAGCCCTTGAATCTTCAACAGACGTGATACCTTTTGAGATCATCTCAAAAAGTGAATTGGCAACACTAGTTATGTGAGTAGATTTTTCTTTTACTGTATCTATTGCCTTTTCTTGTTCTGCTAGCTGACTTTCAAGTTCTTTTATTTTCTTATCAGAACCGCCAGTTTGAATTGATTTGCCTATCTCTACAAGATTTTCTGTGAAAACAGTATCTAAACCTTCGATAAAGCTATTGACAACGGTACATTTGTCATCCATCTTTCCTAATCTAATAGGAATGATTTCTGTTTTTTCATTTCTAATAATTACCGGCTCATGTTTGCCTGTAATCACATTTGTAACAATATCTTTTGTTGTATCATAGAGTTTCTTTATCTGTTCAGATGTCAGATTATTTCCTAGACATTTTGAATCAATCTCAGATATTTCAAATATACCTTCAACATATTTTTTTGGTAAACCCAGTGTTCGTCCAAGCCATTTTGCTGCTGGCAAATCTGATGTTTTTAGTTCTTCAAAGTCTGACTCTGTTATTTTAATTACATCCAAACCGTTCATAGGTGGTGGCGTATACACTAAACCAACACCAAGCTTTCGGTGTCTTACATCAATAGAATGCTGTAATGCAAGAATCTTCATTTCATTATTACAGAGTAAAATATTTCCTTCACCAAAAAATTCACCAACAATTACAAATTCTTTATCAAATCCTGCAAAAGTAAAATATGTAATTCTTTCTGACGCTATTTGTTCTACTTTTTTTAATTTTAATCGTAACAGATCACTTCGTAATCTTTTTAGTAGTCTGTTTGGTTCCATTTGCTCAATTTTTACAGATGTCAACCAAACACCAGACGTGGATATCATCATAAAAATATCTGATTTTTCAGTATGATGAAGTTTGAATAATATGCTGTCTTTTGTAACACCATAGATGTTACTTACATAGTAGTCCTGTATTGCTTCTGAAATTTGATCCACCAAATAACGAAGTTCTATTCCTGCTAGAGTCACAACAATCTATCTGGTATCTGAAATTATATTCTTACTCTATTTCATGCTTGTTTTGTGACCAAAGATTTTAAACAAGGCTAAATAAAGTCAACCTAGAAATTTACTTGGCAAAATTCAAAAAAAGAAATCTGAACCGACACCTGATCCTGAAGATTCTAAAAAAGAGTCAATTAAAGAGGAAAATAATGAAATTCCAGAGACAGAATCAAGCAGTTCTGAATCTGAACCTACAAGTCAGACAGGAAAAAGTGAAAAAGACAAGAAATTAGACAAACTATTCTACTTGAGGGTTGGTTTTGCAGTAATTGCTGGTACTCTAGCAACTTTTCTCTTTGAAGATATTCAGGGAGAAGAGAGAAGATGGGCATCAATTGTATTTATGATTATTATTTTTATTGTAACTATATTCATTGCAAAATCAATGAATATGCAATTACCATCATCTGATAGAAAAAAGATTATTACACAAGGCATAGGAAGTTACATTTTCCTATACTTGTTTGTCTGGATTCTAACATATACTATAGCACATGCCGGTACTGTCTCAACTGGTATTCCCTCTCCACTGTCATAATTGTTGATCTGAGTTTATGTGGAATTATAAAACACCGGGAATTCCCGATGATGCTTTTGAGCGTTCTGAGAACGTACCAATAACAAAAGAAGAGGTACGAGTTATCCAAATTAGTAAAGCACGACTTTGTCCAGGGTATACCGTATATGATATTGGATGTGGAAGCGGTTCAATATCTATAGAAGCTGCAATTCAAGTTGAATCAGGTAAAGTAATTGCAATAGACTATGATATCAATGCAATTGAATTGACAAAAAAAAATATTGAAAATTTGGATTGACAAATATCTCTGTAATATTTGGCAACGCAAAAGAAAAGATCTCAGAACTTGATTTAGCTGATACTATATTTGTCGGAGGAACTGGAGGTGATACAGAAGAAATTGTGAATCTATGTCAGGATAAACTCAAATCTGGAGGGAGAATTGTCATTGGAATCATCTTAATTGAGACTCTATACTCTGTCTTGCAAGTTTTAGAGAAATTACAATTTGATTCAGTAGATATCACTCAAGTAACCATCTCTAAGAGCAGAAAGACCTCAAAAGGTACCATGATGCTTGCTAGAAATCCAGTTACAATAATCTCTGCAACAAAAATCTAATCTAGATTTTTAATTGGGAATAAAACTCTATTTTTCATGCCTGAATTAATTGGAATAGGAGTGGGTCCAGGCGATCCTGAATTGCTTACGGTAAAAGCCGCCAAGGCAATTCAAAATGCTGATACCATAATGTGTCCTGCTTCAAGTGAAGACAGACCAAGCATTGCATTTTCCATTGTATCTTCACTAATTGACAAATCAAAAAATCAAGAAATAATAAAATTAATCTTTCCAATGACTAAAGACAAAGACATTCTTGAAGCAACATGGAAAAAAAATGCAAAGATTATGGCTGAAAAAGTTTTAATGGGAAAAATGTTGTCTATCTTACAATAGGTGATCCATATTTGTACAGTACTTGGATTTACATGCATAAAGATATAGAATTGAATCATCCGGAAATCAAAATCAGTGTAATTCCAGGAATTGTTTCCATGTTTACTTTTGCAGCCAAAGTTGGTGTAAGTATTGCAGAAGGTGCAGAAAAAGTTGCAATCATTCCGTCTTGTTATGATTTGAGTACAGTAAAGGAAATTGCAAAACATTCTGAAACAATGGTTTTTTTAAAAGACGGTAGATATTTTGATAAAGTAATTGACTTGCTAAGAGAAGCTGGCTTTCCTGATAACTCTATTTTTGCAATTGGACAAGATCTTGGAACCGAAAATGAAATTATTAGAAAACTAACATTGGGTGAAGTAAATGACGGAACACTAACTACAAAATATTTCTCAATCTTGGTGGTAAAGCGTGTCTAGCGTTTATTTTGTCGGATGCGGTCCAGGTGACCCAGAATTAATTACAATCAAAGCCAAAAAATTAATTCAAAAAGCAGACATTGTAGTATATTCTGGATCTCTAATTCCACCTCCAATTCTAAAATTATGCAAAAAAGGAGAATTACATGATGCAGCTGGTTTGGTAAGAGAAGAAATCTTTGATCTGCTTTACAAAAACGCAAAGAGTGACAAACTAGTTGTCAGACTGCATGATGGTGATCCATCAATTTATGGAGCAATCAAAGAACAAATAGATAATCTAGAAAAAAAAGGAATTGAATCAATAATAGTTCCAGGCATTACCGCATTTTTAGCCTCAGCTGCTGCACTGGGAATTCAACTTACACTTCCAGGTGTAACTCAAACCATTATTGTTACTAGAGCAGAGTCTAGAACCAAAGTACCAAAGAGGGAAAAAATCTCCGAGCTTGCAAAACATAAAGCAACTTTGATTTTTTATCTTAGTGTTCATCTACTTTCTAATATTGTAAAAGAAGCAGTTGCTGGTGGATACAAAAAATCTACACCCGTTGGTGTGGTGTACAGGGCAAGCTGGAATGATCAAAAAATCATTAAAGGCACACTTGATGATATTGTAAAAAAAGTCAGAGATGAAAAAATAACACGAACTGCAATTGTAATTATCAGCGATGTTATTGATCCAAAAACTTATGAATATTCAAAGCTATATGACAAGAAATTCAGTCATGGATACAGAAAGGCTAAAGTCAAGTAGATAGAAAATTCACTTTATTTCTTATTCCAAGTTTGTTTAGATTCTTTTCAAAAAGTTTTACATTTCCAGATGTAAAAATTTTGATTGTATTTTTCTTTGATTCTTTTTTAATCTTTGTAAGAACCTTGTATGCTACCACATCTACAGGATCAACAAACTTTATTTTAGGAAATTCTGAACTTAATAATGATTTTAAAAATGACAAGTGTGTACTTGATAAAGTAGCCACATCTATTTTATTTGAAAATACATCAGAAAGAGTTTTTTTAATAATTTTTTTACAATATATTTTATCTGTAATGAATTTATTTGATTCTACTAACTCAACTAGTGCAGATGAATTTACTTTGTAAATTTTTTTATCTTTTGAGAAATTGAATTTTTTTATGTAACTGGAGAGACATTTGCTTTTAATTGCAGTTTGTGTTGCAAGTATTGCAATATTTTTTGTCTTGGATAGTGTCATGGCTTCTTTTATTGGAGGATATACCCCAATTACTTTTTTATTTACATTTACCATCAAACTTGGAGTGTTTGATGCCATTACTATAACATCTGGGGAAAATTTTCTTTTAACATCTTTATTGTTTTATTTATGATCGTCTCTAGTTGCTTTTTTGATTTTTTTCCATATGGAAAATTTTTCTGGTCTGCAAAATAGATAATTTCTGATTTGCAAACCTTTTGTATTGCTTTAATTATTGACAAAGATCCCAATCCAGAATCAAAAACCGCAATCTTTACCATGATTAATTGAATTTCCATCCAGAATTAGTTTGTTAGCTAAATTCACTCTAAAGTTTATCTAAATTCACTCTGTGCATTAAGAGATAATTTTTAAATTACCCGACATGCCAAACTTCGATAAGACTTGGGCTCGACAAGAGACACCAGGTGTAACCGACAAACTCCGTGAGTCAATAAAACCTCAAGGTGCATTAAAACCACGAATCCAAACCGCAGTAAACAAACTACAAGTCCAAATAACAAAAATGGACTCTATGCTTGGAAAACTGCATGAAAGAGACGCGCAGCTCTTCCAGAGAGTCGTGACTGCAATGCAGCAACATGATACAAGCACAAGCAGAGTTTTGTCAAACGAATTAGCTGAAATTCGTAAGGTTACAAAGATGCTCGGCAATGCAAGAATGTCATTGGAACAAGTCCAACTAAGACTAACGACTATTCATGATCTAGGCGATGCTATGGTAGCAATCGGCCCAGCGATGTCTACAATGAAGGGATTGAAGTCATCACTAGGAAGATTCATGCCAGAAGCAGACTCGGAATTGAATTCCATGACACAGACACTCAATGGTCTAATGATGGACTCTCTAGCAGGAGACTCATTTAGCATGGAGACTGGCGCTTCAAGTGAGGAAACCGAAAGAATCCTACAAGAAGCATCTGCAGTAGCTGAGCAACAGGTTGGAGACAAATTCCCATCTGTACCAACACCAACTGGACTATCGTCCCAATCTACTTCTACATATTAGAAGTTAGGAAAAGACGACTGTCACTTTTTATTTTATTTTAAAAAATCATACTATGTATTCTTTTTATGAATATATTTAGTGAAAAATTCACATCTATTACAAGTGTTTCAAAATTTATTAGCTAAAATTTACTAATTTACGATACCTCTGTGTTCTTAATATAATGATCATCAGAAAAGGCACAACAAATACAAAATATAGAAAATGAAATTCTGGAAGTGACTTGTCAGGAGAATAAAATGTACCCCAGTAAAGTGGTGATGGAATTACAAAATTATTTTCTAATATTATGTCCCTTGGCCATGTATTCATAACATTTCTGTGAAAATCATAAACAGATAGATAGAAACTATACTCACTATTTCTTCCTATTAATTCCACTGGAATTTTAAATTCATACGATGTATGTGGAACTGGAGTGTACCTATCTGCATTATCTGACATTGCTCCAACTCCAACAAAATTAGAATCGGATATTTTTTTAAAATTTCCAGAAATAGCAATAGGCGAACCTCCTTGAAGCACTATGGGACTATTATCTCCCAAGGTTACTAAAAAGCAGTAATCATTTTCATTAGCAATTTTATTGTGGTTTGGTTCTCCAAAACATACAGTAGCTCTATCCATTCCTTTATCCTTAAAGACATCAGATAGATAATCTACAAATATGTAAATATAATTTCCATCATGTGCAGTTCTCAAAATAAGCCCTGATCCATCATTTAATCTCCATTCATTTAAACTACTTTCTTTCCATTCTCTAGTAAAAGTCCACTTTCCATCAAAAATTATCTTGTCTGTCTCTTCAGAATAAGTTGTTGGAATAGGTTCTTCTGCAAAAACAAATTGACTAATGCTGGTAAAAAAAAGGATAACGAGCAATATCTTCAAGTACATATATTTTGTAACTAACTGAAAGTTTATAGATGTTAATTATATCATCAAATCATTGAATAAAATCATCATTGCAGGAATAATTACAGCTATAGTAATAATTGGAATTGGCTACTTTTCTGGTGTGATGACTGGTCAAACCAAAAGTCAACATATTACTGATATTGTCCCACAACCCCAAACTTCAGGTAGAAATATCACTATCAATCTTAACGAAGGACTAAATTTACAGGCTTCACCATAATAATATACCAATTTGGATACTATCTCAGTTAAAAATTTCCACTAAGGTTATTAAATAAAAAAATATTAGTTAAACAATGAAAAATACTATAACAATAGTAGTAGTAGCCGCAATTATTGCAATAGGAGCAGGGTTTGCTGGATTTGGTTTTACATCTAATCAATCTAGTCCAAATCAAACAGCACTTGTTACCTCTGCATTAATGAGCGGTCACATGCAACTAGTTGTTACCGATCCAGATGGTCAAATAAAAGCATACAGACAAACAGATAATGCAATTACAACAAAAGCTGAAAACTGTGTAGCAAAATTGCTGTTCAAAGGTCCCAATTCAGGTACTGGTAATGGATGTACAGGAGCTATTACCAATCCATTTGCATACATTGCAGTTGGCACAAATTCTGCAACAGAAACAAATACCAATGTTGATCTTGGAGCCGAACTCACAACAAGTGGATTAACCAGAGCATTAGGTACTGTCTCCATAGCTAATTCCACATCAGGTGGAACAGGTTCAACATCATCAGATGTTACAATAACGAAAGCTTTCTCTGTAAGCGGTACACAAACAGTTACTGAGGCAGGTCTCTTTAATGATACAGCTGCTACCAGTACTGATTCAATGTTTGCAAGAAAAGTTTTCTCTGGTGTTACTGTTAATAATCAAGACACCTTAACTGTAACTTGGACAATCAAGATAGGTAACTCTACATCACTCAATTAGGAAATTTTTCCTTTTTTTATTTTTGTAAACTAATATGTATTCTATTTTACCTTAAAATTAAAAGTATGAAAAACAACTGGAGATTCAGATCTGAATATAATTAATGATGATAAATGTCTTATATTTTATAAATTTTGTAAACATAAAAATCCAATTAAATATTATAACAAGACACTAAATATAAAATCAAAATACTAATAAAATCTCTTAATTGAAAACAAAGAGTTTAGTTATCTAGTTTAAATACCAAAATAAATGACACTTCATTTATAATTGATTATTTTAGAGATGGAATTCGTGTTGGATCTATAATTAATTTTTGATCTATCTGTATTAACTTCCAACGCTTCAAACAATTTCTTTAACGCTAAATACAATAACCTGTTCAAATTAAACATACACCATTTCAGTGAATGTCAGTTTTTTTCAGTTACAAGATAGTGCTTGATTGTAGTTATATGAACAACATAATTATTTATAATATCTTGTATTCACGTATTTCTTTCCAAATCACTGTAATGGCATCTGTTCTTGTTCTTTTTATTGGCAAATATCAAGTTCCAGAAACTAAAATTCCTGCAATAATTGTAATTACCGTAAATCTTACAATGATAGTGTTACTTGTAGTTGGAAAATATGAGATCATATACATATCAAAGATGATCTTCTGTAATCTATCTAAAACAGGTTCTATCTATATTGAATGATTCTTGTTTAAATCAATCCCTAATTGACAGAAATGACAAACCATATTAGTTGAATTATCATTTTATACACTAATAATTTGCTGTATTTCCTGACATGACTATCTGATCTAAATTATTCTACCGATCCACTTTAGATCATAATATTTTCTATCTGCCATGTCTTGTAACTGTAAAACATAAACAAACCTCTTATAAGAAGAGGAGAAATTATGCTGTCTTTTGATGCTATGACACAATGGGATACAGAACTAAATGAGATGAACCACAAAAAAGAAGGAAATCAATACAAATATCCTGATACACTAATGGAAGCATTATGGTATGTTCATGCATATTTTTTGTTGCCATACAGGTAGACAGATGAACTCATAAAATTATATCTAAAAAATAAGAATATCAAAACACCAACATATTCAGCAATTTGGAAGAGTAAACAAGATAGACATCAAAATGAAGTCAAAGATTAGAAAAATATTGTAATTGCAATTGACAGTACAAGAATCAAGGTCGTAAACAGAGGTGAATGGATGAGACAAAATTGACACAAGAGAAGAGAATTTCTGAAGATTCATGTCACAGTAGATGTAAAATCAAAACAAATCACAGGTTTGGAAATTACAAATGAAAACTCGCATGATTCAAAACACATGGTATCTCTTGTGGAACAATCAAAAGAATTTGGTAACATTATCAAGATACTAGCTGACGGTGCATACGATGCAAAACATTGTTTTTCTATCTGTACCGTGAAAATATCATTCCAGGAATCAAGGTCCGAAAAACACCATCAATCAAAACTGATTGCTATACAAGAAGAAAATCTGTTCTTGTACAACCATTCAATTATGAATTTTGGAAACATAGCATAAACTATGGGGATTGATATAATTTTACAATGATATGTTGTATTAAATCACTCATTTATGTGAATGATATCATAGCATTATTCAGTTAATTTTTCTATGGTTATTTTCAGTTTGTTATACATATAATTACATCACCAAATTATTATTTTATGATTTCAATGTTAGTTGCTTTATTTTTTAATAAGTAAACTTCAACTAGATAAGAATAACAAATAAATGATCATTATAATAGATTCTAATCTAAGAATAGAATTATATAATTAATAAAAACACATGTAAATAAAATTTATATCAAATTAAACAATAAAGATTAATTTTTAATTATCTACAATAGAATACAATAGTATGATACTACTTGTAACATAAAATTTATAATTTATTTCAATATGCTATAATTCGATAGTGTCTATGCACCACATTTAGTATTCATTTTAATTAAGAGTTTAAAGAAAACAAATACATCAAATATGTTGAACATGTAATATTTTTCTTAGACAAACATTAATCGGATTTTTTAAATATATTTCTGACATAAATTTATTCTCAATGATAAATTTTCAAGTTTACATCATAATTCCAACCCAATTAAAAATAACATGTATCTTTTATTGTGTTCTTATTTTAAAATATTTTTTATATTTAATAATTTTAATTACAAATTTTATTTATCCATATAAGAATAATTATAAATTAAATTTTTCATTATTTATTTTATTTAATGCTGATTCTCAAATTACACAAAATTTTTAATTAATTGAAAATCACAGGCGTTAATCATAAAATAACAACTATGCGAAATAAATTTTTTATTCAATTTTGAAACACGTTTTTTATGCACTTTTTACTGCCAAAATTGTACTTCCAGCTTGGATTTTTGGATCCATGAAAACAACCATTTTGGAATTTGATATATTGAAAAAAATCCCTGTCTTTTACTAACTTTCAATTACAATGACATATCATGAACTGGATTCAAAAAAGACGACCTTATTGAAAATAGATTCTATATTTTCAATTAGGATCAGAATAATTTGTTTTCACTTATTTAATGGAGTGTATGATTAATTTGAAAAAATTATTGTAATATTGTTAGTTGTTGGTCTATTAGCTGTTTTTCCAAATTACAGTGTTTCAAAAAATGGTTTTGCTGATAACCTAAATCAAGAAAATAGTAATACATTATCATATGAATCTAATAATTCATTAACATATGAAACTAGTAAATCTATATCACTTAATCTTTATGAGACTTTAATTATTCAACAAGACAATTCACACTATGATCTAAAATCTTTACCAACAAATGTAAATTATAAAATTTCACTTGTTGATAATTTATATATTAATTTAGATGATAAAAAATTAGATAAAATATTACTAGTTTCAAATCCATATGATAAAATTAAATTAATGGAACAAATAAGATCAAACAAGCAAGAAAATGTTTTCTCATCTGATAGTTATTTAATTTCAAATCCTTTGATCGCAACTAATCTACAATATCCTAATGATCCAATTGTAGTTAACAATGAATTTAATTTATTACCTTTTGACTTTAATTATTTCATTGATGATATTATTACAAAGAATAAATCCATTAATGAAATTTTCAAGTTAGATCAATTAACACAAAACTTTGATGGTCATCTTGTACTAATTTTCATTCCATTTATTGGATTTCTATTTTTTAAATTAGAGTATGGAAAAATATCTATCGTAAGATCTAGATCATCATTAAGTTCATTTCTAGTAATTTTGCTAATCTTCTCAGCATTTTCATCTCCATTTACAATCTCTTCTAATTATTATAGTTCTGCATATGCAGAAGAATTTTCATTTTCTGGTATAATGAATGATGATCTTATCAATCATTTGAACTCAAACAATGGTGTTAAAGTTACAATTGAACCACTTTTAGCATCAGATGTTTCAGATAATTCAACAAATTCTAATACAGAATCAATCATTGATGCATCAACTGAGTCTATACTTAATTCTACATCAAATCTAGTAAACGCTACAACCACAGAGTCTATACTTAATTCTACATCAAATCTAGTAAACGCTACAACCACAGAGTCTATACTTAATTCTACATCAAATCTAGTAAACGCTACAACCACAGAGTCTATACTTAATTCTACATCAAATCTAGTAAACGCTACAACCACAGAGCCTATCATTGAACCAACTGGAACTATTTTATCTACAGAATTAGATTCTCTTCAAAATAAACTTACAGAAACTGAAATTCTTGCTAACCAAACATCAAGTTCCATTAAATTAGATGGTAACGATGATTTTGTAACAATAGTCAATGAAACATCTACTGATAATTTAGCAGAACTAACAATTTCTTCATGGGTAAAACCAGATTATTCTCAAGGCTCTCAGGAATTTACTGTAATTAGTAAAGATAACTCGTTTATTTTATCAATTAATAATCTAATCACACCAACAAAAATTGCCAAATTTTCAGTCTTTGATGGTATAAAATGGACAAGTGTTGAATCTACTAGTATAATTGATGAAAAATGGACACAACTAGGTGCCACATTTAATGGAACATCAATTCAAATCTATGTTAACGGACAACTAGAATCTACCAATACACTTGAAGATCAATTAACTTTATCTGTAAATGGCAAGCTTACTTCCACAACAATTGATTCTTTATCATCAGAATCGGATATTGTTATTGGTGCATATGTTGATGTAAGAAAAGGTTCAGAACAAATTTCACAACAATTTTCTGGTCAAATAGATGGTGTTTCATTATTTAATTCACAATTGGATAACTCACAAATTAAATCACTTTATGATGAAAAATCTGAATATTACATGTCACAAAATTCTGTAGAAATTGATCTTGATGCAATATTGGCAGAAATAACAGCTGAACAATCTGTCAATGCAACCTCTACAGAACCTACTGAAATTATCGTTACTGAATTGATAGTAAATGCAACTCTAGATTCTGTTAAAGAAAGCTATCTAATTACAGAAAATGCTAAACTAACTTTAGAATTCTATGATGAACATGATGTTTTGACAAATGAACTTGAAGAACTTGAAAGTTCTTTACTATTATTATCTAAATTAGAAGAAACAATCATTGCTAATGCTACTGCAACAGAACCAACAATAATTGCTAATGCTACTGCAACAGAATCAACAGATGATGAGCAATTAAAAATAGATATTGCAAATATCAAAGAACAAATTCTATTACTAAAAGAAAAAATTAATGCAATTAAAGCAAATAAAGAAATTAATGAGCAAGACATCAAAGAATCTAAACTTCAACTTAAATCAATTCTAACAGAACTTGATCAAAATGCAAACAGTCTATCACAAAATAATAATGACATGACACAGCAAATACAAAACTCTACTGATAACATTGAAGAAATTGGTGATGTAGAATCTGAAGCTATAATTCAGGAAGATATATGGGCTGGAAATGAAGAACAAATTACAACAGATGTTTATGATGCACAAGGTAATCTTGTAGATCTAAAAGCAAACTATGAAAAAATCAGAGATGGTAAATTCGAAATCAATCTAGACTTTGATGCAAATGACAAGCCAGGTCTTTACAAAGTAAAGACAACATTACTTGTAAACGGAGAAACCCATACAGTAGAAAGCGAATTTGCATGGGGACTAGTATCACTAAACACTAAAAAAAGTACATACAAACCAGGTGAAACCGCAGATTTTGTAATTGTTGTATTGGATAACCAAGGACATCCAATAGGCGATGCTACACTATCAATGGATATTATTAATCCAAATTCTCAGATTACACATCTATCATCTGGAAATGGAATTGTTTCAGGTGCAGAAACAGGTCTTTATGATACTAAATTTGTAACTGGGGAAGAAGGGGTTTACACAGTTGATATCAATGCAAAAGCAAATGGAATTGATACAAACTTTAGCACAACATTTAGTGTAAAATCATTTGTAGAATATGATATTATAAGAACTGCTCAAAGCAAGATTGATCCTGTAAACAATCCAAACTCCTTTGATGTTAAAATTGATGTAGAATCATTTGTAGGAAATGACCCATTAGAGATTGTCGAGTATGTCCCAGCATCATTTGATATAAAGACTGACGGAAAAGTCACACAAGTTGGAGACAGAAAAACAATCACATGGAATAAGGAACTAGTTGATGGTAAAACTGAAGTTTCTTATTCTTATTCCGTACCGCTAGTATTTCCAGATCTTTATGCACTTGGACCAATTAAGATTAATTCTGGCTCTACATTTACAGAAGCAAGAAGCTGGTTTGTAGCAAACGATCCTGCAATTCCACAAAACAGAGGTGGTCTAATGGTTTATGCTGATACGGTAAATGTAGGTACTCCAAAATACAGAATCTTTGATGGTTCAACATTTGTTACAGAAGCTAGTGCAAGTAGTGTTGGTTCTTCAGCAATACAATGGATTAGAGTCGCAGCAAGTCCTACAAAAGACCAGTGGATCATAGCTACAAGAGATCTAGTAAATGTGATCAATGTACAAGTATGTACAGGAGACACTAGTGATATAACATGTGGAACTCCAACCTCTGTTACCGGAACAGCTGGAGCATTTAATTTTAGAAACTTTGACGTAGAATATGAGAAACTCTCAGGCGAAGCAATTCTTGTATATGGTACATCAACAGCTGATCAATTAGGATATATGAGATATGATGGAACAAGCTGGATCACAAATTCTACAATAACAACTACTAACACATCAGGAACTATAGAATGGGTTGAAATGGAATCAGATCCAAACTCTGATAAAATAGGTCTTGCTTGGTCTGACACTAACGATGATCTTGATGCACAAGTTTGGAGTGGCAGTGCATGGGGCAATGCACCAGGAAGTGCACTTACAACTGCTTTGTCAACTGTAGATGTAAGAAAATTTGATGTCTCTTGGGAGGGATCATCTGGGGACTTTATTGTAGCAAATCAACTAGATCAAACTAGTACAACCACATTAGAAATTAACCAAATGATTACAGCAGGAACGTGGTCCGCTGTTACACAAGCTGGATATACACAGTTGCCAGTTGTCATTGATCTATCGTCTCCTGTTACAGGTACTGATGTTATTTCAGTTGCATACCAAGAAGGTAACACCAATAACAATTCTGGTGACTATGAAGGTGGTACATGGACTGGAACTGCCATGAATGATAATCATCCTGGTGATGCAACTGGTGAAGAATTTGCTACCTCACGATTTTTGGCAGGAGCTTCTTATTTGAACAGTACTAATCCCGGAATTATGATTTATTCTGATGCTGACGGAACTGTAGGTGTTAGCTATTTTACATCAAACACTGCAACAACATGGGCAGCAAAGACTGACGGAACTGTATCTACAGCAAGGGGAGTACAGGAACAAATTAGAGTTTATGATTTTCCAACAGCGAATAAAATAATGGCAGTTGCAGCTGATGTAAACTCTGATTTATGGGTTGATACTTGGGATGGTACTAGTTGGGTTGCTCCTGTAGGTGGTACTTTCATAGAGGATTCTTTACCTTCTATTACTACA
>BGOU01000004.1 GCA_003569705.1 Nitrosarchaeum sp.
TTAGTATGAAAAATGGAGATCCAAAAATATCAGCGTGAAATATCTTGTCATTTTTTCCTAAATTTTTCTTACTACAGCAGAATTTGAAGGAGCATCTCTACCACCTATTGCAAGAATTCCATCTGATGTGAAAAACCATCTATATCTTCATACCAATTCTTTTTTCTAATTTCTGCAAATGAAACTGAATCTTTTTCTGTTTTAGCTGTACTTTGTAACTTTGTTAATTTTTTCTGTGTGTTATTTTTAATTTGCTCAATGGATTTTATTGCACCTGATTTGTTTTGCTTCATTAAATAATACTGATGCAATTGATTGCAGTGAAGATTTTGAATCTACCTTTATCTTTCTCATCATCAACTATAATGAGTAAATTCCTTCTCTTTAGTCAATTTAGAATTATGAGTTGCCAAAATCTCATGAGCCCTTGAATCTTCAACAGACGTGATACCTTTGAGATCATCTCAAAAAGTGAATTGGCAACACTAGTTATGTGAGTAGATTTTTCTTTTACTGTATCTATTGCCTTTTCTTGTTCTGCTAGCTGACTTTCAAGTTCTTTTATTTTCTTATCAAACCGCCAGTTTGAATTGATTTGGCCCTATCTCTACAAGATTTTCTGTGAAAACAGTATCTAAACCTTCGATAAAGCTATTGACAACGGTACATTTGTCATCCATCTTTCCTAATCTAATAGGAATGATTTCTGTTTTTTCATTTCTAATAATTACCGGCTCATGTTTGCCTGTAATCACATTTGTAACAATTATCTTTTGTTGTATCATAGAGTTTCTTTATCTGTTCAGATGTCAGATTATTTCCTAGACATTTGAATCAATCTCAGATATTTCAAATATACCTTCAACATATTTTTTTGGTAAACCCAGTGTTCGTCCAAGCCATTTTGCTGCTGGCAAATCTGATGTTTTTAGTTCTTCAAAGTCTGACTCTGTTATTTTAATTACATCCAAACCGTTCATAGGTGGTGGCGTATACACTAAACCAACACCAAGCTTTCGGTGTCTTACATCAATAGAATGCTGTAATGCAAGAATCTTCATTTCATTATTACAGAGTAAAATATTTCCTTCACCAAAAAATTCACCAACAATTACAAATTCTTTATCAAATCCTGCAAAAGTAAAATATGTAATTCTTTCTGACGCTATTTGTTCTACTTTTTTTAATTTTAATCGTAACAGATCACTTCGTAATCTTTTTAGTAGTCTGTTTGGTTCCATTTGCTCAATTTTTACAGATGTCAACCAAACACCAGACGTGGATATCATCATAAAAATATCTGATTTTTCAGTATGATGAAGTTTGAATAATATGCTGTCTTTTGTAACACCATAGATGTTACTTACATAGTAGTCCTGTATTGCTTCTGAAATTTGATCCACCAAATAACGAAGTTCTATTCCTGCTAGAGTCACAACAATCTATCTGGTATCTGAAATTATATTCTTACTCTATTTCATGCTTGTTTTGTGACCAAAGATTTTAAACAAGGCTAAATAAAGTCAACCTAGAAATTTACTTGGCAAAATTCAAAAAAAAGAAATCTGAACCGACACCTGATCCTGAAGATTCTAAAAAAGAGTCAATTAAAGAGGAAAATAATGAAATTCCAGAGACAGAATCAAGCAGTTCTGAATCTGAACCTACAAGTCAGACAGGAAAAAGTGAAAAAGACAAGAAATTAGACAAACTATTCTACTTGAGGGTTGGTTTTGCAGTAATTGCTGGTACTCTAGCAACTTTTCTCTTTGAAGATATTCAGGGAGAAGAGAGAAGATGGGCATCAATTGTATTTATGATTATTATTTTTATTGTAACTATATTCATTGCAAAATCAATGAATATGCAATTACCATCATCTGATAGAAAAAAGATTATTACACAAGGCATAGGAAGTTACATTTTTCTATACTTGTTTGTCTGGATTCTAACATATACTATAGCACATGCCGGCACTGTCTCAACTGGTATTCCCTCTCCACTACCATAATTGTTGATCTGAGTCTATGTGGAATTATAAAACACCGGGAATTCCAGATGATTTCTTTGAGCGTTCTGAGAACGTACCAATAACAAAAGAAGAAGTACGAGTTATTCAAATTAGTAAAGCAAGACTCTGTCCAGGGTATACGGTATATGATATTGGATGTGGAAGCGGTTCAATATCTATAGAAGCTGCAATTCAAGTTGAATCAGGTAGAGTAATTGCAATAGACTATGACACCAATGCAATTGAATTGACAAAAAAAAATATTAACAAATTTGGATTAACAAATATTTCTGTAATATTTGGCAACGCAAAAGAAAAGATCTCAGAACTTGATTTAGCTGATGCCATATTTGTCGGAGGAACTGGGGGTGATACAGAAGAAATTGTGAATCTATGCCAGGATAAACTCAAATCTGGAGGGAGAATTGTTATTGGAATCATCTTAATTGAGACTTTATATTCTGTCTTGCAAGTTTTAGAGAAATTACAATTTGATTCAGTAGATATAACTCAAGTTACCATCTCTAAGAGCAGAAAGACCTCAAAAGGTACCATGATGCTTGCTAGAAATCCTGTTACAATAATTTCTGCAACAAAAATCTAACCTAGATTTTTAATTGGGAATAAAACTCTATTTTTCATGCCTGAATTAATTGGAATAGGAGTGGGTCCTGGCGATCCTGAATTGCTTACAGTAAAGGCTGTCAAGGCAATTCAAAATGCTGATACCATAATGTGTCCTGCTTCAAGTGAAGACAGACCAAGCATTGCATTTTCCATTGTATCTTCACTAATTGACAAATCAAAAAATCAAGAAATAATAAAATTAATCTTTCCAATGACTAAAGACAAAGACATACTTGAAGCAACATGGAAAAAAAATGCGAAGATTATGGCTGATAAAGTTTTAACGGGAAAAAATGTTGTCTATCTTACAATAGGTGATCCATATTTGTACAGTACATGGATTTACATGCATAAAGACATTGAATTGAATCATCCGGAAATTAAAATCAGTGTAATTCCAGGAATTGTTTCTATGTTTACTTTTGCAGCCAAAGTCGGTGTAAGCATTGCAGAAGGTGCAGAAAAAGTTGCAATCATTCCATCTTGTTATGATTTGAGTACAGTAAAGGAGATTGCAAAACATTCTGAAACAATGGTTTTTTTAAAAGACGGCAGATATTTTGATAAAGTAATTGACTTGCTAAGAGAAGCTGGCTTTCCTGATAATTCTATTTTTGCAATTGGACAAGATCTTGGAACAGAAAATGAAATTATTCGAAAACTTACTCTGGGCGAAGTAAATGACGGAACATTAACTACAAAATATTTTTCAATCTTGGTGGTCAAACGTGTCTAGAGTTTATTTTGTAGGATGCGGTCCAGGTGACCCAGAATTAATTACAATCAAAGCCAAAAAATTAATTCAAAAAGCAGACATTGTAGTTTATTCGGGCTCTCTAATTCCTCCTCCAATTCTAAAATTATGCAAAAAAGGTGAACTGTATGATGCAGCTGGTTTGGTAAGAGAAGAAATCTTTGATCTGCTTTACAAAAACGCAAAGAGTGACAAACTAGTTGTCAGACTACATGATGGTGATCCATCAATTTATGGAGCAATCAAAGAGCAAATAGATAATCTAGAAAAAAAGGGAATTGAATCCATAGTAATTCCTGGCATTACCGCATTTTTAGCCTCAGCCGCTGCACTAGGAATTCAACTAACACTTCCAGGTGTAACTCAAACCATTATTGTTACTCGAGCAGAATCTAGAACCAAAGTACCAAAGAGGGAAAAAATCTCCGAGCTTGCAAAACACAAAGCAACTTTGATTTTTTATCTTAGTGTTCATCTACTTTCTAATATTGTAAGAGAAGCAGTTGCTGGCGGATACAAAAAATCCACACCTGTTGGTGTGGTGTATAGGGCAAGCTGGGATGATCAAAAAATCATTAAAGGCACCCTTAATAATATTGTAAAAAAAGTCAAAGATGAAAAAATAACACGAACTGCAATTGTAATTATTAGCGATGTGATTGATCCAAAAACTTATGAATATTCAAAATTGTATGATAAGAAATTTAGTCATGGATACAGAAAGGCAAAACTCAAGTAGATAGAAAATTTACTTTATTTTTTATTCCAAGTTTGTCTAGGTTCTTTTCAAAAAGTTTTATATTTCCAGATGTAAAAATTTTAATTGTATTTTTCTTTGATTCTTTTTTAATCTTTGCAAGAACTTTACATGCTATTATATCTGCAGGATCAATAAATTTTACTTCAGGAAATTCTGATTCTAACAATGATTTTAAAAATGACAAGTGTGTACTTGATAAAGTAGCCACATCTATTTTATTTGAAAATATATCACCAAGGATTTTTTTAATAATTTTTTTGCAGTATATTTTATCTGTAGTGAATTTATTTGATTCTACAAGATCTACTAATATGGATATATCTACTTTGTAAATTTTTTTATCTTTTGAGAAATTAAATTTTTTTATGTAACTGGAGAGACTTTTACTTTTAATTGCAGATTGTGTTCCAAGTATTGCAATATTTTTTGTCTTGGATAATGTCATGGCTTTTCTTATTGGTGGATTTACCCCAATTACTTTTCTGTTTGTATTTACCATCAAACTTGGAGTGTTTGATGCCATTACTATAACATCTGGGGAAAAATTTTCTTTTAACATCTTAATTGTATGTTTTATAATTGTCTCTAGTTGTTTCTTTGATTTTTTTCCATATGGAAAATTTTTCTGGTCTGCAAAATAGATAATTTCTGATTTGCAAATCTTTTGAATTGCTTTAATTATTGACAAAGATCCCAGTCCAGAATCAAAAACTGCAATTCTTACCATGATTAATTGAATTTGTATCCAGAATTAGTTTGTTAGCTAAATTTACTCTAAAGTTTATCTAAATTCACTCTGTGCATTAAGAGATAATTTCTAAATCACCTGACATGCCAAACTTCGATAAGACTTGGGCTCGACAAGAGACACCAGGTGTAACCGACAAACTCCGTGAGTCAATAAAACCTCAAGGTGCATTAAAACCACGAATCCAAACCGCAGTAAACAAACTACAAGTCCAGATAACAAAAATGGACTCTATGCTTGGAAAACTGCATGAAAGAGACGCGCAGCTCTTCCAGAGGGTCGTGACTGCAATGCAGCAACATGATACAAGTACAAGCAGAGTTTTGTCAAATGAATTAGCTGAAATTCGTAAGGTTACAAAGATGCTCGGCAATGCAAGAATGTCATTGGAACAAGTCCAACTAAGACTAACGACTATTCATGATCTAGGCGATGCTATGGTAGCAATCGGCCCAGCGATGTCTACAATGAAGGGATTGAAGTCATCACTAGGAAGATTCATGCCAGAAGCAGACTCAGAATTGAATTCCATGACACAGACACTCAATGGTCTAATGATGGACTCTTTAGCAGGAGACTCATTTAGCATGGAGACTGGCGCTTCAAGTGAGGAAACCGAAAGAATCCTACAAGAAGCATCTGCAGTAGCTGAGCAACAGGTTGGAGACAAATTTCCATCTGTACCAACACCAACAGGACTATCGTCCCAATCATCTACTTCTACATATTAGTAGTTTGGAACGACGTCAATCTTTTTCTATTTATTTGTAAAATCAACTTTCATTCTTGAAATTACTATTATCATAATCATTGTAACTATCAAAACTGAAATAGATAATGGAAATTCAGGAAGTGAACTATCAGGAGAATAAAACGTACCCCAATAAATCGGTGATGGAATTACAAAATTATTTTCTAATATTATATCCCTAGGCCATGTATTCATAACATTTCTGTGAAAATCATAAACAGATAGATAGAAACTATACTCATTATTTCTTCCTATTAGTTCTAATGGAATTTTAAATTCATATGATGCATGTGGAACCGGAGTATATCTATCTGCATTATTTGACATTGCTCCAACTCCAATAAATTCAGTATTAGATATTTTTTTAAAATTTCCAGAAATAGCAATAGACGAACCTCCTTGAAGAACTATTGGGCTATTGTCTCCCAATGTTACTAAAAAGCAATAATCATTCTCATTGGCAATTTTGTTGTGGTTTGGATCTCCAAAACATACAGTAGCTCTATCAGTTCCTTTATCCTTAAAGATATCAGAGAGATAATCTGCAAATACATAGATATAATTTCCATCATGTGCAGTTCTTAAAACAAGCTTTGTTCCATCATTAAATGACCATGAATTTAAGCCACTTTCTTTCCATTCACTAGTGAAAGTCCACTTTCCATCAAAAATTATTTCATCTACTGCTTCAGAATAAGTTGTTGGAATAGATTCTTCTGCAAAAACAAATTGGTTAATACTGATAAAAAAAAACATAACAATCAATATCTGCAAGTACACATATTTTGTAACAAATCAAAGTTTATAGATGTTAATTACATTATTGAATCATTGAATAAAATCATCATTGCAGGAATAATTGCAGTTTTAGTAATAATCGGAATTGGTTACATCTCTGGTGTGATGACAGGTCAAACCAAAAGCCAACTTGGCACTAATATTGTCTTAGAACCACAAACTACAGGCAGAAACATAACTATCAATCTAAATGAAGGACTAAATATGCAGACATCACCATAATAGTGCCAAATTGGACACTATATCAGTTAAAAACTTCCGGTAAGGTTAATAAATAAAAAAAATATAATTAATCAATGAAAAATACTATAACAATAGTAGTAGTAGCCGCAATTGTTGCAGTAGGAGCAGGTTTCCTTGGATTCAGTTTTGCATCTAATCAATCTATTCCTAGTCAATCATTTGTTACATCTGCAATGATGAACGGTCACATACAACTAGTTGTTACCGATCCAGATGGTCAAATAAAAGGATACAGACAAACAGATAACGCAATTACAACAAGGGCTGAAAACTGTGTAGCAAAATTATTGTTTAAAGGCCCCAGCACAGGTGCAGTTGCAGGAAATACTTATGGATGTCAAGGAGCTATCAACAATCCATTTGCCTATATTGCAGTTGGTACAGGTACTACTGGAGAAACAAATACCCTTACTGACCTGACAACAGAACTTGCAACTTCTGGATTAACCAGAGCATTAGGTACTGTCACCATCACTAATTCTACAACAGGTGGAACAGGCTCATCAAATGCAGCAGTTTCTATTACGAAAGCTTTCTCTGTATCTGGTACACAAACAGTTACTGAAGCAGGACTCTTCAACGAGACAGCAGCATCAGGCACTGATTCAATGTTTGCAAGAAAACTTTTCACTGGAGTCGCTGTGGCTAACGGTGATACACTAACTGTAACTTGGACAATCAACATTGGTAACACAACAAGCATCAACTAGTTCCTATTTTTCTATTTTATTTTTTTATATTATTGAATTAATACATACTATATGTTATTTTGAAATAAATATGAAAAAAGAAATTAGAACACAAGCATAATTTAATTATTCATAATGACACGATAGTTTTGGCATGTATACGTGATATCAGTTCTACATCTACTTTTCCAACTACTGCTGATGTATATATGATCTAGTTCACAACAATAACACTTATGATTTCTTTGTTACACACATTACAGTAAATTTACCTATCTCCTCTGGAACTATACATGCCAATATACTATTCATTTTAGGACTATAAGACTAAATTCAACTTACAAAAACATCTGCAACTAAATTTCTTAGTACTGGAACGTATCTACAGGTAAAGAATTTATTGTAACCTTACTGAAAATGATGTAGGCTCTACTTATACCGTCAAAGCTGATTTCTCTACTGATGTTGCAGTAGTATTACCATATACACTACAGATGAGGGGAGCAAATACAGATTCTGACATTTTGTTTTTGGATCAAATATTATACAATGATATTACTTATTTGATATCTGCAACATTTACCTTTCAAGATTGACATTTACTGCTGTAGATCATGCAGCTGCAGGCCTGACATTGTGATGTAATAATTTATCATGATGAAGATAAAAGTTTTGAGGAAAGCGAATATCAAATAATTACAATTACTCCAAGTTTTACACCAGAGTCTATACTGCAACAGTAGATGTTCCTGTTAACTCTAAATTTACATTAGATGATGGTTTTAGAAATTAAGAATCTAGTAAATCTATCAAATCACTTATGATCATTGTGATGCAAACAAAGTCATTCTAATTATAATGATCATATAAATTCAGTAAACAACACCATCTGAAATTGATACTACAAAACATTTCTTAGGACTAGATGCTTACTAATACCACATATGATACAATGAAAGATGATTGCTTGTAGGAAAACAAAGCAATACTAGTCTGGATGCAATGTCATCAGAGTAACCTTATCTTAATGATGAAAAATAAATGATTATACTATCTAGTTTAATCACATCAGATGTATGAAATTTTTAGTTATTGCAAAAGACAAACATCATTGCTTTGAGGTATAACCTGTTGTGTAAAATTATTATTGTACTGCACTAATCTGCATATATTTTCTCAAAGAATTCATCATAGTTAGCTAGAATGGATTAAAAACGACACAAGTGATAATCAGATGTAATTACTGATGATGATACATTTGTAAACAAATTTACTATCTGACGAATAACAAAATTATCAAAGTGAATTAGTCTTCATCTAATACTTTGATTATATAATTCAGTTCATATCTATAGAAAGACCAGATTAATTCTATAATTTTTTTTAATAAACCCATTAACTTCTGCTTTAATTTTTTCTATCCATTAACTTGTTAAAAATAACAGCTCATATTTGCATTTGATAATAGAAAAATTATACAAAATTTATTTCAATGTATTATGAATCAATTCTGATATATACAATATACATAATATTTTTTTAATTTTCTACACAATGTTTATCAAACAAATTAATTATGAATTTACTTTTAATCATAAAACTTACAAGTTTACTTTACAAATATTATTCTAATTCAAATATTGTATTTTTTTATTTTAAAATTGATTATTACATAATTCAATTTATTATGTTATTGTTTCAAAATTATTTTTTGCCAAGAAAAAAACCAATCTTTAAAATATCTTCTATATTTTATACAGCACATTTTTACTCATTAATATAATAATTTTAAATCATAATTTTATTATTATTTATAAAATATTTTGTAATATTAATTTCTAAATCAAATGGAATTTTGATTGATTACAAATATTATATTTTAATCATAAATAATAATCAAGAAAACAAATTTCTCATTTAATTAAAAAAATCTATTTTATTGATGTTTTTATCAAAAAGATGGGTTTCCTATTTGGATTTTTTAATCAATAAAAATAACCAATTTGGAATCTGATCCATTGTAAAAAATCCTCTCCTCTTACTAACTTTCCATCCTAAATAGTATCATGAACTGGATTTCAAAAAAGAATGGGTTATTGAAAATAAATACTGTATTTTCAATTACTCTCAGAGTAATTCATTTTCAATTATTTGATGGAGTGTTTTGATTAATTTGAAAAAAATTTTTGTAATATTTTTAATGATTGGTCTGTTAGCTGTTTTTCCAAATTACAGTATTCCAAAAGATAGCTATGCTGATAACTTAATTCAAGAAAATACTAATTCATTATCATATGAAAATACTAACTCATTATCATATGAATCTAGTAAATCTATTTTACTAAATTTACATGAAACATTAAATCTTCAACTTGACAGCTCAAACTATAATCCAAAATCATTACCAACAAATGTGAATTATAAAATTTCACTTGTCGATAATTTACATATTGATATCGATGACAAAAAATTAGATAAAATAATTCTAGTTTCAAATCCATATGATAAAATTAAATTAATGGAACGAATAAGATCAAACAAGCAAGAAAATGTTTTCTCATCTGATAGTTATTTAATTTCAAATCCTTTAATCACAACTAATCTACAACATCTTAATGATCCAATTGTAGTTAATAATGAATTTAATTTATTATCTTTTGACTTCAATTATTTTATTGATGATACTATTACAAAGATTAAATCCATTAATGAAATTTTCAAGTTAGATCAATTAACACAAAACTTTGATGGTCATCTTGTACTCATTTTCATTCCATTTATTGGATTTCTATTTTTTAAATTAGAGTATGGAAAAATATCTATCGTAAGATCTAGATCATCATTAAGTTCATTTCTAGTAATTTTGCTAGTCTTCTCAGCATTTTCATCTCCATTTACAATCTCTTCTAATTATTATGGTTCTGCATATGCAGAAGAATTTTCATTTTCTGGTATAATGAATGATGATCTTATCAATCATTTGAACTCAAACAATGGTGTTAAAGTTACAATTGAACCACTTTTAGCATCAGATGTTTCGGATAATTCAACAAATTCTAATACAGAATCAATCATTGATGCATCAACTGAGCCTATACTTAATTCTACATCAAATCTAGTAAACGCTACAACCACAGAGCCTATACTTAATTCTACATCAAATCTAGTAAACGCTACAACCACAGAGCCTATCATTGAATCAACTGGAACTATTTTATCTACAGAATTAGATTCTCTTCAAAATAAACTTACAGAAACTGAAATTCTTGCTAACCAAACATCAAGTTCCATTAAATTAGATGGTAACGATGATTTTGTAACAATAGTCAATGAAACATCTACTGATAACTTAGCAGAACTAACAATTTCTTCATGGGTAAAACCAGATTATTCTCAAGGCTCTCAGGAATTTACTGTAATTAGTAAAGATAACTCGTTTATTTTATCAATTAATAATCTAATCACACCAACAAAAATTGCCAAATTCTCAGTCTTTGATGGTATAAAATGGACAAGTGTCGAATCTACTAGTATAATTGATGAAAAATGGACACAACTAGGTGCCACATTTAATGGAACATCAATTCAAATCTATGTTAACGGACAACTAGAATCTACCAATACACTTGAAGATCAATTAACTTTATCTGTAAATGGCAAGCTTACTCCCACAACAATTGATTCTTTATCATCAGAAGCGGATATTGTTATTGGTGCATATGTTGATGTAAGAAAAGGTTCAGAACAAATTTCACAACAATTTTCTGGTCAAATAGATGGTGTTTCATTATTTAATTTACAATTGGATAATTCACAAATTAAATCACTTTATGATGAAAAATCTGAATATTACCTGTCACAAGACTCTGTAGAAATTGATCTTGATGCAATATTGGCAGAAATAACAGCTGAACAATCTCTCAATGCAACCTCTACAGATCTAGTCAATTCCACCTCTACAGAACCTACTGAAATTACTGTTACTGAATTAATAGTAAATGCAACTCTAGATTCTGTTAAAGAAAGCTATCTAATTACAGAAAATGCTAAACTAACTTTAGAATTCTATAATGATACTGCTGTTTTGACAAATGAACTTGAAGAACTTGAAAATTCTTTACTATTATTATCTGAATTAGAACAAAAATTAGAAGAACCAGTCATTGCTAATGCTACTGCAACAGAACCAACAGCTGATGAACAATTAAAAATAGATATTGCAAATATCAAAGAACAAATTCTATTACTAAAAGAAAAAATCAATATAATTAAAGCAAAAAAAGAACTTAATGAGCAAGACATCAAAGAATCTAAACTTCAACTTAAATCAATTCTAACAGAACTTGATCAAAATGCAAATAGTCTATCACAAAATAATGATGACATGACACAGCAAATACAAAACTCTACTAATAACATTGAAGAAATTGGCGATGTAGAATCTGAAGATATAATTCAGAAAGATACATGGACTGGAAATGAAGAACAAATTACAACAGAAGTTTATGATGCACAAGGCAATCTTGTAGAGATAAAAACAAACTATGAAAAAATTAGAGATGGTAAATTCGAAATCAATCTAGACTTTGATGCAAATGACAAGCCAGGTCTTTACAAAGTAAAGACAACATTACTTGTAAACGGAGAAGAGCATACAGTAGAAAGCGAATTTGCATGGGGACTGGTATCACTAAACACTAAAAAAAGTACATACAAGCCAGGTGAGACTGCAGAGTTTGTAATTGTTGTATTGGATAACCAAGGACATCCAATAGGCGATGCTACACTATCAATGGATATTATTAATCCAAATTCCCAGATTACACATCTGTCATCTGGAAATGGAATTGTTTCAGGTGCAGAAACAGGTCTTTATGATACTAAATTTGTAACTGGGGAAGAAGGGGTTTACACAGTTGATATCAATGCAAAAGCAAATGGAATTGATACAAACTTTAGCACAACATTTAGTGTAAAATCATTTGTAGAATATGATATTATAAGAACTGCTCAAAGCAAGATAGATCCTGTTACTAATCCAAACTCCTTTGATGTAACAATTGACGTAAAATCATTTGTTGGAAGCGGACAGCTCACAATAAGAGAATATGTTCCGTCTATATTTGACGTACAAACAGATGGCACAGTCAAACAAGTAGGAGATCAAAAGATCATAACATGGACCAAAGACCAAGTGAATAATTCTTCTACAGTATCTTACAAATATTCAGTACCGTTAGAATACCCAAGACTGTATGCATTAGGAAAACTAGAAGTGATGCAAGATGGATATCCTCCATTTACTGAAGCTAGAAACTGGTTTGTAGCTGTGGATCCAGATTCCGCTCCTCAAAATAGAGGAGGCATGATCACATATGCTGATACTACTACTGGTACACCAAAATACAGATTCTATGATGATACCGCAGCAACGAAATGGTCTACTGAAAGATCTGCTCTAAGCGTGGGTGCTGGAGCTATAAATCAACTTGTACTCAAAGCCAATCCCATTAGAGATGAATACATCCTAGTAACTAAAGACGCTAATTTTGATATTGTTGTTCAGATCAATGGCACTCATAGTAATGGTGTAAAATGTTGGGGTGATGGTACTACTTGTGGAGCAACAAAATCACTAACCACTAACACAGCTAATGTTGCGGCGATAAGAAGCTTTGATGTTGAATATGAGCAGCTTACAGGTAAAGCAGTCATAGTTTATTCTGATAACTCAATTACTCCAAAATACATCACTTGGGATGGATCTACTTGGTCTACTGCTACCAGTATTGGTCAAACCAAGCTTACTGGAACAAACATAGAATGGATTGAAATGGCTGAAAAACCTGCCTCAAATGAAATTACTGTAGCATTCTCTGATACCAACGATGACTTGAATGCAATGATCTGGTCAGGTTCATCATGGGGAGGAGAACCAGGAGCTGTATTAAATATAAGTCTTGGAGCATCAGATTTCTACAAATTTGATGTATCGTATGAGGGAATCTCTGGCGATCTTATTATCTACTCATCTAACTCTACTGCATCGGATCTTGTAAGTCATACAAGAGTAGGAACAACATGGACAACTCTAACTCAGACAGGATATACAGAAAATGGTATTGGAGGAGTTGACTTGTCCGAACCTGTTTCTGGAACTAATTATGTTTATGTCGGAAATCTTGATTCTGGTTTCTCAGATATGGGTGCAGGTGGATGGACAGGTACTGCAGAAATATCAAATGCTGTTTGTCTTGACACATCAACAAGAACTCAAGCAGCAGGAGGTCGTGAAGTCAGTGCTGGTTATCTTGGAGCCTCTACAAAAGAAGGTCTTATAGTTTATGCAGATAGTACCGGAACAGGATTAGATTATTGTACTTATAGTGTTGCTGGATCTGCATGGACCTTACAAACTGATCTTACAACTTCTCCTGCAGTGGGATTAAAAACAAACATTCAGACTTACAAATTTCCAACTCAAAATAAAGTGATGATTGTATTTGAAGATGCAAATCAAGATCTCTATGCCAAAACATATGATGGAACAACATTAGTTAATACTGAGGGAGGTAGTGCATTAACAGCTAGTCTTGCAAATCTTGAGTTCCTTACATTTGATTTTGCTTTTAAAAGAGCACCATTCCAAATCTCACTAACTGAAAACCTCGGCATCACCGACTCTACAACAAAGACAAAATCCATAACAAAATCACTAACTGAAAACCTCGGCATGAAAGACGCAGTATCGGCTACTGTAACCAAAAACATCTCACTAACAGAGAAACTCGGCATGACAGACGCAGTTACAAAATCCATAACAAAATCACTAACTGAAAACCTCGGCATGAAAGACACAGTATCAACTAACATCTCCACTACAATCCCACTAACTGAAAACCTCGGCATGAAAGACACAGTATCACTTACTAGATCCATAAACATCCCACTAACTGAAAACCTCGGCATGACAGACGCAGTTACAAAATCCATAACAAAATCACTAACTGAAAACCTCGGCATGAAAGACACAGTATCAACTAACATCTCCACTACAATCCCACTAACTGAAAACCTCGGCATGAAAGACACAGTATCAACTAACATCTCCACTACAATCCCACTAACTGAAAACCTCGGCATGACAGACGCAGTTACAAAATCCATAACAAAATCACTAACTGAAAACCTCGGCATGAAAGACACAGTATCACTTACTAGATCATAAACATCCCACTAACTGAAAACCTCGGCATGAAAGACACAGTATCAACTAACATCTCCACTACAATTTCACTAACTGAAAACCTCGGCATGAAAGACACAGTATCAACTAACATCTCCACTACAATCCCACTAACTGAAAACCTCGGCATGACAGACGCAGTTACAAAATCCATAACAAAATCACTAACTGAAAACCTCGGCATGAAAGACACAGTATCAACTAACATCTCCACTACAATCCCACTAACTGAAAACCTCGGCATGAAAGACACAGTATCAACTAACATCTCCACTACAATCCCACTAACTGAAAACCTCGGCATGACAGACGCAGTTACAAAATCCATAACAAAATCACTAACTGAAAACCTCGGCATGAAAGACACAGTATCAACTAACATCTCCACTACAATTTCACTAACTGAAAACCTCGGCATGAAAGACACAGTATCACTTACTAGATCCATAAACATCCCACTAACTGAAAACCTCGGCATGACAGACGCAGTTACAAAATCCATAACAAAATCACTAACTGAAAACCTCGGCATGAAAGACACAGTATCAACTAACATCTCCACTACAATTTCACTATCTGAAAACCTCGGCATGAAAGACACAGTATCACTTACTAGATCCATAAACATCCCACTAACTGAAAACCTCGGCATGACAGACGCAGTTACAAAATCCATAACAAAATCACTAACTGAAAACCTCGGCATGAAAGACACAGTATCAACTAACATCTCCACTACAATTTCACTAACTGAAAACCTCGGCATGAAAGACACAGTATCACTTACTAGATCCATAAACATCCCACTAACTGAAAACCTCGGCATGACAGACGCAGTTACAAAATCCATAACAAAATCACTAACTGAAAACCTCGGCATGAAAGACACAGTATCAACTAACATCTCCACTACAATTTCACTATCTGAAAACCTCGGCATGAAAGACACAGTATCACTTACTAGATCCATAAACATCCCACTAACTGAAAACCTCGGCATGACAGACGCAGTTACAAAATCCATAACAAAATCACTAACTGAAAACCTCGGCATGAAAGACACAGTATCAACTAACATCTCCACTACAATCCCACTAACTGAAAACCTCGGCATGAAAGACACAGTATCACTTACTAGATCCATAACATCCCACTAACTGAAAACCTCGGCATGACAGACGCAGTTACAAAATCCATAACAAAATCACTAACTGAAAACCTCGGCATGAAAGACACAGTATCAACTAACATCTCCACTACAATCCCACTAACTGAAAACCTCGGCATGAAAGACACAGTATCACTTACTAGATCCATAAACATCCCACTAACTGAAACCTCGGCATGACAGACGCAGTTACAAAATCCATAACAAAATCACTAACTGAAAACCTCGGCATGAAAGACACAGTATCAACTAACATCTCCACTACAATCCCACTAACTGAAAACCTCGGCATGAAAGACACAGTATCACTTACTAGATCCATAAACATCCCACTAACTGAAAACCTCGGCATGACAGACGCAGTTACAAAATCCATAACAAAATCACTAACTGAAAACCTCGGCATGAAAGACACAGTATCAACTAACATCTCCACTACAATCCCACTAACTGAAAACCTCGGCATGAAAGACACAGTATCACTTACTAGATCCATAAACATCCCACTAACTGAAAACCTCGGCATGACAGACGCAGTTACAAAATCCATAACAAAATCACTAACTGAAAACCTCGGCATGAAAGACACAGTATCAACTAACATCTCCACTACAATCCCACTAACTGAAAACCTCGGCATGACAGACGCAGTCTCTGCAACTAAAACAAAGACACTCTCATTAACTGAAAACCTCGGCATGACTGACACAGTATCACTTACTAGATCCAGAATCATCCCACTATCTGAAAAATTAGGCATGAAAGACACAGTATCAACTAACATCTCCACTACAATCCCACTAACTGAAAACCTCGGCATGACAGACGCAGTCTCTGCAACTAAAACAAAGACACTCTCATTAACTGAAAACCTCGGCATGACTGACACAGTATCACTTACTAGATCCAGAATCATCCCACTATCTGAAAAATTAGGCATGAAAGACACAGTATCAACTAACATCTCCACTACAATCCCACTAACTGAAAACCTCGGCATGACAGACGCAGTCTCTGCAACTAAAACAAAGACACTCTCATTAACTGAAAACCTCGGCATTACAGACTCAATGCAACGTATTGCTCATCTTACAATAAGATTTACTGAAAACCTCGGTTTAGATCAAGCAGGATTTTCATATGCTCTTTTAGTTGGTCAAACCACTGTCATAACACCAACTCCTGACTCTACTATTGTTCCAATAACTACTTCTAATTCCAAGATTGAAGTTCCAACTGGAGGATTTACTGGATCCAGTGTGACAATTAATGTTAGTGATGTTACTGATGCAGTTCTTGACTTTAACTCAGGTAATACAGTAACTCTAACAAAGCCTATGATAATCAACAATGACTTCCATAATGATGCAACACCAGATGTTAAAACAACAATTTATGCAAATACCCAATTATCTGGAACTAATTGGGATAGTAACTTCAAAATCGTCACTACTAATACAGTTACAGTACCAACTAGTACATCAGATTCTACCACTACCACATATTCAGATGCAATCGAGTTGAACTAGGATCCAGCTCACTACCATTAATCTTTCAAAACCATTACGTGTTGAATTCAAGAATGGAGCCGCTCTATATGATGTAGGATTTGTAAAATCATTTGATGGAACTACACAAATAGTTACCACAACATGTGTTGCAGATGATGTTGATAATACAGGACTTGCAGCTGGAGCAGCATGTATCATTGATGGTCCAACTGACTTTGTAGTATGGACTAGACATCTCTCTGTTGTAGGATCAGCAAGAGCTCCAACACACCATCTTCATCTAGCGGATCTACTACCAGTTCTACTAGCGGATCTACTAGCGGTGGAGGCAAAACAGGTGTAGGACAGGTGGCGCTAGCAGAGGATTGGGAGGATTTGGTGGAATCTTGGGCACCTCATTGACAATAAATGAGATCAACTATGACAGATGTGTAGAAAATATGGCTACAATTCTAGTCTCAAGTGATGCTGACAAGGCCCCATCTGTAACTGTTCACACTGCAAAGTCAGGATCAGTCATAGCCAACTAGCAGATAACCAACCATATGAGCAATCAAACAAGATTACAAAATTGACAAATATCTCTATGAAATTCCAATTACTTCTGATGAGACATTCTTAATGGTAGTTGTTACTGAAGAAAAAGGAGTATCTCACAATACTGTCCAGTCAGCAATTCATCTTACATCATGTGAAGGAGCAACAGTAATCAGTAAAGTCCCAAAAGAAACACAGGAAGAGATTGCATCATCTGCACCAAAAATATTTGATATTAAATTCCAAATTGAAAATAACACCCAACAAAGATCAGAGACTGAATCTGAATTCTTGTATGTAGATAATCAAGACTTGAGTGTCTCTGCAATTGTAGATGCACAGACTACACTGCAGAGAAGCGAACTCAGAGTAATCACTATGGGACAATCACAAGAAGATTATGTTGCAATCAAAATGGATGTAGAGTCATTACCAATTTCAAATTCCACATATGTAATTAGCGCAACAATCCCATCATATCTGATGCAGGAACCAGCAATTTCATACTGGATTCATGTAATTGATCAGGATCTAAATGAAGCAGAATCAAAGCAATACAACATTGGTGTAAAACCAATCTCTGTTGGCGATATTTCATTTGAGATGGACATTTCATCAATCAAAGAAAGCGGTTCACTAGTTAGACCCAAATTATTTGTAGATAACAAGATCTACCATCGTACGGTATAGTATCTCTATTTGTAAATGGAGATGTCATATCCAAGAAATCACAGTTATTTGCAACTGGAGAAACAATTGTTAATCTTGAATGGAAATCTCCAAACTTGGGTGAGCACATCATATATGATGTAATGGCAAGTGTTGATTTGTATGACAAATCAATTTCTACACAGTCTGCCAAACTACACATTTATCCAAAAACGATAACCATGTTAGCCTCAGATATAAAGCCACTAGAATCCATTACAGAAAATGATACCGTATTGGCAGACCCAGCACTAATTTATGCATCAAACTCTATTGATCAAAACTTGAGATTCCGTGTAATAGCTCCAAATGGTCAATGTATAATTGGTGTCTCAGAAGAATGTGCAATACATGACAGTACAGCAAATCAACGTGGCGGATTGGCAAGTATTGAATATGAAGATCAAATTATTAGAGTAAGATACAGTGGTCCAGAGAATTCACTTGAAAGATTCTCAATTACATCAATTGATCCACTAGTAAATCACTGGACTGTATCACTAGAAACATCTGATGGAATTGTTCCTCAAGCACAAGCAATCAAAGACATGTCTATCAAAGTAAAGTATAGAACATATTCAGAAACAATTACTGTTAATTCCGAGTAATGTGATTATATTTTTTAAAACTATGGATAGGCAGTAAATTCAGAAAGAATAGAGTCAATCTCTGAAATCTTGATTCTGTTTTGCTCCATTGAATCTCTTTTACGCAATGTTACAGTTTGGTCTTCCAAAGTTTGATAATCAACAGTAATGGCAAATGGCGCACCTATCTCATCTAGTCTTCTGTATCTTCTTCCTATTGCACCGGAATGATCCAAAAACACATCATATTTTCTTTTAATCTGAAGATATATCTCATCTGTCTTTTCTTTTAACCCATCTTTTTTTATCAACGAAAGAACACCAATGTGTATGGGAGCCAAATATGGCTTTAGAGACAGTACGGTTCTTTCATTTTCTTTATCTTCATAAAGTGAATGCTCTAGAATTGTGTAAAGACTACGATCAATTCCCATTGAAATCTCAAAAACATGTGGTAAAACTTTCTCATCATTATCCATTACTTCAAATTTCTCTTTGCTTTTCTTAGCATGACTGGACAAATCATAGTCTGATCTGTAATTGCATGCAACTAGCTCAAGCCAACCTATTGTAGTTTCAACTTCAAAATCAAATGCAACTTGTGCATAGAATGCTTTTTCCTTATCGCCTAGTTTTCTGAATCTGCTTTTTGTTACATCAATTCCTGTTTTCTCATAAAATTCGATTAATATTGCTAAATAATATGCTACAAACTTGTTTGGAATTATCTTTGATTCTACTGCTTCTTTACATGTCATTACTTGGAGTTTAGAATCAACTTGAATTCTAATTACTGTATCTGCAATTTCAGAAAACTTTTCCATCTCATCTAATTTTGTTGGATTGCAAAACACTTCAATCTCTGCCTGATAAAATTCGCGAAGACGCAACAAACTTTGTCTTGGTGATATCTCATTTCTGAAGCTTTTACCCACTTGGGCAATTCCAAGTGGAAGCTTGCCTCTCATTGTTTTAAACAGTCTTGGAAAATCAACGAATATGGACTGACATGTCTCAGGTCTAAGATATGCTTCCTCCCCCTCTGGGCCTATTCCCACTTTGAACATCATGTTGAATTTTTTGGTATTTTCAAAATCTCCCTTACATTTTGGACACTTGATGTTGTTTTGCAAAATTGCATTATCAAACTCCTCCAAATCTGCACTTTCAGGAATTTCAATCTTTGAGATTTCAGAAATAGTTCTGTCTGCCCTAAAGGTTGCCTTGCATTTTGTACATTTTATTATTGGATCTGCAAAATTCCCCAAGTGTCCTGATGCCTCAAATACAGATTTTGACATTATCTGTGAGCCATCAATTTCCATCATTCCGTCTCTTCTAATCAATTCTCTTCGCCATAACTCTAGAAATTTATTTTTCAAACTTACACCACAAGGCCCATATTCCCAAAAACCTGCTTGGGCATCTGCATACACCTCACAGCTAGGAAAGTAAAATCCACGCTCAAGTGCTAATTTCATTACGTCTTCATAATTCATTGTACCATTTCACCGTTAACTGAGTGAACTACTACCGGACGTCCTGTAGCCTTTTCCTGCTTCCTTGACCACTTGGTGATCTCTACAGGCGTTACTTCCCACAGTTCCTGCGGTAGTTTACTTTGATTAAATATTTTCAATCCTTTTTTCAAAATATTGATGGCGGCATTATAATCTCTGTCCAGCACAAGACCACATACAGTGCATCTGTGAATTCTTATAGCTAGATTTTTTGGCACCTTACTGCCACATCTTGAGCAATCTATCGTTGTATTTCTTGCTGGAACTTTTATCAACAATTTGCACTTGTATTCTAATTTTTGTAGGAATGAACTCCAACTTGAATCCATTATGCTTTGTGCTAGTTTATGATTTTTCACCATATTTGTGAGTTGTAAATCTTCTACAAATATCACATCGTAATGATTTGCGTATATTGATGAGAGCTTGTGCTGGAAATCATTCCTTTTGTTTGTTATTCTTTCGTGGATTCTCTGCAATCTTTTGATATGTTTTATTCTATTATTAGAATTTTTTACGCATTTTGATACTTTTCTTTGTACTCTGACTAGTGGTTTTAACATCTTTTTGAGATTCAATGGGTTTGGTGTGTTATGTTCATCTGAATCATACACAAATGACTTTATTCCAACATCTATGCCAACTGCTTTCGCAAATGAAATTTTTGTAATGTTGAACAAGGATTCCACAATATCGCATGTTACACATGCATGCCATTTACCTGATTTTGATTTTGATACTGTTATTTGTTTGATGGTATTATTCTCTGAAATTTCTCTATGTGTGATGATTTTGATTTTGCCTATTTTGGATAGATGCAAAAAACTGTCCTTGATTGCAAATCCGGATTGGTTGTACACAAAGGTGTTGTATTTGGAAAATCTTGCAAATTTGAGACTTCCTGTTTTGTGGCCGTTTTTTTTGCAATTCTGCCAATGATTTTTGAGCTCCATCAATTTGTGTGGATACCATCTGCAGCATTTTGGAATGATGGTTATAAAGCCATGGTTCAGATTCCTTTAATTCTGTGAGAAAATAATTGAGATCGTTTCTTGTCTGGAATCCTTCCCTGTTTATTTTTTCTATCATGGTATTGTAGACCCATCTGCATGCATCCAGAGGATGATCTAGTTTTTTGTATTGGTTGTGATCTGGATACAGTCTAAACTTGTAAGTTCTTTGCAATTCTTTTAGTTTGGAATTTTGTTGTTTTTAATATTATGGTTGAAAAGACTGCAATCTCAGCTGGGTACAATATCAACAATCATTTTGTGTGGTGTACAAAGTACCGCAAGAAAATACTTACTGGTAAGGAACGGCATTTATCCACCTTCAAGTCAAGGGTCTTCTGCCGCCAAATTCTATAAATTCCTACGCCAACTCCTTGACTTTTCTTATGTTTTCAAAATCATCTCTAACATCATCAATTGGAGTTTCTAAAATTATTGGAATCTTTTTCTTGTTTGCAGTTTTTATCACTTCTGATAATCCTTTCTCTCCGATATTTCCCAATCCCACATGATAATGTCTATCAAGATTGCAGCCAATCTCTCCCTTGGCATCATTAAGGTGTAAAATCTTTAAATTTTCAAATCCAACTGTATCATCAAATTTTGCTAAAGTGTCTTTGACTGATTTTTCTGTTCTTAGATCATAACCAGAAACAAATGCGTGACATGTATCAAGACAAACACCAAATTTTTTTGCAGGCTTTAACTGATTAAATATCTCTGCCAACTGCTCAAAATTTGCGCCAACAGAATTTTTTTGTCCAGCAGTGTTTTCTAATAAAATCATTACATCGTTTTTTGTTTGTCCTGCTTTGTTTAATCCTTTGACTAGTTGTTTGATTCCTGCCTCTTCACCTGTCCCTAAATGGCTACCAAGATGTGTAACCAAATATGGGATGCCTATTTTTCCACATCTATTAACTTCATTAATCAGTGTATTTACTGATTTTTCAAATCCATCTTCTTTTGGAGTGGACAGATTTGGCAAATACGGCATATGTGCACATGTTGCAAATCTATCTATCTTGCTTGCTTTTAATTTCTCTTTGAAATTTGTAATATCACCATCTGAAAGATCTTTTGCATGCCATCCTCTTGGATTTCTAGTAAATATCTGAAAAGCAGAACACTCTCTTTCTATGGCATTATCTACTGCTTTGTCAATTGAACCTGAGATCGAAACATGGCAACCGATCTGCATATGTCACAACATTACCTAAACATAATTTAAATCAGCATTTGTTTGGAAAATTAAAACCAGATTTTTATGTAATTAGCATTAATCCATATTCATGCTTGCACTTGGACAGGATGAAATTGCAAAATACCCCTTTTTAGCAGATGCGGGTCAATACCTAAAAGATAAGGGCTTTACACTGGAGCAATTTGGAACTGATCCAGATTTGAAATCATTGGTGGAAAAGGCATTTAATCGAATTGAAGTGGCTGCGGATGGAAAAATATATCATTCTGATTTGATAGGAGATCAAGCATCAAATCAAGCTGCACTTCCAAGAGAGGTATTCTCTTTTCTCTTAGCCATTGTATTGCTCAAATTAAGCGGCATGACTACACTAATCAAAAGATTTGCACTTGCCGAAGCAAGACGCGCAGAAAAATACCTAGAAAAGGATTTGGCAAATATCTCTGATGAATCAAAAAAACAATTGGCAATTAGAATTATTGATGATTTATTTTCAGTTCAGGTAAAAAAACAGGATGATTATTTTGTAATACCAGTATCTGATTATCTCAAGCATTCAATAAATTTCCATGAAAGAGAATGGAAATTAATAAACAGACATGTAGAAAATGGTCTGGTATTTCTTACTCCACACGAAACAGTCAGATTAATTCGAAAAGAATTGGGAACTTATATCAGCTCTAAAATTATTAATGCAAAAACACCACCAATGATCTCAGGTTTTGAAGAACCAGTCAACAAATTAATTTCCATGTCTAAAAAGTTTACAACTTTTACTATAACTACTGGAGAATATCCACCATGCATAAAGCACGCCATTGAAATTCTTGAAAAAGGTGAAAATCTCCCACACTCTGGAAGATTTATGGTTGCAACATTTCTCTTATCAAAAGGTCAATCAGTAGAAGAAATTGCACCATTATTCAAAAATGCACCTGATTACAATGAACGAGTTACTCTTTACCAACTAAATCATTTAGCAGGAACTTCAGGAAGTGGTACTCATTATTCATGTCCTTCATGTGAAAAACTCAAGACACAAAATTTGTGTTTTGCAATACCAGAATGTGATAATATCATAAACCCACTTCAATTTGGAAAAAAGAGAATCTAATGCAAGAAAATGACATAAAATTTCTAGAAGATTCTTTCAAGAAATACTATTTTGAGCATTTTGATCTTATCCGTGTACCAAACAGAACTTCTGAGCGAGAATTTGGATTTCAAAAATTCAATTCTGGTATGACACGACACATCTCAATTAAAGATGACAAAGAATTGCATCTTTTACTGATGAAAAATATTCCATCTGATGTCTATTGCTCTAATGCATGTTACTCTTTTCCAAATTTACCTATGAATGAAAAAGATTGGAAAGATGCAGATCTAATTTTTGATATTGATGCCAAAGATCTAAATCTAGAATGCAGAAAAAATCATACAATTTACAAATGCAATGAATGCAGTGAAATATCCACTAACAGTAATAATTGTAGTAAGTGCAATTCTATAAAAATAGAAAAAAAATCCCTTCCATGTAAAAATTGCATAGACGCATCCAAAAATGAAGTATACAAATTATCAAAAATTCTAACTGAAGACTTGGATGTTCAACAAAATGATATTCATGTTTATTTCTCTGGCAATGAAGGGTTTCATGTGTATGTGTATAATTCACAATTTCAACAACTAGGTTCAAGGGAAAGATCAGATTTAACAGATTACATAATGTTTAATGGAGTAATTCCGGAAACTTTTGGAATGAAAAAATTCAAACCAAATCGTTTATCATTTCCAGATTTTGAAGAAAAAGGATGGAGAGGAAGATTTTCAAAAGAAGTATATGGTTCAAAATCAAAACGATCAAAAATAATCTCAGAACTAATTACCAACGGATATTCTTCTTTTCAAAAAACTCTAGAAGATATCTCTGATAAGATTGGATCTAAAATTGATCCTAATGTAACGATGGATATTCATAGAATATTCAGACTTCCAGGATCACTAAATAGTAAAAGTGGTCTGACAAAAATTTTCTGCAATGATCTTGCAAAGTTTGATCCCTACATAGAAGCCTCATTTCTTGGCGAAAACTCGGTACACGTAATGGCTAATTGCCCTATTGAATTTAAGCTAAAAAACAGAAAATTTGGTCCATACTTTAATGAAAAAGTGTCTGTCCCGACATATGCTGCAGTATACATGATTTGCAAAAAATTGGCAACAATCTCTTAATTTTTTAAATCAATCTATTTAGTAATAATATCAAAATCCAAGTAAAATAATTTCAAAAATAATGCCAAATCCAGAATTTTTGCTGGTAAGACATTAATTTACCAAGTAACAAGAAACGTTGATTTTGTATAGCGCCTCCACTGACAAGCAAGCCCCACCTCCTGACACAGGAAAATTTGCCAGATTACTCATAGTTGCCATAATTGCTGTTGTAATACTTGCAGTTGCTGGAAATCAAGCTGTAATTTTATCGATGAATTTTACCGAATTTGGGGAACAATTTAGTAAACCACTGTATTATTCCCTAGTCTCAACTATTATTCTTTCAGCAATTGCTCTGATACGAGTAAACATCATTGGAAGGTCATCTATCTTTTGGTATGGAATTCATACAGCTATTGGTTTTATCGGAAAAAGCACCCAACCAATCTCAAATAATATTTCAAGCTTTAGGGATTACAAGCTTAGCCCAGTACAATTTGTCATTTGGCAAATTACAAAAATTTTGCTCTTTGGAGCATTTTTTGTAAATATTATGTTTGGATTTGCAGCAATGTCTTTTATTGATGGAAATAATTTAGGTTTAGAAAATCTATCTAATCTATTTTCTTTACCGTTTGTAACACCTACTGATCCTAACTATGCAGTTAAACAAGTTATTCCAATGATTCCGTCATTGGTAATTCTCTTACCTCCAATTCTTGCAGTAATTGGACTTCGTTTAGTTTTGTATGTAGGCATTCATAAAATTATTAATGTCATTACTTCTTATCTTCAAGATTCAAAAAGCGGAAAACCAAGATACCTCAATTATGTTTCAAGTATAGAAACTATAATTGGTGTAGGTGTACTCTGGCTAGGTTTTAATCTATTTTTTACTGATCAAATTGATTATAATACAAGATACATCGTAGGTGGAACTCTAATAATCGGATTTGCTCTTTTAGCTTTTTCAATTGTAGATAGAATAAGAGCACGTGTTCTCACTCACATGTTTAAGAGAGATGTATACATTAGAATTCTAACCATTCTTGCAATTGCAGTTATTGTCGGTGGATTAGTAGCTGTCAATAATAGTATTGCAGATGCAAAAAAAATTGAATACTTGGGACCTTACACTGCTCAACAAATTGGTGTTAATCGTTATATCGGTCAACTAAATGACATCAAAGAAAACACACATGAGGTAAAATTACAATCTGTATCTCCAAATAATATAAAAAATTATGTAAATAAAAACAGCGATGTACTTGATGTAGTTAGAATATGGGATTGGGAGGCAGCATTTGCTAAATTAAAACCAGAAATTGGATTGATACCAAACGTAGATTTTGAAGATAATGACATTCTTCGTTTTAACAATACATTATACTGGACTGCCTCAATGAAGCCTGTTTTACCTTCTTCCGTTAGTCTTGAAAATAGATGGTATAATGAGCATCTTGTGTATACTCACGTTCCAAATGGATTCCTTACACTTGAGGCTACAAACGGTCAAATTGTAGATAGTGGTGAATTTTTCAAACAACGAGAAATTTATTATGGTGAAGGAGGTCTCTTTGAGCAAACTTGGTCTGCATATCCGAATTCTAGAGGATCTACTAGTGCAGAACTAGGAGGAGTATCTTATAATGGTAAAGGAGGATTGGATGTATCTCCACCACTTAGCTGGACTTTTGAGCCAAACTTTCTACTTTCATTTCCTACAGAATCAGTCCACGTAATGAGATACAAAGATGTTCAGGACAGAATGAAACTTTTGTATCCTTATTTTCTATATGATCTCTTTGGTAAGGAATTAGATTCTATTCCAGTAACTGATGGAGAAAATTCATACTGGTTGATGCCTTTGATAATTGGATTTGATACTCGTGATGTACCATGGTCTGCTGGAAACCCATATCTTAGATTAGTAGGATTTGCTCTGATTGATAGTCATGATGGTAATATTCAACTATTGAAAACGGGTGATGATTTCTTTACTGAAATGTTTGTCAATCAATACTCTGATCAGTTCAAACCAATACCACATTGGCTTGAAAAACAAATACGATATCCAGTCGAGCTGTTTAACTGGAAAGCAGAAATGTATAACATTTATCATGTAAATGATGCTGAAACATTCATTCAAGCAAATGAATTTTATGAGATTCCTCAAGGTTTGGAAACTTACTATGTGGAAGCAAAACCACCAGGTTTTAATCAAACAGAATTCATAGGTTTGCTTTCCTTGGAACTACGAGGTTCTCAAGGAAGAAATCTTGCAGGATATATGATAGTGGAAAATGATCTTAAAAATCTCGGTGATATACAATTCTATGAAGTTCCATTAAACTCTACTACCAAATTGATTGGCCCAACTGCAGTTAGAGAAGCACTTGATAAAGATCCAGCATTTGCTGAATTAAAGACACTTTTGAGAAATCCTAGGATTGGAGATAATATTCTATATCGAGTAGGTGAACATGATGTCTACTTTATTCCAGTATACACTGCAGGAGCTGAAGGAGTTGTTGCACAACTTGGTACTATTGCAGCCGTAGGTGCAGCATTTACAGGAGAATATTATGTTGGACTGGGAGATACTCAAGAAGAGGCATTTGAGGCATACTTGAAAAAGGTATCTGGCGTAGCTGGTTCCTCAACTTCAGTTGATGCTGATTATATTGAATTAGGAAAGTCAGACAGAATCGATATTATAAAATCTGCATTTAAAGAAAATGGAGTAGAGATTTCTGAACCGACATCAATACAAATTCCATTATCATTTAAAGAAGGAGAGATATTTTTCTTTACTGAAAATGATCGTGCTGACACAGAAGGCTTTTTAGCTAAATTCATAGATAATTTCGTGAAACCAAGAAGTGACAGAGTATTCATGTGGCAAGAAGACACTAATCTCAATATTGGAACAATAGTTGTAAAAGACAGCATTCCTGAGATGCATTATATCTCAATTGCAATAGGCAATTGATTGCTATTATTACTAAAATTATTTCTAGCAAATTTTAATAATTAAACATTCTCTTCACCTAAAATTATGCCTAAATATTTTAGAACGTTAAATTAGGTGGAGTTTTTTTATGTACTAATTGCTACTAGTCATTGATAATGGTTCTATCTATACAAAAAATTTACTTGATTTTTTAAATTACAAAAAAATCTCATTTGAAAAACAAACGCCTGAACTATTTGATTTAAAATCACTAATAATTACAACTCGTTTATTCTCTCTGGAGAAGAAAAAATGAAAAAATAATAAATAAAATCAATTCCAAAATAATTAATCATGCAATTCAAAACGATAAGAAATTATTGGGGATTTGTTACGGTGCAGAAATATTGGCTCTGACTTTGGGTGGAACAATTCGAAAACTTGCATTCCCTCAAAAAGGTAATGAAAAAATTGACATTCAAAGAGAAAATCTTCTTTCCAATGACGATTTACAGGTATTTGAGAGTCATGGATTTGAGATTTCTAAATTACCAAATATTTTACTTGTAATAGGCGAATCCAAAAACTGTAAATTTGAAATTATTCAATATGATAAAAAACCAATTTTTGGAACTCAATTTCATCCTGAAATGAGTGACGATGGTAAAAATTTGATTCAAAAGTTCTGCTCTCTCTGATTAATTTTAATACCTCTCAAATTTGATTCAATCTCATGGATTCATTGGATCATCAACTTTTACTTCCTTTGGTAGGAGAAGAAAATATTTGCTTGCCTCTACCAATCAATGTAGTTTCAAAATATTGGAATGTTGAACTTTCAATGGATGAAGCTATTGAAACTGCAAAACAATATGCTAATTCTAACGGAAGTATCTTAATTGAAGGAATTGAATCTGCAGAAAGACATGGATTGGTATGTAAAATTATTCATTCTTCTTTATCTGAATTAAAAAAAATAATAGACATTGGAATTCCACCGATAGTAATTCTTCCAGGAATTCCTGAAATTACACAACACGCTTCAGTAATATCTGGATATGATGATAATGAAAAAACCATTCTTCACTACATTCAGAAAGGAAATCAAGAAGGAGAGCAGCAAGAGGGAGCTATTCCTCAGGAAATTTTTGATAAAGAATGGTCTGAAGATGGACGACTGTTAATAATTTTAGCTCCATCAAATGTATTGTCTTCTATAAAACTAGAAAATGATTCGAGTGAAAGATCAAATAGACTATGTTTTATTTCTGAAAGATTAAGTATACAAAAAAACACATCCGAATCTTTACTATCTCTAAAAAAAGCAATTGAATTAGATAAAAACAATCCAACTACATTGTATTTGTTAGCAAGTTTACTTAACGAACAAAATTCTAATGAATGTGTACAGTATTATGAAAAATGTATTAAAATTAACAATATGTTTTACCTTGCATATAATGGATTAGGTAACTATTATCTAAAATCTAATCAATTTGATAAATCTGAAATCTATTATAGTAAAGCCATTGAAATCAATCCTAAGAGATCCGCAAAAATTTACAAAAATCGCGCTTATCTTAAAGAGAAACAAAAAAAGAACTCTGAAGCAAAAGATGATCTAAAAAGTTATTTGAAACTTTTTCCAAAAGCCAAAGATAGAGGAATTATAGAACAGGCAATCAGAGAATTATAAAATATGCGGAGTGCGGGATTTGAACCCGCGACCTTCAACTTGGGAAGCTGACATCTTACCGAGCTAGACTAACTCCGCCTAACTCAAATTCATTAATTATGATTAAATATCTTGATTACAAAACCATATCATGGATGCACGTTGCCCTGAATGTGAGAAAGTAGCAATTTTAAATGATGAAATCACTAATGTGAAATGTCCTCATTGTAATTTTGAAGCAGATTATGATGCTTACCTTGAAATTATGAAAGATCAGGCAATTAACATGTCATATAATTATATCCCAAAAAGATCTGGTCTTTGATTACCAAAAATTTCCTTTATCAGAACAATCCAAATGTGCTCCACACTTTGGACAAAACATATGACATGCTTGCATATCTACCATCTTATTATCACATCTTGGACACCTGATTTCATCCATACATATGTCAAGTAATCTTGATTTAAAAATAATGTCCAAAGGTTAATTAGTCGTTCAACTTTTTTTTGTAATACTTGACAAATTTCAAACTCACCGTATCAGATGTAAATGGAAAATCTATCACTAAAGAGTTGAAAGACAGTGATGCAAATACATTATTGGGTTTACAACTAGGCAATGAAACAGATGCATCTATTGTAGGATTGCAAGGAAAATTAAAACTAACTGGTGGTAGTGATAAATCTGGTGTACCAATGAGAAAAGATATTCATGGTTCAGCAAGAAAATATGTTTTACTTTCAAAAGGAATTGGATTACAAACAGCAGAAATTGGACAAAGAGCAAGAAAACTTATGCGCGGAAATACTGTCTCAGAAGAAATATACCAAATAAATTGTAAATTTAATGGAGAGTTGCCAGTAGAAACTCCAACTGAAGTAGCAGTAGAAGCTTGAGAAAATAAATAAAAAGAATAACTTAACATATACCGGCTCTACATTTTGATTTATGCATTGGAGAGAAACACTTCCTGATTGGTACATAAAAAAATATGGTCATCAACCATGTGTGAATATTGGAACTGCAGGTCATGTGGATCATGGTAAAACTACACTTATTCAAGCATTAACAGGTTCATGGACAAGTGTTCACAGTCAAGAACTAAAACGAGGAATTACAATTCGTGTAGGTTATTCTGATGCAGCATTTTACAAATGTAAAAGTTGTGAAGAGCCATTAGGATATTCAACAACTCCTAAATGTAATAACTGTGGAAAAGAAAGTGAATTATCTAGAGTTGTTAGTTTTGTAGATAGTCCGGGACATGAAAGTTTAATGGCAAACATGCTTTCAGGTTCTGCACTAATGGATGGAGCGTTATTATTAGTAGCTGCCAATGAACAGGTACCTAAACCACAAACTAAAGAACATCTTTTAGCACTTCAAACACTTGGAATACAACAAATTGTTATATTGCAAAATAAAGTAGATTTGATTTCATATGAAGAAGCCATTGCTAATCATCAAGAAATTATAAAATTTGTTAAAGGAACATATGCTGCAAAAGCGCCAATAATTCCAATATCTGCACAGTCTGGACTTAACATAGATGCATTAATTGGTGCAATAGAATCTACCATTAAGACTCCAGAACGAGATGAATCTAAAGAACCAATAATGCATGTATTACGATCTTTTGATGTCAACAAGCCTGGTACAAAACTAAAAAATATCAAAGGTGGTGTAATTGGAGGAAGTTTAACGCAGGGAACTTTCAATGTTGGTGATGAAATCGAAATTAAACCTGGCATAATGGATGAAAAAAAGAAAACATATGAATCGTTGTTGACCGAAATTACCTCATTAGGTACAGCCGCTGGAATTGTTGATTCTGTAAAACCTGGTGGTTTGGTGGCAATTGGTACAAAATTAGATCCCGCAATGACAAGAAGTGACTCTTTCATAGGATCTGTAATTGGAAAACCTGGAACATTGCCTGAAAATTTAATCCAGATAAACCTCGAAGTAAATCTGTTTGATTCTGCTGTTGGAGCAGCTGAAGATACCAAAGTACTCCCAATTCAAGTAGGAGAATTATTACGATTAAACATTGGAACTGCTCCAATTCTAGGTAAAGTCTCTAAAATCAAATCAAATAACATCGATGTTGAACTTCGAAGACCTGCTTGCATATTTGAAGGTGGTAATGTGGCTATTAGTAGAAGAATTACTGATAGATGGAGATTAATTGGAGCAGGAATACTTGGTTGAAGTAATCTGTGATACAAGTTTTCTAATTCATTTAGCTACTAAAAGAATCAAAAATATTGATAATATTGATGTTGAAATAGGACAAGTTACTTTTGTTGTTCCACAAGTTGTTCAAAACGAACTTTCTGAATTAATTAAAAATCCACAAAAAAATCAAACTGCACTTATAACTAGAGATTTTATAAAAAATTTCAAAATCATATCAATTTCTGGAAATTTTGCAGATAAGGAATTAATTGATTATGTAAAAAAAAATAGATCTATAATTGGCACCATGGATAAGGAATTAAAAAAACAAATTAAAGAACATGGTGGCTCTATAATGTCTTTCTCAAATGACAAAATCGTTTTAGAGTCATAGTAAAATTTAACTTGAAGAATTTATCAATAACCTATATGAGTGATTTGATTTTAGAAAGCAGTGTTTTTAAAAATGGTCAGGAAATTCCAAGAAAATATGGTTATAAAAATACCAACATAAATCCACCATTAAAGATTAAAGGAATACCACAAAATGCCAAATCCCTAGTTCTCATAATGGATGATCCTGATGCATTGGGTGCAGTAGGAAAAATTTGGGTTCATTGGGTGATATGGAACATTGAACCTAACACAACAGAAATCAAAGAAGATTCAATCCCAACTGGTGCAATTGAAGGAAAAACCGATTTTGGAGAAACTGGTTATGGAGGTCCAGCTCCACCTGATAAAGAGCACACATACATCTTCAAATTATATGCATTAGATAATAAACTAAATCTCAATGAAGGTGCATCTAAAACAGATGTGGAAAAATCCATGAAAAATCATATTCTTGCCGAAGTTAGATTGACAGGTAAATATTCTCCTTGAATCAATCATTATGGATTTTAAATACCTGTTTCTAAATATATGAATAATTTTAATTATTTTTTATACAAAGAGTAATAAACAAAGTTTAGAGAGAAAATCTAATTGATTTCAAACATGACTTTATTCTCACTAGGAAAATCTGATTTTAAATTACACCATCTCTTAATTGTAGGAATTCTTTCCTTATCTTTTTCTGTTTCGTTTTTAGTTAGATCACAAGCAGCTGATTATGGTTGGGAGCTAAATGAATTTGATCCATTTTTCAATTATAGAGCTACACAATATATGGTTGACAATGGAATAAATGCATATTTTCAATGGGATGATGATCTAAGTTGGTATCCTCATGGAAGAGATGTTTCACAAACTTCACAAGTAGTACTTCATATGACTGCCGCTATTACATATTGGATTTTTGGTGGGGGAATGGAACTTTATGATTTTACAATTCTCTTTCCTGTGATTTTTGGTTCTCTTAGTGTTATTGTAATTTTTGCATTAGTTAGAGTAATAGGAGGAACAACTGCTGGGTTATTTTCTGCATTATTTTTCTCCGTTTCATTACCATTGATATTGAGAGGAACAATAGGTTGGTTCAAATCTGAACCTCTTGGACTATTTTTTGGTCTTTTAGCCATCTATTTTTTGTTAAGTGGTATTAATTCTAAAAATAAAAAAATAGCAATTGCAAAATTAATAACTGCAGGAATCGTGATACCCTTATCGTTATCATCATGGGGTGGAGCCCAATTTTTTATAATTCCTATTGGTGTTTTCTTTCTCACATTACCTTTTGTAAGATCCGATCATAAATTTATCATATGTGCAATTCCTCTCTTTACAGCAACAGTATTTCTCGTATCTCTAATTTTTGAAAGACTAAGTTCAAATTTCATCTTTGGATTGGGAGGAGCTTCACTACTAGTTCCAACAATTTTCATAATATCTTGCATTTTTATCCAAAACAAAAGTAATCAAAACAAAAAAACTAGAAATGGCTTATTATTTTTAGCCTCTATTTTGATACTTGGTACATTGATTTTGATAATTAATGCTGATACAAATTTTTTACCAATTCCAAGTTATAGATATCTCAATGCAATTAATCCATTTTTGACTACTTCTATTCCTTTAATAGATTCAGTTGCAGAACATGCCAGTACAACAATTCAACAATCATTTTTGTTTCATTCTATTTTGATGATCTTTGCAGGGTTAGGAATTTGGTTAATTATAAAAAATTATCAAATAAAAAATTCTGGTTTTATTAAAAATGATATGATTTTATTTTCATTAATTTTTGGATTAGTTGGAATATATGTTAGCTCTGCATTTGTAAGATTAGAAGTCTTCGCATCTTTATCTTTGATAATATTGTCTTCATTAGGTTTATCTGTACTTGTAAAAGAGATTTTGAATAACACAGAAAGGAAAAATTTTAAAAACTCATTTATGAAATTCTCTTTTCTCATAGGGATAATAATTCTTTTAGTAATGCCAATTTTATTCCCAACAAATGGTAATTGGGTTACAGCAACAAAAACTCCCCCTACCATCCTCAATGGTGGTTCTGCTTATCCAGTAAGTACAAATGATTGGTTAGAATCAATGGAATGGATAAAAAACAATACTCCTAAAGATGCTGTAATTGCATCCTGGTGGGATTATGGATATTGGATATCTACATTGGGAGAAAGAGCAACAATTGCTGATAACTCAACATTATACACCAGTGTTATAGAAAATCTTGCCAAAATGTTTCTTAGTTCCCCAGAAGAAGGTTGGAAAACCTTAAGAGGTATGCAAGCTGATTATATTGTAGTTTTTGTTTCAGGTCAAAGATTGGCAGTTGATAATGAAGATCAATCTCTTTACATATTACAAGGTGGTGGTGATGAATCAAAAAAACAGTGGTTTATACGAATTGCAGATAAGTCTACTACACAATATCTGGAATCTGATGGTATTAGTGGTACTGATTCTTTTTGGAATGATACTTTACTAGGCAAAATGTTTCCATTTACTCCCTTAGCATATGTCAATTTACAAACTAATCAACAATCTGCAACATATCAACCAGGATTTACACCAATATATGTAAAAGACATCAAATATCCTTCTGATAGTAATGGCCCATTAAGACTTGTACATGTATCTCCAAGTTTCAATGCAGAGAAAGGCCAACCTATGATAGGCGTATTCATTTATGAAGTAAACAAAGATTTTGTTCCATCTGAATGATTTAATATTTTTTAATTATATCTTTCAGCCAATCTATATCGCATGTATTTATCATCTGGTGAAAATTTAGCTGGATGTGCAGAAACTGTTTCTTCATTACATAGTGGACATTTCTCCTTAAGTGAATAGTGATTACACTTTGAGCATCTTCTTAATTGAAATCTCATCTTAGTTCTCTCTGGTTTTTTTAGATTCTTCTCTGGTAAATTTGAATGAACCTTTTTTCTTTTCTATGCTTTCTTGAATTTCCACTATTATTGGTTTTAGTGTTTTTTCAGCAGATTTGAAATCTTCTGAAGTAATAGATAGTCTATATTTTGGTGCACCTAAATAAGTAATATCTATTGAGGGATCTTTTTTTGTTGCATCTAAAAGTGCTTTTTTAATAATTTCAACTCCATCTGATTTGTTATTTGTAATTTCCATAATCCCTCTGATTTCAACTGAAGGAAGTTTGATTTTAGAACATATTTCTTCAATAATTGATGCCGTTTTTTTAGGAATCTTTAACTCTATTATTGATTCTATTCCATTTCTTCCAATTTCAATAAAAGCATCATAAACAGAATCAAATTTTGAATAAATACTATCTTCTAATTTTTCAATATCTTCATCTGAAAGTTTTCCCTTTTCTTTAACATTTTCTAGTAATGTTTTCCCTTTTCAAATTTCTTGACTTCTTTTAACTTCTGTTTTTTTGATCTTTGGATACTTGTTTTAATGAGAGATCTATGTCTCCTCTACCTAAATTTACTTTTTTTACTAGTAATACCTTTTTTTCTCCATCTTTTACAAATCTACTAACTGATCTAATCCAACCTGGTGCTATTTCTGAAATATGTAAAAATCCTTGAATATCATTATATTCATCTAAAGTTACATAAGCCCCATGATCCATTACTTTGGTTATTGTAGCAAGAACAATTTCTCCTTGTTCTGGCATCTCTTGAACTTCAGTAGACATTTCTTCTAAATTTCTCTTCTGTATAATTTAATGTTGCTAGTTAGAAATCAATTCCTTTCTTTGCTTTTATGCCCCGTTGAAATGGATGTTTTATTTCCCTCATTTCTGTGACTAGGTCTGCTAATTCAATAATTTCATCTCTAGCATAATTTCCAGTTAGTATAAGATCTAATTCTGGTGGTTTTGATTTAATCAAATTAATAACATCTTCAACTTTTACTAGATCTAAATTTATAGCATAATTTATCTCATCTAAAATTACAATGTCATATTTTCCTGATTGAATTTTTTCAGTACTGATTTTTATTGCCTCTTTTGCAATTTGTTCATGCTCTTCTTTAGAACTTTTGTCATCCATTATCCCAACAAAACCTTTTCCAATGGCAACCATTTCAAATTCTGGTTCTAATCTCTTAGATGAATACATCTCACCATAATGCCATGATCCTTTGATGAACTGTATCATGCAGGTTTTCTTTGCATAACCTGTTGCTCTTAATGCAATTCCTAAAGCTGCAGTAGTCTTTCCCTTACCTTTTCCAGTATATACAATAGTTAACCCGTCCTTATCCATAGATAATTTATGAATTATCCAAGTAAAAACATTGAGTATTGTTTAGCTCAAATGTATCAATTTAAATAAAAAACGATTTTAATCATACGAATTGAAAGTCCCAAGAATTACATTAGCAGGAGCTACTAGTGGAGTTGGAAAAACATCAATAACTTGTGCAATTATCTATGCTTTACAAAAAAAGGGTTTTTCTGTACAACCATTCAAAGTAGGTCCAGATTACATTGACCCAAGTTATCTTTCAAGCATATCAAAACATGAAGCATTTAATCTTGATGTTTGGCTAATGGGAGAAAATCAAGTTTTGGAGAGCTTTGTATCTAATTCAAAATCAGACGTTTCTGTTATTGAAGGAGTAATGGGGTACTATGATGGATTTGGTGGGGATTCAAACTATGCTAGCACTCAACATGTTGCATCTATAATAAAATCTCCTGTGATTTTAATATTAGATGCAAGTAAAACTGCTAGATCAATTGCAGCAACAGCACTTGGATTTCAAAAATTTCACAGAAATTCTAGAATTTCAGGAATTATTCTAAATAAAATTGGTAGTAAAAACATGAAATTTTATGTAGACAAGCACTTGAAAAAACAAAACTTCCAACTATCGGAGTAATTTATAAAAATTCAGAATTAAATTTTGAATCCAGACATCTGGGATTAATTCCAGCAGAAGAAAAAAATCTTAAATCAAAAATTGAAAAAACCTCTAAAATAATATCCGAATCACTTGATATTGAAAAAATTATTCAAATTATGAAAAATCCCTTACCCCTTGCAAAAAAATCTAAAATTATAATAAAAAAACCAAAAACTACCATCTCTATTGCACTTGATAGTTCTTTTAATTTCTATTATCGTGATAATCTAGAAGCATTACGACGTGAAGGTGCCATTCTAAAGTTTTTTAGTCCAATATATCATGAGAAACTTCCAAAATCTGATGGAATTTACATTGGAGGTGGTTTTCCGGAAATTCTTGGTGATTTACTTGAAAAAAATCATGTTATGCGAAAAACCATAAAGAAATTATCTGAAGAAAATACTCCAATCTATGCCGAATGTGGAGGATTGATGTATCTTACAAAATCTATTGATTACGGAAATAAAAAATTTAAAATGATTGGTCTGTTTGATGCAGAAACAAAAATGACTAAAAAAATGAAATTAAATTATACAAAAGGTAAGATAATTTCAAAAAATATCATTTCAGATAAAACACATGATTTACGAGGACACGAATTTCATTATTCTGAATTAGATTCTGTTTCTTCTGATTCAAAATTTGCATATGAATTAGATATTGGTGAAGGAATTAAAAATCATAAAGATGGCATGATTCAATACAACACCTTAGCATCATATGGACATCTTTATTTTGATAGTTCTAATTATGCCAAAATTTTTGTAAAAAATTGCATTGATCATTCAAGAAGATGATTCTGCTCTTACAAGCTTGTATAATGCATTAATTATTGCAGATGCTGAAGAACTACCACCTTTCCTTCCTTTATTAGTGATAAATGGTGCCCCTTCTAATTTACTCAATTCTTCTTTTGACTCTGCAGCACAAATGAATCCTACTGGAATTCCAATGATTAATGCAGGTTTGATAATGCCTTCTTTTACCATTTGTATTACTTCAATAAGGGCAGTTGGAGCATTACCAATTGCAACAATTCCACCATCAATATCTGATGATGCTTCCCTCATTGATACCTGAGAACGAGTTTTATTTTCTTTTTTTGCAATTTCCATTATTTCTGGATTTGAAATATTGCAAATAATCTTGTTTTGAAAATCTTTCGGATTTTGCTTATTCAAACCACCGATTACACCATTTACATCAACTACAATACTACATCCATTTTTTAGAGCATTCATTCCACTTTCAATAGCTTCTTTATGGAAAATTACTCTATTTTCTCTTGCAAAATCAAAATCAGCAGTTGAATGAATTATTCTTCTGACAATGGGCCATTCTTTTTCATTATATTGATGAGTACCAATTTCCTCATCAATCATTTGCATACTTGCATCTTCAATTGATTGACCCTTTCTAGTTTGCATTTTCTACCTCTTTCGCTCTTTCTATTATTAACTCGATCATTTTTTCATCAGCTCCCAAATGTTTTGTAATGTATGTCTTTTTAATATTAGAATTCTCTAGTGCCGGTAAAAGATCATTATTGATATCAGTTTTGACATGCGCACCTTCATGTAAGAAATAAAATACAATTACAAGAATCTGAGGATTATTTTTTTCACAAATCTTAATACCTTCTACAATGTCAGGCTGTTCTATTTCTAACCAGCATCTATTTACATTTCTATAATTTTCTTTAACCCATCCACAACATAATCTAATGACATTTGTGCATTGGGATCTTTACTACCATGTCCAATAATTAGTACATCTACATCCTTTTTTGGAATTGTAACATGATTTTTCTGCAATGTTGTAGATATTCTGTTCTCAACTAGATTGATCAGAGTTTTATGCATGCTCATTGGTTTTGTGACAACAAATTTCACTTTGGTATCTTTCTGAAATTTCATAACATCTGTAACTGCATTTTTTACTTTTTTTCCAGGATACAGAAAATAAGGAACTATCGTTAAATGATCAATATTTTGTTTAAGACATTTTGCAATTCCATCTTCAATGTATGGTGGTTCTACTTCAAGAAAACAGTACTCTGTAAAAACATAATCTCCCTTTGCTTTTATCGCATTGCAAATAACTTCCAATTCTTCAGAAGCTTCTCTTTCCCTACTACCTCTATCGATTAGTAATAATCCACGTTTCAATCTAATATCCTCGCTATGGCTATCGTCAAATTTGGTGGAAATTTCTGTTTTTCAACAATTAATTCTCCGCCAGAAACTTTGATTGCGGCAGCTTCTGATACACTGGAAGTTCCTTCAAATGCTTTGACCGTATCTGATGGATTCGGTGCAGAAATTTCTGCCAAATCTTCTCTATTCACATATTCCACAGTAATTCCCATTTCTTTTCCAATATCAACTAGTCCCTTGACATCTTCTGGTTTTTTTATTGAGACTAATTTTACAATAGATTTTTCACTAAGTTTGAATTTTTGTAAACAAAAATCCAATCCTTCCTTTATGATCTCCTTAGATGTATCCCAATGCAATCCAATTCCTACCACAAGACTAGGAGGTCTATACACTACAGAATTTTTGAGAAAATCTCCTTCTAGAATTCTATCAGAAATTATCAAATATCCAATAGAGCCAGAATTTTTCATTTCATCTAAATTCTGATAAATTTTTACATTCTTTGGTAATTCTTTCCACCAATTAATTTTGCCTGCTTCTTGGTAAACCCCTATATTTTCTTCATTTACCATATGTGCACTAATTTTAGTCACTGTAGAATCATCATCTATTTTCCAACCAAATTCTCTTCCAACAAGATCAACTGCTATTGTTTTATTGACATCAGCAGCAGTGGTAATTACTGGTATTGCATCCAGTTTTTGAGCAATAATTGTGTTAATTCATTTGCTCCACCTAAATGTCCAGATAATACACTGATTACAAAATTAGTTTTATCGTCAATTACAATTACTGCAGGATCTGTTTTCTTATCTTTCAAGTGTGGTGCAATCAATCTAATTACTGCACCTAAAGAAAATAAACAAATCAATGCATTATTGTTTTTAAAAAGTTCAACAATTTTTTCAGATGTAGTATCTGAATACCAAACTATTTCCTTATTGCCATTTGAAAATTTAGATGGTGCAAAAATCTCCCAGGTTGGAAAAAATTCTTTTAGTCTTAACCCTATGCTTACCCCATTTTTGGTAATTGCAAGAACTGCAATTTTTTCCATAATCAAATTCTCTCAAATTAAATAAAATACCTTACTACTAGAACTTTCTAGCCAAGATATTTCCATCGAAATCAAACAATATGACATCTAATGGGACTTTTTCTTCTGAATGTTTTCTCATGTGTTGTATGTCTCATTACATATTTCCTCAAAGAATCCATTAACATTATTTTCTATAATTATTTCAGATACATGTCTGGCAGTATTTGCCGTCTTTATGCTCTCAATTATTCTTTCATTTGCATTACATTTCCTAGCTAACTCTGCCAAGAAATTCATATCTACCTTGGAACCTTTGACATGTGTTTGTTTTACTCCTGCAGCCATTTTTGCCAATTTACCAATAAACCCTACAACATATGCTTTTTTGATCTCTTTTCTTGCACACTGTTGTATTGTATACCCAGAAAAATCACCCATCTGCACAAAACAATGTTCTGGCAAATCTACAATTTTTTTTGCAAAATCTTCACTTCTTCCACCAGTTGTAAGAACAACAGTATCATTTCCCATTGCAATTGCTACATCAAGATTTTGTCTAATTGAAGCAGCATATGATGCAGTTGAAAATGGTATTACAATGCCACTAGTTCCTAAAATTGAAATTCCATTTAAAATACCAATTCTTGGATTGTCTGTTTTAGGACCTAATTCTTTTCCTTTTGGAACAGAAATTATAACTTTGATTCCTTTTTTTAAAAGTATTTGTCTATGATCTCTCTCAGATTCTCATTAATCATTTTTTTTGGAACTGGATTGATTGCAGCTTTGTTTAATTCAAGACCTAATCCAGGTTTGGTAACTATTCCTACTCCCTCTCCACCATCAATTTCAATTTCATTAATCTTATCTGTAAATGATAGCTCTACTACAATCTCTGCACCGTGAGTGACATCTGGATCATCTCCACCGTCTTTAATCACAGAACACTTGGATCTACTTTTATCAAATTGGCATAAATGAATAGGAATTTTGATAAAACTTCCTTTGGGTAATTTGACATCGATATTTTCAATTTTTGTTTGATTAATTATAGATAGTAATGCGGCTTTGGCAGCTGCTGTTGCAGAAGTACCAGTAGTATACCCAGTCCTCAACTTTTCTTTTTTTATCTCTTCCACACTAATCATGCCTATTTTGACGTATTAACTCTTCTTTGATTTCTTTCAGCTTGAGATTTTGAGACCAGAAATATGTCTTAAAATTCTAAGCATATCTACCATTATTTCTTTAGAATATATTTAAAATAAAAACTACAGCAGAGTATGGTAAAAGATATGCAAGTTGTTGTGACTGGAGCTGGTGGATTTGTAGCAAAAAATGTTAGAAAATATCTCTCAGATAACAATGTAAAATTAATTTCAATTTCACGAAAAGATTTTAAAAAATTTAAAAATGAAACAAAAATTATCACCAAAAACTATGATGAAAAAACTATTTTACCAAAACTTAAAAATTCTTATGCGTTAATTCATTTAGTTGGAATTGGAAAACAGACCGTTGATAATGATTACAATCTTATCCATATAGAACTTACAAAAAAAATAATTAATTTATGTAAAAAATCAAAAATAAAAAAAATCATTTATACAAGCGGACTAGGCGTTTCAAAAAATACCACTCTTGGATATTTTATTTCAAAATACAAAGCAGAAAGACAGATAATTGATTCTAAATTAGATTATACAATTTTTCGACCATCATATATTGTTGGTAAAGATGATCTTTTTACAAAATATCTTAAAAAGCAAATCAAAATAGGTCAAATTCAAATTCCTGGCTCAGGTAACTATTCTATCCAACCTATCTACATAGATGATGTTTCACAAATTATTTTCAATGCCATAACTCAAAATAAATTCAGTAAGATGATTTTAGATCTTGTAGGTTCAGAATCAATTACTTTTGAAAAATATGTTAAAGAATTTTCTAGTGGGACAAATACTAAAATTAAAAAAATTAGTCTTGAAACTGCTTACCATCAAGCTATTTCTAACCCTAATAGTAAATTCGGAGTAGATGATCTAAATCTCTTAATTGGTGATTTTAAGGGTGATTACAAAAAATTAAAGAATATTTCTGAAATAAAATTTTCTTCTATACAAAAACTACTAAAGTCCGGCAGCCTTCTTTAATACGTCCGCTTTATCTGTTTTTTCCCAAGTGAATTCAGGCTCATTTCTTCCAAAATGTCCATATGCTGCTGTTTTTCTATAAATTGGTCTTTTCAAGTCAAGTTGTGAAATAATTCCTGATGGTTTCATGTTAAAATTCTTTCTAACTAATTCTTCTATTTCTTTTTCTGGAATCTTACTAGAGTCAAATGTGTTAACATAAAGTGAAACTGGTTCAGCCACTCCTATTGCATATGCTAATTGAACTTCACATCTTTCAGCCAAACCTGCAGCCACAATATTTTTGGCAATATATCTACACATGTAACATGCAGATCTATCTACCTTTGAAGGATCTTTTCCTGAGAAAGCTCCACCACCATGCCTTCCAAATCCACCATAACTATCTACAATTATTTTTCTTCCTGTAAGTCCACTGTCTCCATGTGGCCCTCCTATCACAAATTTTCCTGTAGGATTAATATGAGTTTTAATTTGGTCATTCCAAAGATTTCCTAAAACTGGTTTGATTACCTTATCGATAATTTCTTTTGATATTTGTTCTTGTGAAATTTCAGGTGCATGTTGAGTTGAAATAACTATTGTTTCAATTTTTGTTGGTTTGTTATTTTCATATCTAACAGAAACCTGTGATTTTCCATCAGGTCTTACCCAAGGCAAAACTTTGTTTTTTCTAACTTCTGCTAGTTTTTGTGTTAATTTGTGTGCAAGTAATATCGGCATTGGCATAAGTTCTTTGGTTTCATTTGTAGCATAACCAAACATCAATCCTTGATCTCCTGCTCCTTGTTCTTTCTCTTCAGTTGCAGTTACTCCTTGACTAATATCTGGACTTTGAGAATGTAATCTTAGTGTAACTTGACAAGACTCAGTATCAAACATCAAATCTTTGTTATCGTATCCGATTTCTCTAATTACTTTTCTAACTAATTCCTCTTGAGATTTCTTGTCGAAATTAGCTTTTGATGTTACTTCTCCTGCAACTGCCACAAAATCTGTAGTAACCATTGTTTCAATTGCTACTCTAGAGTCTGGATCTTGTCTGAGAAATTCATCTAAAAATGCATCTGAAATTTGATCACATATCTTATCTGGATGACCTTCGGTAACTGATTCTGAAGTAAACAGAAAATTATTAGTCATAAGAACCCCTAGAGTTCGTCTTCTAGTTTGATAAATAATACGTTATTGCCTCTAACAATTACTCTACCGTAATTTGCAATTACTTTACCATCGTGGAATTCTTCTGCATCAGTCATGATTAAATTCATGTATGAGTCAACGTTATCCATCTTTCCTTTGTATTCAACTTCATTTTTCAGTCTTACAGTAACTTTCTTCTTGGTGCTTTTTTGAAGAGTTGTTAATGGTCTTTTTGCACTAGTTTGTGACACTAATTATTCACTTGTTTTGCTTACGTTGTTCTCTAGAATAAAAGCCTTGCCTCTTTTGTGAATTATGAAATCCCTTAAATTTTTTCATCATTTTTAGATAATTACACAAATGATCTCTACAGGATTACAAAAATTAGACGAATTTTTATCTGGTGGAATACCTAATGGTGTAATTACTGACATTTATGGTGGAAGTGGAACTGGTAAAACTCAACTATTATTTCAAATCTGCATAAATGCAATAAAAAATGGAGGTAATGTTCTATATCAAGATACAACAGGTAGTTTTAGACCTGAACGAATTATTGAAATTCAAAAACAACAAAATTTAACATTTGACATTCTTGAAAAAATAACAGTTTCACGAATTACTAATACTTCTGAGCAAATCAAATCAATTGATATTATGAATGTCTCAAATTTTTCTCTAATTGTGATTGATAACATTACTGATTTATTTTCCTTTGAATATCCAAAAGAAAATACAACATTTGAAAAGAATTCCTTATTTATCAAATATGTTCATAATTTATCATTAGTTGCAATTAATAAAAAAATTCCTATTATTATTACTAATATGATTAGAAACATAGAAGGCACAGAAATGGAAAATATGAGAACAGCGATTGATCTATTTACGCACATTAAAATTAAACTTACAAAAATTTCCTCAAAATTTCATGCAGAAATAAGATGGCTTCTTCATCAAACTCATTTTTCTTATAAAATAGATGCTACCGGATTATCTGATTATACTGAAGATATTTAACCTTCAATCATAAAGTTTAGCAATGGCAGGAATTTTTGATTTAATTCCAATAATTACTATAGTCTTATTTACACTTGGACTAGTTGGCGTAATAGTTTATGAAAAATCACAATCAAATACAACAAAAGAATCAGTTTCCTGATTCAATACTTGATTCCCTGTTTGCTCATTTTGGATTTACTGATCTTACCGAAATTCAGAAAAAAGCCTCGCCTATAATTTTACAAAAAAAAGACTGTCTAGTAATTGCACCCACTGGTTCTGGCAAAACAGAATGCTCTGTAATTCCAATTTTTTCACTAGTAAAGAAATCAAAAAAACTTGGAAAAATTAAAGTTCTTTACATTACTCCTTTACGAGCACTAAATCGAGATGTGTTTCGAAGGATTACCAAATATGCACAATATAATGATCTTTCAATTGAAATCCGACATGGTGATACAACTCAGACTGCAAGAAGAAAAATTACTGAAAATCCTCCAGATGTTCTAATAACAACTCCTGAAACCCTAGTTATTCTTCTCACGCAGATAAAGATGTTAGATGCATTATCTGAACTTGAGTGGATTGTTATTGATGAGGTACATGAATTACTTGCTAGCGAAAGAGGTTCTCAACTATCATTAAGTATAGAGCGATTACAGATTAATTCAAAACTATATCTTACAAAAATTGGATTATCTGCAACTGTTGGTAATTTCAAAGAAGCTGGAAAATTTGTGGTAGGAACTAAAAGAAAATGCCAAATTATTAGAGATACTTCTGTTCGAAATTATGATGTTGAAGTTAAATTTGTAAATGGGACCATTTCAGATGTTGCAGATAAAATAATTGAGCATGTTTTAGAATTAAATTTGGATTCACCTATACTTCTTTTTACTAATACCAGGGGAGAGGCTGAATTTTTAGCTTCTATACTAAAAGAAAAATCAACTATCAATATAGAATTACATCATGGATCATTATCAAAAGAGGTGCGAGAGGACACCGAGCTTACATTAAGAGAAGGAAAACGTGGAATTGTAGTTTGTACTTCTTCACTTGAATTAGGATTGGATATAGGTTCAATAGAGTTGGTAATTCATTATGGTTCTCCTAGGCAAGTATCAAAACTAATTCAAAGAATAGGACGTAGTAGACATAACAGAGATGCTTCTGCTAAGGGGTTAATAATTACAAATAATTCTGATGATGAATTTGAAGCAAGAGCAATACTAGATCGTGTTAAAGAAGGTTCTATAGAAGAGCAAAAAATTCATGATGGCTCTCTAGATGTACTTGCACATCATCTTGTTGGAATGACAATGCAACTTGGAGAAATCTCTGTGAATTTAGCATTAGAAATAATAAACAATGCGTATCCATTTAGAAATTTACAATTAGATGATTTATTGGACGTTTTAGATTTGCTTGATTCTAACTATTTGATCTTCTTTGATAGAACAAAAATGACTTTTTGGAAAAAAGGACGTTCCTTCAAATATTACTTTGAAAATCTTTCTACAATTCCTGATATTCTTAAATTCAAAGTATTTGATAGTGTTGGAAAAAAAATCATTGGAACATTAGATCAAAGATTTGTAGGTGATTTTGGAGATTCCGGAAACATCTTTGTTCTAAAAGGCTCACAATGGAGAATACTTAATGTTGATGAAAAATCATTTTCAGTAAATGTTGAACCCTTTAGAGGGGGAAGCATAACTGTTCCTTATTGGGAAGGAGAAAGTATTCCTGTTGATTATAATACTGCAAAAAAAGTTGGAACATTTCGTAGTAAAGTAAAAAATGGATCATTGAAATTAATCAATAAAACTATTGAAGAATTAAGTTTTAATGAAATTCCAGATGAAAAAAATATTGTTATAGAATCTAGTCGTTTACAAGGTTCCATAGTAATACATTCTTGTTTTGGAACAAAAATTAATTCAACATTATCTGCCTTACTTTCTGCAATGATATCATCAATGTTAGGTTTCATGGTTGATTCACGCTCTGATGGTTATAGGATAGTTTTATCTTCTAGATCAAGAATTTCCGAAAAACTTTTTCTTGAAGTTATAAAAGACAATTATAATCTTTATTCAATTGTAACTGCTTCTTTGACAGGAACTCATAATGTAAATTGGAAAACATGGTGTGTTGCAAAAAAATTTGGAGTTGTTGGAAGAGGAGCAATTTATGAAAAAAAATCAGCCCGATTTTTATATGAAAGATATGTTAAAACATCTCTTGTAAAAGAAGCACTACGTGAATTATTTCATGATAAATACGATCTCGAAAATACAGATAAAATTCTGAAAAAAATTAGAGATAGTGAAATTACAATTAAATGGCTAGAAGTAGATACATTTTCAAAATTAGCTGAGCCAATTTTAGATCACACTGCAAAATATTATTCTTCTCCTGCTAATCTTGACAAAGGGATAATTGATCTTGTAAAAGCAAGGTTGGCAAAGACAAAACATCGCCTTATTTGTGCACGATGTGGTAAATGGGAGCGAGTAATGGAGACAAACGAGGTCAAAAATATACTGATTTGTCCTTATTGTAAAGCAAGACAAATCACTGCCACTTTTTATTCGGATTATGATCTTCCAAAAATAATACGTAAAAAATATGAAGGAAAAAAACTCTCTTTAGATGAAAAACACAAGTTTGATCGAGCCTGGAAAGTCTCTTCTTTAATAGAAAATTTTGGAAAAATTGCAATAACTGTCATATCTGGATATGGAGTTGGTGCTGACACTGCTGCACGGATATTGCGAAATATGGTCGACGAAGAACACCTCTTTAAGCAAATCTATGAAGCAGAAAGACAATATGTTGTAACTAGAGGATTTTGGGATTCTTAATTTTTCTTTGTAATTTTAGAAAATGCTGTAAGGGTCAATTCGATTCTTCCTTCTAAACCTGCTTTCGCATTTACTCCTGTTATTGAAATTATTTCTCCCAATTCACATTTGTCTATCAGTCTAGCTTGATTTCTCCATCCTTTAACCCAAATTTGACCAGTATCGTCTTCAACAAACATCTCTGATAATAGAACTGATTCTCCAGATTTGGTTTGAATTTCTCGTCTTTCTGGAATTTTAAGTACTATAGATTCAATACAGTAATTCCCATCTACTTTAACTTCATTAATCTTTGTTCTTATCTTTGCCAATGATGGAATTGATTCATCATTTTCTAATTTTCTTACAAATGAATTATTATCTAATGTAACAGAGTTTCCGTACACTTTTGATGGCATGCACTCAATAACATCACCCTCGTTACAAATACTAGAATTTGATTGCTCAGTAATGTTGTAAATATTTTTTTTATTATCAATGCCTAAAATCATATTCTTTCCATTTTCTGTTGTTACAATTGAAAGAATTCTTACAATTACAGGCTCTGCTTCTTTACCACCTTCAATTTCAATTATTGTTGAATCATTACCGTGAATTTCTAGTCCTTGATTCCCATTTTTTATATTAATACCAAGTAATCTAACTTTGGCACCTTGAGAAATCATATTTGGAATATCTGATTCATCTTTTCCCCATAAAACTACCCTCATGGTACTGCCCTCTTTTCCTTTTAGCCTCATTCTCAGTGCTTTTCCAGGCTGACCTCGCGAATTTGTAAATTCCATACTATTTACAACACCATCTATCATTCCTGTAATTACAAGATCTTTTTGTCCCTCTTGTAGCTCACTGATATCTTTTGTAATCTTATCTATAGTTGGAATTTCGCTTTTGTTATCTGTTATTTCTATATTGGAACCTGAACCAATGTTAATAGTTGGAGATCCATTAAGATCTGATTTTACATATGCTTTAATAATTTTAATTAAATCTCCTGGCTTGATATTTTCAATTCCAGGAAGATTTGCTTTATCATCCCATAATTTTACACTAGCAGTTGAATTTGTATCATATACTGTCATGGTCCTAAGATAAAAAGGCGAACCATCTTTGCGAGAAAATTGTTTTGCAGGAGATACATTGAGAACTCTGGTTTCTAAAGAGATCTCTTTTGCACCTGCATAAAGATCCTTTAAACCCATTTCAACTTTTAATGGTCCTGATAAAGAAATTCCAAAATCAGACGCAATCAAAAATAGAGCACCTTGATCTGTTAGATAACCCGCTCCGATCTTCTCTTTTTTCTGTTTAATTTGCTCTTTAATGTCCTCTCTAGTTAATTCTGGTTTTTGTTCTAGTAATTTATCTACAAGAATATCAAATTCAGACAATTCATTGTCTGTAAATTAGTTCTATTAATAAAAATTTCATTATAATTTTGTAGTATGTATAATCTCAAATTGATCGCTAAATTGCATCTTTTTTGTTTATTCAAATAATTCCTATCATGACTATGGTGATTTACCTCATTAACTAAATTAGTAAGAAGATCGCACTCTTTTCATGTCCTGCATTAATGTTGAACATTTATCAAAATTATATGGATCTGTAAAAGCAGTTGATGATATTGTTTTATCGGTAAAATCTGGCCAAGTTTTTGGATTTTTAGGTCCTAATGGTGCAGGAAAATCAACTACTATCAAACTTCTAACAACACTAATTCCACCCTCAAGTGGCTCTCTGATGATTTTAGGAATAAATGCAATCGAAAATCCTCTACAAATTCGTCATAAAATTGGTGTAGTTTTACAACAACCTAGCTATGAACCAACATTAACTGTTGAAAAATCTCTTGATAAATATGGCATGATGTGGAATGTTCCAAAAATTGAACGTAAAAAAAGAATGGAAGAACTCCTAAAAGATTTTGATTTGGTAGATATTCGTAAGAAAAGAAACGAAGATCTATCCATTGGTCAGAGAAGAAGAGTACAGGTAGCTCGTGAATTTATGCATGATATGGATCTTTTATTCCTAGACGAACCAACTGTGGGATTAGATCCTAGCGCTCGAAGAAAATTGTTGGATTATTTAAAAAATAAAGTAAAAACAGGTTTGACAATATTTTATACTACACATATCCTAAGTGAAGCTGAATATCTTTGTGATGAAATAGCTATTATAGATAAAGGAAAAATTCTTACTGTAGATACACCTGAGGCTTTAAAAAAGAGATTTGGGAAAGAAAAAACAATAAAAATTCATTTATTAGAAAAACAAAATGAAATAACAACTTTTCTTTCAGGTATTATTGATTGTAAAATTGATTTTGATAATGGAACTAATATTGTAATTCGTTCAGAGCAATCTGAATTGGTATTATTACAAGTTTTACGAATTCTAAATGATAATCAAATTGAGATAGAGGATCTATCTGCCGTTCCTACAAATCTTGAGGAGATCTTTTTAAAAATGGTGAGTGATAATGCATCCAATAATTAGACTTGTTAATAGAAATTTAACAATATCCATTAATCCTGGATTTTTGATCTGGCAAGTAGTATTTCCTTTAATTTACATTTTTGTTGCTGGTTATGCTTACACATCATTAATTGAAGTAGTCCCTTTTGGTAACAAAAGTATTGGATATCCTGCATTTTTGGCATCAGGTATGATTGGATTTAACATCATGAATAGTACTCTTATCTCAGGAATAATAATTTGGAATGATAGGAGGCATGGAATGTTTGAGCAAATAATGTCAGGTCCATTTACACGAACTGATTATATTTTGAGTAATATTTGCACTATTGGAATTGTGGGATTAGTAAGTGCATCTTTAATTGCACTTGTTGGATATCCTGTATTTTTTGAATCAATTGAATTTACTGTGTTTACCATTCCTATGATTATTTTTGCTGCACTTGTCGGCTCTGTTTTGTTTGGCTCAATTGCATCGATAATTTCTACCCGATTACGTTCTAGTGAAGGATTTAATGTAATAATTAACACTGTTTTTCTATTCCTTGCATTTGTTAGTACGGCATTTTATCCAGCTTCGGGTTCACCAGAACCCCTTAGAACAGCTTTTTATCTAAATCCTCTTACTTACTTGGTTGATGTTATACGCGCTGGTATTTTTGGTAATATTACAGAATTTGTAATTATGGAGATGGGTGTTTTAGTTGTTATTGCATCATTATTTTTTATAATCGCAACAAAATTACTTACAAAATTAGACTTTTAATCATTAGGATTTTTAACATCGCTAAAACTCTTGTATAGATCATTTATTTTTTTAATTAGATCTAAATTATCATATTTCGCTAAACTTAGATTTGGTATGACACAGTGACCTCCTATTATTCCAGGGTACATCTTTGGTCTATTTCCTAAATTTTCATGAATTTCATCTGCAAATTTCCACATCTCATCAAAATCTATTTTTTCTTTATCACAAATCATTTTTGTAATCTGAGCATAATTGATTAGCCATCCATAATACGTTGTATCTACTAAAATTTTTGCCAATTCAGCAGTTTTAGTAGTAGACATCCATTGTATTTTTTGAAATCTCTTTTCTACCTCTAATTTAATTTTAGGATTAATCTCAGCCTTGTCTGAAGAGACGAATTTTGTGTATTTTTTTATATCATCTAAAAATCTTCTATGTACTCCACGTACTGGTGAAAATAAAATAGGCAAATCAAATTTGTCTTGAAGATTTTTTGTAGTACCTGGCTTTACAGTAGAATGGATAATAACAACTTGCAAGTCGTTAATTTTCTTAATCCAATTTGTCGCAATTTCTAAAAATTCATTTAATTCTCCTGGAAGACAAATGTGTAGATATTCTGGATTTTCTATGGGAATATTTTCAGAATAGTTTTTACATTTTGATTTATCACTGTCTATTCCTACACAATTAAAACCACGTTGAACAAGTAATTCAAACAGAGTAGAACCTACTTCCCCCATCCCTAAAATGATATCAGTCATTTGTTACCATCTGAAAATTCACAGTGTTATATTCGTGTTACAGTGGATGTTTATTTTTTAATAAATAAGTAGTCCTGCCCAGACTCGAACTGGGGTTAAGGGCTTCAAAGGCCCCTGTGCTTGACCGCTACACTACAGGGCTGACAAAAAGGAGCAACATGATTCCCTTAATGAACTTTTTATTTACGTTTATTTCTAAACTAAAATCAATTCATAATTATTTCTTAATAACTTGAATTAACTTTTGAATAGGGTCTTCCATATTGTTTGAAATTTTTCTTGCCTTTCTTCTATAATCATTATTGGATGATTCAAGGAATTTTTTGATGATTTTGTTAATTTTTTTGGGATTTGTTTCTCTTTTTACAAGATTATTTTTTACTAAATACTTTTCAACAATATTTGGTACTGCATTATAGGAAATAGTTGGTACTCCAAGTAAAGCCGATTCTGCAGTCATAGTACCACCTGATCCTAGAAAAACATCAGTATTATTTAACAAATATTTTCCATCAAATGACATCTTCATAATTTTTGCTTTTTTACCAAATAATTTTCTTAGGTTTTTAATTTGCTCAGAATATCTTCCAAGAATTACTATATTTTCTCCATCAAATTCATTTACAATTTCTCTTATTATTGGAATTATCATTCTTGATTTTGATGTATATGATGCTTGTTCTTCTTCTACTCTAATAAGAATATTTTTCTTATGATTATTTTTAAATGGTAAGGCATCTTTCTGATTCACGCTTCTTTTTATTGTAACAGATGCATCAATTGCTCTGTATGGAATAATATTTTTTGCATCTATACCATATTTTGAAAATTCTTTTTTGGGAATAATCCATGGTATTAATAATTTTTGAATTAAAGGTAATGTCAGCTTCATTACTGCATTAGCATGTGGTGAATCACAAAATGCAATGTGTTTAATTCCCATACCAAATGATACTCTTGCTGCTTCAGGAGAACAAAAACTAATTACCAATTCTGGAGAGAATTTGTTAATTAACAAAGATAGTTTCTTTATACGGTTGATACTAGCCTCAAGTTTACCATATTTTTCACTTCCCCCATGACTTCCAACATAAACTAGGTCAAAGTTTCGAATTTTTGCAAGTTTTGAGACTTCATCGTATGATCGCGAGGTACACAAAACATTATGTTTCTTCCTTAATTTTTCAATCATTGGTTCAGAAAACAATAATTGCTTAGGAGTTAGAACATCGATCCATATTTTCAAGTATTTTCCATTATTGTGGCAAGTTCAATAAGTTTTTCTTAGTCTATTACTAGCCTTATGTGTCATGGGTGGAGCAAAAGTTGTTGTTTATGGATTAAGTACTGAAGGTTATGCTATTGCATGTCAAATGGCAATAAAAGGTGCAGATGTATACATTATTGATGAATCAACACCATCTGCAATTTCTCTAAAAGCAGAAATAGCTAAAACTTACCCTAATGTATCCTCTCTAAAAGAAGATGAACCCTTATTGGCCATGGAGCCAATAGATGTAGCTATTTCAAAAGCTCAATATCTCTTCTTTACACCAAGAATTAGAAAAACAGGACAAGACATCAAAACTGAAATTCATTCAAAATTCAAAGACGCTACAACTTCTCTAAAAAAAAATAGTTCTGTAATTTACACTCTACCAACTGGTTTTGGTGGTAATAATGAAAACATTTCACTACTTGAACATGTAACAGGACTTGAAGTAGGAAAACAAATTTCTTACTTTTACTATCCTTTGGAAGATCTTAATCAACAACCAAAGATCATTGGTTCTTTTAATGGAAAAGAAGATTCAATATTGGCAGATCTTTTGGCAACTGGAAAAAAAGAAAAAAAATTCGTAGCAATTTCTTCCTCTGAACACCTTCATGCAATTAACGTATTGTCTAGATTTTCTAGTCTTAGTAGCATTCTAGAAGTTTGTAGATATGTACAAGATGACGTTACAAAAAATGATCTTTCTTCAGATGATTTTCAAGAAATTTTCTTAAATGATATGGTTAGTGGATTATTTGACCTTAAATCACTAGGTTCCTCCTTTGAAAGTGCAAATACCCTCATGTATCTAATCAATGGAAGTGTTAAGGGAATTGATGGCTATATTAAAAAACTAATTGATGAAATCCGTTCTACATTAAAGAAAAATGATCTCAAAGCTAGCAGAACAAAAATTGCGTTATCGTGGACACTTGATCAACATGAAATGCGTGGAGATAAAATTGAAATGTTGCAGAATCTAACTTCAAGATTACGTGATTATATTGGTGATGTTGAAGCTTACCAACATCCAAATTTTGATTTATTTCATAGTGACAAAACTACTATTATTGTAGCATGCTCAAAAATAGATTTTGAAAATATAGAAAAAAATAAACAGGATACCAATATTATTGTAATTAAAGCTAATCCTTTATGTGAAATTATTCAATAAGAGTATAAATTAGCTAATAGATCATTATGTTTGAATTGTCAGATGAAAATAATTTAGATGAAATTCCAGTTAATGTAATTTCTAAGAATCAAATCAATGATTCATTTGATGATTTGACACAGTCTGTTACTGAAACTCTAACTATTGAACAATTAGAAAATCTTTTGGAAAAAGAAAAACAAAAAATACAAGATTATGAGGAAAAAATTAAACATGTATTAGCGGATTATCAAAATCTAAATAAAAAAACACAATCTGATATTGAAAAAGGTGTAAATACAAAAATTGATGAATTCATGTTAGATTTTTTAAACATTTATGATGATTTTATACGAGCTAAGCAAGTATTTACAGAAAGTAAAATCAATACAGAAGGATTAGACTCTATTTTGAAAAATATGAATTCTTTGTTGGTAAAATATAATGTGATTTCTATAGGTGCGTTAGGCGAAATATTTGATCCAAATTTTCATGAAGCAATATCAATTATTACTGATTCTGATCTAGATGATAATACAATTACAAAAGAACTTAGGAAAGGATATATTTCTCATAAGAGAGTTATTAGACCAACACTGGTAGAAATATCAAAAAAACAATGATGAAATAAAATGGCTAAAATAATAGGAATAGATTTAGGAACAAGCAATTCTGCGGCTGCAGTAGTAATGGGTGGAAAACCAACTATTATTCCCGCAGCAGAGGGTGCTACGGTAGGCGGTAAGGCATTTCCCTCCGTTGTAGCATTTACTAAAACCGGTGAACTTTTGGTAGGCGAACCTGCCAGAAGACAGGCTGTAACCAATCCTGATAGTACTATTGCTGCAGTAAAAAGAAAGATGGGTTCTGATTATATTTTTAAAATACAAGATAAAAATTACAAACCTCAACAAATTTCAGCGTTTATTCTTCAAAAAATAAAAAAAGATGCTGAAGCATTCATAGGTGAATCAGTTGAGAAAGCTGTAATCACAGTTCCGGCATATTTTGATGATAATCAACGTCAAGCAACTAAAGATGCAGGAACTATTGCTGGTCTTGATGTTGTAAGAATAATAAATGAACCAACAGCTGCTGCTTTGGCATTTGGATTAGATAAAACAAAAGAAGACATGAAAATTCTTGTATTTGATTTTGGTGGAGGAACACTGGATGTTACAATAATGGAAATGGGTGGTGGTGTCTTTGAAGTATTGAGTACTTCTGGTGATACACAATTAGGTGGAACAGATATGGATAAAGTTGTAATTGATTATGTTCTTGATGAATTTAAGAAAAAAGAGGGAGTTGATCTCTCTAAAGATACTACTGCAATGGCTAGAATTAGAGAGGCTGCAGAAAAAGCAAAGATTGAACTTTCTACAGTTATGGAAACCGACATTAATCTTCCTTTCATTTCTCATGATCCTTCATCAGGTTCAAAGAATCTTGAACTAAGAATAACAAGAGCAAAACTTGATGAATTAATTCGACCTATCATTCAACGATGTAAACCTTCTATAGAAAAAGCGCTTGAAGATGCTAAATTATCAAAATCTGATATTAGCAAAATTGTGATGGTTGGAGGACCCACAAGAATTCCATTAGTGAAAAAATTTGTTGGTGAAGTACTCGGAAAAGATCCTGAATCTGGTGTAGATCCAATGGAAGCAGTGGCTATGGGTGCAGCAATTCAGGCAGGAATTATTGCTGGTGATGTAACTAGTGATATTGTTTTACTTGATGTAACTCCATTGACATTAGGAATTGAGACTTTGGGTGGAGTAAGAGAACCATTAATTGAAAGAAATACGACAATACCTACATCAAAAAGTAAAGTTTTCACTACTGCAGTAGATAATCAAACAGCAGTAACAATCCATGTAGTTCAAGGTGAAAGACCTATGGCAACTGATAATGTTTCTTTGGGAAGTTTTAATCTTACAGATTTGCTACCTGCTCCAAGAGGCATTCCTCAAATTGAGGTAAAATTTGACATTGATGCAAATGGAATAATCAATGTAGCTGCAAAAGATCTTGGCACAAAAAGGGAAGCAAAAATTACAATTTCATCTAATTCAAAATTATCAAAAGAAGAAATTGAAAAACTAAAAGAAGATGCTGAAAAATTCTCTGATGAAGATAAAAAGAAAAAAGAAAAAATTGATCTAAAAAATGAAGCTGAAAGTTTTATTTACACTGTTGAAAAACTCGTCAATCATGATCTTAAAGATAAAATCTCACAAGAACAGGGAATTAAAATTACTGATGCTGTAAAAGAAGTCAAAGAATCACTTGATAAGGAAATTGATGAACTTAAACCAAAACTTGATACTCTAAAATCACTAGTGAATGAAATTACAACCGAACTTTACAAAAATGCTGCATCTCAATCTGGTTCAAATCAACAAAATGCTGGAGCAGATGGTCAACAAGAACAAAATAACACTCAGCAAAATTCTGAATCATCTTCAACTGATGAAACTAAAAACTAACAAACTCTACAATTTATACATCAATTACAATTAAAGGATAATTTATGGCTGCAAAACGTGATTATTATGATGTTTTAGGAGTTTCAAAGACATCACCATCTAATGAAATCAAAGCACAATATAGGAAATTCGCATTAAAATTTCATCCTGATCGTAACAAATCTGCTGAGGCTGGAGAACACTTTAAAGAAATTTCTGAGGCATATGCTATTCTTTCGGATCCTGAAAAAAGAAAAGTTTACGATCAACATGGTCATGCTGGTGTAGATGGAAGATATAGCAATGATGATATTTCTCAAGGTGCACGTGGTGATTTTAGTGATCTATTTGGAAGAAGTGGTGGGTTTGATTCTATTTTTGAATCTATCTTTGGTAGAACTGGAGGATCTAGTTATGGACAACAAAGAGGTTCTGATATTCTTTATGAAACTTCAGTAACTCTTGAAGATGTTCTTCATGGCAAAAAAATGGAAATTAATTTACAAAAAGAGATACAATGTGAAATCTGTAATGGTTCTGGATGTAAACAAGGTACAAAGAAGAATACTTGTTCAACATGTAATGGTCAAGGTCAAGTACGTAGAAGCAGAAGCATGGGATTTGCATCATTTGTTACAGTAGAGCCTTGTTCAACATGTAAGGGACAAGGCTCAATCATACAAACACCATGTAGCGAATGTAGAGGAAATGGTAAGAAGAAAGGTACCAAAAAAATATCATTTGATATTCCACCAGGTGTGGATACTGGTGACTATACTGTTCCAGAAGAAGGGAATGAAATGCCTGGAGGGATAAATGGAGATTTAATTGTTAGAATTAGAGTTCAACCTCATCAAAAATTCAAGAGAGATGATATGGACATTTTTTATGATCAAGATGTATCTATGATTGATGCTGCTTTAGGTCGTGAAATAATGGTTCCAACTTTGGATGGAACTGAAAAAATTAAAGTAGAATCTGGTAGTCAACCAAATACCATCATAAAATTAAAAGGTAAGGGTATTCCACACATGCATTCAAAAAATAGAGGAGATCAGTACATACGAATTGTTGTTAATATTCCAAAAAAACTTAGTAAACATCAAAAGAATCTGTTAGACGAATTCCAAAAATCTAATGAATAATAGGTAATAAAATTGAAAATTGCTCTAGATGTTGATGGTGTGTTAGCTGATGTAATTGAATCATGGCTAATTTACAGTAATAAAATTAGACCTAGTATTTCTAAAGATGATATAACAAATTGGGATTTTTGGAAAAAATTCAAAATTAATAGATATGATTTTTATGAAGAATTAACTTCATGTTGGAAAAACTGGAATTCTATTCCTCCAACAGAAGATAATCTCTCCATAGTCACACAAAATCTTTCAAATTTTGGACAAGTTGATATTGTTACAGCCAGAGAACTTTCGACTGATTCTTTTGTAAAAAATTGGCTTAAACTACATGATGTAACTTATCAAAATTATGTTTCAGTAATTGATGGTCCAATGAAAGCAGATTTAGATTATGATGTTTTTATTGATGACTCTCCACTAAATGCAATTAAATTTTTAAAACATAAAAAAAATGTCTTTCTATATTCACAACCATGGAATCAACATATTTCTGATAAAAACATTCAAAGAATTTCTACCTTATCTGAAGCTGTTGAAAAATTAAAATTATGATTTAATTTTCTGGATAAACTTTCTTATTGTAACTTGATGACCACTTCGTATATGAGATGTATGGTGAGTATTCACTATTTCTCCAATTTTATCATCACTATAGAATTTTATGTTATAGCGCCCTAGAATTTTTTTACAATTACTACAGTAAATCTCTCTGAATTCCATTTTCTATATAATTAATTTGATGTATTTTAATTAAAACAATATAATAAAGAAACTTATTCTAGATTTCAAAAATTCAGATTGCGGGAGTCGCCCAGCCCGGTCAAAGGCGTAAGGTTCAGATCCTTATCTTCTAGGAGTTCGTGGGTTCAAATCCCACTTCCCGCATACAATTATTATTGATTATTTTCCAAAAATTTCTTTATCTTTTCTAAAAGAATACTATTCACCATTTCACCTGATACTTTTCCTCTAAGTTCCTTCATGGCAATCCCCATTAATGGGCTAACTGAACGCTCTTTTTGGTTTTGGATAATTTCTTTGTTATTTATGATGATATTCTCTATGACTTTTTCAAATTCTTCTTTACTAACAATCTCAATAGATGTATTTTCTATTGCATCTTCGATTGTTTTTGATTTTCCAGCCATGATATTTTCAAATATAATTTCAATTGATTCTTTAGCAATTTTTCCTTTTGCTAAAAATTCAAAAGTTTTTGCAATTTCTTCATTTCTTAATAATTGGGAATTCAAACCATTTCTTTCTAGACTGGTAATAGTTGAACAAAGAATTGAGGCTATGAAAGTTGGTATTATTGAAGTTTTTTCACAAATTTTTTCAAAAATTTCTAAATATGCTGAATCAAAAATCTGCTCTGCTAATTGTAAATTCAAATCATATTTTTTTTGTAGATCATCAAGTGATTCATCCCATGATTTTGGGATATTTTTCTTAGCATCATCTAATTCTTTTTTTGTTATAATGATTGGAGGAATATCTGTTTCAGGATACATCCTTGATGCACCTGGTCGAGGTCTGAGAAATATCGTTTCACCAGTTTGAGTAGCTAATCTGGTTTCCGCAGGAACTCCTTTCTTTGCTTGACTTAATCTTTTAATTATAGAATCAATTGCAAAATCAATTTTTACTAGTGGTGCAGCAATTATTAAAAATGCATCTACCTCGTTGATTTCTAATATTTTTTTTACAATAGATACATCGCTTTCTTCAATGCCGTAATTTGGTAATTCATCTGAATGGAAAACTCCTCCAATTCCATAGAATTTTACAATCTGACCGATTTCCTTTCCTAATCTTATTCCTTCATATGGTGAATAACCAAACATACCTGCAAAATTCCTGATTCGAATTGCCTTGATAATTGAGTTATCTTTTAATGATTTTTGAATAATTTTTGATTCACAATTCTTAAAATCATTTGTTATGTCAAAAACATCATTATTTTTTGAAATTTCTCCAAAATTAGAATTCTGTAATTTTTTAGCTATCTTGACAAGACCATGTTGCCTTTTAGCCTCAAATTCTACTACTTTTTCTAATTGATCTAATTGCTGTACTCCTTTGACTTCAACTACTCCTCCACCATCCTTGACAGAGACATTGACATCTTGTCGTATTGAACCAATTCCACGGGTAACCTTTTTTGTACTTCGTAATAATCTGCCAAGAGATAATGCAATTTTTTTTATTTTTTTTGAGTCTCCCTCAACAGGCTCTAACGCAATTTCAATCAAAGGAACACCAAGACGATCCAAACTGTATTCTCTTATGTCTCCCTTATCACCAAGCAGTTTTGCAGCATCTTCTTCTAAACAAATTGACTGAACACCAATTTTTTCACCATCTACATCAATATGCCCTCCTTGAGAAATCAACATAGTTCTCTGAAAACCAGTAGTGTTTGAACCGTCAATCACAGTTTTTCTCATGGGATAAATTTCACTAAAAATATTTGATTCAAGTGCAGATGAAATTATCAGTGCAAGATTTTTTGCATCATTATCTAAATTATGAGGAGGCTCTTCATCCTGTTCTACCAAACAGCTACTTTCTGGATTGGCATAATACATTATTGTTTTAGATTTTGAATTCTCAAAAAGAGCTGCTGGATCATATTCCCCCAATTCACTTTTGACTGCTCTTAATTTTCTTTGAAATTTTATAGTGTATTTATCTGATTCAAGTGGTACACAACTACAGAATAATTTTTTGTTTGTAGATAATTGCTGATGTATCTCAAGACCAACCTTTAATCCAATATTTTCAATGAAAAATTCAGACATTCATATCATTCCTTTTTAATCAGATATTTCAGAAGCAATATTTTGAAGCATTATCTGTTTAACATCTTCAAGGGTTTTTGAATTTCCCAGAGCCCACATGGCTTTGACTAGTGCTACTTCTGGGATCATATTTTCTAAAGAAATTATTCCTAAATTAAGTAAATCACGACCACTTTCATATACTGTCATTCCTACTCTGCCATCAATACACTGTGAAGTCATGCCTAAGAACATGCCTTTTTCGTTTGCTTTTTTTACATTATCATACATTGTTTTTCCAATATGTCCTAAACCAGTTCCCTCAAAAATTATTCCACTATAATTCATTTCAATAATTTTCCCTAAAAGACTTGGATCATATCCTGGATGATATTTTACTAATGCCACTTTTGTATTGAGATTAATCTTTGGCTGAAATTCTTTGACTTTGAAAAACTCACCTTTCATATTTCTCTGAATTTGATCATTTACAATAATAAATGCTGGATTACCTCCAATAGTTTGAAATGCTCCTCTTTTACTGGTATGATTCTTTCTAACTCTTGTTCCTAAATGGCATGCAATTGTTTCATCATTTTCATCTTGATGCATTACGATATACACGCCATTTGTTTTACAACCAACAAGAAATTTTATTGCACCCATTAAATTCAGGGCTGCATCTGATGAAGCACGATCAGAAGATCTTTGCGAACCTACAAGTGCAATTGGGATAGGAAATCCTGCAAGTGCAAATGAAAGAAATGATGATGTATAATGCATTGTATCTGTTCCATGTGCAATAATTATTCCTGAATAATTTGAAGTTGAATACTCTTTTAATTTCTCAGCCATTTTTAACCAATGTTCTGGCATTATGTTTTCTGAATATTCAGAAAACAATACTTCAGCATCTACATTGGCAATTTTAGCAAGTTCAGGAATTGATGAATTAAGTTCTTCAGCAGTTAAAACGGGAGTTACTGCACCTGTTCTATAATCTACTTTGCTTGCAATTGTTCCTCCTGTTGATAGTAAGAGAATCTTTGGTAAAGCAGGATTTTTTTCTAAACTTTCCTTTTTTTCAATACTTTTTTCGGGGCTAGATATTTTCTCTATTTTCTCAATCTTTTCTATTTCTAATCCGATATTGTATCCACTCTTTAATTTGAGAACTAGATGTTTATCGTCAGTATGTTCGTATCTTGGCATAATTATTCCTAAATATGTTAAATCTGCAAGAATCTTCACTGAATCACCAACACCTATTTTGTTAGTTTTTAAAAATTCTAATGATTTTCCAGTATATCCTCTAAATTCAGACATTTACGAGAGTTGGTTTGTCTATTTAATAAAAACTACCTGTAATAGGAGGCCACAAGCTTTTCGCCTATCTTGAGGTTTTTTTGTTCTCTTACTTTCTTTACTGCTGCTTCAAAGTGTTTCATAGTTACTTTGGCATCTTCAGAACTTTTCTCAATGTCTTTTACATCTGGATGTGTATCTAAAAATTCATGAATAACCAGAGATACTGCAGTATTTGCAATTGCAGCAGTGTCTGCACCGCTTAAACCATCTGTTAATTCTGCAATTTTATCTATGTCTACTCGCTGTGGATCCTTAGGATCATCAAGTGTTGGTATTTTTTTAGCATTAATTTCCAAAATCATTTTTCTGCCTGCTTTGTCTGGTAATGGTATCTGAATAATTTTGTCAAATCTTCCAGGTCTTAATAATGCTGGATCAATCATATCTGGTCTGTTAGTAGCTGCTAAAACAATAACACCATGCATATTTTCCATACCGTCCAATTCAGTAAGTAACTGACTGACTACTCTTTCTGTAACAGCTGTTTCTCCTCCTGCTCCCCTAATTGGTGCAATTGAATCAATTTCATCAAAGAATATTACACATGGTGAAGCTTGTCTTGCTCTTCTAAAGATCTCTCTTATTCCTCTTTCTGATTCTCCCACCCATTTTGATAGTAATTCAGGACCTCTAACAGAAACAAAATTTGCTTCACTTTGAGTTGCAACAGCTTTTGCTAATAATGTTTTACCAGTACCGCTTGGACCATGAAGTAAAATTCCTCTTGGCATTTTATGTCCTAATTTATCATATAATCCAGGATACTTCATTGGCCATTCTACTGCTTCTTGAAGCTCGCGTTTGACATCTTCCAGACCTCCAACTTCTTCCCATTTTACATCTGGATTTTCAATGAAAACTTCCCTCATTCCAGATGGAGTAACTTCAATCAATGCTTTTTGGAAATCCTCATTATTTACAATTAATTTATCCAAAGTCTCTGGAGGAAGTTTTTCTTCTTCCATGTTAAGTTCAGGAAGTAATCTTCTCAAACATTTCATTGCAGCTTCTTTACAGAGATATTCTAAATCTGCCCCAACATATCCATGGCTAACACTGGATATTTTCTCAACATCCACATCATCTGATAGCGGCATGTTTCTGCTATGAATGGCAAGAATGTCTTTTCTTCCCTTTTTATCTGGAACTTTAATCTCTATTTCTCTATCAAATCTTCCAGGTCTTCTTAGTGCAGGATCTATTGCATTTGGTCTATTTGTAGCTGCGATAACGATAACCTTTCCTCTGGCTTCTAATCCATCCATTAATGATAACATTTGTGATACTACTCTTCTTTCCACTTCTCCGGTTACTTCTTCTCTCTTTGGTGCAATTGAATCAATTTCATCTACAAAGATAATTGATGGTGATTTTTCTCTAGCCTCTTTAAAAATTTCTCTTAGTCTAGCTTCACTTTCTCCATAAAATTTGCTCATAATTTCTGGACCAGAAATACTAATGAAATGAGCTTGACTTTCATTTGCAACTGCTTTTGCAAGTAATGTCTTTCCTGTTCCAGGTGGACCATATAACAACACACCTTTTGGAGCTTCAATTCCTAATTTCTCAAAAATTTCTGGATGTCTTAATGGTAACTCTATCATCTCTCTTACTTTCTTTATCTCATTAGTTAAACCACCAATGTCCTCGTAAGTTACTTGAGGTACACCACGTAATGTTTCACCTTTTTCTGCAATATGGAAAACAGTTTTTTGAGTAACTAACACTGCATCTGCTGCTGGTGTTACTCCAATTACTTGAAATGTTAAACGACCGCCAAAATATGGGACCATTACATTATCTCCTTTAATTAAAGGAACACTTTCTAGAGCATCTGCAAGATAGCGTTCATCAATTGGAGGAATTGCTTCAAGTGGTGCTACTACAACTTTTTCAGCTGCAACTGCTTTAATTTTTCTTACAGTAATGGTATCACCTATTGCAATACCTGAATTATTACGACCTAATCCATCAATTCTGATGATTCCTTTTCCTTCATCTGATGGATAAAGTGGAAGACATTTTGCAACGGTTCTTCTTTTACCCTTAATCTCAATTACATCGCCAGTAGAGGCATTTAGTGTATCCATAGAATCATAATCAATTCTTGCAACTCCACGTCCTACATCTCGTGTATATGCTTCTAAAACTTTTAGAGAAAGTGCATTCTGGCTCATAAAACAAACTCTTCTGATCTAATTTTTATATCTTTGTGATAATTTTATCAAATTACACCGATAAAATCACAAGCTTAAAATCCTTAATGAACAGGACACGATCTACTTGGGTAAGAGACCATTAGTAAGAAGACGTGGCCGTGGAGGATTTCAATTTAGATCTACTTCTACTGGTAAAGTAGGAAGTAAAGCAAAATATCCGCGTTTTTCATTATCTGAGCAACATGAAGGTCTAGTCATAGATCTAGTTCATGAGCGCGGTAGAGAAGCTCCTCTTGCCAAAATACGATTTGAAGACGGTTCAGTCTCTTTCATGCCCGCAGTTTTAGGTACTAAAGTAGGTGAAACATTCCAATTTGGATTAAAATCAAAAATTGAAAAAGGTAATGTAATTAGTGTTCAAAATATTCCTGACGGAACCATAGTGTGTAATGTTGAAAAACACTTTGGTGATGGCGGTGCTATAGTAAAATCAGCAGGCACCAATGCAACAGTTTTCTCTCATGGTGAAGAGGGTGTCACATTAAAACTACCATCTGGAAAATTCACTACGCTTAATCCCAAAAATAGAGCAATGATTGGAACTCTTGCAGGTGGCGGAGCCAGTGAACGATTCTTTATGAGTGCAGGTAACAAATGGCGTAGTTTTAGAGCTAAAGGAAAGAAATTCCCTATTGTCAGAGGTGTAGCCCAAGCAGCTTATGTTCACCCACACGGTGGTGGAAGACATCAACACGTTGGACAAAGTTCTACTGTCTCTCGCAATGCTCCACCTGGAGCTAAAGTAGGTAGCATTGCTGCCAGAAAAACTGGTAGAGCTAGAATCAAAGAGAGAACGTAATAATCTAATTTTTCTCACCTAAAATTGATTAATACCTCATTGAAACAATTTTTTGCATGTCAAAGCAAAGAATCAGAATTTTTGTAACTGGAAAAGTACAAGGTGTATTTTTTCGTCAAGCTCTTAAAGTAATGGCCAAAAAAAATGATGTTTTTGGTTGGGTAAAAAATCTCAAAGACGGTCGAGTTGAGGCCATACTTGAAGGTAATGAAGAAAAAGTAAGTAGACTAGTTGAATGGTCTCATAGAGGGCCAGCTAATGCACGAGTTGAAGATGTAGAAATTCGAAATGAGAAATTTATTGGAGAATTTTCCAAATTTGATGTGTTGTATTAATTAATTGTTTCAAAAGCATTTTTTATGATTTCTTTGAGTTCTGTGATTTCTTGTCCTATTTTGATTTGTAAAATTTGAGGATGCTCTTTTCTACTTTTTTGAATTTTAATTATAATGCCTTCTCTTTCTGGTTCTACATCTACAAACCATCTAAACGTCATAGACTTTCCAAAAATAACTCTATGCATTCTGATATCTTCAACCACATTTTCTCCTAATGAAAGACAAAATTCTCTTACCAAATCAAAAAGTGGTTGAACTGTACTTGGAATTTGTTTTTTAAAATCATCGTAATTTCTCTTGTTTCCAAAAGAAACCATTCCTTCCATAACAGTGAAAATTTAATTTTAATTATAAAGGTAGTAGATCTGTTGGTTCCAGTCTAGGCGGATAACCCCATCTCAAGGCATACAAGATCCGCCACGTAGACGAGGAAGCGTGGATGCTCCACCTTACGATTGCTCCCTCCCGGACCTCATCCATTTCGATGGTTCGAACTTAGACGTTATCCCTTCGGATAATTCTAGTCCTGCAACCACCCGCCTCGGCGTGATTTCATTTCCGCACACCAAGCGGGAATTACCTATCTAGAGATTTACCCAACAGTTGCTGATCTCTGCATATAGCCGGTTTCAGAACAGGGCACGGCTAGCACCCCAATCCTACCTACTACCGTTTTTTCTAAGACGATATGTTATATTTGCATTAGGTTTGATTCTCTTTTAGTTTTAAAACCATATTGCACACAGAACAGATCTCCCCAGTGCATTCATTGCCACATTTTATACAAATTATCTTTTGTTTGTGGTTAGTATTCTTTACAATTTGAGATACTTTGATTATTGATTGATAGAGATTATTTTTAATTCCACTGTGCTTACCTTCTAAAGAATTTAAGAATTCACGAATCTCGGTTCTTATTCCCTCATTCATGTGTGGACAAGGCTCTGTTTGAAATGGAATATCATTTGTAAATGCATAAAATACAATTTCAGATTCATAAATCTCACAAAATGGTTTTATTTTTCTCAATGTATTAGTAGAAGTATCAGGATCCATCCAACCGATCTTGGTAGTATCTCCAGATAACATGTTTATTACAAATGTCTGTAATGTGTCATCTAAATTATGTCCCGTTGCAATTACATCTGCACCAATATCTTTTGCTGCATGATCAATTGCACGTCTTCTTAAAGTTCCACATATCGAACATGAAGATGTTTTTTCATTTCCTCTCAAATCTAATGCTTCATCTAATGTTAAATCAAACAATTCTTTATAAGAAAAAACTTTGTGTTCTACATTTAATTTGGCACAAAATGTTTGAACAATTTCTAATGCCTCATTTCTATAACCTGGAATACCTTCATCAATTGTTATTGCCTTAATTCTAAAATTATGTGTTGCAGCCATTTGATTAATAATATTGAGCAAAGCAAGTGAATCTTTACCGCCAGATACTGCAACGGCCACTAATTCATCATGTTTTATCATATTGTATTTTGAAATAGTTTTTGCAGTTTTTCTTAGGATAGAATTTGAAAAACATTCTGAACATAATTTTTCTCCAGAATATTTACGAGTATATGCTGCCTGATTTTCACATCTATCACATTTCATTAAATTGTACACTTTTTTTCCATTAATGATTCTTTTATTTTCTAGATGGTAAACCAGCCTGATTTGATGTATGATAATGCAATATTCAAGCCAAATAATGCAAATGTGAATGCGTAAATTCCCCACATTGTTATATTTACTGCCTTGTCTGAGATTTTTTTATCGATAATAGTGTGAATGAATTTTCCTCCATCCAAAATTGGTAATGGTAGCATATTGATTACTCCAATGAAAAATGAAATCATCCATAGCCATAACAAGAACATTGAAACTCCTGGATCTTTCCATTCAATAAAATTCAAAACAGGTTTGTATGCAAATGAATTATCTCGTATAATTCCAATTAATCCCTTTTCAGGATTTTCAGGTGAAGGTATTACTTCAACAGGAAATTGTAATGTCTGTCCGTCTCTAAGTATGGAAACTTTGGCAATTTCACCAGGCTTTAGATCTGCCTTTTGAAAATCTAACGGACTCAGTATCGGGATTCCGTTAATTGAAGAAATTACATCGTTTGCTATCAATCCTGCTTTCTCTGCTCCTGAATCTGGAATTATTGAAAGTACCAATACCCCATCTGGTAAATCGTAAAACATACTTAGTAATGGTTCAGGTACAACCATTGCAAAGAAAGGATTTGTCAATAATATTGCTCCTAACACCAATGCAAAGATCACGTTTGAAGTAGCTCCTGCACCAATGACTCTTAATTTTGAAATCTTTTTTGCCTTGTTAAATTCCTCCTCATCTGGTTCTACAAATCCTGCAAACATTGCAATAAATATTGCAAATCCACCTGTTTTGATCTTAATTTTTTCTAGCGTTGCAACAATTCCATGAGCACCTTCATGAATAATCAAAACAATTGGTATTGAAAGTAAAAAGTATAGAATTGCTGGTCCTGATGTCAAAGTTACGCCGGGAATTAATACTGTTAATTGTGAGAATTCAGTTGGGGCTACAAAGAATTTAGAAACATTTGATAGCAAAAACCAAAATGCAAAGCCCATCATAAGAAAACCTGCAACTACACTAACATTAGCAAAAACTTTGATTCCTCGCCTGGTTCGTCCTAAAATTTTTGTTAGAATAGACTGTACTTGCTGATTTTTGTATACTAGACTGTATATTTTTAACTCAAAGCCATGCTTTTCTAATTTTAATCCCTTGGCAACTCCTAAAATTATTACCCATGCTATTAGGACATAGATAATCGAATTTTGAGTAATAAAATCAAGGTTCAAACTAATTGTTAATTTTTTAAACTACGGTCATTTATAGTTACTATGAAACCAATCATAATTATCTCAACTTATCCTAACAAAAATTCAATTAATAAAATTGCAAACGAACTAGTCAAAGATAAGATTATTGCATGTGTTAACATTACTAAAATTTCATCAATTTATTCTTGGCAAGGTAAAATTAAAAACACATCAGAATATCTTGCATTATTTAAAACCACACAAAAAAACAAAAAATCTCTTAAAGAAAAAATCAAAGCAACTCACCCTTACAAAGTTCCTGAAATTGCTGAAATTAACATTACATCAATAAACAAATCTTATCTTAAATGGTTAGTAGAATCAACAACTTAGGATTCTATGGCATAACGTAACAAAGAAACTATTCCCCCCAATCCAGTTACTCTAAGACCAATATCTGTTGATGAATCTACACTGTAAGTTTTTACTCCTTTGCTTTCTGCTTCATTGAGAAGTTCTATGACTTTTTTTCATCATTTGTTTGAATTGCTTTATCTGAAAAAACAAGTAGTTCAACAGCACCAAATTGATTTGCTTTGAGGGTTTCCTCAAACCCCATAGTGAATTTTCTACTTTTTTTGTTTGCTCTTAGCATAATCTCATCGATAATCGAAGATACTTTGGCCAGTTTACTCTCTGACATTATTTCTTTCATAGTCTGAGATTTCGTAAAGGTGTAAATTCCATCTTCTCCACCTGAATCAATTCCTTCTGTAACCTGAATTTTATATTTTTGAGCATTTTGGGATTTTAAAAGAAAATTAGAAAATCTTTTCTTTGTTTCTCCTGGACCAAAAATAACAATAGAATCTGTTTCTTTAACTATCGAAAATACTGCCTGTTGAACCTGTTCAAAGAATTTTTCAATATTGAAATTTGTTTTGTACCTCTTTCCTCCTGCACCTGAATACATATTTGGAATAAACTCCAAATGCGTTCCTTTTAGTCTTGCAATACCACAATCTGCTGTATCAATTGCAACTAACACAAAACCAATTTGCTTATTGTTTGATTCAACTAGATTTTTCTCAATTGGCAACCATTTTTTTTTGTAATTGTAATACCATCATTTACTTTAAGAATAAATGAATGATGTGAACCATGAGGTACAGATTCATTACTTGACTCTAATATCGTGCCCCCAATTCTTAATCTATCTAAAACATCATCTAGTGATATTTTTTCTACATTAAGTGCAATTCTTACTCTGATTCTTTCTCCTTTGTCAGGTCTTGCATAATCTTTTTCTAACTTGATTACTCTTGTAGTGTCACCTACTATTCTGTCTCCTTCTTTGATTATACGACGCAAATTCAACAATCGTCAGAATCTTCTGGCATTACAGAAATGGAATTTTCATCAATTATTTTTGTAATCATGATGTTATTCTAATTAACAGAAACAAAAGAGTTTAGTTTCTGACATACTCCCAACGCTCAAGCATTAGGGATTCTACGGTTTCTGTCATTTTCAAAATTGCCGCTTGTGGGGTATCAGGGCTCCCTTACATGAATCCCTTCTTCATGCAACCGACTCATGTTATTGATCCGAGGATCAAAGGCACAACGCGATACCGAATTTCCGATATTAAATGACGCATTGACGTCTGCATGGTCTGCGTGTCCGCATTTGACACATTGAAATTTTTTGTTTATTCGATCCCCTAAAGACCCACATCTTGAGCATGTCTGACTCGTGTATGCAGGTGCGACATAAGCGACCTCTATTCCCTGTTTTCTGGCTTTGTACTCTGTGAATTTCTGTAATTGGTAGTACGACCAGGAGTTTAAGGAATATCTAAATGACTTGGAATGGTTTTTGGTTTTTCTGATGCCTGTTAATTTCTCAAACTTTATCCCACATGATTCTGAAAATGCAATCTCTACTATTTTTTTTGACATGTGGTGGTTGATGTTTCTCATGATTCTTGATTCTCTGTTTTTGATTTGTTTTAAGAGAGAGTATTTGTTTTTCTTTTGTAGATTTT
>BGOU01000005.1 GCA_003569705.1 Nitrosarchaeum sp.
TTTTGTGCTCTATAATTAATTGCAGTATCAATTACATTAATTCCAGATATGATGGATTGTTTTAACTGCATTTTTTACAAGTTCGTCAGTCTTTTCATTTGCTTCACCAGATATGTGCCGATACCGATATTAGACAATGCAAGATTGTGAATTTGCTTAAATTCAATGAGTTCATGCCTGAATTTTTGAGAAATTTGTTTTGTTCCCTCAAAAGTAGCAAAACCTGAAATCATAAAAAACATCAATTGACACTGAATTTATGTCTAGAGTACAGAAATTAGAAACTAGCCAAAAAACTGAGTACAAATAATGCACCAGTAATACGACTGAACATCAAGGTAGAAGACATTGATGGTATCAATTCATTTACAGAATTAAATTTCTCTTCAAGCCCAGTCCAGCCTTTACCACCAATGTAATGCTAAACAGCGTGATAAGAGACAAGAGTGGAAAAACACCAATAGCGATACCAAGCATAATCACAGAATACGAAATTGCAGGAAATACCCAAAATAGAGACGCTGCATTTTTTTTGCCAACTGCAATAACTAGAGTTTTTCTTCCTTTAGATTGTCTGTCATCATGATCAGGAAATGATGCAATAAAAAGAACAAGTGATGATAAAACACCAACTACTATTCCTCCTAAAATTGACTCTAGTGTTATTTGGTTTGATTGAATAAAATATGTTCCAAGTACAATCATAGTACCCTTTACGACAACAAAAAACTCTGCCAGTCCAGAGTCTACAATTTTAGTAGAGTAAAAATAGATAGATAAAATCGCAAATCCCAAAATCGCTGCAATAATTATCCCATCAGTTAAAACAAAATAAAATCCACAACAGAACCTAATATTAAAAATCCACTTCCAGCACGATAAACAGCTGATGGTTGTAGTATCCTTCAGGCAAAACACCAGTTCCACCACTCATTTTAGTTCTTTTTGTTATTGTATCAATCCCTCTTTTGTAATCCCAATAATCATTTAGCAGATCAACACTAGCATGAAGAGATATGACACCTGCAAATGTCAAAACAGCTGCAAGTGGGTCAATGGTGTAATTTTGACGCCAATTTATTGCAAAGTCCAACAGATACAGCAATAACAGATGCTAAAGAAACCTAACACGGATTACTCTTAGCCAAACAGAGAGTAGCAATTATTCAAACGAGTTTTGGTCTAGTTAAATTTCTTCTTCTTCCCATTCTTCTTCCAATGGTGCCTTTGATTTTTTCAAGAATAATATGACTAAAACACCTATCAAAAGTATTGCTGCAATAATGACATAGACAATCCATTCAGGCAATTGCAGATCTACTGCACTCAGAGTTTGTCCGGGGCATCAACATTAATTGTTAATGTGTCCTTTCCTTCTGAATATCCGTCTGCAGTTGCAATAAGGTTTAATGAAATGCTAGGACCATTTGTTGCAGTTAATCTAATAACAGCACTACCATCAGGACCAGTTCTAACCATACCTGGATCAACTAAAGAATTTCCATCAGTTTCTATTTTAATTAATGCGCCTGCAATAGATTCAGTATTTTCATCATCGATAAATAATTTAATCTCTACTGGTTGATCAACTGGAATTAGTTCATCCAATCCGCTAGCAAATATTTTCAATTGTGTTAATGAAGAACTTGTACTTATTTCATCTTCAGTTCCAATTACACCTTTTGCACTAGCTGAAATTACAGAATTACCAACTGCACCGGTAGTTTCAATTGGAAATGTAGCATAAGAAATTCCTGATGGAATTACTGCATCATGAATTATTTGGACTATACTTTCTTCAGATGAAACAATTTTTGATTTAACATCAAATGAGGGAATTATTGGATTCCCCTGAAGATCAACGATTTGCACAATACCTAAATTATTTTTATGATTTGCATTAATTTCACCTAGTGGAAGTATTACCAGCATCTTCGATGAGGGTTGTGTGACAAATGTTTTTTCTGTTTCCAGTGATAAATCAGTACCTTCTCCGATTGGAACCACTTTAAGATCAATCATGTTTTCTTCTTCAGTTATTGAAAAAGAGTCACTGTGAAGTTTAGAAAATGCAAAAGTGGAATCCTTTTTGATTTCAATTATACCATTAGTAGGCGTAACAAGGTATTTTGAATCATGTTTCAGTACTTTTGGCCTATCTTGACTGTCAATGGCAATCAAAAACACATCAAAATTGCCATCACGATCAAACAGTATGCTGTCTTGACCGGTGGGGGAGAAAATCCTAGCTTCTTTTTGCTCAAGTGTGTTTACAACTTCAGTTAGAACTGAATCTGAGCCCACACCTTGTACAGATGCAGAAATCAAAACAGAGCCACTTTTTGTCCAGATGAGATAATGGCAGTACCAAAAGAATTACCAACTTCGATTTTTCCAATATTTTTAACTGTAATTAATTTATTATCTCCAGATATGACATCCAATTTTTTGACATATCCATCTGCGTAATAGTTTTCGTTTGTTTGAATTGGATAAAATTCACCGTCACCTAGATCATCAATAGAAAGAATTATTTTATTTTCATCTGTTATATCTGTAGTTTCAGCAGTTATTGGATTACCCTCTTCATCAACATCATCATCATCATTTTCTATTGTACTGATTTGATAAGTCACTATACTAGTTGCATTGCTAGGCATTCTTGCAGGTATGAAAAGTTGTATGTCTTTTTCAGTTATTTTGTCATTGTCAATGTTGATAGATTTTCCTACTGTTGAAAATGTATCCGTTGCAATACCATATCCTTCAGCACTAACTCCAATTACAATATTATTTGCAAGTAAATTTGAAAGATTCAAGTCTTGTCTAAGATAATAGCCGAATTGTCCTTTTTTTATTACAGTTTTTACTTCTTTCATAGTGTCATCTAATTTATCACCAACAGAATATTGATCATTTGAGAAAAAATTCAATTCAATATCTTGAGGAGTGATTGTAGGATTTCCGTCTGAATCAACTACACTAACAAAAATATCCAATTTTTTTTCAACTTCAGCAGTAATTAATTTTGGAAAAACATCAATTTTCAAAGAGGTGGGAAGAGTAGATGAGATTTTTACACTTTTTGCAGTATCTAAATTAGATTCACTTTGAAGTGCACGCAAAAATGTATTTCCTACTTTTCCATGAGTTTCAAGTGTTCCCCAGGCATAGTATTCTCCTTTTTTTATGGTCAATACATCAGAATTTGGAATTGCCAGCGATTTTTCATATTCCAAATTAACATTAATGTCAAAAGGTGCACGAATTACATATCCATCTGAATTTCTTAAATAAACAGAAAAAGGCATTTTAGAATTTACATGCATTTCATCTGTAGGAAGATTCAATTCTAAAATTAGATCATCAGGAAGATGAGTTTCAGCATTACCTACATGAATTTCTTGAAATGTTGTTTTTGAGTTTAACGTGGCAGTGATAACTGTATTTCCAGTTAAGACTCCAGTAGTTACATCAAATGATGTATATTCTTCATTTGCTTTTAAAATAATGTTTTCAGGAACTGATGCTATCAAAGGATCATCAGAGATTAAGGAAATCAAAACATCACTAGAAGAGGTAATTGGAATTCCACTTTTACTTAGCACATAGAGATAACCTATGGAGTGCTTAGATGGGCCTTCTTCTATATGAGAGGGGGAGATTGCAAGTTTTATGGAATAATCAGATAGAGACTCAAGATTCTGTGCAGATGCAACCTGTAAAGGAACAGATAGCAGTAGAGTTAGCGATAAAAAAAAGAAGAGTGATTTTTTTTGAGTCATTTTTGATTCACCATAAAAAAGGAAAAAAATGTGGGGTTATCCACTTTGTTGACCTGCTATTACAGTTCCTACGAAGACAGCACCATTTGTAGTGGTTAGCTTGAACTGTGCATCCCTGCCGGTTTTCACATTCTCAGCTAGTTCTAAAATTACTGTTGCTTGTTGTCCTGGTTGGAGTTCAGCAGCTGTTGTAGTTAAAACACTAGCTGCGGTTTCTGCACCTGCGACACCATTGCTATTTGTTGCAATTGTAAATTTGCCTACACCGCCAACTGCATCAAGTAGGGCACTAGTATTAGCATCAATTAATCCAGTTGCAATAGGAGCAAATGAATACACAGTACCTGCTAAACGAATTTCACTTAGAGTAACTTTTTGTACACTGTTATTTTGTAGATATACAGCAACTCTTTCACCTTTAACTAATCCGTTATTTGTCAAGCCTTGTGCTATTCCTATTCCTGTTCCTAGTCCATCATGTAGTGTCAAGGAGGCAGTATCTCTTGAATCGTAGCCTGTGATTCGTACTGATTCAATTTGTGGTGCACCACTTACTTGGGCAGAACTAAAGAATCCTTGTGAGAACACAAAGATAATACTTCCACCTACGACTGCGATAGCGATTAAAAGAAGGGTTGCAATGATTGGAGCAACTGCTCTTCTTGAGGTCATTTTTTGTTTTGACGTTATGTATGTCATTCTTAATTTTGTAAAATAGAAAAAGATGTTAAAGAGATCTGTGTTCAAAATGCACTACAATTTGCAAAAGTGTTCATTTGTAATTTGAAATGAACAAAACTAAGGGGCATCCACTTGTAAAACAATCTCAGCTAAAGGACCAATTGAAAAAATATTATTGGTTTGACCTTGTGCTAAAACATACATTACATACATTTGATCATTTGTGATGTTAGGTGCTTGCGCAGTAAATTTTATTGTGTCAGATTGATTAACAGCATCACCTAAATTAGATGTGGTTGTACCAATTATTTGTGTTGAACCATCACCAAAAGTTATCACAGTTGGAGCACTTACAAATCCAGGATAAGATACAATGCTTACGTTAGTCCACCCTTTTGGAACATTGATTATTAATTGTGCACCAGATTTAATCCAAGTAGTGCTTACAGTATCTAGATCAGCAAAAACAATATTGAATGTCTGAGTACTACCAGGAATAATATTTGTTCGTACAGATTGCATGTCATTGTTATTTCTAGAATCTACAACATTTGACAGATAGATACTACCAATAGATTCGGTTCCATCATACATTGTAGTTTGGTATCCAGATTTTCCAAATGAGCCAACAGTGGTAAATACAGATCCTTGAACTACGACTGATTCCAAAGTATTTTGTCCAGCGATGGTGCCAGGCTTAACTTTTACCAGAAAGGCTTGTGTTGAATTTGGAGATATTACTATTGGATTTGTAAAGTCTTGCCACAGAAGGACATTTTCAGAAGGGCAAGTCCAATGATTTACACCAGTAGGAAAAATAGTATCAGCAACACATGCGGAATCAAAAATCTTATCATTATTGTTTGCACCTGGAGCAAAAGCAGTAATAGATAATTTGCTTACTTTCATGGGAGCATTTACAGGGTTTGCCACATTTATTCCCCATAATGCTTTGTCATTGGAATCACCCTGTGGTGAAGGAATTATCAGGAATAGTTTTGGTCTTGCAAGCAATTCGTCATTTACGATGTTTGGATTTGTTCCACTAGTGCTACCATCAGTTGGTAATCGTAATGTGCTTACATCAGAAACAGTGTTACTGGTCATGACAGTGGAATCATTAATCTTAGTTCCACTAGCGTAACTAGAAAAAGTCACATTATCTCCACTAGTACCAGATATTGTATAATCCCAAGAAAATAAAACAGATTCACCAGGAGTAAGATCAGTAGATGCAGGAATTGGTGAAGATGATGCAAGTACTGCAAGAGATGGAGTAACAGTAAGTGAACCAGGAGATACATTTTCAATAGTTGATGAACCGGTATTTGTCACAACCATTGCAACAGTAACATTTTGTCCAATAATTACATCCGGAGGATCAGTGATTAGTTCAGCTCTGAGTCCATCAGATAAAGGCCCAGAACCTACAGTTACTTCAGCAATTCTTACAGTACCCAATGTCGAGATTACTTTGACATCATAAGTATCAGGTATCATGTAAAGAGGTTGAGTAGAAAGAACATTTGATGTAAAACCAGTTGGAACAAATGCATCATTTGAATTAACGGAAAAAGGTTTTGCAGGTTGAATTGCCAGAGTTTTATTAGTTATCCATACACGCGAGATTTCAACTGGGTTTTGACCAATATTGTCAACTGAGACATTTAGAATATTATTTGTATCAGTAAAAACTGCAATTCCAAATTGTTCTTGTTGTTTTTTGAGTTCAGTGTCTGCTACTACGCGTTGTGTGTTTACAATATCTGTTTGTGAATCCAACGCCAAACTCATGGCAGAAAAACCAGCAATCATTAAAACAGTAAAAATCAATGCACCTACAACAGACGAAATTCCACGCCTAGAATTAGAAGAGATTGACCTAGTAAAAGTCATCGTGCATTACCACTCTCAATTAAAAATTCTACAGGGTGAATACTACCAATATTTAGCAAAACAGTAATTCCGTTATTTAATAAAACATCTTGATCATTAGGACCAAGTTTGATCAAAAGATTGACTGTTTTTCCACTTTGGATTTCATTATTAGCAGACTGGACAGTAGAAGAAATAGGCAGTATAGAAAATTTCCCATCATGAGGATAGTTGCCACCCAAAGACAAATTTTGCACAGTATTCAAAGTGACACCAGATGTCTGAGAATCCCAAGTATGCAAGATATTATTTAATTGAATATTTTCCAAAAAAATTGAATTAATACTATTATTTTTAATTTTTATTACAATAAATTCAGAACCACCACTAGATGGAATTTTATCAGATAGACTGACACCAGTGCAAGAAACACCACATAATTTTTGATCGAGTTTATTATCAAGATTAGCGAATTGCAATAAAGTTACAGAATCTCTTGTGTCAAATGCCAATAATTGTATAGATTTTGTTGCAGTATCCAATGATGCCGCAGTAGCTAAATTTCCAGAAACAAAAGAATCATTTACAAAATATGTCAGAGTACTTGCACCAGTTACAGTTATTCCCATAAGCAACATAGTTGAAATAATATCTGCAACTCCTCTCCGTTTACAGAGTTTAGATTTTTTTTCCAATGGAGAATAGAGTTTAAAATTAGTGTTCATAATAATCATGTATTATATGGACTGGCAACTGTGGAAAAGAAATTACCTTTAGATGTGGTTATAGATATTTTATATTCAGAGTTACGATATATTGGATCATTCCAAGTAAGGGAATTAAGATTTGCATTTATGGTAATTGGATTACTGGATTCTTTGATCTGAACAGTAGAACTCACACCTTCTTCCCAATCAATTAAAATATTTTGAGTGTCAAGCTGAACAACAGTAATGCTTTCAATGGTAGACTCGGTAGTTCCAATATTTGCAAGATAAAGAATGATCTGATGGGTTACAGGCGGTAAATTTGTATGCTGAATATACACCTGATTTTGTAATAATGGATATTGCAATGCCAACATATGACGGTATATATGGATTGGAAAATATAAGAAAACTTAACCCAAATGCTACCGTGATAATACTCACTGGAAATAGTGATAAAGCCATAAATCAAAAAATAATTCAATTAAGTCCTACTAGGATCTTGGAAAAACCATACCCTGTTGAAAAATTAGTGTCTGTTCTTAAATCTATTAAAAATTCTACATCTTATCCTGATGTTATGCGTATTTTATCTTAAAAGTTATTAATAATACATTTATTTCTAATTTGATTTGCCATTTAAAATTCAATACAAATTTCAAGATGACGCTCAATCGTATTACTGTATAGTTTCATACGATCAATACAGAAATTTTTGTGCATTGCCAATAATACAAGAATGTACAATAATCAAAGGAAATCAAACAAATACAAAAAAGAATCTTGATGAAATACAAAACGCCTTAGACATGGCATATAAAAAAGACACTAGTCACATTCGCAAACTATCTGAAAATTTTTCTTGATATTTTGGCATTATCTGAGCGTAATTTCAAATTCTATTTTTTGAAATTAAATTTCTAGTTTGTGCAAATGCGCAAACTAATTTTTATGAGTCTCAATGTATTTCATATGTTGTGAAAATACTCCATATTGAAGATATTCCTGAAATAAGTGATATATTTTCAGATATTTTAAAAACAAAAAATCATGATTTTGAAAGTACGACTGATGGAAAAAAGGGCCTTGATCTTGTATTGAAAAATTATTATGATTTAATTTTACTTGATATGTGTATGCCTAATTATAGTGGAATTGATTTTCTTTTAGATTTAAAAGATAAAAAATCATCTGAAATTAAAAAAGTTGTTGTTGTAAGCTCCCTTGAACTAGATGAATATCAAACTCGATTTCTCAAAGAACTTGGTGTCCGTGCAATCCGACAAAAACCTATCTCTGTTCAAAGTCTTTTATCACAAATAGAGCCTGAACTTATATCTTGAATTCATCTATTTTGAATTTTTTAATTTGTTTTTAGTATAATTTTTTATTTTAAACCCCAACTTGTTTTATTGGTGGTGATGATTTTTAGAAATGGCGCTTCATTTTCTTTCCATGGTTCATTTCTGACCCAGGTAAATTTGTTTTCAAACATTTTATACATCTGCATGAATTCTTGTCCTTCCTCAATGATCTTTACTTTTCCTTGAATGCAAATTGCTCTATGTTTTCCAGATTCATAAACATCTATTGCAACACTTGCTTTTGGATTTATTTTTATATTTTTGAATGTTCTGGTTTGATAATCTGTTGCAATAAAAATAATGTTGTCATGATAAATAAATGACACTGGTTTTACATGTGGGATATCTGCATGTGATGTTGCAATTCTTGCTTCCTCTATGGATTGAAGAAACTCTTCTTCACCTCTGGTAAATTCTATCAACTAAAAATCTGTTCTCTGATTTCTGGAATGTATTTGTATATTGTGTCTCTTACTTTCATTTGTTCTTCTGCTGTTGGCATTTCTTTTTGTGCACTTAACAAGGCACCACTCATACCCAACGCCATACCCATTATCATCCCATAGACAAACTCTTGTGGATTTTCAACTTTGAGTATTTCTTGATTTTGTTTTATATCTTCTAGATAAGCTGGAATTGTTAAAACTGCGCCATTGATAGTTTGAGTAATTAACATCTCTATTTGTTCTTCATTCATAATTTACCTCTAAAATTATTGTTAATAAATTTGCACCTAAGATATTTAATCAAGGACACGATGCTAACTACATGTTTTCATATTTTACCACAAATGAGGCAAATCAGGCATTGCCTGACGTAATCAAAAAATTTGAGTTTACCATGGCAAAAAAGAATGTAGTTTCCAAACTAGAGCAAGAACTTCAGATGAGTCTTGCCACTGCAAATACATTTGAACAATATGTTTCACTCAAACAAAAACTCAATTCTGCAATAACTAAATTTTATGAATCTATAGAAACACTTGAAAATACAGGTGTTGTAGTTAAAAGTATAGAGCAGGGACTACTTGATTTTCCATCCAAGAGGTTTGATGAAGAAGTTTGGCTTTGTTGGAAATATGGCGAAACTGAAATTAAATTTTGGCATGAAAAAGATTCAGGTTTTATGGGGAGAAAACCAATTGAAGTTAGTGACGAGTCACTAATTTGACAGTTTTTTTCAGTATTTTTAATTAAGTGAATGCTCTTTTCTAAGATCATTCCATCCATTTACCAAATGAACGATGAACTGATCTTTATCATTTGTACAATAACCACACATGCATCGTGTCATTTTGATTCTCCTGTACTTTGATTTGACCAATAATTGTTAAACAATAGGGATTTTGAATAAATTATTGTTTCTGAATTTGTACAAATTGCCCTCATCTCTTTATTATTTCCTATAGAATTTTTTATAAAAAAGAGAACTTCATCATTATCTTTAATCAAAAAACAAAGATTATCTTTTACAGTGGAGCACAGTTCTTTTATTTTTGTATTATCCATATTCTCAAAAATATACTGTGATTTTTTTGAAACTGGTGATAGTATTTTGTAATCAATTTCACGTTCTTCTAATGCTTCAAAGAAATTAGCATGATAAAATTTCATCATGTCTTTTTCCGATCCAAGAATTCTGCACTCACTTTTTGCATTTAAGATCATATCAAATATTTTACCGTTTACTTGATTTCCACCCTGTAGCACCTGGAATTTCTCTTCAGGTTCATCATCTGAATCGCTAATAAAACCTGGAATTTTTTCCCATAACTCTTCTAAAATTGGTCCTGATTTTTTTAATTTCTTTAAACGCTCCATTTCAGCACTCACTAAAATATGAATTGCATCTTGAATGGACATTGTTGAGAATTTAATTGGATGTTCAAATGTTGCAGAAACTATCCCTTTGTTTTGAAGTGCTGTTAACAAGTGATATGTTTCACTTCTTGGAATGTCTACTGCCTTTGCAATATCTGATGCTGATCGCTGACCTACTTTTCCAAGATAAAAAAACACCTTTACTTGATTTGGTGTTAATCCAAACGTTCCAAAATAGTCCTTAATTTCATCATAATTTGCCTTGTCTACGGGAAAATTACCTAATTGTAACATGTTTGATGCTATTTCCATTATTGGAAATGCCTATTTTTGATTTATAACTCTGATCGCGTAATTGTATACAATTACATACAAATCAATACAATTAGAATATTTTTAAAATTCTCACTTTTTATCGAGCCTGTTTTTTTGAATGTATGTAAAAATTATCTTATTTACTAAAAGATTGAATAATTCTGAGAATTATTCTACCAATTCCATTTTATGGTAATTATATCTTTTAGGAGTATTACCCTATCCCACAATTCGGTAATGCGGCATTTTCTCTAGTTGGCGTATTTGATATCGACTTTTTCATGCCTGGTAGTAATTTGGTTTTTTGAGCTAAAACCACATATGATGTATTTGTTTTGTTGATAATCTCTGTTTCCACAACGCTTTCTTCTATTCCTGCAAGTTTATTTCTTAACAAAAATATTCCTGCAAAAACCAACATAGTTGAAAATATATCTACAGGTGTAATTGCTTCAGAAAGAATTAATCCTGAAAATAATATGCCAAACATTGACATAGTTGAATACAATAGTATTGTTCTTACTGCCCCGATGAGTTTTAACCCCATCAAGAAAAATAATGTAGACATTCCAGTACCGATTATAGACATTATCAAAATACTTGGTAATTGTACTAACTTTACATTCATTGGAATCTGAAATAGTATAATAATTGAAATTGTAATTGATGCACAAACAAATGATGTTATCTGCACTGTTTTTCTCACATCAAATCTTTCCCCAATATACTTACACAAAGTAATATCCACTGCATACAATAATCCTGAAAAAATTATCAATAAATCACCAGTTACCAGACTTCCCAAGTTTAAATCATTTTGATAAAGATCATTTACTGCCATACAACTAAAAAAACAGAAATTACCATGACAGAATCTAATCGAGTTGTTATTGTGGATGATAATGAAGACATAGTCAATGTATTTTCAGATATTTTAGAGATTGGTGGATTTAATGTTGTAGGAGTTGGATATAACGGAAAAGATGCAGTTTCACTATACACAAAATACAAGCCAGATTTTATTTTCTTGGATGTAATGATGCCAATAATGAATGGAATTCAGGCACTAAAAGAAATTAAAGAAAAAAATCCCAAAGCCAAGGTGATTATGGTTACAGCAGATAACAGAGCAGATGTAATCCAAGAATTAGAAAGGCTGAATGCAACTGCAATAATCATCAAACCATTTAAAATTGAATTAGTTTTTGAAACAATCAAGAAATATCAAGGAAAATAGAAAAAGAAATAAAAAGATGAAAATAATTCCAACATACATATGTCAAACAAGATAAAATGTTCACATATTTTGGTACAAAAACAAAGTGAGGCAATAGCAATTCATGAACGCCTTAAAAATGGAGAAAAATTTGGAAATCTAGCAAAAGAACTATCAATCGATACAGGCAGTGCAAAAAAAGATGGGAGTTTGGGATATTTTACAAAAGGAATGATGGTAAAACCATTTGAAGAGGCTGCTTTTAAATTACAGATTGGAGAAATGTCTGAGCCAATTAAATCAGAGTTTGGATATCATATAATCAAAAGATTCGGATAAACCAATAAAACGAGCCTAGATTTTATTTTTTAGTTCTTGATTTTTGTATCTGATCAAAATCATGGTTTATTTTTTCACTGATTTTTTTGTAATCTTTACGAATTTCTTTGTGCAGTTGTTTTTCTTTTTTGAGTAAATCTTGCATTCCTTTTGATTTTAACGAATCAGCATGTTTTGAGGGCATTGCAGCACTAGAACATATGATGATTTTAGAGATATGGATGATTTTTGGTGTCTAAATTATCAAAATTAAAGACAAGTGTTTTTTCAGAACTAAAGAAACGCATCTAATCCTATTTTTTGGGATTCGGTTTCTTGATTTTTTTGCAAAACTTTTGTCATCTTCTCACCCATTGATTTTGCAGCAGTCATCTTTCTTTTTCCAATCCAATAATAGGTTTCATCTATGGTGTTTTTTGCAATAAGCACAACTAATTTACCCACATCTTTTCGTCCAGTTCTACCTCTTCGTTGAACATAACGAATTGAGCTTGGAACATTGTCATAAAAAATAACCTGATTTACTTCAGAGATATCCAATCCCTCCTCACCCACGCGTGTTGCAACTAATACTCTAAAGAGTCCATCACGAAAATTCTGTACTGTTTCGATTTGCTTTTTTTGTTTCAATCCAGTTTCTCCAGATTTTCCAATCAGGATTGCAGCAGAGATTCCCATTTCAGTTAATTTGTTAAAAATTACATCAACTGAATCACGATAGCTTGTAAATATCAAAGCTTTTCCTGAAATCGAGTCCAGTATTTCTTTTAGTTTTGGAATTTTAGAATGCTCTATTCCTTTTGATTGGGCGTCTTTTGCAAGATGTATCGCTCTTGTAAAATTAGGATCAACTTCAAATAATTCATTTACACCAACACCTTTTTTTATTTTTGCACGCTCACAAAACTTCAAAAAAGATGTTATTCCATGAGCCTCCAAAATATTCAAGGCATAGTGAATTCTAATTGCAGTAAATAGGGGTTTTGCAGACCGTCTGTTTTGATTTAGTACGAACTGTCTAATTCGCAATAAAGCAGACAATGATTGTTGTTCTGCCAACCTAATTCCATTTTTTCTCAGAGTAGCATATCGTTCATCTAAAGATAATTTTAGTAATGTTTGAATTGCTTTCATTTCAGGTGGAAGTTCCACACTAATCCATTCAGTGTTTGTCTCATGGGTGTATGGTTTTACATCAGGACTGTCCTCTGTTCTTTCAGCTACACTTGAAACTCGTAGCTTGGTTAGAAGATCAGTCGCTTTGTCTTTTTCACTTGGAAGTGTGGCAGTCATTCCAAGAATTCTCAGATTGGAATTTGTAAATCTCTCTGCAATTCCAGAATATGCATAATCACCTACAGTTCTATGAACTTCATCATATATCACCAAACTAAATTGATCTGGAGAAACAATTTGTCGATCTAAATCATTTTTTGTAATTTCAGGGGTTGCACATATCACACTGCTATTCCAAAGTTTTGTTCTTTTCTGAATTGGATCTTCTCCTGTTATTAACGAGATATCATCAATGGTGAGATTTTGTTTTAAGAACTCATAATGCTGATTAACTAAAACTCGAGTTGGGGCTAAAAATAAAACACCTCCTGTTCCTTTTGACAAATACTCTGCAATGACTTGCAATGCAATAGCAGTCTTTCCTAGACCGGTTGGCAATACCACAATACAATTTTCCTGAATTGCCTGATTTGCAAGATTTATCTGATAATCTCTTTTTTCAATTGAATTTTTTTGTATATATTTTCTGTCAATGTATTCCAAAGGCATAATCTCTAAAGTAAAGTTAGATTTTATGGATTTTATGCTTTCGTGTAGTAAAGTATTAGCTATTGTATACTTTTTAGTTTCTCATTAACGAAAACTCATGCCCAGAGTATCAAGTTACATCGTAAAGAGGGCACGAAAATAATTTTCCAGAGTATCGTAGATAACAAACGTGTCATCGACGTAGATTACTTGTAAGCATAAACATTGTATGTAATTCAACACACATACTGCCCCTTAAGTTCATAAAAAATTAAAATCAACTATGAAAAATACAAGTGGGATTAGATCTGCAGAGAAAGGAGCAATTACAATTACCGAAACGATAACACAATCAAAACATATTGAATTACAAAGCAAGACAATTGAAGAACAACGACTAAAGATTGCACTGGACTTACGCATGATAAATGTAAAGGACGTAACAAAAAATTAAAACCTAAACTCTTTTTGATTCAAAAGTATACATTCAATTTAGAAAATAATAAAAATATATCATTCAATATAGAAAAATAAACCATTTTTAAGAGATGGTAAGATAAAACATCATTTTATAAAGTAGGCTCGGATGGATTTACTGTATTTTTAAATCAAAAAAAATATTAAAAATATAATAACATCATATGATCTTAAAGAGTATTGGATGATTTACCCGGGGTGAAAGACGCACTGGTCAGTTTAGCAATAGAAAGATCACTTTCTGAAATAAGCGAAGCAGTGTGTGAAAATGTAGGTAACAAGCTATACAAAAAATATGAGTGTTATTTTCATGATTGTTTACAACACCCAGATTATCTTGTTGATGTCTTAAAACAGGTGTTTGGTGACGGATATCTCTCAATAGTTAACAATATCAACAAAAAACTAGAAGAGTTTTCCTATCAAGATCAAATCAAGGAATTTCTTTTGGTGATAAACAAGTAATTGGAAGATAAATCAAGTATTTTCTTTCTAGTTTTTTCATTACCAGCAATATTTTTCATAATTGTAACATCAAATATGATTGCACACTCATATGCAGAACTGTGGTCAAATACTCTGAATTTAGTCATTACAAGTATTTTACTAGTTGCATGCATTGTAAATAATTTCAAGACTGGGACAAGGGGAAAACACGGAAGAGCATGGATGTGTTTTACATTGGCAATTGCAATGTGGTGGATAGCCGAAAGAACATGGACATTAAACGAGTTAACAAATACTGAGACCTTATCATATGCAGATCTTTTCTGGTTTGGAGGGTATGTATTTTATTTTATATTTGGTGTAATGTATCTGATGCCCTTTGCATCTCAAATCTCAAGAAAAAATATTGTAATAGTCTCGCTTGTTGTATTGTCGGTTTTGATGTTGGTGTTGTACATTACAAAATCAAATATTGGCACATTTGAAGAAATAGCACACACATCCTATCCAGTTGCAGATTCAATAATGTTGATTCCTTCAGTTCTTGGCATAATGTTGTTTTTCAAAGGGCGTATGAAATTTTCAGTATCACTATTCTTTATTGGAATGCTAAGTTTTGTCATTTCTGACTATGGTTTCATGTATTTGATTGTATTGGGGAATATTATACAGGCCATATTGTGGATAT
>BGOU01000006.1 GCA_003569705.1 Nitrosarchaeum sp.
TATAGTTAATCAAATCCATTTTCATACAATCATAAATTGAACGATTTCTCGTGACAATTCCCTAACTATTTCAGGAATAGACATAATCCTCATCATTTAACTATATGATGTCAATTATAATAGGATTATGTAAGAAATTACATAAATATTCGTAATATTTATATAATGTAATATACATTACATTGGATAGATAAATATGACAATGTTTGATGATGAATTTGATAGAACCTTCAAGAAAATGTCAAGCTCTTTTTTTGATATAGATGACATATTTGAAGAATTTAAGGAAATGTTCAACATTAGTCCATTTTATTATGGCTATACCATGACTGTTGGTCCTGATGGAAAACCTGTTGTAAAGAATATGGAAACGTAAAACCAGGATTACCTCTATCAGTTGATACCAGAGAACCAATTGTAGATACAATTGTAGATGAAAAAGAAAAACTGGTAAAACTTGTAGCCGAGATACCTGGAGTTGAAAAAACAGACGTTAAAATTCTTGTACAAGATAAAATTGTAGATATTTCTGCAGAACATGGTGAAAAGAAATATCACGTAAAAGTTTCAGTTAAATACAAAGTGGATGAAAACTCTGCAAAAGCTTCATACAAAAATGGAATTCTTGAACTAGTCTTCAAGTTAATTGAAGATGAAAAGCCAAAAGGCAAAAAGGTGGAGGTTGAATAAACCCCACTAATTTTTATGGAGAAAAAAAATGAGTGAAATTATTTTAAAAATTGTTGAAATTCCACAACAACATGTGGGAAGAGGAAGAGCTATAGTTGATCCTAAAATAATTGAAGATACTAAATGGAAACCAGGACAAATTTTAGAATTAATACACAATAAAAAAACCCATGTAAAACTTTGGCCTGGATCTCCTGAAGAATATGGTACGGGTATTATCAAAATTGATGGAATGACTAGACAAAATATTGGTGCTGGAATTGGTGATAAAATTTCTATAAAATCTGTAGAAGCTGCTGATGCTGAACAAATTACTTTATCTCCAATTGAAAAATTATCTATTGATGAAGAACAATTACATGATGTAATGATTACAAATTTCCAAAATCATGTTTTTACTGTTCATGATTCAATCCAATTACCAACTCAAATGGGTGGAAAAATACAATTTATCATAACCAATACAAAGCCATCAAAACCAGTAATTGTAACTGAAAGTACAATCTTCAAGCTTGGTCCTATGACAAAAGCAGTTGATGCAACTATTCCACGAATTACATATGATGAATTAGGAGGTTTGAAAAATGAAGTTCAAAAGATTCGTGAGATGGTAGAATTACCCATGAAACATCCTGAATTATTTGAGAAAATAGGCGTGGAAGCTCCAAAAGGCGTGTTGTTATATGGTCCACCCGGAACTGGAAAAACTCTATTGGCAAAAGCAGTTGCTGGTGAGACTAGTGCTCACTTTATTTCACTTAGCGGGCCTGAAATTATGGGAAAATATTATGGAGAAAGCGAGGAAAGAATTAGAGATATTTTCAAACAAGCAGAAGAAAATTCTCCAAGTATTGTGTTTATTGATGAAATAGATTCAATTGCCCCAAAACGAGATGAGGTTTCCGGAGAAGTTGAAAAAAGAATTGTTTCTCAACTTTTGACATTGATGGACGGTATGAAAAGTAGAGGTAAAGTGGTAGTGATTGCAGCTACTAACAGACCAGACTCAATTGATCCTGCTCTTAGAAGACCTGGTAGATTTGATAGAGAAATTGAAATTGGAATTCCAGATGATGAAGGAAGATATGATATTCTCTCAATTCATACACGAGGAATGCCAATTGATGAAAAAGTGGATCTCAAACAAATTGCAAAAATAACACATGGATTTGTAGGAGCTGATCTTGAAATGTTATCCAAAGAAGCAGCTATGCGATCTTTACGAAGAATTTTACCTAAAATTAATCTCAGCGAGGAAAAAGTTTCTACAGAAATTCTTCAAAAAATTAAGATCACAAGTGATGACTTTAGAGATGCACTAAAAGAAGTAAGACCAAGTGCATTACGAGAAGTTCAAGTACAACTTCCAAATGTTAACTGGGAAGATGTGGGTGGTCTTGACGAATTAAAAGAAGAGTTACGCGAAGCTGTGGAATGGCCAATTAAACACAAAGAAGCTTTTGAGTACGTTGATGTAGAAGCTCCAAAAGGAATCTTACTTTATGGTCCGCCTGGAACTGGAAAAACAATGATTGCAAAAGCATTAGCAACAATGACTGATTCTAATTTTATCAGCATTAAAGGTCCAGAACTACTCTCAAAATGGGTAGGTGAATCTGAAAAAGGAGTAAGAGAAATTTTCAGAAAAGCTCGTCAGGCAGCACCATGTATAATATTCCTTGATGAAGTAGATGCACTTGTACCAAGAAGAGGCAGTGGTGATTCAGGTTCACATGTAACAGAAAATGTTGTCTCTCAGATTCTCACTGAAATTGATGGATTAGAAGAACTACATAATGTCTTGATAATTGGTGCTACAAACAGACTTGATATTGTTGATGAAGCATTACTTAGACCTGGTAGATTTGATAGAATTATTGAGGTTCCAAATCCTGATTCCAAAGGAAGAGAACAAATATTTAGAATTCATTCCAAAAAGAAACCACTAGCAAACGATGTCAATATAACAAAAATTGTTGAATTAACAAATGGATTTAGTGGTGCAGAGATGGCTGCTATCACAAACAGAGCTGCAATTCTTGCTTTGAAAAGACATGTTAGTGTAAAATCAAAAAATATCAAGGATATTAAAATAACACAGCAAGATTTACTTGATTCCATTGATAAGGTAAAACCCAGAAAAAAAGACATGCCTATGACTCAATCCATAAAATAGTCTAAATACTAAGAAGGAGAATCACAAATTATGAAACTCTATCTTGATTTTGAACCATGTAAAGAATGTAACACCATGATGAATGAACTAAGTAGTCCTGAAATGTTATTCGCAGACGCAAAGAAAAGAGCTGATGAATCTGCAAAATTCTTACGACATCTAACATATAATCACAATGAAGTAGTACAGGCTGTAATGGAAGATTTACCTAAACAAAAAAGAGATCAAGAGTTTGATTTCTTTAAATAATTTATTTCTGGATTTTAATCTTAGCCTGATCTAATATGAAAATTAAAACAACACTGACATTCTTTTTTAATACATTCTAAATCAATACCATGATTACATATTCCACATTCACAATGAATTAATTTTACACTCATTTTATTACTCTGCAATTTTGAGTGTTTTTTTAATTAATACAACTCTGTTTCTTATGGTGACATCACTAACACCAGATTCCTTTGAAAATTTTTTCTGACTGATTTTTTCTCCATTAATTATACATGCAATATACAAAGAAGCAGCTGCTTGTGCTACAGGATGTTTTCCTGCAGTTATTTCCTCAGATTCACAACGCTTTAAAATATCAAATGCATCTCGCTTTGTCTTTTCTTTCAAATTCATATTATTTGAAATCTTGGAAATAAATGATGAAATATCATATTGATTTAGCTTTAATCCAAGTTTTTTGATAATTGTTCTCAAATCCCTAGATAGAATTCTTCTTTCGATATTTCCTGCATTGGCAATATCATCTAACGTTCTAGGTATATTGTTCTCTCTACATGCAGCATACAAGGATGCAGAAACTAAAGAAGCCATAGTTCTACCTCTTGTGAGTTTTGCACTAACCGTTTTTCTGTAAATATAGGCTGCATTTTCAACTACATTATCAGGTATTCCTAATTTTGTTTTCATTCCATTCAATAAAGTAAAAGCCTTGCTTAATGTTGCAGTTGATCTTGACTTGCTTCTCTGATCCCATGTACGAAGCCTATTAAATTCATATTTTGTTTTACTTGATAAAGCATTACCTGAAAAATCTTTGTCTGCACCAATTATAGTTGATAATCCTTTATCATGCATTGTTAATGATATTGAAGGACCTGTTCTTGACAACTTCATAAAATCTTGATTGTAACCACTACTTTCATGTGAAGTATCAGATATGTTTTGTACTAAAACAAGACCACATCCTCCACAAAACATTTCCCCTCTTTCAGAATCTGTTATTATGGGATATGTTTTACAAGTATCTAGTTGACACTTGACATCATAATCATTTGAATAATTTTCTATCATTATTAACAGACAGTTATATCATTATTACAATAAAAATAGATCGAAACAGGTAATTTTATTACTAAAACAAAACTTTGATTACAAAAAATTCCTCTAATTTTGTTAAAAGTGATTTTTATTTGATATAGTAACTACATTGTAATAAATGTTAAAAATAAAAGTTGTTAAACAAATTTAAAAATATAAAAAACAAACTATATTTTTGAATAAACTTATGATCACAATTAATAATCATCTGAATAATTACCTTAATTGTATAATCAATTCCATACTCTTCTACAAAATATTTTCTCAGTTTTTTAGTGTGATGTTTTTTAGTCCATCTAAACAATCAAGTAAATCAATAATCTTGATATAGTTTAAGCGTCATTCATTTTGTAAAAATTACTGAACCTAAAAAAATCCTAAATTTGATGCTCGAATAATCCAACATTAGCCTTAATGTTAAGAAATCATACAATGATAGTCATAATATCTAATAATACAAAAAATTAGAGGTAAACAATGAAGGGTTTAGAATTTGTATTTTTAGCAGTAGGATCTGTACTTGGAGCTTTTCTAAGATATAAAATCACAGAATCTCCATTATTGTTTAACACTTTACCTCTCAATGTTTTGATTGTTAATATTCTTGGAGCATTTATCCTAGGAATGTTTGTCATTTTATCAGAACAATGGAATCTTGATGGAAGATATTCGCTCTTAACTGCAATTGGTTTTTGTGGTTCACTTACTACAATGTCATCATTTGCGCTTGACTCTAGTAATCTCTTGGATAACCATCATTATGGCACTTTAGCTGTTAATCTCATAGCAAACATAGGACTATCTATTGGTGCATTAATTGGTGGTAAATCATTAATGGCTGCTATAATAAATGGTTAATCAACTATAGGGGCTGTATTGTTTGTATACTTTGATTACTGATTCATGGTACATTTTTCTAATATCTTCATCTGTTGATATAGCAAGCTGATTTACAAGATCAGTAGCAGTAATGATTCCTATCACTTGATCATCTTCTATAACTGGTAATTTTCGAATGCCTCTAGTATACATTAGATCAGCAACCATCCATATTGATTCATCTGGACCGATTGCAATCAAAGGAGTTGACATAATCTGCTTTACTGGAGTTGTAATTTGATAAGCATGAGCTACAACCTTTACTGCAAAATCTCTATCTGTAATTATTCCCATTGGTATGTTGTTTTCCATCACTATAACTGCGCCAACCTTTACATCTTCCATAATTTTTGCTGCCTCATTTACAGTAATTAACGAATCTACTGCAATTACTGATTTTGTCATAATGTTTCTAACTGTAATTTTGGTTGGATCAGTCATTCTCAAATAAATATTAAATTTTCTATATATTAGTGACTCTGCATAATCTCATAGTTGAAAATCAAATTCGAGAATTATGTGGTATATCTTAAATTTAGTTCTTTTATGAGTTAATCATGCAAGACATAAAGAAAATCCTCGTTCCTATGGACGGTTCTAAGAATTCTATGAGAGGATTAGATGAAGCAATTTACCTTGCAAGACAATGTCATGCAACAATTACAGGCTTGTATGTAATTCCATTAGCCAAACCCATGACAGATTCACAAATTTCCTATCTTGAAAAATATCTGCTCAACAATGCCTCCAAATTCATGTCAAAAGCCAAAACACGTGCTGCACAAAATGGTATTCTTTTTGATGATGACATAACTTATGGTGATGAAGGACCAAAAATCATAAACTATGCAAATAACAAATTATATGATATTATTGTAATAGGCTCAAGAGGAATGGGTTCTATTAAAGAGACTTTTCTTGGAAGTACTTCAAATTATGTTTTACATAAATCAAAAATTCCTGTTTTAATAGTAAAATAACTAATTTTTTCACATCAGACAATTTCTTTATATGAAAATAAGGATCTTATTTATTAGAAGAAAATCTTAGATGATGATATGGCACATACATTCGTAAAAGATGTAATGATTAGTGATTTGGCCAGATTAGATGTATCTACTTCAATTAGGGACGCTGCTAAATTGATGGACAAAAAAGATATCGGTTGTATCATTGTAACTAAAAATCAATTACCAGTAGGTATCTTGACAGAAAGAGATTTTGTTAAACGAATAGCTGCTAAAGAAATACCATTAACCGCTTCATTAGAAAAAGTAATGTCTTCACCATTAATTGAAATAGATTCAAACGAAACAGTTTGGGAAGCAGCACAAATCATGAAAACAAATAACATTCACAAACTACTTGTCAAACAAGATAATCAAATTACTGGAATAGTAACAACCACAGATTTAATAAAAATTTGTAGTATTGGTTCTGATTCTGAAATGAGAAGAATTTGTGATCAGATAATTACTAGAATGCAAAAAGAGCAATAAATTCTAAACATGGTTTTTTCTTATCACGTCATTAAATTTGAAACCATCTCATTTTTACAAGGTACACATTGGTCTCAATCAGTAGGAGATAAGGGAATTTTATACAAATCTCTCAAGGATCCTTATTCCAAGTTGATAATCCAATCATCGGATAATTCAGAAAAACTGTTTCATATTCCTAAAGATAGAACCGTAATCGTTGTAAACAAAGTTGTTCACTTTCTAGGCGAATTAGTCTAAAATCTATCTAACTAGCAATACGGGACATTTAGCTTGCTCAGAAACCCTCCTGCTAACACTTCCCAACGTCTTTAGTTTTCCAATTCCATGTAAACCATGACTGCCAATTACTATTAATGAAATTCTTTTTCTTTTTGCAAAGCTCAAAATTTCATTTGCAATATTACCTTGTGTAATATTATATGATGCAGAAATTCCTTTTTCTTCACATCTTTTAACAGCTATTTTTAACATTTTTTCTGCATCTGCTTTAACTGATTCAGTCCATTTTTTTATAACCTCTTTTTCAGATTTTGTTCTAGTAAATCCTAACATTCCAGGTGGTGAAATATAGTCTACATAAACAACAGAAAATAAAAAAATCTCTGAATCAAGATTATGTGATAGTTCCATCGCTTTAGTTAACGCCTTTACTGAATATTTGGAGCCATCATATGGAACAAGGATTCTAGTTAGCATTTTTGAAAACATCCTAATCACTACTTTATGATTAACACTGGAATTTTTGATTTATGAACTATAGCGTTTGCAACACTACCTAAGAAAACTTCTTTTAGTCCACTTTGACCTCTGGATCCAATAACAATAATGTCAAATTCTTTATTTCTAGCCATTTCATCAATTTCTATAGTTGGACTTCCAAAAACTATTTTGGATTTAAATACAATTCCTCTTTGAGCACATGTGGTCTTTGCAGATTCCATAAATTTTTTAGCTGATTTAGTAAGATGAATTTGATACGGCATTATAGCGTCAGTAAAATTTCTTGGATATATGGGAATTACATACAAACCTGTAATTGTTGCATGACATTGTCTTGCAAGATAAATTGCTTCATCTAATCCTCTCATAGAATTCTTAGAACCATCCATAGGAACGAGGATTTTCTTTATATTTTTTCTAATCATTTGTAATCAATCCACACTTTTATAATTTAACACCAAATTAAGATTATCAATCATAATAATCACACTACAATAATCATAATAATCACACATTAATCTTGAAAAATCTTTTTATGTATTTTCATGCCTGTATTGTAATTGATTTTACTTTTACTTTCATATTTAGTGATATTTGAAAATGAATTTCAAGAATCTAGTTAAATATCAATAAACAATGAAATTTTCATGAGAAAATCACTTTACATGAAAATCCTTGTTCCCATCGATGGATCTGAATATTCAGAAAAAGCTCTCTTCCATGCATGTGATATGGCTAAGAACTATAGAGCAAATTTAGTATTGCTTTATGTTGTTGAAAAATCTCTTCCAATTAACCTATTAGATAGAAAAGAATATCTTGAAATTTTACGAAAATTTGGAAATAATATTTTAATTAAAGGAAAGAAAATAACTAATGACAAAGGTATTGATTCAAAAATAATAATAAAAGAAGGAAATATTGCAAATGAAATAATTAAACTTGCAAAAAATGAAAAATGTAATCTAATTATTGTTGGCAATAAAGGTCTTGGATCAACTGCACGATTTTTCCTTGGTAGTGTTTCAAATAAACTGGCAAATAATTCTCCTTGCTCTATTCTAATTATAAAATAATTTAGGCTTCTGCAATAGCATTTACGATGTCTGTTTTGGTGATAATTCCCACCATCTTTGATTTTTTAACAACTGGTAATCCACTAATATCATTTCTTATCATTAATAATACTGCTACTCCAACATCCTTATCAAATTCAACTGTAATTGGATTTGGTGACATTATATCAACAGCTTTGAAATGAAGAAGATGATTCATTGGTGTATCTTGAAATTCATTATTACTTTTCATTCTATAATTTTCAACTTCTTTTGGATTAGCTGACTGAGCTAACCAATAAGGTAATTTTGCTGGAACAAAATCCCTGTAAGTAATAATTCCTACAGGTATACTATTACGTTGAATAACAATTCTTGCAATTCTATGGTGAATTAACAAACTTTCTACATACAATAATGAATCTCCAGGCATAGCCGTGATTACATTTCTAGTCATTATTTTTGAAATTTTTAGAGGAGATATTGCATGCGTCAAAAAAATAGATGCAAGGTCAGTCTTTGTAATTAAACCCTCCAAAATACCATTGTTACCTAATACAATTATAGAACTGATGTGATTTTTTTTCATTAATTTAGCACAATCATAAATTGAATCCGTTTTCTTTATTGTGATTAATTTCTTAGACATAAAACCCGAAACCATGATAGATTTGATTGGTTTGTCTCCAAGCGTATAGATTGTTTTTGCAATGTCTTTTTCTGTAATTATTCCAACTGGATGTTTTTTTGAATCTATTACTACAAGTCGTTTTAAATTATGCCTAAGTAAAATCTCCCTGGCATCTAATAGGCTTGCATTTGAATTAATGGTGATAGTTTTTTTAATTATGATTTTATTAAGATCTGTATTTTTTAACAACATTAACCCCAAACTGATCGTACTGGTTAAATATATTGACTCAAATATCATTCATGAAAATCTAGGGCTTTCTTTTAATTTAAAACAGGGAGATTTTAAAGCAGATATAACAAGATGATTACTGATACAATTCATGCTCATATGAGGGATATTCAATCTACCAAAATAAAATCTCTAATTTCCAAAGCAACCACTGTAGAGCCAACAGATACACTTTCACACGTAATCAGTAAAATTACTAAGGATAATTCCTATGACGTTTTTTATCTTAAAGATAAAAATGTACTTTCTACAAATATTAGAGCACTATTAAATGCCAAAAATATTAATGATATGAAAGTAGAGCCATTTCTTTATTCAATTCCACATGTGACTCAAAATGATTCTGTTCAGAAAGTAGCAAACATAATCACTCATTATAGAATAAGAGAAGTACCTGTGGTAGACAAGAACCGAATAATTGGTGTAGTTACAGCCAAAAGAATTATCAAATTACTCTCATCAAAAGATAACAAATGGATTAAAGCTAATCTAATTTATACTCAAAATCCAATTACAGTGCCTGCTGATGAATCTATTAGTAATGCAAGACGAATTATGACTACTAAACGAATTGATCATCTACCAGTAATGAATCAAGGTAAAATCAAACAGGTCCTTACATCATATCATATACTGCAATCAATCATGCCATCAGAAAAACAATCCCGTAATTCTATGATTGCAAGAACTGAACATGCATTAGAACTTAAAATTGGTAATACTGGAAGTACTAGAATTCCTCAATGCTTGGCTAATGATGATTTAAATAAAATTATCAATTCAATGCTTAAAGCAGATACTACATGTTGTTTAGTTAATCTACATGATACTCTTCAAGGCATTATTACTTTTAGGGACATACTTGGTTTACTTGCATCCAAATTAGAAACTCCAATTCCATTATACATTGTTGGTATGCCAGAAGATCAACAAAATGTAAATTTGATCAGTTCAAAATTTGGAAAAACTCTCAAAAGATTACAACAAGTTTATTCAGAGATACATGAAGCTAGAGTTTCGATAAAACAACAAAGAACTGGAAATAGAAAAGAAGGAAAATATGAAGTATCTATTATGATTATTACCCCCCATCATACTCCTCTAATATACAATTCAGTAGGATTTGATTTAAGTGAAGTTTTAGAAGATCTAAGTGAAAAATTGTTAAGAACACTATCTAAACGTGCAAAAAATAGATCAAAAGACAGTATTAGAAAAATTGGATTACCTATATTCTAATTATGAAAATTAGTAAAATAACATCTCAAGAAAACATCTTACTAGTTGGTTTCCCAAGTAATGGTCTTGTAGGAACATTCACAATTTCTTATTTAATACATAATTTAGATATGAAACAGATTGGAGAAATAGATCATCTTGACATTCCACCTACATTATTTATTGAAGATGGAGAAATATTATCTCCAATTAGAATATATAAAAAAATAATATTTTTGTCATAATATCTGATCTTCCACTTGATCCGAATTTAGCATATGGTTTTGCGGAATCCATACTAGAATATTGTAAAAAAAATGATATTCAGAAAATAATTATTGTAAGTGGTATGGAAACAATCAACAATGATCCCAAGGAACCCAAAATCTATGGATTAGTGACACACCAATCTTTAGAAGAAATTTTATACACAAATCAAATTTCTAAATTTTTAACAGGTTCAATTTTTGGAACAGATGCAGCAATAATAACAGTTTTTAGAAAATCCAAAACTCCCACATTAATTTTGTATGCTGAATGTCATCCATTCTTTCCTGATCCAGAAGCTTCCATTATAACAATTACAACTCTAGCCAAAATTTTGAATATTGAAGTGGATACAACTGATATTCAAAAGAAAATGGAACTACTAAGAATTCAACATAGAAATTTAATGGAAGAAACAATCCGTGCTTTACAGCAACAACAACTAGAAAATCAACCTAGTAGAGCTCCTCAAATTTATCGGTGATCCTATGAGTGAAAATAACGATAAAGAATTTGAAATTAGAATTAGTTCATCATCAATAAGTTCATTATTTAATGATGATATTGAACGTCTAATTCTTTCTCCTCTTTCATGTTTAAGAGAATATGGAACGCATTGGTCACTTGAGTTTGATCTTCCTTTAGTAAATAAAAAAGACATCAAAATTACATTTGATGAAAGTTCTATCAGTGTGGAGGCTAAACTAAAAGAAACATACTCTGAAGAAAAATTTGGTAAAAAAACAAAATTTGAATATTTTAAAAAGACTATTGCACTTCCGAGTAAAATCGATAATAAAAAAACTTCTGCCAAGTTTGAAAAAGGTAGATTAAAAATAACAATTCCGAAAACAATTTTTAGTCGTGAAATAAAAATAAAATGATTATTTGAAGAACTTATCTACTTGATCTCTATATTTCAAAGCTAATTTTCCAAACTCTAAGAAATCTTCAGATGTTGGATATTTCATCCTTATTGCATATTGATTTACAAAAACAGATAATGCGCTACCTATAATTAAATTGTAAATTCCATCAGCCAAATTTTTTGAATAGGGAAATACTATTTTGATGACAGGAATATATGTTTCAGTTTGAGAGATCATTAATTTGATATTTTTTTCAACGTATTCTTGAACATCAGTTGGAATTGCCATATTATTACTAGTATTGATTTCTTATAATGTTTTATCATCATGTATGAACTACCATTCATTATCTAGTCCAATTTTAGATGTTTTTTGAGTTTTGATATGTCTTGTAATTACAATTTATTTATGAATAAATTATAAAATCAATATTGATAATTATCTAGACTAATAAATAAGCAAAATTCAAATATTTTTTATGAAAAAAATTGAGGCAATAATTAGACGTTCCACTTATCCTATTATCATTGGTGAATTAAGTAGTATGGGTTATTCAATTATAGATAAACGAAATCTAGAAGATAGTAAAATTTTTGACAAGCAATTAATTTCAAAAGCAGGTTCTACTAACATTAAAACAATTCCACTCTCCAAAATAGAATTAGTTGTTTCAGAAAAAGATGCTAGACAAGTAATTAATCTAATTTCAAAAAAATCTGGTTTTTCTGTAAATCAAGGAGGGAAAATTTTCATTTCAGAAATGGAGGAAATTGTTGATATGAATACACTTAATGCTCAACATGATCTTGAATCTGAAGAAATATTTTTGTCTCCTAAACCAATAACTAAGAGAAGTAGACTAATTCCGCTTCAAAAATTCACATTGAATAAACTTGAAAAAACATATGAAAATAATAAAGAAAAATTACAAACAGATTATAGAATAAAATCATTTAGTGATTTTGTTAATCACTGTATTATGGGATATCTTCCAACTATTGAAAAGCAACTAAAACACACAACAGTTGTTTATGGAAATAATTTTCACGAATTTTAGTTAAACTGTTTCTTCGCCTTCACGACCAGTTGCAATATCTATAGCACGTAATATTGGTGAAACAAAGATCTTTCCAACGGTTCCTTTTGTTTTAATGGTGTTAATTACCTCTTCTTCTTTATTCTCTGGAATTATTACTACTATGACATATTTTTCACTGAATTGAGGTTGAAATATGGCACTTCCTTTTGCAGCATGAATTTGTGTTGGTGGACGCCTACCTCTTCCTCGTACTTTACTAACTGTCAAACCACCGATCTCTATTTTTCTTAATGCTTCACTTATTACCATTACATCGTTGTTTCCAAGTATTGCTTCAATTCTTAGCATTTGATAATCTTGAAAGGTTTTTCACAAATAATAGTTTCAGATTTTGATAATCATATGATAATCAAACAGTTATCTAATTTGGTTATTATTATTTAGTTTTAGATCTTCAAAAGTACTGTGCCAATAGATACAGGTGATACAGCATGGATGCTTGTAGCAGGAAGTTTAGTACTTTTAATGATACCTGCACTTGGTCTTTTTGAATCTGGTTTATTGAGAAAGAAAAATACTGTATCTGTTTTTATGCAAATTTTCTTTGGATTGGCCTTACTTAGTGTAATGTGGTTTATTTTCGGTTTTAGTCTATCATTTGGTCCTGATGAATCAGGCGGTTATATTGGTAATCTGGATTGGATATTCCTAAAAGGAGTTCCTTGGAATGAGGCACTTCATTATGCACCGACAATTCCTGGAGTATTGTTTGTAAAATTCCAATTAATGTTTGCTGCAATTACACCCTTACTTCTAACTGGTACTATTGCCGAACGAATGAAATTTAGTTCATTTGTCATATTCATAGCTGCTTGGTCCGTTCTGATCTATTATCCTCTAGTTCATTGGATATGGGGTGGTGGTTGGTTAGCACAACTAGGTGTAGTTGACTTTGCTGGCGGTATAGTTATTCATACTAGTGTTGGTATGGGTGCACTTGCAGCAGCAATGGTGCTAGGTCGTAGAAGATTCTTTGGTCCAGCAATTGAAATTCCACACAGTATACCTTTAGCAGTAACAGGTTCAGCACTTCTTTGGTTAGGTTGGTTTGGATTTAATGCTGGTAGTGCATTAGCTTCTGGTTCACTAGCTGGAAACACGGTTATTGTAACACACATGGCATCTTCAGTTTCTGCATTAATTTGGGTAGGAATATCTTGGATAAGAACAGGCAAACCTTCTGTTGTTGCTGCTGTTAATGGTGCTATTGCAGGTCTTGCAGGAATTACACCAGCATCAGGATTTGTTAGTGTAGAACATTCTTTTATTATTGGTATAGCAATAGGCATTGCCTCATATTCTGGAATTATAATCTTTAAGGAGAAACTAAAGATAGATGATGCATTAGATGTTAGTTCAGTCCACGGTGTTGCAGGAATTATTGGTTCTCTTTCAATTGGACTCTTTGCAAGTAAATTAGTTAATCCAAATGGACCAAACGGCTTACTATTTGGTAATCCTGATCAATTAGGAATTCAAGCAATTGGAGTTGGAGTGGCTGCAGCTCTCGGTTTTTGTGGTACATGGATAATTATGAAAATTATAGATTTCTTAGTTGGTGTTAGAGTATCAGCAGAAGTAGAAGATGCAGGATTGGATATTAGTGAACATGCAGAGCGAGCCTACGCTGATGAAGAAGAATTCATGTTAGATATGGATACTTATGTAGAAAACTTGGAAGAAAAAGATAAATTTTTCTTTAATAAAAAATAACTTTTATCAAATATTTTAAAAAAACTCCCAATTTAATATGATATGATATATACTCAATACTGGAGTTAAATGCAGTGAAATCTACACCAACTAATAGACAATCCCACCCCACAAAAAAAGAAACAACACGCAGTATTACTTATCGACTACCGTCTAAAATTGTAGAAGAATTAGAAACAGAGGCAATGCACAAAAATATATCACAAAATGTTCTAGTAAAACAAATTCTTGAGAAATATGTAAACTGGGATCGATTTAGTGATAAAATTGGCATGATTCCAATTCCTAAAGGAATTTTGGATTCTCTTGGTGCTGAAATGGATGGAGAAGATATCAATGAAATTATTAAAACAGTTTTACCAATAATCAAAGATACAGTTCTTTTTATGAAAGGAAAATATGATTTGAAACGATGTATTGAAACATTGGAAGATTATATGCGAGCATCTGGAATGAAATCAGATCACAGAGTTGAAGGAGAATTCCATCATTTTATTATCCAACATGAATTAGGTATGAACTGGTCATTTTTCACTGAACAATTATTAAAAGAAATTTTTAATCAATTTCTACCAAATAAAAATATCAAATTTCAAACAACCAAAAACACAGTAATTACAACAATAGAATTAGGTTCAGATTTTAGTGAACACGGTTACTAATGTTTATGAATATTATGTGAACACGCATAACATAATTTTTTATCGTTTTCTGAATCAAAATAACAATTTTTACACTTACTACATTGACAAATCTTTAAAGAATCTATCTGAATCAACATGTATAGTTTTCTTTTAAATTCTAATTAAATTACAGCATTAATATCAAATTTGAGAAAGTGATTGCAATGTATACGTACTTCTTATCTCTTTATTTATAAAATATCTCTTCATGTATAAAATTAGTACTCAAAAAAATATTATATTATACATAATACCAAATTGAATTTATAACATTAAATGGAGTTTTGATTATTGACTGAATTAAATAAAAAAGTATTTGGGAAAATTACTATAAAAGAAATCATAGGGGCAATTCCACCTGCAATTCCTAATACAAAGAAATTACTAGAAAATGAACTTCAAAATTTGATCAATGAACTTGAATCACAAACCAAAGATGATTTAAAAAAACTGTTAAAAGAACAACAAATAGCCAATAAACATATCAATAGTAGGCCAGGTGCTATGGCTCTAGCTCAAGACAAAATTCGATTATTCACCGAATATAATCAAAAATATATTCAAACTATTAATGAAAAACTAAAGTCCTAATTCTCATATTTTCTCTTTCTTTTGTAGATTCTTGGCTTTTTTAATTACTAATGAAATAATACCATTCGTAATTGGTCTGAAAATTAAGGTAAACACAGAATACATAACTACGAAAAGCTGAATATCACAGAATGATAAATGGTAAATAAAACCAAAAAATATCCCATCTGTAATAGGAATTATAGAAGTGATTATCATAAATCATTACTAGTATCTGAAATAATCTTTGGAGTTATAATTAGAAATTTATTTTTATAATAGAATTAATAATTTAACTTATGAATAAGAAAATTCTAGTTATACCTGCAGTATTTATAATAATTGTACTGGTGTTATCTTTTAATCAGGTTGATAAGAAAAGCAATAATGTAGTTTTTCATATTACTTTGGCAGATCCTGATTTATACAAAAATGGAATTTATTCTAATACGTTTACTGTGAATAAAGGGAATTATCTTTTCAAATTTGTCCCCAATGGCGATAGTCCACAATCTCTAATTATTTTATTAAAAGGGGAAAATTATAATTTTTCTGAAAATTTCAAGTTGAAAGGGACTCTACATCAAACAGGAATATCTGAATACTATACTTGGGATTATGATGGACAAAAAACAGTTTCAATTCCAATTCAACAAATGATAACCATTGAAATTAATCCAAATGGAAATGAATTAGGTCCAGTATCTGTGGATGTCGTTGAAAATTAAAAAGGCGTTTACCCCTTTACTGCAGAACTCTGAGAGATTTCCTCTCATGGTCAGGTCGTTAAAACGCCTGATTGCCTTTTTTGTTCTGCGGGGCAACGCTACTTTAGTCGATAGGAATTATATCCTTCGGCATCAATTATTATAATTACTTTAACTATTTAAGATTTAATATGAAAAATTATAATATTTTATAGAGTTTTATGAAAAATTTTAGTGCTAAGATATATTTGGAAAAAATTATGTCAAAATAATTAAAAAAATCCAATATGAATAATATTCAATATCATGTGACATGATATTTTGATTCAAAATTTGATTTTTGATATAAACAGAAACTAGGTGGATTATTCTGGAAAATAAATTAGATTTTAAATAATAATTTGTAAAAATTATGGAATGATAAAATTATTTTCAAATTACAAGAATTCATTCTATAATATAAAAAATATTCATGAATTCTCATATTGTTAGTTTAAAGAGCTATAAATTACGAAATTTATTGAAAAAAATATTGAAGTTATCTGGGAAAGTTGCAATCATAACTGGTGGAAGTAGAGGTATTGGATTTGCAACTGCAAAAATTTTTGTTGAAAATGGTGCAAATGTAGTCATAACAGCAAAAGATTCAGAAAGATTAGAAAATGCAGTTAGTCAGCTTTCAAATACAATAGGAATAACAGCTGATATTAGAAATCAAGATGATGTCAATAAAGTAATAGAACAAACCATTGAGAAATTTGGTAAATTGGATATTCTAGTAAATAATGCAGGAATTTTTCCAAAAATAAAACAATTACATGAAATTGATGAGTCTGAATGGAATGATGTTTTAGATGTAAATCTTACAGGACAATTTAGATTTACAAAAGCCGCAATACCTTATTTACAAAAAACATCAGGATCAATAATCAATATTTCATCCGATGCCGGATTAAAAGCATATCATGGATTTAATGCAGATGCATATTCTGCGGCAAAAGCTGGATTAATTATTCTTACAAAATGTTGGGCATTAGAATATGCAAAAAACAAAATTCGAGTTAATTGTATTTGTCCTGGTGTTGTTGATACAGATATGACAAAACCATTTTTAAAAACTGAAAAAGATAGGGAATTTATGAATAATGAGCATCCCATAGGTAGAATTGGTCAACCAGAAGAAGTAGCTAAAGCAATTTTATATTTTGCTTCTGATGATGCTGCCTGGACAACAGGGGCAATACTTGCAGTTGATGGTGGAGAATCAATCAAGTAAATTCACATGGATTTAATACTGCTCAAATAATACTGAAATTGATGACAGATAGGAAGAAAAAGGCCAAATTAATTATCCTATTAGGAATAATCTGGGTAGTCATTACATTACCATTACCTTGGATAGTCAATAATCCACAAGTATCAGAATCTCAATTTAACATAATACTTACAATTATCGGAATAATGTCAATTCCATTTATTGTCCTAGGAGTTGTCTGGACATTAAAACCAGAATTAACCACCTAGGTAATTACTATTGAAGAATATCCCAATTTTAGACAAAATGCCAGAGTTAGATATGGCTATTGAGGCTGCATATGAAGCAGGAAATTCAATTTTAGAGATATACGAGAGCAAATATGAAACATTCACTAAAAGTGATGATTCACCAATCACAGAAGCTGATCTAAAAAGTAATGAAATCATTAAGGCTATTTTATCAAAAACTAATCATAAAATTTTATCTGAAGAAGATAAAGATGATCAAAAACGATTATCAGAAGAGATTATTTGGATAGTTGATCCTCTTGATGGTACTTCTGATTTTATAGACAAAACTGGAGAATTTACTGTAATGATTGCACTGATAAAAAATAAAAAACCAATCATAGGTGTTATTGGTTGGCCTACAGAAAAAACTATTTTTGCAGCACAAAAAGGATGTGGCGCCTTTAGATTTTCAAAAGGTAAATGGGAGAAAATATCAGTTACAAAAGTTTCAGAACTTTCAAAATGTAAAGCAGTTGGTTCAAGACACCATCTTTCAGAAAAAGAAAAAATGTTTATCAAAAAATTAGGGATTAAAGATTTTACTAGTATAGGGAGTTCACTAAAAGTAGGGAAAATTAGTTCAGGAGAAGCTGAAGCATACATTACTACTACAAATAAGATGAAAGAATGGGATTCAGCTGCATCCTATTGTTTAATTTCTGAAGCAGGCGGAAAAATGACTGATATGTCTGGTAATGATATTACATACAATAACAAAATAGTAAACCATCAAAATGGAATTTAGTAACTAATGGACTGATTCATGATAAAATAATTGAAGAATTTAAAAAACTAGATTAGGTTTCTTTTCTTGAGAAATTCCTTTACATTTTTTGCACTATCTGTTAGTGCTTCATGCTCTGTGTCAATTAACAAGTCTGGATTCTGTGGAGCTTCATATGGATCATCAATTCCTGTAAATCCTTTGATCTCACCTTTTCTTGCCTTGGCATACATTCCCTTGACATCTCTT
>BGOU01000007.1 GCA_003569705.1 Nitrosarchaeum sp.
AGACCATGAAAATTAGGCTACAATTTAACGGCAATAATTGAGATCATTGCAAAAAAAGACAAAATCATAGATATTGAAGCAGAGTTATCAAAAATAGAGAATGTGTGTGGGGTTTATGACATTACAGGAAATACAGATACACTAGTCATTGCAAAATTCAAATCCCGTAACGAATTAAGTGAATTTGTAAAAGGATTAGCGTCAATTCAAAACATAGAAAATACCATCACACATGTTGTTCTAAATACTGCAAAAGAAGACTTTAGATTGACATAAACGAAATGAAAAATTTAGACATCATCATATTAGGCATAATAGTCATAAGCATGATTCAAAATGTTTCAGGGCAATCAGATAATGCTGGAAAAAAATTACAGATGGAATTAATTGTAACTGATGAGCAAAAAGTAATTTTATTTGCCAGTTTTGCATTAGCAGTCATAGGTCTTTTTGTATATCTTGCGAGAGACATAATTCTAAGGAGAAAAACACCATATGATTCTACAGAATTTGATTCAAAAAATGACAAAACATATGAGAAATATCATTCAGACTGGTCAGATGATTATGAGGAATTTGGATTTAGAAAAAATTCAAAAGAGGATAAAGAATTTAGAAATGCATCTCAGAATTCTTCATTACCAGATTATTATAAGATATTAAAAATTCCACAAAATGCAACACATGAAGAAATAAAAAAACAATACAGAGAACTTGCAAAAAAAATACATCCAGACAAAACAAAGGAGAAAAAATCAGAAGAAATAATGGTTCAAATCAATAAAGCATATGAAATATTATCAAATAAAGAATTACGTAAAAAATACGACATTTATCTTAACAAAAATTAATCAGATTCAAGTTTTATCAAAATCATATTTAATTCAATTTTGGATGAACTTTGTACGCTGTTTATCAAGTTTGTAAATATAGACAAAGTTATTTTTTTATCATTGGTAATAATTTGTGTTGTAATTTTAATTTCACCAAATTCAGTATTTGGACCCAACATAGTTTTTGACAACAATGGAACAACGGATAGATCATTAACTATTCCTTTTATTTTGTATGCAAATGTATCTGAAAAATATACTCCACCTCTCGTAGTAGGTGAATTAACAGGTATTGGAGAATTTACAATAGAGACGTCAGACAAAGGGTATTTGAGATTATCAAGATGCAGAACATATTCTAGATGATGTTTCCCATTGATGTCAATAAGGAATTCAAGTAAATCCAAGTTAATAGACAATAAAAACAAAAAAAAGGATAATTCTATTGAGTCTTTCCAATTAAAACAACACCCAAATTTTCAGTTATTATATAATTTTTAGAGGAGATTTTCAAGAAATATAGAAGCATCTTTAAAAATAACAATTAGAATCGATATTTATTGCAAGAATTTGCAAATCCTCCCATTATGCGAAATGAGATCATGAGCCTAATTGTGGAAAGTGGTATGGATGAAGATTGCTATACAGAGATGCTAGACTATACTATCGAATTATTTGAAACACAGGGACTAGGTAGTGATTACTATGGATATCACAATATCACCCACGAGTTAGAAGTTACATATGTTTCACTGTTATCTGCAAATCTAAACAGCACTTCAAAAAAATTTTCAGATAATGATTTGAAATATTTGTATACGGCTGCATTATTTCATGATTTTGATCCTCAAAAAAGTGTAGACAAACCACACGAAGATAATGTTTTAAAATTTATTTCGATGGACAAAAAATTGAGAAAACTTTTAGATGTTGCAAATTTGGATCTTGAAATAATCAAAGTGTTGATACTCAGGACAACATATCCATGGAGTGGTCAGCTTAAGGAAAATGCAGAACGACAAATTAAAGAATGTTTTAAAAATTCAGAACTAACAAAAAACAATGAAGCAAAACAAGAACATTTCATGAATTTGGGATGGTATCTTTCAGTAGTAGATAGAATTAGCGGTTATGCAATTGGGGATTTTACAAAAGCTATGGAAATGGCAAAAATGAACGCACATGCTTTAGCATGGAGACCGTCACTGATTGTGAGAAGTTCGGTAGCATATTTTGAAGAACTATTAAACAAAGAAACTGAAATGTGTCAGTTTATTTTAAAATCATTGCCAAAACATATGAGAAAGAATTTTTACGATACAGTATTATCATTTATGAATATCAGACAACAAGAAATTAGCATACAAGCAAATTATACATATGATAACTTGAAATTAGTTCCAACTATTGAAAAAATAGACACCCGTAAAGACCCTGAATTTATCAAATCGATATACTCAATATTTTTAGAGTTACCAAAACCACTTCAATTTGCAAAAGATAATTTTGAAAACTCGGTAAAAGATCAAAACATAATTCTCAACACCCTCAGATTAAATGACTGCAAGGGAGAAATCATAGGATTCACCAAAGGCGGACCATTGGAAAATTATAGATTAAGACCAGAAATAAGAGATGAAAATTATGGCCTTAACAATACAATATTTTTAGAACCTTTAGCGTTAAAAATGGGATATTGGGGATTAAAAGGAGGGAGTGAAATGCGTCACATGTTTATCATGCAGGCTCATGCTAAAAAATACAAGTATTTGACCAGTTTTGCATTAAGGGACGTAATAAAAGCCAGAGCAGATAAAGAAGGTGCAGAATTTGTAACAAAATTTGACCCAGAACGATGGGATTACTATAGAGTTAAAATTTAATTATTAATTAGAAACTTTTCAAATGCTAAATGCAACACATCATTATATTATATCAAAAATTTGTAATGTGAATTAAACCAATTAGATCAAGATAAAGTGTAGAAATGCTTTATTAACAAAAAAATGGCCAGAAAATCATAATGAAGCAAATTGGTGTTATTTTTGGGATTATGCTAGCATTCACAGTTTTAATTAATCCTGTATTTGCAATAACACCATTAGACAGAGTAGATATTACAAATCCGCGACTTGAAAATACAGTAGGTACTAAAATATCAGATCAAGTCAATGTAAATCAACAAGTTCAGATTTCGGCAGATATCAAAAATAATCAAGGTAAGTCTCAAGATTTTTACTATCTTATTCAAGTTAAAACTCAAAACGGTGTTGTCGTATCATTTCAGTGGATAAAGGGGAAACTTGATCCTGGACAAATTTTTAAAACTGCATTATCATGGACACCAAAGGTATCGAATGAATACACAGCTGAGATTTTCGTATGGGATATAACAGTAGATTCAAAGACCAAAACATGGCAAGTTGACCCATTAGCAGAACATGTGATTTTGAAAATAACTAGTTAACAATAATTATTTACATCATATGATCATTTTAGAAAGCGTCACAAAATTATGAAAACTGTCAGACGTAAAAAATGTCGTTTTTAGGTATGAAATTAAGATCAGAGGTTTGCCTCATAGTAAAAAAAGTTTAACAAGATCTCGCTAATAGAACCACGTGCCTAATATTATTATGACAATAGGATATTGCGTAAAGTGCCGAGACAAAAGAGATATTGACGGCGCCAAACCATACACCATGAAAAATGGCAAACCAGCTTTAAAAGGCACCTGCCCAAAATGCAGTACAGCTATTTTTAGAATTGGTAGAGGCTAGACATTCTCAACGAGATAAACTAGTAATGCCATTCAGTAGTTAGTCCATTCCATAGCGAACGCAATGAGGATGGATCTTTTTCTATTTCCTGAATAATTCTATTTTTTAATGAAAAGAAGAAATTTTCAAGAGCATCAATTCCACCATCCAAAAAAAGCTCTTGACCTATATCCGTAATTCTTTTCTTTTTTTCTATCACATCAGGAGATTCAGGATTTTGCAAACAAAACATCATCAGATCCATCAATTCTTCTTCAAGCATAAAGTCCAATGATAAAATGAACTTCATAATAAATATAAAGCATGAACAATTAGAAACATAAATCTTGAATGAAAAGTGAGAATTTTGTATCAGATTAAATTTAGAAAAACAAGAAAATGAAAGACAGCATAAACATGTTCATTGAAATTCTCACAAGTCGCCAAGTCGTCTTTCATTAAATTAGTTCATTCTACTACAAACTTAAGATTAACTGTATGTCAATTACTATCTAACACACAGATACGGTAATTTCGTAGATATGATGCAAATACTGTAAAAACAAAAAGAACAAAATCCAGTCTTACATCAGATAAAAAAGTAAACAAATGTTGATAAATTTGAAATACTAGTCAGATAGTTCGGAGAATCTATTTCCAACATAATCCCAATTCACTACATTCCACCATGCAGCAATATAGTCAGATCGCTTATTTTGATATTTTAGATAATAAGCATGCTCCCATACATCTAATCCCAAAAGAGGTATTTTTCTTATTGACCATGGACTGTCTTGATTAGACGTAGTAATCATTTCTATTTTGTTAAAAGTTTGATTGAACACAAGCCAACACCATCCACTACCCTCAATGGACATGGCTTTGTTTGAAAATTCTTTTTTAAAATTTTCAAAGTTATTAAAATACACATCAATTGAATCACCCAATTTACCACCAGGACTTCCTTCATTTTTGGAGTCATTGTTTCCCAAAATAATTTATGATTTTCAAAGCCACCACCGAAAAAATTAACTTCGCTTCGGACAGATTCAGGAATAGCTGTCAGATCAAATAAAACAGAGGTGATGTATTGTGGATGAAATTCGCTAGAAATTTTTGCGAGTGTTTTGTTTAAGCCATCAACATATGCTTGATGATGTTTTTGATGATGAATTTCCATGGTTTGTGTATCAATATGCGGTTCAAGTTCATCATATCCATAAGGTAATCGGGGTAATTCGTATTTGACCATACTCTAATCAAATAAAGTCCACATATATTTTCCAAGTGTAAAATTAAAAATAGGGTTATTTTGATCTTATTTTATCATGAATTTGTGCAAGAATTAATTCTGCCTTGTCTTTGTTTTCATAGGTGTCAGCAGTTTCATCCATAATAGAATCAATTTCATAACTTTTATCCACCAAAATATTTGCAACATGATCATCGAGGGTACCATTTCCAATAAGATAATATGCAAAGACAGTGTTCTTTTGACCAATTCTGTGCAATCGATCTTCTGCTTGTCTATGAATTGCAGGACTCCAATCCAGTTCTGCAAAAATTACATATTTGGCACGAGTCAGATTAATTCCTACGTTTCCAGCTCTTAGACCAGCTATCATCAATTTTGATTCTCCTCTTTGGAATTTGTCAATTTGTTCTTGACGGAATTTATCAGATTGACCACCAATAATAGAAACAGGAGAGAATTCTTCGAGACTATCATGTAGTAGTTTATGAATAACTTTATGATGACAAAAAACCACTACGCTTTCTTCTATTTCCATAATATTTTTAACAAAATTAATTACATGAGGTAATTTTGCAACACCTGCAATTTGTCTTTCACTTTGAATTGCTCTTTGATATGAGGCAGACTTGTCAAAAGCAGTTTCAGCGTTTTTTTGTTCTTCTTCTAATTTAGTCCATATTTTTCCTAGTTCACCAAAGTAATAATCAGTATCAGCGTCAATTACCTCTTTGTAACGAACTTTATCTTTTAATTCCTTAAGAACGTCAGATTTTTTTCGTCTTAGCATGACATGTTTTTGTAATTCATTTCGAAGTGATGCTCTTTTATTTTCAAGTACGATTGCCTTGCCTTTGTCATTAACATAACAAAAGTATTCACAAAATTCTTTAAAACTACCAAGCAGTCCAGGTCTTAGAATATCCACAATTGGCCAAATTTCAGAACCTCTATTGAAAATGGAGTACCAGAAAGACCAATTCTATAAGAAAGAGATGGTAATGCAGCTAATTTTTTAACAGCCTTGTATTTTTGGGTTGTCTTTGATCTTAAGTTATGAACCTCATCACATACGATAGTTCGAATATTAAGTTTTGATAAATCAGAGAGACGTTTGTAAAGTAATTCATAATTTATTATGTAAAAATCAGTTACAGGAAGATCTTTTGACTTTCCAGTTCGTATAATAGTTGACGTGGAAGATTCAGATTCTATGATTCGTCCATTTCTACTTTTTTTCTTCATAAATTTGGAAATTTCTCTTTCCCAATTATTTAGTGTCACTAGTGGTGCTACAACTAGTACTGGAAAAGTTTGTTTTTCAGTAGCAACATAAGATAAAGTCTGTACAGTTTTCCCAAGACCCATTTCATCTGCAAGTAATGCGTTACCAGATGATTTTAACAAGAAATCCAATCCCTCTTTTTGAAAATTCAGTAATTTTCCTCTGAATTGTTCTCCAGCTTTTGCACGATGTAAATTGTATTTGATTGGTGGAAGTGTGGGTTTTGGAGTATATGTTTTTACGATTTTTCTTTGCCATGCAGATTTGGATAAAATTTCAAGTGGGTATCTATCCATGATTAATTTGATCTGCTTTACACTTTCAACACTGTCAGGAATTATCACCTCATCGATATTTTCACCATACCATGCTTCAGGCACTAGTCTTGAAATCATACTTACTGCACGCTGACCGGTAATTTTCCAACTCCAAATTTTTGAGTATTTATCCAAAACATACTCTAATGTTCCAAAGTTTTCCATGGATGTCGCCATAATTTGTCGATAGAATATTTTTTTGCCTTATGAATCTTGATGTTTCTTACGATCAGACGATTAAACTTCAAAAATCTACAATAGTTAAAATATGAATGAATTCATAGATTTAGGCACTAAAATTCGAAGTAGAGCATACATTGAGATTAATGAGGTTTATCGACAGGGTGAGGTTTTGTGTTTTCATCATGGCAGTCACAGTGACAAAGATGAGTCTCATGGTTGTTTACACAGTCAATACATTCATAGTGTTTTCTAGTTTCACACGCAGCACAAATCATACTTGCAGTAAAATGAAGATGAATTTGTATTTTTTCTATTTTAACTGCGACGTTAGTATTCCACTTCACTTCTTTGAAGTAGTTTATCAGTTAGATCGACATACCCTTGGGGATCAAGCTCTTTGGCAAATCCCTTATCTATATTTATTAAATAAATTGAGTGTAAATGGGCATTTAAGATATCAGTATATGAGATTGGAGGATTTTTGTAATATCTATCACATAGAACTTTGATTTTTTTTACGTCGGATTCATTTCTTGCATTTGGTGGAATAAGAAAGGTTTTTGGTATTGGAATAAGTCCTATCACGGGAGTTGCCAAAGAAAATTTTGAGCAGTGTTGACTATACCTAGCAATTTTACTCATGATTCTTGCAGTGAAATAATCAATAGTATCCATGGCATGATCAGGGGGGGTAAAACCAGTTTCAATTTCAACAATGGTATTTCCACCACCTTTTTTTGCAAAAATATCACACACTAAAATATCAGAGATTTGTTTTTCCACTTCCACTGAATGACCACGAGCAATTAGATTGGATGCACATATCAGCTCTAAAACAGAGTGATTTATTTTTACAAGATTTTTTTGATATAGTTCTATTAATTGCTGACGTACGTAGTTAAGTTTTGGCAAATCAGTTTCTTTCAAATTTTTAGATAGTTTATCAGTTACTTCATAAACATCGTTACGGAATTTTTCTAAATCCATGTATTGTTAATTACTGAGTGTAGGTGTTTAAGAAGGTGTCAGGGTTTTAGAACTTGACAAATCTATTGGAAAAGGACTTACTAATAACCAAAATAGACATAATTGAGCCAATTAGAATCAAAAGAGTAACAGAGCCAAATTCAGGTACGATATGAGGTTGAATAAGTGGATCACTTGTTAGAGTGAACATTGTTTTGAATTGTCTAGTCTCAGTACCACTTTGAACTTTTAGAATATAGTCACCGTCTTGTTTTAAGAGTGGACTTTCAGTGTTTAGTTCAAAAGAAAAATTTCCATCAACATCAGAAGATAATTGTTGAATAGTAACAACGTTTCCAATAGGATTAGTTACGACAATCAGTACGGGGGCAATAGTGTTTTGTGGTTTCAAGTATCCATTTATTTTGATAGTGGAGTGATGATCATAAAGCTGCAAGTCAGTCCAGACAGTTAATGGAAACATCTCTTTGTAAAGATCAATTTCATATGAGTGAATTTGAACACATGCAGTACATGTAGTTTCAGATTTGGTAGATGATGTGCCATCAACATCAATTCCAATTGAGGATGATAACTGTGAATCAGATATAGAACTTGTCGAATATTCACCACGCTCTTTGATTGATTCTGCTGTGCTCACCTCTAATGCATCTTGAACCAGAACTACCATATTGTTTCGATGAGAATCCCATGCTGAAAATACAACATCGGATGCATCAAACTCTTTTGCAAATGTTACATTAAATGTAAATAAAACCTTGTTTGCCTGAATTGTTTGCTCTACGGTTCCATCAGATATTATTCCATTGGGGTTGATTATATGGGTGCCTTTGTTACTATCCCATATTATTGAAGTTTCAGTAGAGTCATTCATGGTGCGAGTGCCGTGTATGTTCACATACATCTCTACATGCCTCACATTCTGCGGTCCTTCATCCTCATACAATAACAATTTTATCTTAACTGGCTCGCCAGGTGTAACTGTCGTAGTCAAGACAGGACTGTTCAGCTGTTTTGCAGTAAATGATGTATCTCCAATAGATACTGGATAGTCTGCATCACCAAATGTCGTTACAATTGATGGAGAAGTTCTAGCTCCATTAGCATTAACAGAAGCATAAGCAATATCAGTCATACCAGCAATTAAAAATACAATTACTGTTGCGGATAATAATAAAACAATAGGTTTCATCTAGTTTTATTCCATCATAATTGCATATTTATAATTATATTATTACAAAGCCACTGTAGAAACTAGACAATTGCCTCGCCTATTAAAATAAAAAATATTTTGTACAAAAAGGCAAAGAATCAATCACGTTAGTATCATTAATGGCTGTCAAATATTCAAATTATCGTGTTTTCCATTCATATCTAGATTGGCAATCTCTCTACTGTTTTGAATTTTCCATATAGTTAATAGATTTAATCATAATAATTCAAAGACAAACAATACTTGATCATGTGAATACAACATTATTTTAAAAAATCTATTTGACACATAACAATAATCTTCTCATTACGGAGAACGATATGTTCAAACTAAAAATGATTAGATTGAGATACTCCAGATAGAATTAATTTTACAATTAATCATAATTAGAAAAAATAAAGCACATACAATCAAAACAAATATCAAACAAAATCTACAATTCTTTTTTGAAAATTCTTATTGCTTCCAAGTGAGAACAGTTTGCTTTTAATCCCTTACCATGATGAAATTTGTAAAAATTTTTGAACCCAGGACATTCGCAAGTATCAGATGTCACAAAATAAGATTTCTCAGGATCAGATGAAGATTTTATTTGATACAAGTCATCGTCAACTTTAACAACACCTCCATTTTCAACTAGTTTTTTGGCTTTTCGTATAGTACTTGCACTCATAATATAATTATCACACAGTTATTTTTTACTCTTTAATTTTTTCATGACATTGGACCAATCAACATCATCGCTTTTACCTTGAGATAGAGCATTTTCATAAAGGAGTTCAAAAACCCAACCAATAATTTCACCCCAGATTGCCTTGAGTGAATCTTCATCAGTCCAAACTATGCTTGCCTTAACAGCAGTCATCGCTAAAATATTGTTAGCGTTTTTACTAGGATGTTTATTCCATTTTTCTATGACTTTGTCACAAAATTCAAGAATTTCATTTTTTGTCAATACAAGTTTATCTGGATCAAATGCAGTATTTTTCACCATACATAGTATAGAAAGTCATAGTAAATTAAAATTTTTTCAGAATTGGATTTTATAATATATGTAATAATCCCCAAAGTAAAAAGAAGCACGATAATGACAAGTATCATTAATCAGGCACAAATAGCACATGCAAGTTACCAGATATTGCACATATTCAGATCTGACTAAACGTATATTCATACTGCAATTATTATAAACTGAGTTTACCATTTCTGTTTATTGACTTTGAAGAGATATGTTGCTACACGATTAATCACAATGTTTGGAGTTTTGATGATTACGTTGCTCATTACAATTGCGCTAGTAGGATCAAATATGGACAATATCTTAAAACAAGGAGTTGCTTTTCAAGTAAGAACTGAAATTACAGAAAATCCGGCAATTGCAAAAAGTTTTTCATCAGTAGATGAATTTGAATCATTTATTCAGACTCAAACTGAACAGAGAGTAAAGACTTTAGGATTGGATGAACCGTGGTATTCTCCACAAAGAATTGGTCTAACAATGTATAAAATATTATTCTTAGATTTTGGCCATGCGACATTTCTCACTAGTGATTCAGGTTCATCAGATGTCAGAGAAATTATTTTAGAAAAACTGCCCAAAACAATTCTACTATTTACAACTGCGACAATAATAATATCAGTAATAGGTATTTTTCTAGGAGCACTGTCAGGAAGCAAGGTCGGATCAGTAATTGACAGAATAACATCCAGCTTTGCAATAATCAGCTCCAGTTTTCCTGTGTGGTGGATAGGAATGTTGATGATATTTTTATTTTCGTTTGTATATCAGATTTTTCCTGCAAGAGCAACACCGTTAATTCCAGTAACAGACCCAAATTATATCGGATCCTTGCTATATCACATGACATTGCCTTTAATTACAATTGTAATCATAGGTTTTGGATCATGGTCATATTTAGTTAGAAATTTCATAGTAGGAATAATGCAGGAAGATTTCATAATTGCAAAAAAGACCATGGGAATTAATCAGAAAAAAATAATCTACACTCATGCTCTAAAAAATGCAGCCCCGCCAATAATCACCATTCTAGCACTGAGTTTATCAGGTTCGCTAGGTGGTGCAATAATTACAGAAGCAGTGTTTGACTGGCCAGGTATGGGCAGACTCTATTTTGAGGCAATTACAGTCATGGATCTTCCCGTAATTATTGGTGCCACATACGTTTTAACAGTATTTTTCCTGATTAGCATATTTGTTGCAGATTTACTGTATGGGTATTTTGATCCAAGAGTGAGAACAGGATAATGAGTAGCATCACACCACAAGAAATCAAAAAGGAATTTTTTAAAAGTAAGACAGGTATTGCCGGGATCACCATTTTATCGATTTTGATTTTTACATCAATTATTGTAGTGATTGCAATTCCAGGAGATACTTTCAAAGATTGGAATAATCCAGGAAAGTGGATTTCATATCCCAAAGTTGCCATACCAGTATGGATTAATTTATTTTTGAGTGAAAAAATTCCGGAACATAAAATTTTGAATACACCAAATGTCAACTATGATATGTCAGGGGACATATCAATTACAACTCATCAATTTGGAATAAATTTTGACTATGATGATTTTCCAAGTGATTTCATTTATGAGTTTTCTGCAAAGTATTTAGGAAAACCATTGTTACAAATAGATGTAATACGTCCAGATGGAATACAATTAAAATTATTATCAACATCACTGCCACATTCAGATTTAAATTCAATTCACAGTGAAAGAATATTTTCTACAGATGATGCAATTAGAAAAAATCTATATTTACAATCAAACAAGTTTTTATTTTCTTTAAGCAATTTATCTTCGGAAGATATTATTTTTTCTAAAACAGATAACCATGTACCACTAAAAGGAAATTATGTTTTTTTGATCAAAATGTACGGAGATAATTCAAAAAATCAAATTCCAGAATCCAAACTAATCATAGGAGGTAAAGCTTTTGGAATTATGGGAACCGATGAATTGAGACGAGATTTAGCTGTAGGACTGCTCTTGGGAACACCTTTGGCACTTTTCATAGGGTTAGTTGTAGCAATAGCATCAGTGATGATGGGTTTACTGTACGGAGCATATGCAGGATATAGAGGTAAAAAAACAGACGAAGTAATGATGCGATTTAATGATGTAATCTATGCGCTTCCAGCACTACCATTTTTAATTATTTTATCAATTACAATTAGTAACAGTATTTTCGTGATGGTGGGATTTTTGATGATATTTGGTTGGGTGGGAGTAGCAAAAGTTGCAAGAAGCATGGCATTGCAAATCAAAACTAGAGGATATGTAGAGGCGGCAAATATGATGGGTCAGAAAAATTCAAAGATCGTACTTAGGCATATTTTACCACAATTACTACCATATGCGTTTGCCAGTATTGCCATATCAGTACCAGCTGCAATTACAACAGAGGCAGGACTTAGTTTCTTAGGATTGGGCGATCCATCATTTCCAACATGGGGTCAAATTTTACATGATGCCAATGTATACGGAGCATCCGCCAGAGGGTTATGGTGGTGGATAATGCCACCAGGAATAATGATAGCAATAACAGGACTTGCTTTTGTATTCATAGGTAATGCGCTAGATGTAATTATAAATCCAAAGTTAAAAAGATAATAAAACTAGAGGTCAAATTTTCGAATCAATTCAATAGCACTATCATTCAATTTTATTGAATAGCATGATGAGTTTTTATCATTAAATGCTGCCAACTTGTTAGCAAATACTTTTTTGCTGTGACCGCCTTCAGTTGCTTTGTCTGATTCATCAAAGCAAATAGACATTTGTTTCATGTTTAGATTATTTTTTAGAAGAAAAGCAATGAACTTTTTGTAATTTTCAGTATCAACCCAGTCCATATTTTTTTCTTTACTTATTCCAATCCATACCTCAATAGAGTTTTGATATAGGACTTTTTTTCTGATTTCATCTAATGCCATTTTTATTCTCTAGAAATCAGGACGTTGCATTTTAGAACCGCATCTAGGACAAGCCCCACCTTTGTGTTTGTTACTACAAACTAGACACATGTAACGCACTCCAGTACCGCCAGAGTTCATTCCAAAGAATCCGCCACCAGTTCCAGAATCACCTGATCCACCCATACGACCCATGTATCGTTTTCTTAACAACATTGGAAACGCTATAAAAATAGCCATAGAAACAACAAGACCGTATGGAAATGGAAGAATCATTTGCAATCCAATACTGATAGCAAGTGACGCAAACAAGAATATCAAATAGGTCTTATAATTAAACAATTCAACAAAATTACATCCAAAATACTTATAAAGTTTTGTCAGTATTTCTCAGTTTTTCTCCATGATAATTTAAGATGTTTTTCAATCTAGATAATTGCCAGGGCTATAGAATCTCCGTTACTATCCCAAGCAAAGATATCATCATCCCCATATGGTGATTTTACAATTAATGATACCAATCCAAAGAAGTTATGAAGATCAGTAACAGATGGATTAGCCGACCCACTTGGATGAGAATGAACTATTCCAACATAACTCATATCAAAAGGCAAAAAAGAGTGAGGGAATCCGGCAAATGTTGGCCCCGAATAATTAAACGGTGGAATTACCAGCCCGTCAATTAAGACATGTCCCTGTTTTGATTTACCTTTTAAAATAAGAATGCCTTCATTAGGATGCTTCATTTGACAATAAGACAAAATACTATCTAAAACTTTTTTTTGCAAAGAAATTTGTCTTTCAAGTTTCTTCTTTTTGAACAACATACTAAGATGATATAATTTAGATCTAATTAAATTTAGGATCAATAAGTAATGGCATAAACAGTATTAGAGAATGTTCTTAGTTTAACTTCAACGTCAGAGATTAATTTTTTGATGCTAGAATGATCTTCGTTTATCTCAACTTGAAATGTTTTGATTTTTAATTCAGAATCTTTTTTATTAGAAAGAGCATTTTTCAGATCTCTTGTAAGATCGGATAATTCATCAGGTTCAAGTATACCCATTTGATTTTCAATGTTTTGTTTTTTATCTACAAAATCATTAACTTGTTTGATAAATCCATCTAATGCTTCTTCAGTTTCAGTTATTTGAGAGAATGATTTTTCCTGATCTTTGACAGATATTGAACCTGAGGAAATGCCTTTTCGTACATTTTCCAAAATTAATATTATTGAATCCCTATTTTTTGAAAGTAATACATCAAAAGGATCTTTAATTAATTGAGACAACAGATGTTTTTGCTCTTTATCCATTGATGAAGCATATTCATATCTACTAAGAGGTCTAGAAATTTTTGTAAATTGTGAGTCTATTTCATGTTTTATTTGATTTTTCTTGATGGTGAATTCATCTAAAATTTGTTTTAAATCCAAAAATTTTTCATATTCATCCGAAGTTTCTATCTTTTTAATTAAATCTTCAATAGAAATAATTTTTTTATCGAGAGAATCCACATAACTGCGAATTTCATTAATTCTTTGTTCTTTCTTAACTAGATTATTTTCCACACCATGAATTTCTTTGATGGATTCCAAAATTTCAGCAGATGTGAGTTTTGAATCATCATGGTTTTTTAATAATTGTTGAATTTTAACGTGATTTGAATTCATTTGGAGTAGAATCTCTTTTAATTTTTCTGCGTATTTTTTGGCAAAAATGTGTATCACTCTGGTTTGTCGTCCAAGAACGTCTCCAATTTTTTTCAACATTTGATTTAAAATCGCACTTGTGTTTTCAGCATCATCATAAGAGGCGATATTAGGTAAATGCATTGCATCCTTTTTGATCATGTCAATTACTTGTTGTTTGCCTCTGACTACAATTATTCTAAGATGTTTATCTATTTCATCAACCTGAAGATTATCTTTTTCAAGAGTATTTCCAATCATGATGAGCTCTTTAATCAGCGGTTCAGTACTATCTCTGATTGATTTGATATCAGATAGAATCTGCAATGTTCTTAATTCAAGGATTTGTCGTATAATTTCAGATACGTCCGATAATCGAATCTGTTTTTGTGAAGGAATTTCTTCAGATTTTTTTTCTTCTTTCTTTTTACTCCATCCAAAGACCATTTGTTATAGTTGATCTCTGGGGATTAAATATGTTAGAGAGATAAAATTTAAAACACTCTCAGAAATACAAACAATTATGATAAAAAATGTAAGAAAGTCATTTCATACTGATTCAGTAAAAAAAACTATTACAATCAAAGCATCAAAAGAAAAAGTTTGGCAGAAAATAAGTAACATTGCAGGACTTTCATCATGGGTAATAGATGTCAAAAAAACGACATACCTTTCTAAAAAAAAGAGAAATGTAGGGGCAATACGCAAGATTGTATTTACTGATGGCAATACTATAGAAGAGCACATAGTTGCATGGAAAGAAGGAGAATATTTCACATATATCGCAACGGATGGATTACCTCTAAGAGCATATATCGCAACATTTCAATCAAGACAAAAAACAAAAAAACAACTCAACTAACATGGCAATCTTATTTCAATAGCAAAAAAATGTCAACAAAACAATTTATGAAATTTGTAACATTCATGGGGATGTTTTATGAAACATCTTTAGAAAATCTAAAAAAATCATTAGAAAAATAGCACTAGGAGATAAATAAATCAAAGTGTAAATAGGATGTCACAAAAATAGATTCGTGAGTGACATACGGTACATCATCATATGTATTGTGCTTATTTTTTCAGGGTTTTTGGATTTTAGGAGTATTTGGACATGATTATCAAATTGCAAACATAGAAGCCAGTGAATTTGGCAAATGTTATCAATACTATAACGACAAAGAACCAGTTGCAATAGACTGTTCATCCAAGTTATTTGATCAGGCTTTATTTTTCATAATTGTCATCGTATTGATTATGAGTGGAATCATATCTTTGATCAAGGGGATCAAAGGTAAATGGGATAATGAGGTCAAAACAAAAGACATGGTGGGTCCTGGCGGGGACAAAAATCTAGAAAAGGACTAGATATAAAATCAATCAAAGAACAAATTCAGTTATTTTTGAGAGATTATGATTCTTCAAATTCTTTAATATCATCTTCAATTAATCGTTGAAAATATACTTCTTCGTAAGGCATTGTCTCTTATTTTACTTGCAAAAATTATATTTAACCTTGAGACATACATTGCTCGTAATGCATGCCTAAAGTTCAATTATAAAAAATATGAAAATTTCTCAAAACATATCATCAAATAGAAAAGATTGAAAGGGTAAGACTAAAAATTCACCTAAACAAATGTTGCAAGTAATTTTTTGTCAATAGAGTTCAATAATTTTTTTCATATTTCCAAATACTTGTTCTATTTCGATCATTCGTTCATTGAATTGCTCATCAGTTAATTCATCTGGTTTTATCAGAGTAATTATTACTTCAGACTCATCACCACTGGGAACTATTCGCATCGGAACATCCCATTTTGATTCTTTATCAATAAACATATGATCTAAAATTCCAAGAGATTTGTTTTCATTAAATTTTAATTTAGCATTTCCTCTGGATGTTGAAAAAGACCACCAACCATCAGAAGTCATCTTAGCATCAGGCATCATTTTTGGAGGAGAATTCAAAATAGCGTCAAAAGTATCACCTGTTTTTCGATTAACGCGAATAGAAATTGTACGTGATCGAATCATACCATAATATCCAATTAATGATTAAAAAGCATATAGTACAAATTCTTAGCGAGTAGATTATTTATTTAAAAGTTCTTTAATTTTTTTAAGATTTGCAATATTAGATTCATGAAAAAGCATCATAGATTCAGACAAGGAATCAGGCAAAACAGTCTTGAGTTTTTGAACTAAGTCATCACCGCTAGATATCATAGTATCAATTAATTTTTCAATCTCGTTTTTTTCATTAGACATTTAATTCACCTAAACAATTCAATTATCTTTTTTTACAAGTGTAGAGATTGTTCTTATTTTTTCTATTTTTTGGATGTTTCTAGACACAATATCTCTAACTTTTTCAAAATTTTCAGCATCTATCTTTACCATCATATCATGAGTTCCAATAGTTCCAAACACTTCTTTAACCTGTTCTATTTCTTTTAATTTCTCCATAATAGTCTCTTCTGCACCGAGTTCGCAATTAATCAAAACATATGCAATAGTCACAATACATCAAACTGTGGTAGGATATTTCAAAGTTTAGATCCAATCTTTTCCTCATTAAAAAATGAGGTATTTTTGGTCAAATTAGTGAAATAGTTGTGGATTATATTCAGAACAAAAAGGGCTCCAGTATGGGATTAAAGCAAAAAATCAAATCAATGATACAAGATTGTTCTATTTGTAACAAACTAAAATCAAAGAAAGAAGAAACAAAATCTTAGAAAATATCAAAGAATCCAAATTCATTTTATTTTCCAGACGTTTATGAAAAATAACATTGGATAAGAGGGATGTTCTCAATTTAAAAAAATGATCGCCTAAAAAAGGATGAAAATTATTTTACTGTGATGAATCAATATTTTCAATCATATTTTTTTTATTACAAAAATAAGTCATGAAATTTATGAGTGACGTACCACCAGTAAAACAAAGTTTTGTTCAAGAATTCATGGGTTTTCTTAAGACATTTGGCATTATTGGGTTAGCAATTGCATTTGTCATAGGGGCTGCAGCATCAAAACTAGTCAGTGCATTAGTAACAGACATTGTTAATCCAGCTGTAGGATTAGCCCTACCATCAGGGGATCTTAAAACACTTCAAAGTAACATTGTTAACAGCGTAACTGGTTCTGTTTCTGAATTCAAGTACGGAGACTTTATCGCAAATATCATAGATTTTATAATAATTGCACTAATTGTATTCATAATGTACAAAGTATTATCAAAATTCAAACTAGTAGATGACAAAACAAAGACGCCCTAAAAAAGCACATAATTAATTTGCATTTAGTTAGATGTGTCAAAAACAAATATCAACGACATATAAAGTGAGATCATATCAAACTTAAAAAGTGAAAAAAATAATCAAATCACATGTCAAATGATCAAGAAAACCAACAGAAAATAATCGAATTACTAGAAAAAATTCTAAAAGAGTTATTAGAAATAAAGACAAACACCCAGATCACATCAGATTTTGCCACATTAAGATCAGAGATAATACACAGAACAAAAGGTCAGCAAGTCAATCCATAAAAACATCAGATAGATACTATGAATTTTTTATTCAAGTACACTATTCAATGTTAAGGATTGATTATGCCGTCTTTAACTAAAAATTGAATTCCTTGAATGAATGAATTATCATCAATTTTTCCATCTGCCCACCATCCAGCATTATTTTTAATCCAGGATGGTATTTGATTTGAACCAGTTCCCGAACTATGAGTAGATGGAATGTTCATTATTTTTTCTTTGATCAAAAATTGAATTCCTTGAATGAATGAATTATCATCAATTTTTCCATCTGCCCACCATCCAGCATTATTTTTAATCCATTTTGGAATAGCAGATTGCGGAATTACAGTTTTTGGCATTTCAGATTTTGGCATTTCAGATTTTACCATGTTCAATTCAAATTTTTGAAAAAGAGGTTTTTCAAACTCATCATGTCCAATACCCAATAGTACTATTTGCATCGAATACTTGCCTTCTACAGGCGCATCAAGTATTCGTGTATCAATGCCATTTGGCAAAGCAATTCCAAAGGCTACGGTTTCTTTTCCAGATGGATCCGTCAAACCATATCCATATCGCATATCAGTAGAAATATTACCTTTGGAATCAAAAATTACAATAGAAAAAATAAAATCCTTGCTTTTAGAATATCTAGAATCATAAGAGGCAAGAGCCTTAAACCCATTATCAAACAAAAGTTCTTCAGTTACTATTGATGACTGAGATTCAGGTGTAATTACAACATTTATTTTAGAATCAGAATTTTTGAATTGTTTTAGTTCGTCATCATTAATCATAAAATGTATGATGTTAGTATTTTTGTCTGAATATTTATCATAATGTAGATCTTTTGGAAGAATTAGAATGTCATTAACTTTGCCATAAAAGCTGTTTGTATTTTTAAAAGGTGAGAAATTTTTTGGAATTTCAAAATAATTTTTCACAAAATTTGTGTGTGCCAAATGTTCCCAATTAAAAGGCATTTGAAAGATTATTGAGTGAGATGATTCATCATAGTGTAATTCTGTAATTGGATCTTGAAAATTTTTTGCCAAAATAGAATATTCAGTACCAGATGCAGTTATCCTGAATTGTTGTTCATTAGGTATGATTACAACAGTTTCAAAGTGAATATCCTGAGTAGTTTGTGTTTTTGGATTTTTTGCACCTATTATGTCAGTTTTCACAGTATATTGTCCACTGTTAACAAACACAGGTCCAGAAATCACAGGTATGCTAGAAGGAGTAGAAGCTAAAGCGTTCGGCACAATTGGATCAACATCACCATAATATTTTGTACATCTCCACAGTTCTTCTTGCTGACACTCTGATTTAGGTTGTATTTTGATATCCAACTCCCCATCTTTATCAAAAAACATTTGATTTGCAACCAACTGTGCACCATAAAATATTTGGACTCTATAACTGACACTTTCTATATTCACATTAGAGGTAGGATCAAAAAATCTAATTTTCAAATTTGCACTAGAATATTTCTCGGGAGTAAAATCAGCTGGAATTAAGAACGTACTTACAGTTACTTCTCCCTCTCCAAAACTAATTGGTGGCGCTTGAGTGCCACCATGATGTTGAGCAAAAGACAGCGGAAAAGTAATGGTAAGTGCCAGTATTATGTAAAACAGCCATAATTTTGATGTCATATGTTGTAACGTAATACTTGCAAAAATCATTGATAATTTCAACTTTTCAGTTGCATGTAAAGGAGAATATCATCATGAGAAGGATTTTAGCATGAATTTTTTCAAACATATGCTCAAATTTCATAATTAGTAAAAGTCAGTCTTTGAAGTAGTATTCACAAGGTTTCTTTGTGGAATAATTGTAAGAGGGGTAAAAACAACATCAATAATTATTGTGTTTTATAATTAATTCTTGAATTCATTTAGGAAAAAATTAATCATATTGGAATTGCCATTACTCAAGTTATCATAGACATATTATAATAAGTGAGAAAATAGTTAACAACATGTTTCTAAATCTGACAGGCATATTTTTACAATTAACTCAAAAGATTGAAACACCGACGCTTGCAATAATTATTAGTTCCATCACTGCAACTATTTTCATAATCACATTATTAATAACTTGGAAAAACGTTAGAGAAAACACAAAGGCGACATATTCTCAACTATTACGAGGATTTCATGAGGATCTGACAAACAGATTAGACAAAAATTCAATTCTTAAAACTACAGAAGATTGCCAAAGATATGCAAATGATTATTTAAACACCATAGATCAAATTGCATTTCTAGATATACACAAAAAAATTCCTGTTGGAATTGCCAAATATCTTAGCAGATTCTTTGCTTATGGTTTGATAATAATTGATTGGTATGATCATATGGTAGGCGAGGATTTTAACAAGAGTGCTAGAAAAAATTGGCCAAATTATTTTCTGTATTGTCAAAAATATGGAATAACACCAAATCCAGATGACAAACTCCCAAAGATAATGTTAGATTATAATTCATTGCAAGATAAAGAATCAAAAACATAGAGCATCAACCATAAATTATGCATTTATGACTAGACTATATGGAATCTATTCAATATGAAATTAGACGAATTTTTGGATTTTTATTTATTTGTGTAGCAGCTGCAGTGGCAATTGCATCAATTACAAGTGAAATCATATTTCTAAATCATTTACCAAGTTATTTGTACGGAGTTGTTTGGCTTGGAACATTTGGAATGATTTTTGGCTTTTATTTTATGCATTTTAAACAAAAAATTCCCTTAATACGAAATCGTATGAAAAACAGTTTGTCGTGGTCAATATACGTGAAAATAATAAATGGTAGTTGCTGGGCAGTGCCTTTTCTTCTAATTGGAGTTTTTCCACAGTATTTTCAATATCTAATTTTGTTAGGAATAGGATTAGGAAATTCCTCAACATATATTTTTATGAGAATTTTTAGTCATCAAAACAATAAAGAGCAATTTTTAGTAGGCATGATTGCATTGCTGGTAATTCCAATAGCTATTGAAATCGACACGTCCTTGTTTGTATCTCATCAAGATATCGCTGTGTTGTTATCTAGAATTTTAATCTCAGTGTCATATGCCATAGGTGGCACATATGCGTTATTTTCAAAAACTAAAATATAAAACAACTAGTTAAAATAAAATATTTTAATTTTTAGACTCTAATGAATTTACATTTTTTTACATGATCTGATCTTATGTTACATCATCTTGTGAATTTAGAATGCAATGTTATCGGAATGTTTTTTTCAAATGAAATACCGAATGCAAATATACGATGTGTCCAATTATCAATCATGGGCAAGAGAGAAATTAAGAAAAGTGTAGAAGCAATGACCATAAAATGTGCAAAGTGCGGTCACATACAAGCAAATCATTTGACCATAACACCACAGAATCAACGAGATTCACAAGGAGGAAAACTAGTACTTTCCAAATGTAAAACGTGTAACTGTAAAGAGTTTAAATTTAAAACAAAAGACACATTCAAAGGATTTTTTCAAAAAAAGTGATTAAAAACATAGTCTAGAATCTATGTCACAATAACCCATTTCATTATAATTAATTCATATATTGAATCCATGATGATTACCTGTCATTGCAGAAAGAACCTAAGATTTGATGTTGCTAGGAGGATTTACGATAACTGGCATCATAAAAGATGCCTGTTTCACGTTGCATACTTGGTAAAATTAGAGAGATTTTTTTAGAAATACAGGCTATTTTGATTTAGCAGCATCTCGTGCCTTTTTTGTTTTTTTCCTTTGTTTGATGTTTTACTCATATTACTTTATTTTAGGTGGATTTAGGATTTAAGAATAGAGGTTAAAAAACAATTCATCATTGGTGTTACTAGTTTCAAAAGAACCATCAAAAGGTTTATCAAATTAATATACAATATCACAAACCATTCATTATGAAAAAAGATCTAAGTGTAAGAAAAACAGTAAAGATTAATGCTAATGCATCTAAAGTTTGGAACGCGTTAACAAATCCAAAAATGATTAAAAAATATCTTTTTGGAACCAAAGTAATCACATCATGGAAAGAAGGCAGTGAAATAATTTTTCAAGGAGATTGGCTAGAAAAAAAATTTAGAGACAAAGGAGTTATTAAAAAATTTGAGATTGAAAAATTATTCCAGTACACATACTGGAGTGTATTTTCAGGCCTAGATGATAAGGAGGAAAATTATTCTCTAGTCACCTTTGAATTAAGCGGTGATGATAAAATAACAAAATTAACAGTTTCTCAAAATGGTTTTGCAGATAAAGCATCACAAGAGCATTCAGATAAGGGTTGGAGCACGGTGTTACAAAAAATCAAAGAACTAGTAGAAAAATAGTATCAAAATAATATTATTTTTAATTTATTATATTTACAAACATGCTAAGATTTAGAATTTCATAGTCAAAACGAGATAATTTAAAATTAATAATGATTAAGGAGCATACTTGCCAGTCAGTTTAGTTTCGGCAAGAATGTGATTTTTCATGGATTTTTCCACATCTGTTTTAGATGCGCCTTTAGCGAGATTCAATTTATTATCTAATGCATATAGTTTGAAGATGTATGTGTGCTCTTTATCAGGTGGGGCTGGGCCTCCATAACCGATTACGCCAAAATCCGTTGTACCCTCAATGGAACCAGTTGGAATTGAATCTTCTTTGATTTCTTTTGTTTTAGGCTCAATATTCCATATCACCCAATGAACCCAGATTTTTCCTACTGCACCCATTGCATCAGGATCATCCATTATGAGAACTAGTGATTTGGTATTTTGTGGGATTCCTTTAATTGTTAATGGTGGATTTATGTTAGAATTTTTATAACCATATTTTTTTGGAATTTGCTTGCCATTTTTAAAAGCACTACTTTCTAAAATCAAGCCAGCATTATCACATCCAATTAATTGTGCACCTTTACTCAAGTCAGAACAATTCTTTTTCTCATCTACTTTCTTTGTATCAGTCATTTTCTTTGTATCAGATACTAGTGTAAATGAGAGTTTTTCTACTTTCAGGTGTGTTTTCCCATACTGTGCCCTTAGAGTATACTCTCCAACTTTGGAGAATTTTCCATTATTTGATATATCATAAGAGAATTTTCCATTTGCAGTCACTGGAATTTCGGTGCTTAAAACCAGTTTATTGGTAGAATCAAAAATTGTAATTTGTAATGTTCTATTTTCTTCGTATTTGCTAACATTGCCAGATAGAGTAATTATCTCACCTATGACGTATGATGGCTTGTCAGAGTTTATTGTTACCTTGTAATCATTTGCAGTACTTGTGGTAGGAGCACCTCCGTATTGAGCATAAACTTGCTGACCTGCAGTACTAACTAGTACAGATATTACAATAATAGCTAAAAATCCAGAGATATTCATCATGTTTTATTTCCATAGTCGGGTTATACATCTTTACAATATTACGTCTATTCAATTAAACAGTTATGAACAAAGAATTTAGAAAATAAAAAAATAATCAAATAAAGGTGGATGTTTTATTTTGGTCTTCCTTCGTTTATAGGATCTGGGTTTTCACCAGAGGAACATAGTTTGTCTCCACATATTTTGTTAATATTTCTGGGTCCATACCAGTGATGTGTGGATTTATTTTTAGCCTTTAAAGCATCTGCTTCACCGATACTTCCAGATATAGTTGCTAGTGCAAAAATTGCAATAATGGCAACAACTCCAAAGTATTTTGCTACATGTTTCATATCAAATAGAAAGAGAATAGATAATAAAAACATTGAAGAGGATTACAGTGTTTAGGAAGTCCTTTTTGTACATCTTGAAGATATTTACAATTTTAACAGGATAAGGATGAATTTCAAATTTAATTTCACTCATGAATAAAAATTTGGCAAGTAAGGGTATAAGAGGAAGGGGTCTACGCCAGGTAAGGGATTCGAGCCCCTGCACGCTTGCGCGTAGCCGTTTTCGAGACGGCCGCCGTACCACTTGGCTAACCTGGCAAGAAATCTTAGAAGCAGCTACATAATAAAACAAGTATGTACTAGTCGTAATTCAAACGATAAACACAAAATAGCATAAAAAGTCAATAACAAACAATGGGACTGAATCTAAAAGAACTGGTAGTAAGAGAGAAAACAACGTTAGAAGCATTTTCATCTAAAGTAATAGCAGTTGATGCCTATAATGCGATTTATCAATTCCTAGCAAGCATACGAGGTCCTGACGGATTACAATTATCAGATTCAGAAGGCAGGATAACCAGTCATCTTAGTGGGTTGCTCTACAGAAATATCAACTTTCTATCTTTAGGAATAAAACCAGTATACGTATTTGATGGAAAACCACCGTCATTAAAAACTGCAGAAATTGAAAGAAGAAAACAAATCAAAAAAGATGCCACGGTAAAATATGAAAAGGCAATTGCAGAAGGAAACATGGAAGATGCAAGAAAATTTGCACAGCAAACAACTAGTATGAAAGACGGTATGGTCAAAGAGTCAAAACAAATTTTAACTTATTTTGGAATTCCATACATTGATGCACCTTCTGAGGGGGAAGCAACTGCAGCTCATCTGACAAATACAGGACACGCATATGCATCAGCAAGTCAAGATTTTGATTCAATATTATGTGGTGCAAAAAGACTGATAAGAAATTTTACAAACAGTGGAAGAAGAAAACTTCCCAATAGAAATACGTATGTAGAAATCGAGCCAGAAATAATTGAAACACAAAAATCATTAGATTCTTTGGGCATTACAAGAGAGCAGTTAGTAGATGTCGGGATCTTAATTGGAACTGACTTTAATCCAAATGGGTTTGATAGAATAGGACCAAAAACTGCATTAAAAATGATCAAGCAGCATTCACGATTAGAAGACATACCACAAATTCAAGAGCAATTACATGAAATTGATTACGAGCAAATACGGAAAATATTTCTTGAGCCAATTGTGGCAGATGTGGATGAAATAGTATTTGGAAATGTAGATTATGAAGGAATGAGTAATTATCTAGTCAAGGAAAGAAGTTTTTCAGAAGATAGAATACAATCATCATTAAATCGACTTAAAAAAGCGCTGGAAAAAAAGAGTCATAATTTAGATCAGTGGTTTAGTTAGATTTCAATTTAATAACAAGTCAAATGTAAATCAAAAAATGATCCAGACAGAGGCAAGAAAAATTCTCAAAGATGCTCCAATCATGTGGAGGCGAATCAACTCTATTGGAATCATTCTAGATTGTAACTCTACGTATGCTAACAAATTAGGGTATACAAAATCCGAGATTTTAGGCAGGCCAGTATTTGAACACGTGCCAAAAGAATCATGGGAAGTGATGAATGATTCGTTGAAAACATGGTTTGAAACAGGAAATGTAACAGACAGGAAAATTACGTTTAAAAAACAAGACAGCAGTACATTTCCAGGCCTATTGCATGCAACCAGTCTTTACGATGAAAAGAAAAATCTGCTTGGAAGTAATACGGTAATTTTTGATCTTACAGAAATGAATGATGCAAAAATTGATGAGTTTGAAAAGTTTTTCAGAGAAGCAAAAAATAAACTAGACGAGATTAAAAACAATGAATACAAAAAACTAGATGAAAATTCCAAATCAGAGTACGATGGATTAAAGAAAATGTTTGATATATTATTAACAACTGATTTGAAAGTATTAAAAATATAAAAGATACTAGAAATAATTCTTTGAGATTAATTGGATTTTTTGTGAATTGATTTTTGTAGTTCGTCAAATGCAGACTGTATTTCAGTTACAGCTGCACCGTCTTCCAAAGTACTAACATCACCAATAGTTTCGTTATTAGCTATTCCTTTTAGTAGTCTACGCATGATTTTACCACTACGAGTTTTAGGCAATGCTGTTACAAAATAGATTTGTTTTGGAGTAGCTATTGCACCGATATCAGTTCTTATTTTTATGGATAGTTCTTTTTCCAAAATTAAAGCCTCAGCAGTCACATTTTGTTTTAAAACTACAAATGCAATGATTGCCTCACCTTTGATTTCATCGGGAATTCCACATACAGCTGATTCTGCTACATCATGATGAGATACAATACAGCTTTCAAGTTCTGCAGTTCCTATTCGATGCCCGGATACTTTGAGTACATCGTCTGCTCTTCCCAATAACCAAAAATATCCATCTGTATCTTTTAGAGCATAATCACCAGGATAGTAACAATTTTTGTACTTTGACCAATATACATCGCGATATTTCTCATCATCACCCCAAAGAGTCAAAAGCATTCCAGGCCAAGGATTTTTGATTACAAGATAACCCTTAGTATTTGGAGGCACATCATTTCCAGTTTCATCTACAACTGAAATATTTAATCCAGGAATAGGCAGAGTTCCAGAACCTGGTTTTAGTGAAATTGTTTCCAATCCAGGTAAAGCAGATATCATCATACCGCCAGTTTCAGTTTGCCACCAAGTATCAATGATAGGGCATTTTTCTTTTCCAATTATTTTGAAATACCATTTCCACACTTCAGGATTAATTGGTTCACCTACACTTCCCAACAATCTAAGAGTTGAAAGATCAAATGAATTTGGAAGGTCATCACCAAACTTCATAGACATTCGTAATGCAGTTGGAGTGGTGTAAAGAATTGTTACTTTGTATTTTTGAATAATTTTCCATATTCGAGATACATCAGGAAAATCTGGTGCACCTTCATACATTACTTCAGTTGCACCATGTAGTAATGGACCATAAACCACATAGCTGTGACCTGTAACCCATCCAATATCAGCTGTACAAAAAAATACATCCGAGTCTTTAATGTCAAATGCCCACTTAAATGTAGAATACAAATGAGTCAGATAACCACCGGTTCCATGCAATACACCCTTTGGTTTTCCAGTTGTTCCAGAAGTATACAAAATGTAAAGAGGGTGAGAACTATCTAATTTTTCAGCAACACACGTATCAGAAATATTATGCATTAATTCATTCCAAAGCATATCTTTTGAAGACATGTTGATTTTGTTTTTTGTCCTCTCTACCACAATAACATTTTGAATAAAATCAAAATCTTTTATTGCTTCATCGATGACTTCCTTGAGTTTAATGATATTACCTCGTCTATATCCACCATCAGCAGTTATCACAATTTTTGATTTTGAATCATCTATTCTATCTTTAATTGCAGCTGCACTAAATCCAGAAAATATTACAGTATGTATGGCTCCAATTCTAGCACATGCAAGCATCGATATCGGGAGTTCTGGAATCATTGGAAGATAGATAATTATCCTGTCACCTTTCTGAACACCAAGTGATTTGAGCACATTTGCAAATTTTTGAACTCGGGTCCACATGTCTTTGTAAGTGAGAACTCTAGATTCCCCGTTCTCACCCTCCCATAAAATTGCAGGTTTGTCAGCCTTGTTTTGCTGATGAATATCTAACGTATTGTATGAGGCATTAATCGTACCACCGACAAACCACCTAGCAAAAGGAGGACTCCAGTCTAGTGTTTTTTTCCAAGTTGAAAACCAAGAGAGATTTTTTGCTTGCCTTTCCCAGAACGTTATAAAATCAGAGTTTGCTTCTCTTCTAATTTCAGTATCATTATTTCCAAGGCCGATATTAATTCCCGACATCATAATTGTGTAGAGGGTCAGACTAGTAAAGGTTAAAGAAAAAATAATTTAAAAAAATTATTGTGCTTCCATTCTGGCAAGCCAGTCGTCTTCATTGTTTGATGTTGCTGTTTTCACCTGTTTTGGTGGTTCTGGAATTGTTGGTAGAGATTCAGCAGCAAAGGGTACGGCTGAAGAGTAAATGACTGGTTCTGTTGGTGCCTCTGGAAGTATGCTCTGAACTTGTGATTCAGAATTGCCCAGATATGAAACGGCTAATTCTTGGATATGTTTTTGTGGAGGTGCTGTTACGTTTAGTACTTCTGCATCAAGATCTGCAATTCTTCTCTTAACGTTTGAGATTTCTGCAGTTTCATGAGTAACATGCTCAATTAGTTCTGCAGAGCATGTCTTTACTGTCTCAAATGTATTATCAGAGATCTCATTGCTCTTGTATTGTACTTTGGCATCAAATAGCAACATCTTTGTGGACTTCAACTGTTCATCTAACTCTATCAATCTTGCTTCAAGTTTGGCTTTGATTTGTTGTTCTGCTTCATCTAATGATGCAAGTTTTGACTTGTATTTTTCATGAATTATTTCTGCATCTGCTTTCATGTCATCATTTTCTGAAACAATATCAATCAAGGCTTTTAGACGACGTAGAGTTAGTTGTTTTTCGCGAAGAAGTCTTTGAGAGTCTAGTCTCCACTTTGGAATGAATATAACAACATTGCCTTGAACTACTAGTTGCTCATATTGAATTTGCTGTAATCCTTGAGAACCGCAGTCAACGCCTACTGATTGGATGCTTCCATCAATGTCAGTTATTGTTCCAATGACTTTGCCCATGAATGTTCCGTACATGTCTTTGACGTTTTTACCGATAATATCGATATCGTCGTGTGTCATGGCTTAAGGTTTAGAGATTTGTATAACCAACAAAGTGTGAGAAAGGTTACTAGTTTTGGTGAGATTATTTTGACAGCAATCAAGTTGAGAGTAATTTTAAAAAATCAAAACATTAGCCTCAGAAAAAATATCGTCGTTACCTAATCAAAACTCTTAATTTCAGAGAGAAAATCAAAGTAATTGTAAAACATGGGACTCGAGGTAGAAGATAAAATGGAATTAGAGAATTTGCTTAAAATGGCAGCAAGCCAAATTCCAAAGTATTTCAATTTAATAAACTCAACAAAGGAAAGATGGGAAATTAAAAACATGCACGAATGTATTTTTGGGATGGTATTTGAAAAATACATTCATGATTCTGGTCAGTACCTAACAAACAAAAGAATAGATGAGAATCAGCCCAATTCAGTTGAAAATACAATGGAGTTATTTGATGCAGGAATTGAAATTTTCAATGATCATGTATTAGACATTAAAAGACAAATCTACGAGAACTAGCATTTGTTTTTCTAAAAACAACATATAGTTTGAGAAAACTAACCAACATTGGAATAATTTTTGATTCATCTTTGGAAAAACATAGTTTTTAATTTTAATTCAATGAGTAAACTAGAATATTCTGAATGGCAAAATGAAGAATTTTACAAATTGGCAAAAATGAGTTTATCAGAAATCAAAGAATATGTATACAGTAAATATCCTAGCTCAAAAGCAAATTTTTTCATGAAATACAAATTACCTCAATACACGGTTTTTTTATCTAGTCCACAGACATAAACATATTTTTAGAAAACCCAAATAGAATTAAACTATTTTGGAGTATGATAATCCAAAATTATTCACTACCAAAACTTCCACCATGATTTAGCTTTTGGCACATCAATAACAGTGCAGATTCCATCAATCAACTTTGTTCCAGTGCCGCATATTCCAAATTGAGGTTTCTCTACTTTTGGTGTTTCAATTTTTGGTGTCTTAACTTTTGGTTCATCTAATCCAACTGCATCATAAATTGAAGAGTATTGTGGGAAGTTTGTATCAAACCATTTTTTGTAACTTGGTTCTTTGTTGTATCTATCAACATATGATTGTGGATCTTTTGATTTATCAACGAATGAGGCTAGTCCTTTTGGTTCATCTAATCCAACTGCATCATAAATTGAAGAGTATTGTGGGAAGTTTGTATCAAACCATTTTTTGTAACTTGGTTCTTTGTTGTATCTATCAACATATGATTGTGGATCTTTTGATTTATCAACGAATGAGGCTAGTCCTAATTCTTTAGTTGGTTCTGGTGTTTTAGTTGGTTCTGGTGTTTTAGTTGGTTCTGGTGTTTTAGTTGGTTCTGGTGTTTTAGTTGGTTCTGGTGTTTTAGTTGGTTCGGGGTTATTCAAGACATCATTTACAGTAATTGTGACTGGTTGTCTATCAGTTAACGAGCCTAGAGTTACAACTATATCAAATACATATGATTTTGCACCTTGTGAATCACTTGGAGTCCATGCAAACATGCCATTGTTGGAGTTAATTTTTGCACCTAGTGGAGGATTTTTGTCCAGACTAAAAACAAGACCGCTTAATGATGTGTCAGTTACTTTGGCAGCAAACGACAAAGATTTACCTTCATCAATTGTTAATTTACCCAATGAATTTAGTTTAAGAGTAGTAATTGGTGTTGCCGTAGATTCATTAGATGCAGCACTTGTACCTGCTGAATTTATCGCATATACTTTGTAGGTGTATTTTGAGTTTGCGATGAGATTTGTATGAGAGTATGTTTTTGTCGTGCTCTTTGTATCTGCTACTAATGTAGAATTAGAGCCAGAGTCTTTTTTTACTTCAATTTTATAACCAGTGATTGGAGAGTTACCATCAGAGGATGGCAGACTCCAAGAAAGATCAATCTGAGTTGAAGAAATACTTGTTGCAGTTAATTTTATCGGAGATGTTGGAACTGTGATTATTTGTACAGTAGCAGATGATGGAGTAGAGGGCACATCAACTGATGTTATTTTTGGAGTTGCAGATGCAGTATTTGACGGTTCAGTAAAACCAGTACCAATATTTGCCACAACTACAAATGAGTATGACTTGTCAGTTTTCAGATTAGATACAATGTAAGTGGTTGTAGTTTTATCATTAGTTTTACCAACAGTATCATAAACACCAGTTCCAAGTACACGTTGAATTTCATAATCACTTATTGACTGACCAAATGTGTTGGACGGAGGATACCATGAAAGTCTAATCTTAGTAGGATCAATTGCAGTAGCAGTCAATCCACCTGGGACTGTTGTCGCTGCTGGCTTGACAGATGAACTTGATATGGGATTGCTGATGCCTTTTGAATTTATTGCAGATACTTGATAAAAGTAAGTTTTACTAGAATCCAGACCTTGATGTATAAATGATGTAGTTGTGGTTTTGGTGTCTGCAGTTATAGTAGTATAACTATCAGTACCTATTTTGTATTCAATTTTATAACCTGTTATAGCGGTCATGTTCTTACTAAGAACAGGTTCATCCCAAATTAAGATAATAGACGATGGAGAAATAGGTGAAATCTTAAGATTGGTTGGAGAACTTGGTGCAATAGAGGTAGAATTTAATGCAAATGCCTGAAATCGGTTATTATCAGAGGCTACAACGTATAATAAATTATTTTTTGTGTCTAATGTTAGTCCCGATGCAGAACCAATTAAAAGCAATAAACTAAGGCACAAAATAACAGATAATTTTCTATTCAAAGTACAAAGGTTCAATTAAATCCAAATTTAATAAATTATATAATAAATTTCACTACCCATTTGATCAATTGTGATCAACATTTGACATTACAGAACAAGAATAACTCCACCATAGAATCAATGTGTAGATTTATCACCATATTTACATTGGACAACATATAGAAGTGGGCATAACATAGATATTCAAAATTCTCTTGTTTATTCTTGTTTTACAGTTTTTGGTTTTAGTAATGAAGCCACAACGACTGTTGCAAGAATTACAAACACAATAATCAACGAGGTTATAGTTGGGATAGGATAAAGTTCTGAAATTATCATCTTTGTTCCAATAAATAATAACAACACAATTAGTCCGGGCTTGAGATAGTGGAATTTTTCCATCATGCCTCCAATTAAAAAGTACAATGCTCTTAAACCTAAAATCGCAAATACGTTTGATGTGATTACTATGAATGGGTCTCTAGTTATTGATAAAACAGCAGGAATAGAATCCATTGCAAATACCAAATCAGTCAACTCAATAATTGCAAGTGCAACTAGTAATGGAGTAGCATGCATTATTCCGTTAATTGGTACAATGAACTTGTTTCCAACTAGACTAAGATTGACGGGCATGAATTTTTTTAGAAATCTAACTGCGATATTTTTTTCTAGTTCAATTTTCTTTTCTTCTTTTTGAATAATCATTCTAATTGAAGTGTACCAGAGTAATCCACCAAAAATGTAGATCATCCAATGAAAGTGATCCAGTAAAGATGCACCGACAAGAATTAACACTATTCTCATTGCAATGGCACTTAAAATTCCAAATGAGAGAACCCTGTGCTGATACTTGTGAGGAATTCCCAGTGTAGTAAATACCAGTAAAAACACAAACATGTTATCAACGCTAAGTGATTTTTCTAGAGCATAACCAGTGACAAACTCCATCATCTTATCATTGCCTAGTGCAAAGTAGATCACACCCGCAAAGACACCTGCAAGGGAGATCCAAGTAAGTGTCCAACCAAGAGCCTCTTTGCTAGACATTACATGTTCTGTTTCAGTTTGGGTTGTTTTGCTTAATTTTCTCTTAATTTTATGGAATAACCCAAGATCAATTGCTATTGTAACTGACAGAATTACAAAAAAGACAATCCAAAGTTCTAATGTGATCACGCCTGACTCTATTGGCAAATTGATTCAATTCGTTTAGGTTATGATTATAAATCAATCTTGGAATTTTTCAAAATTTGAACAGATGTATTTCAGACCCTAAACAGATCTATGTTGTGTCTGTTGTCCAACCTCTTTCAAACAATCGTGCTTTTGTTTCTAGTTTTACACAAGCTGGTGAACTATCAGTATTTTTTATGATTAAGACAAGCCAGGGCCTACAGGATACCAGATCAGATTTTACTCCGTTTTTTGATTGTTTTAATGGTGGCAAAACAATTTCGTTTTTATTTTTAGATACGCTAATTGTTGCAACATATTCTTCTGATATATCCTTGGAACTTGTAGGATAGGGTAGGATATCAATGAGGTTAATTTTGTATGAATCTACATAGGAAGTAGTATTTTCACCCGTGGTTAGCATTATTGTTTGATGTTGCTTTTGATCGTAAATATCAAGTGTGACAGATGCACGCCCTTCCCAAACACATGTAACATCTGAGGGACATCTTGAATCTTCAATTTTAGAAAACGTTACAGCAAGATTATCAACAGATAATGTTTGATGTATTTTTATCATAAAAGGATCATCAAGGGTTATTTCTTTAGACTCTAAGGCAAATGAGAATCCCACAGTTCCAATCAAAATCAAAAAAATTACAAGATATTTCATGATTTAATTAAATAAAGGATTAGAAGTTCATAAGGTCTTCTAATCTTTTGTAAATAGACGGCATGAGGTAATGGTCGAGAAAACCTCAGCCCATCTATTTGATGTGTATTATCCAAATTAGAATAAAAGACTCGCGTAGAAATCATCAGTGAACTAAATATTAAATTGTCAAAATAGTTGCAATCGTAACTATCACCAAGAGAAATCGTTTTTAGTCTTAAGATCAAATTTCATAATCAGATATTTCAACTCATATTGATAAAATGCAATATATCTAAAATCAACACACTAGACTTTTGTTTGCACATAAAGAATGAATTGGATCATCAACGTATTTGAGGCAAAATTTACATTGTAATTGAATAGGTTGAGTACAAACTTTACAGAGTTTTACAATATGTAATATTTGGCCACAATTACGGCATGAATCAACCCTCATAGTGTAATTTTGTGAAAATTTCTATTAGATCTTTTGTATGTATTTTATGTACAACAATGATCAATACAGATTTCACATAAACCTAAGATGTCTTTTATTCTCTTTCAATCCAGTCTAATCTGGTGTCCCCTCATGAAGTATCTCTAAAAAAGAAGGTCAAACTGAAATTTTTTACAGGAACAGTGTCCGATATGATCGCGCTAATTTAGGCTCATATCTGACACTAGGAGTTATTTTAAAATTCAACGATAAATGATGGACAGTATGATCCAGCGAGAAGAACTAGAATATATTTTGAATTTTGTAGCAAAGAGATGGGTAGACATTACAAAAGACCCAAACAACAAAGTCATGGAAACACTGCCAAATAATTTTTGGATGAATTCTGTTGGTGGAAAAGCAGGAAAAGGTAGATGGATAACCGCATTAATGTATACAGAAAATGAATCAGACGCAAATGCATTCAAAGAGGTACTACTAAGATGGCAGACAAAAGGGATGGAAAAAAATCAAGCCCCCGATCTGATTCAAATTGGAAAAAAGAAATAGACTATTAATAATTGGAAAACCTGACAACCGTATTGTCCGAATTTTCAATTAAAGAAAAAAAGATTCTATCCAATCATTTTTCAAATGCGGATGACAATGTATTTGCAATAATCACACCAAGACAAGTTGATCGAGGTGCATTGATGTCAAGGTATAGCAGAACAGACAAAAGCATGCGCAGGATATTTTTAGATGAATTTTTACAAAATAAAAACAGGGGGGAGGAATTTTACAACCGCGTATTAATAGAGTATGGCGATGATTCAGTTGCAGAATTAGGTGAAGCTCAAATTGCAATTGAGGGACTCTCAAATATCGCAGTTAAAAAAATAGAAGACAGAAGAATAGGATTATCATATTTAGAGAAATCATCAAGATATGTGGCATGGAATAAAAAAATAAATGGAAAATATAGATTCCACAGAGAGCCAGTTTTAATGAAATCAAAATTCGGAGATGTGTATGAAGAGACATGTAATTTTTCATTTGATATCTATTCAAAAAATATTGAGCCCATGGTAAAGTACATACGAGAAAAATATCCAATTGAAAAATATACTTTTAAGGACTCAAAAGATAGTACAGAAAAATTATTTCCCAAACTAAAAGGGGAAAATGACATTAAATCTGCAAATATGATTTACAATGGCTCAACAAAAGCAAAAGCGTTGGATATTCTACGTGGGCTTTTACCAGCATCCACATTAACTAATGTGGGAATTACAGGAAATGGACGTGCTTTTGAATACCTCCTTACAATACTTGCATCATCAGAACTAGAAGAAGAGCAAGATTTAGCCTCAAAAATCAAAAAAGAACTCGATACAACTATCAAAGCGTTTGTTAGAAGAGCAGATGACAAATATGGAAGAGCATTTCAAAATTATCTACAACAGATCAAAAAAGCATCAAAGACAGTAACAAAAGAAATTAAACCAAAAATAACAGAAGGTGTGAGAACACATCTAGTTGATCATGAATCAGAAAAAATAGCCATAGACAAAATAATTACAAGTATAATCTATGAGCAGTCTCCAAGTACATCATATAGTATCATAATGCAACAAGTAAAAAAATTATCAGATGAAAAGAAAATAAAAATAATTAATACATTTACAAAACTACGTAAAAATAGACGCCATAGACCATCAAGAGCATTTGAAAGTGTATACTATACATTTGATCTGCTCAATAATTTTGGAATGTTCAGGGATTTTCACAGACATAGAGCACTGACATTAGAAAGACAGTTACTCACAACAGATCACGGGTATAACATTCCAAATGAAATCAAAGTTCTTGGAATTGAAAAAGATTATAGAGAATGCATGTTAAAAACAAAACAGACATTTGATAAAATAAGAATAAAATATCCAGAGCAGGGACAGTATGTTGTTAACTTTGCATATAACTATCCATATTTTATGAAATTTAATCTTCGAGAAGCATGTCATTTAATAGAATTAAGAACTGTCCCACAAGGACATGCTGATTACAGACGAGTTGCACAACAAATGTTCAAAGAGATCAACAGAATTCATCCCAACTTGAGCAAAATAATGAAATTCGTAGATTTGAAAGAATATGATTTAGAGAGATTTGAATCAGAAAAAAGATCGGAAGAAAAAAGAAAGACCCTTAAAAAATAGAAAATATTCTAATACAATAAAAATAAGACAAAAGCATGGCAGATAAAATTGTAAAAACACCTAAAGAATGGAAAGAAACACTAACACCTGAGCAATTTGAGGTGTGCATCAACAAGGGTACAGAACCGCCATTTACTGGAAAATATTACGACAGTAAAGAAAAAGGCACTTACAAGTGTGTCTGTTGTGGAGAACCACTATTCAAATCAGATACAAAATATGATTCAGGTTCTGGATGGCCAAGTTTTTGGCAACCTCTTTCAGATGAAAACATAGAGCACATATCAGATACAGCCTATGGGATGATACGTACAGAAGTAAACTGTAAGAAATGCGGTGCACATCTAGGTCATGTTTTTGATGATGGACCAAAGCCAACCAATCTCAGATACTGTATTAACTCAATTTCACTTGAACTTGACAAGAATGATAAGTAAAATGGAGTCATCAGTCACTTTTGAGCACAGAAAATATTTCCAAGTGCATTCAAAAATTATTAATAAAACACAATCAATGGTAAGAAAATCAAAGAAAAAAAATGATTCACAATAACAAATCAGAAAGGAAAGAAGAAATTTGAGAATAATACTTTGTGGGTTTGGCGTTGTTGGTCAAAGCTTGGTAAAATTATTTGATTCAAGATCAGAGGATCTTTATGCAAAATATGGATTAAAACCACGAGTTGTAGGTGTCTTTGATAGTAAAGGAAGTGCAGTAGATACATCAGGATTGGAATTAGAAAGACTGATAGAAGTAAAGAAAAAATTTGGAACCGTAAAAAATTATGCCAAAACAAAAAACAGCATGTCAGGAATAGACATGATCAAGAATGTAGATGCAGATGTGGTAATTGAGACTACTGCTAGTAATTACAAAGATGCAGAGCCTGGAATGACTCACATAACAACTGCAATGAAAAGAAGAATGCATGTTATATCTGTAAACAAAGGTCCACTAGCATTAGCATTTCCATCATTAATGGAACTGGCAACATACAATCAAGTCATCTTCAAGTTTAGTGGAACGGTAGGTGGTGGAACTCCAATTTTAGATTATGCAAAAAATAGTCTCAGGGGTGAAAGAATCACATCTTTTTCAGGTATACTAAATGGAACAACAAATTATATTTTAACAAATATGACAAACGGGTTATCATTTGATACTGCTTTAAAAGATGCAAAAGACAAAGGGTATGTCGAAGCAGATGAATCATTAGATTTGGATGGGTTGGATGCAGCTGCAAAATTAGTAATTCTTGCAAATTGGGTCATGGACATGAAAGTGACAATGCCAGATATCAATTGTAAGGGAATTCGCAATGTAACAACTGACGATATCAAAAAAGCAAGAAAAAACAATTGTGCGGTAAAATTAATTGCCTCATGTAATAAAGAACTCATAGTAGAACCAAAAGAAGTATCAGTAGATGATCCATTATGTGTTAATGGAACATTAAACGCTATTGCATTTACATCAGAACATTCTGGCACTCAAACAATTATTGGAAAAGGTGCAGGAGGGATGGAAACTGCAAGTTCAATTCTCAGAGATTTGTTAGACATCAGACAAGAGATAGCAAAAATTTGAAATCCAATTTAATCTCAAAAAGTGAGACTGTGATACTCTTAAAAACAGTCTCAGAAAAGTGGGGAATAGAGTTTCCAAAAATAAAAAATCTCAGAGTACATCAAATTGCAGACGAAGCGCAAATAATTACAGGTCAGGGAATAAAGATTTTGAAGATTAATGATGAGTATTTGCCATTTTTATCAGAAACGCAGATGCTTGAAAGATTTCCTCATGTAACGGTAGACATGGGAGCAGTGAAATTCATGTGTAAAGGAGCAAATGTGATGAGACCAGGAATCAAAAGTCATAATGAATTTGAAACAGAGAAGATAGTTTGCATCATTGAGGAATCACAGCATAAATTTATTGCAGTTGGAAAATCCCTTGTTTCAAGTTCAGAATTAGAAAGTATGGAAAAAGGAGAGGTCATAAAAAACATGCACTACATTTCAGATAAATTTTGGGAAATTGGAAAAACGATTTACGATTAATTTTAGTCCACAAATCATCCAAATAGAACCATGATTCACACATCAGAAAATAAAGATATACGATAAATTAAATGTGTGAAAGGATTTGAAAATGAGATATTTACTTATAGGTGACTAAATTTTTTCTGTAAATTCTTTGGTGCCATCTTTGGTGATAACAAGGATGTCAAGTCCATCACCGCTTGCAGAATCTCTAAGGGCTGCAGAGCGAACAGCCTTTTTTGCTAAATTTATTGCCTCTTCTTGAGTCATGTTTGGTTTGAATTGTGGATCTAAAACTCCTAATGCCATTTCAGCACCGGTTCCAACTGCAGCATATTCATCTGGAAGAACAGAACCTAATGGGTCAAGAGTATACAAGATGGGTTTGTCAACTACACCAGCAACAATGACCTGAGTCAACAATGGAAAGTATCTTCGTTCATACATCATATTTGACATCATTTTAGCTACAGTATTTGGTGGAACATCCCTTTTGAGTTCCATTTTTCTAATTTTTGCAAGTGCTGCAATTTGTAATGTTAAAATTTGCATATCAGCCACAAGACCAGCACATGTTGCTCCCACTTTGGAAGTGATTGAAAAAGTCTTTTTTGTAGATTTGCTTACAAGAAAATTCCCAAATGCGATCCTTTTTTCACTTACAAGAACTATTCCGTCATTAAAAGTAATTCCTACAGCCGTTGCTCCTGGCATGTACATTGACATAATCAAAATGATTCCAGAGCATAATAAAGGGCTTTCTCCTTTTAGATACAAGAAATTAGATAAAATATTTTATACTCTAAGAAATGGAATCCCATATTGACTGAAGCCATCATTCACCATACAAAATTAAATGACATTACAAATTGGGGCATCAGATCTGCAATAGGGGTAATTTTCATAACTACGGGTGCTGGAAAATTTGGACCAGGATTTGTCAACATGTTAGAGAGTATTGGATTACCAATAGAAATGCAAATCCCAATTGCACTTGCAGAAGTAATTTCAGGAATATTATTAATCAGCGGAATTTTAACTAGAATTTCAGCATCACTGATTGCAATTATCATGTTGGGAGCTATATTCTATGTTAAACAAGCATCAAGTCTAATGGGAAATGGAGGATATGCATTAGACCTTGTAATACTTGCAGGGGCATTAATGATAATCACAGTAGGTCCAGGAAGAGCATCACTTGCACATATTATCAAAAAATTACCCAGGTATCTCCACTAGTCTTTTCCAAATTTTTCCATTATAAGACAAATGCATTTTGTAGTTTTTTTCAATAAATCAATCCTAGCAAATTCATTTGGAGAATGTATACGAGAAAACATGTATGTGCTACCAATTGAGATGCAAGGAGCATTCAGAGCGTTTACAAAAGAATGCATTGGGCCAGTGCCGGCATTTGAAACATTAAGAACAGATTTTCCAAACGATTGATCAGCTGCTTCTTTAACTTTAGAAACAAATGGATCAGATGGATCTGTTCTTGCAGCTGCTTCACCATGAAAAATTTTGATCAATACATCCCCATATCCATTTGATTTCAAATGTTTTCTCAATCTCAGAGCTTGTTTTTTCGGATCCATTTTAGGAACTAGTCTAAAATCAATTTTGACGAGTGCTTCGCCAGGAAGTACTGTTTTTGCACCATTCCCAGTATAACCTGAAACAAATCCGGCAATATTACAAGTTGCACCTCCAACCAGAGCTTTTTTGGCACTCAATCCACGCATATTACCTACGAAAGATTTTATTCCAAATTCTTTTTTGAATGATTTTTCATCAAAAGGTTCTTTTGAAATTATTTCCAAATCTTTTTTTGAAAGCAGTGTTATTTCTTTATACCAATCTTTAATGAGGATTTTGCCATTTGAATCACGTAGTGTTTGTATAGCTTCAATTAAGCGCCATGCTGGATTTTTTATTAAAACAGCCAAGCTTGAATGCGCATCGCGAATTGATTCCTTTACAGATAATTCAACATACAATAATCCCTTCATTCCAAGACCAATGATAGGTCTGTTTTGTGAATCAACGTAACCAAATTCCCAAATCACGCCATCACATGAAAATTTCTTTTGGTATTTTTTTAGATATTGATCAATGTGTGCACTGCCTGTCTCTTCCTCACCCTCAATTACAAATTTAATATTACATGGAACATCTCCAGTAGTTTTCAGATATGCCTCAACTGCCTTTATCCTAGTGATTAATTCACCCTTATCATCAGATGATCCCCTACCAAAAATTTTGTTTCCTTTAATTTTTCCGCTAAATGGAGGATCATCCCATAACTCAAATGGTTCTGCAGGTTGTACATCATAGTGATTATAAAACATCAAAGTATTGTTTGGGTTTTTCTTTGATTTTATCTCTCCATATACAATAGGTGCTACATTTTTTAGTCGTAAGATTTCGGATTTTATTCCAGATTTTTCTAGTATTTTTTTTACCAGTTGTGCACATTCTTCAATTCCTTCATTTTTTGCAGAAATACTTGGTTGTCGAATTAATGTTTGTAATTCAGAAATCAAATTATCCATATGGATATCAATATACTTCAGAGGATGCATTTTACTCATACAATTCTATCAAATGGCTTCATGGCATTTGGAAGTTCATCTAAGAGGTCCATAGAGGTCATGTGTAGTCCAAACTTCTTTTGAGTTGCTTTTCCAGCTAATCCATTGATAAAAGTTGCAGCTGCTGCAGATTCTAAAGCATTACGATTTTTTGCCAGCATTCCTGCAACCAATCCAGATAAGACATCACCTGTTCCACCCACAGTCATTGCAGGTGTTTTTTTCTCATTAAGGTATGTCGTAGTACCATCAGAAATAATATCAGTTGCACCTTTAAGTAAAACAGTAATTCCATTATCTTTGGCATTTTTTTCAACTAATGCAATTCGTTCTTTTTTAGAATCAGAAGGCGCTGTTCCAAATAAGCGCTTAAACTCTCCAGCATGTGGTGTCACTACAACATTTTTGTCGGGTAAAAGGGGCAACACATCAGGAACAAGAGCACTCGCATCTAATGAAAGTCGTACATCTCTATCCAAAAGAGATTTTATCAAAAGTATCAAAGAGCCTTTTTCTTGTACTGCAAGTCCCATACCAATTGTTGCAGAATCTAGTTTACGTGGCAAAACACCAAGAAGTTTGTTAACAGCACCACGTGTTAATTTTTGATCAACTAGAGGAATCACAATAAGATTAGGAGATATTGCACGAGTTGGAGTCACGTTTATTTTTGGAACTGACGTGTACACCAGATCAACACCACACCGTAATGCTGCAATTGAAGACAGAATTGGAGCTCCATGATAGATGTAGCTACCTCCAATAACTAAAACAGTGCCATTGTCACCTTTACGAGATTTTGCTTTTCGTGCAGGTATGAATTTTTTAACATCTGCAATTTGGAGGGTTTTTCTAACCAATACAAAATATACTAAAGACTAGAGGAATAAATCTTGTTTTGATCTTAAAGCAATATAAGATTAGGTTGATTTTGTATCAGATTCAACATCAGATGGAGTCTCAGTTTCATCAGATGAGGTATCAGATTTTTTCCTTGATCCTCTGCCAAAAAATGCCTTTCGTGCATAGCAGAGATATGTTGTATGACCTATACCCTGAAAAGAGTGTCTAGTTTTTCCTTCGCGTGCTTCAATTGTTCTAATAATATGCTCAGTTGATTCAATATCGGTAAATTCATTTTCAACTAGCGCAATAGTTAGTTTTTCTAGCTGATTCATAGTAGGACAAATTGCAAAAACAGACCCGCTCCCTTTGAGCATTTTACGAACTTGTGGAAGTACAGTCCAAGGATCACCCAGATCAATTAAAGCTACATCTACATCTTCAAGTGGCATTTTTTTTGCAGTTTTTAAATCCAAATTTTGCTGTGTAATGTATTTGGACATTCCAGCTTTTTTGATATTTTTTTCAGCTATTTTCATAAAATTCTCATCAACATCAAAAGTATACACATGTCCTCTTGGCTTTACCACACTTGCAACAAATGAGGTAAGAGAACCACTACCAGTGCCAATCTCTAGAATTTTTTGGCCACTTCCAATACCAGCTCTTGCAATAATGTAACCAATATCTTTAGGATATACTATTTGTGTGCCATGTTGAAGTTTCATCACATAGTCATACATTGTAGGTTCGATGAGATAGACATACTTGTCTTTGTTAGTAACTAACCTAGAACCATATTCTTTTCCTATCGCATCTGCATGTTTGATTACACCTATATGAGTATGAAGTGATTCTTTTTTTGATATTTTAATAAGCCATTTTTTTGATTGATTAAAGTAAAACAGTACGTAAGAATTTTGTTTAATTTTAGCCATGTATTTTTTCTAAAAATTTTAGATAAGAATCTACTGGTTTGTTTAGACCGTTTAGATGATGAACTATTATAGAAAAGATCACTGAAGCGGATAATCCTAATAGTTGAACACATGATTATGATAAAAATAATCAAACTAAATTAGAATCTAAATTCTTTTTTTCCAATAGGGTTAAGTTCATATTAAAAATCGAAAATATTTAGATGTATTTTCATGATACACTTATAATATAATATGATTTTTTCACAATAATGAATAGAATCATTACGGTCCTTTTAATTGGAATCCTATTGACTACATCGTTAGTTGCAGTAAAAAGTGCCTATGCAAGTTCATCAGATAATAATCTAAAGGAAAATGTCGCTAAAGACAAACAAATTAATCAATCACATGGTCTTGATTATATCAAACACAAAGTTACAAGACAAAACGCATATGGTTATGGTCACTCTAAAGTTTGCGGACTAGAATTATGTGCAAATACAAAGAATGACACACCATCATATTCATTTAAATCAATACATGGTGATGGTAAAATACACTTGAAAGGATACAATCAAAATACATCTACTAATTCAACAAAGTAGACGCTGTTTTTCTTTTTTCACCATATTTCCCTGTTAGCATACATAGCATAATATCAGAATCAAATGAAAAATCATAGAGGTTCTAATTTCAGAGACTATAGATTGTTTTAATCATAGTTATCCATCAACATATTCTTGCAGTCCATTGATTTTATTTATTCTAGCCAGAAACACAATAATTAAATAAAAATGATTAAAAAAATAATTTTCTAGTTTGCTTTTCCTTCATTCATAGGATCATAGTATTCACCAGAACTGCAGAGTTTTGCTCCACATACTTTGTGAATATTTTTGTGGCCGTATGATTGTGGGTGAATGGTACTAGGTTTTCCTTTAGCTTTTTGAGCATCTGCTTCACCAATACTTCCAGATATAGTTGCTAGTGCAAAAATTGCAATAATTGCAACCACCCCAAAGTATTTTGTTATTTGGTTCATACAACATAGACAAATTAAAGATAATAAATACATTAGAGTCAACTATAGAAGAAATAGAGATTATTCTTAAGAATGGTTAATTTTTGTTTGATTTACTCTAAAATTTGTAATTAGTTCATTATTTTGTTCTCTAATCTTGTTGATCATCAATATTGTATTTACCATAATTCAAATTATTTTTTAGAAATATGAACAATAGTGTGTGTAAATTGAACAACTTGATTTTAATTATCTAATGAAAAACACATCCGTATTCAATAAATACAGCAATTTACCAAACACAGTATGTCAAATATGAAATGTGTATCGTGTGGAATTGGTTTCTTTTCCCCAACTGGGGCAGACAAATGTTCCAGATGTGCAGGAAATGAATCTCATGGAAGTGAAGGTCATGATTCTTGTGGCTGTGGACATAGCCACTAAATCATTTTTTTAATAATTCCCAGATTAAAAAATAATCATTTTTTATCATTCAAAATTAGAAAGGTTTTGAGATAGATACCATAAAAAATTACATTTTATCAGGCGCGACAATACCAAGTAATTCAAGTGCCTTTTCAAGTGTTAATTTGAATGAATTTACAAGACATAATCTGGAATTTTCCAAGTTCTCATCACCTAGATCAAGCACTTTAACATGTTCATAAAATGAATTAAACGCCACCGCCAAATCATGACAATATCTTGCTATAACTTTTGGAGATAGGTTTTTTGCAGCATCCGTAACATGCATATCAAATAACCCAATTGTTTTGATTAATTCCAGTTCAGATAGATCATTCAATAAAGAAAAATCAACGTCAATAGATGAAGTTCTTGTAGATTTTTCAATTATTCTAGAGGCTCTTGCATAAGAATATTGGATGTATGGTGCGGTGTCACCCTCTAAGCTTAGAGATTTTGTCAAATCAAATGTAATTATCTTATCTAGATCCTGCTTTATCATCTCATAACGCAAAGTTCCAACAGATACGTGATGTGCAATTTTTTCAATTTCATAATTAGTCATTTCAGGATGTCTTTTTGTGGTTTCCTCAATGATTTTGTTTTTTAGTAAATCATAAACAGAATCAGCATTAACATAGAGACCTTTTCTTCCAGACATCTGAGCTTGTTTACCGTCAGTGTTCAATCCTAAAGTTTGTGCAGTATCTGCACTGAGTGTGACGGATTCATAGCCAAGATGAACGTATGCGTTTTCAGTAGATTTGAATTTAGACATGAGTGTTGTGATAATTTTTTGAAGTCTTGCTTGTCTTGAATCAATTACAGTGATTACTTTTTTGCCAGTAAAGTTCTGTTTCTGTTCAACACTATCCACCAAAGTCGTTTGCCAAAGAATGTGATTACCAGGTTGTATCTTGTCGTATTTTTGATAGTTGAAAGGGTCTTCTAATAACCCCAATTTCCATGCAGCATATGGGATGTCCTTTGCAATGTATGTTGCAGTGCCATTACTCCTAACAATGACTTTGTCCTCCTCTGCATTTTCTCCTCTAATCACCCAACATCCAATATTCTTACCTTCATTTTCAAACTCTATGAGGCTCATTTCTTTGAGTTTTTCAAAGATTTTACCCCATAATCCTGAACGAATTATTTGTGATTCAAAATTTAGGCAGTCATAATAGACTCCCAAATTCCAACAAGTTTCCAGTTGATTTTCCAAAACACGACGTGTGATTTTATCAGCAAAATGAGCAGTTTCAGAAGTACCATCTTCTAGTTCTTTGAGGATGTTTTTTCTAATTTCTTCTAAACTAGGATCATTTTCATATTTTTCAGTAGTTTTAACATAGACATCATCGCCACAGTAATGATCAAATTTTTTCCCTTGAGGAGGTTGCTGAGCAAAACCAAAATGTCTAAAACCGACTATGATGTCTGCCACTTGTAAACCAGAATCATCAACATAGTTGAGTATGTTGACTTTGTAATTTGATTTTTTTAAAATTCTAGCAATAATGTCTCCAAGAACAATGTTACGAATATGACCTATGTGAAGAGCTTTGTTGGGATTAACACTTGTGTGTTCTACCACAATTGTAGAATTTTTTCCCAAGTCTACAGACCCAAACTCATCTAAATTAGACTCAGATAAAATCAACTGGTTTAATTTTTCCCAATTAGCAAAGAAGTTAAGATATCCAGATGGGTGTGATTCCACCTTAGATACAAGAGTACTTGGAGATTGTCTATATTTTTCAGACAAAATAGCTGCAACGTCTTTTGGATTTTTCTTGAGATGTTTGGCAAGTAAAAATGAAACATTGGAACTGACATCACCAAAGCCAGGTTTTGCAGGTTCCACAGAAAATAAAATGCCAGACACAGATAGATCATCTAATATTTTATGAATATTATTTTCAATTTCATCTATTAGTGATTTGAATGACAATACTATACCTCAGATAATGTGGGTGCTAATTTATCTAGTGCTTCTATAACTCCATCCCCAGATTTGGCAGATACAGTCATTGTAGCCTGAGATTTGACATACTCTGAAGAATTTCCCAAAGCAATACTTGTTTTTGCAACTTTGAATAAAGGAATATCAGTTGCACTATCCCCTATTGCTATCACGTCATCGCTTGAAATAGACAACCGTTTCATAATTTCTTGGAATCCAGTACCCTTGTCAATACCACGTGAATTGATATGAAATGCATATTGACTGTCGGAAAGCAGAACATCTAGATTTTTCTCTAAAACCAATTGTTTTGCCAGATCCAAGTCAAATGTTCTCTCCAATACAACTTCGGTCATTCGTGGAAAGACGGGTTTTTCTACAACATTGTCAATCTCTTTTTTCATAATTTGAAATGCTTGCTGACATTGTTGTATGTCACCAAGTAAAATATGCTCATTTGTGTCTACAGTGATACAACCACCATTCTCACCTACAGCGATTTTTGTAGTTCCACCAAAGACTGACAACAAATATGCTTCAACAGATGATCGCCCAGTTACAAAGATTACATTATGGCCGGTATTTTTCATATGTCTTAAGGCAGAAAGTGCATCCAAGTTAATCCTACCAGCACCATTTTCAGTTATAGTACCATCGATATCTACGGCAAATGTTTTGGGCTTCATACAAGTGATTGTTTGAACCGAATAATATTTGCTACGCGAAATTTGCCTAGATTAACAAAACGAGAATGGGTGTTGTAGAGATCAAATAAAAAAGATTGTAAAAAAAGGAGAAAAAGATAATTGAATTTAAATTACTTTAAACGAAATTAACTTGAAATCTTTTACTTTCTGTGTTTTGGCAGACATGCTTTGCAATATACAGGTCTGTCTGGTTTTGGTTCAAAAGGTACTTTATCTTCCTTACCACAATCTGCACATGTGCAAGGATACATTGTTCTTTCTTCGGACATATTTTTATGTGGTTTTCACCTCTTAAGTACTATCGGATTATTTTGGAAAAAGAGAACATACTCCATAAACTATGTTTCAAAGAAATAATTTAACATATTAATAAAACTAGAATATGATCAAGAATAATATTTTTTGATTCCTTCTTCAGTAGGATACAACTCTACCTTTGAACCAAAAAGTCCTTGTTTTTGTTCAACTCTAATCAACCTCTGATTTTCCAAGTCCTCTAAAACTGAATTTAGAGTTTCATTGTCAATTCCTAATTTTTTTTGAAGAACATCAAAGTTTTTTGTACCGTGATTAAGTTCACCTAACACCAGCATGTCAGTGGATTTTGGTTTTGATTCTCTTTGAGGTTGTGCTCTAAATGTATCTCTTGAAGATTCAGATATGGTGTTATTTGAGACCTGAAATTGATTATCAAACGGCTGTTTAGCGATGCCAGAATTTTTTAGTTTCCATTTTTTTATCAAACGTGGTAGTATTCTAGATAGTGGAATTAAGAGAAATATCAAATAAATCCAAACAAACCCATTTTCAGCCATATCAAATTATGTCACTCATGTCTATTTCATCATTGTCTTTTTACAAGTAAATCAAAATTAATCTAAATTATTAACCCGTTATTATTTACTAAAAAATAAAACATGAGATCAAGAATTAGCAGGGTATAATTATAGTAGAAAGAACAAAAGACATTGTCAAAATATCAGCAACCAAAAATGGATGTAAATTTTGGAAAAGCTAAACTAGTAATTATTGGTGTTATCTTACTTGTCATAATTGCAATAATTTCATCAGCATCAGTACAAATAGTAGAAGCTGGAAACAGAGGAGTTTTACTGCATTGGAGTGCAGTAGATACAAGTGTTCCACCTTTAGAAGAAGGGCTTCATTTTGTAATGCCATTTGCAGATAAAGTTGTAAACATGGAAATTAGAACACTCAAATTTGTTAAATCAACATCTGGGGCTTCAAAGGATCTTCAAACGGTAACTACTGAAGTGACAGTCAATTACAGAGCAGCACCAAACTCGGTAAATACTTTGTACAAAGAAGTAGGACCAGATTATGAAAGTAGGATTATTCAACCGGCAGTAGAAGAAGTGGTCAAACAAATAACTGCAAAATATAACGCAGAGGAATTAATCACAAAAAGACCACTAGTAAAATCAGATATAGAGACAGAAATTTCTGCTCGTCTTAATCCATATGATATAAATACAGACGCCATATCAATTACTGATTTTCAATTCTCCCCGCTATTTGCACAGGCCATAGAATCTAAAGTTGAAGCCGAGCAAAAAGCACTCAAAGCAGAAAATGATCTTAGAAGAATTGAAGTTGAAGCAAGACAAGCAGAACAGCAGGCAAAAGGTATCGCTGCAGCAAACGTAGCAGAAGCAGAAGGTGAAGCAGAAGCAATCAAAATAATCAATGAGGCATTGGCACAAAATCCAAATTATTTAGATTGGCTCAAAATAAAAGCATGGGATGGTAAACTGCCATTAGTGGTAGGGGAAGGTGGAACACCATTTATTCAGATACCAAGAGAACCCTAGTTATTCGTCAATGATTTTATTCGGTTTTTGATTTATCCCTAACAGAATCATACATTGTAAGAAACTGCTCAGGTTCTTTTTGCCTATATTTTTTAGCAAGCTGAAAGATTCCTTTTTCAGAAACAATCTCTCCTTTATTTTCATAATATTCTTTTATTATTTGAAATTGAGTTTTTTTGATATCGTATTTTCTTAAAGTTGTATTGACAGATCGATCACACAAGTAATCAAAGATAACTAATCTATATGTCAAATATCCAAGAATTCCAACTGTAGCAGATATCACAAGTGGGATAAGTATGACAGCTGACATGAATTAGATGTGTTTTCTTGCTATTTATTGTTAGTTTCCATAGTGGTGAAATTTCAATAGTTATTAGCATCTTAATTGATAACATGGGTATGATTCACAAAATCAGATATTTTGAAGCTAAAAAATTATCTCAAGGAGTATTCCTTCAAGATGAAGTTAATGAGTTTCTAGCTGAAAAGGGGGAAAACATAATATCAATTCACCCGGTAATGGGTGATGCATTATTAGTTCATTATAAAGAATAATTGAGATTCATAAAATTATTTTTTAAATTTCCCATAGTTTCAAATCCAAGAGGTGTAGGTTATCGTCGTTCTCGAATTTTTTGTTCTAAAATATCGATCAATTCATTAACCATAAAATCCCCATCGCGGACATGGCTAATTCCAGTAATAGTCTTTATTCTAGTCATTGTTTCAGCAGTGATTTGTAGTTGAGGCATACTTTACCAATTGTACATTGTTATTTAAAGCAAAGAATCTACGTGACAAATGAGATAATCATCAAATAGAAAATTCAAGATTGTGAAATACACGTACAATCACAATCAAACATCCCTGCTTTTCCCATACATTGATCATGATGTTCATGATAACATTTGTCACAAGTAACCAAGTCACATCTTTACGAATATCAGTGATAAATACCAGCGTACTTGATTAAAACTAAACAATTCCAAATACATCAGGCATAATTAAGAAAAATCATAGGATTTTATTTGAAAAGAATAGTAAAAAGGGTGAATAGATTTGGGAATTCCTGAAAAAATTAAAGCCATCCAAGATGAAATGGCAAAAACTCAGATCAACAAAGCTACAAACCATCACATTGGTTTACTAAAAGCAAAAATTGCAAAACTAAAACGAGAGCAAGAAGACAAAGAAATTCAAAAAAGTGGGATAAAAACAGATGGGTTTGATGTCAGGCGTTCTGGTGATGCAACAGTTGTGTTTATTGGATTACCAAGTGTTGGAAAATCAACACTGCTAAACAAATTAACAGACGCAAAGTCTGCAATTGGTGCTTATCAATTTACAACTTTAACAGTAGTTCCAGGGATGATGGAATACAGGGGAGCTAAAATCCAAGTTTTAGATTTACCTGGAATTATCAAAGGCGCATCAAGTGGAAAAGGATTAGGTAAAAGAATATTATCTGTTGCAAGATCGGCGGATTTAGTTTTACTTATGCTAGATGTTTTTCAGCCGTTTCATGAAGATGTATTAGTTAATGAGTTAGGAAACATAGGAATTAGACTAAACACATTACCACCAAATATCACTATTGAAAAATCTCCCATGGGTGGAATTGCTGTTGCACAACAGGTCAAATTAACAAAAATTTCAGAGCAGCATCTAAAAGATATTTTACATATTTATGGACTAGTTAGCGCCAGAGTTGTGATTCGAGAAGACATCACATCAGAACAATTAGCAGATCACATCGCTGGAAATATTAGTTATTCAAAATCACTTACAATTTTAAATAAAATAGATCTAGTCAATAGAGAATTTCTAGAAGATTTGAAAACAAAAATAAAATCAGAAGTGATAGAAGTTTCAGCAAATTCAGAAATCAACATAGAATTACTAAAAGAGAAAATATATGAAAAACTTAATTTTATTAGAATATACCTGAGACCAAAAGGAGGTGAGACAGACTTTAAAGAACCATTAATTGCAAGAGAGGGCGATACTGTAGAAGATATTTGTAATAAACTACATCGAAGTATGAAAAAACAATTCAGATACGGTTTGATTTGGGGGAAAAGCGTAAAGTTTGGTGGACAAAGAGTAGGATTAGATCATATTGTAATAGATGAAGATGTTTTAACAATAATTAAAAGACGCGGAATATAATTTTTTAATTTCAAATAAAAAATGGATCAAGATACAGAACATAGATGATGTCAGTATTGCATGGCAAAAACAAAACAAATTCTTATTTTTCTTCCAGAAATGGCAACATACAAGCGTAGAAGACAGTACAAATGCATTGTTTGTGGAAAAAAAGGTGGTTGCAAGGAAGAAGACCATCAGATGAAAGTGTTTATTGAAATTTTTCCGATCAAAATTAAATTTTAAAAATAAAATTTCGTTGATAAATAGTAATCAATTTGTGTAATTTTGTTTAGTCTAACTATAGAAAAACTATGAAAATGTCGATTCATCAATGGCTACAAAAAGAAAAGCTGCCTCTAAACGTAGATCTGTTAGAAAGATTGTCGTAAAGAAAGTAGCAAGAAAAGCTGTACGAAGAAAGGCAGTAAGAAAAGCTGTCGTCAGACGTGCAGTTGGAAAAACTGTTGTAAGAAAGGCAGCAAGAAAAGCTGTTGTAAGAAAGGCAGTTGGAAGAGCTGTTGTAAGAAAGGCAGTTGGAAGAGCTGTCGTCAGACGTGCAGTTAGAAGAGCTGTCGTTAGACGTGCAGTTGGAAAAACTGTTGTAAGAAAGGCAGCAAGAAGAAGACGATAAGATCGTCAAAAAATTAACAATCGTCATTCTATGACGATTTGTTTTTCCTTTTTCTAATTTTAATTTCTAAAATCAGCTAAACATTTGGCTTGGAGGTTGTGAGTTTTTTCCTTTAAGGGTATTTTTTTCAACAGTGAATGTCTTATCTGGTGGAATGATAGATAGTTTTACAGAAGTATTAATTGCATAATGAGGAGTGCCATCAGGGTTTTTAAAATTAACAGCTTTGCCAACTCGATCTAAATCAACTTTGACTTTTACAATTGTTCCATCCTCTAATTCAAAAGATACAAAATCATTTTCAAGACGTTTGTAATCCAACATTTTGAATTCTATTTTTTCTGGATTTTCACTCATCAGTAATTCACTTTGTCAAACATTAGTAAAGATAACTCATTAGTTTAATTTGTTCTTCAGTGCTAATGATATTTTTGTTAGTCATTATTTCTAAAAGTTCTTTGAATAGTGCTTTTTGTTCTATAGACATTCCACCTGCGGGACCTTTTTCTCCAGGTGGACCAGGTGGACCTCTAGGACCTGCTGGACCTACTGGACCCTGTTCGCCTATTGGACCATGTTCGCCTTGTGGGCCAAATGGACCTGTAGGACCTCTTTCACCTTGTAGACCTTGAATGCCTTGTGGACCTTGTGGACCTTTTTCTCCAGGTGGACCAGATGAACCTCTTTCACCTTGTGGGCCTTGTGGACCTTGTGGACCTTTATCGCCTAGTGGGCCAGTAGGACCTGTTAATCCTTTTTCTCCTTGCATGCCTGTTGGGCCTTTTTCTCCTTTTTCTCCCAAAGGTCCAGGAACTCCGGTTAATCCTTTTGCACCTGCAGGACCTTGTGGACCTTGTGGACCTTTTTCTCCCAGTGGACCTTCAGGGCCTCTTAGGCCTCTTTCACCTATTAGACCAACTGGACCTTGTGGACCTTTGTCACCTAGTGGACCAGTAGGACCTGTTAATCCTTTATCGCCAGGAACTCCTTGTAGACCTAGCGGACCTTTGTCACCTAGTGGACCAGTAGGACCTTTGTCACCTAGTGGACCAGTAGGACCTGTTAATCCTTTTTCTCCTTGTACACCTTGGGGACCTTGGGGACCTTTTTCTCCCAGTGGACCAGTTGGACCAGTTAATCCTTTATCGCCAGGAACTCCCTGTGGACCGTTGTCACCTTTATCACCAGGAACTCCACGTAATCCGATTTGACCTTTATCACCAGTAGGACCTGTTAATCCTTTTTCTCCTTGAGAACCAAGTGAACCTCTTAGTCCTTCAGGACCTTTATCACCAGATGGTCCTGTTGAACCTTTGTCACCTTTATCACCAATAGGACCAGAAATTCCTTTATCGCCTTTATCGCCTTTATCACCAGTTATTCCTTTTTCTCCTTGTGGACCTTTATCACCAGATACACCTTTGTCACCTTGTGAACCTTTATCACCAGATACACCTTGTGGACCCGGTGGTCCTTTGTCACCTTGTGGACCTTGAATACCTTGTGGACCTTTATCACCAGATGGTCCTTTGTCACCAGATACACCTTGTGGACCAGATGGTCCTTTGCTACCTTGTGGACCAGCATAACCAGATGCAGTAAAAGAATCAGAAGTTGGTTTTGCAATACGTTGTGGTTTTGGTGATTCGATTTCAGTTCTAGTTTCATGTTTAGTTTCTTTTGATGGTTTTCTTAAAGAGACATCAAAAACAGAATGTAATGAAGAGAATAGATCAGTAACAACAATCCAAATAGTATCAAGATCATAGACAGATGAAGGGATTGGATTTTCATCAGAACCAAGTGTCTCTGTAAATATTCCATCTTTTACTCGAAGATGAAAATGTCCCTTCCATAATGAAGAAAATTGTTTATTTCTGATTTTATCAATATGTGGCATCGAGTCAGCAATGAAAATTTGGACCTCGTAAATACCGGATTGTCTGAATGGTGATTGACCCTGAACCTCTAATCTTGGACGAGATGACACATCGTTTGTGTAAATTCCAAGTATTTCTACATTTTCAGAGATTTAGACATATTTAGAACTAGGCTCAATTCAGGATAGTATTTATCTAGACTAAATGTCCAAGTTGAGCTAGTGAAGAAGCTATTTCAAAAAAAATCAGTTGAAAAAGAGATAAAATCTAAAAAGACAGATCTAGTAGAAGAGACAAGTCTAGTAGATCCTGACTATAATCGTAAAAAATTATTTAAAACAGGAGTAAACTTGATGGCTGATGAAAAGCTCGAAGAGGCCGCAGTTATTTTTGAGCAGGCATTACGAATTGAGCCAAACAACATCGAGACTTTGATGAAATTAGGCTATGCGAGATTTCACTTGGAAGAATACAGTGAAGCACTAAAGATTTATGATAAAATTTTAGATATAGATGTCACCAACCCAGAAGCTTGGAATTTAAAAGCACTAGTCCATTATGAACAAAAAAATTATTCAAAAGCACTGGATGCAATTGAAAAAGCAGTAGAGTCAGATCCCACATATGGAATGGCTTGGTATAACAAAGCATGTTTTCTATCTCTAGTAAATCAAGTTCCAGAATCACTTGAAGCATTGAAACGTTCAATTGAGATTGATGTAAAAAATGCAAGAAAATCAATTAGAGATAAGGATTTCACAAATGTGAAAATAGAAGAAGGATTCAAAAGAATTGTAGAGGTAGTAGTTTTAGAATCAATCAGACAAGGTTATCATACACTTGGGGCTATTGTTTGGACAACATTTCTAGATAAAGCTGATGCAGAAAATGCATTAAGAAAATTGCTTGAAAAGGGATTAATTGTTCAGCATGAAAAACGAGACGGTCTAAGTAAAATTCCAATATATGATCTTGCAGCAGATGTCGTAGAAAGAATGGGAAAAGAGAAAAAAGGATTATTTGGAATTACAAAAAAACAATTACCAAAACCAATCAAGAATTTAAAAGAACTCAGTCAAGCCATACAGTCAGTTAGAGAATCAATAGAAGAAGAAAATGTTGAAAAAACAATTCAAATATTTGACGAGTTTATCGACCCAACAAAATCAGGGGAGCAAATGATTGAACAATTCTTTGAAGAACATAGAGAGATTAGATTGTGGAAGATCAGATTAAAAGACAGAGGGGTAGATTATCTCATTGAAAACAAAGCCAAGATGCTAAATCTTTTTGATAATATAGAAGTCACAGTTACCAAAAAACTTAGAAACGAAATATCCTAGTTACTCTGCAGACAAATCCCAATAGTTTGCATCCTGTTGTTTTACTATTGGTTTCTCAAGGCCTTTCCATTCTTTGAAAGAGCGCACATAGAGTTTGACATTAGGCAAACCGACTGATTTTAGTGCGTAATAAGCCAAACCTGAAAGAGTCCCAACACTGCCACAATAAGTAATGATTTCAGAATTACCTGAAATTCCCCGATTATCAAATAGTCGTTTCATATCCTCCTTAGGTCGTAAAATTTTATCTGGAGTTGCAAGAGTTCTATATGGAAGACTGATTGCACCAGGAATATGCTTGTTCCAGATAGTTCAATCTCTCTCTATTATCAATAAGAATCACATTTGGTTTATCTTTTGATGTTTCCAAGTAATCAGAAGTAGATAAAATTTCAGGTTTTAGATGAATAGAGTGTTCTTTGCTTTGTATTTCTGGTATCTTGTCATCATTTTCCAAACCAAGTGATTTCCATTTACTAAAAGTTGTTTCAAGTAAAGACACATCAGAGTGACCAAGATATTCCAATGTCCAAGCAACTCTAGATGCAAGTGCACCAAAGGTGTCATCATAAACAACCACACGGGTTTCATCGCCTATGCCCATTGCATTTACAAGTTTTAAAACACGTTCAGGACTATCATCAGATAATAAATTTGCCAGTGGAAGATTTACGGCAGTTGGAATATGGCTTTGCTTGTAATCTTCTTCTCTTCGTACGTCAATTACTCTGACACTTTTATCTCTAATTTCAGATCTCAGTGAATCAATATCAGTTGTTGTTTTGATTGTTTTTTCTTGGCTCATGCTGCACATTCACCTTTTCCAGTTTTTGTATGATAACTAGAATCACTTCCATAATCATTGTAAAAATCAGGATCTTCTTCTTTTGTAGGTGGAATTGTAAATGAATCCAAAGCTTTTCGCATATCAAGGACAGATTTTATTTCAGAATCTTCTTTGCCATTTACAATTCTATGAATCCAATCTGTAAGGGTGTCATTAGATTTTTTATTTTGTTTGAATAATTCAATAATTTTTAAAATTACCGGAATTACTCTTTTTGCAGGAATTCTATGACATGTAGCACCAAGCATTGTTTCTCCGTCAGAACGTCCTCCCAAAGACATTTGATAGTTAGGATACATTTCTTTTCCAACTCTTCCCCCTCCACCAAAGAAACCAATTGTAGCAATTCCATGTTGTGCACAGGAATTTGGACATCCACTTATCTTAATAGAGGAATCACGTAAATCATCATCTTGGTCTAGTTTGAGTTCTAGGAATTTTCTTTGAATTTCCTTTGCCAATCTATGAGAGTTAGTCAAAGCAAGATTACATGAAGTTGTACCTGAGCAACCTATAGGAGCAGCCATGGTTAATGCACCAGACTTTGCCAATCCCACTGTAAGCAGTTTAGAATACAGACGTGCCAAATCACCTTCATGTACGTAACGTAGTGCAATGTTTTGTACAAATCCGGCTCTTGCGTGACCTTCTGATGAGAATTCTCGAATTAGGGTTGCCAGTGAGGTTAACTGATTTGATGTAATATCTCCAGCCTCAAGTGTGATGAATACGGAACTGTATTCAGTTTGTTTTTGTTTTAGGGTGTTAGTTTTTAGCCATCTTGTATATCCATCAGGAATTGAACTTCCACTTTCATCAGATATTTTGATTGGTCTTTTAATTATTGATGGCGTATGATCTACTTCAAGACGAGTGATAACTGATTGAGTTGCCCTCACTATAGCTCTTTCTTTAAGAACTAGATTTTGGAATTTTTCCCAACCCATATCATTTACAAGATAACGCATTCTATTTCGGGCCATATTTTTCCTATCACCTAATCTATCAAAAATTCGCATTACTGCAATTGAAGTATACAAAAGATCTTCTTCAGGAGTAAACTCTTCTAATTGGTTGCCTACAAAAGATTTGTTACCCAACCCACCACCAAGAAAAATTTTAAATCCTTTTTGAATAGATCCATCCAAATCTCTAGTTTGTGGAATTAATCCAACATCAACCATTCTTACCATTCCATGTTTTTCACAGCATGTAAAATTAAATTTGAATTTTCTTGGAAGATTTTGGGACATTGGATTTCTTAAAAAGAATCTAGCTGTTGCAAGTGCATATGGTGTAGAATCAAATTCCTCATCAGGACAAACACCAGACAAAGGACTACACATTACATTTCTTACAGAATTACCACATGCTTCGCGAGATGTAAGACCTACTTCAGCTAGTCCACGCAAAATTTCTGAAACATCTTCTAAGATTACCCAGTGTAGTTGAATATTCTCCCTTGTAGAAAAATGAGCACTACCTATAGAGAATTGCTCACTTAGTTGAGATATTTTTTCAAGTTGAAGTGGATATATTTCTCCAGCAGGTAATTTGATTCGGACCATGGCATAATCGTTAGTCATTCTGGTGCCATATGCCCCATGCTGGAGCCTATATCGTCTAAAGCTGTCTTCATTGTATTTTCCTTGACGGAATAACTTTACAGTATTAGCAAAATCCTCAGCCTCCTCAATTCTTGCCCAATTAATTTTAGGGTTGGATGAATCCGGATACGATTGTTTAAGATCAGATATTGTCAATACAATAGAAAGTCCTCGAGTTATGATATAAATTTTTGATATGGGGAAGTTTAGGAGATAAAGGTTCAAGGTCATACATGAATTTTCCTCATATTGTAAATAATTCAGCAGATTAGAATTAGTTTGTCCTAATTTTAAAAAATTTGTGGCAAAGTATTAATTGGTTTTAAGAATCAATATTTTCATGCAAAAAGCTACTGTTGCAGAAAAATCAACAAAAATATTTACAGATGTTCGTGAAGTTGAGATTACTCGTGCAATTGCAAATGAATGGCACGCAGTTCTAATAGACAGAGCAGAATCAGATGTGATAATTATAGGAGCAGGACCTGCAGGGTTAACTGCGAGTAGAGATCTTTCAAATATGGGTTTCAAAGTTTTAGTGATTGAACAAAATAACTACCTAGGCGGGGGTTATTGGTTGGGCGGATACATGATGAATCCAGTAACAGTTAGAGAGCCAGCCCAAAAAATGTGGGACGAGTTAGGCGTTCCATACAAAAAAGTTTCAGAGGGATTGTATTTAACACCAGGACCACATGCAGTTTCAAAATTAATTGCGGCTGCATGTGATGCAGGAGTAAAATTCCTCAATCTTACAAAATTTGATGATCTTGTTTTAAAAAACGGTAGAGTTACAGGCATTGTTGTTAATTGGATGCCAGTATCAGCATTACCAAGAAACATTACATGTGTTGATCCAATTGCACTAGAGGCAAAAATGGTTATTGATTCATCAGGTCATGATTCAGTTGCAGTGAAACGACTAGTCGATAGAGGTTTGGTAGAATGGAAGGGATGAATCCAATGTATGTAAACGAAGGAGAAGAGCATGTGGTTAATCATACAGGTGAGGTGTATCCAGGATTGGTTGCAGCAGGAATGTCCGTAACTGAAACATATGGACTGGCAAGAATGGGTCCTACGTATGGTTCAATGTTATTTTCAGGAAGGAAGCAGCTGAAATCACAGCAGAAAAAATCAAAGAGTTAGAAAGATAAACAATCAATAATTTATTGATTCATTGAAGATCTCAAAAATATTTTTGTATGATGAGCCAGGGGTTTCCCAAATTCAACTTGAAAGACTAGCTGTTTTTCTGAAAGAAACATTTCCAGTTCAAGTTGAAACAAGGAACAGTATTCTAAAATTCTCAAAAAAAGACACTGCTATAAAAATTGCATCATGCAGAATTTTCAATCTCAGAAAACCATATGAAAAACACAGTCCCAGTATAGAAGAAATTCTTTTTGAAGAAGCAAATTTTGAAGATACTGCAAAAACAGAAAACATCATCATGTATGATGGATTTGAAATTCATAAAGTACTAACAGAGTTAATTCCAAATGAGGAAACATCATCAAATTTATTTCATATATTTTTTACAAACAAGTTGACATGTACATATGATTATAATGATTATAGATATCATGGAAGAGCATTAATCGGTGCAAATCCTTCAATAATTTCAACAACAGGGATAGTTGAAGCACCAGCAAAACCAAGAGAATATTATTTAGATCTAATATCAAATTTCACCCATGGCATAAATGTAGAGTCAATAAAACAAAAATACAAAGGAACGTATCTAGAATATAACGATGCTCATCTATCAAAAATCATAGAAGGATATCTGCTACAAGCAATATTTTATTTTGAAACAGGTGAAGCATTTTGTGATAAAACCGAATGTAGACTGTATAATGCACATTGGCAAAAAGACCTGTTATATTCACAGTTAGAAAATGGAAAATTATGTGAAGTCCATCAACAAGTGTTAAAGAAATTAACAATGACGTGATTATTAATGGCTAATCAGAGGATCAATGACTTAAATTAATGAAATTCAAAGATGTCATATTATGATGGCTGCTGACTCTGGTGCAACAATACTTGAAAACAAAGATGAATCACCAAAGATGCCAAATAAAAAGAAAACAAAATTTGACATAGTAATTATCGGAGCTGGTCCTTCAGGGTATACTGCAGGAATTTATTGTTCAAGAGCAGGATATGACACGCTTATTTTATCAGGCATATTGCCAGGTGGCCAATTAGTCAATACAACAGAAGTTGAGAATTATCCAGGATTTGAAAAAGGGGTAATGGGTCCAGATTTAATGATAGAGATGAGAAAACAGACACAGAGGATGGGAACTACCATCATAGATGATGAAGTAGTTGATGTGGATTTTAGACATAAACCATTCAAGGTTCTAACAGCCTCAGAAGAATATGAGGGAAGAGCAGTAATTATTGCAACAGGTGCAAATCCTAGAAAATTAGGAGTGAATGGAGAGCAGACGTTTGCAGGAAAAGGAGTATCTTATTGTGCAACATGTGATGGTCCATTTTTTAGAAATCAAGAATTGATAGTAGTAGGAGGCGGAGATTCGGCAATTGAAGAAGCAACATTTCTCACCAAATTTGCTACAACGGTACACATAGTACATAGACGTGAATCATTACGGGCAAGCAAGATAATGCAAGAAAGAGCAATTAAAAATAATAAAATAAAATTTCACTGGAATTCTGCAGTAATAGACATCAAAGGGGATCAAAAAATGCATCAGGCAGTATTAAAAAATATCAAAACAGGAGAAGAAAAAACACTTGACGTAGCAGGTCTTTTTGTGGCAATTGGTCATGAGCCAAATACAAAACTTTTCAAAAAACAAATTGACCTAGATGATGAAGGATACATTATTTTAAAAAATAAAACACATACCAATATCGAAGGAGTGTTTGCAGCAGGAGATGTACACGACCGAAGTTACAAACAGGCAATTACTGCAGCAGGATTTGGATGTATGGCTGCAATAGATGTGGACAAGTACCTTACGGATAATGCCTAAAAAGGGAAACTGAGCCATAAATTAACTAATGAAAAACGCTCAATGCAAAAAATGTTTGAATAAATTTAATGAAAAAGATATCTATACAATTCAGCAATTCCAATACAGAAAAGAACCACCATATGAGTGGACAAGCGAGTTTTTCAGAGTTTTAGAAATTGGAGAATGGGATTCGTTTTGTGAAAAATGCATAACGGCTTATTCAAAAATATCAAACGATGCATGGAAAAATCATGCTCAAAATTAGATTCCAAACTCTTTATTGCAGAAAAATTTAGGATATCATGACTGAAGAACTTGAAAAATTAAAAAAATCAGCCAAAGAATACAGCGATAATTTAGCCAGATTAGGAAAAGAACTATCTGAAATTCAATTCAATTACAAAGTAATAGAAAATACTACAGAACAATATTGGCAAAAGCGCATCAATGAATTTAAAAAATATAATGAAAAGGGAACTGAATACTACACCCAAGCACATGCACTGATAAATTTAACAGACAAGGAGCAATCAGGGTTATTTTTACTCAGCATAAGCAAACTACACCAGCTTGGATTAAAGCTAATAATGAACATGGAAGAAGTAAAACAAAATCCATCAATCATTAAATCAAAAGACAAACAACAAAGTAAGTGGAGTAAAGAACTCAGAGAGAAACTAATAGAATCAGGTAACACGTGTCTGCATCATGAAATGGACATGAATAAATTTTTTCGAGAGTTTTATGAAACTCATCTAAAAAATATTTTAGAGTAAAAACAACACTGAAAAGAATTCAGATATTTGAAAGTTAATATGCTAATTCGGACATGTATTTTGCTTCTTTAAGAGCATCTTTGAATTCATTTTCAGTCATTATATTTTGTTTAGCATAAACACTCTTGAATTTTCTTCCATCATCAGCAAATATTCCAACTACACACCCATCTCCAGAAATAGAATATTTTTTCATACATGCATAAACGGCTGCCGAAGAAGGGCTGATCAATAATTTGTCTTTTAAAAGTACTTCTTTTACAACAGAAAATGCTTCATCATTATCAACATACACCCAATCGTCAACGACACTTTCTCGTTTTAAGAATAATTCAGGTTTTGCAGATTCTTCAAAATTTCGCCATCCTTGAATTAGATGATTTTGTTGTGGTTGACATCCAATAATTTTAACATCTGGATTTTTTTCTTTAAGAAATGCTCCAATTCCAGTAATTGTTCCTCCAGTTCCAACACCTGTAAAGAAATGAGTGACTTTTCCATTAGTTTGTTTCCAAATTTCAGGACCTGTTCCAGCATAATGACCCATAAAATTTGCCTCGTTTGCATACTGATTTGGAGAGTAATACGTATCAGGTCTTGATGACGCTATGGATGTTGCCAACGCGATACTTTGATCAGTTCCAGCTCCAACCTTGGGGCAAAGATCATCACTAGTTTCAAAAACTTTGGCGCCTAGACTTCTAATAATATCCTTGGTTTCATTACTGGCTTTTTCAGGAATCACGATCTCAACTTTGTAACCAAGTAAATTTGCAATACCAGTTAATGCAATCCCAGTGTTTCCAGATGTAGGTTCAATAATGATACTTTTTCCTTTTGTAAGTTTACCTCGCTTCTCACCATCTTTAATCATCCAGTATGCAGCTCTATCTTTTACAGAGCCAAAAGGATTATGACCTTCAAGTTTTGCAAAATATGTAACTTTTTGATTTGAAAGAGAATCCAATTTTACAAGTGGTGTATTACCGATACGGTCTAAAATATCAGAATTAGATGCAGATACCATATTTTGTTTTATCTCACCTTTTTAATTTGAAATGTGATCGTATTACCATTTTTTTTCATATCTAATAAAACATGACCATTTCTTGTCACCCATCTTGAAATGTCATCCTCAGCTGCAGGATCATCTGCAGATACAGTTAACACTTGTCCTACCTGCATTCTTTCAATTTCAATTTTAGTTCTAAATACAGGTTCTGGACAAAACAGTCCAGTTGCATCTAATTTTTTCTCATTTGATTCAGACATAATGGTACTAATTCATGATGCTCGTTTTGTCATATTAAAATCTATTTGAGTTTAGCTTGTCTTATTTTTAATTATAATGCCATTTTGAACATGGTGGCAAGATTTCGATCTTTCATAAATCCAGGGTCCTGGTTTTGGAAATTAATTTTTTGTGAAATTCTTTTCATCAGAAAGAGTGCTATTTTGTAAAATAATGACCAAACGTGGCTATTTTGATTGACATCATAAACACGTAATAAAAAAGTCAAAAGCCATTTTGCATTTGGATAATGTTCTGAAATATAATCAATCAAATAATCTTTTGAATTATGAATTTTATATTTCAGATGATCAAGTGTTTCATTTTGTAATGCATACCCAGTTTGTAAAATTTCAATCTTCCCATGTTTCATTGATTGCAATATGCTATCAAGGTTATTTTCAGATTCTATCAGATTAACACAACGCCCCAGTGTTGAAAGAACATGAGAATCACTGCCAGCGACTTGGGTCATTTTATTATCTAATGCAAATTGAGTCGCTCGTGCATTTGAAAGAATATCCACATTGTTACTGTTGAATACCTCAACCATATCACATTTTTTGGCACTGTCGCGAAGTGCATCTAGCAAACTAAAAGGATGTGGTGCAGATGAAACACCACCCTGATTTCTAACTTCGTCTATTATCTCTTCTAAAGTAATTCCAGGTCTAATTTCATCATGAATACCATATGCTAAAACATGTGCGCCAGTATCAGTAGTTATTTCCTCTGCTGGATATACTTCAATATTTTGAAACTTTGTGTGATCTTTTTTGTATTGTAATAACTGAGAATACCCATCCAGAGTATTATGATTAGTAACAAAAATTGCATCTAATCCCAAATTATAAGAGCGGTCTAATTGATCCCTTATGGAGACATTGCAATCATATGGTGCTTCTTTATCACCTACATGAAAATTTGAGAATGAGTTATGACAGTGTAGTTCAGTTTTGATAATCAATTTCAAGTAAAATTTTCTTCTTTGGATTATAATCCTATTGCAAACAATGTACTAGTTATCGAAATAAATCTTCATTTTGAGGACGGATGAGATTATGGATGGAAGAGGAGTCATTTTTGAAATCATAACCACGTATAATTGCAGCAGGACAGTTTATTGCTTTTTTCATTACTAGTTCTGCAGCTGAGCAAAGTTCATCGGCAATTGCAATTTCAGTGACATGTAAGGTTTTTTAAAAGAATCCAGAGTTCCAATATAATCAAGTATGGGATTCATGCCAGAAATTCCAATAGCACAATTAGTCTGTCCCATTCTAAACGGACGTCCAAATGTATCAGCAATAATAACAGATACAGTTTTCTTTGTTTGTTTTAGAATTTCCTTACGAATGTTTTCTGCTGAATCATCAGAGTTGAGAGGAAGTAATGTAGCAAATCCATTTTTGACGTTACTTTCATCTATGCCAGCATTTGCACAGATAAATCCATTTTTTGTTTCAACAATTAGTATTCCATGATCCATTCGAATTATTTGCTTTGATTCATTTAGAATCAATTCCATGATATGAGGATTTTTTTTATATTCAGAGCTTATACCTTCTGCCAATAAAGAAGGCACTACTGATGATAGTTCAACTATGCGGCCTTCTTGTTTTGAGATGATTTTTTGAGCAATGACTAAAATATCGCCATTATGAATTTCTTCCGAATCAATTATCAGTTTCGATATATCATCATCAGGCTCTATTTCTTTTTCTATGTGTATTGGAATGATTTGCAATTACAATTGTTGTAAAAACACAGTAAGATATTGTTTATGCAGTAGTCGTGGTTTCCAATTTTAGATGATAATGTTTATTTATAATATCAAGTATTTTTGAAAGATCTTTTTCTTCCAAGGTAGTAGTTGCCAAATCTTTTACCACATCTTGTGCTCTATAAGCAATGCCTAAACCGGAAACATCAAATAATTTAATATCGTTTGCACCATCTACAACACATACTATGTTTTCTTTCTTTTCATTCCATTCTGCAATTTTGATTTTAGCTGATTTTGATTTGTCAGAATCAACCTGTAATGTTACACCATCTAATTTTCCATTTTTGAAAATTAGTTCATTTGAAAAAATATAATCCAAATCCAGTTCTTTTTGTAATCTGTCAGTCATTATTGTAAAGCCCCCGGAGATTGCCATTAATTTCCATCCTGCAGCTTTTAAAACTCTACATGCCTCTTTTGCACCAGTCATTATAGGTAGAGCATCAGCAATTTCTTTGCATACAGTATAATCAAGACCCTTTAATGCAGCAACTCTTGTTTTAAGACCATCTTCCCAATTAATCACACCTTGAATACCTTGTTTTGTAATTTCCCAAATTTCATCTTCCTTGTTGAGTTTTTCTGCAAGAATTGGGAGATACTCTGCATCGTATAGAACCCCTTCAACATCAAAAATTGCCAGCAATTGATTTCTGATTTGCAAAAAAATTACTAATTATATTAAAGTTTGAACTTTTTTTAGATCTAAAAACGCTAGTAATAAATCAAGGAAACTAATTCAACCATATATGGGAGAATTAGAACACAAATACGAAGTAGTAATAGAGATAACTGAAGCAAAACAAAAACTTCCAGACGAGGTAAAAGAGGAGTTAAAGGCATCAGGCATGATGGATGAGAAAGGAAAATTAAAACTCAAAGGAGTTAGTCCAAAAATGCTCAAAAAAATGAAGCAAGAATTTGTGAATTGTCCGGTATTAAAGAAGGAAATTCAATTTGTTCAATGTTTTGTTTGTCCAAACTTTCAAAGTAGAGTTATGGGAAAAGTCCTATGTAAAGGCGACGCGTTAAAATAAGTCCACACTAATCAGATAATGTATAATTTATCACGAAAGGCTCATTAGTAAAATTATTTCTTTGAATTCTAGTTTGAGTAAAGAAGACATTGGAATTACAGTTTCAAAAGAGGCAGACTTTAGTGAATGGTATACTCAAGTTGTACTAAAAGCAAAACTGGCAGATTATGCACCAGTAAAAGGCCTGATAGTATTAAGGCCTGAGGGATACTCAATTTGGGAATCATTGAGAAACACTTTTGATGAAAAATTTTCTAAAAATGGGATCAGAAATGGATTTCTTCCAATTTTAATTCCAGAGTCACTTTTAGGAAAAGAGCAAAAACATTTTGCAGGATTTAATCCAGAAGTGTTCTGGGTAACACATTCCGGAGAAAATGAATTGGGAGATAGGCTCGCACTTAGACCAACTTCAGAAACTTTGGCATATACGATGTATTCTAAATGGATACAAAGTTGGAGAGATTTGCCATTAAAGATTAATTTTTGGAATACAGCGTTAAGAGCAGAGATAAAAGCTACAAAACCATTTATCAGAACTTCAGAATTTCTATGGCAAGAAGGTCACACAGTTCATGCAGTTCAAGAAGAGGCAGAAAAAGAAGTAATAAAGATTTTAGAAATTTACAAAAATACAGTTGAAGATGAATTGGCCATTCCAGTAGTTACAGGTAAAAAAAGTGAAAAAGAAAAATTTGTAGGAGCGGTATATACAACAACTATGGAAGCAATAATGCCAGATGGAAAGCTCTCCAAATGGGAACATCTCATTTTCTTGGGCAGAATTTCTCAGTACCATTTGAAGTAAAATTTACAGACAAAGACAATATCGAGCAATTTGCTTGGCAAACTTCATGGGGAGTATCATGGAGGTTAATTGGTGCCATGATTATGGTACATGGTGATGATAAAGGTCTTGTACTTCCACCAAAAGTAGCACCAATTCAAGTAGTGATAGTTCCAATTTACAAATCAGATGAGGCCAAAGAAATAGTACTTCCAAAATTAAATGAGATTCGCGAACAATTAGAATCAAAAAAAATCAGAGTTCATGTAGATGACAGAAGCGAGTTAACGCCAGGTTACAAATTCAATGATTGGGAGCTAAAAGGAATCCCATTAAGAATTGAGATCGGACCAAAAGATATAGAAAAACAACAAGTCATTTTAGCAAAAAGATACAATCGAGAAAAAATAAGCGTAGGATTTAGCGAGATTGAAAAAATAATCACAATATTAGATGAGATACAAAAAGACATGCTAAAAATTGCAAGAGTAAAAGCCAGTGAAAATACAATAAATATTTCAAACTATACAGAGTTCAAATCAAAAATAGGAGGGGGGGGTTTTTTCAATGCATATTGGTGTGGCAAAATAGAATGTGAGGAAAAAATCAAAGAAGAGACAGGTGCAGACATCAGAGTGATTCCGTTTGGTAGTGAAAATATAGATGGAAAATGTATTTACTGCCAAGAGCAAAGTATTGCAACTCCAATATTTGCAAGAGGGTATTAAAAAATGACAACATCCACAGACATAGAAGAGAGAAACCCACTTTTAGAACAATTCAAAGAAATCCGAAGCAGGACATTGGAATTAGTAAAAACTTTAGAAAAAGATGATTTTGTGGTACAGACTGCATTTTTCACCAGTCCACCAAAGTGGCACATAGGACATGTAAGTTGGATTTATGAAACAATCATGAGTAAAATAGATAAAAATTACGAATTTTATTCTAAAGAATTTTCAGAATACCTAAACTCATATTATCAACAATTTGGAATACCACAAGATAAAGATAAGAGAGGAATTATCTCAAGACCTACAACTGAGCAAATTTTTCAATATTTTAATACAATCAGCCAAAGAGTAAATCACTTTATCGAATCAAATGCACTCAATAATGATGCAATCAAATTAATTATTATTGGATTACATCATGAATATCAACATCAGGAATTGTTAGTTTATGATCTACAACATTTACTAGCAGAACAGTATAGACCAGTTAGAAAAAATGAAAAACCACACTCATCAAATTTTGAACAAAAATCAATAGACATCAAAGGCGGAATATACACAATGGGGTATAACGGGGAAGATTATTGCTATGACATTGAGTTACCAGAACACAAAGTGTATCTTGATGACTATACCATAGATGCATTTCCAGTTACTAACGAACAATATCTAGAATTCATGGAAGATGGTGGGTATGACACTTACAAGTATTGGCTTTCAGATGGATGGGAGAAAGTGAAAAAGAATGAATGGAAATCACCAATGTATTGGGAAAAAATAGACGGTCAATGGAAAGTAAGAGATTTTCTAGGGATTAGAAAATTAAATCCAAAAGAACCAGTATGTCATGTTAGCTATTATGAGGCAGAGGCATATTGTAAATGGGCAAAAAAGAGGCTTCCAACAGAAGCAGAGTGGGAGAAAGCTGCATGTTGGAATGAAGAAAAACAGCAAAAAACGGTATTCCCATGGGGAAATGAACAGCCAACAGAACAAAATTCCAACCTACTAGAATCATATCACTGGGGTGTACAGAAATAGGATCATATCCTAATGGTATGAGCCCATCAGGATGTCATCAAATGATAGGAGATGTATGGGAATGGACATCGTCTGAATTTATTGGATATCCTGGATTTAAGACAGGATTTGAGGAATATAACGACAAGTGGTTTACAAATCAAAAAGTATTGCGTGGAGGATCTTTTGGTACACCAAAAAGGTCAATTCGCGGAAGTTATAGAAATTTTTTCAGATTAGACGAAAGATGGCTATTTTCAGGATTTAGATGTACAGAGAATAACTAGAATTCAAGTGTTTTTAGAGACCAAAGTCAACGCAAAATGATTGTTTTCATCCAACCAAGTATTTTTAATGTTAAATCCAGTTTGATGCATTAATTCACGTATTTGAGATAATTTGTATTTATGAGAATGTTCAGTGTGAATTAATTCATTTTTCTTTAAGGTTAATGAAACATTTGCTTTTGAGATAATGACAGATTGATTTACCAGTGATTTTAAATACATTTCAATTCTTTGATCATTTTCATTGTATATTGCACAATGAGTAAAATTATTCAGATTAAAATCAGCGTCTATTCATCATTAATTCTAGATAAGACATTAAGATTAAACTGTGCAGTCACACCTTGAGAATCATTATATGCGTTTTCTAAAATCATTTTATCTTTTACTAAATCCAAACCAATTAAGAAAAGATCATTATCTTTCATAGTGGAATTAATTTTCTCCAAAAATTCTTTTCCCTCATCAGATGTAAAGTTTCCAAAACTAGAACCCAAGAAAACAATTAGATTTTTTTTGTTATCATAGTTTTTTAGAAATTCAAGACCGCCTTCATAGGTATCAATTATTCCAGTTATGTGCAAATCCTTGTAATCTCGTTGAAGTAATGCGGAACTTTCAGTCAAAATTTCAGAGATGTCAATTGGAAAGTATTCAGTTTTATCTTGAACTAGGTTCAATATGTCTAAAATCAGCCTTGTTTTTACAGAAGAACCACTACCAAGTTCAACTAATCTAAAAGAACCATCAAGATATAGAGGCAATTCACCTTTTAGTTTTTTGAGAATACTAATTTCTGTTCGGGTAGGATAATATTCAGGCAATTCACAAATTTTTTCAAATAAATCAGAGCCTTTTTTGTCATAAAAAAATTTAGGACTAATAAATTTAGAATGTCGATTCAAGCTAAAAGATATTTCATCTGCAAAACTCTTTTCAAGGGTAATAGAATTGGGTTTGAAAATATTGTAATTTAGAGTCAATCTGATATTTTTTGTAATTTAGATTTTTTTGAATTGTTTTACTCAAGTATTAAAACAGATTTTATTTGACATAAATGCTTTATCCCAATTAAACAGGCGTGAATTATATTTCTTGATATACTTCTTTATTCAATTCCATGCATTGGATGAAATTTTAAGAATAGAACATTTGAGTAAGTTTTTTATTAAAAAAGGTATTTTCAGTTCTAAAACCATCACAGTAAAAGCAGTAGATGACGTATCATTCTCTCTAAAAAAAGGAGAAGTCTTTGTAATAGCGGGTGAATCAGGTTCAGGCAAGTCAACAATAGCAAAATTAATTCTCAAATCCATTCATGCAGATTCAGGGAAGATATTATTTGAAGACCAGGAGATTAAAAATGATAAAAAAAGTTTAGAAAAAATTAGAATGAATTGTCAAATGATACATCAAGATCCATATGATTCAGTAAATCCGCGAATGAATGTAGCAGATATTATTTCAGAACCACTTGAAATTCATAAAATTGGAAATAAAGAGGATAGAAGAAATAGAGTCATAGAGGTACTACGTGAAGTAAAACTTGAGCCTGCTGAAGAGGTTCTAAAAAAATATCCACACATGCTATCAGGCGGACAAAGACAGCGAGTAGTACTTGCAAGGGCGTTGGCATTAAGACCAAAGATAATTCTTGCAGACGAACCTGTTTCAATGCTAGATGTTTCCATAAGAGCAGAGATGCTGGAATTAATGCAAGAGTTGCAAAAAAAATATCAAATTTCTTTCATATACATCACTCATGATTTAGCAACTGCCAGATACTTTGGTCAAAAAATAGGAATTTTGTATCTTGGAAAAATTGTAGAGATGGGGTTAATTGATGAGGTATTGCTAAAACCAAAACATCCCTACACTCAAGCTCTCATTGACGCAATTTCAGAGCCAGATCCTGAAAATCTCAATAGGGAGAAAAAGATCAGAATCAATGAACCGCTAGACATTGATGTTTACGTTGGATGTAGATTCAGAGCAAGATGCCCATATGTTATTGAAAATTGTAAAAAAGAACCAAGTTTAGAAAGTATAGAAAAGGATCATTTTGTTGCTTGTTATGTCAATCTAGACTAGGATGTTCGAACAGAAGGCATTCGCTTGTCTTTGTATGTAACAACATAAGATACACCGTTTTTTGGATAAACGCCGTAGATGAGTTTGGCTTTTTGTACAACAGAGTCTTTTAGAGAAACAATAATGAACTGACTTTCATGAGAACGTTCCTCTAAAATTTTTGCTAGTCTTTCAGAATTTGGGGCATCAAGATGCGCATCTACCTCATCAAAGAGATAGAAAGGTGAGGGCTTTAATTTTTGTAATGCCAAAACAAAGACTACCGCAGCTAGTGTTTTTTCACCTCCACTGATTGACGTTGATTCTCTTTTTGGTTTATTTGGAAATTGAATCAGATAAGAAATTCCAGAATTAAAAATGTCATCTTCGTTTTGCAATTCAAGCCAAGCATTACCGCCAGTCATTTTACTAAAAATAAGACGAATTTCTTTGTCTACTATATCAAATGCGTCCAAGAATGTTTGACGTTTATCTTTTTCAATATCTTCAATGAATTTTACAATAGAGTTTCGTTCTTCCTCTAATGAATTTTTACGTACAGACATAGAGCGATATCCATAAGATACTTCAAGGTATGTTTCAGGAGCTTTGGCATTAAGAGAATTAAGAGAGTTTAATTCAGTATTCAGTCCGTGCACTATAGATTCAACATCAAAAGTTTCCATATTTTTATCAAATCCAAAAGATGAGAGAAGAGAATGTAATTTACTTTCATTTTCAATTAAATCATGCAAATCACGAGTTAAAGAATCAGATTGTCTTTCCAAAGAATTAATTTCCTTTGTGAGTTCTTTGTCTTTTTCAGAAAGGACTTTTAATTTATCATCATATTCTTTGAGTTGTCCAATTGACGAACCAGATGTAGAGATAAGGTCTTGTTCTTTCTCTCTTAGTTTTACAAGTATTACAGTTTTAGATTCTTTTTTTATCTCTAATTCTTTAATTTTATTTTCTAATTCCTGGTGTTGTGAGTTTAATGAAGATTCTTCATCATAGAGACTTTTTATTTGAGATTTTTTTCTATTTTCATCAGTCTGCAATGCAGTTAATTGTGAATCTTTATCACGATATTCATTCATTATTGTAGTGTATAGTTTCTCAAGGTCTGATTTTTTTGCATTCACCCTAGACAGTTCATTTGCAATTCGTGTTTGTTCCCCACTGGCATAGTTTTCTTCAACAATAGTAATTCTTGCATTAAGTGAGTCTATATGAGATTCATGTGCAGATAATTCCACAAGCAGACTAGTGTTTCTTCTATTTAATTCAAAAATTCTTGTACCAAGTTGTTGTTTCATATTGATTGCAGATGAAATTCTTGATTGCAGATTAGAATAATTTTCATCAGTGGATGCAAGGGATTGTTCTGACAGAGACAGTCTTTCAGCATAATTCTGAATAGAATCTTCAAGTTTCTTAAGAGAGTGTTTTTTCTTTAAAACATATTTTTTAAGTAGACTGATGGATTCGAGCAATCCATCAATATCAGTACTCATGGAGATGATTTTAGTCAACTTGGAAATTTTTGAATTAATATCAATTATTACAGCGCCCCCTTTAGCCTCAAAATACTCGCCATCCAGAGTTACTGCCTTATGGCCCAATTTTGAGATACGATATGCCGAATCCCTGGAATCAGCAAGAACAACATTCCCAAAAAGGAATGTTTTAAGAGCAGAATGAGAAGGATTGCAACGCACATAATCAGAGAGCACCCCGATTACACCTGATTCCTTTGGTAAATCTAATTTGAATTTTGGAATTGCATCAAGAGGAATTATTTTTAATTTTGGAAGATTTTTTGAACGTGCAACCTCTGCAATGCCAAGTAATGTTGCAAAGTCTGGCACAACAATTGCCTTAATCCAATCAGAACTTACAGCGAGTACTGAGCGCTCGTATTGTTTATCCCAAGAAATCATTTCATAAACCAATCCTTCAATACCAAGTCTATCCGAATCTTCTTTTAGTTTAGCAACAGTATAATCTTCATGCATTATTCCCTTTACTGTTTTGATTTTTGTGTCATATTGAGCTGCAGCTTTACTTGATTTTTCTAAAATTAGATCAAGCTCTTCTAAATCATTTAGTGTTTTAGATTTTTTTGAATTAAGTTTAGAGATTCTAGATCTTAATTCAGAAATAGATGCATTGTGATTATTTATCATAGACTCCAATCTTAACTTCAAAGTAGAAAATGACATAATTGCTTGTTCCAAATCAGATAACTTGTCAGAATTAGATTTGATTTTAATTTGAGATTCTTCCTTTTCATTTTCTACTTTAGATAATTTTAACTTAGTTTCATTAAGTTGATCAGAAAGTAATTTTATTTTATTATCAATTTCAGATTTTTTAGATGCAGCTACAGATTGTTCTGTCAAAATTTTATTTCTTTCAGAATCAAGTATTTCCAAATCATCATTAATTTTGTTCTTTTTTATGTTTGTTTCATCAATTGATTCTTTAGAGTGTAAAATATTAGATTCGATTTCAATTCTAGATAAATCAATTGCTTCAATTTCATTTTTAATTTCAGGAATTCTAAAATCAATTTGCTGTAGTCTTTTAGTGGATGCGACAATTGCACTATTGTCCATCTCATATTGTTCCATTGCAGAGCTTAATTCAGAATCAATAGCAGCTTTGGCCTGACTATAGTCAGTGGCAGTTGTCATTAATTTTGATTTTTCACTTTCAAGTACGTTTATTTCATTTCTAATCATGACTCTTTCATCATCAAATTTTTTGATTTCATAGGTGATTTTGTTAAATGTGTCTTCCTTTGAGGATTTCTGGCTTGTGATTGCTCTTAATTTGTTAGATGCCGCAATTGCTTTGTAGCGATTTAGTTCCCGTTCAAGTACACCATGGCGAAGTTTTTGATTTCGCTCCTCTTCAAGTTCATCGATTCTTTTTTTAATTTCACCCATCTTTGCAAGAGCGATCTCCAATCTTCTATCAGCATCATCTAGCTGTTTGATTGCCTCAGTTTTTTTCTCATCAAAGTAAGACAATCCAATTAAATCCTCAATGGTGTTTCGTTTTTCTTCGGATGTGAATTCAGATATTCTTGTAACTGTTCCTTGTTGTACTGCGTTTAGTTGACCCAGTCCAGCATTGGCAACATCGAGAAGATCCAAAATTTGACCTCTGTTTGTTGGTTTTTTATTTAGATAATATGTATTCTCACCTTTATCATCCATTTCCCTGGTGATCTCTACCGCATCAGAATCAATTGGAATCTTTCTATCAGAATTATCAAAATGAACACTGGATCTTGCCATTTTAGGTCCATGTCGATTACCTTCTATATCATGTATTAGTGATCTGAGTTTGTCAACTCTCATCATTTTTGGCTTATTTTCACCCAGAGCAAAAATTATTGCGTCAAGAATGTTACTTTTTCCAGAACCGTTAGGACCAGAGATTGAAACCAGACCAGGTTCAAACATAACAGTAGTGTTTTTGAATCCAAATGATTTGAAACCAAAGATCTCTACTTTTTTAATATGGACCAATGATAATGATTTTACATTTGGTTGGATAATCGATGGTTAACAAGTTTAGTTGACATAATTGATTAATTTTTCTTGTTGTACTATCATTTTTTTCGTAATGGTCGTTATTATGAAATTAGAATTTGAAATCATGTGTAGATGTATGAGTATGATATAACCCATAAATTGAGCCTGCATATAGATAAATAACATTAAACCAATGCATAGTTGTTTTTCAAAGTAGCACAGATTTGAAAAAAACTTTCACCCTAGAATTAGATATGAGTGTAACAGATCTTATCAATATAGAATAAAAACACACTCAAATCATAGAAATTTTAAGCGATTATTTACCTTCGACGAATTTTTCACAGTCAATTTTTGCTTGAACATCAGACATTTGTTCAAGAGGATGTTTCATTAAATACGCACTAGCTGGTATGATTGGACCTCCTATGCCTCTATCAAGGGCAATCTTTGCCAATCTAATAGCATCAATAACAATACCTGCAGAATTTGCTTTGTCATCAACTTCTAAACGAACTTCCATGTTGTAAGGAATATTAGCCCACTGTCTACCTTCAATTCGCATAAACATGAGTTTGGTGTTGCCTAAGAATGGAATAAAATCAGAGGGACCAACGTAAATCTGATCATCTGCCAATCTCTCCTTAAGTTGACTTTGAACACTTTCAGTTTTAGAAATTCTCTTAGAGGCTAATCTGTCTTGCTCTTTCATGTTTAGAAAATCAGTATTTCCTCCAACGTTTATCTGATAAGTTTTTTCGATTTTAGTTCCACGGTCACTGCATAATTTAGCCAGTGTTCTATGAACAATAGTAGCTCCCACCTGACCTTTAATGTCATCACCAATTACAGGAATATTTTTTTCTTTGAATTTTTTAGCCCATGTTTCATCAGATGCAATGAAAGAAGGAATACAGTTTACAAAAGCAGTATTAGTGTCAAGGCAAATTTGAGCCCAAAAGGCAGTAACCTGATCAGAGCCTACGGGTAAATACGAGACAATTATTTCAACACCGTTATCTTTGAGGATTTGTTTAATTTCTTCTGCGAGCTGTTTGTCAGTTTTTGTGGTTTGGAGTGGTTTTATTCTATTTTCAACCCATATGCCAACTCCATCAAGGGCAGGACTTTCGTAAACTTTGGCATTAGTTTTAGGCATTGTCTCTTTTGGAATCCAGTTAACCATGTTTGGATATTCATAAATTGCTTCATTGAGTGGTTTACCTACCTTATTATCACCTACATCAAAGCCGCATACAAAATCAATATCGTGAATTCCATATCCAGCCAGTTTATCATGAATTATACCAGTTACTTCTTGAGAAGGATTTTGTCTATAGTACTCTATTCCCTGAATTAGACCTGCAAAACAATTACCTATACCTACCAAACCTACTCGGATTCTTTTTACCATTCAGAAATTAGTGAGATTATGCAGGTTTTAAGTTTTCTTACATGGAAACACAGTAATTCTTCTTTGGTATACTTGAGAGATTTTCAAATTCGGCGAACGCATTCTGACAAACAGGACTAAAGTAAAAAACTCCACTACCAAATTCAGATTGTCATTTTTGGTGAATTATACACCAAGATATCATAAGTCATAATATTTATCGAAATTGAATCTGCAAATTATCACTAGATGTTATTATGTTTACCCTCCTAGTACCATAGTTATGCCAACTACTACGACCCCAATTATCATCATGGCAATACCAGAGCGAATCTTGTTTCTTGATGCATATTTGCCCCACGTATATCCAATAAAAAACAACATACCAAGTCCAATTACAAAAGACAATCTAATGGCCAGCATAAGATCATCTAAAATCATAAATGGGATTAACAGTGGAATCGCAGTGGAAACAACAAGTACAAATGTCAATAAGACTACAAACAGATCTTTTTTTGTAACCCATTCGGGTTTTTCTATTATAATGGGATCTACACGTTTTAAGATCTCATCAGATATTTCCTCTATATCTTCTTTCTTTAGTGAATCACCAACTGCAGAACTTAGATCATCTTCAATTGAAATATGAGCATCTTCCTGATCTTTTTTGAATTTTACAGACTGGGATAATCTGTAAATTTTTCCACGTTTAATCAAATTTATCAAAACATACAAGATACCATCTATTATCCCCCAAGCAGCATTACAACCAAGAGGAATTAGGATCAACGTCTTTTTCATTTCAATATAGTCTCCACTCGTCAAAGATAATCTCAAATAACCAATCATGACTAGAACCATTATCACACCACACATGATTTCAGCTAGTCTGTCACCCTCTGACAGGTAGTCATGTCTGAAAATTGTGAACCTTCCCTGTTCTTTGTTACTCAATATGTGATGCTATTCTTTTTTCATATTAAAGAATATGCTAATTCTGATTTTCCTTTACATAACAAATATCAAAATTCGTACTTTGATATTAGAATTAAAAAATCAATTCATTAATTTCATTGATTCTTTTGAATAATATATTCACTCAAAGATTATGAGAAAATTTAAGGATGATCCATATGCTAAGTAGGTTCGATTGGAAGATTTCCTTTATCTGAAGAGTGCTGAATTTTATGCATTATAAAATAAATTAATTTGAGTATTGCTTCCAAGACTCCAAGAAACGCAATGAAAATTGTCAACTCTAGCATTACGGGTGGAAAATTATCAATTGCATCAACTATTTTAACAAAATCCAGATTTGGATTCAAGAGTAACGTAAATAGTAAATTAAATGGCAAAAATTTCATAATGTCTTCTGCGAGTTTTTCATTCCAATGTGCAGCTATTCTTGATGCAGAAATAATGCCAACCATAACGAGTGTTAAAATATCAAAATTAAGTGAAGTGTTTAGAGTCCACATAAAGAAAAAGCAGACGACTACCCATCCATACATCATAGTCGGAAAAATTAGAATGTATTTTACAGCATAAAAAATTCTTTGTTTATTTAAAGATGGCATAGTACCACTTGCAGTATACGTGGTTTTTTTCTTGAAGACTTCTCTTCTGCTCAGAACACTGCTTGTCTTCCAGATAAAATAACTAAATAATAAAATTCCAATTGCCACGGGCAGTACATCTTTGAATTTTACTCCAATGTTATATTGTGAAATAGCATGTTCAAAAATATTTAATGATGTAGGTTCATTTGAAACATTTGTTGTTTTAAGATCTTCATTGTTTGATTGACCATAAACAACTAGAAATCCTGGAATGATAAAACTCAAAACAAATAATATGAAAATTTTATTCATGTTTTCTCTCTTTCTGAGAGTTTAAAAATTTTGTATTAAAAACAATAATCTAATTACTACATATGAGCAATGTTGTCTAAAAAACCTCGATGTTAAAATCATAAATCCATATTTTTTCTACATCGTCTCTCATTTTAGGCATAAAGAGATACATACCATCATGGAAATTAATGGACTATAATCAGTCATAAATGAGATCTCTTTACTGCCCTATCACCTATCGCACCTTTGATAATTTCGATTCCAATTAAAAATAGATGAATTGATAATAAGACACCTATCATTTGATGGGATAGAACAGGATGTGTGAAATATAATCCTGTCAAAAGTATAAAAATAATTCCCAGAACAAGCAACAAAAGGCTAATTGCTCTTGCTTTGTTTATTTGAGTAATTCCTGTTAAAATAAATCCAATTCCTTGAATTATTATAAATAGAAAAAATAACCAACTTGACCTAGTTGTTACATCATCATGAAATACAATAAAAATAAAAAGTCCTACAACAATTGCACTAATTCCAACACCCATCTCAATTGATCTTATAATTTTTGAATCTTTTTTCTTTAAAATTCCTTTTAGTATGCCGATAATACCAATTGCCAATACCATCATTCCAGGATATATAACATAAACAGGAGTATACAGATTGAAAAAATGGCAACCAGATAAAACAATGAAAAATCCACCGAATACAAACTTGATGATTTTCACTCTTTCAGATTGTTGAATCAATGCTGTATCTTGTATGAATCTACGCTGAGTATAAGAGTCAATTTATAATTCAAGACTTGTCATAAACATTATCGCATTTAACCAATCAATCACCCTATGATCAAGAATTTTTTACAATCTTGTTTCCTACTGCACCCGAAATAATTTCTATTCCAATTAAAAGTATATTTGTGGATAACAAGCCACTAATCATTACTATTGGCACATCAGGATATAACAATCCTATCAAAGTTACAAGCATAATTCCAATCATAATTTTTGAAATTCTAATTGCTTTTACTTTACTTCTATCAATAATTCCCGTTGCAATAAATCGAACACCTTGAATTATTATAAATAGAAAAAGCAACCAACTTGACCTAGATGTTACATCATCGTGAAATACAACAAAAACAAAAAGTGCTATAACAATTGCAGTAATTCCGATACCCACCTCAATCGTTCTTGTCATTTTGGAATCGCCTTTGTTTAAAACCCCCATCAATATGGTGATAACGCCAATTAGTAACACAACTATGCCTGGATACGTAACGAAAAGAGGCGATGGGTTAGTTATGTTGAAAAAACGATAACCTGAAAAAACAAGAAGGGTTGCACCTAATACAATTTTGATAATTTTTACTCTTTCGGATTTTTGAATCAATATTTTACCTTGCATGAATCTATGCAGAGTATGTGAATCAATGGATAATTCTGCATGTCTAAAAATTTTCCATCTCTAAATTTAGAACTAGGTTAAACAATTTCATATGTTCTACTCCATTGCAATTGGCATAATGACAAACAGTGAAACTGTGATCACAGCAAATGATGCCACACCAATTATAAAACATATCTGATTTAATCTAACAGATGAAAATTTGGTTGCTATACTTCCCAAAAATAATATTGATGCATAAATCACGGTAAAAAGAACATAATTATCTGAATTCTGATTAGCTTGTTGAGCTTCATCCATCTTTAATTCTGCTATTTTTAATTTCTGTTCTGCTTGTTCTGCAAATGTTCGCTTGTACTCTTTCATAACAAATGGATGTGGAGGAGCATTTGGATTATCAAAGGGATTTGTATCTAACCAAGATTGAACTGCTGGTTTGAAATCCGGACGAAACCTTTCAAAATAAAAATCACTTAGTTTTTTATCATCATTATTTACTGCGTTAACATACTCTGTAAACATCATTACATCTATCATAGTGTATTGTCCCTGTTGGAGATTCAATTCTGATGCTTGCCTGTTTGCTGCATTTACATCAACTAATTTGAATGTCTGAATTCCACCCCACAGAGTAGACTGGTATGCACTCCACGCAGTAAATACTATAATCAATGCCAGCAACATTACAGATAACAACTCCATCTTATTGGCAAATACTTTTTTCTCACTCATGATTGCTTTTTTTCTTGTAGTCCTGCAGATTTCAGATATTGATGACCAAAACGTGTATCAATGTAATTAACCACATCATCGTAGCCATTCTCTATGAGTTGTTTTATTGTGTTTGATGAAAAATCAAAGATTTTTTTCGAGGTTTCGTTTTCGCTATGTTTTCTTTCAATTCGTATTACTTCGCCTATATTGAATTGTCCTTCAACCATATTTCGATATTTCATAGATTCCACACCATGCAATTTACCATGACTTTCTGGAAAAGTATCAAGCAAATCATCTATGACACTCTGTTTTACGCCATGAGATTTTGCAATATCAATTAGTTTCTTGCTCAGACCAATAGCATCTGCAACTATCAAAAGTACATTTTGGTCTCTTTCTGATTTATCTGCAAAAGTTATGTCAATATTTCTATTCAAAACTCCGTCAAAATCCCAAGGAATCTCATCAATACGTGATGGATGTAAGTTGATCAATAGCACTCCTAGCTTTGGTACGGATTCTTTCAATCCTTTTACTTTGTACCAGAACTGTCTGTGAAGGATAATGAGTTGCGCTAATGGAGTATTTGCCAACAATCCACCATCCCAGAAATACCGTGTCTTTTGCTCATAGTTTTTTGTTTTAAAATTATAACTTTCTGCCTCTAGTTGAACATAATCATAACTTACAGGAACTGCTGCACTGGCAAGAACATGATCTGCAGTTATACCTTTAGGATAACGAATAACATGTTCAAATCCAATGCCAGCATCTTCGTCATATTCATCATCATCATACCCTGTGTCTTTATTCATTATGTATCTACCATATTCTGATTTTAAAGTACCGTCTTTCTTTGCATAGCTGTCAAACACAACAGGCTTACCGTCCAATACATCAACAGCAGTTAAGAGTAATCTAGGTTGATTATCATCATGGCTTGTTGCAATTGGAAACTTTGCGAATCGTTCCAAAGAATCCTTTAGAAACTTGTTACTGTAACGATACCATCTATTTGAAAGATCAAAAAATTTGGTATCTGGTGTTGTGTGTGGTGAAGAAAAAACCTTGGGCACACCCCAAATCGAAAATTCCATTGCTGAATAATATCTTCGTGCAGCTTCACTAGTAGCTGCGCCTTGGAAAAATTGTCTCCAATAATTCCACCATTGCATCATAGGCCCAGAAAATTTATCTGACATTGATTCCGTTGAAATATAATTCCAAAATTCTTCTAATCTCTCAGCTGATCCTTCCCAAGTTTTGTTTTCAACTACATGGCTTACCAAAATTGCTGCATTAATTGCTCCAATGGAAGTACCTGCAACAATATCAAAAATTGGTCTGTCTTTATGTTTCATCTCTGCATCTCTGTATTTTAGAAATGAATATGCTGCCTTGAAAGCGCCTACCTCATATGCTCCAAGTGAGCCTCCACCTTGAAGTACCAATGCACGTTCTACCTCTGGTATATTTTTCACATATTTGCAACGAGTCTGAACAATATAACAATTGTTGAAAAATTCATTGATGAGTATAGTTTGTCTAATTATTGAATAAATTATATTTCAAGCACAGTTACAAGATTTTGGTCTAAAAAAGTCAAATGAAATCTTCCCATACATATCATGCACAATATAAACATGAGAAAATTCAAACCATGTAATTATTAGAATAATTTTGAGAAGTTTGGAACATCGCATCCAACTAGCATTATTATAAATTATGATTTGGTGGTATCCACCATGAATAATAAGATTGAAACATTTCTGCAAATCCATGTATGTTTATGTTTGTCATGTTCATATTTTTATGCAGTGTATCTAAGATAATCTCTAAATTGCTAGTGTGATAGTGATACAAATTGTTTGCAATATCAATCCACACATCAGCCATACTTTGAAATTCTTTTTTTGGTTCTATCTTCAAACCCATCTTTTGCAGAAATTCTTGCTGAGAGTAAATAGAAGATTCTGCAACATTACCATAAAATTTTATCTGTTCTAGATATAACTTGCAAAGTATTTCAAAACGTCTTGTGACGGTATTTTCTACTTGTTTTTGAAAATCATCTAAATGCATGCCATAAGGAGATATGTGGCTTTGGGAATATTCATAATCTGTTTTTAATTTTGAGTTCGCTACAGGTGTTATTGTTTCATGTTTTGACGCCAATTAACCAGAGATCATAATATAACACATAAAACAATAGCATGATTCTCAAGGATGAATGTCAGTACATCTGGCAGTTCCAGAACTATACCAATTATAAATAAAAGAATACTTTACGAATAAAAAGAATTTTCAAGTTAAGATAGATAGTAATTGAATTTAGATCAATTTCTACCATATGTGGAATATAGCTGTCTTGCCGCGTCTATAAGATATGCAGCACCAAGTACAAAGAACGAGTATGTTACAATTACATCAAGAAGTGTGTATTTTATAATCTCAGGTTGATCCAATATTTCAATAAAATCAAAGACAAATAGAGAAAGGGTACAAAGTAGAAACATAAAGAAAGCCTTGATGAAAGATTTTCTTGCCAGATGAATACGGGTTGTAACGGTTTCATTATTATTTCGTGTCAAGTTTACTAGAAATGTTCCACCAGTGAGTGAAAGACCAGTTAAGACTGCAGAAATGCTTGGATTAAGTATGTTGTCAAGAGCAAGAATTCTGTCCTTACTAATTTTTGTGCCCAAAATATTTTCAAAATCACTTTGCGCAAAAACAGAATAAATTGATGATGCAGCCAAAAATAGGGCCATTGCAAAAAGCATTGATTTAGTGTGCATGTTCAATCTTTTTCAAGAACAGAATCAACATAAAGATTACGATATATGAAAAAATGGATTTATCATGTTTTTTTATTTTCAGGTTTTTTTAGTACGTTGAGATCAAACTCTTTTCGCAAGACGGATTTTAGTTTATTGTTTGCAAACACTTCCACTGTTATCTTAAATGTCATTTTATTGAGAGGGATGTTATACGGGGTTATTGTTATTGTGTGATCGCCTGTATTCCTATTAGGAAAATCAAGAGACGGGAGTTGAAATGACGGTTTGTCTATTTTCAAGTATTGATTATTTAGATCATCAGTCTTTGTAATTACGGTGATACTATCAAATTTTTCTTCATTATTTTTTAGATTAAGTGTAATTGTAGAAAATTTATCTGAGTCAATTTTTGAATTTGAGATTTTTAATTTCTCAAATACCAGTCCTTTTTTACCAAACAATTCTAAAACCCAGCAAAGACTGTAAATTCGAAAGATAAGAACTTTATTTTATGTGTGATGTGTAAATTATTTTCAGAAAAATAAAATTATACTCTAAGGTTTTGTAATGGATAGTTTTTGCCCGATGATTCCTGCAATAATGCTGGCAATTCCATGGAATAACAATCCTATTGAAACTAGCAAAAGCATCATGGTTACAGCTAATCCAGGCATGGCATGAATTGATGCTGAAACTACAACTGCCAAAATACCTAAAATAATATTGGCGATTCTAGAACCTCTACCTAGACTTTTGTCTGCTATACCAGTAACGATGAGTCCTAATCCATGAATTAGAATTACAATTGATACTATCATGATTAATGTTGCAACTGCAGCAATTGGATGAACTAGAGCAAAAATGCCACCTCCAATTGAAATAACTCCCATTACAATATGGATTGCTCTTGAAGATTTTGGACTTGTACGCAATACAAATCCTTCAATAATTTTTGAAATTCCTACCATTATCAAAGCAATTCCAAGAAATACAATATACAATAATGTTGTCTCAGCAGGATTTGCAATTACCCATCCAGATAACGCTATAGCAATTGCTCCTAAAATAATCTGAGTTATTCTTAACCAAACTGGGGATTTATCCATATCAAAAAATCAAAGAGGATGTATTAATATCATATGATAAATATCATTTCTAAGAATGTTGTTGCCAATTTTTGCAATGTTGATATTGCTAATTTCAACAAATCATGCTTTTGGGATGAGTTATGATGTTGTATATAATGAGTATAGACCAGGTGGAAGTTTGACACAATATCATGACATGAGACAATTGAACTTTATTGTGTTAGATGTTGAAAAAATTTTCATACCAAAGTGGATTGATGAGCCGGGAGATTATTCAGATATTTTAAAAATAAAATTCAATGTAACAAATAATGGACTAAAAAATTTTTCAATATACAAAAACATGTTTCAGATAAACGTGGTAGATCCACATCAAGAGTTTAAAGAAGTGAGGCGAATCAATCAGGACTATATGGTAGATAATTACGATCCTCAATACATTGAAGATTTTAAGCTCAGATTCCAAGACATTTCATTACCTTCAGAATTATCTGAATGTGTACTACTCAATCACAATCTTAGGATTAATCAAACAAAAACGTTGTCTGTTTGCTTTGATGTCAGACAAAAATGGTCTAATGAGCCATTAGATTTGAAAGGACATAGACAATATTACCTTGTCATGATGGATAACAAATTTGCAACATCGTGTCCAAACTGCATATCTGTTTTACTAAATGATTATTACCAAAGTCCCATAATGAAAACAAATATTCCACCACATATTCAGATGCATAGTGGAATAGATGCAGAAAAAATCTCTTGTAAAGAAAGATTTGTGTTGATCTTCAAATTAGAGAAACCTGCATGTGTAAAGCCTACCACAGCAAAAATTCTTGAAAGTCGTGGATGGACTAGAATTAATCCATGATGAAATGTGACAGTTTAGATAAACAGAGATCACAATTAACACATATTCACAGTGTCATAGTGAAATATTTTATGAGTTAATTGTTAATCCGGCACAGCTAAAAATTGACTTGTCTTTAAATTCGGATTGCCATTTTTGGTGCATTTTGTATGTAAATAACGAATCATCATAATAAGTTACAAAATTATCAATTTCACATTCTCTGTATTTCCAAGTCTGCAAAACATCTCCCTTTCCATCATTTACCTCTATGATGACATTAAATAATTCAGGTTTTGCCCCAGCGTTAACATATCTACTTGCAAGTTCATAGTACCAAGACTTGTCTTTGCTTGGGAGGGATTCCAGATAGAATGCCTTTGCAGAAGAATCAAGTGGAGTTGAAGGGCGCAGTACAGCAGAGTTTTCATCCGCAATTGGCACAAATTTTGAAAATGTTTTAACAGTTTGTGCTGGTGTAATGTCAGTTCCCTCAAAAGTTATAGTAAATGAAGCAGCTCGCTCATCATTTGTTGGAAGAATAGTTTGTAGTACATCACTCGCGTTTCTCTTCTCTCTTTCTGAAGGTTTTATCCAACCACTTTGCTCGAATTTTGATACATGTTCAGTTTTTACACAGAGAGGGACATTTTTTGGAGGTCTGATTAGCAGGTCGTGTCCTTCAGCGCACACTACACCTTCTGATGGAATACCAACTGCTCTTTGAATCATTGGTGAGATTTTTTTAAGATTTCCAGTAGGATAAAACAGTGGATCTTTCTGCGGAGATGTCTTGAAAGATTCTCCAGCACAATCCAGAATTGACTGTCCACGAATTTCTGGCTTTAATCCTGGAACATAGCGAATTATCACCATACCGTCATTGTAATAGAGTGCCGAATCATCAACATTGCAATCTGCATAAACAACAGAATACAAAATAGTTCCATCACCAGTTACAGTATCAATTCTCACATCAATTAGCTCGGGTGTTTTTCCAGGATTCAAGTATCTGCTTATGAAGTCATATGCGTCTTTGTGCTGAGCATTTGGAAGGCCGCCTAAAGATATGTTTGAATCACTATGAGTTTCAACTTCTTGTACTAGGGCGCTAGTTCTTTCATTTTGAAGCTCACCACCATACAAGCTAACGATATTTAGCGTCGCCATGTCATACAGAGATGGGACTGTCACAATATCTTGTTGGATGTTTGATTTACGTTGATCAAAATCTACAGAAAAACCATTGCATTGAAATGTTGAAACATCAACAATATCAGATATACCTTTTCTTCCACTAAGTGAAAAAGAAAGTAGACTATCTGCAGATTTCAAATCAAAGTTTTTGAGATCACAATCAGCATAATTCCAAGACTGTAATACAGTGCCATCACCGCTTACATAATCAAATGCAACATCAAATGGTTGTGGCTTAGCACCTGGATTGATGAATTTACTGACGACCAGATCATAGTACGGCATCTTGTCTTTGCTTGGCAATGAAGTTATTGTAAATTCAGTTGATTTGACATAATCATTTCGTTGCATGGTAGAGAGATATGGTTTTGAAACAAGCGCAATAGAAGATGAACCCGGAACACCTGGTTCTTCTGGGACTACTGGTGGTTCAGTTATACAATCTGTATCTTCACAACCTACTGGTGGTTCTTCTGGATCTACTGGGGGTTCTTCTGGATCTATTGGTGGTGTATCTGGACAATGAGGATTATTTGGAGGACATGGTTTGCATCCTGGAGGAGATTCTCCAGGGGCACAATAATCAGGAGGAGATCCAAACGTAGCAGGACTTGCGCCCCCACCGGATTCAGTATTAGATATTATTGTCGTGCTAAACTTGACTAATTGCACGCTGGTCTCACTTCTCTGATCAACTTTTGGCGTAAATTTACCAATAGTGTAAATTTTCAGAGGTTCTGTAAAGTCCCCTCCTGAAAATGTAGTGACAATATTTTTAATTCTAGAATTACTAGATGGAATAAAATCTACAGAATAAAGTGATTTTTCAGGTGTTTTTTCTGCAACAAAAGAAGTTCCATCAAATGACAAACCAGTGCATTGGAATATTGTCCTGTCACGATATTCAGGATGTGATGTGTCAGTGAATTTTTGTAAAATCAGTGTGTCAGAATAAAATGTTTTGTACAACAACACTTGGCAATCAGAGTATTTCCAGTTTTGAAGTGTGGTTGCATCCCCAGTCATTACAGATATAGTCACCTGAAATGGTTCAGGTACTTTTCCTGCATTGATGTATTTACTCATTAACTGATAATACCATTGATTGTCCTTGCCAGGAAGAGAGTCCAAATAGAATTTTGGCTCATCGCCAAATGGTGCATTTGGAATCATCAATTGTATTTCTTCATGAGTGACTGGTCCAAATTTTGAAAACGAGGTGATGGTTTTTGCTGGCGCAATATCTGCACCCTCAAAATGAACCGAAAAAACCATAGCACGTGATGAGTCATCAGGAACATATGCATAACCAGTCTTTAATTCTTTGAGATTCACATCTGGATTGAACAGCAAACCATTGCATTCAAAAAATGTTTTTTCTCGTATCTCCGAACCTGCTTTTTGTATAAATTTGTAAACCAAACTATTATCTGTAAAAAATGTGGCATAGTTGTAAGCTTTGCAATCTGTGTATTTCCAGGTCTGCAGCACATTGTTTGCTCCAGTTATTAGATAAATTGTTGCATCAAATGGTTCCGGTGCTTTTCCAGGATTGACATATCGACTAATTTGTTGATAGTAAGGTTGTTTGTCTTTTGTCGGATTTGCCTCTAGTGCAAATCTTGGTTTTTCTCCAATAACATTTCCTGGAATTGAAATTGGAAAGTTAGGATTTTTTGAGATTGGGACAAACTTTGAAAAAGAGTCAAAAGATGTGACATTTCGAAATTCTCCTCCGGAAAATTGTGCTAGTATTCTATCTGCCCTGTTTTCTTTACTTGGCAATATTGGAACAGTCAGTGAGTCTAATTTTCTAATCGATTCTTTAAGAACAAAATCTTGTGTGAAACCAGTACAGCTAAAAACAGTTTTGTCTCTTATTTCAGAAGATAAAGAGCCATCAAATTTGACTTTGAATAGATTTTCATCCAGATACGGGGTATACGAATTGATTACACACTTCTGATATTGCCAGAGTTGTAGTGTGGAGCCATCACCAGTTAAAACTTTAATGTCAATGTCAAATGGTTCTGGTTTTTTTCCAGGATTGATTGATAGTTTAACTAGATTTTCATAAAATAATTTTTTGTCATCGCTTGGAAGTGATTCAAGTTCCAACCCATATGATATGCCGTTATAATTGAATGGGATGGGAGTACGAATATTCTTGTCAATATGTGTAAATTTTGAAAAAGTATTGAAGGTTTGTTTTGTTTTAATATCACCGTTAAAAAATCCACAGTAAATGCCATTGCACGATTATTGTCATCTACAATTACTTTTTGTTGGTAGTTTTTTGATTGTTCAGTATAAGCTTGGGATATTTCTTTGATAGAAGATTCGTCAGTAGTTTTTCCATGTACCAGATAGGGATTCAGCGGTCTATCAAAATATTTCAGTATTTCAATACCAAGTCCTCCCTCAGAGAAATAATATGGATTAGATTCAACTAGATGAACCCCTATTGGTACTTGCTCTTCGGCAAAGATAAAATTAGTAGTCAGAAATGTAATTAATGTTAAAAAACTTAGCAATACAATCGAATACTTCAATAACAAAATAGTTTTTTTGTTATTTTTAAATCATATAGTAATTGAGATATATCAACTCAGAAAGAACTAAGCGATTTAGAAAATTACAAAATCGTGCCTAAAATTGAAATATAAAATCATTTTAAAACTTTATTTTCTTAAAGGATTATGAATCATAATAGAAATAAGACATAATTATACTTGTCACCAGGAAATTATAATAATTTTACCATTTATTTATACAGCACTAGTTTCAAAACTAAAAAAGTAATCAAATCAGGTAAAAACTATTATTCAATAGAATTCAATGCAACACATTGTATTCCAGAATAAGAATTAAAGAATTAAGACCCATTAATTTGGAAGGGGGATATCTCATAGATGGATTTCCTTCAGTGGGATTTACCAGCGCAATTGCAACAGAATCAATGATACAAACATCGCAATTTAGTTTAGCAGGAATAATTGATTCAGATAGTTTCCCACCAATTAGTTTGATTAAAGAGGGTAAACCAAATTATCCAACACGTATTTTTGTAAACGATGATCTTAAAGTTTCAGTTTTTTGTCTTACCTTACTCTTCATGAATCATTACATAGAGTTGTTGCAAAGGCAATGCTTAGTTGGGCAAAAAAACAAAAAATAGAACTAATTGTAAGCAGCATGGCAGTAAAATCCCTAGATGGTCTTGAAGGAATAGTTGCAGTGGGAAACACAGATTCTGCAAGAACAAAATTAAAAGAATCAGGATTAAAAGTCCTAGAATATGGAACAATTCCAGGAATACCAGGGATGTTACTTAATGAAGGAAGCATGACAAACCAAGATGTAATTGTAATTCTTTTTCATTCAGATGGTACTGGTCCAGATTTTAGATCAAGTGCAGAGTTGTGTTTGGGAATGTCACAATTAATTCCTGGTACATCTTGCGATATTCCACTTTTACAAAAAGAGGCAGCAAAAGCAGAGCAATCAATTAAAGAAACAGATGAAGAGTCACGGCAGTTAAAAGATTCTATTTACAGATAAAAAAAATTATCAAATTACATGTTTATGTAATAACCACATGTCAATAAAAATAGAAAATTAATGAATCAAATAATAGAATTTGTAGTGACAGTTATTCTTATTTCAGCATCAGGAGTAATGGCGCCAGGTCCTCTATTTACAGCAAATATAGCATATGGGTTACGAGGCGGTGGAAAAGCAGGAATAAAAATGGCAGTAGGCCATACAATTGTAGAATTACCACTTGTTATTTTATTAGGGGTTGGAGTATTTTCGTTTAAAATTTTTCCAGAGTTCAGAACACTGATTTCTATTTTAGGAGCAATCATACTTTTCGTGTTTGCAGGAATTCAAATTAAAACAACATTACAAATGAAAAAAATAACTTTCAGTCCAAAACACAATGCAGTTCTTGCAGGAATTACACTTAGCGCGTTAAATCCATTTTTTATCATATGGTGGTTGAGTGTAGGTTTCAAATTAATTTCAGATGCAATGTTGATATGGGCATTTGCAGGAATAGTTATTGTTTTTTTATTGCACATATGGATGGATTTTGTGTGGTTGTATTCAATTGCATATCTTAGTTCTAAAAGTTCAAAAATTATTTCAAATAGAAATTATAAAATTCTGATGATTGGTTTGAGTTTAATGTTGGTATATTTTGGAATATCATTCATATCAGATGTCATTTAACCGCAATCTAAAATTTCAACTTCTGGTTTACAATTAGCATCAAATAAATTAATTTTTTCAACTAAAACGTCGCAAAATTCAGGATCAAGTGATTTTTCATATGATTTTAAATCAGCCATAATTGCAATATGTTGTATCACACAAGAATATACTGTAAATCCAAGAATTATTCCAACAATAAAAATACATACAGAGATGAGAATTAAATTTCTAATGGTTTTAGTTTTTTGTAATGTCAATTTCTATTGTAGAGACATTACGTAGTTTACCGTCTTGAGATGTAAGCGAATCAGATAAAATTCTAACATCACTGACGACATATCCAACAGTGTTCATTCTTTTAACAATCATTTGAGATACATCAACTGCCTGAGTAATTCTTTGACCTCTGGCCTTAATTGTAACGGTGTGTCTTGTTGAAAGTTGTGTTAAAGTAGCTGCAACATATGTCAATATCGGTTTAGTACCAACAAAAATCACATCACGGTCTTCAAGATCAGGTTTAGTTTCAGTTGAGGGTTCACTAACAGGTGGAGATAATTGTGGTTCTGATTCAGGTGGAGATAATTGTGGTTCTGATTCAGGTGGAGATAATTGTGGTTCTGATTCAGGTGGAGATAATTGTGGTTCTGATTCAGGTGGAGATAATTGTGGTTCTGATTCAGGTGGAGATAATTGTGGTTCTGACGATACATCGGCATCATGAAATTCAGATAAAATATCTTCTGCGTCTTTAGATTTTTTGGGGTCGCTCAATTTATTATTCCTTTAACAACAAAAGCTTCTTTGGCTTTTATTTAATTTTTGAGGTCCTCACGTTTGATGTATTCTTCAAAGATTTTTTCAACTTCATCATCATTTTTGCTGTCCTTTACCTGATTTACTAGATCTTCTTCTTCAATTTCATAACAATTTAGGAAATCTTGTGAATCTTTGAACAACAAAAGAACTTTGTTCTTAAACACATAATGGTAGAGTTTTTCTTTTTCCATTAGTTCTGGCTTTATGTTGATGCCGTTATCATCGGAAGATACAGGATAAACCACATTATTGTTTAAAATACTCAATATTTAGATGAATACACAATATAGTAATAATCAAAGAGGAGATTCAAAGTATTGGGAGCTAGAGTAGTTTTCCACATAGATTTTGATTATTTCTTTGCTCAGTGTGAGGAGATACGTATTCCAGATCTAAAATCAAAACCAGTATGTGTTTGTGTCTTTTCAGATAGGGGAGGAGACAGCGGGGCAATTGCAACTGCAAATTACATAGCCAGAGAATTTGGGGTGAAATCAGGAATGCCAATTAGTTTTGCAAAAAAAGACTAGAGGAAAAAAAAGATGCCATTTTTCTCCCAGTTGATTTTGATTATTATTTAGAAATTTCTGAGAAAGCCATGAGTATCATAAAAGAAAATGCAGATGTTTTTGAATACGTAGGAAAAGATGAAGCGTATTTGGATGTCACAAATAGGGTAGAGGAAAATTTTGACAAGGCAAGTCATTTGGCACAACAAATTAAAAACTCCATCAGAGACAAAGTGAAACTTAGTTGCTCCATAGGTATTTCATCAAATAAATTGATTGCAAAAATTGCATCAGATTTTAGAAAACCAGATGGATTAACAGTGGTATCGCCGGAAAAAGTTGAAGAGTTTTTAGAAAAATTAAAGATCCGAGCAATACCAGGTATTGGAAAAAAAACAGAAGAACAACTCATCCAGATGAATCTTGAAACAATTAAAGATCTTAAAAAATTAGATGTGTTTACTTTGAATAAAGAATTTGGGAGAAAACATGGAACTTACATATTCAATGCAGTTAGAGGAATTGATGATGAACCAGTAAAAGAAAGAGAGGCAAGCATTCAATATAGTAAACTCAGTACTCTAAAAAAAGATTCAAAAGATTATGATTTTTTGGCAGAAAATCTTATGGAATTATGTAGAGAACTACATGAAGTAATTCAAAAAAACAACAGACGATTCAAATCAATAGGAATACAATTCATTCAATCGGATTTAACAAACAAAACAAAATCAAGAATGTTAAAAAATCCTACATCAAGTCTAGAAGAATTACAAAAAAATGCAGACCAGTTGTTAAAAGAAGCATTAGAAGATCAAAAAAACACAGTTAGAAGATTAGGGGTAAAAGTTTCAGAACTTTCAGAAATTCGCGGTCAAAGTGATATTACTAGTTATTTTTAGGAAGAGATTTTCCTTCAGACTCTAATTTTTTTAGCCTCTTTGTTTCTATCAGAATTACTATCAGTAAAAAGACAAACAGCCACGGCAAAAACATAATCTCACCTGCTACAGAATGAAATTCTTCCCATTGTTTTACATCGGTAGTGACTTTAAGAGCATACCAAGATAAAGAAAAGATCCTAATCATATTAACGCCAATAGTACCCGCAATTCCCAATCCAAAGTAAATCGCTTTTCTATTTCTGTGAATATTCATTTTTAATAGAAACGCACCCATAACCAAAGAATAGATGATTATACTGTGCACACCTGCAGACGGCCAAAATACCTGGAGTACCATGGGTCCAAAATCACCCTTTAGGAACATTATATTGTCACGTGCAGTAGCAGTTCCAAGATCAAACACATTGACTAACCACACATTTGTTTGCACCAAATAAGGTACAACATATTGTAATGGACCAAGAGAATCATATGGGAAAAATGCATCCAATGAAAGAATGATTGCACTGCCACCAAGAAATATTGCTCCCGCAGGTGCAATTCTTATCCATCGCTTACCAAAAAATATGCTAAGTGTGACAATTACAAAAAGACCCATCACAATAAAGTCCCACATCCATGTCCAAGAATAGATTAGTTGTACATTAAATTGCTCAGCAGATGCTATAAGATAATCCCTTAGACCAAATTCCAATCCAATAAGATATGTGATTACCACAATAGCCAATGGAATTGCAGCAATCAATCTTCTTTTAGAAATTATAATTTTAAGACCAATTAATTCAGCAACAATAAATGCAAGTGCAAAAAGAAATCCGCCTCTTCCTTGATTCCAACTTAAACTAAAGCTATTAGGAAATGCAACTAGTGCAAAAATAATAGGACTGGCAATAATAGCAATGCCGATTATCAGATTCTTATTTTGCATTGTAATTGAATTAAAAAGTGGTCAATAAATAGATCAAGATCGTATCAACAAATCACAGAAAATTTCTCAGGGCAACAAAAATGTGCATAGTATGGATCAGATAGTTTGTCTTTGACCAAAAATACGACTATTGTATAGTTAGTAGTTTTTGGAATAATTTTACTACATTTTACACATCTAAGCGTGTCCATGAGTGGTTTTGGCAACAAAATATACTTTAGAAACAGGATGTAATGATCTAAAATAACTATTTTACAATAAATGTAGCCACAAACAAATTGCAGACATAATAAATTAGAAAAAATCGGCAATGGTTTTCTGACGAATTAATTTCAGAATATTTCCTTTGGAAAGCCATTCAGGTTTACTAATACTCATTTTCTTTGACGCCAAAGTAATAGCATCGTCAAAAGTTTCACCAATTATGGGTTTTTGTCTCATTGCTGAACGAATACCTTCTCTTACCTGCCAAACACCCACAGGAATTGCGTATTCGGGTCTAATTTCCCGCAAGATTATCACACCAGATTGAATTTTATTTTTCACTAGATACTCAGTTACTCCCAATTTAGCTGCAAAATATGCACCAGCTATTGCTGGAGGATGATGAATTCCGCGTGCATCCTCAAAATCAGAACCAAATCCTAAAACACCATCAGAATACCATGCTTCAATCATTTCATAAATCCATCTGTGTGGAAATAAAACCACAGAAAATAAGTTTCCAAGATGTTCATATGTAAAAACTTTATACGAATCAATCAAAGCATAATTCAAAATTTCTTCAGTAAGAGATTTTGAGATAATATCATCAGTTGCAGTTATACTCCATTTTGTAGGAACCAGTTTTCTTTTTTTTCCAAGCATTCCAATGCTAAAACATTTTTGAATTTTTGAAATATCTATGCCAGAATTATAAAGGTGTAAAACAGCATCTTGTGCATTTAGATCTTTATCATAAAAAGTTTTTTCAATGGATTTTGTTGCAGATGTACCATAAAATTTTGCAGTCTTGATTTCACCAATTGGTCCAAATGGTGCACTTTCCCCATCAAGTGAAACACTTGTAGATGTAGTTTTAGTAAATTGCAAATCAGAGTCTGCTGGTTTTGAAGACATTGTAATCTCTTGTAAATTTTCTATGTAGCGTCCCTCTGTTTGATGTATTGAAACTTTTTGAATACCACGAATTAGATTCAACCTAAAATTAACAATTTCCTCAAGAGATTTACCTGTCCATCTTTCAGGACTGTCAAGTAAACTCGTATCACCATGTATCGGAGGAACCATCGGTCCGACGAACACCTTTGGGTAGTTGTAAGAGCCTACAAACACAGATGGTGGACTAGAACCACTAATAGAATCAGAGGAAAACAAATTGCCATATTTTGACAAATTCTCATGCCATTTTGCCAAGATTGCTCTTCGAATATCTTGTGAATTAGTAGACAGTGAAATTTATGCCTAAAATGTTCCTATTAAGTTGCCTAATCAGGAGAATTGACCATTACTCAACGTATGATGTTTAAAGAACAAATCCAAACATAAGACATGTCAATAAAGAGAATAGTCTCTTTTCTACCCAGCGCTACAGAATTGTTATATGAATTTGGAGTAGAAGACATGTTGTATGGAGTAACACATGAATGCAAATATCCTGAAAATGCAAAAACAAAACCACGAGTAATTAGTTCGGTAATTAATTCAGATGAATTATCCAGCAAAGAAATAGATACAAAAACTTGTCAATTATTAAATGAAGGAAAAGAAATTTTTACATTAAATGAAAAAAATATTTCAGAAGCAAATCCAGATCTCATAATATCTCAAGAAACATGTGAGGCATGTGCGGCACATACCAACCAAGTTAACAAGGCAATTCAGATTTTACAGAAAAAGCCAATGATCCATTCCATGGATCCACATAATTTACAAGAGATAATAGAGACGGTAAATAAAATTGGAAAAATTATTGAAAAGGAAGATAAGGCAGAAAAAATTACAGAATCACTTAAAAAAAGAATAAGACATGTAAAAAATTGTAAACAAGATACAAAACTAAAGGTTCTTGCAATAGAATGGATTGACCCATTTTTTACAGCAGGTCATTGGGTACCTGAAATGATCAAAGAAGCAGGAGGAGAAAATATGATTAGTGAGATAGGAGAATATTCTAGAAAATTAAGCATTACAGAGATCACAAAATCAGATCCAGATATCATAATCATGATGCCATGTGGTTTTGATACATTCCGTACAATATCAGAATACAATAAGATATTGAAAGACGATAAAGCATGGAATATGTTGAGGGCTGTCAAAAATAAAAAAGTCTTTGCAGTGGACGCAAATTCTTATTTCAGCAAACCAAGCATCAGAACCATCACAGGATTAGAGATACTTGCAAAAATTATTCAGCCAGAGAGTTTTTTGAATCTAACCGTTCCTGAAAACTCATTTGTACATATAAAATAAGGTTATAATTATTCAGTATCGTCTAATTCATCATATTCGGCATTTCTTCTACCGGGTCTAATTGGGATGTACATAATGGACATGTATTTTATTAATTTCACTAGAAGATAGATTCCAAGGTTTCAAAAATTTGCCCTTTTAGTGTATGTTTTATACAAATTATTTTGTAGATTACCTCATCGCACATCAAGGCCTGATGATTCATCATAATGTTATCCTAATTAATAGTGCTTAAATGCAAATTTTGTAAGATGTAAGAATGAAGAACATATTGGGCACAGTATTTGGTGTGATTTATGATATGTTAACTTCAATATTTAGTTAGAATTTGAATAGAGATTATCAAAGAATCATCTAAATAATCATTAGACGATGCTGCATTCAATTTTAAGTGATTTTACGGTGGTATAATATGTAAAAACCAACAATCCAATTGCTCCAATGCGTATTGGAAGTTCAAAATTTGTTAGAAACGAAAGAGCAGTTGCACCTACAGAACCAAATGTAGAAACCACTGCAAACCCGATAGGTCCACAACTACAAGCACCAGCAACAGATCCAATAAATGAACTAAAAACACTGCCACTCATTTTTCCTTTGGATTTTTTCAAAATATTAATTCTGTAAATATTCATAGGAATTACCAAAGCAGACAGTATAGAGAGAATTACAATTAATACCAATCCAAGTTCTGTTCCTTGTGGAATATGGCCAACGAGGTATGGATCCAAGAAAAGATACTCTGAGATAACTAACAACCCAATTAACATGAATGAAAAAATAATAGATGACAAAATAATGTACAACCTATTTGAAAATACAAGTTGTAGATGTTGTATCATGCTAAATCATTAACCCAGTACTTGTTTAAAAACAGAGCATGATTGTACACAGTTCAACATAGTAGAAACAATTCCATGAGTACTCATATCAGGGTCACATATCATATAAAATATGATGAATATACAATAATTGCACTTATGATGACTATAGATATGATGATATCTGTAGAGTCATTTTTTACCCACTAGTCTTGAAAAATTGTTTAAAAACTTAGTCCAAATGATTTGACGATTTTCGCTTAAAGAGATTTACAAATTTTGAAATCACAGTGTCAATTGGGCAAATTTCACACATAATATTAGATGAATGCTTGACTAGATGTTTCTCAAATGTTTTTCTAGAATCAAATATCAGATCACACCTAGTGCAGTAAACTTTGGTAATGTTATTTTTAGATAATTTTACCACAGGTATGTATCATATTTAGAACTTATAAAGATCCTGTTAAAAATCGTCATCTGAAAAAAGATCAGACAATATCATTTCAAAATCATTAATTTTGATTAAAGGACTTACAATATTTCAAAAATTAAAAAGAGATAGACAATAGATAAGAGAATTACAAATAGTGTATCTTCATATGATTTTGAAGTTCTATTTCATATCTAGTGACAAATCCACAGTGAGTACATGAGAACATATCAGATGACGGAGTGGGATCACGTTCAATGATTTTTCCTGAAATGGATTTAATTGATATGACGTTATTATTAGAGATCACAGCGAAATTTCGCCCCTCACCAATTGACTCTAGGAACTCTTTGATTGCAGTTATCACCATGTTTTTGTCAATAATTTGATCATCTAACGTAGACAGCATAAACTCATTAATCTTCAGAGTAGGTATTGCAGCAACTTGATCTGACACATAAACAACCAATTCGCTCTTTATGGATGCCACATCTTTACAATCAATTGTAAGCATGAAGTGTGGTGGAAGAATCGATATTTTAGTTTAACAAAGATTTGAAAATGATTATTATGCTTTGAAATAATCATTTTTCACAGATGAGAGATTCAGAGACATTCGGTGTGGAAAAAGGACATGGTGAAGAAGTAATCACATGGCTAAATGAGCAATCCAAGAATCAAGGATCTAAATTGGAGGCAAGATTGTACGGATACACAATAACTACAAAAAATTTTGGAGATTTTGAAATGTTTTCATGGGTTGGAGATGTGAAGATTGCAAGAAAAATGATCAACAAGGCAAGTAAAAGATTCAAGATAAAAGTAATAGAAGGAGGGTACAAACCAAAAGAAAAGTTATTTCGAATGAAAAAATTTGATTATGCAAAAGTCAGAAAAGATGAAAAGACAATAGGACAGTTAGAATTTGAGGCATCAAGATTTGGTGATGGGCAATGGGAGATAAAAAATGAAGAACGTCGTTAAAAAATACAGAATCAGGAGAAAAGTCAGATGACAAAAATTGGAATTATAGGAACAGGAATGCTTGGAAATGCAGTAGGTTTGAATTTATTAAAATCAGGTTTTGATTTGACAGTATACAATAGAACAAAAGAAAAAACCAATGAATTGAAAAAAAACGGTGCAAAAGTTGTAGATTCCCCAAAAAATGTAGCTGAAAATTCAGAATTAGTAATCATAGTGGTAAAAGACGCAGATGCTGTAAAAAAAGTATCATTTGGAAAAAATGGAATCATCGAAGGAAAGCATGAAGGACTAACAGTTGCAGATATGAGCACCATAAATCCAATAGAATCAAAAAAGATTTCAAAAAAATTCTTAGAACATAAAATAATTAAATTAGATACACCAGTTATGGGAGGGCCAAATGTTGCAATTACTGGGGAGTTGGTATTGATAGCATCTGGAGATAAAAAAACATTTGATAGTCTCAAAAATATTTTTGAAAAAATAGCAAACAAGATATTTTTTTTGGAGGGAAATGGAACAGCCCATTTGGTCAAACTTTCAATGAATCTTCAAATCACAATGCTTGCACTTGCACTCTCTGAGGGAATTACATTAGTAAGAAGTGCAAATGTAGATCCAAAAATATTTCTCGATATTTTGAATTCAACTTATTTTAAAACTGGAATGAGTGAGAATAAAGCATACAAGATGATACAAGATGAATTTGATGCAACATTTACTCTTGCAAATCTGAAAAAAGATATCAGTACCATTACAGATACTGCAAAATCATTTGGAATCAAACTGCCAATGATCAAAAAAGCTGAGGATGTATACAATGAGGCATTGAAAAAAGGATATGGGGATATTGATTATACAGGGATTTTGGCATACATCAAAAAAGTAAACAAATCTTAACATATACTAAGAATCGTGACTGAGATTTACCAAAAATTCTATAAGTTACACCAATAAAATTACAATATGCGATTAAAAGACAAAGTTGCGATAGTCACTGGCGCCTCAAGTGATATTGGCAAAGGTGTTGCAAAGAGATTCGTAGAAGAAGGAGCCAAAGTAATTCTCATTGCAAGAAAACTAGAAGGGTTAGAAAAAGCCAGAAAAGAGATAGGAAATGAAAATTCTACGGCATCAATGTCATGTGATTTAACTAACGAATCTCAAGTAATGCAAACGGTTAATCAAATTATGAATACATATGGAAAAATAGATATTTTAGTAAATAACGCAGGTGCAATCAATGATCCGATTCACTTTCATGAAATGGCGGATTCTGAAATTAAAAAATTAATTGATATCAATTTGTTTGGAGTATTTCACATGACAAAAGCTGTGCTAAATAAAATGTCAGATGTTAAAAAAGGAGTCATTGTAAATATTGGTTCAATCTCAAGTGAAAGAGCAATACCAAGAGTTCATCTGGCAGCATACTCTGCAACAAAAGCAGCAATAACAATGTTCACAAAATCAATTGCAGTAGAATATGCAAGAAGAAATATTAGATGCAATGGTGTAAATCCAGGAATTATAAATTCAGGCATGATAAAGCCATATCTTGATGATCCTCAAGCGAGAAAAGTTTTAGAAGAAAGATTACCGCTAGCAAGAATCGGTGAACCAGTAGACGTTGCAAATGCAGTGTTATTCTTAGCATCAGATGAAGCAAATTGGATTACAGGTGCCATCCTCAATGTAGATGGTGGAAAAACAGCTTCAGAAGGATAATTCTTTTTGAAGTAACATAATAGCAAATAATTGAGATATTCTAAAAGATTCAGAAATAAAACACGTGTTAGTGCAAAATAATCAAAAGTAAAATAAGCATTTTTTCAAGATGGAGTAATCTCTTTTTTTTTCTCCGGGTGTAAGACTTGTAGCTAAAACCAGTAATTCCCATAATTATTACAGTGATTACAGACCAGAGCACGAAAGAAGCAATGTCAGATTCTGCCATTAAACAAACATAAATGAATTAAACATCTAAAGTTTCTGTTTAAAAAACAAGGTAATAAAATAAATTTTCAGAGGTATTTCTGAAACATCTAAATAGATTTGATATAGATTACTTTCATGCCTGAAGTAACGTGCCCAGATTGTGGAAAGCGCTTATTTCATGAAAATGAAGACACACTAAAGATACAAGAAACAATACATGGAAAATTTTGTAGAAAAAAGATGGGGGAAACCCATAGCTTCATGCACCGAGATCTAGCACATATGAGTACATTTGATTCAGAAAGAGAAAACGACGGTAGTGGAACTCCAGTTTTAAAAAATAATCTGTAAATTAGACATAGTCATACCTCAAAATTATATCCTAGGATCAACAAAGTAAAAAAGTTGACAATAGAGCATCAATATGATTTAGTGATAGTGGGAGGAGGGCCCGCAGGTTCTTCAGCAGCATATGCTGCATCAAAAAATGGAATTACAGTTGCACTTTTAGAAAAAGAGGAAACAATTGCACAGTCAGTCAGAACCAGCGGTGTAACATGGATACAAAATATAAAAGAATTTGGCATTCCAGATGACTGCTATAATCCGATTAAAAATTACTCATTTTGTTCACCAAATAATGAAGTTACAATTAGCGATACAATTCCACAAGCGGCAGTTTTGGATGTAAGAAAAACATATCGATGGTTAGCAGAGCAGGCAAAAAATGAAGGGACAGATATTTTTCTCAAAACCAACATCAAAGATGTGATAAAAAATAAAGAAGGAGATATCGTAGGAGTAAGCGGAACTAGTAATCAAGAAGAGATAATATTTCATTCCAAAGTTGTTATAGATGCAAGTGGATTTTCTTCAACAGTTTCTAAAGCCATGGGGCTTGTAACACAGTGGGAAAGATTTGGAGCAGGTGCAGAATACGAAGTGGAAGCTGAAAATGTAGATCAAGAAACATGGTGGCTTATGGTGGGTCAAAAATATTCTCCAGCAGGGTATGCATGGATTTTTCCTGTAGGAAAAAATATCGTAAGAATAGGAGTTGGAGTTGGAAAACCAGAATCAGCAGTAGACCCTACAGAGAGATTAAAAGAGTTGATGGATTCCAAAATTGGCCCAATCAGTAAATTGGGAAAAATTACACCAATTGAATTTCATTATGGATTAATTCCAAATGATGGATTATCAAGAAAAACAGTATACAATAATTTGATTCTTGTAGGAGATTCAGCAGGTCAGGCCAATCCATTGGTGTTAGAGGGAATAAGATACGCAATAAAATTTGGAAGAGTTGCAGGAAAAATAGCATCAAATGCAATAAAATCAGGAAAAACAGATGAAAAGACGCTATACCCATATGAGGAAAATTGGCGAAATGACATTCAGGCAAAAATCAAATCTGCTGGAAAAGTTCAAGATAGATGGATTGGATTATCAGATGAGGAGTGGGATAAAGAATTAGACATAATCAAGGAATTAAAACCTGAAGAATTTTTAGATTTTATTAAAGCAGATTTTGGTTTAGCAAGCATGATAAAATTAGCAACACGTCATCCAAAATTAGCAGTTAGACAATTATTCAGATTGGTTAAAAGTAAAAACAAGTAATTACCCAACAGTCAAAAAAACCAGAAAGGCAATCTTCAAATTAAATCAAAAATACAACTAACATGTGTGAGCTGGAGCACGATACACTGCTACGGCAGAGGAAACTCCTCCCTCCATACAGGAAATGTGATCCGGAGATGGATAACCAGAGATGGTTGGCAACGGAGCAGAAAATAATCCAACCTGGCGCACAATGATGGCAAAACCTGAGATTTCCAGAGAAGGAATGAAAAAGACGTCCCACATGGAGCAAAGCCAAACAGAACTCTAGGATCCTGTACCAAGTTCAGGTAGGCTGCAAAGCGTAATATCGTGAAAACAGAAGGAGGGTTACTCCCAGCACACACGTATATTTTTTAAAATATTCTAATTTTTAATGATGTTAACTCATTGAGCTAACTTGTTCTTTACAAAGACTGGCATTGCATCTGCATGTTGCATCACATAAACAAGAACCATGCATTTCACAATCACATTCAGAACCAATTTCTGCAGATGCCGCACAACCACATGCTGCTTCCTCCTTACTACTAGGAAGAGATGGGGGTTGACTCTGTTTTTGGTCTTCATACACACTTCTAGTTTGTGCATAATCAGAAGTATCAGCAAGCTGTGCTTCGCCCCTATTAGTTTGATAGCCACCAGAAGACGCACTTGTTTGATAGCTTACTAGTCTACTTGGATCAATTCCTTGTTGACCGGTTGTTTGATTCTTTAGTGCCCTATTACTAAAAATGAAAAACGCAATACCGCCAATTGCAGCCATTCCTGCCATGCCATAAACTATTGTTACTGGAAATCCACCAGAAGAAGTTGTTTGGTATCCTGCTGGAGGAGTTGGTGTAAGTCCTACAATTTCCAAACCATCAAGTACATCTATTGCACCAAATCCAATTGCAGCAATATTTCCTTGATCAGATGATTGTACACTTCTAACTACATAATCTTGATCAGCAGATACTGGTGCTTCAAAAACTCTTTCCACTTGTCTTCCTTCTCTAAGACTACTTTCACCCATTGTCCATTTAGATACAACAAATCCAGATATGGACTCGTCTAATCCAAATGTAGCAGCGTCTGCAGTAACTCCAGTAGGATCAAACAAAAAGTGCCAGTTAGTCATTGGCTGTTCTAAAATATAATCAGCATTGATAAGGCCTTTTGATAATATTGTATCTGCGTCAGTTCCTGCAAGAATGTCATACACTGCAGGTTCTTTGTCTTTTAACAATGATATAGGTAAATTGATTTCTACACCGTCAATTATAACAGAATCATTAGTACTCATTCCTCTCCAACCCATATCAACTAAGGTACGAATTTGATCTTTAGTAATTACATAGTCACTGATAGTACCTTTTAGAATTACTCTATAATCAACAGAAGTAGTAAGATCTCTACCCTTAAGATGAAAATCATAAGAAACGTTTAGATCAGAAATTTGTGCATGACTTCCATCAGATCTAATTTTTTGATTAAGTTTTGCGATTAATTCTTGAACACCAGGGTTTGTTGCATCTGCAGAACCAGTAACTGACCATTCCTTTTCATGTAGTTCATCAAATATTTTTCCGCCATTTGGATATTCAATAAAGATAGTTTTCTGAAAATTATAAGAGAACGGAGAGGCATTGCTATTAGGATTAATTCTAGCATCAATTTGTGCTGCCCAAACAGAAGAGCTTGATCCAATTACAAACAAACCAGCAATCAAAACTGCTAAAAATACAGTCCTAGACACGAATAAAATCGACAGTTAATTAGTAATAAACTTATCCTCCAAAATTAGATCGGTGATTTCTGAAAAAGTAATATGGAGTAACAGCAAATGGTTTTAGAGATTTAGGAGAATGAAATGATTACAGTATTAGCAGGCGGAACAGGTTCGGTAAAACTAGTCAGAGGATTAGTAGCTCAGGAATCCAAAGTCAACGTAATAACTAACGTTGGGGACAATTATTGGCTTTATGGACTATACGTGTGTCCAGATATTGATACTATCATCTACGGTCTGGCTGATTTACTGGATCAAGAAAGAGGATGGGGAATCAAAAAAGACACATTCAATTTTCTAAGACAGATGGAGGTGTTTGGAGAAGAGACGTGGTTTAGAGTTGGAGACAGAGATGCTGCAACTCACTTGATAAGAACAAACATGTTAAAAAATGGTAAAAATTTGAGCGATATTACAAAATGGATGTGTGAAAAATTTGCGGTCACGGCAAACATAATTCCAGTTACAGATAACAGCATAGAAACAAGAATAACTACAGACAAAGGAGACTTGCATCTTCAAGAATATTGGGTAAAACATCGTGGAAGAGATCCAGTCATCGGAATTCAGTATATCGGGGCAGACAAAGCACGTCCAAATCCTGAAGCAGTAAATGCAATTCATGATGCAGACATGGTAATTTTAGCGCCAGGAAATCCATTAACATCCATTGGTCCAATGTTACAAATCAAAGGAATTAGAAAAGAACTTTCAAAAATTAAAAAGAAGGTAGTTGCAGTTAGTCCACTTATCGGGGATAAAGCCATTAGTGGTCCAGCAGCAAAATACATGGAAGCTGCAGGAATTGAAACAAACGCATATGGTCTTGCAAAAATGTATTCAGATGTATGTTCAAACATAGTAGTAGATACAAAAGATAGATTACTTGTAAAGAAAATTCAAAGTCTAGATATGAAAGTATATGAGACAAAAATTACAATGAACAATAAATTAGCTGAAGATGCATTAGCAAATTTCATTTTAAAACAAATACACGTCTAATTTGAAAATTGCAGCAATTATTCCTGTAAAGACTTTCTCTCTAGCAAAAACGCGTTTAGATTTATCATCGCAACAAAAAGAAGAGATATGCAAAATTATGTTAGAAGAGATATTACATGTATTATCAATTTCTCCACAAATTGAAAAAACAATAATAGTAACAAAAGAAGAAAAGGCAATTGAAATTGGCAAAAAATACAATGCAATAATCATCCCAGACAATGAAGAAAAAAGCGTCAACAGTGCAGTTGCTCTAGCTGACAAATATCTTTTAGAAAATCAATTTGATGCATCAATTGTTTTTCCACAAGACATACCATTCATCAAAACTCAGGATATTGATTTTATGTTAAACTACAAAATACCTCCAAATTTTGTAATAGTTGTACCCTCTAGAAGATTTGATGGTACAAATGCGCTTGTAAGAATGCCAATAGATTTGATGATAACACATTATGATGAAGATAGTTACAAAATTCACATGAACACTGCAAAAGAGTATACAAGAAACGTATCACTTGTTTTTGTAAAAAGAATAATGTTAGATGTAGATAACATGGAGGATCTTAAATTCCTCCTAGAACAAAATGAGAAACCAGAGATTACAGAAAAAATTAAAAGCATTTTAGATTCAAAATAAGAAAAACATCACATTTTAGATAAATTAGTTAATTCCAGATGAAGATCACCATCAGGTTTATAAGAAATGAATTAGCAATGGTTATATATCATCATAAAAAGTTTTGAAAGGAAAAAAAATGGTCAAAAATGTAAACCCAAAAGACAGATGCCCAAGATGTGGTCAAGGCACATTAGTCACAGATGCAACTACGGGAGAGAATTTCTGTGGAAAGTGTGGTTTTGTAATTACTGATAAAGTTGACGAGTCAGGTCCTGAATGGAGGGCATTTTCTAACGAAGGTGAAAACAAAAGCAGGGCAGGAGTGCCAACTTCATTAGCAATGCACGACATGGGATTGGCAACTATCATCAATCCTCAAAACAGAGACGCGACAGGTAAACCACTTACTTCTGCCATGAAAAGTACTATTGAAAGACTGAGAACATGGGATAGTAGAAGTCAAGTTCATGAGCCAATTGATAGAAACTTTAGACAGGCATTTAGCGAACTAGACAGATTAAAAGACAAATTAGCAGTGGGTGATTCAGTTATTGAAAAAGCAGCTTACATTTATCGTAAAGCATTAGAGAAAGGTCTTGTAAGAGGACGTTCAATTTCAGCATTAATCGCATCTGCACTTTATGCCGCATGCAGAGATACAGAAACTCCTAGAACACTAAAAGATATTGGACAAGCAAGCAACATAAAGCGAAAAGACATTGCCAGATGCTATCGTCTATTATTAAGAGAGCTTAATTTGAAAATGCCAGTGGTGGATCCTGTGAAATGCATATCAAGAATTGCAAGCAAGGCAGGGTTATCTGAAAAGACAAAAAGAGCAGCCACCAAAATACTGCAAACTGCAGAAGAACAAAAAATATCTGCAGGAAAAGACCCAATGGGTTTAGCAGCAGCAGCACTTTATGTGGCATGTGTTACAAATGGTGAAAATAAAACTCAAAGAGATGTTGCAGAAGCAGCTGGAGTGACAGAAGTCACAATAAGAAATAGGTACAAAGGCTTGAAACTTGCGCTGAACCTCTAAGTGAATTTAAAATTATCAATCAATTACAATACAATATAGAGAAAACAATCAGACTAAATTGGATTTGATGTTTCTTAAACAAATGAATTTTCAATAACATACTATTCAATTTTTAATGTTTGTTCTTTTTTTGAATTAAAATAAGTAATCAACAATACAGAAACCGAAAATATGCCAGATATCAAAAATAACATTTCCATAGTATTAATCAGAGGATGTGAAAATGCTGCCTCAATTGTCATCTCATTAGTCTGAGATACAAAATTTGCATATGAAAATATAAAATAATTTGTACCCCAATGAACAAGAATTGCAGTTATCAGACCGAATCGGAAATAGAGCCAACCAAGTATAATTCCACTCACAGTAGCCTGTGCAAATTTTCCTTCACTCCACGGTTCACCAGTCATAATATGAGCTAGTCCAAAAAAGATACCAACTAAAACTATCAAAAACAAAATTTTTCTAGAATTATAGATATGTAAATTACGATTTGGATTCCAAATAGATTTGAAAAAATGTTTTATAGATAATTTATGGGAATAAAACACAAAAAGTGGCAAACCAATGAGAATTACTCGAAATCCAATTTCTTCAACAATGGGGGATAGGCTCACATACAAAAACTGAGCCAAATTATTATCTACAGATGGAGGAACAGTGACTATTCCAAATCCCTGTTGAATAAAATCGATGATTATAGACATCAAAATTAGAATCGAAAACCATTTCGTTATTGTAATCATATAGTTTGATTTTGTTTCTAATTTTTCACGACTGAGATTTGCAGATAATGCTTTTAAAAATCCTTTATCAGGACCAAACATAGCTATTGTAAAAAGAATGGCATAGATAGACCATAAAACAATAAAGACGTCACCTATTTCAATATCAAACGGAGTAAGATATCCAAGTTCTTTAAAAATATCAAGATTGTTTAACGGGTACTGAAAATTTATGTCATCTCCAATATCAGTATTAAACACAACAAATACTCCAAATGGAAATGACAAGAGCATCATGCCAAATATGACAGACAAAAGTGCGAAATGAGGAATTCCTATAATTTGAAGAATCTTATTTGATACTTGCAATGTCTATCTAATGAAGTTCGATGCTGGATTCAGGAAATCCTAAATGGATCAGAGTATCTTTAATGGTATCTCTATGATCGCCTTGAAGGAATATGTAGCCATCTTTTGCAGTTCCACCGCAAGCATATTTGTTTTTTAATTCTTTAGCGACAGTTTCTAAATTATTTAATTTAGGATCCAATCCTTCAATCATAGTTCCTTTTTTCTTGAATCGTCGAGTTTCCAAACGAATTATAATTTTTGTACTATCTTTAGCAAGTTCACCACAAGCGCATAGATCTTCAGGAAGACCACATGTATTACAAATTACCGCCATACGTTCTAAATTATTCCGATTTTACGCACTATTAAGCCTTGTTTGAAATATGAATGAAATTGAAAAATAATTGTATTTTTTAGAGAGAAATCATAACTCAACACATGTCAAAAGATCTTACAAAAAAGGCGGCAGAAATGTTATTGAACGGAGCAACTTTGCTAAGCGAACCATGCCCATATTGTTCAGGGGTAAGAGTAATGAAAGCAGGTCATGCATTATGCATCAGTTGTGGTAGAGAACCTGAAAAAAAAGAAATTCCAGTCAAAGTCGAACAACAGACAGAAAAAACAGGACTAGAGATCACATTAGAAAAAAAATTATCCGAATTATCCAAAGAATTAGAACAAGAAACCAATCATGAAAAGCAACAAGAGATACTAAGATCAATTAATTCCCTCATAGAAACCATAGAAAAGGTAAAGCACAAACAATAAAGTATTTATGTCAAAATTCAAGCTTTGAAAAACAGCAATGAGCAGTAAAAAGAAAGGGGCCCCACTACCAGCATCAAGTGGCGGTCTCATGCGATTCTTTGAGGATGAGACTAAAGGATTCAAAGTTGATCCAAAAATTGTTATTTCAATCCCAATTAGCTTAATTGTGGCTTCATGGTTAGTTGATATTTTTATATCTCCGTGATAGTACATGGAAAAATCTTCAGATGATGTTTCAAATATACACAATAGGTTTTCCCTTACATTAATCAATCCGGCATCACATTACTTTTCTCTTGTAGGATCATTAGTAATTGCGGCAGTAATTACAGCTACAGTTTATTTTGGATATCATCTTAATTCAGATGAAATTTGGTTTAGAATTCCAGTTGTAATTGGAATATTGGCATTAACTCAGTTAATAGATACACATTTCACCAGAAAAAAAGAATATTCAAAATCATTACACGCATCTCTTTTTGGAAATATGTTGTGGATTGCAATATTACTAATGGGGTTACTTGCAAGTGTTGTACTAGCAAAAGAAACATCATTGTTCTTTGTAACATATGGAATGTTCCTATTTGCTAGTTTTAGAATTGGGATTTTCACTACAACATTGGGTGCAAGTATTAGAAAAGCATGGGCCATATGCATGGTACAACCACTTGCCATGTTCTTAGTAATGATTCCTTATGACATGTGGAGTTCGATGTTGACAAATCCGATGGCAATAGGGTTTGGATCAGTATTTTTGATAATTGCCAGTGTTTGGTCTGTATTGACAGATAGAGCTGGAAGACCAGGTATGGAAAGCACACACAGAACAATACAAGCATACTTGGCATCACAAGGCAATGATTTTACAGAAGCTGAAGAAATCATCGAACAGCGTTCATACAAAACTAAAGTATCTACATCTCAAATAAGACTACGTTCATCAAATGGAGATACAGAATTCAGGATGGTGTTACCTGAGATTCATCCAGGCCCATATCATCCAGTCGGAGGAAGCAACATACCATATTTGATTTACAAAAATCTAGATTCTTCAGCAATGATCATGCACAGTATTTCAGATCACTCGTTAAATCTTCCATCAAAAAATGAGGTTGAAAATTATTTAAAAAATCTAGACAAAAGCATAGTCAAAGAAGAAGGACTAGTATGCACAGAACCAGTAACTGTTCAAATTAACAAAGCCAGAGTCACAGGTTTACTCTTTGGAAATAATCCACTGTTATTTCTCTCATTATCACCACATGGTATGGAAGATATTCCAAACTATATGAAAAAAGAAATAGAACAGTATGCCAAAAATAGAAACTTTGTCAGAATATTGATTGTCGATTGTCATAATGCAATGGGTGCAGAAATTTCAAAAGAAGATGGAGAAGATATGCTAAAAGCAGCAAAATCTTGTCTGGATTCTTTAATGATAAAGGATAGTTACCCAATAGAATTTGGGTATGCAAATTCAGACAGTATGGATGTATGGACTGAGGATTTAGGAATGGGCGGTTTAGGAATAGTATGCCTAAAAATTAATGACAAAAAATTCTTTCTTGGTTGGGCAGATGCAAATAATATGGAAAATGGAGTCAGGGAGAAAATCGTAGAGAATTTTACAAAAAGTGGATATCAGTTATTAGAAATTTGTACTTCGGATACACATTATGCCCCAGTTAAAGCCAGAAACAGAAATGGATACTATCAATTAGGATTAATCACAGGTGCAGAAAAAATATCCAAATGGTTTTTGGAAATTGCAAATAATGCAGAATCAAAAATAACATCAGCAAAATTTGAAATTTTAGAAAATGAGACAGATGTAAAAATTATGGGTGATGGAATATACGAAGATTATTCCAAAGCGCTAGATAATTCTCTAAAGATAACAAAAGGATTCATGATTGGAAGTGTCATATTATTCATAATTACTTTGTTCCTATAGTTTTCATTTGATCGAGATTACCATAAAATTCATCTACAAACGATGAAAATTGAAAAATCGGAACTATTGGCACTCTGTCTATAAAATCAATCTTGTCGTGATACAAAGTCACAATTACAGGCACAGCTATGGCACCAGGAGTTTTTAAAATGTAATGTTTTGTTCTTGCAATCTGTTTTTTTACTGCAGAAGATAAAGTGGAAGAACTGTAACGTTTCCAATGTTTGCAATCAATTAACATAGCAACACCTAATCGTATACCAACAACATCAATTTCCATTCGGGGTTTGGTAAGAATTAAATTTTTTATAATTGCAAAGTTTTTAGAGTATAAAATTTCAGCAGCTAACCCTTCAAAATCCTTCCAGTTCAACATAATTGAAATTTCATCTAGAGGGCCGCCATTTTTTATGAGTTCAATTGCAGCTTTTAGTTTATCACCATCTTCAAAATAGTACTTGTTTTCTTGTTTTGTTCCAATTCCAGTTTCAATATAGCCATCTAGAATTTTTTGCGAATCAACAGTATTTGTTTTTGTAATTGCAGTAAAATCTTCAACAGAAATACCACCAGGGATAATCCCATTTAGTCCAGTTAACATATTTTGATTAAATTTCATATTATTTTTCTTTGGTAATTAAGATGATATAGGTTTTAGGAGATATTATCAAGAGGTTATTATGAAATAGGTTTTATTACAACCAAACTAAATAATGATTATGAAATTATTGCTAGTATTCATACTAGCTCTTGTAGTTGCATTTTTAATCCATAATGATTCATTTGCAGAAAAGAGTACATTTTTTGATTCTGTAAAGTTTATTCAATATTTGGATGAAAATACTGCACTTGAAGAAGTAAGAAAGGGCAATTTAGATATCTATTATGATAGAATTTCTTCAGACAGATTAGAAAATCAAAAATCACGTGAAGGATTAGAAGTGTTTGATTCAACTGGAGGATATTACAGTATACTAGTAAATCCAGCAGAATCAAATGAATTCAATCCATTTTCAATCAAAGATATCAGATTTGCGTTAAACTATCTAATAGATAGAAAACTGATTGTCAATGAACTGATGGGGGGTTACGGATCACCCATGATCACTTACTATGGGCCTTCAGACCCAGAATATCTCACAGTAATAAAGCAATTAGAGACGTTCAATTTTAGATACGACCCAATATTGGCAGAAGAAATGATTTCAAACGCACTAAAAGAAAAAGGGGCAATAAAATCAAACGGTCAATGGGAAATTAATCACAAACCAATTGAAATTACAATTTTTATTAGAACTGATGATCCTGTAAGAAAATCCATTGGTGAGATCTTATCTTCTGAATTAGAAAAAATAGGATTCATAGTAAAGAAAGACTTTGGAGATTTGAACAAAGCTTTTGTAGTTGTGTATGGCTCCGACCCTGCAAAAATGAAATGGAATCTATATACAGAGGGTTGGGGTAGATCTGCATTTGTAAAATATGATTCAACAGGATTAGCTCAAATGTATTCTCCATGGTTTTCAAACATGCCTGGATTCAACAACCCATCATATTGGAATTACAAAAATGAACATCTAGATACCATAACACAAAAAATTTACAGTGGGGATTTTCAATCAGAAGATCAAAGAGCAGGTTTGATTCAAGATGCAGTTGCTGAGGGAATTGATCAATCAGTTAGAATTTTCATAGCAAGTAAAATTGATCAGTATGTAGCAAATGAGAAAATGGAGGGAATAGTTAATGATTTGGGGGCGGGGGTTCCAAGTAGATTCACACCAATTAATTCTAGAAGTGACGATAAAGAACTAGTCATAGGAGTTAAGGAGATCTATCAAGGAGCATGGAATCCAGTCATGGGATTAAGTGACAAATATAGCAGACAAATCTGGGGAATAATTTCAGATCCTATTACTTTTAAAAATCCATTCACAGGAAAAACATTTCCAGTCAGAGCAGATTGGGATGTAGAAACTGCAGGACCCAATGAAAAATTAAATTTACCAGATGATGCAATAATGTGGGATCCTGTAGAACAGCAATGGAAAAAAGTACCGCATGGAACTCAAGCAATAAGCAAAGTCAGATTTAATTTTAAATTTAGCAATTGGCATAATGGTCAAATAATGGATATAAAGGATATCATACATTCATTGTATTTTACAATGGAGTGGGGAACACAAATAGATGAAAATGACAAGACATTTGATGTTGAATTCACACCCATAGCTTCACAGGCAGTTCAAACTATAATTGGAATCAACCCCATCGATGATGATACAATTGATGTTTATGTGAATTATTGGCACTTTGATGAAGCTGAAATTGCGGATTGGGCAGCAATATGGAGCCCAATGCCATGGGAAATTACGGCTGCGATGGAACAAGCCGTAATAGATGGAAAAACTTCATTTTCCAGATCCGGTGCAACCAATAAAAATGTCAGTTGGATTTCTCTAATAATTCCAAATGACGCTAAAATGATTCAGAGTTATTTGAATGAGTTTAGTGAAAAGAAATATGTTCCAAAATCACTAGAGTCATTTGAAACAGACTTTAATTATTTCGATAATAGGTATATGGCGTCATCAGAGTGGGTTAAAGCACATAATCATGCAGTGATTAGCAATGGTCCATTTTACCTTAGTGCATATTCACCAGAATCAAGAACCATTATTGTCAATGCTTTTGATGATGAAATATATCCTTTCAAGTTAGGCCACTGGTCAGAATTTGAAAAAACCGAATTTCCAAAAATAACAAATGTAATTGTACCAAATATCATTCAAAAAGGAACAGATTTAGAGATAAGCGTAGAAACATCACATGCAGATTCAATTCTTTATTTTCTGACAGACAGTAATAGAAATTCAACATTATCAGAATCAATCAACGTAGATAAAAATTTCACCATGATTAAGATTCCAGGAGAAAAAACGGAGAGGTTAGACACAGGCGCAAAAGATCTCAAAATATTTGCCATTTCTAATTCAGTATTAAAACCAGATTACTATACTACAAGTTTCTTAGTAGTGAAAAACAAAGTAGTGCTGTCTGAAATAAATCAAAACAATATAGAATTTGATAAAAATAATTCTTTTGAATGGATATGGATGATTGTACCTATATCGATTATTGTAGTAACTGCAATATACATTAAGAAAAGAAAACGAGATTAACTAATAAAACAAGCCATACTCTTTTAGAATTATATCAATTTGATCTTCAGATTCTAATTTAGAATACTCATCCAAAAGATTTTGATTTAATTCGTAAAAAGTATGTCCCCACTTGAATTTATCAAGTATTGCAAGTGCCTCATCTCTAAAACCTAAAATAAATAATGATGCAGATAGTGCTTCAGCAGTAGTAAGTTTATTGAGTTTTGCATAATTAACAGGATTACCAGCTAATAGAGGAGGTAATTTTCTTTTGATGCCACTAAATTTTTTTGAAAATGCCTGATCAACAAGATTCCAAGAGCAATCAATTCCAACTATTGAATTTATCAAAGATTTGTCTTTAGGTAGAAGAGTTTTTTCAGAAAAAGGATCTAATACTAGCCCTTTATTTCCTATTTTTTTGATATTTTTTGCAATGCCAAATTTAACCATTTTTGCAGCCGTACATTTTTTTGGATCATCTTGGTAAAACATCAAAACCTGAAGATTCATCTTATTAGTTATGAAATGAATGGTATTTTGAACTTACTCTAGTATTTTGTAGTTAATTTTATAGTAGAATCTAGAGGCTTGATCATCTTTGATTACATCTACATTCCAAGTTTCATTAGGCAAAAATTCCAAAGATGATTCAGGAAGGATATCAAATTTCTCAAGGTATGCGTCAGGACCACTATATCTAACTTTAAGATTAATTCCATCTACTGAAACAATCTCATAGATTTGTCCTGGTTTTCTAGTAGAATCTTTTACAAGACAATTTTCCTCAGGACCAATAACACATATTCCAGATTCAGAAGTAACTCTGAGATTTACATTTGATTGATCAGTTTTTGTAGCAAGTAATGAACCAGAAAGCACACGTGGTAATACCTGATTACCATCTATGGTTTTTTCGTTTGTAATAATAGATATTTTATCCTCTAAAATTCTGTTGACTTTTTCAATAATAGTTAAAGGTGATTTTTCAGATTCTGAGATAACAGGTTTCTCTACTACATTGAACATTAAAGATTTAGTTTCAAAACCAGCATCAACTGTAATTTCGTATGAACCTATACTTGATGGAGAATCAGATAATTGAAATTGATGTGAAAATGAACCAGAAGAACTAGGTCGAATAGTAGTAACAGGGCCTAAATGCTTACCGCAGTAAAATGAACCGCATGTTATTTCACCAGCTATTTTTTGAATTACACTAACATCAAATTTTTCAATGTATATTAGCTTGTTTGGTTTACCAGATATAGTAACTAGGTCACCAGGATAATATTCAGGTTTATCAGTAGCAAGTAAAAGAGATAACTTTTCACCAGATCTAAAAGAGAAATCATTTGCAACAGTAAATGTGGATTCAGTTTGTTTACCTAAATATGATGCTTTTACTTTGTATTGACCTTCACTAAAAACAGTTGCAGGTAATTCAAACAAGCTCTGAAAATTTCCACCCTGATCAGGATAAACAGATGATTCATGGATTTGCTTAAATGGAGTTTTACCATCAATAATTGTTATTGTAACTCTGTCGGGAATTACCAATCCCTCAGAACCTTGTTCTCTTTTAATGACATTACCAATCACCTTTAATTTGTCTCCAGCTTTGTATAGAGATTTTTCAGTTGAGACATACAAAGGAATCAAAGATAAAGAATCGTTTTCAGGATCAGAAGAGACTTTGAAGAAAATATCTTTGCCAGCAGAAGCAGTAGAGACATGAATTTTGTAAATTCCGTAATTGGTTTTAGATGTGGATCTGTCATCGGATTTTATAGCCAGAGGTTTTTCAGTAATAGGGGTAATCCAAGACCAAGAAAATCTTTGATTATCAACAGTGGCACCAGAATCAGTTGTACTACCATCAGGTTTTGTAAGAGAAACTTTTACTGAGTTATCACCAGTAGGAGGAATCAATCCTGTCAAAAGAACAGTTTCACCTAAACCATAAACTTGTTTATTCAAAGTAAGTAATGCACCGTCAGTTAATTTCAAAGGATCTATAATTCCAACAGTTGTGGATTTTAAAAGTCCACGATATTCTGCTTTTATTATATAAGATCCTTCAGTGAATGCAAGTTGAGATATACTTGTTTGAACTGAAAATCTTCCAGAAGATTCAGGTATTGCAGTAAATTCGTATGCAACAATTATTCCATTTTTCTCTCTAGTTTTAGCACCACCCACTTTATCCACACCGATAATTTGTAACGGACTTCCATCTTCATGAGATATCGAAATATTCACGGATGATGTTTGAAGGGTTGAACTAGTAGCAGGATTTGCAATAAAACCATCAATAGTCATGACATCACCTAAATCATAAACTGTCTTATCTGTTGAAAGTGAAATAGGATCAGTACTTACAACATATTGGCTAGCATTTGTAACGGCATGAATTATTTTTGATGCAGAACCAACATCTTTTGAAACATATATTTTGTAATCACCTAATCGAACATCGCTATCAGGTATTTTGAAAGAATATGCAAAAGAGCCATCACCAGATATTTTTAGCACATCTAAAATTTTAAATCCAGAATTATCACCACTTGTAGAAAGTGCAGGATTTTTGGTCTGAATGATTTCTAAATTCATAAAACCAACCCACACATTGTTTAATCTACCAGTAATTGCAACAGTTTCACCTAAACCATATGCATCTTTATCTGTCCACAGTGATATTGCTTTTTCTTCTTTGATGTCTTGGATTACTTCAAAAGACGCAAGTGCGGATTTATCAAAATAAACACCAGTTATCTGATATTTTCCATAAGCAGGATTCACCGTAGTAAGAAACACACTTGTAGAAAATTTTCCATTTGTAGGATACAAACTACCTGTGGAAACTATTTTTCCACTAGGATTCTTTATATTAAATTTCAAGCCTTCAAGGGGAATTACTTTGGTAGTAAAACCAGTAATCAACAAAGTGTCTCCAGGAAGATATTTGGATTTATCAGTAGCAATGCTAAGAGTGCCATCTTCTTTGATGTTATCTGCGATTATTTCATCACCTACAGAGAAACTTGTTTGAGATGTTGCACCACCATAACTAACTGAAACTAGGTAGACACCGTTGTTAATTCCAAGAACTTGTTGAAGATTCAAGCTGGTCTTATAATTCAAATTAAGATCAGGATAAAGTGAAATTATTTTATCGTAATTAGGACCAGATATTTTTATCAGTATTTCATCAGCATGATAATATGGTTTTTCAATGAATATTTGTTTTGAGACATTTCCTTGAATAATGGCAGTATTACCAAATAGATATGATGATTTATTTGACGATATAGATACTGAAAGACCTTCTTTTGCTTCTGCAACAATCAGCTTTCCATTAGAAGATCCAGCTGTAGAAATTGTAAATTTCCAATCATGAATATTATCCAAGTCATATCCATCAGAAGTTCTTTGCCAAGAAGCAATATCATTTTTCATGTCAGACAGCAATGGAGTTCTATCTACAACTACGCCGGTCTTATCTTTTAGTTCAACTAATTCGTTAGTATCAGTAAACCATAGACTTTGATATGAAAATGTCAAAAATTTCCCAGGTTCAATAAAAGTACCAGTTGGTATAATCATTGTTTTTTTCAATATTGTAGTTGATGCAATTTGCCAACCACCAATATCAATTTTAGAATCTGTTGGGTTGTAGAGTTCAACCCATTCTGCGATAGATTTGGCATCATCACCTGGAGGATTAATATCAATTTCATTAATTACAACATGATTGGTAGATTGAGCATTTGCAGTAACAACTAACCCACTAAGAAGCAAAATAGAAAATAAAATAATGATGTTCTTCATGGTGTGTTCCTATATTGGATGCCTGAAAGCCTCATTTTAGAATGGGATTGAGGAAAAGTTGAGCTAGTTGTTAAAGTTGACCTCAGTTGTCGGACTTTTAGGAGCATTTTTGTATAAAATTTCTAGATTTTATAATATTTAGGATATACGTATGAATAATCGGTATTGGAATATTTCAAATTTTTCAAATTATTAACATTTGTTTACTTTTTTAAAAAAATATGATGAATATTCAATGTTAGTGTAGGCTGACTTATCTGTCTAGATGAGCATATTACTTTATGAGTACTATTGGTTTGTATCTTGTAAAAAAGCTAGGACAAGACGATGAAAAAATAAAGCAAGCATTAGAGATGTTATTGATAGATAGAGGAAACGAGTTTCGTGAATTATCTAATGTGCTTTTAAGAGTGCCAAAATCAATGGCACCAATATCCAATTCGGAGCAATTCATATTGAATTTCTGTTTGGATGTAAATGAAGCATTCAAGACGTGGTCGGGAGAAATGGAATTGTTAATAGATTCTCCCCAAAGAGCATTAATTATTCTAAGACAGCTCTCACGAGATAAGACTAAGATGAATGAATTAGTACATCTTTTGAATTTATCATACACACTTGCAGAAGAATTCAAAGAAATCTATAGACGACTAAAATAATTTACTTTTTTATATGTTGTAAAACTAAAGTATGAACTTTTTACTGAGCATATGTAATAAAGATAATTTTGTCGTTATTTCTTCTTTGATTGAATTTCATCATAGTGAGTATCGCATACATTAATCAGTTTATCATCTAAATTGATTTGTTTGCTTGCCTTTTTACCACACTCAATAAAGTAATGGCAGTAAATAATTCTATTAGAATTTAGGATCACTTCAGTTAAGAGGTCTACTGATCTTTTTGGTTCATCAGGATCATATAAAGACACTACAAACTATACATTGTAATGTTATTTAGTCATTGAGATCAAAGCAGTCCTGATATTATGTAGATAGCATTGTTTTGAGATAATTATGCAGGAACAGATAACTTTTGCATATAATCATAATGTATTCTCAAAAAATCCATGATCTTTCGATCTTCGTTTTTGTCAATTGGCGCTCCATTTGCAAGGATACTCAAATATTTTAAATTCAAATCCAGACTATGAAGCGATGTTTTAATTCCACCTTCATATCCTGCTCTCAAATATTCTATGATTTTATCTTCCGTCTGTAAAATCTCCTTTTCCAGACTTTTAATGTCTTCATGAACATTTCTCATTGTTCCTCAATGCATAAATTGAAAAATAACCTTATTCATATGATTTCTTTAAATTCGTTAAAATTAATTCAAATTTTTGAACAAAATAAAAGAAACCAAATCAAGCAGTACAAAATTAAAACTCTAATTTGTATTTCACATATTTTTAAATGATTTACCGGAGGATGTAATATTTGTAAGATTTTTCTTTCAAGTTTATTAGAATGTATTTTTCAAATTAATTTTTATAGATTCAAGGTGTTGTACAAGTTATTCGTTTACAGAGTCACAATTTGGGCACTTTTGATCAGATATTTTAGAACCACAGTCAACACAGATGCCTTCGCCCATCTCTTTTTCTATAGATCTTCTTCTATTTCCTACATAGAATTTAATTCCAAAATAGATGACAATCGCAATTAAAGCCGCATATATTGGAGCCATAAATGGAATCAATCCAATCATAAAAAGTAAAAGGCCCACAATCAAAATAATATCGCGTTTTTCAAAATTCAACAAAATTAAAACAAACTAGAATTCATAAAAACATGCCGGAGCTCAGAAATAATAATTTTATTTCATATCAAGGTCATTACTCTAACTCTTCCTCATTGCTCGGCAACAAAATTATGACACTATTTGATAATAAGATAATGATTTAGTGGTGGGATCGGCGTGATTTGAACACACGACCTCTGCGTCCCAAACGCAGAATCATACCAAGCTAGACCACGATCCCAGTGAATCCTAAAAGTCGCCCAATTTAAGCTAGACAGATAATCATTTTAAAGGCATTCAAAAGAACAAAAAAGTATTGCAGTTAGATGATTATATCAAAGCGGGAAAAATTGCTGCAGAAGTAAGAGAGATGATAAGAGAGAAAGACTGGGTTGGAAAAACAGTTTATGAAATTTGTGAAGAAGTAGAAAATCAAATTAAAAAACGCGGAGCAAAATGTGCATTTCCAGTAAATGTAAGTATCAATGAAATAGCAGCTCATTATACAGCAGAACCAAATGATCCAATTACAATTACAGATTCAGATTTGGTCAAAATTGATCTTGGCACACAAATTAATGGATATATTGCAGACACTGCAGTTACGGTTTGTCAGGATGCACAGTATGAAGGATTAATTCAAGCTGCAGAAGAAGCATTAAGCAATGCAATGTCCATGATAAAAGTAGGAGTCAAAGCAAGCGATATTGGACGAACAATAGAAAAAACAATAAAACAAACGGGATTAAAACCAATTGCTAATCTTAGTGGTCATTCTTTAGGGCAATATACAATACATGCAGGAAGATCTATCCCAAATATTTGGTCAGTAGGAGGATTTACCCTAGCAGAAAATACAGCTTATGCATGTGAGCCATTTGTAACTACAGAAAAAGGTGGTGGATTTGTAAGAAATGGAAAAATAAAAAATATCTTTGCATTGAATTCAAGGAAAAAAACAAAAAATGATGAAGTAGATAGGCTACTTGACTATATCTGGGAAAAATTCAACATGTTACCTTTTGCACTAAGATGGATTACAAAAGATTGGGAAGAAAAGAAAGCCAGAGAACTGCTAGAACAACTAATCAATAAAAAAGCAGTTCAGGCATATCCAATATTAATTGAAATAAATGAACAAAGAGTTGCCCAGGCAGAACATACTTTTATTCCAAATGAGAATGGTGTCACAGTGACAACTATTTCAGCAGATTAACAAATTTACAATGTTATTTTTCATACAAATATCACATGTATGATGTGCGTAAAATTTTGCACGTATTATTTGAAAAATTATTTTTTAAATTGTATCAGATTTGATGCTCTTTGAATACACACCAGTGCATCTTCATGCTTACCCAGTTGCTTAAGGGCATAACCTTTGTTTTTTAATGCAACTAGATCATTTGGTTCAATATCCAAAACCTTAGAATAACACTCTAGAGATTCTTCCATCTTGGCAAGTTTGATAAGAGCAAATCCTTTGTTCTTCAATGCCAATAAATTATTTGGTTCAACAGCCAATACTTCATCATAACACTCTATGGATTCAGAGTACTTACCAAGTTGATTAAGGTCATATCCTTTTCTATTCAATACCTCCACTGACTCAGATTTTTTCCTACTCAGAAAATTCATAATTTTTTCAAAAAAAACCTAAATTTAATAATTCCGAAAATAATTCAGATCGGATAGTAGATATAAGAACATTATAAAAAACAGCCAACTAAATTAGAGGGGTAATTTTATTTCTCAATAGTTTCGCCAAAGATTCTTTCTATTATAGTCATCCCATTACAAGAATCACATTTTGAGGTTTCAGCAAAAAGAAAATCACCCTCTTTGAATTTTCTTTTTCTTTCCAAATTGCATTGGTTACATTTTTCTACAGTATATGCATGAATAGTTTTTTCTTTTGAGAACATTATTGTGATACTCCCATAGTATTTCCCACACCAATTAACAAAATAGACTGACCAGGTTTTGTGTTGTCATGAATCATCTCATAGATTTGCAAGCGTACATTGTCTGCCTTACTTGCAATTTCTTTAGTCATTAGTGTGATTGCATCTTGGACGGATTGTTTTATAACAATTGCAAAAATAGGAATGTTATTTTTTGTTGCAATATCTTCTATCTGAAATCTTTCAGTTCCAATTCCACCTATCGCTGCACCAAACCCTTGTGCAATACTTGCAGATTCTTCTCCTTCCATTTTTAATGCAGCATCTACCATAATTATGACATCAGGTTTGTTTTTAAAAATGATAGATTCTACTGCATCTCCGGGTCTACCAACAGTAGAGCCAGGACCTTCAGCTTTTAATAGAAATAATTTTCGTCCATCATATTGAGTTTCACTAAGAACAGTTTGAAAAGCAATAGATTCTTTTTTAGTATCAAGCATCATTTTACCTACAACCATAGGCCCTATTCCATCCCCTATGGGCTGACCCATTTTAAAAGCAGGGATAGCTTTGTGCATAGCTTCTGCTTCTTCCAATATGAAAGGCAAAATCATTTGAAGTGGTAAAATTAATGGATAATTGTTATGCTTTTTTGCAGTCAAGAAAAGATGATTAATTACCTTGTAAATCATTTGCAAAGAAGTGGCAATTTCAAGCAGTGTTTGAATTTTTGTTAATTCTAAATCACTTGTTTGAGGAGATAATGACTTGATATGTTCTCTAGAATAATCTTCACGTGCTCTTACAATATGTCTGACTTTGGCAACGATTCCATTTGGATCCATATCAACTGGCATTATAGTGAAATAATCTAAAAAGCGGTCAATTTTTTTAGTTGGATCATCTTTAGGATTCATATTTTTTTTAATATAATCAATTAGTTCATTTCGTGATTTAGTTTTGTAGTCTTCTAGTTTTTTGATCCCATTTTTTATTTCTCCAGATGTAATTGTTAATTGAATTCGCTGTCCATAGAATACAAAAACAATAATCGGAACAATCCAGATTAACATCATAATTGGATTTGTATCATCTTTTAATCCAAATAATTGATCAAAATCGATATTTGTAAAATCCAATAAACTCAAAGAATGGTGAATCTAAATTAAATCATTCGTATAATCAAGATACCACTAAAAATTTGAACCCATATCAGAAATTATAAAAACGGTCTACTCGAAGGTAAAAAATGGCGAGTGCTTTTATTATAGTTGTAATAGAAAAAGCCTGATTATGCCACAAACAAAGCCTATTGTAAGCGTGGAAAACGTTGTAGCCTCTGCTTCTGTTGATCAGAAAATGGACTTGAATGAAATCACAAGAACATTCCCAGATGTAGAATATCATCCTGAACAATTTCCAGGATTAGTCTTTAGACTAAAGGTTCCAAAAACAGCAACTTTGATTTTCACCTCAGGAAAAATGGTATGTACCGGATCAAAATCCGAAGAAATGGCACGAAAAGCAGTAAAAACGGTAGTACAGCAACTTCGAAAAGGCGGAATTAAAATAAAAAAAGATGCAACAGTTGAAATTCAAAATATAGTAGCATCAATTAACTTAGGCGGAAAAATCCATCTCGAACAAGCCGCAAGAACTTTACCAAGAAGCATGTATGAACCAGAGCAATTCCCAGGATTAATTCATAGAATGCTAGATCCAAAGACAGTGATTTTATTATTTTCTTCTGGAAAACTCGTCTGCACTGGTGCTAAAAAAGAACCTGATGTTTATAGATCAGTAAACAACTTACATGCATTACTAGAAGAAAAAAATTTGATGATATACGAATAATTATTGGCGGAATTTATTTTCTAATTATTTTATTGGGCTTCCTAATGGAACATCTTCATTTACAGTTAACCAAAATGGTTTGTCATCAACATCTGCTGCTAAAAGCATTGCATTTGATTCAACGCCTGCCATTATTTTGGGTTCTAGATTTGCAATAACAATTACAATTTTTCCAATAATATCATCGGGCATATAATATTGTGCACCGCCAATTATCACGTTTCTTTTTTCATTGCCAAGATCAATCACTCCTTTTATAATTCTAGTTTTTCCCGGAATAGGTTCAGTTGAAATAATTTTTGCCACACGAATATCCAATTTTGCAAAATCATCATAAGTTACATTAGACATAAGAATTCCTAAATTACCTTGTTAAAATGAATTTCGAAATTTCACATTAGAACTTTTTTATCTATACCACTTGTTTCGATTTCATATTTTAGAGCTGCAGGGAGTTCGACATATTTTTTATTAACCAATGCAACTATTTGGTCATCAGGAACATTTACCATTCTTAGTAACTTAGCACGTTGATGAGCATAGGCATTTTTCCAAAATCCTGCCCCATCAAAGGTTCCAATTTTTGGCATATATCGTGAAGGTTTCATTTTTTTAAGGGTAATTGACTGTGACGGAAGTTTGGCAATTGCCGTTAGAACTGGAGTTACTGTTCTGGATTTTAGGCATGTTGCCCATCACAGTCTCTTTCTGTAAATATAGGAATCTAATATATTTAATGCGAAATTAACGAGTGAGAGGCATGGCAGAAATTGAAGTTTCAGTTGAAATTAGTGCTCCAATAGACAAAGTTTGGGATATAGTATCTGACATAGATAATGAACCAAAATTTTGGAAAGGAACTAAAGAGATCAGAAACATATCAAAAAACGGCAATATTATCACCAGAGAGATAACCATCGCATTTAGAGACCAAAAATGCATGCAAGAAGTAAAATTACAACCCAAAGAAAAGATTGAATTTGTATTTACAAAGGGAATCATAGATGGAATCAAAATTACAACCCTAACTCTCAAAGATGAAAAAACATTACTCAAAGTAAAATGGGACATTAAACTTACAGGTATGATGGGAATGTTCACAGGAATGATAAAAAAGCATATTGAGAGCGGAACAGTGCAAGCACTACAAAAGATCAAAGAAGAAATAGAGAGATAATATCATGGAATTAATTTTAGATGTTTTGAATTATTCACTAACTGCAATTTTAATTGGAGTATCCATAGCATGGATATTTCTAATTAAATCAATGATAAATTCTGTCAGATTAACTCCATATCTAGACAGATTTGAAAGAAAGAAACATGATAATCCTAAAGTTTCAATTATTCTTCCTGCAAGAAATGAAGAAGAATTTATTGGGAAATGTTTAGATTCGTTAATCGAGCAAGATTATACAAATTATGAAATTATTGTAATCAATGATTCATCAGAGGATGCAACAAGCAAGATCATTTCAGAGTATGCAAAGAAAAATTCCAAAATAATACCAGTAAATGCACAAATAAAACCAGATGGATGGATGGGGAAAAATTGGGCATGTATGGAAGGATATAAAAAAGCAACAGGAGATCTTTTGTTATTTACAGACGCAGATACTAAACATTCACAAAATGTAATTTCCCTTGCAGTATCACATTTACTTTCTTTTAATTTAGATGCATTATCCGCAATTCCGAAAATGCGTACAATGGATTTTTGGACAAGAATTACACTTCCTATGATTTCGACATTTCTTCATACAAGGTTTTCAGCCATTCGAGTAAATGACCCTTCAAAGAAAACAGCATATTTCTTTGGTAGTTTTTTCATAATTAAACAAAAAACCTACGAATCAGTAGGAACGCATGAGGGTGTAAAACATGAAATCATTGAAGATGGTGCATTAGGGAAAAAAGTAAAAGAATCAGGACATAAGATGAAAATTGTGAGAGGAGACCATCTAATTGAAGCAGTGTGGGCACGAGACAAAAGCACACTATGGAATGCCCTCAAGAGACTGATGATTCCATTATATCTTCAAAGTGAGAAAATTGCAATTGGGAGTTTCTTTGCAGTATTGTTCTTACTTTTTATGCCATTTCCAATTTTAGTATATTCTACGTTATGGGCATTAGAAACAACATCGTTTTCAATTCTATTTGTAACGTCACTTGTTGCTTCAATAATGATTTACATCGGAGCCATAATCGAAGTCAAAAAACTATTGCATCTGAGATTAATCGACGCGTTGTTTGCCCCCATAGGTAGCTTGGTGGTAGTATTGGGATTTTTAAGCGGATTACTTCAAGCAAAAAATAGTACTGTATCTTGGAGAGGAAGAAGATATTCCATGAAAGACCATATTCAAAACGCGATAAGTGTATAGCAATACTTTTAGATGGAAATTCAGGTAACGATTTTGCATGGATAAATCAGGAATGCTAGTGGGTGGAGCAATTGGAGCTGTAATTGTTGCAGTTATTTTTGCAGTAATTTTGATAACACCACATACCACAATGAAATCTGAAATTATCGTAAGTGATAAACCCATTCCAAATGCAATAGGAGAAACAACTCCAGCATATTCAAAAAATCTTTCATTAATTGAAATATTTGAAAAATCAGAACCAGGAGTAGTCAAAGTAACCGTTCACAGAACAGATCAGGTAAATGGAACAAATGGAGTTGGCTCGGGTTTTGTTTTTGATAAAAAAGGACACATCATCACAAATTCTCATGTTGTAAAGGATGCAAAAAAAGTAGTCGTTACATTTCTTGATGGTCGTTCATACAATGCAGAAGTAATTGGTTTTGATGAATTTACAGATATTGGAGTTATCAAAGTTAACGCGGATTTGTCATTGTTAAAACCACTATCATTGGGGGATTCAGCTAATCTCAAAGTCGGAGAACCCATTGCAGCGATTGGAAATCCATTTGGCCTATCAGGTTCTATGACATCAGGAATTGTCAGTCAATTAGGCAGACTCTTACCTTCAGGAGCAGGGTATTCTATTCCAGATGTGATTCAAACAGATGCTGCAATTAATCCAGGAAATTCAGGAGGACCGTTGTTAAACATGCGAGGAGAAATTGTAGGAATAAACACAGCAATACAGTCTGCAACAGGTGAATTTACAGGAGTTGGATTTGCAGTTCCATCCCAGACAATAGCCAAAATTGTTCCAACTCTAATAGAAAATGGAGAATATCACCACCCATGGATTGGAATTTCTGGTAGAGATATTGATCCTGATCTAGCCAAAGTTTTGAATCTAAATGATGCTGTAGGATTTTTAGTAATAACAGTAGTAGAAAATAGTCCAGCATCAAAAGCTGGCATACATGGATCTAATGAAACAGTAGAGATTGACGGAGTGAAATATCAGGTAGGAGGAGATATCATATTATCAGTAGACGGTAAACAAGTAAGAAAAATAGACGATATTTTGGTTCATCTACAAAGAGCAAAATCCATTGGAGATGAAATGAATTTAGAGATTCTAAGAGATGGTAGAACTACCAACATCACAATTACCTTAGAAGAAAGACCAAATGGAAATTAAAGCAATACAAGCATAAATACTTCTAGGCAAGCACAACAACTGTTGAACAAACTTGTGTTAAACTCTGAGAGTTTAAACAATGTTTTAGAAGACAAGACAATTTCCAGAGATGAAATAATACAAATTTATGAAAGTTCAAAAAATAATCCCAAAGAGTTATTCTCAACATCTCAAAGATTGAGAAAAAAATTCAAAGAAGATTCAGTTACATTTTCAAAAAAAGCATTTTTCAATATTGTAAATTTATGTAAAGATACATGTTTGTACTGTACTTACAAGGCAGAACCTAGTGAGGAAAAAATATCTCTGATGTCAAAACAAGAAATAAAACAATTATTGAGTCTGGCAAAAAAATATAGATGTGTAGAAGCTTTGTTTGTAACAGGAGAACAACCAGAACAAAGATATCAAGAGGCCCGAGATTGGCTAAAGACAAATGGATTCAAATCAACGGCAGAATATTTGATTCATGCATCAGAATTGGCAATAGAGACGGGGTTGTTTCCACATACCAATGCAGGAAACTTGAATAAAGAAGATCTAAAAGAATTACAAAAAAGCAATGTGTCAATGGGCATAATGTTAGAAAACATCAGTGAAAGACTTGCAGAAAAAGGAATGCCACATTATTTAGCTGCAAGCAAGAAACCAAAAGCACGTCTCGAAGTACTGCAAAATGCAGGTGAATTAAAAATTCCAATGACAACTGGGATACTAGTAGGAATTGGAGAAACGCCAATTGAAATCATAGATTCAATTTTGGCAATAAGAAAACTACATAAAAAATATGGAAATATACAAGAAGTGATTGTACAAAATTTTCAACCAAAACAAGACACTAGGATGAATGATTTCCCGCCGGCTAATGAAAATTATTTCAAAATAGTTGTAGCATTAACAAGAATAATCATGCCAAAAATGAACATACAGATTCCTCCAAATTTATCTCCAAATTCATATCACAGTTTTCTATCATTGGGAATTAATGATTGGGGTGGAGTTTCACCACTTACACCAGATTACGTAAATCCGGAATTTTCTTGGCCAGAGATTAAAAAAATAGAGCAAGACTCAATGAACGCAGGATTTGAATTAAAATGCAGATTTCCTGTCTATCCTGAATTTTTTTCGTTTATTGGCAAAGAGTTAAGAGATAAGATGAAAAATATTGAAGATGAAGAGGGCTTGGTGAGAAAGGAGTATTGGAAATGAGTGTCAACATAGAATTACTGCTTAAAAATTCAGACTCTTTTGTTTCTGAGATTTTAAACAAGGCATTATCAGATAAAGAGATAACATCTCAGGAAGGATTAAGACTATACAACACAACAGGGATAGATTTTCATTTAGTAGGACTGGTTGCAGATGAAATTAGGAAAAGAAGAGTCGGAGACACAGTTACATATGTTGTAAATAGAAACATCAATTTTACCAATGTATGCATTAAACAATGTGGTTTTTGTGCATTTAGTAGAGATTTTAGAGAAGAGGAAGGATACTTTCTCCCAACAGATGAAATTGTAAGACGTGCAAAAGAGGCACATCAATTAGGTGCAACGGAAGTCTGTATTCAAGCTGGTCTTCCACCAGATATGGATGGAGATTTGTATGAAAATATTTGCAGGGCAATTAAAAAAGAAATTCCAGATATCCACATACATGGATTTTCACCAGAGGAAGTTCTCTACGGAGCATCAAGATCAAAGACGACAATTAGAGATTATCTTAAAAGACTAAAAGAATCGGGAGTAAACACTCTGCCAGGAACAGCAGCAGAAATACTAGATCAAAAATTAAGAGATAAAATTTCTCCAGGAAGAATTAGTGTAAAAGATTGGGTAGAAGTTATCAAGACAGCTCATAATCTTGGAATCAACACAACCTCAACTATGATGTTTGGACACATTGAAACACCTGAAGACAGAGTAAATCACATTGCAAAAATTAGAGAGATTCAAAAAGAGACAAGAGGATTTACAGAATTTGTTCCACTCAATTTTGTTCATAGTGAAGCCCCAATGTACAAACACCAATTACATGATGGAATAAGACAAGGAGGTAGTGGTAATGATGTATTGCTAACACATGCAATTGCAAGAATCATGCTAAATAATTACATAGACAATATTCAAATGTCATGGGTAAAGGAAGGACAAAAAATGTCACAATTGTTGTTAATGTGGGGAGCCAATGATTTTGGAGGAACATTAATCAACGAAAGCATTTCAACATCAGCAGGTTCCAATCATGGTCAATTGATAAGACCAAAAGAGATAAGACGATTAGCAAGAGAAATAGGAAGAATTCCTGCAGAAAGAAACACCAATTACAAAATATTGAAAAAATTTGATACAAGTAATGAATCAGATGATGAATTAGATAAAATTTCAGATGTATCTAAATTTGGTTCATATGCAGAACTAATCAAAATTAACAAATTCAAATACAAGAATCCAAGAAAAGAGTAATTTACTAGATAAGATAATCATTAAAAAGAAATGCATGTGAGATTGTATTGTCAACACAGTAACAATTATGAGAATTACAGATTATGAAGTTGTAGAACTAGAACAAAATTTAGAATTGCAGAGTTAGACTAATTTATAGAAAAAACATATCCATTCAAACAAGTAATGAAAATAACAGTACAAAAATAGGTCGGTAGGCACGAAATAAGGTGTAAAAAAACCATCTAGATTGATCAACAAAGCTCGAGTTTAACATTAATAAGGTAATGTACCGTACAATACGGTATGATGCGAGCAAGATTAACATACATCCCCATAGAAGTGGCAGACCAATTTGAAGATTTTATCATAACAAGGGATGTCCAAGTACTAGATGCAGTAAAAGCAAGAACACGTGATTACAGCACATTATCTCTTCTAAAATTACTGTACCAGCTTAAAGGAAACCCAATGACATTTTCAAATCTATATTCAAAATCAAAAATAAGAATGAAAAATCATTTCTAAATTATTTACATCTTTGTGTAAATTACAACTTTGTGCAAAAAGAGGCAGTTGGATCAAACATGATTTATTCCATAACAGATAAAGGAAGAACCATGTTGAATCTGTTTATTCATAAAAGTAATTAGACAGAACAATCGACGTAAAGAATGCAAGAAGGATTTCCGGAAGCAGAAGTATTTGAGATAAAAAAAATAGAACTCAATAGTCCAATAATATTTGCAGGATTTGTAGGTGCAGGTCTTGTAGGACCACTTGCAATTAGCCACATCATTGAAGAATTAAAAATGGAGGAAATAGGATTAATGAGATCAAAGTATCTTCCACCAACAACTGTCTTTATGAAAGGTAGATTACGTCACCCTTTCAGATTTTATGCAAACAAAGAAGGTACAATATGTACAATAATTTGTGAAATAACATTAAGAATGGAAGGGTTGTACTCACTTGTTTCAGCTATTTTAGATTGGGTAGATAAAAAAGGCTCAAAAGAAATTGTAATTCTAGATGGAATAGCAAGTGAGGAACATGACAATAAAGCATATTGTGCAGCAGGAGAAGATTTGATAAGAACAATGGCAGATAAAGACATCAGCATGATCCCACAGGGATTTATCACAGGAATTCCAGGAGGAATTTTAAATGAATGTATTGTAAGAAAGATTCAAGGAATATCTCTACTTGCAAAAGCAAACAAGACATCACCAGATCCTGCAGCAGCGTCGACGTTAATAGAGGCACTAAATAGATTCTATGACATGAAAATAGATACGTCAGATTTGAAGAAAGAAAAAGAGAGAATCAATTCCGAATTTAGTGAATTATCTCAAAAATATGTTGAGCATAGAGAAGAATTTGCTGGCATGTACATGTGAGTCAAAAACTAGGCAAATTCTTTTATTCACAGCAAATACGCATGAAACTATGGTCTTGACCTACAAAAAAGCAGGCGTGGACATAACCAAAATCAAACAAAGTCAGGCAGCAATAGGCAAGATGATTGAATCTACACATAAACTCCAAAAAATGGCAAAAATCACACATGGTTTTGGACATTATGCAGGAATTGTAGAGATCCCAGGAGGAAAATTACTAGCTACCCATACAGATGGAGTTGGGACTAAAGTAGTAATTGCAAATTTGATGAAAAAATACAACACGATTGGAATTGATTGTGTTGCAATGAATGTAAATGATATAATATGTATTGGTGCAACGCCGGTTTCATTTGTAGATTATATCGCTGCAAACAAAAATGATCAGAAAATTTTCAAAGAGATTGTAGAGGGATTGGTAAAAGGCGCAAAGAAATCAGCAATGCCAATTGTAGGAGGAGAGACAGCGATAATGCCAGATGTCATTGCAGGTAAAGGATTTTCATTTGATTTAGCAGGAATGGTAGTAGGTCTTGTTTCAAAGAAAGACATGGTGCTTGGAAATAAAATAAAAACGGGAGACATTATAATAGGTGCAAAAAGTAGCGGATTGCATTCCAACGGATATTCATTAGCAAGAAAAGCACTTTTGACAAAATATTCTGTAAAAGACAAAGTAAAAGGAGTCGGAGCAATAGGAGAGTCTCTTTTGACACCTACTGAGATTTATGTAAAACCAATTTTAGAAATAATTCAAAAGTGTAAAGTAAGTGGGTTGGCACACATCACAGGTGGTGCATTTACAAAATTACTCCGTCTCAAAAAAATAGGATACAACATAGATTCACTGCCAATGATTCCACCCATAATGAAATTAATTGCAGAGCAAGGTGTAAAGCCAGATGAGATGTACAAGACGTTTAACATGGGTGTTGGATTTTGTGTTGTTGCATCAAAAGATCAAGCAGATGAAATAAAATCAATATTTAAAAAACATAATATATCAAGTCAGAAATTGGCCAAATCACATCTAAAAAAGGAGTTTTTGTAAATTCCATAAAAATTGCATAATAATTAGACAATTATAAGAAAATGTTCAACCAATAATTACCTTATATTGGAACAATTTATTTAAAAATAGAAAATGACCACATTTGCTAGTTATGTTCAATCCATTAATAAAAAAACAACCATAGGATTTTCACTGTTAGGCTTTATGTCCATTTTGATTTGGATCATTCCAGAAATTATAGGATTCAATGCAAGTATTCCCTTGCGTCTTTTAACAATAGTTCTGCTTTCAATATACGTTGTACTAGCATTTGAGTTTGTTCATAGAACCGTAATTGTGCTAGTAGCAGCTACAATTGCAATCACAATCGGTATCACCACAGGTCTCTTTCCAGCTGACGAAAGTTTAGAATTTGCAATTCATTCTATCGATTTTAACACAATAGGTCTTTTGTTAGGAATGATGATCATTGTGACCATTTTAGCTGAGACAGGAATTTTTCAGTATATTGGAATCAAAATGGGTAAAGTATCCAAAGGAAACATGTGGAAACTTTTGGTTATGATGAGTGTATTTACTGCAGTGACATCCATGTTCATAGATAATGTTACAACAATTCTACTTATGATTCCAGTAACTATTTCCATATTCAAAATTTTTCGCATATCACCTATTCCATTTATACTGGCACAGGTACTTGCATCAAACATAGGCGGAACTGCCACTCTTATTGGAGATCCGCCAACATAATGATAGGCTCAGCTGCCAACATAGATTTTAATTCATTTTTAATTCACATGGGTCCTACGATCGGAATTTCATTAATAGTGACGTTGATTCTGTTCAAGATATTTTTTAGAAAAGATCTAAAGATAACACCACAACATATTGAAGAATTAATGAGTCAAGATGAAAGATCTTTCATCAAAGATAAACCTCTTTTGATGAAATCATTATCGGTGTTGTTTGGCGTCATAATACTTTTTACGATTCATGGAATTTTACATATCGAGCCTTCAATTATTGCTCTTGGTGGTGCAGGCGTTTTGTTACTCATATCAAAAATAAAACCTGAAAAAATATTGCATGAGGTAGATTGGAGTACTCTCATATTCTTTGCATGTCTTTTCATCACCATAAGTATCGCAAAAGAATCTGGAATGATTGACGTATTAGCAAAGACAGCACTTGGCATTACAGCAGGAAATCCATGGGCAAGTTTCTTTATGATAACATGGGTGTCTGCTATTGCAAGTGCCTTTGTAGACAATATTCCATTTGCGGTAACTATGATACCACTAGTTGAAATTCTAAATCAAAGTCCAGCCATTGCCGCAGAATTCAATAGTGCTATCAGTCCTCTTTGGTGGGCATTATCTTTAGGAGTAGGACTTGGTGGAAATGGTACACTCATTGGATCCAGTGCAGGAATCATTGCCATAGGACTAGCAGAAAAACATGGTTACAAAATTACATTTATGCAATTCTTCAAAATAGGATTCCCATTCATGATAATAACAGTAGCAGCAGGAAGTGTCATTTTGATGATTGATCTGATACTAAAAATATAATCAGTTGGAATGATTTCAAGAGTACAAAAAAGACGAAATAATCATTTTGAGAAAGTATTGAGAAATAGAAACTACAAAGTTATTTAACGAATTTATGTACATTGCAATATGAGTATTTATGATTAAGTTGGAACCTGTATTTTCAAAAGCATGCGGTGAAATCATGCAAAATCTTCTAACTGTAAATGAACCAACTAAAAGACAAGTCAAAGATGAAATCAAAAAAATATGTTCAAAATACGCACTTACACGAATTCCCAGAAATCATGAAATCCTTTCAATGGCAAAAGATTCAGATTTTTCCAAATTACAAAAAGTGTTACTTAAAAAACCAATCAAGACAGCATCAGGGGTATCAATAATTGCATTAATGCCAAAACCATATGCATGCCCACATGGGAGATGCACATATTGTCCAGGCGGAATTGAATATAATTCACCGAATAGTTATACAGGAAAGGAACCATCGACTCTAAATGCAATTGAAAATAATTACGATCCCAAACTCCAAATCACAACAAAAATTGAAAAGCTAATTGCATATGGACACGATCCATCAAAGATGGAAATAGTAATTGTTGGAGGAACATTTCTATTCATGCCAAAAGACTATCAAGAGAATTTTATCAAATCTTGCTATGATGCACTAAATGGAGTTGATTCAAATAATTTGGAAGAAGCAAAATCAAACAATGAACATGCAAAAATAAGAAATGTTGGATTTACAATTGAAACAAAACCAGATTACTGCAAACAAAAACACATTGATGCAATGTTAGATTATGGAATTACAAGAATAGAGATCGGAGTGCAATCATTACAAGAAAGAGTATACAAAATTGTCAATAGAGGGCATGATTACAACGACGTAATTGAATCATTTCAGATTTCAAAAGATGCAGGATATAAAATTGTGGCACATATGATGCCAGGTCTTCCTACAATGACTCCAGAAGGAGACATGTCAGATTTTAAAAATTATTCGACGACTCACAGCTCAGACCAGACATGTTGAAAATCTATCCATCATTAGTCATAGAAAATACTCCACTTTATGAAGAATACAAACGTGGAGAATACACCCCATATTCAGATCAAGACATGATCAGAGTTTTAACGGAAGTAAAAAGAAATATCCCTAGATGGGTTCGAATAATGAGAATACAGAGAGAGATATCTCCAAAAGAGATCATCGCAGGTCCAAAATCAGGAAACCTCAGACAAATAGTACACCAAAATCTGAGCAAGGAAGGCATTTCATGTAAATGCATAAGATGCAGAGAGGCAGGATTGTCAAATAAAAAGACAGATGATCAGAATCTAAAATTAAACAGAATTGATTACGAATCATCGGGTGGAAATGAAGTATTTTTATCATATGAAGATGCAAACGATTCAATCTATGGATTTTTGAGATTAAGAAAACCAAGTATTCTTGCACATCGAAGAGAAGTTGGAAATGACTCATGTATTGTACGGGAATTGCACGTGTATGGTAAATCATTAAAGTTGGGAGAAAAAGGAGAAAATGCAATACAGCATTCAGGGTTGGGAAAAAATTTGATGAGAGAGGCTGAAAAAATTTCCAAAGAAGAATTTGACGCTACGAAACTATTAGTGATTAGTGCTATAGGAACAAGAGAATATTATCAAAAATTAGGGTATTCGTTATATGGACCATACATGACAAAATCATTGAATCGAGAATAAGATATGTCAGAGCAGGAAATATTTGGAAAGGGAACTTGGATAGATAAATTAGCTCATGAACTACTAGAACGTGAAAAATCTCTAGGTAGAAGTGTAGATGTTTTAAGAGTTGAAAGCGGACTCGGAGCTTCAGGAGTACCACACATTGGAAGTCTAGGAGATGCAGTTAGAGCATATGGAGTAAAACTTGCACTAGAAAACTTTGGATATAAATCGGAATTAATTGCATACTCTGATGATTTAGATGGATTAAGAAAGATTCCAGAAGGGTTTCCTGATTCTTTAGAAGAACATTTGGCAAAACCCGTTTCATTAATTCCAGATCCATTTGGATGTCATGAGTCATATGGAATGCACATGAGCAGTATTCTTTTGGATGGTCTTGATAAAATGGGAATTAAATATGAATTTAGAAGAGCAAGAGACACCTACAAGAAAGGATTACTAAAAGATCAGATTCATACAATTTTGCAAAATAGTTCAAAGATAGGAGATAAGATTTCAGAACTAGTAGGTCAAGAAAAATTTCAAAAATTTCTTCCATATTTCCCAGTTTGTTCAAATTGTAATAGACTCTACACGGCAGAATCATTCGAGTATTTAGGTGATGAAAAGAAAGTAAGATACAAGTGTCATGATGCAGAAATCGGCTCAAAAATGATCAAAGGATGTGGCCATGATGGAGAAGCAGACATCACAAAAGATTTAGGAAAACTAGCATGGAAAGTAGAATTTGCTGCAAGGTGGGCAGCATTTGACATTAGATTTGAAGCATATGGAAAAGATATCATGGATTCAGTTAAAGTAAATGATTGGGTATCAGATGAGATTTTGAATTTTCCACATCCTCATCATGTCAAATATGAAATGTTTTTAGATAAAGGAGGAAGGAAGATCTCAAAATCATTAGGCAATGTAATTACAGGACAAAAATGGCTAGAATTTGGTAGTCCAAAATCAATCCTATTGCTTCTTTACAAAAGGATTACAGGTGCAAGAGAGTTAGGATTTGAAGACATACCATCATTAATGAACGAATATAATGAATTAGAAGATATATTTTTTGGAAAAGTCAAAGTAGACAATCAGGCCAAGTTAATAAAATCAAAAGGACTCTATGAATATGTAAATCTATTAGATCCGCCAAAAGAGCCAAGCATTCATGTCAACTATAGATTACTAGTAGAATTAGCTAAAATGTTTAAAGAAAACAGAACAGAAAGAGTGATGAAGAAATTATTAGATTACGGAGTAATCAAAAATCCAGATCCACAAATAGAAAAATTAATTGAATTGTCAGGGAATTTTGCAGATGAGTTTGATCAACAAGAAAAAGTAGAAATTGATATGGATGAATCAGCAAAAAAAGTGTTGAAACTACTAGTAGATGCACTTAATGCCGAAGAAGAGCCAGAAGACATTCAAAATACAATATACCAAATTGCAAAATCAAATGGAGTAGAACCAAAAGATTTCTTTAAAATTTTATACCAGATAATACTTGGCACATCAAGAGGTCCTAAAATTGGGCCACTTATCTCAGACATTGGAAGAAAGCAAGTTGCAAAAACAGTATCAGAATATATCTAAAAAAACATGGCCCATAATGAGCACAACAAATCAAAAAACAGTGGAAGTTTTGCAATGATAATACTAGGTGCTCTATTATTATATTTGGCACCTAACATAAATCCCAGTAACCCGATATTAGGAGCCATTGCATTAATTGGTGGAATTATAATTGGAGGTGTTGGATTTTATCTCAAGTTTATTCGTACAAGAGCAAAAAAAGTCTAAAGAAACGTTCATCTTTTGGGAAATTTGGTAGGTAAACATGGGTCTTTTTGGAAAGAAAAAGGAGCAAGTAGATGAAACAACATCCGAAAAAAGCGAAGAACTGATTCTAAAAGAAGCACTTGAAACAGAAGTGGAAAATTTACAAAAAGAATTCAGAATAAAACAAGAAGAGATTGAAAACATTACAAAAAAACTACAAAGTGTAAAAGAAGAATACGATGTAGCAACAAGTAATTTGATGTCAGTAAAAAAGGAATCCAATCAGAAAAAAATGGAACTTGACACGATATATTTAGAATACAAAAATATCAAATCAAAAATAAGTGATGCAGATGATAAATTCAATAAAAATAAAAAATCAATTGAAGAAACAGATAAAGTAGAATTAAATCTCACAAAAATGAAAATAGAACTTGAAAAGATTGTAAAAGAACATGATCAAATTAAAGAAAAAATTGTAGAGAGTCAATCATCTTTACATGAAATACACACACAACAAATTCAAGCACAAAAAGAACTAGAGGAAATTAATTCCAGACGATATAATGCAAAACATGAAGCAAAGTTACAACAAGGAAGCATTACTGAAACAGGTGTGTTTACATCTAAAGAAAAAGAATTCATAGAAGGAGAAAGCGCAGAAAAAAAGAAATTAAAGGCATCATCGAAGCTGCAAGTGCCGTAGTAGGGTCATTAAAATCAAAATTAAGCATGGCAGAAAAAGAAATAGAAACAGTTCAAATTTTACTAGAAAAAGAACGTGGTGCTCATATTCAAACTAAAAATGAACTTGAAAAACTAAAAGGAAAATCAGATTCAAACTAAGACAAATAAAGTATTAAAAAAGATAAAGAATTTTCAACTTAACGCATGAAATCTACAGCATATAGTGAGAAAAAGAAGAATGCAATACCACCACCTAAAATGCCAATCCATATGGCAATTTGTTTAATTTTAGACACAATCATTAAATTAAAAAACAGATTATTGAATCTACTTAATCAATAAAAAATCATGATTTTACAATAACAGAATGTGCACTGAAATTCAGACATCAGATTGTTATTAAAAATAAATAGTGTAGAAAAATTAGCCGTAAATTAAGCAGTGTTCGCATTCACAATTTACCTGTTGTTTTAATTTCACCAAGCATTTCTTGTGCTGACCAGCTTGACATTGAACACAAACTTGATCTATATTATCAACACTAGTGTATTTTTTTGATTGATCAAAACCAAATCCACCATCTTGAGGTCCAACCATGTTTATATTTACATTAAAGCAGTATTTCTACTTCACTGAAAAAATAAGTGCAATGGATTCGTACTTGATTAATACAGAATATGCCCATAACACACAATGTCAAATACACTAATCTATGTCGACATAGCAGTAGGAGTTCTTGGAATAGATGGTGCGGTAATATATGGAACACAAAACCAGCAAAATCACATCCCATCTGATGCAATTCCAGCAACAGAACAAGGATCTACCCCATCACCATCAGGTTTAGGACCTACAATAAACAAGGAAAAATGGCATGCAGATCCATATGCTGATGAAGCAGCAGCAATAAGAGCAAGAGCCGGCAAATAAACACACATAAAATATATTTTTTATTTTTTTAGATTCAAGTCTGTTATTGTTGATAATCCAGACATTAGATACACATTATTGTAATTGACTTTACTGAGAAAGCACTTTCTCAATTGAATTTTTCAGATCTATTCAGCATATCTCTTATTCTTAATTTTACATATTCTTCAAAGGATTTTCTTATTGATGAGGGATATAGCATATGTAAACTAGTTTACAACACTTGTTTTTTAGTCATTATTTTTATCAGATTTTTTTTCAGAGTTAGGTTTATCCCATAAATGCATGGTTCCACGAATCATAAAAGAACCAACAATAATTGCAACAATTCCACCTACAATAAAAAGAAAAAAATGCCCTATACTTTTGATATTAGTCAACAAATACAATATGTCTAATGTGTAATTATAATTGTCTGACAAACAAGATTAAAGAAGAGTGAAAAAGAGGTCAATTAACAATGAATTGTAATAATAAGAAAATAGGGTGTTATCATGATAATGTAATTCATTTTGAAGGAAATGGTAAGTGCCTTGTAAAAGGGTGTAAATGTGAAAAATATCAAGAAAGACAATAAACACGACATTTAGAAATTACAAAGTTACAGATGTAATTCTCCAAAAACCCAAGTTAAAAATACAAATCAAAAATAACATCACATGCTAAAATCAACATCAGGATTTAATTTAGAGGCAAGATAATTTTTTTTCTAATTCCAGAATTTCTTTTTGGTACATTTCAGCTTTGGTCTGAGCAAATTGTTTTTGCGCATAAATTATTGTGTTTAGCGCTTCTTTGTAATTAGAATCACCTTCTTTGATAATATTGCAAGAATCAAGTGAGGTCAAATGCCCAGTGACTGTTGCCATTGCACCTTTTTGATTAAATTTTACAATTCCGCCAAATGCTTCAATTAACATGTATCCAGATTCAGATTTACATTTGTAGGTAACTCTACCTGTTTCAGTATTAAACAATTGAGTTATCCCTCCAGGCATTTTTGTTACAGTGACTGTCATAAAATATTGAAAAAGTACGAAGTATTAATGATTTTAGAATGATTGCTATTTAGTATTTGAGGCAGAAGATTCAACAGATGCTGCAAGAATTTTATCTATCTCATTAATTGCAATCTTGTCCCTTCCAATTAGTTCAAACTTTTTTATCAGAGTTTCAAACTTTGTTTCCTCTTCTACTTGCTCATTGACAAACCATTCTAGAAATGCATGTGTTGGGTAATCTTTGTCTTTTTGTGCAATTTCAACCATCACATGTATTGCACTGGTAACTGTTTGTTCGCTATTAAGTGCAATTTTTAAAATAGATTCCAGAGATTTGAAACTACTTGCAGGTAATTTTGTTGCAGGAATTACAGCAGGAACTCCCAAATTATTTAGATAATGAACAATTTTTATCATATGTGATCTTTCTTCATTAGATTGAGCATAAAAGAAACTAGAACCACCCTCATACCCAGTAATTTCACACCAAGATGCCATTGCCAGATAGTTGTTTGATGCGTTTGATTCAAGAATAATTTGATTGTTCAATGCATTTTGCATGTTTTTAGAAATTTTCATAGTATAGGTTAATTTTACTTGATTAAAAATTATTGCATCCAAAATAATCTGACATTATACCTAACACTAAACAAAAAATACAATCATATTTCTAATCAAAGATACCCCATGTTTGATGAAAATAAATGGAATTAATCAGTGTAAAAATATCAATTTTAAGAGGAATGTTTTCAGCATCATCATTGACTAAAACTAGGAGAAGACATCCAAACATGTCATGACAAATTCCAGATTATGTCTGAGATATAATACATCATATCTTTACGAAATACACAGTATACGAATTTGAAATAAATATTACAATTACTCCATAATCAAAAAATATCTTTAGATGAAAAAATTAAAGTTAAATATTAGCAGATAATAATTTTCTTATGCTTTTTGGAATTTTTGCGATACATAGTCCAGAATTATGTCCACTAAACAATGAAAAAAGTAAGAAAATTTTCGTGAATCTTAGAATAAATATGGAAAAAGAGATGAAAAAATACAACATAAATAAAATTGTTGAATTTTACATGTCTGTTTTAGAACATGAGTGGATAATAATTATAGATGCAGTTCATGCACATGACATAGAAAAACTATGTATCGATGTTGGAATATCATCTTTAAGCACTGTCAAAATAGTTCCAATGAATCTTTATGATGAAACAATCAAAAAATTTCAATAGTAATAGAATTTACAATTATTTCTTAAACCCAAAACATTCTGAGATATAATTATTTACTATTCCTTATCACGCTATGAAATATTAGATGTTTGTTTGCCCAGCACGTCTTTTTTATGTAAAATTTTCATAAAACAATCTATTGTGTGATCATTTACCATGCCAACTGCCTGCATGAAAGCATAACAAATTGTAGGACCCACAAAATTGAATCCATGGTTTCTTAGATCCTTACTCATTTTTTCAGAAATAGTAGTAGATGCAGGTAAATCAGACAGTTTTTTGAAATTGTTTATTATCGGTTTATAATTTACAAAACCCCAAATATATTTATCAAATGAGCCAAATTCCTCTTGAAGTTTTAAAAAGTGTTTTGCATTGTTAATTGCAGAATTAATCTTCAATCTGTTTCTAATTATTTCTTTATCATCTAGTAATTTTTCTACATGTTTTGCAGTGTATTTAGAAACTTTAAGAGGATCAAAATTAGAAAATGCTCTTCGATACCCTTCTCGTCTCTTAAGAATTGTAGACCAAGATAGTCCAGCTTGTGCTCCTTCTAAGACTAGAAATTCAAATAATTTCCTATCATTATGTTGCGGTATTCCCCATTCATGATCATGATATTCTATGTTAAAATCATCTTTTGCCCAGACACATCTAATTTTCATATCAAAACTAACAATTTAACATAAAATAATAGTTACTAGATTGTGAATCAAATATGAAGCTGAATCAGCAATTACTTCAAATTAATAGAAATTTCATAATTTGTTTTATTGTTTCAGCCTCACTTTCGGCAGTTGTTGCTCAATCATTATCAGAATATGAAAATCACCTTACAACTACACTCACCATTGGAACAGGATATGTTATTTATTTTGGAATTTTCTCATTTCTATTTTATTTTGATAATAAAAATAGATACAAGCAAATGAAATCAAGTTTAATTAGAAAAGAACTAGTTAGTATGATTTCATCATTTGGCATAGGTGAAATTATTTATCTTGTAATAAGGTGGCCATCACTATACTATTTTCTTGAAATTGGCATAGAACCATACATTGCATCACTTGTATCAGAGGTAATATCTACTGCATGTTACATGATTACAGTAACCATTTTTTTAAGAAAGACAAAGACATTCTAAAACAATACAACGTCATTTCAGACTAGAACTCCCATTAATAGAACAAAATCCAAATCTTACGGAATTTCATAAGAATCTTACAGAAAACAATAAGGTAGAAAAGCGGGCTCGGTCGGATTTGAACCGACGACCTAACGCTCCGCAAGCGTTCGCACTATCCAAGCTATGCAACGAGTCCAACAGATTCTGACTATATCAAATTTTTAAAAACGTTTGGTATTTGTAAAAAATTATGCTTCTTTTTCTACCTTGTTAACATAGACATAATTCATTATCAGACCTGCAATTATGCCACCTAGAATTGGTGCTGCCCAGTACATCCAATGATATTCCCAGAATCCAGAGATTAATGCAGGACCAAATGTTCTTGCAGGATTGACAGATGCACCAGTCAATGGAATCGCAACTAGATGAATCAAAAATACCATTCCACCAATTGTAAAACCGGCCCATCCAGGAGATGCTTTTTTGTGTACAGCAGTCATGAAAATTACAAGTACTAAAAAGAATGTCAAAATTGCTTCAACTAAAAATCCAGATTCAACACTTTTGTTGAGAAGTTCACTTGGTCCACGTTGAACACCAAAGATTGCTTTTGCTCCAAGTTCTGGTAAAATTACTTTTAGAGTGGCAGCTGCTGCAACTGCACCAATTAATTGTGAAGCAATGTATCCAATACCATCTATAATTCCAATTTTTTTAGTAATCATCATAGGAATAGTTACAGCTGGATTGATGTGAGCCCCAGATACATGTCCAAATGCATAGATCATCAAAGCAATTGCACCACCATGTGCAAGTGCAATAAACAATACGGATTGAGTAGTCAAGACTTCACCAAATGAAACGGCTACAATTACTGAAAGGGGACCAAAAAACACCAAAGCATACGTTGCAATTCCTTCTGCAAGATAGGCTCTTGGGTTGACCATTAAGCAAAAACCAATTCAATTTCCATATAAAAGATTCGGATAGATTTTGTGTTCATCAAGTCAAAAAGTAATTAATTACGGAAGAAGTATGGAAAATATCATGATAACAGAAGGAGACCCAGTCCCAAAATTTGAGATAAATGACGCAAATGGCAACAGTATAAAATCAAGCAATTTTAAGGGTAAAAAACATGTCATCTATTTTTATCCAAAAGACTTCACACCTGGCTGCACAACAGAAGCAGATGAATTTTCCAAAGATTACAAAAAATTTCAAAAAGAAGGAATTGAAATAGTTGGTATCAGTCCAGATGATGTAGAATCTCATAAAAAATTTTGTGATAAAATGGAAATAAAATATCCACTTCTCGCAGATGTAGATAAAATAGTATCAAAGCAATTTGGTGTTTGGGGTAAAAAACAATTCATGGGAAGAGAATACTTGGGAGTTACAAGAAGCACGTTTTTGGTTGATGAGAAAGGGAAAATTTTCAAAATATATCCCAAAGTAAAACCAGCAGGACATTCAAAAGAAGTACTAGATGATTTTTTAAAATTAAATTAAAAAATAATTAAAAGAGATTAAAAAATTAGAAACCTTTTGGTAATGTGCCTCTAGAAGTTTTTGGTTGTTCAGGTGCTGGTTTTGCTTCAAACCCTTTTGGTAAAGTACCACGAGTTGCACTTGTTCTAGATTTTACTTCATCTTCGATAGCTTCTTGATATGCCTGTTCTTCTTCAACTCTTTGTTGTTCTATTCTTTGTAAGTAGTCTTTTTCATATTCTTCTAACTGTTCTTTCTTTGATTTTCCAGAATTACTAGAAGATGAAACCTGAGTTTGTTCTGTTCCTTTTGGCAATGTACCTCTACTTGGTTTTGGTGGAGGTGCTTGATACGTTTGAGCTTGTGCAACAGAGCCATCTACAGTCATAGATGTACCACTAAAACTACCAAACATTTTGTCTGCTGGATGATATGCAAGTCTTGCTCTTGTTGCAAAGTACTGGTTTGATGGTTGTGTATATCCAGGTACTTTTGCTTTTTGGTCAATCCAATTTGTTGTTGGAACTTTACCAACTGGAGCAGTTCTTCTTACAAAGTATCTGTTTGGAGCTGGAGAATAACCGGTGACATGTGCTCTATACCAATGAAAATCAGTCATTCGGGCATTTTGGTAAGCATTCTCTAACGCTGCTTGTACAGTGGATGGAGGTTGTGCTTTTGTCTCAGCTGTTTTTGGCACATCTGCTGGTTTTGTATCAAATCCTTTTGGTAGTGTACCTTTTGGTTTTGTAACTTCAGCAGGTTTTACTTGAGCTGGTTTTACCTCAGCTGGTTTTACCTCAGCTGGTTTTGGTGCTACGGTTGGTTTGGCTTCAAGTTGTGTTGCCAATTTATTTAATTTAGCTTCTAATTCTGCAATCTTGTTTTCAAGATCTTGGTTTGTGTTTGCTTTTTTAGTTGCCATTCATTTCAGTAAATATCATAGTGTTTATTTACATTTTGATTAGGTAAAAATTAGTTAAAATTAATTGCAAAAAGTAAATCATAATATGTAAAAATTTCACAAATTTAAAATTGTTTTATAAATACAAACAGAGTAATATCCAAATCAAGTGTCAATCAAAAAAATTAGTATTGGATTGATCAGGATGAGAAATAATATTAAAAATAGAAAATAAAAGAATTATTGAATTAGAATCCTTTTGGCAATGTACCTCTACTTGGTTTTGGTGGAGGTGCTTGATACGTTTGAGCTTGTGCAACAGAGCCATCTACAGTCATAGATGTACCACTAAAACTACCAAACATTTTGTCTGCTGGATGATATGCAAGTCTTGCTCTTGTTGCAAAGTACTGGTTTGATGGTTGTGTATATCCAGGTACTTTTGCTTTTTGGTCAATCCAATTTGTTGTTGGAACTTTACCAACTGGAGCAGTTCTTCTTACAAAGTATCTGTTTGGAGCTGGAGAATAACCGGTGACATGTGCTCTATACCAATGAAAATCAGTCATTCGGGCATTTTGGTAAGCATTCTCTAACGCTGCTTGTACAGTGGATGGAGGTTGTGCTTTTGTCTCAGCTGTTTTTGGCACATCTGCTGGTTTTGTATCAAATCCTTTTGGTAGTGTACCTTTTGGTTTTGTAACTTCAGCAGGTTTTACTTGAGCTGGTTTTACCTCAGCTGGTTTTACCTCAGCTGGTTTTACCTCAGCTGGTTTTGGTGCTACGGTTGGTTTGGCTTCAAGTTGTGTTGCCAATTTATTTAATTTAGCTTCTAATTCTGCAATCTTGTTTTCAAGATCTTGTTTTGTTTGCTTTTTAACAGACGACATTTAATTTGGATGAATTTCCGGGGTTTATTTACATTTGGGTCAATTACCAATACAAAATTTGATCAAGTTTTATATGCATAAAGAACATAGTTGTATCATTGGACGATTTTGAGAAAGAATATCCTGGATTTGATTGGAAAAATACACCAGCATACAAACATCCAGGTGGAAAGGATTGTCCGTGTCCAAAACATGAATACATCAGAGAGCAGATAAATTTTACAAGACAAGTCAATCAGAAAGGAAAAGAGCCATCAAAAATAACTCTAAAATTTTGCCCCGATCATTACAGAGTATACACACAAGAAGTAATTCCAGCTATGCCATTAAAATATAGAATTTTGACAAAAATTGCATTAAAACTTGGAGCCATTCAGATAGAGCAGTTAAAGTACATGGAATCAGAATTATGTTTTTACTGTAAATTTGGTTCAGGTGGTCATGATAGAAAGAATGAACTTCCACCAATGGGATAAAATTTCTATTCAGGACTAAGTAAAATTTTTGGTTTATTTGGAGTGTCATGATGACATCTTTTGCCACATAAAGGGCATTGTTTTCTATCAAGAAAAATACATTGACAGATATGAGAATCAAGATATGACTTTGCGAGTTTATTTGACTCACCGGTTCCATTACAAAAAGGACACTGAGATCCCAATAACTCAATAGTGCCAGTTCCTTTGCATACCACACACTTATCTTCGGCCATAACATATTTCCCTAACGCTGGGAATTAAAATGCATGTGTTAAAATTATTTTAAAATCATCTTCTTTATGCAAATCCAGTTAAGCTTATACTTGATCCATATTTAGGAAGATTATGCCAATTGAAGACATTCATGAATTTGTAACAGAGTTGGAAAAAAAAGGAGAATTAAAGAGAGTCAAAACAGAAGTAGATTCGAATTTAGAAATTGCAGAAATTCTAAGAAGAGAGATGTATTCAAAAGGTCCGGCAATACTTTTTGAAAATGTAAAAAATTATGATATGCCAGTGTTAGGTAACGCGTTTGGTTCAATGAAAAGATTAGAGATAGGTCTTGAAATGACAGATTTTACAGAAATTGGGCAAAGAATTGTAGATATGACAAAAATGGACATGCCATCAGGGTTTCTAAATAAAATTAAAAAACTTCCAGAGCTTTCAAAAATGGCAGAATCGTTTCCCAAACTAGAAAACAGTGGTCCAGTAACGGAGGTTACATCGAATTCTGCATCTTTTGACGACATACCAATTTTAAAATCATGGCCAAATGATGCGGGACGTTTTATCACATTAGGATTAGTGGCTACAAAGCATCCAGAAACAGGAGTGAGAAATTTAGGAGTATACAGAATGCAAATTCTAGATAGCACACATGCACTAATGCATTGGCAGAAACACAAGCGTGGGGCACATCATGGCGATATTGCAAAAGAGCGAGGAGAAAAGATACAAGCCGCAATAATCATAGGATGTGAACCTGCAACAGTTTTCTCATCAATAGCCCCAGTACCAGAAGGACTTGACAAGTATTTGTTTGCAGGAATTACAAGAAAAAAAGGAATTAAAACGGTCAAATGCAAAACCATTGATTTGGAAGTACCTGCAAATGCAGAAATCGTTTTAGAAGGATATGTTGATCCATACGATATCAGAGACGAGGGACCATTTGGAGATCATACAGGATACTACACACCAGTTGAGCCGTATCCAACTTTTACATTAACAGGAATCATGAGAAGAAAAAAGCCAATTTATGTTACAACAGTTGTAGGTAAGCCAGTTCTAGAAGATGCATATATTGGAAAAGTCATAGAACAGTCATTTTTGCCATTGATACAAATGTTCCATCCAGAAGTAGTAGATTTCAGCATGCCAGCTGCTGGCTGGTTCCAAGGTTTTGCAATAATTTCTATCAAGAAAAGATATCCAGGTCAGGCAAAAAAAGTAATGATGGGATTGTGGGGAATGGGACAGCTTGCTCTAACAAAGATGTTTGTCGTAGTTGATGAAGATATCAACGTTCATGACATTAACGATGTGATATGGGCAATAACAACAAGAGCAGATGCTGCACGAGATACAATAATAATCAACAACACACCTACAGATACACTTGATCCAGCATCACCACTTGTAAACTTGGGTTCAAAGTTAGGAATTGATGCCACTCAAAAACAAGAGAGGAGGGATATCAAAGAGAAATTCAACAGCAAGTTAAAGTGGATATAGATACAAAGAATTTGGTAGATTCAAAATGGTCTAGTTATGGACTATAGCAGAGCAATAGGATTGTAAAAATTATCTCGTTCTTCTGCCTGATATCCAATTTGATGAATCGCATCTACAATTATTTTACCAGTAAGCTCAGTAGAACGAGCCCCTGTACACGATACAACTTCTTCGCCAATTAATGTGCCTCCAAAGTCATCAGCACCATATTGAAGAGCAAGTTGTGCCATTCCAACTCCATTTGTAAGCCATGAAGATTGAATGTGTGGAATCAGTCCATCAAAAACAAGTCTAGATATGGCTATCATTTTTAAAAGTCGGATTCCCCCAGTACCATATGGTACCAAATTTTCTTTTTGCATCAAAGTGTTATTGGGTTCAAAATTCCAAGGAATAAAGGCCATGAATCCTTTAGTTTTTTCTTGTAACTTTACAATTTTAAAAAAGTGATCTACAATGTCATTGTTGTTTTCTACATGTCCATACATCATAGTTGCAGATGCTGGAAGACCAAATGTATGAGCTTCTTCCATAATTCTGATCCAATCGGCACTTGATATTTTTTTGGGACTTATTACATCTTTTACCGAATCAACAAGAATTTCAGCTCCTGCACCAGGAATAGATTGAAGTCCAGCATCTTTTAATCTTGATAAGACTTCTTTTGTAGATGATTTTTCAATTCTAGCAATCATATCTATTTCAGATGTAGAAAGTCCATGCACACCAATGTTTGGAAATTTTTGCCTAATCATTTTAAAGGCATTTTCATAATATTCAATTTTCAGATTGGGGTTATGTCCGCCTTGAATCAGAACTTGTCTTATCTTAAACATGTCAGATGAAGTCTTTATTCTTGATTCAATTTGATCAAGAGTTAAGGTGTATGCATCTTCAGAACCAGGGGATCTGTAAAATGCACAAAATTTACAATCAGTAATACAAACATTGGTGTAATTCAAAATTATGTTATTTACAAATGAAGCTTTTTTCCCAAATTGTTTTCTTGTAAGATACCCAGAAACGAGACCCATAAGATGAACGTCATCAGACTCTAATAATCGAAGACATTCTGCAGGGCTAGGTCTATTCCCACTAAGTGAGTTTTCAAGAATATCCCCGATAGTGCTTTGATTAATTTGTTCAGTAGTTTGACTCAATTAACTTGTTCAACAGCATCCATCATTTCTATTTATTCCTTGATAGAAAAAATATTAAAAAAAATTTAACATAAAGACCATTCCATGCACAAATCAGATAATCATGAGTTCAAAGATTCACGTTATTTTTAAGTAGGGCACTAAAACCAGATTCAGCCATGGTATCGGGTCATCAGATTCGACTTAATCGAATTCTTAGAAAGGGAAAGATGTTGTGTATTCCAATGGATCATGGTATTTCTAATGGACCTATCGAAGGTCTCACAGACCCTGCTTCCATAATTTACAAATGTGAAACACATGGACTTACAAGCGTGATAATTAACAAAGGAATTCTAAAAACATTACCAAAACCACCCAAGATTGGAGTTTTGGTTCATTTTTCAAGTAGTACATCATTATCATTATCTCCTAATCGTAAGATGTTAACAGGTACAGTAAAAGAAGCAGTCAGAATGGGGGCAGATGGGGTTTCATTACATATCAACATAGGAGGAAAAGAAGAACCAGAAATGCTAGAACAACTTGGAATGACAGCAGATCAATGTCACGAATGGGATATGCCACTTTTGGCAATGATGTATCCAAGAGGAGAGAACGTCAAGGATCCACATGATCCTGAAATTGTAGGACACGTTGCAAGGATAGGCGCAGAATGTGGAGCAGACATAGTAAAAACACTGTATACTGGAGACATAGATTCATTTGCAAAAATTGTAAAAAGTACTCCAGTGCCAATAGTTATTGCAGGTGGACCAAAATCAAAAACAGATTTAGATATTCTTCAAATGACGGAAGATGCCATGACAGCAGGAGCAAAAGGAGTAACATATGGCAGAAATATTTTTGCACATAAAAGACCAGAAAAAATTGTAGAAGCATTAGCATCAATAATTTTCAAAAATGAATCCGCAAAGGAAGCAATGAAAAAAATTGAGTAAGACTAGAGAATTAATAATTTCGCCCAAAGTGTCTCAAGCACAGTTAACAAAATTTCTTTCTCAATTACAAGAAGAAGGAATCAAAATGGTATATCTTGATCCAAAGAAAATAGATATCAAAAAAACAAAATTAGAAACTGTGTATCCATCATCTGCTGCAAAATACGTAGTAATTGAAAAAGAGGGATCTGTAAAACCAAATGGGAAGAAAATAGGTAGAAAATTCAAAGTTTTATCCAATACAGATATCGAAAATATTCTAACCGTAGCAAAAAAAGGATTAGATTTTGTAATAGTCGAAGTGAAAGATTGGAAGATCATTCCGCTTGAAAATATAATTGCAAAACTTCACAAGATCAATACCAAAATTTTTGCCATAGCAAATACACCTGAAGAAGTCAGAAAGATGTTCTCGATCCTAGAAGTAGGAGTGGATGGAGTAATTTTCAACACAGCCTCAATTAATGAGGTCAGAGAGGCCATGGTATACTTGGGAACTAGGAGTTTTGATTTAAAACCAGCAAAAATTATCGAGGTTAAAGAAGTAGGAGATGGAGAGAGGGTATGTGTAGACACAGCATCTATGCTCCATAAAGGAGAAGGGATGTTAATTGGAAATAGATCAAACTTTTTGTTTTTAGTACACAATGAATCAGTAGGATCTTCGTTTACATCCCCAAGACCATTTAGAGTCAATGCAGGAGCAGTGCATTGTTACACACTTTCTCCAGATGGTACAACCAATTATCTTTCAGAAGTGGAAACTGGATCGGAAGTGTTGATAATAAATTCAAAAGGTAATGCAAGAAGAGCTACGGTTGGAAGATCAAAAATAGAACGACGTCCAATGTTAATGATCAAAGCATCAATTGGTGGAGAAATAGGAGGAATAATTGCACAGGATGCAGAGACAATTCGTTTTGTAAAACCAAATGGACAATTAGTATCAGTTACACACCTCAAGAAAGGAGACATGGTAATGGTTCATGCAAAATCTGCCACAGGTAGACATTTTGGAATGGAAGTATCAGACGAATATATTTTAGAAAAGTAATGAAATGAAATACAAAACGTGCGTAACAATTGCAGAGAATTCATCATATAAAATTAAACAGAATCTAAAAGATGCTCTAAAAAAATCAGATTACGTAGAGATTCGATTTGATTTTTTAAAAACAAATGAAATACCTAAAACATTAGAAACCATCAAGAATGATTTGAAAAGAGTAGTGTGTACATTAAGACCAAAATCAGAAGGTGGAAAATTTGAAGGTAGTGAAAAAGAAAGAATTTCAATTTTAAAATTAATTGCAGAATACAATCCATTTTTATTAGATGTTGAATTTAATACGATTAAAGAAAATAAAGAATTAGCAAATTATCTAAAATCAACAAAAACAAAACTACTCATTTCATGGCATGATTTTAAAAAAACACCAAAATTTTCTGAATTAAAAAATATGATGAGTCAGATGACAAAATTTTCACACAATGTAAAAATTGTTACTACAGCCAAATCGGTGGATGATTCAACTAGAACACTTCAGTTGTATAGTAAAAATGAAAAAAATAATTTGATTGCATTTGCAATGGGGGATAATGGTAGAATATCAAGAATTTTGTGCCTGTATTTAGGTAGTCCATATACTTACGTATCATTAGGAAAGCCAGTAGCGCCAGGACAACTTAGCATAGACGAAGTAAAGAAAATTATTAGTCTGAAAATAGGTTAAATATCAAAACCAAGATTTACAATTATAAAATATAGATCCCAGTAAAGTCTGTGCAAAATATGTTTTGACAGATATGTTTAGCACTATAGTTGAGAGTTTAAATCAATCATAATAATTTAGAAAATAAGATGTCAAAAACATTTGCAGTGATTGGGGATCCAATTGATCATTCACTATCGCCTAACATTCATAGTGCGGCTTTCAGAGAATTAAATTTAGATTGTGCATATATTGCATATAGAATACCAAAAGGAGAATTAGAAGATGGAGTCGAATCACTTAAAAAAATCAAAATAGACGGATTTAATGTTACAATTCCACATAAAATTGAAATGATGAAATATTTAGATAAATTTGATGAATCATGTAACATCATAGGAGCTGTCAATACAGTTACAAACGATAGCGGTATTTTAAAAGGATACAATACAGACATGGATGGATTTTTAGATCCATTTAAAAAAAGAAATTTGAGTGTAAAAGATTTGAAAGTGTTGTTATTAGGAGCCGGTGGTGCTGCAAGAGCTATTGTTGCAGGATTTGCAAAAGAACATGCACAAAGTATCACTATAGCAAATAGAACTTTAGAAAATGCAAACAACGTAGCAGAATTTTCAAATAAAATTGGATTAAAGGCAAACACAGTAAAGATAGATGAAGTTGAAGACACTGCAAAAAATTACGATGTAATCGTAAATGCGACATCAATTGGATTAAAAAATGAATCCAGTCCAATTTCATTAGATGGGATTAACTCAAAAACAATTGTATACGATATTGTCTACATGCCCATAAATACAGATTTTCTAAAAAAAGCAAAAGAAAAAAGAGCAACCATAATCTACGGATATGAAATGTTACTAGGTCAAGCAACAAGAGCATTTGAAATATGGCATGGGATGGAAGCACCTTATAATGCCATGAAAAAAGCATTGTTGGGAGGAGTATAATGGTAAAAGCAAAGGCCACAGTGCACGGTGCAATATCATTGGTAAATGCAATTGCAACTCAAAAAGGTGCAACATTAGGTATCGAGTTAAAAGTTGATGCAACAGTTGAAACAAGCCCAGGAAAAGGGATTAGTATCAAATCAGAAAACAAGAGTCTAAGTTCAAGATTAATCAACAAGACGATAGAAAAAATCCTTTCGAAAAAAGAACTAGAAGAAAACAAGATCGAAGTCACACTAGATTCAGAAATACCAACAGGGTATGGATTAAAAAGCTCCAGTGCAATTTCATCTGCCGTATCTCTTGCATGCTCTAAAATTTTTAAACCAAAATTAACAGACAAACAAATTTTACTTGCAGGAGTAGAGGCATCAATAGAGTCCAAAGTGAGCATAACAGGTGCATATGATGACGCATGTTCATGTTATTATGGAGGATTCAATGTGACAGACAATTTTAAGAAAAATCGTATCACTTCAGAGAAAGCACCTGTAGATTTAATTGCCGTAATATTTATTCCGAAAAATAGAAAACGTGGAAATTTAAAAAATCTAAAAATTCTTTCAGCAGTGTTTGAAAATGCATGGGAGTTAGCTAAAAAAGCAGATTACTGGAATGCAATGAATATCAACGGATTAGCAACAGCTGCAATATTAAATTCTGATCCAAAAATAATTATAAATTTACTGGAAAAAGGTGCATATGGGGCATCAGTTTCAGGAAATGGTCCATCAATTGCAGCAATAACAAAAAAAGAAAATGAATCAAATATCAAAAAAGTGTTTTCAACATTAGAGGGAAATGTAATAGTTTCCAAAGTCAATAATAAAAAGGCAGAAGTTCATGAATTGTAAAGTAGAAAAATCAAAAATATCAGGACACATTACATGTCCAGCGAATAAGAGTTATTCTCATAGAGCAATTTTTCTTGCATCACTTGCAGGAAATAATAGTAAATTAGACAACGTATTGTTTTCTGCAGATACTATTGCAACAATTGAAGCATGTAGAAATTTTGGAGCAGAAATTGAAGAGACAAACACAACAATCATTGTCAAAAAACCCATAAAAATGGGCATAATCGTGCCTGAAATTGATGCAAAAAACTCAGGTACTACCATTAGAATTGCATCTGGAATTGCAAGTCTATTCACAAGAGAGATCACACTATCAGGAGATTCAAGTCTTCAAAAAAGACCAATGCAACCACTGCTAGACGCACTTGAAAGTATAGGAGCTAAGTGTAATTCGACAAACGGAATGCCACCCATCAAAATAACTGGAAGAATTTTGGGGGGAGATGTTTCAATTCCAGGAAACTTTTCAAGTCAATTTATTTCTGCATTATTAATTTGTGCACCATTAACAGAAAAAGGAATTAATTTAACCATAGAGGGAAATTTAGTTTCAAAACCATATCTAGATGCAACTATTGCAACAATGAAAAATTTTGGAGTTACAGTACAAACACTAATCCCATACAAAAAATACAGCATCGCACCTCAAGTATACAAACCATCTACATTCACAGTTCCAATGGATTTTTCAAGTCTAGCACTACTTCTTTCAGCATCAGTATTAAATGGGGAAGATGTCATAATTCATGGTAGAATGGGGAACTTACCTCAAGGAGATAAAGTCTTTATCGACATCATAGAACAGTTGGGAGTAAAAGTTTCAATAAAAGAAGATCAAATATCAATTCAGTCACCAAAAAAACTTAACGGAGGACGATTTGATTTAAGTAATTCACCAGACCTACTTCCGCCACTTGCAATTCTAGCATTAAAAACAACAAATCCTATTGAAATCATAAATGTGAAACATGCAAGATTAAAAGAGACAGACAGAATTTTAATTTTAGCTAGAGAACTAGTCAAAATTGGAATCAAAGTCCAAGAAAAAGAAGACGGATTAATTTTAGAGTCACCAAACGAATCAAGAGGTGCATTATTGAATTCTGAAAATGATCATAGATTATTCATGGCATTTTGCATATCTGGAATGTATGTAGGCAATTGCATTGTGACAGATCATGAATCAGTTGCAGTATCATATCCAGATTTTATCAATGAGATGAATAGATTAGGTGCAAAAATTCTAGTACAATAAAAAATCAATCTTAAAAAATTAATTTAAAGTTAAGAGGCGCGACCCTGTATAGAGTGAAAAGCATTCTCCTCACCCGCAACGCCTTTGCGCAGATAACATGTATTTTTCGCAGGGCCGCGCAAATTATTTGTTAGAATTTGCATGTTTTTGCATATTTACTATACGTTATCATTATATTTAAGAATTATTTATAATTATTACAAGTAATTTGAAGAAAAAGCATAATTTTTAATCAACATAAAAAGTAACCAAAATAGGGCATAATTTAAGAAATTTTTCAATATTTTACATAATGAGGAATTATAAGCATCAATTTACAGTTACAATGTGTTGCCGGGAAGTTCAATTGGTCAGCGTCTTGTGTTAACTAGTTTTGGTGAAAGTCACGGTAAATCCATAGGGGCTGTTTTAGACGGTTGTCCAGCAGGATTAGAAATAGATGAAAAAGAAATTCAAAAAATGCTAGATCTTAGAAAACCAGGTCAATCACTGATTTCTACACAACGTAAAGAGGGAGATATTGTAGAAATTGTTTCAGGAGTCTTCAGAGGGCATACCACTGGGGCACCAATCACAATGATAATTTGGAACAGTGATCAAAAATCAACAGATTATGAAAATTTGAAAACAAAGCTCAGACCAGGACATTCAGATTATCCCGCCATGATGAAATATAATCATTTTAACGATTACAGGGGAGGTGGTAGATTCTCTGGAAGATTAACTGCCACTCATGTAATGGGCGGTGCAATTGCAAGGAAATTATTAAAAGTAACATTAGGTGTTGAAACAAATTCATTCACAACACAAATTGGAAAAATAAAAATGGAAAACAAGTTTGACGAAAAAATGATTAATTCAATTTATAAAAATGAAGTAAGATGTCCTGAAGAGAATACAGCAAAAAAAATGAAGGAATCAATATTAGATGCCAGAAAAAAAGGAGATTCACTTGGAGGAATAATCGAATCAATCACTACAAATGTACCAGTGGGTATAGGAGAACCAATTTTTGGGTCATTAGAATCTGATTTGAGTAAAGCAATATTCTCAATCCCATCTGTAAAAGGAATAGAATTTGGTTCTGGATTTGAAGGGTCTAAACTGTATGGTTCAGAAAACAATGATCTATACACCATAAAAAAAGGAAAGATAATTACAAAGACTAACAATTCGGGAGGGATTTTAGGCGGAATATCAAACGGCATGCCAATAACAATAAGAATTGCATTCAAACCTGCATCATCAATAGCACAGAAACAAAGTACTGTAGACATTAAAACCAAAAAAATCACAATATTACAAGTAAAAGGAAGACACGATCCATGTGTAGTTCCAAGAGCACCCCCAGTAGTAGATTCACTGGTGGCTCTAACTTTGGCAGATCATGCTCTTTTATCCGGAGCAATCAAGCCTGTATTATAGCGATATGTCAGACATCGACCAACTTCGTAATAGAATGGATGAGATCACTATTGAAATGATCAAGATGCTTAAAATCAGAACAGGTATTTCTAAAGAAATTGGAGAAATTAAAAAAAATATAGGAAAAGGTGTCACAGATGAAACTCGAGAAGATAATCTGCGTACAAAAGTAATCACATTATGTAATGAGTTAAATTTTGATGAATCAATTGCAACAAAATTTTTAAATTTTTTACTTAACGAATCGATCAAAGTACAATCAGATAACAAACAAACACATCTATCGATTTTTTTTAAAGCAAAATCAATGGAACGTGAAGGTAAGAAAATTATTCATATGGAAGTTGGAGAACCTGATTTTTTACCACCACAAATTGTAAGAAAAGCACTTGAAGAAGTTTTTGATAAAGGATTTTTAAAATATGGTCAAGCAAAAGGTCTGCCGTCATTTAGGGACGCACTTGCAAAATATTCATCCAAAAAGTTTAGTGTAAACGTTTCACAAGATAACATAATAGTTAGTCCGGGTGCACGATTTTCAATTTTTACAGCAATCACCACATTGTTAAATCCGGGAGATGAGTTAATCGTTATAGAGCCAGCATGGCCTGCATACAAGGATTGTGCCTTAAATGCAGGAGTTAAAGTCAGAACTATCACTACCACATTAGAAGGGAAATGGGAACCTACAGTTGAGCAAATTGAAAAAGTGATAAACAAAAATACAAAAATGATTGTGTTGAACTATCCAAACAATCCAACAGGAAAAATTCTTCCTGAAAAATTACAAGATGAAATTGTAGAGATGGCAATAAAAAATAATTTGTACATTCTTAGCGATGAGATTTATTCACATTATGCATTTAAGAAATGGAAAAGCATACTTTGCTATAATTATGATAAAAGTATCGTCACTCAATCATTTTCAAAATCCCATGCAATGACAGGGTTTAGAATTGGATATGCCATTGCAAGTCCCAAAATTATTGAGGTACTGTCAAAATTAGAGGCACTTTGTCTCACAAATGTTTCTGAGCCTATTCAATATATTGCCATGAAAGCGTTAGAAGCAGACATATCAAACAATACTAATACAGTACAAACCAGACTAAAGGTATTGACTGAAAAGGCAAAAGAGATGAATTTGGACTTTGTTGTACCTGATGGTGCAATGTATCTTTTTGCTCGTGTCAATCAAGAAGGATTTAATGGAGTGCAATTTGCAAACAATCTTTTAGAGAAAGGATTGGCAGTAGCACCAGGAGAAGGTTTTGGAGAGTATAAGAATTTCATTAGAATATCTGCATGTCAAAACGAAAAAACACTAATGGAAGGCATGAATATACTAGATAATATGATGAGACATAAGCAATGAAAAAGAAGATTACAATAATTGGGGTTGGAGGTCAAATGGGACAATGGTTTGCAAAATATTTCTTATCGAATGATTTTGAAGTAACAGGTTATGATACTGAAAATAAAATTCAAGGAAAAGGAATCATTCAAGCTAATTCACTAGTAGGAGGAATCCTAAATGCAGATTACGTAGTGTTGTGTACGCCCACAAGAAGAACTCCCGAAATAATCAGATTAATTGCAAAAGAAATGAAACGAGGAACATATCTAATTGAAATATCATCTGAAAAATCTAAAGTTGTAGCATCATTATCAAAAATGCCAGCAAAAATTAATCCGATATGCATTCATCCCATGTTTGGGCCTGGAGCAAAATCCATCAAAGGACAAAATATAATTTCAGTTCCAGTAAAAGATGCAAAAAAAGAACTAGCAGTTGCAAAAGAACTTTTTGATGGAGCAAATTTTGTAACAATTGATGCGATTGAACATGATAAAAAAATTGCAGTGATTTTAGGATTAACACATTTGATGAATCTCGTTTTTGCAAACATAATTTCAAAAGATGAAAAAATGTCATTAACAGAAAAAATGTCTGGAACAACTTTCAGAGTTCAAAAAATCCTAGCTGAAAGTATCATGACAGAATCACCAGAATTAATTGAAACAATTATCGCAAATCCAGAAATTAGAAGAGGTGCAGAAGAGCTTTGGAAAGATATAGGAAGATTACTCACAGCAGTGCAAGAATCAAAAACAGAAGAAGTGATAAACTACATTAAGACTTGTCAAGAAAAACTCGCTACAAATACAAATTTAGAGGAATCATATAAAAAATTGACAAAAATGGTAAATGCAATTGAAAAATAAAAGAAATGCGCTCAACCAAGATCGTGACATCTTTTATTCAAGATGATCAAAAATTACTTATCCTTAGAAGAAGTGATAAAGTAAAAACTATGAAAGGTCTTTGGGCAGGAATTAGCGGCATTATAGAAAAAAATGAAATTCCATTAACAAGAGCAAAAATTGAAATTCATGAGGAAGTAGGAATTTCTGAAGACAAAATTAAATTCGTAAAAGCTGCAGAGAAATTAAGAGTAAATTCACCACAGTATGAAAATCACGAGTGGGAAATATTTCCATTTTTGTTTGAAGCAAAAAACCCAGATATCAAACTAAATTGGGAAAATTCAGAATACACATGGATTACGATTGATGAATTGAAAAACTACAATACAGTTCCTAATCTTGAAAAAGTATTACAAAATTTGTTGTAATTTTTCTTCTTTGGCATATTGTTTTTGTTGTGGCAACATCACGTAGACACATGCACCACCACACATTGTACATGGGACATTGTTTCCAGGTCGTTGGCCAGTTCGACTATGAATTCTAGCTGCCTCCTCGGGATCAATAGATAATGCAATTTGTTTTTCCCAATCTAATGTACGACGAGCTTCAGTCATGGCCATATCCCATTTTATTGCCTTGTCACGAATTTTCACCAAATCAGCTGCATGTGCAGCAATTCTATATGCAATTAGACCAGCCTTAACTTCTTCAGCATTTGGCAATGCGAGATGCTCAGATGGTGTAAGATAACACAATAAATCTACACCCTCACTTGCAGACACAGCAGCACCAATGGCACTTGCTATATGATCATGTCCAGATGCAACATCAGTTACCAAAGGACCTAAAACATAGTAAGGGACATCACCAATTAGAGATTTAGCCAATCTAACATTAGCAGCTACTTCGTTTAATGGGACATGTCCTGGACCTTCCACCATTACTTGAATATCTTGCTCATGAGCACGTTTGGTTAATTGTGCAACATTGATCATTTCTTGAACCTGAAGTTCATCATGAGAGTCAAGAATAGATCCAGGTCGTAGTGCATCACCTAAACTAAATGTGACGTCATATTTTTTAGCAATTTCAATAAGATAGTCATAATGTGTCAGATATGGATTTTCTTTATCATGTTTTAGCATCCATGCAGCAGTGATTGTTCCACCTTTACTTACAACACCCCCATATCGTTTGACTTTTAGAATTCTTTTTGCAATGTCTTTTGTGATTCCACAGTGAATGGTTGTATAATCAACACCATCTTTTGCATTGTTTTCAAATGCATTTAGAAAATCATCCTCAGTTAAGTTTAAAGGATTTTTATGAACTTCCACACCGTAATTGTATGCCTCATAGATAGGTACAGTTCCAAATGTTATTGGTGCAACATCTAACAAAGCTTGTCTTATTTTTCTAACATCTCCACCATCGCTTAAATCCATCATTGTGTCTGCATGATATTTTACTGCCACTTTTGCTTTTTCAATCTCTTCCTCCAAATTTACATTGAGTGTAGAAGTACCAATGTTAACATTCACTTTTGTTTTAAGACCTTTACCAATTCCAACATTGTGAATTTTTTGAGGTCTAACATTATTACTAGGGATAATAATTGAACCACTTGCAATTTTAGGAATTAACCATTCTAATGTGACGTCTTCATCTTTTGCCACTCGTTTCATTTCCTCAGTAGCAACACCTCTTCGCGCTGCACTCATTTGAGTACCCATAAAGTAATCTATGTTTTTGCCTGATTTAAACAATCATAGCGATATGCGGGATTGTAAATCTGAACGTTCAGATTTAATTCGTGAAATTCTTTCTAAAATAGGTGTGATTATACGCTCAGAATCATCAGAATTAAGAAAAATTTGTTTAATTTCACCTACTCTTTGAATTAATTCCATCTCAGCTAAAACTAAAGTTATGTATTTTCTAAGATTCTGATTTTCTATTCTAAGAGATTCCATGTCATTCATAATTTCTATTTACTTGAGCTCCAAGTTTCCTTAACACTATAATGAACAGAAGAGTCAGAAACAAAATATTTTTTGCCACACTTGAAGCATTGCCAAAGAAAAATATCGTTAATTTTCTTTTGATACTGCATAGGTAACAAACATACAGTACACAGCAATTCATCAGGAGTGTCATCTACTAGAGGAATTTTATTTGTATTCAAATTAACAAATGAAAATCATTTTAGATATATAAATGCCCTATCATGATCATGAAATAATCAAAACATAAGAATTTAGAAATATAAAAAACGAAAATTAAAATGAAAAGGAAAAATAGATTAGGATAGATTTTAAAAATATAACATGAATTTACTTTCAATAGGAGGTTCAGATCCATCATCAGGTGCAGGTATACAAAGCGATATCAAAACATTTGATTTGCTAAATGCCCACGGGTTAACAGTAATTACTGCAATAACAGGTCAAAATACATCTAGTTTTGGAATGATCGAACCAGTGTCACAAAAAATATTGAAAAACCAACTAGACTCAGTGATGACAGATTTTAAAATTGACGGAATTAAAATTGGAATGGTATACAATTCAGAAATAATAAAAACAATATACAGAGAATTAAAAAATAAAAAGATCATAATTGTATTAGATCCAATAATAAAATCAACCACAGGAGGTTTACTGATTGAAAAAACAGCTATCAGTGATTTTAAAAAATTTCTAATTCCATTGGCTACGGTTATTACACCAAATAAATTTGAAGCCGAATTTTTATCAAAAATCAAAATTGACTCAAAAAAATCACTCCAAAATGCTGCTCAAAAAATTCAAAGTATGGGTACAAAAAATATTGTAATTACAGGATTGGAAATAAAAAACGACCAAATTTCAGATTTTATACTAGAAGGAAAAAACCAATACACATTATCAAGTAAAAAAATTCCAAAAATCAATCATGGAAGTGGATGTAATTACTCATCATCATTGTTATTTTCGCTGGCAAATGGAAATTCACTAAAAAAGGCAGTAAAATTTTCAAAACAATTTACATATAATTCAATTAAAAATGCCAAGAGAGTAGGGTATGGGTTAGACATTACACAAATAAAAGGTAAAGATCTAATTCATACAGAACTAACTCATGCAATTAACAAGTTTATAGAAATCAAAAATATTTACAAAAAGATTCCAGAATGTCAAACAAATTTTGTTTTTTCAAAAAAAATCCAAAGTCAATTAAAGATATTTTAGGAATTTCAGGCAGGATTGTAAAAACTGGAAATAAAATCACAGTTGCAGGAGATTTGTCATATGGTGGATCAAAACACGTTGCAACAGCATTAATTACAATGAATAAAAAATATCCAGATATACGTTCAGCAATTAATTTAAAATATAATAAAGAAACTATTTCAAAATTAAGAAAAGAAAAATGGGTCATTTCCAGTTATGACAGAAATGCAGAACCCAAGAATACCAAAACCAAAGAAGGATCTTCTATAGAATGGGGTGTAAAATACGCGATAAAAAATTTAAAAGGACCACCAGATGTAATTTATCACAAAGGAGATTTTGGAAAAGAGCCAATGATAATAATTTTTGCCAAAACACCCACATTAATTATTGAAAAAATTTCAAAATTGGTTATTTAATTTTTAAGTATAATAGAAATCCATACTTGAACATAAATAGTCACATATCAAATAGGAATTCGTGAAAGCAGTAATTCTTGCAGGCGGATTAGGCACAAGATTACAACCATATACAACATTTCTTCCAAAGCCAATGTTACCATTAGGAGAAAAGCCAATCCTAGAGCACCTAGTTGATTGGTCAAAGAAAAATGGCATAAAATCAGTTGTATTGTGTGTCAGTTACCTAAGGAAAACAATTGAAGATTATTTTGAAGATGGTAAACGATTTGGCGTGAATATCGAGTATGCAGTTTCCAACAAACCATTAGCTACCGCAGGTCAACTTAAAACAGCGGAGAAATTCATTGACGGTACTTTTGTTTGTATGTATGGGGATTCAATATTTGATTTTAATTTACGAAGTATGATAAATCAACATCAGCAAAAAAAATCATTTGTTACAATGAGTTTGTATGAATATAAAACAAATCTGCCATACGGGGTGATTGAAACTACCAAAACAGGCAAAGTAATTGCCTGGAATGAAAAACCAGAAATCAAGGCAAATATCAATATGGGTTGCTATGTGATGGAGCCAGGAGTAATGGATCTAATTCCAAAAAATATACCATATGGGATGGATGATGTAATTAAAAAAGCAATGACTAAAAAGAAACTAATTGGCAGTATTGTTTCTAAAAAAGGATTTCTAGATATTGGAAACAAAGCATCATACAAAAAAGCAAATCAAGAATATCTTCAAAAACTAGGAAATATATGATAAGAAAAAAATGAGCGATATAACAATTAGAAAATTACAAAAAGATGATCTGTGGAATGGATTTTTAATTACATTAGATTCGCTTCGTCAAGCAAGCAACATAGATAAAAAAACTGCAGAAAAAATATTTGATAAAATAAATTCAAACCCAGATCACATTGTTGCAGTTGCTGTGATAGAAGGAAAGATAGTTGGTTCAACTACACTGCTAATAGAAACCAAGTTTATTCATAATGGGGGTAGGGTTGGTCATATAGAAGATGTTGTAGTAGACAAAAAGTATCAAAGAAAAGGAATAGGAGAGAAAATTATCACATATCTCTTAAGATATGCAAAAGACCAGGGATGTTACAAAACTATTCTGGATTGCGTGGATGACGTAAAACCATTTTATGAAAAATTGGGCTTTAAACATAATGCAAATGCATTAAGATTTGATCACATCTAGAAATATTCTTTTTTTGGGCGTTTCTTGTTTGTTTTTATCAGAATAAGTCCAACTATCATCACAGGAATAGAGATGCCCATGAAAAGTGGTGGAGTTATGAATACAGCGTCAGTGACATAGGAAGCAACGAGTTTATCTAAAAGAGTGTAGCAATACGCCATTCCAATTAACAAAATTATTCCACCAGTAAGTATCAGAGAACCAATTTGTTTAGACCCATAACGTCTTGACAGAATAAACGAAAGTCCGGCTAAAATAGATGCAGGAGCCACTCCAATAGAAATGAATTGAAGAATTTTTGGACTGGGGTCAAATGAAACACCAAATTCTAGATTTGTAGCAACGTCAGTCATAAAATGATAGATTGAAATTAATTCTCCAGCAAACATTGCAAATAATCCAACACTTGCAATTGCAGCCCATTTTTCAAGTGACACAATATTAACAAAATCTAGTTGATAATTAAACTGTTCAAACGATACCAACTAGATTGGCTAATTCTTTTCTGCAAGACGCACCAAGTTTTTCTGCTGCCTGTTCGGGAGACAAGTCATTAAGGAAAATACCATAACCGCGCTCAAGACCTGACCAAGATTTGGTTATTGGATAAATTTCAATATGCCAATGAATTTGTCTACTATTTTTCTTTTCAGGAGATAAATGAAATACCATGTTATAGGAAACGTCTTTAACTGTTTTTGCCAAACCGCCAAGTGTAGAACGTAAAATAAGGGATAAATCATTGATTTCTTTTTGAGTAATTTTAGAAAAACTAGTCGTATGTTTTTTTGGAGAAATACAAAACTCATATGGATATGATGGTGCCCAAGGACAAAATGCAATGAAACCTTCAGTTTGAAGAACTTGTCTAGGACCACCCATTTCAGCGTTAACAGTTTGACACATTGGACATACTCCTTTTTCATTAAGAATTTTGTAAGATGCTTCTGCCTCTGCTTCAATAATAGGAGGAATTGTTGAAAATGTCAAGATATTCAAATGAGGGTGTGGATTTTGACTACCTGCAAGCTCACCCTGATCAGCATAAATTGAAACATATGTCACACCTTTTTGTGTATAAAGCCAACGTAATCGATCCTGAACAACTACGAGTATGTTTGACCATTGCTCAGTATCAATTGTAGCTAGAGTGTCCTTTTCTTTAGGGGAAGCAACTACAATGTAATGATAACCGTAAGCTGGTTCACTATAATGAGGTCGATCACTGTACGAGTTTTCAGTCTCAATTGAAACTATAGGATTCTTACTTTCAAAAACTCTAATCGACCAACCTTGAACATATTCATCATCAAAATCTTGAAGACGTTGCAACATGCCGTCTTTTGCAACTAGTGAAAGAACAGATGGATTTGTCATAGCTTCGTTTCCAGGAGCAAAAGGAGATTTTTTTAGATCAATGACTTTATCATCTTTTTTAGAGACAATCATAAAACGCTCAGAAGCATAATCTTTGCGCATGTCCCCCATAATTCATACTTGAAGTTTAAGTATGTTAAAACGTTTTCCAATACACTGAAAAATTAAAAAATAAAAAACCAGAGTTAAAATAAAATTTCATTTTAATAAAATACATCATTCATCAATGATACAAATATTTTGTAGTAAAAATTATCAAATGGTTTTCCAAATTGTAGAAATTTTATTTTGATCGCATATTTTGATGCAAGATTTAAAGGAGAGCAGTAAAAAATTGGGAAATATGGACAGTATCAATAATTCAGATATTCATATGATTTACGTCCTTTTAGATGGAGTCGGTGATCTTCCACATCCTGATTTAGAGGGTAAAACACCACTTGAGGCTGCCAATACACCAACTCTTGACAAATTGGCACAAAACGGAGTAATTGGAGAAGTGATTTCAGTAGGAAAAGGAATCGCTCCAGAATCAGACATTGCAGTTTTCAATATGCTAGGATATAGATTTCATCATGTAGATTATGCAGGTAGAGGCGTCATAGAAGCAATTGGTGTTGGAATTGACTTTAAAGATGGAGACTTGGCATTGAGAGGAAATTATGCCACATTAAATGATGAAGGGATAATTATCGACAGACGTGCAGGAAGACACATCGAAAAAAATGATGCCGATGGAATTGCAAAAGAAATTGAAAATAAAATTAAATTCTCATATCCAAATACATCAGTAGTTGTATCACCCACAATAGGACATAGAGTCACAGTAAGAATTAGAACAGATGGTGAAAAACTGTCATCGCAAATAACCAATACAGATCCTGCATATGGCAGGGTAGAGGGCATGGGAATAGCAAAAGCGGTTGGAGATTTTTTACGAATTGAAAAATGTTTTCCTCTCGAAGAGACAGAAATTGCCAAGAAAACAGCAAAATTGGTTAATGAGTTTACAGAGCAATCATTAAAAATTATGAAAGAAAGTTCAATCAACAAAAAAAGAAATGATGCTAAAAAGAAAAGTTTGAGTTGTATTTTACTAAGAGATGCAGGAAACAAATATCCAGATGTAAAACCCATCAATGAAATGTATTCTATGAATTTCTCATGTATTGTAGATATGCCTGTGGAGCTTGGAATTTCAGAAGTACTAAAAATGAAAGCATATGAAGCAGGAGGGTTGACAGATTATGAAGAGAAAGCAAAAGTGGCTGCAAAAGCAATGGAAACTCAAAATGTAATTTATGTTCACCTAAAAGGACCAGATGAATTTGGGCATGATGGTGATGCGATTGGAAAAATGAAAAACATTGAAGAGATTGATCAACGATTTTTCAAAACATTACTTGAAAATATTGATTCTAGTAAAGTAGCCATAGTTATTTCTGCAGATCATTCAACTCCATGTATCAATAAAGGTCACAGTGATGATCCAGTGCCAATTTTAGTGTCAGGCGACTTTATCAAAAATGATGGTACTACAAGAATGACTGAAAATCAAGCTAAGAAAGGAAGTATAGGTCTTATTCAAGGAGCTGATGTAGTAACAACAGCTCTTAATTTAATTAAATCTCAAATATAATCAAATCTTTAATTTTCTGCATTTCTTTTATTTTATTTCTAATCCTATCAACATCAATGTTACCATACATGGCAGGAGAATCACCTAATTTTTCTAATGCACGGCCTAACATACCAACACCAATACGGTTCTCATCTTTTTGTTTATGAGCAAAAGCTACGGCAAGAAGAATAATTCCTTGTACAAGTTCTTTTTCTGTACCATAACATTTTTTCCAAACGCCTTCCAAAGATTCATGACTTTCCCAAAATCGTTCATTATTAAAATAAAAAATACCATCCTTGATTCCCTCTTCTTTTTCAATTTTTTCTTCAACTACATGTCTTGTATTATCTAATTCACCAATTGGACTTAATTTTCCAATTAACATATCCAACTCATCTGGATTAACAGAAACATCAAATTCTACAAATTTACTTGCTACACGAGCAACTCTTATCGAAGCGTTCATGTCGGAACAGATCTCTCTTGCTCTATGAACAAGATTAGGTGAATCTATCGTGTCATATCCAATATTTTTTAAATGAATCATGTATCGTTCCATATGGTAATTTAACTGAAATTTCATAAATTTGTTCTCTAATTTCAATCAAGGTTTATATGAAATATCTTAAGGATTTTGGGTACATGTCTATTATTCAAACGGTAAATGACGTAAATAACACCTTCTTATCAAGAAGAGAGTTAATCTGTAATTTTACAGGATTGGGAGGTAAACTCAAAAAACTTGAAGCCGTAGATATGATTACAAAAGAATTCAAACTATCAGGAAAAGTAGTAATTCCCATGAGATTACAAACGCATGTGGGAAAACCACTGGTCACAGGAACTTTCTATGTTTATGAAGATGAAGTGCTTGCAAAAAAACACATCAATCCAGTAATATTTGAAAGATTGGAAAAATCAAAAGCAAAACTAGCTGAAGCAGAGGGTGCTGCAGCAGAATCAAAATCGGAGAAAACTGAATAATGGCAGCAAAAAAAGCATCAGCTGGAAAAAAAGGTTCCAGTCCAAATGTCTATAAATATTTTAAAATTGACGGAGACAAATTAACAAGAGGTAGAAAAAATTGCTCCAGATGTGGAAAAGGAGTTTTCATGTCCAAACATAAAGATAGAAACACATGTGGAAAATGTGGATTGACAGAATTTAATCAATAAAGTTCTTCTTATTACAACAGATTTTATTCAATTTAAAATAAAAAATATACCGTTAACATATAAAATTATTAAACATTAGAAAAAATTCCAAATAAAATATAATAACAAGATAAGTCGTAGTGAAAAAATGGATTATGAAGAATTATGTGATAAAGTGTTAAAAATAGATTCGTGTGTCAGATTTACTGGGGTTTTAGATTCTAAAGGAGATTTAGTAATTGAGAGAAAAAGGGATGATGCAAAATTGCTTAATTCAGATGAAGCAAAAATGTCAATTCATTATACGTTTGAGAGATGGACACGTCTTCAAAATTTATCGCATAGATTCGGTAAAGAAAAATCATCAATTACAGAATATGAGAAAGTTACTTTGATCAGTCTACATCTTAATGGAAATCTATTTTTGTTAAGTATAGACCCAGGGGCAGATTATATGAATATAATTTCTAAAACTAATTCAATAATTACAGAGTTCCAAAATTAATTATTCATAAAAACAAACCTATCTAATCAATGCGTATAATAAAAAATTCAGAAAATATTGCAATATAATGAAAGGTATATCAGTAAAGTTTTTTCTTGTGAATTTTAGCACTTTTTTGTTCTAATTGGTCTATTCGATGTAAAAATACAGGATCAAGTTTTATTTTAGACAAGGATTCAGCAGATAATTTGACAGTATTAGCATCAAGGGAGATGTTTATTTTTGGAAGATTTTTCTCTAACCAAAATTGAATTACTTTATCTTCTAACTTATGATCTCTAAAACCTGCTGGGAATCGTTTTGTGATATGATCTAACAGAGTTCTATCTTTGAATACCACCTTGGGTTCAAACAATCTCGCCTCATCAGCATAGACACTTTCAAAAAGATTTCCAGTGATTTCATCTGAAAGTAAATCCATTTTAGAAATTTTTCGAATTAATTCAAGAAAATGTAAAAACTCATGTGCCAAAATTGCATGAATTGTACCTTTAAGTCCATATGCAATTAAGGGTGCAGAAATCTGAATTACAACATGAAATTTATCATCAAAAAATATTGGAATAGTGCGAGCAAACAATATTCCAAATTCATAAGAATTTGGATTAGGAGATGAAATAACAATGGATGGTTCTACGTAAGCTGTAGGATAACGTATTCCTGAGGCTTTTTCAATCCTATTAATGCCATCCACAACGATAGGAAAACGTTTTACAATAAGGTCATAGACATCGTCTGGAATTAATCCCTTAAGGTGTGCCTCTTTCATTCGTATTAACGGATCCAATGTATCCTCTCGAGAAATTTGAATGTAAAAAGGTTGATCCTATTTGGATTTCGACTTTCTGGATTTTGGCTTGCCTGATTTTGCTGTCTTTTTTCTACGTCTGTCAGCTCTTTGATCGGCATGTCTCTTATGTTTACTTTTTTTTCGTATTGGCATGATTTATGTAAAAAATCAGGTATTAGTTAATTGTTATCATTTTAGGTCAATTTCAAGAAAATCAAACGTTATACACGTACATTTGTCATTCATTATTTGCCGAATTCCAGGAGTTACATCATCGCCATCCACAAAGTGTTTTACAGGCAATCCACCTTCTGCTTTAATAAATAAAGTAAAACAATTTTTTGAAGTTTTCTTATATTTTAAATCAGAAATGACTTTTTCAGATCGTTTTCCAGATGTTTCATAAACCACTACAGGTCCATTGAGAATACTCTTTAATTTTGCCATAGTTGCAGGTAAAATTTCATTTTCTGTAGAAATTTTCAATTCTATTGAGGAATTAAATTTGATTGGTGTTTTTGGAGGTAAAGAAATTATTTTGCAATTATGCATAACAACAGAATCAGACGTTATTTTTCTTGGTAGAATAAGATCTCTTTTGAATGGATTTTGAATCTTGACAAAAAATGGTCTCCCAGAACCTAAAACTAGACTAGATTTATCTTCTCCACCAACCCAGGTAAATTTTGCAGTCGTTCCTCCAAATTTATCAAAAAGAAATTCAGAAAGTTTGCCTTCAACACTATCATATTCAGAGATACCATGGAAATCACAACACCTGCAACCTTTTCCAGAACAATTAACACAAGATTTTTGTTTTTGAGGTAATCCTCTTTCGGATTTAGTGTACCTTCCATGTAATAAAATAGGCTTTGAGCGTAGTTGGCATGATTCATCTTTAAAATTAATTGTAAAAGTAAGATCAGGGTTTAGAAAATCAATTGTTTTCTTTGTTTTTTTAATGAATTGTTTCCCAAGTTCTTTGGTAATATCAGTCTTAACACTATCAATTCCCCTAAGTTTGTATTTTGATCTTATGTAATCATCTCGATCTATTACAGATGGCTTAATCAAAGCCCCTACAATCATAGATGAAAAATCATATTTGGAAGAAGCATCCAACATTAATTTCAAATAAGGTGTGAGGTTATCCAGTAGATTTTTACAAATAAAACATTTTGTAGAAGATTGTCGTACAGACATCTTTAATTTTTTTCCAAGTAATTTATTTGATGAAAGATGCAGCTGTTTAGAAAAAAGTCTGCCTAAACAACTATCACATAAATCATAATCTTGCATGATTTGATTTGCAACAGGAATAATTTCTTTGATAGTCATTTTAATTTATAATTTTTAACAAATGAAATAAGATCTAACCGAATCCCATACGACGAAGTGTACCTTGCATTTGTCTGCCTTTGGATGCCTTCATCATGTTTTTGAATTTTTATAATTTTTGAGTAGTTCCTTAACTTCGTGTTCCGGCCAACCAGAACCTCTAGAAATTCTTTTAATTCGAGATGAATTTAATATATCAGGATCTGCTTTTTCTGTCTTTGTCATACTTTGAATAATGAATCTCCATTTTGACACTCTTCCTTCCATTTGATCTAATTGATCATCTTTTACCATACCTGAAAGACCAGGCATGTTATCAAGAAATCCTTTCAAAGAGCCTACTTTGGTCACTTCTTCTAATTGATAGAAAAAATCATCCATGTTCATTTTTCCACTGGAAATTCGTTTTAGTCTGACATCGTCTCCTTCATTTTCTAATCTTTTTGCCAAATCTAAAACTGCTTGAATATCACCCATTCCAAGTAATCTACCAACAAATCTAGTGGGTGAAAATTTTTCTAAATCATCAATTCGTTCTCCTGTTCCAACATACATGATTTGAGCACCAGTAGCTGCAGAAGCTGCAATAGCACCACCACCTTTTGCAGAACTGTCTAATTTTGTAACAATAATTCCACCAACAGGAATTGTTTTATGAAATGCCTCAGCTTGATTGAAGCATTGTTGGCCAATGGTTCCATCAATAACAAGTATTGCAAGATCAGGATCAGTGACTTTGTTAATTTGCTCCATTTCTGCCAGTAGATCCTTTTCTTCTTTGTGTCGTCCAGCAGTATCAATTATTATTACATCTAAAGGCAATTTTTCAAAATGTTTTAAACCATTTTTCACTATGTCCGGAGAATCTTTGTTGTTTGGTTCACCGTATACTTCAACATTTGACTTTTCACACATAGTTCGTAATTGAACTAATGCTCCAGGTCGGTATGTATCAGCCCCTATCACACCAACAGCATAACCTTGTTTAATTAGGAATTTAGCAAGTTTGGCAGTTACAGTTGTTTTTCCACTTCCTTGAATTCCAAGCATGATCAACTTGTTTTGTTTACCAGGTTTGAAATCAAAATCGGTTTCTTTGCCCAACATCTTTGCAAGCTCATCATATAGAATTTTTACAATGTGATCTTTTCGGGATAACCCTGGTGGAGGTGTTTCATTTAATGATCGTGCTTCTAATTGCTTTGTAATTTCAAGAACCAATCTCACATTGACATCAGATTGCAATAATGCTCTCTGGACGTCTTTTGATAATTCTTTTATGAGTTCTTCATCTATACCAGAAGATTTTACAATTTTCTTGATTGCATCACGCAGATTATTCTTTAGATTATCAAGCATTGTAATTTAGCCTCGCATCCACTATTTCAAACCTTCCTCTATAGCCATCCCAAATTTTTGTTCCTTGAATGATTTCAATTGGATGTGAAAAAAGAGGGCAATCTATGACAAACGTTTCTGCTTCTCCACCTTCAAAATTTAAATTAAAACCAAATTTTTGAGAGAGAGAGCAAAGATCAACAATGTCATTTTTTGTAATTATTTTACCAAGCCATGAATCATCCAATCCACCTGATGAAACACTGCTAATAATGAATACAAAGTTTGAGGATATTAATTCATTCATGTACTCTAATGGATTACGATTCCACAGCGGTGTTATTGATTTGAGATTTAACTTGTTACATAAATTTTCAAATTGTTCTTTTTGAAATTGACTTTGTATTCCACCGTGTACTATTCCCTCTATTTGATATTCATCTATAGATTGAATTAGAATTTTTTCTAATAATTTTATTTCGTTGTCAGTCTCATCAAATTCAGATTTGATTGTCAATTGAGGAATTTGCATTGATTGTGATTGCAGATATGTCCATTGTAAATTAGGATGATGTAATAGATGACTTTCATCAGATTTAGGAAAAACACTCAAAAGACATTTTATTTCGTGATCTTGTTTTTTTGCCAAAAAAATAGAATATACACTATCCTTTCCACCTGAAAAAAGAGCAGCTAATTTCATATTAATAAAAAAAACGGCTTAACAAATCTTCAAAGAAAAGATGTGTGGATGCTTCATTACTCATAATCCTCATCACATGTCAGACGGCTTTTCCGCTCATCATCAGCATCCATACTAACTTTTAATACGCATTATTTTAGGTGTGAATGTTATTTGGATATTCACTTTATAACGTAAATTCTCTGCAAACATGTTCTTGTAATTGCTACATAGAAGTCAAATATATCCCATAATGAAACAAATCTAGAAATCATGTGTTTGAATAGATTTTGAGGAATTCTAGCATATTGAACGAAGTTAAAACAAATATAGAATGAAAACAACATATTTTGAGAATGAGTTATTCTACACGATTATTTATTTTTGGAATATTAATTTCATTTCTAGTACCCGTTATAGAAGAAATAAGTCTACAGAATGAATCAAATAGTATTCTAGATATACTATTTTCTTATACTCCTCATTTTTGGAAATTAGGTTACTCTGTATTGTTGGTGTTCATTTTGCCAGTTATGATAATTCCAAAATTACAAAAACTGTTTGTTGAGAATCATTTCAAATGGTATTCGTTTTTGGCAGGGAATTCATTTGGATTTGGCATAATTGAAATCATCACATTTTCTTTGTCTGCTCAAACCATTCAATATTAACATCAAATTTAAAAAAACATTGAGATAGAACAGCCTGGAAATTATAAATCCATAAAATAATTTTATCCAAATGTAAATGTAAAAATCTCAAACCCAGGAGATTCCACTAATATTTCCAGAGTGTGTTCTTCAGTTGTATCTGTTTGTACAATATTATATAATCCAGGTTCATGTACCTGTATACGTCCAAGTGTTCCAACGTCTTTTCCAGAAATTGACGAGTCAATGATTTTTCCATCTATTTTGATTTGGAGATTACCTTCACCAGCAGTTACGATATTTACTTCTTTTCCACTGTATGGAACAACAATTGAACCAGAATCAGAAATCAATTTCATACTTCCTTTCAAATTTTTCCATGTTCCATCAAGATAGAAATTATGTAGTTGTATTGATTTCGGAATAGAGTAAGTAACATCTTGATTTGGTTTGAATCCTTCTGGACTTCCTAGTTGATTTCTTCCAGATACAAAATCATACCCAAAATACAATTCGGGAGTTCTAAATCCTGATGAATCAAATTCATCAATCTTGACAAATTCTTTTGCAGATGATGTGTTTAGCCCCAAAGATTCATTTCTTTCTCTCAGTAGATCTTGTATTACCTTCTCAGTTTCTTGATAACCTCCTTCACCAATGTGATCATATCTGATATATCCTTCATGATCAGCAATGTATTTTCTAGGCCAGTAGTTATTTTCAAATGCATCCCAAGTTTTTTTATCATTGTCTAATACAACTGGATAATGAATCCCGTGTTTTGCAACTGCTGTCTTAACATTATTGATATCTTTTTCAAACTCAAATTCCGGGGAATGAATGCCAATTATCAATAAACCCTGATCAGCGTATTTTTCATTCCAAGATGTGATAAATGGTAAGGTTCTAACACAGTTTATGCAGCTATATGTCCAAATATCATATAATACAACTTTACCCTTAATTGCATTTGCTAGTTCCTCAGGAGTTGTATTGATGTATCCTGAAATTCCTACTAATTCAGGAGCTTTCTTGTATCCAAGTTTGCTAATTTTTTGTTCAGAATTTGACGTGTTAGATTCATCTGATATGTTTGCAAGAGTTTGTTGTGGTTGTGAATCCAATATAGATAAGGATAAACTAAGAATGATTACTCCAGCTAAAATCGCTATTCCTAAAATTAGAGGGGTCTTTATTTCTGATTTCATTTAATCATCCTAACAATAACAATTTATCTAAAAGTGGAAAGTTTGCAACATATGCAAGTTGATTTGTAAATACCAGAATTCCTAAAAGTATTATGAATCCTCCCAATATCAAATTATAATATTTTAGATGCTTACTCATTGCTCGTATTACTCTTGTAGCCCTTGAGAAAAATACACCCATTAGAACAAATGGAATTCCCAATCCGAGAGAATAAGCTAACAACAAATGAAATGATACGGATGGAGTAGTTGCAGCCAATGTTAGAATTGTTCCGAGTATAGGACCCACACATGGAGTCCATCCAGCGGCAAAAGCTAGACCAAATACAAAAGATAAAGGATAGCTAGATTTTTTTCTTTTTGGAAAAAATTTTCTTTCTATATTTAGGGCTCTAATCTTTGTCGATAATAACAGAAATAGTCCAAAGGATATGATGATTATTCCTCCAACATAGTTTAGACTTTGTATTATATCACCAGCTGCACTTGATAAAACACTATTAATCAAAACACCCAAAGCAGAAAATACTACTGAAAACCCTAGAACAAAAAATACAGTGTTTAGAATTATACCTGTTCTGTTAATGGTCATAGTAGATCCACTTTTAGAACTGAGTTCGGTAACTGTAGTGCCAGATATGTATGCAAGAAAAGCTGGAATCATGGGTAGGATACACGGTGCGACAAATGATGCTATGCCAGCAAATAGGGCTACAAGTATGGTGACCTCTGTCATAAGTACATTATTTTAATAGAGCAATAAAACTGATTATCCAAGTTAGTTCCAAATTAGATCCCAATCTTTTGGACTAGAAAAAAATCAAACAAGATAAATCAAAAATAATCTAAAAATCATCTAAAAAAACAAGATAGCCAGCATCATCATAGATTGTATTTGTTTACCTCATCTCCAAATTTACTGGATTTGTTGATTTCTTTTTTTCCTGAATATTTAGTTATTTTTCAGATATGTGATGTTATTTGAAATCGCTTAATCTTGATTTTTGTAATAGAGTGTGATAATTTTATCCACCACGGTATCTGTGTCAACATCTTTTTCTGTGCTTACAAGAAGCAAATGATCATCTCCAAGATAAAAGGAAAAACGCTTAACCAAGTCATATTCAGCCAAGGTGTATTTTGTTTTGCCAAGCCATTTGGACATTTCTTTACGTGCCTTCCAATCAATAATGGAAAGAGTGACCAATTCATTTTCTTTATGTTCAGAAAGTAGGCTAGTCAAGCCTTTACGCATGCCACCTCCAACGCGAGCAGCCCATTCATCATAAACAGTAGCAAACCTGATTTTAGGATTAGATTCTAAAATTTGTGAACAAAAAGTTTCATAATTCAATGATTGTTCTATGCATTCCTGATTATTAGAGTTTTATTTATCTCAATTATCTTGTTAATGAAAAAACCGCTCACCATAAATGAAAACAAAATAATTCATTGCAACATGTATGATATAGATTAACTTTGATCAAATTTTCATAAATGAATTACATATTTTCTTGCTGGTTGATATTCATCATAAACTAATATCAGAGAGTTTTTCATTTTTTCTTGAAAGATATCTCTTGCCCATTGCCAATAGGAACTGTAATTGATTCAACATGTGGGATTCTATCAATATGATTTAGATATTTTTTTATGTGTTTTTGAAATCTTCTTGGAAAAATGATATTATCTGCAGCAATTATACCGCCTTTTTTTAACATGGGTAAACAAATATCAAAATAAAATGAATATTCTTCTTTATCTGCATCAATAAATATAAAATCAAAATGATCTTGTGTGTTTGATTTTTTAGATTTACTTAGTTGAATTAGAACATCTCTTGCTATGCCTTGCCTGATTTCTATCATACTAGACACACCAGCTTTACTAAAATTCTTTTGTGCCAGTTTAATTTTTTTGAGATTTTTTTCGATTGTAATTATCTTTGAGTTTTTTCCAGTCATGGCATCTGCAAACCACAAAGTAGAGTAACCAGTAGATGTACCAATTTCAAGTATCTTTTTGGGTTTGTGTATTTTGAGAAGAATGTTATAAAAAATTCCAGTATCTTTAGTTATTGCCAGCATTCTTTCATCATGATGAATCTCATTGTAATTTTTTTTCTCATAATCAGCTCTTTTTTCAAGAGTGTTTAGAACGTGAGAGATTTTTTTATTCAATTAATTGGATTAGGTGTATCTTGAATTTAACCAGTGATAGGTATTCATGTATTTTACACTCAATGGATCTTGATGATAAAACTAGGATGTGTTGTATTTATTGGACATGATCAAACACACAAAGAATCCACTTCCTGAAATAACGTCAGCCCTATGGTTTACCCCTTTTGGAATGAATATAGTTGCAGGTGAATTCACCTTATAGATTTCATCATCCAGTTGAATTTCATAGACCAGTTTATCATTCTGCGAAAGAAGTATGTTCACTTCATCTACATTATGCTTATGCAATATACTGTATTTTGATATTTTTTTATCAATGGCATCAACAAAGTGAACAGCAGCATGAATTTTTGATTCAGGGATTATTTTTTTACTTAACATTGAAATACGTTTGATTGGTGCTTTTTTATGAAATTGAACTTCAGACAGAGGTTCGTGTATTCCCTTTGTAATGTATTTTTTATATTTACGCACATTCTAGAAAGATAATTTTTAGTATAAAACAAGTATGATTACAAATTATCATATAAGTAACAATTGATAATAAAATACATGCAAGATAGGACTTCAGAATGGTTTGTCCCAAAGATCGGTCCAAGAAACTTTAGAATTGGCATAGGAATGTTATTCTTACCTTATACTTTTATTGTGACATGTTTTGCTGTATGGGGTTCACTTGGCGGCACATTTGTTTTAGATAGACTTGGTGCAATATGCATAATCTATTTTCTTGCAGTTGGTGTCTCAGCTCATTGTCTTGATGCAGTAGGTGGAAAAACAAAACCATGGGGAACATTACCAAAAAGAAAAATTCTAACGATTGCAATAATATCGCTAGGAATTTCTTTTACTGTCGGCCTATATTACGCATTTTTAGATTCACCAATCTTGTTTCCAATAGGCATTGCTGAAGGATTTTTTCTGTTTGCTTATAATTTAGAACTTTTTGGCGGGAGATTCCACAACAATATATCCACAGTAGTTTCATGGGGGATTTTACCAGTATTTGCGGGTTCTGCTATACAAACAAATTCAATTTCGATTGAGACAATACTTTTGAGCATAGTTTCTGCATTGGTAACTTATTTCCTAATTACAACATCAAGAAGATACAAAGAGCTCAAAAGAGATGGGCTTGATTCATCCAAAAGTAAAGAAATCATTCTAAAATTAATTACTCTGTTTGTAGCAATAGGAACATTTTCGTTCTTTATCCTACGAGTTATCTAGTCTTCTTCCAACCAGAATAGCGCAAGAACCCAATGTGAAATAACGAAACTCGGTATCCAAACCCACTTCTCTCATAGCAGAAATATAGTCTTTAAGCCAAGTACTTGAACGTATTAGTTTTGGAAGTATAATAAATGCGTCCTTCCAAGTGGGAATAAAATATCCAATCAATCGCAATAAAATAAAATAAAAATTCCAAATCATACGAACAAAAATATTTCTAGGATATGTAAAGTCATGTAAAATTATTACTCCATTTGGATTTAGATGTGTGACACATTTTTTAATTAGAGTTTTTGCATCACAGTATTTTGGAATGTAAGAAGAAGTTATAGAATCAAATCTTTGATCAAGTTCAAGTTTTTCTGCATCTTGGTGTATAAACAAAATATTCTCAAATGATTTGGAATTAAATCGGGCAACATCGAGGTAACTCATAGACATATCAAGTCCAATCACATCAGCGTGAGGAAATCTCTGTGCAATCTTTCTTGTTAAAATTCCTGTACCACATGCTAAATCTAAAATAGATTTCCCATAAATTTTATTTATGATCTCTTTTTTCCAAATTCCATCTCTGCCAAACGTTGTCCAGTGAACGACTTTATCGTATGAGCCAGACGTATTTCTAAAAAATTTTGACACAAGGCTCTTTGGTGAATTAATTGACATTGCAACATACAAAATAAATATCCAATATATGGATTGATTGATGTTTTAGAAACTAGATCTTAGGAGATAATTAATTTAATAAAGAAAAAGCATGATAATTTCATATAATTTATTTTCTGAATGTTATTCATGAATGCACCTCATAACACAAGTTTTCTGCAAATATGTTCTTGTAACCACCAGAGAAGTAAAAGAACCATCATAATGAAGTGATATTCAGACACCAGAATAACATATGGAAGTAAAAAACATGAAATGAAAAGAGAATTAAGAGTTATAAAAATAAATATATCAATAATTTTTCTAGACCTAACTTTTGATTCTCATTATTTTAGTTCTGTCCATTACTTTCCAATATTCAACATTTTGTCCATTTTCAATTGTTCCATTTATTTCAGCATCAACTAAAGTGACATCAATCGTCTCAAAAGTTTCTGAATCCATAATTTGGATAGTTTCACCAATAATGGAGATGATCTGACCCATTCTCTTGTCTATTAGTGGGATATGCACTTGCATGCTAACAGGTCCGACATGTGGTCTGGATTTACCATCAAATACACCCACACCTACAATTCTAGCCTTTGCTGCACCATGTTTTCCAGGTTTAGATGTATCATATTCGGTAATCCTACAAGCCTCACCATCAGGTTGATCTGAGACAGGTAGTAGAATGTATGAACCAATTTTTAATGAACCAAGATCAGCTGGTTTACTCATGAAGAACCAGATTTTAGTCGAATATTTAACGTTTCTACTTTAGTTTTTCCAGAATTGAAAGACTTAACAAATTAGTCATAGTCAGTCCTTTTCGATTTACATCACGTTTAGTTTGTTCACAGTACTTTTTTACACTCTGATGACCCTTGTCACTTGCAACTTCAATTACTACAATATTTTCAGCGTATGGAAAAGTAAATTTTGAAGGCAGCATACAAAACGTCGTCATATGACCAAGCCCACCAATTTTAATTTTTTCTCTTTTCAGTAAGATATTTGCAACTTCTTGTAAATCTTCTTCATACTCCCCATATTCCAAATAATAGACAGTAACAAAATTTGTTTCTCCAGATACTTCTCTTTGAAACAATTCGTCTTTAAGATTGAAGATAAAGGATGTTTTTTCTTGATTGTTTTTAGTTAGATCATCTGTGATAGATTGACTATCTTTGAATTTTCCTAGAATGTAATGATTAGTTGAATTAGAAAAATAGGGTTTACTTTCATCAGAAAATGTGCCAGTTACAAAATATAATGCTTCGATATTATTTGAAGATGTCCAAGAGTCTTTTAATTTAGCAGATTCTGAATTGTGTAAATATGGTGCACAAACATAACCAGAATAAGATAATTGTTGCTCAGACACTACCATATTTCTTGAAATTTGGTATTTATGCGTATAGAAAGTAGGCATGATCATTAATCAAATTAGCCAACCGTCGATAGTTTTTTAATACTAGGGCACTTCATTTTTTTTGTCCCAAGCTAGCTCAGCCTGGTAGAGCTCCCGGCTGTAGTTGTTGGCTTAAGATGGCTGACTGAATAACAGCATATCAGGCATACAGAAACCGGGTTGTCGATGGTTCAACTCCGTCGCTTGGGACCACAGTTTTTTATAAATTACTAAAAATAATAAAAAAATAGACTAATTTAAGAAAACAATGTTGAACTCTTAAATTAATAAAAAGATCTATTGTCTATGCTGTTTTTTTGACTTTTTGAGCAGCTGGTCCTTTTTGACCTTCACCGACTTCAAACTCGACTTTATCGCCTTCATTGATGAATCCATCAACATCTGATTTGTGAACGAATAGATCGTCACCAGATTCTCTTTCGATAAAACCAAAGCCTTTTGTGCGGTTGAACCACTTAACTGTGCCTTGTTCCATTTGATTATCACAAGAATTATTCCGTATATTAAGATAAGTTATCAAAATAGATCTAACATGTGGCAATTACACGCAAACATGGTCCATAATACCAGTTAAAAATAAGTTTAGAAATCTTTTGCAAAATGATTGTTGGTTTTTAACCATTCAACTTGAGGCAAAGTAAATCTCCAAACAATATCACCACGTTCGTCCTTTTTAAAATCCCAAGGTGCGATTATCACTATATCATTATCACGTATCCATACTCTACGCTTTAATTTTCCTCTGATTCTACCCCTTCTAGTAAGACCATCAGTACATTTTACCATAACGTTTTCTCCTCCAAGCATTTTAAGCACTCTACCAAAAAGCTCGCCCTCTTCGGGTAAACGCATTTCTTTTAAATCACTTTCATTTTTGACTTGGCGCTTACCCATAGCATACAATACAGTTATGAGCATATAAATTGATTAAATTCCAAAGTTGTTATCTATTTTTTCTTGAAAAAAAGAAGTATATTCACTATTCTCACTAGATTCACTGTCATACCTAAAAAACGGTGATCATGTAATTTTCTATTTCCATTAAGAAAATAAAAAAAGATTAAAAAATAATTCAGCAGATTTGAAGAGAGATTTGAGTTTTTATTGACTTGTTTTTTATGATCTATGCGATTACCGTAATTTCTGGTGCTGACATGCCTCCATACCCAGGATCAATTTTTTGTTTTGGATTTAATGTAGTACTATGATGACATGCTTTGTTACATACAGGACAGAATTTTCTATCAAGCACAATACATTGGCAAATATGGTTTTTCACATATGCTTGTGCAGCTTGATTCCATTCTCCTGTTCCATTACAATATACACAAATATTTGAAGAGATAGAACCAGTTCCCTTACAAAAATCACATATGTCTTCTTTCATATCCATTACGATATTGTATCGTTATTTTTGAATCAATATATTTGAAGATCTTAGGAACTAGAAACTTAATGATTTAAATTGATTCCAGATACATGGTAAAATAAGACATGCTTGCCTATATTTTGTTAAATTGTATGCCTTCACAAGAAAAAAACATCATTGATGATCTAAACAAAATTCCCGAAGTGATCGAAGTTAACGGTATAATGGGAAAATACGACATAATTGTAAAAATTACAGGTGATCTCCCTGATGAAATAGATTTAGCAGTAAGAAAAATAAGATCAATTAATGGAGTAACTAGTAGCTATACCATGACTGCAATTTATGGTCAAGGTGGTTCAATTGACAAGAAATAAGATCAATTTGTACGAATGAAATCCAATCTAAATAAAAATTCCTAATTTTCATAAAATTTTATACGTCCAATGAATTTTATTTACAGGTGATAAAAATAATCTATGGAGTTTAGATGCATACCTGATTGTTCTCAATGTTGCATTGAAAGAGAATATTATCCAACTAAAAAATTTGGAAAAATTGGAGTTCTAATACTGCCTGAGGAAAAAGAAAGAATACAACATCTTGCAAAAATAAACGGATTAAAAATAACAATTTTACCAAGGATAGGAATATCGGAAGAAAATAATTCTACTCCAACAAAAATATTAGCGTATCAATTAATGGGGATAGAACAAAATGGAAATACATGCCCCTTTCTAGATACAGAGACTGCAACTAGATCACCTCATGGAGGATTTCCTTGTAAAATATATAGTGAACGACCTCTTGCATGTATGACTTATCCATTAATAGAATCAAATCCGATTACACTGGATAAGAAATGTAAGTTTTGTAAAGAACATGGTTCTGCTGATAAAAATTTAAATTCTGAAATAGAATCACTGTTAAAAATTAAAACAAAAATGACCACACATGCTCCTTGCATATGGAGATTTGCTACTGGAGTTGGAGAAGAATCAGATAAAAACCAAATAGAGACAGGTTGGATTTTAGAAGAATAATTGAAAATTCATAATCATATTTTTTGATAGAACGTACTCCAAGCAAAAATTCAAAAGCATGTAAAATATCAGAATATCATGAGTGATGATGCATGGTCAAATTTAGATAAGGTAGATCAAAAAATCATAGAAATTCTTAACGATGATGCAAGAACTCCGTCAAAAGAAATTGCATCAGAATTAAAAAAATCAGGTCATGATGTATCAGATAGAACAATTAGAAAAAGGATAGAAAGACTTGAAAAAAGTGGCATCATCAAAGGATACAAAGCTGTTCTAACAGATGTTTCTGGAGTTAATGAGTATCGAGTGATATTAATGAAATTAAAACCATCAAAATCATTAGAGGCAGTCAAAAATTTAATTAAAGAATTTGTCACAAAATTAGACAATTATCTTCTCGTAGCAAACATGGAAGGAGAATGGAATATGCTTGTAATAATTCAATTAGATTCAGCAAAATCAAATACATCACAAAAAATTGTTGAAAAATTTTCTGATGAATTAATAGATTATAGAATTAATGAGATAGATATCAAAGATGTGAATATTTTGAATATGTCTTTACTATTACTGTAACAAAGAATATTCTGATTCAGCAATATCAACTGCATTTTTTATCTCATCAAGAGTGAATGGTTTTTGAATAAATGCAGCAACTCCAGAACTAATTGTTTTATTAACTCGTTTTGTGGTTTTATCATCAGCTGTAATTACAATAATTTGTAAATCTATTTTTTCTTTTAATAATTTCATAGCAATTACATCACCATCAAAATCAGGAAGTCCCATATCCAAAAGTACAATAGGGTGTTTATTTTCAGAAAATAATTTTTTACACCCTTCAAGTCCATCTTTACCATTCTCATAAACAAGAATTTCATCATATCCTAATTTTTCCACATAGTTTTGAAGTTTCATTGTTATTGCTTTACTATCTTCGATTATAACTACAGGTCTAGAAATTTCAATAGTTGAAGAAATTATTGTTTTTGCTTTCTGATATGAGGTTTTTGCTTTATCGTATTCACCAAGACTCAAAAAGCATTTTGATGCACAAAGTAATGCACCTTGAATATTTTTTGAATTTTTAGTTTTAGAGTATTGTAAAAAAAGATTACCTGCTTGTTCAATTTCGTCTTTAGATTCTTTTCCCTGTCTAGTTTTACATTCAGCTGCAAGCATATACAAGAGGGCAGATTTAAGATATTCAGTTTTTTTCACAGCATCGGCTTGATTCAGAAATAAATTATGAGCAGTGATAAATTGTTTATTTTTTAAATGTGTTAATGCTACCTCACAATTAGTCTTTGAATTCAATAAAGACTCGTAGTTTTTTTATTTTATAACATTTTGTAATAGAGATTTTTAACTAGGGATTAATTACAGCGCGTCCAACAATTTTACGTGCTTTAAGATCCTCTAATGCAGAATTTGCACCATCAAGAGAATATCTTTTTGAAATCATCGGATTAATGACTCCTTTTCGTGCAAGATCTAGCAATTCTACCATATCATTATAATTTCCAGTGTATGCACCTTGAATAATAATAGATTTGAGAGGAATTGTAACAAGAGATAATTCCATTGAACCACCAAACAAACCAACTAGGACAATATTTCCCCTCTTTCTTAAAACCGCCAATCCCATTTTTACGGTAGGTGGTGCATTAACAAAATCCACAACACTGTCAGCTCCTTTACCATTACAGACTGAAATTATTTTTTGAGATGTTTCAGGATCTTTGGAGTTCATTACAAAATCAGCACCCATTTCTTTTGCTATTTCCAATTTTTGATCATCTAGATCCACACAAATTATTTTGGATTTGGTTATAGCTTTTGCAATTTGTACACCCATTAAACCTAATCCACCAGCACCTATTATTACAAGAAATTCAGGAGAGTTCTGATTTGATTTTTTAATTGCAGTGTAAGCTGTTAATCCAGAACAAGCCAATGAAGTTGCAGATTCTGGATCAATTCCATTTAACTTTGCTAAATATTTGAAATGAGGAACAAGAGAATATTCAGAATACCCACCATCTTGAAAAACACCAAGTGATTTTGGGGCATCACATAAATTTTCATTGCCAACTTTACAAGCAGGACATTCACCACATCCTATCCAAGGATAAACTAAAACTTGATCACCTTTTGAAAAACCCTTAACATTATCTCCAAATTCTTCAACAGTACCAGCAATTTCATGTCCAGGAGTAACAGGATACTTGACTCCTCTATCAGTGACTTTCATAAATTTACCATCACCTAAATCATATCCACCTTCCCAAAGGTGTAAATCACTATGACATACGCCTACAGCTTTGACTTTAACTAATACTTGGTTATCTTTAGGGCTGGGTGTTTCTATTTCTACAACTTTCAATGGTTCGTTAGGACCTGTAATCCTAGCAGATTTCATAAATTTACAATTCAGCATTAACAATATAAGAGTTGACTGGATATGAGAAAAAAATAGAGCCCTTAGATATTATTTAATTAAAAAAGAGTTAGTCTGTGAGTGAAGAGCAACCTGACAGTATTTCTCAAGCGCCAGTAAATATTCTATTTAATCCCACTTCTGTTGCTAAAAAAGATGTTTGGGATATTGATCTTATTCAAATTCTGAATTTATTAATAAAAATTCTTGAAAAAAGTGGAAAAAAAGATCTAAGAGTTGCAGGAATGGCAGCATTATCATCTTCATTAATTTACAGAATGAAGGTAGAAAGCATTTTTGCATTACAACGCGCTGCCATGGAAAAAAAACCAATAAGACAAAGAACAGATGTAGACATAGAATTAATCGACATACCATATAGACATGAATCGACTTATCCTGTTTCACTAGATGATTTGTTAGGGTTATTACAGAATTTAATTGGTACAATGGCCAATCCACAATCCAGAAGAAACAAGCTTGAGATAGAACCTATTGAAGCCCCTAATTTTCAAGATTATTTCATTTCACTTGAGAGCATCATTGGGAAATACGAAGATTTGATCATTAGAAAAATTTCAGATGCGGGATACGGTATGCTACAAGAGATCATAAAAGATCTGGATGAATTAGATTCGATTAGATGCTTTTTTGCAATATTGTTTTTGGCCAGAGATGAAAAAGTAGAGTTAGAACAAATAGAAGAAGATATCAAAATTATTTTGATAAAAGAGAAGTTAACAATCTGATCAAAAATGAAGAAAGGATTTCTTTAAGTATATTTTATAGGAAAAGAAACGATTGGCAAAAATTGAAACAAATGATGAACCAACTGCAAGGATCGAAGCGGCACTTTACTCTGCTGGAAGACCCCTAAAAATGGAAGAATTAATCAGAGCTTCAGGCACAGAATCACGAACAAAGACGTTTGAGATACTCAATGATATAATGAAAAAGACAAAGTCTGCCTTTAAGGCACTTGAAGTAGTAACACTTCCTGATGGGTCATACGTGTTTCAATTAAAACCAGAGTATAGTTCAACTATCAAAAGATATGCATCAAAACCTATTCTTCCAAATGCAACTCTGAAAACATTATCATATATTGCATACATGCAACCAATTTCATCAAAACAACTTGTAGAAACACGTGGTTCTGGAGTATATGAACATCTCAAAGAATTACGACAGTTAGATTTTATCACTCATCAAAATGTAGGAAGATTAAAAATTTACAATACAACTGAAAAATTCCAAAAATACTTTGGAATACAAGGAGATGTAGAAAATCTCAAACAAAGACTGTTTTCCAAAGTAAGAAAAACAGCAAAGATGTCAGAATCAAATCCTACACAGGAAATTGTCACCAAACTAAACTAAGTATTTTTTATTTTAAGCCTAACTTTTTGCGTTTTGTATAAATTAGAGTAATTAAAAGAACATTCGTGCGAAAATCAGTAGAAAATCTTGCAACAAGCAAAATAACAGGTGGACGAAGACATCCTGCAAGAATTCGAAGAAAATATGAGATAGATAGATATCCAAACGAGCCAGTTACTGGAGCTCAAGTTACAATTACAAGACGAGTCAGAGGAAACAACAATAAAACAGCATTGAAAACAATTGATTTTGTTAATTTAGCAACAGGTGATTCTAAAGTAAAGAAAATAAAAATTCTCAAAGTATTAGAAAATTCTACAAATAATGATTACAAAAGAAGAGGCATCATTACAAAAGGTGCAATATTAGAAACAGAAGCAGGAAAATGCAGAGTTGTTTCTAAACCAGGACAAACAGGAATAGTTAACGCCGTTTTAATAAAGTGATAAAATGAAAGATTACGAGCATGTCGTAATCTGGTTGGATTATTTTAACAAGACATTACCAAGAGCTAAAGGGAGAAAATTAGAAAAAGAAAAATGTGTTTTCGATCCTTCACTAAAAGAACTAACAGAAGCTGCACAAGCAGCAGGGTTTGAAATCACAGAGACAGATGAAAAAGTAAGATTTCCAAAAAGACCATATGTCAGGTCAGGCTACATAGTGTTACCAAAAGGATCCACTAAGACAAATATTCTTAACAAAATTTCACAAAAATTAGTTTCAAAAGAGCCAAGCAAACAAAATAAAATCAAATCTAGCTCTTAGCTAAAGTAAAGTTGACAGAAGTCTATGATAAGAATACAATGATCATTGTTTCTAATTGCAGGAGGTAGGCGAAATATTGCACTTAGCCGCTAGTGGCAGAGTGATCATTCAGCTATCTGGTAAGTTAGTTGAAGGACAAATACTCTGTGACGAGACAGGAACTAAAGTTGCAAAAGTAATGGAATTAATTGGTCCAATAAAAAGACCGTTTGCATCAGCAACTTCGTTGACAAACAATATCAGAAAATACATTGGCAAAAGTGTTTTCGCGATGGATGATTCTCCTGCTAATACACAAAAATTTAGGAGAAGAAAAAATGAACATATTACAACCACAGAGCTGTCCTGAATGTCAATCATCATTAGTTGATGATGTTCAGAATGGTGAAATCATCTGTTCAGGTTGCGGCGTAGTTGTCGCAGATCAGATGGTAGATTATGGCCCAGAAACAAAAAGCTCGAATCTAGAAGATAGGATGAAGCTAGCAAGAGCGACAGGACAGACAACTTATTCCCAACATGATTTGGGAATAACAACTGAGATATCAATTAGTACAAAAGACTATAGTGGAAAAACAATCAATCACGAAGTTGCAAATCAAATGCACAATCTCAGAAAATGGCAACAGCGAGTACGTGTTTCCTCACCAAGAGAAAGAAGATTAGCAAATGTTTTATCAAAAATGGGTGAAACATGTGACGGTCTAAATCTTTCAAAAAACATCTTGGAAACTGCTTCTATGATATACAGAAACTTGGATGGACGTATTGATGTGAAGGGAAAATCAGTAGCCAGTATTACTGCAGCTACAATTTACATCGCATGCAAACAATGTAATGTTGTAAGATCACTAGAAGAAATTTGTAGAGGCATATGTGCGCCAAAAGATGTCAAGTCAAAAACAAAACTTGCAGCAAAATACTATAGAACCATGGTAATGGAAATGGGTCAATTAAATGCCCCAGTAGTCACTATGGACAAATACATCTCAAAGATTGCAAACATGACACAAACTGAAGTTAGAGTTGAAAGACTAGCCTTGGAAATAGCAGAAAAAACCAAAGGCAGTAACATTGCAGATGGAAAAGCTCCAAATGGAATTGCTGCGGCATATCTGTATGTTGCCTCAGTTTTGTTAGGACAAAATGTCCTTCAAAGAGACGTCTCAAGTATTGCAGGTGTCACAGAAGTCACTATCAGAAATAGATGTAAAGAGATCCTAACATGTTACAAACTCAAAATTACTTTGAGACCATCTCTGGCCAAAATTTAATCCCCCCTTTTTCATTTTATTAATCGGCATAGAAAATTCTATTAGGATTAGCTAAATTTCGTCGGTATTATATACAGAAACAAAATAAAATGCACCATGGCAGTACTTGAGATTATAGATCTTCATGTTACACGTGAAGGTAAAGAGATTCTCAAAGGGGTTAATTTGAAAACAGGTCCAGGAGAAGTACATGCCATAATGGGGCCTAATGGTTCTGGAAAAAGTACTTTGGCATACACATTACTTGCACATCCAAAATACGAAGTAACTAAAGGAGATATTTTGTTAGATGGTGAAAGTATTTTAAAATTATCTGCAGATCAACGTGCAAAAAAAGGATTATTCTTAGGATTTCAATACCCTACAGAAGTGTCAGGTGTAGGATTCTCGCATTTTCTTAGAACAGCTTACAATTCACTAAGCAAGGCACTCCAAGGAGACGACAGAGAAGTATTCATCACAGTAAGAGAATTTCAAAAATATCTTAAAGAAAATTTGAACAAAGTTGGATTGAAAGAAGAGTTTCTTTCCAGATATCTTAACGAAGGATTTTCAGGTGGTGAAAAGAAACGTGCAGAGGTATTGCAAATGGCGGTTTTAAAACCAAAGATTTCAATTTTAGATGAACCAGATTCTGGTTTAGACATAGATGCTGTTCAAGCAGTTGCAAAGGCAATAAGTCAAGTCTCAGGAAAAGACGCAACTGTAATTGTAATTACTCATTACGCAAGAATTTTAAAATTCCTAGATAAATTAGATTATGTTCATGTATTTGCCAGAGGTCAAATATTAAAAACAGGTGATGCATCCCTTGCAGATAAATTAGAAAGCGAAGGGTATGAATGGGTTTTAGAACAGAAAGCATAATTAAATTTTCAATAATTTTTTTAAAATGAACAAGTTTAAGCAGGATTAATTTTTTACAATGTGTGTGCTATACGAGGTAAACGTAGAATTTAACAAAGAATTTCTCAGTATTAAAGAAAACCAAATTACAATAGGAGTAAAATCAAAGCCAATCAAAGGAGAGGCCAATAAAGAAATCATAAAAAAACTAGCAAAACATTTCGGGGTATCAACATCAGTAATTCAAATAAAAGCAGGACATAAATCCAAACAAAAAATTATACAGATACAGCATGTGAGAATCTAGTTTTTGTTTAAATAGGGTTTTGAAAATGAAAAAGCATGGAAGAGGATAGTAATGAGCAGTATTTTTTCAATTTTTCATTCTTTCAAGTAGATCCTAAATGGAGATGGATGGCAGATTTGGCAAAAGAAGAATCAGCCAAAGAAGTAGAAAATGTAATCAAGAATTCAGGAATAAAATTCAGAACATATTCGACTCTAGGTCTAAGAGATGATGCAGATTTTTTGTTTTGGTTTGCAGCAAAAACAGTTGAAGAAATTCAAAATGCAATAGAAAAATTGTACACTACTGTTTTTGGAAAATACATCATACCATCAAAAACATATCTGTCATGCACTAGACCATCAATTTATGTAAAAACAGGAAAACCGCTTGGGTTTGTTGCAAATAACGAAGTAAAAAAACATGTAATTGTGTATCCTTTCACGAAAACTAGAGAATGGTACCTACTACCAAAAGAAGAAAGACAATCAATAATGGATGAACATATCGAAGTTAGTAAAAAATATCCGCAAATTATTCTAAACACAACATATTCTTTTGGAATTCATGATGAGGATTTCATGTTAGCATTTGAAGTAGATCAAATTAGAGATTTTCAAGATTTGATAATGGATTTGAGAGAAACTAGAGTTTCAAGATATGTCCAAAAAGATACGCCGATGATCGTGTGTGTTAAAAAAGACATCATTCCTCTGATAGGAAGTCTTGGCTAGTGGAGTCACTAAAAGAGTGGGCAACAGTAATCAATGCTCTAGAAAACGGTGATCAGACAGTTCTTCTAAGAAAAGGAGGGATATTGGATGTGGCGTCAGGTTTTAGAATCGAATCAAAAAAATTTCTATTGTTTCCCACACAAGAGCATCAAGAGTATAATCACATAAAGCCGCAATTTCACAATTATCTTGAACAAGTAAAATCAAATCCACCAAAAAATGGATTTAATAGAATTACATCATATGCTGAGGTATTAGCAGATGCAGATATTTTATCAGAGGAGACCATCAAGAGATTATCATCATTTCATATTTGGAGTGATTCATATATCAATGAAAGAAGAAATTGGAAACCAGAAAATCCCATGAAAGCAGTGTTTTTAAAAGTCTATAAAATCCCGGAATTCAATACGCCTCTAAAATCAGAGTATCAGGGTTGCAAATCTTGGATAAACATAAATGAAGAAATTCCAATTGGAGAAGCAGTTTTGAGCGATTCGAAAATAGAATTAAAACTAAATGAATTCAAGGAAATAGTAAAATGAAATACAAAACATTAGGAAAAAGTGGAATCAAGGTATCAGAAATAGGATTTGGCGCATGGACTATTGGTCTTGACTGGTGGGGTAAGAAAATTGAAGAAGATGAAGCAAAACGTATGCTTAAAAAAGCATATGATTTAGGAATTAACTTTTTTGAAACAGCTGATATGTACGGTAAAGGAATAAGCGAGAAACTCATTGGTCAAGTATTCAAAGGAATGAGAGACGAGGTAGTTATTTCAACAAAATACGGTTATGATTTTTCAAAAGTGGAGCAAATAGGTCACACAGAATTACCTCAAAGTTTTGAACCGGAATTTACAAGAAAAGCACTTGATGCATCACTAGAGAGATTACAAACAGATTATGTCGATTCATACGGAATGCACAATCCAAAATTAAAGCACATTAGAAATGATGCTACTTTCGATATGTTTGATAAATTGATTCAAGAAGGAAAGATAAAATCATCACAAGTTGCACTCGGTCCAGCAATAGGATGGACACAGGAAGGATTAGAAGCAATGGAAAGAAAAAGTGTTTCAGCAGTACAAACGGTTTACAATATTTTAGAGCAGACACCTGGAAATGAGTTAATAGAAAAAGCAGAAAAACAAAATGTCGGAATTCTAGTCAGAGTTCCAGATGCATCTGGAATTCTAACAGGTAAAGTAAAGGCAGAAACAGTAATTCCAAGCAATGATCATAGAAAAGACAGAAAACAAGAATGGAGACAAGAGGCATTACAAAAAGTAGAACAAATTAGACCCATTGCGGAGCGTAACGGCTTGAACATTACAGAATTTGCAATAAAATTCATCTTGTCAAAAAAGTCAATTGCGTCAGTTTTACCCACAGTTGTAAGTGTGGAAGAAATTGAAACGTTTGCCACAATATCAGACGGAAAATATCTAAATTCTTCAGATATGAAAGAAATAGATGAGATATACAACACTTGGCCCTCATACGAATTAAAAGCAACTCAAGCAAATTAGTTTTCAGATGGACAAATCAATAGATGTCATTAAGACATTAGACATTATTGAAGGAATGAAACTTGCAAAAATTGGAGATTATAAAAAATGGAATGCAATAATTAAAAAAATAAAAATAAAGAGGACTTGAATCCATCAGATTTAGAGTATTTTTCAAACATAACTAGAATTTACAAGGATTCAAACATAACTAGCAGGAGTAAAGTATATCATGCAAAATTATCAGATCATGATGAAAAACCAGCATGCAAAATTTGTGGTGAAAATTCAGCATATTATTGCAACATGAATGATCAATACTTTTGTACGATTCATGTTGTAGGACACGATGAAAATGAATTTTAAGATACAGGAATTGTTTCTTCTAGAGTGAAATTATTTTCAACAAAATATTCTACCCTGGTCTTTTTAAATTCACGTGTACTAAACAATATTTTATAATCATCAATGTTGATTTGATTTTGGATTGTTTTTGTCATCTCTCCTGCTTCCTCTTCAGATTTACAGTGAATCATAGAAAATACACTATATGGCCAATCAGGATATGTTGGCCTTTGATAACAATGACTTACTTGTGGAAAAGCACCTAATTTTGAACCTACCTCGGAAATTCTATCATCAGGTACATTCCAAACAATCATTCCATTTGCTGTAAAGCCAACCTCCCTATGTCGTAAAATTGCAGCAAATCTTCGCATCACTCCAATGTCTTCATAGTATTTCAGTTTCTCAAATAATTCATCTTCAGTAAATCCCAATTTTGTTGCAGAATTTAGAAACGGTCTATCGGTAATTTCCATATCTTTTTGCATCTCACGAATAAACTCCTTATCTTGTTCGGTGGGAACAAATTTTATATTTTTAATTTCTTTTTTTTCTTCGGTTGGAGCAACATCATGTTTTTTTTCATCAACCATATCTAATTTTACTCCAATCTTGAATAATTGAATAGTTGGCAACATTCTAACTTTTTTAATTCCTTTCAATACAGAAAATTTGTCCACCTCAGTCTTCAAATCAGAGCCAGGGGGTACTGCCAAAGTAAACCAGAGATTAAACTGGTGATCTCGCTCATAATTATGACTTACACCAGGATGACGATTAATTTGATTTGCCACGTATTCTAATTTATCAGATTCAATCTCCATTGCAACCAAGGAACTCTTGTAACCAAGACGTCTTGTATCAAATATTGCACTTAGTTGTCGCAATACTCCAATTTTTTTAAGATTGATTAAACGTTCTTTAATAATTTCAGGAGAAGTTCCAAATTTTTTTGCAATATCGTCAAAAGGTTTTGGAGTGAGAGGGAAAGTCCATTGAATCTCATTGAGAATTTCTTTATCCAGATCATCAATGGATTGAGTCAATACACCAGTAACCACTTCATATAATTAAAAATGTAGCTAGAATGTTACGCATCGAGTTTGAATCTATAAATAGAAACTTTTGTCCCTTTGATCGGTGATAATTCATCTAAATCTACAAGGTAGATTAGTCATTGTTATTGGGGGTGGAAATGAAGCTCTAAAGAGAATTAATTCATTACTAGAAGAGAAGTGTCAGATTCTAGTAATCAGTAATGAGTTAAACAGTCAAATAAAAACACTAGTAAAAAGCAAAAAAATAAAATTCAAAAAACAGAAAATTCAAAATTCAGATATTCTTTCAATTTACAAGCCATACATGGTAATCACAACAACAAATGATAAAAAATTAAATCAAAAAATAATTAACGATGCAAAAAATAAAAAGATTATTGCATATAGCTCAGACAATCCAGAGTTGAGTGATTTTGCAAATCCTGCAATTATAGATTTTGAAAATACAATTAAGATAGCAATTTTTACGGGTGGTAAAAGTCCAGCCATGTCAAAAAAGTTGAGAATAGAATCTGAAAAAATATTCAAAAAAATAATCACTAAAGAAGATATCAGTCAGATAAAAATTCAAAATATCGCAAGAGAACATGCTAAAAACACGATCTCAACTCAAAATGAGAGAAAAATGTATCTGAGCAGCATTATGGGCGATAAAGAGATTAAACGGTTAATAAAAGATGGGCAGTTGAAGAGAGCTGAAAAGCGAGCCATTACAATATTGAGGAATTGGAAATGAACCAAAACATAATTAATGCACGTGTTACTTTTCGTAATTCACCTATTCATATTCTTGAAAGATTTACCATAAGAGATTTAGAAAGTGCATATACACAATTCAAAGAACATTCAGGTTTAGATGAATGTGTCATCATTCAAACTTGTAACAGAATAGAATTATTTGGCAAAGCAAAAAATTACGACATTAACAAAATTAAAAAAACTTGGGCTTCACTGACAGGTTTAGAAGAAGAAGCTTTTGAAGAAAATATGGAATTTGTAGAAAATGGAGAAGCATTGCATCATTTACTAAAACTCACATCAGGATTAGATTCAATGGTAGTAGGAGAAGAGCAAATTCTAGGTCAGATAAAAAACTCTATCACGTCAGCTAGAAATGCAAAAGCATCAGGCCAACACCTTAACAATTTATTTGACAAAGCAATTCGAATCGGAACCAGAATTAGAAATTCCACTGGAATTAACCGTGGCGGAATTTCAGTAGGATCAATGGCGGTGAAATTAGCAGAGGAGAACATTGATGAGTTAAAACTAAAGAAAATTCTGTTAATTGGAACCGGTGAAGTGTCAACGCTTGTTGCAAAATCACTTGGGCGTAGAGGATACGATTTTGTGGTAACTAGTAGGACAATTGGCAGGTCTCAAGCGTTTTGTGAAACTATGGGAGGAAGACCGGTAAAATTTGAAGAGGTTCTAACAGGATTTGAAAATTATGATGTTTTGTTTGTTGCCACAACTGCTCCTTACTTCCTAGTTACTCAAGAGAGAATAATAAAAGCGATGCAAGGAAAGAAAAACGGAATGATGATTCTGGATTTATCAAATCCAAGAACAGTCGATGAGAAAGTTGCAATAATAGGAGGAGTGAAATTAATGAATTTGGATCAGATTGCAGAAATGGTTGAAAAAAATATGAAATCACGATTAGACAAGGTAAAAAGTGTTGAAAATATAATTAGTGAGGAATTAACTGTACTAGAGGCTTCAATGAAAAGATTAGATGCAGAACCACTTGTAAAAGATGTATTCAAAAATATTGATTCACTACGAGAAAAGGAATTGCAAAAAGCACTTCAGATGCTTAATGAAAAAGATGAGAAAAAAATCAAAATCATAGAAGAGCTAACAAAAGCAGTTGTAGAAAGTATTGTTTCAACACCTATGAATAATATTCGCAAGGCATCAGAACAAGGCATGCCAGACATTATTGAAATAGCAAGTAAATTATTTGACTATAAAAAACAGAATGAATTAGACTAAGATTATATCTTACCAAGAATGAATTTTGATAATGTCATTTCCAACTAGACGTCTTCGTAGATTACGAACCTCTGAAAAAATGCGAGAATTAATTCAAGAAACCACTTTAACTTCAAGAGATCTAATCTGTCCAGTGTTCGTTCAAGAAGATCTAAAATTCAGAATCAAAGTTGAATCAATGTCAGAAATTGAGAGATTACCTCTAGAAGACATCAGTGATGAAGTAGGTACGATTTCAGATTTGAACATTCCATCTATCATGTTATTTGGAATTCCTACAAAGAAAGACGATGCAGGCACTTCAGCATTTGACGATAATGGAATTGTTCAAAAAGCAATTTCACAAATTAGAAAAAATTTTGGAGATAAAATAGTAATTATGGCAGATGTCTGTCTATGTCAATTTACATCTACGGGTCATTGTGGAATTATCAAAGGAGATAAAATCGATAACGATTCTAGTCTGGAAACATTAGCAAAGATTGCAGTTAGTCAAGCAAAAGCAGGCGTAGATACAGTTTCTCCCTCTGCAATGATGGATGGTCAGGTAGCAGCAATAAGAAAGGCATTAGATGATGAGGGATTTACAGATGTCTCAATAATGTCACATTCAGCAAAACATCGTTCATCGTTTTATGCACCTTTTAGAGACGCAGCAGAATGTGCACCAAAATTCGGAGACAGAAAGACATACCAGGTTCCATTTACAAATGCGCGAGAAGCAATGATGGAAGTTGAAACAGACATCAATGAAGGGGTAGACATTGTTATGATCAAACCAGCTTTAGCATATTTAGATTTGATAGCAGAAACTAGAAGAAGATTCAACGTTCCAATTGCAGCATACAGTGTTTCTGGTGAATATGCACTGGTAAAAGGCGCTGCAAAACAAGGATGGATAAATGAGAAAGACATTACAGAAGAAATACTATACTGCATTAAACGAGCTGGTGCTGACATGATTGTAACGTACTTTGCAAAATCAGCAGCAAAGTTTCTTCAAAAATCATGAGAAACGACGAGCGTTTTGAGATAGAAAGGGCTTTTGATTTACTACCTCATATTGTAGGTTCTAGTTGGGCAGTGATTTGGTTTAGATTAAATAAAATAAAAGAGCCCACTCGAGAAGAATATAGAAAAAAAGTTCTAGATTACATCAAAATGATGGAACCTGTTTTTGAATCATATCAAGCAGATGAGAAATTTTCAGAGATAATAAAATACATTCAGACAAGAAAACAAGAAGAGTATGAAAAAATCACATCGGGTTTGAATAAAGAAGTCGAAAAGAGATACGATAGATATGTAGATTATGGATAAAAGGCATATTTTTCTAAAAAATTAAAATAAAAAATAAGAAAAAAGAGACTATTGGAGATTCAACGGAATAGTTGCACTTCCCCATGGTTCTGAAATTCTAAAGACATAATCTTTTGCAGGATCATAGATGAATTTTGTTGAGCCAGGTATTGGTATCATAGGACCAAATAACATGGTGAATTCTCTTGCTTTTCCTGGAGTTAGAACAATGTTTCCGTTTGTAAAGTCATTTGTAGAATAGTGAAATACATCTTTACCATTCCAAACATCATAGTTACAGAAGGCTGGACCAGTACAGAACAAAGAGATGTTATCAGTAGAACCGGTATTTTTAACAAGCATTTTAATTGTTAAAAGTGCCTGTCCGGTTGGACTAATCTCAAATTCAGCACCTGGAAAATAATAGGTTGCTGAACCAACGACATATTGAGTAGATTTTTGTTCGTACTCATATTCGGTGATTTTCAACTTTGCTTTGTCTACGCAATCATATCTAGCATATGACTGAAAAATGTCTTTACACTTGTCAAGATCTGCTTGAAGTTCTACAAGTCTAGAACCATCAGATGTAGTTTTTGGAGCAGAGTCAGGAGATTTTGATTCAGATGTAGGTAATGAGATCACTCCGGTCTTAATTAAATGCTGAATACCATTTATGAACTCAGTATCAGTGATTGTACCGTCTGCCCACCAACCTGCATTGTTTTTTACCCAAGCTGGAACAGATTGAGATTTTTCTGCAGAGACTGCAGTTGGAGGAATTACGATAATACCGTCTTTTATCAGAAATTGTATTCCTTGAATAAATTCAGATTCAGATATCGTACCGTCTGCCCACCAACCTGCATTGTTCTTTACCCAAGCTGGAACTCCTTCTGCGTTAACAAATGGAGTTATTGATCCAACAAGGAAGATTGTCGCTATTGTGACAATTGTTGTTTTCATTATGATGAATTTTGCAATCATCATATTTAAGCTGGTGCCAAATGACTATCTAGTGCCAAATAATGATGATCAAATATCATGAGATGGACAATCTAGTGCTAAAATGAATTCAGTATACTCAGATTTTTAAATAAACAACATGAAATTTGAAAAGTGAAGGATAACAATACACAATTTCATGATAGAAATTACAAAATATCAGAAAACGATGTAATAGAATACGTTTTACAACGATTTCAAGAGGTAAAGCACTCAAACAAGATTAAAAATCTAGTCACATTTCAAGCCGCAAATAAATACATGATAATGGCGCATGATCAAACAGAGTTAAAAAATCTAGGAACCATAGTTGCCAGTTACAAAAAAATACCATTTTCAATCATCTTGCAAGAGTATGAAGATCACTTTAGAACTGCTATGACAAAAAAGCCAACAGTAAAAACACATACAAATGTGATAATGCATATTTTTGGATATTTTTCAAAATATCTTACTCAAAATGAAAAGCAGTTATTTTTTGAGATGTTAGAACAATTCAGAAAAAATAAAATAACTTTAGGAAACATGCTCTTGGAAATAAGTTGTACAACATATCGCTTTAACAACACATATCTTGCCAGTCAAACATATTTTTTGTTATATTCAGATGTTCAGCCTAGAATTTTATTTCAGGCATTAGATAAAAATGGTGTTTCAGAGGAATTCAATTCATAAAAACAGCATTGAATTTTAATAAAAAAATGACATTATACAAAAAATCATTATTCATATTCCGTCGAGATTTAAGATTAGAAGACAATACAGGATTGATTTATGCATTAAAAAATTCTGAGGAAGTAATTCCATGTTTTATTATTGATGACCAAATAACAAATAATTTTAAAAATTCTTCACATAGAATAGAATTTCTGAATCAATCTCTAGTTGATCTAAATAAACAATTAAATAAAAAGAAAAACAGTTTAAGAATTTTTAAAGGTGAAACTAAGCCAATTATTCAAAAAATAATGTCAAAATATAAAATCAATGGAGTATTTTTAAATGGAGACTACACAAGATTTGCTCAAAATAGAGAGGGTGAAATTGAAGAGTTATGCAATAAAAATAAAATTGGTTTTAACAAATATGCAGATTATTTATTACACATGCCTGATGAAATACAAACGCACAAAGAAACGCCATATACAGTTTATTCACATTTTTTTAAAACTGCAAAAACAATTCCAATAAGAAAAATAATAAAAAATAACTTTAACAATTATTACAAGGATGAAATTAAAGATTCTATTTCAATAGACATGTTAAAAAAAAGAGTTAAAAAAAATAATAATGGCGGAAGAACCAACGCACTTAAAATTTTAAAAAATATCCACATGTTCAAAGATTATCAAAAAACTAGAAATTATCCGTTTTTAGATAAGACAACCAAATTATCAGCCCATAACAGATTTGGCACAGTGTCTATTCGTGAAGTATATCACACAATAAAAGAAAATCTAGGCGAAGAGCATATTTTGATCGGTGAGATATACTGGAGAGAATTTTTTACGTATATTTTACATCATTTTCCAAATTCACAATTTAAAACATTTAAGAAAAAATTTCAAAACATACAGTGGAGTCCAAATGTACGAGATTATCATGCGTGGTGTGAAGGAAAAACAGGGTTTCCCATTATTGATGCAGGAATGAGACAATTAAACAAAACAGGATTCATACACAATAGAATCAGAATGATTGTTGCATCATTTCTTACAAAAGATCTACACATAGACTGGAAGAAAGGAGAAAGATATTTTGCAGAAAAACTTGTAGATTATGATCCTGCAGTAAATGTAGGTAATTGGCAATGGGCTGCATCTACTGGATGTGATGCAGTTCCATATTTTAGAATATTTAATCCATGGCTACAACAAGAAAAATTTGATCAGGATTGCAATTACATTAAAAAATGGATCCCAGAATTAAAATCAGTTCAACCTAATGAAATACATAATCTTTGGGAAAAACGACCAGATGGTTTAACATATCCAAAACCAATAATTGATCATATTATAGAATCAGCAAAAGCAAAAGAAATTTTCAAAATGCAAAAATAATTTAAAAAAATAAATTAAATAGGTTTTCCTTTGTATTGATAATCAATTACTTTATGAAACGTATTATGAGATGCAATTATTGCAATTATAACAACAAACATACCAATAAAATTTCTTAGTGTGATTATTTCATTAGGATGAGGGGCTAATATAGAAGTGTCAAATACAACATAGAAATTGTCAAATGACCAAAATGCAAGAGTTATCCATGACAAAATACCGCTGATGATAAATCCTAGACGAGTTTTGCCCTTTACAAATATTATTCCAGATATAATTCCAATATACCAAACAATTCCAGCTGCAATCCATCCAGGATGGTAAACATCAGGTCGGTCATCTAACCAATAATAGGTAGTGCCAATAATCGCCATGGCAATTAATGAAACAAGTAAAAGTTTTTGATTGATTTTAAAACCAGTTTTCTCGTCTCTAGGATTTGTTTCAGGAGGGTTTTCCCTCATTTCCTTTGTTGCGATATCTATTGCCTCACGGACAGATTTTAATCTGATTGGGATAATTTTAGTAATAGAATTATCAGTTACGATGGTATCATGAACAAGACTATCAATTAAGGGTCTTGCCAATGAAGCCTTTACAGGAGTAATAAGATCTACCCAATATGAGGAAAGTCTAGTAGTAAGAAAAGGAATTTGAATTACAAAGAGATTTTTGTTTAAATAAGCAGAATAAACACGCATTAGTTCTTCATATGTCATAGTATCAGGTCCTCCAATTTCATAGGTTTTTCCACTTGTTTCAGGATTATTCATGCAACCTACCAGATATTCTATCACGTTATCAACAGCGATGGGTTGTGCAAGTGATTTGACCCAAGATGGGGTTACCATTATGCGTAGTCGTTCAACAAGATAACGAAGCATTGCATACGAACCTCCCTGTGCTCCAATTATTAATGACGCACGTAATTGGGTCACAGGAATATTTCCAGATGCTAAAATTTCACCTACTTCTTTTCTGCTTTGCATGTGTGGAGATAATTCTAAACTATCATTTACCAACCCGCCAAGATAAATTATTCTTTTAACATTGGCTTTTGTTGCAGCTTTGAGAAAATTTTGAGCTTGAATTCTTTCTCTAGAGGCAAATTCTTTCCATTGTTCTTTACTTCCTTCCATAGAATGAAGAAGATAATATGCAATATCAATTCCAGACATGATTTTTTCCAATTGATCAACATCAAAAACATCAGCTTGAACATACTTCACATTATTTGAATCTTGAAGTTTTTTTCTACTCATTCCTTTTATGGTATATCCAAATGAAGACAGAGATGAGATCAGTCTAGAACCAATAAAACCAGTTGCACCAGTTACTAAAATAGAATAAGGTTTTGATTCAGAAAATGAGTTATCTAATATTTTTTGATTCATAAGAACATGTTATCCAATTATCTTGTCAGTAAATAGACTAGAGATTAGTGTAATATCTAGTTTCTTTGTGGAATTCCTGCATTCTATGACAACCATATAATTTATTTGCAACTAAATTATTTAAACTAGTGTTAAAACATAATACTAGTGCTAAAAATTCATAAAATAAACTCCTATAGGCTATAAAAAACATCCAAATTATCAAAATATAAAAAAATTAGCACTATGGATGAAGGTTAGCATTAATTAAATAGGTTACTAAAAGAATGATCAAACATGGTTTACCTCAGAGCAAAAAAAGTAAAATCTGATAATTACCTATATTTAGTAAAGAGTGTGTGGGATTCTAAAAAAAATACGTCAAAGCAAGAGATTGTAAAATATTTAGGCAAAGCATCAGAAGTGGTTAAAGACGACATACCAATAGATTATAGAGATGATCCAAAAATTTTATCCGTATTAGCATTACATAATCCAGATGATATAGAAAAAAGAGAGGAATCAACAAAAAAATCAAAACAAATGTTATACAAAAAATTAACTGATGGAGATATTAAATCATCTGTAAAAATTTATGAAGAATACATTAAAATTTTTAGTTCCGCAGATTTTTTTGATAAAATTTTAAGACCAGTCATGTATAAAATAGGAGATGATTGGGCTAACAACAGAATAAGTATTGCGACAGAACATGTTGCAAGCAACGTTGCTCAAACACTTGTTAAAATTATAATGGATCAAGTTACAGGAATGGTTAACAAAAAGAAAATTCTTGTTTGTGTTCCGGTTGGGGAAGAACATCATTTAGGTTGTGATGTTTTGGAGACATATCTTTCAATAAAGGGATTTAAAGTGTACAATATGGGCACATCGATACCAACAGAATCAATACTTAGTTTTATTGAAAGTAACAAGCCAGATGTAATACTAGTTTCAATCACATTAGAAGACAACATACCCGCAGGACAAAGATTAGTAAAAAAGATCAAGGAACAATACAACATTCCAATATTGATTGGAGGATTTGCGTTACAATCAAAAAAAATACCAAAATTTGAGGCAACGGTAATTTCAGACATACCACTTGATGAAATTCCAAAAATTCTCAGAACAGCATAATTTTAAATTCTTTTTGATTTACCAATCTCTAATTCGACAAAACATTCAGAACATATTGATAAAAATTGTAATAATCATAATAAGAATTGAAACAATTGCATTTTATCTTTTGTAATAATTATAATATGAAAAATAGATGACGTTCAACTAGTAGAATCTAGATTTTCTTCAAGATATATTTCAAGAGTATCGAATTTGTCTTGATGATCTGCTACAAAATGAAGGATATACTGAGAATCAATTTCCACCCATTCGGATATTCCTCTATACATAAGATAATCTTCTACTACAATATCATTTGGTCCAGTCAATCTTACCAAAACTTTTTTTTCATTACCCAGTTTGAAAGGTAATTTTAATAATTTTTCTTTCCATTCTCCTTGAATGTTTATTTTATATTCATTTTCTTCAAACTCTACTTTACCAAAAAAGTAACTCTCGTTAATGTCTAGTTTTTTGATTTTAATTTTCAAAGGAGTTAGATATTTCATACTTGCATTTTCATTTCATGTCTTATAAGAATAGGTTATACTATAGAACTAGTGCTAATTTAATTACATGGTGTTCTTTTTTAATAAGAACAAATTTAAAAGAAATTCATGCATATCATTAATTTGATTTTAATTACATCGATGTTGATAATTATTCCTCTAGATGCAAACGCTCACAAATTGATTAGTCATGATGAGAGTCATACGGAGTTAAAAAATGCCTTAGACATACCGAATCATAAAATATCTTGGGCGATTTATGAAGACCTCAAACATAATCAAGTAAAATATTACAAATTTACAGCAAAACACGGAGATTTATTTTACTCTAGTATCGTAATTCCAAAAATTTCAGCATTGTCTGATTACGCACCAACTCTCGTAATAATTGGGAACGGAATAGATAGATCAGACACAGTTCCATTTGAGGTGTCACCTGAATTAGGAACGTGGGTTTTTTCGTATCAAGGTCAATTCCCTTCTAAAGAGTTCTATGAACCATTTGGGCAGGTGACATATTGGGAAAGACAAGAAGTGAAAATAACAATACCAAAAGATGGAACATACTATATTGCAGTATATGATCAACAATCAAACGGAAAGTACAGTTTGGCTGTTGGTACTGTGGAGGATTTTACATTTGTAGATTTTTTTACATTATTACCAAAATCTTGGTTTGATACAAAGATCTTTTTAGAAGATTATCTCAGTATAACTATTGGATTAATTTTTCTAATTGGGATTCCAGCAGGAATTGTTTATCTCATAATAAGGAAAAAAATAAAACATTAACAAATATTTACAATATTTAACAGTTAATCGCTTAAAATACATAATCAAATTATCATGTGATTGTATTGGTAGCATGGTATTTTACGCATTCAGATAAGAGATAATTTTAGGATAACAAAGAAGAGAGCTGTGAGCAGCAGAATCGGTTCCAATCCCATAACTTATTGTAGAATCTCCAACAAAAAATAGCCCCTTTATTCCAGGTATTTCATGAGGCATTTTTGATTTCCAAACCATTCCAGGTTCTTTAACTACAGATTCCACTAATTTCCATGCCATAGGCCTTTCCCAAAGTAGTGATGAAGTAAATTTAGGATAAATTGATGAGATTTCTTTTTTCATATCATCAACAATTGTTTTGATTTTTTTTGGATCATCTGCCACTGAGGGATGTACCGGAGTACCAGTGATCATCAGATGTTCTCCAGGAGGAGATACAGATGGAGTAATATTAGAAATAAAAAAAATTCCCTTTGTAGTGTAATTATCACCAACAGGAAAAACTATCTGCTTTGAATCTAATTTGGAATTTAATGCAAAATGAACTTCCACCACTGCGGTCTTTTTGTCTAATCGGTTTATTTTTTCAACAAATTTATCATCAATTATATTTTTTTCAAATAATTCATTGAGCGCCACATATGCGGGATAAGATACAACTACACAATCAGATTGAATAAAATCATTATCAGAAGTAATAATTCCAGTAACTATAGAATTTTCAATAATAATTTTCTTTACAGATTTGTTTAAATAAATTTCACCATTTTTTTCTAAGATGTAATCAGATAAGATTTTGGATATTGAATCATATCCTCCGTCTGCAGGATATGCAAATTCACTTGTTCCTCCTTTGAAAGGATTTGCACGGATTATAGTTCTTGCAAACTCACCCAGTGATATATGCGCAGCAGAATCAGCAAATGCAAGCATGCACACTGCTTCAAAAAATGCATTTGTATTAGAATCTAGTTTTTTTGTAATTTCAGTTAAAGATAAATCATCCCAAGATTCTGTTTTTTTAATAGATGTAAAAGCCATGGGAAGAAGGATATTCAATAAACTGATTCTACTTTTAAGAGGAATTAGTGAAAGTTGTAATAAATCACTTATGCCTTTAGGATATTTATGAAATCCAGTATTAGAAAAAAATGCAATTTTATCCACCGTTGTGAGTTTTAGCCTATTCTGAATGCCAATTTTTTTAAAGACACTGAAAATTGCAGATTTTTTGTAAAACGGCATTATGTGAAAGCCATTATCTAGTATATGACCACGAAATTTCATGGATGTGGTTCTTCCTCCCAGTTTTGAATGCTTTTCAATTATTTTTACTGGATGATTATTTCTGACAAGTAAGGAAGCAAGAGTCAAACCTCCAACACCAGCACCTATTATACAAATAGATTTCACCATAATTCATATTGTTTCTAAATTATTTATACAGGTGCCAAATTACAAATATAGTGCTAACTGATGAGACTAGAACCATTGGAAGAAATTTTATTTTCAGCTGAACATATGAATTCATCCATAACAATCATCATTTGATTGACAACATACCCTTTCAAAAAATTAAACACTTGTAAGATTCCAAAGAATTTAATATTTAAATCTATAATAATTTCAGTACCATTTTGAGTAGAGTTATAGAATTCAATGAATGATGTGTCCTTTAACGGTCCAGTTAAAATGTAAACTTTATGAATATTTGTAGGAATTATTACATGCCTAGTTTTTACCTGAATAACAAATCCAAGAAAAGAAATTTTTTCAAGAACAATCTTTTCATTGGGTTCATCTTTAATTATTTTTAATGATTTGAAATATTTCGGTAAGATTAGATGAAAATTAGCAATATTCGTGCTAATATGAAAAAGTTGTTGCTGTGGCAATGTACTAGTTTTACAAAATATTAAATTTTTCAACGAGATATCACACCATCAATGTAATCAAAAATATTAGATTTAGTTATTTTAAGATCAGGATAGATAACTAAAAGATATTTTGTCAATAGTGCCAATGATGATTTTACTCCATCAGTTTTATCAGGATCAGTTAAGGGGTATAAACGAATGGTAGTTTTTAATTTCGTTGTAGAAATTTCAATTAAAAATTCACGGTGCATATTGTCAATGACTATTGTAGGAAGAAGGGCACTAAGACAGTTATTCTGAACAAAGATGGTAGATATTTTTATCAAAATAGGATTTTTTTGAAATATACCTGTAAAATTTTTAGATAGATCCAACAAATCAATTTTTCTACTAAATACTACATGAGGCAATATGTTCATAATTATATAATAAATGTCACATATATGAAAAATGAAGGAAGATGCCTAGTGCTAAATTTTTAATATTTCCTACAGTAGTATTATTGAATTAGCACTAGATATTGAATTTTAAAGCCCTGAAATATCACAAAGGGATACAAGATTCATGGGCTCAGAATTTTATGAAACATATGGTTTTGAATTAGAATATGCTGAATCAAATAAGGGGTATTTTGAATTAATACAAAAAATTTCTCAAAAGATATCAAAGAATAAAAAATTTGCCAATATGGATTTAAGTACGATCCAAGAAGAGTATCAGTTCGAATAAATCATAACAATACAAACCAAAGATAGTTTCAGATTTTCGAATCTTAATTTTGTTGACATAAATTACTATTTTCCCTACAAATTTGATTATATGAGAATCAGATTTTCTTATGATTTTGATACATCATCTAAGATAACGGTTGGAGAAAAAATTAGTAGAATGACATTTTAGAATCCTGAAAATCAAAAAAACAACATATTGAAATTAAAATTAAAATTGAAATAGATGTCAAAGATACATCACAAGATAAGATCACAAAATAGCATCTAAAATATTATAGAAATAACAAAAAGCAATAAATTTCTCAAGTTAGCACTAGTTTTAATCTTTTCAAGATCTTATATACAATAAAACAAAATAAAATCATGAATCAAGAAAGACAATACAAAGAACCAATGAGTGGTAAAAAATTATTTGCCATCGTCGGAGCCGTAATGGTTGGTGCAGTGATTACAGGATTGGTTTTATTTACAAATTTTCTTTAGTAAATAATACATTTTTTATTTTTTATATTCTAATTTTTTAGAAATTTTGTGTCAGTAATTCAGATACCATATAACGTAAAATGAAGTTATGAAAAATAAAAAATTTTTCAGTAATTAGCACTAGATTAGATTTCTGGCATTATTAATATATCAAAAATTAAAATAAACAACATGTCACCAAGTATGCTATACCGCTGTGAAAAATGTAGTAAAACATATCAAGATTGGTCATGTGATTATTGTTATGCAGAACGTATAATGAGTATGAAGTAAAATGATACAAAAATTAGATAGTCAAAAACTTGAAAGTATGATTAATGATACAAAGATTCCAATAAGACTAGCTTGTATAACACTCACTGGTGCTCCTATTGTGGTGTCCTTATGGTACACAATATTGGATGGAAAAATTTATTGTGCAACACAAAAAAAGGCAAAAATTATTTCATATATTCAAAACAATCCAATATTTGGATTTGAAATAGCAACTGATAGTCCACCATATAGAGGAGTTAGAGGTCATGGAAAAGTCAAAGTCATAGAACATATGGGAAAAGATATTCTTGGAATTTTAATAGACAAATATTTAGGTAAAAAGGTATCAACATTATCAGAATTTTTAAGAAATAATTCAGAAAATGAAGTAGCAATAGAGATAACTCCTGAAAAATTATCCACATATGATTATTCTAAACGGATGAAAGGTGTTTAAGATTATGAAAGATGAAGGATGTCCTACTTGTGGTTCTAAAAATTTTGGAATACTTGAAATTGAAAATGACCTTAAAGGTTTATCAAAATGGAAAATGCATTGCTATAACTGTAACAAGTTCTGGTATTCATCACACCAACAGATCTATGAAGAGTAATTTTTCTAGATCAATAACAGATGTTGTTATTGATCAATAATCACAGACATAAAAAAATATTTCATAACAGTGTCTAAAAGATATAAAGTACATCCATAGTAAAAATTACCACTAGTGAATTATCTATTTGTGCTTTATATCATTTAAAGTCATATACAGTACATGCGAAAGGAAAGAAATCAAGTACATATGTGTAAGATCGTGATCAAAGATATCTTTATGTTGTCAGAGTGAAGAAAATGTTAACAGAATTAATTCATCAAGATGATTGTAAGAAAAATAAAATAATCACAGATCCTGCCACAGGTGAAGTAGCATGTAGTAATTGCGGTGTAGTTCTTCCTGAAAAATCAATAGATTCAGAATCAGAAAATTTAGGAACTACTAGTGAGGGATATTTAACTAGCAGAGTAGGTGGAAAAATTTCTTTAAAAATGGCAGATATGGGACTGTCCACGATAATAGAAACACAAGATAGAGATTCTACGGGCAAGTCGCTCTCCAGAGAAAATCGTAGAATGTTTTATCGTTTGCGTATGTGGGATAGAAACAGTAGATCGGCAAATACAGTCAAATCATTTCAAAAAGCATTTACTTTACTTGACGGAATAAAAACTAAACTTGCATTACCTGAATCAGTAGTTGAGCAAACAGCATACTTGTTTAGAAAAATATCTGCAAAAAAAATCACCAGTGGAAGATCTACTACAGTAATTCTTTGTGCAACAACTTACATTGTATGTAGATTAACCAATACACCAAGAACACTACATGATATTGCAGATGTTGGAAATGTAAAAATAAAGCAACTGCAAAGAATATACAGATTTCTTGTCAAGGAATTAAATATTTATCCAGCAGTATACAACCCGAATGAATTCGTTACACGACTTGCCAAAGCAATCAATGTATCAGAGAAAACTCAAAGATTGACATTTAGAATTCTAGATATTGCTGAAAAAAAAGGCATTACAACAAGCAAGAATCCAATTTCAATGGTAGCTGCAGCAGTATACCTGGCATTGCTAAAAAATAATGAAAAAGTTTCACAGATGAAAATTGCCCAAATTTCAGGCATTAGTGCTGTTACAATTAGAGACAGAGCTAAAGAGATCAAAAAATTAATGGGAGGTGAAATTTAATGGGTAGAACATGCAGAGGAATATGTCAGATGCACAAAGCAGTGCCAGTTCCAAACAAAATTAGATATGAGATAGGACAAAAAAGATGTACGTTTTGTGGGATATTTTTGTCAGTTGAGGATACCAGATGTATTTGTTGTAAGGCAGTTTTAAGAACAAAAGCTAGAGGAAAGAAAAATTGAATTATTTCAGGGGACAAAAATTATTGTATTTCCTTTTTTAGTTCATTCAAAAAATCTTTGAGGACTCTAGTTCGCTTTTTGGCCTCAATTTTACCAGATTTTGTGTTCATAAGAGATTCTAATTTGAGCAGTTTACGGTAAAAGTGGTCCAGGGTCCAAATTTCATCATTAGGGGTTCTGCTTTTGCAGAAAGGATCCTGGATGTTATAAAAGGGTCTTTTTTCAGAACCGCCTACAGCAAAAACTCGTGCAATTCCTATTGCACCAATTGCATCCAAACGGTCAGCATCTTGAAGAATTTTTCCCTCAAGTGTGGCAGGAATTACATCTCTAGAGAAACTATGATCACGAATGGCATCAAAAATTATCTGAATCTCTTCTTTTGTAAAATTAAATTTTTTTAAAATTTTCTTTGATTCTTCTGCACTTTTTATTGAAGACAGTTTTGAACGCTTATCAGATTTTGGATATGAAATAACATCATGTAACAACACAGCACTTAGAACAAGTTTTTCATTGGCGTTTTCTTTTTTACATATGTTTTGGGCATTTTTGAACACTCTCATAATGTGATCAAAGTCATGGGCAGCATCATTAATCATTAAATCACGTACTTCTTGTTTTAGCAAATTTATAACATTCATTTTAAAATCTCCATAATCTAGGCTTTACAAACTTTAATTTTTTCTGTGTAATTAAAAGTGCCCAATTAATCGAAGTGAAAAAAATCACACTGCCAATACTTAATCCATCTAATAATAAAATTCCAACATATCGTTCTTCAAAAATTTGAAGAAACGGAGTTAAAACAACATTACTAATAGACAACATCACATAATAAGACAATGCTCTTCCAAACCAAAATCCAACATACAGTCCAAAACTTTTGGTTTTGATCAATCCATATGTAATAAACAACATGTTGCTAGGAAGTGGAGTAGCCGCAAATAGAAAAGATGCCAAGACATACCCATATTTTTTTCTATTAAAAAAATCGCTCATAATATCAAGATTAGACTTTTGTTCAGGACCTACAAATTTTCTAAAATAACCACTGATATTTTTTAAAATAAATCGTCCAATAGTAGCACCTGTTGCACCAACAATTGAGAGAACTACAAGATTCAAACTTGGATCTAATGCATAAAAAGATGACAAAATAATCCAGGTTGGAGGCATAAGAATTGGTGGGGAGTTAACAGCAATTAGAACAAGAAAAACTCCAAAATACGATAATTCTGCAAAAATTTCAAAAATATCATCATATCTATTCTTTGAACTTGATTTTTTAATTTCTAAACCCTTGGATTGTCATTTAATCATGAAAATACTCTAAAATGATCGTAAATTAACTAAAAATTGCATAAATTTTGGATCATTGATCAGAAATTAGAAGAAATTGGAACAATCATACACTATATTTATAAGGAAATTACGCATTACCAATCCTATGTCTGAAGTTAGCTGGAAGTGTTTTAGATGTAATCTTACATGGAAAGATGAAAACATTGCAGATATGCATAAAGAAATTTCAAAGCATTCAATCACCAAAATAAAACCAATCACCGCCTAATTTTCAAAATTATTGTTTATTCTCAGGATTTAGAAGTAAAGATAGTGCAGAGGGTGGGATTTGAACCCACGAACTCCTGAAAGAAAGGATTTCCTATTTTTGAGGATCTTGAGTCCTTCTCGGTTGACCGGGCTTCGATACCTCTGCAATGAGATTGGATATTGACTGATATTTTTTGATTACTATTTGAATAAAATTCAGAAAATAATCATAAAATTAGAGAATTTTTAACAAAGTTTGTTCTTTATTTTTAAAAGTACATTATATTTCAGATAGTACAAACGTAAAAAAAATAATTTTTTGTTAATTATCAAAAAATAAGCATTTCACCAAATGAATGAAATGTTGTAAGAGTGCAGAGTAATTACCCAATATCCAAGGTCATTAGATAGATCAAAAACATGTAATTTTTTTAAGGGGTTTGTTTGAATTTAAAAAAATAAAAAAAGAAAAACAATCACACTAATTTTTTATTTGTGTGAGTGGGGTTATCCAAGACTGGACAATGTTTTTATTCAAATCAGCAAATGCATTTACGTTATCATTGAATGTTTTAATGTTTTGTACGGTTGCATCAATTGTTGTTTTAACAATTTGATTTTGTACAGTATTTGCTTGAACAACTTGCTTGTTGATATCTACAAATGCAGTTTTCATTGCGTCTGGAATTTCAGTTGAAAAACCATTCTTTTTTGCAAATTCTTGTTGCATTGATATTGAAGCATCAATTGTTTTGTCACATGCTTTAACACATTCTTCTTGTAGGTGTGTCATAGATTGAAAATACTGTGGTACATTTTTTGTAACATTTTCAAAATATTTTTGAACGTTTTGCTTGTACATTGAATAGACATTTCCCGCTTGATTTGTTTGTGCGATTTGAGTATTCATACGTCGAGTTACATGTTCGGTTATATATACTATTGGTAATAGTTGGTAATGGATGGTAATAGTTGGATATCAACACCATTTGAGTAAATATGAAGGACATATCATTATTTGGAATATACTGAGGGAATTGTTTAATGAATTTATCACATTACCACAATCGGAATACTTTTTCTATTGTATGATTCTAGATCGGGGGATCATTTTCCTTTAGATTAAAATATAATTTTTAAGAAAAAATCATAGTTTATTTTGAATAAATGAGATCAAGTACTTTTAATTATAAATTAGCAGGTATTTTGAAAAAGCTTATAATTGTCCAATCTGGAGTCAAAATACATGGCAGAATTTCAATCAGTTGCACAAGTAAAAAAAATGCGAAGTGGAATTAATCTAAAAGCCGAAGTAAAAAGTAAGGGAGACCAAAGAACCGTAAATCTCAAAACAGGTGGTACAGTTGATGTTTGTGATGCAGTGATATCTGATGGAACAGATGACATCAAACTAACATTATGGGGAGATGATATCAAAGCAGTAAATGTTGGAGATGTAGTGGTTATCACAAATGGATATACCAATGAGTTCAAAGGTGATGTCTCCTTAACAAAAGGCAAGTTCGGCAAAATGGAAATCAATCCTCAATAAATTAAATTTTTAAAATTATTTTTTGGCAGTATTTGGTGTAATTTTATCCAAACAATGTAGTTTTGTTTTTGAATGTGGATGTCAATTTAAATTTTTAAATCAATGTCACAGCATACAGATTCTTTTGTAGATATAGTAATAAAAACAAATGCTGACTAGACATAAAACATATTTTTATTTTGATTCAAAATTTCTAAACATATGTGATTGAACATAAAAGATGACAAATTGGAAATAATGTCATGCCACGATATATCATAACACTAAAGATGGAAAGAAGTATCTTAGAAATTTCGTTTATTATTTTGAATATTTTTCCAATCAACTAAAGATATGATCACACCTATCAATAATGTGATAATTCCAAGAATTATCAAAATGCCAGATATTGCCAAAGGCAAAATTTTATTCATAAAAGGTGAATTCGGACTAGAAAGAGCACCAGAATTATCAGGATCTTCAGATAGCATCACAACCACATTGATTATCCTAGAACCGTGATTTTGAATTTCAAAGTTTAGTGTATCAGATTTTGTAATTTCTAATGTCTCAAAGATGATTGGACCGTCTTGGGGAAATACACCATAGTTATCCCCATAGATATTAGAGATAGAGATGGAGAGGTTGTCACCATCATGATAATCAATTATCTGTACACCCCACAACAGAGGAACATCAGACGATTTAGTACTGTATGAAAAATAGCCAGATTCACCAGGGGTAATTTGAATATTATCAGAAACTTGGCTAAACATTCCTTCAAACATAGAAGGAATTGAAGAATCATCGCGGTTTGTAATATTAGAAGCAGGGAAAACAGAGAACATAACCGAAAGCGAACCAACAACTAGCATTAATCCAATTATTCCAATTACGGGACCACGTTTTTTCATTTTAATCAAAATAATAAAAATAAACCCCATTTTAACACTAACGATAAAATAAATAATTTTTACAGTAATGAAATTATGTTAGTTATAGAAACAGAAACAATATCTACTTTCTAGATTTCTTTGAAGGAGTCTTTGATTTTTTCCTTGTTGCTTTCTTTGAAGGAGTCTTTGATTTTTTCCTTGTTGCTTTCTTTGAAGGAGTCTTTGATTTTTTCCTTGTTGCTTTCTTTGAAGGAGTCTTTGATTTTTTCCTTGTTGCTTTCTTTGAAGGAGTCTTTGATTTTTTCCTTGTTGCTTTCTTTGAAGGAGTCTTTGATTTTTTCCTTGTTGCTTTCTTTGAAGGAGTCTTTGATTTTTTCCTTGTTGCTTTCTTTGAAGGAGTCTTTGATTTTTTCCTTGTTGCTTTCTTTGAAGGTTTTGATTTTACAACCTTGCGTTTTTTGGCAAGTAATGCTTGAAGATTAGAAGTTGCTTTCTCAAGTGCTTTTGCAGCAGATTCTTCGGCTCTAGTTTTCTGCTCTAGTTCTCTGACAAATTTTTCAGCCGCCTTGTGACTGGTACTCATTGTTTCACGTAATGTTGGTTTTGATTTAGATTGTTTTTGAATGGTTGTACTAATTTTTGATTTAATTTCATTATATTTGGCAACATCTTCACTAATCTTTTTTGCCGTTTTTTCCCTGTTTTTTATCTCAAACTCTAATTCTTGAATACGGTCATGTATTATGTTTAATCGTGATTTGGCAGACTGCTCTTCTTCAGTATTTTTAGCAAATTCTAGCTCCTGTTCTGCTTCACCAAGTGCCTCTTTTTCATGGTTTAGATGCTCATGAGCTGCTGCAACTAGTCTTTCAATACTTTCCAATTGAGATGTTTTTTGATTAAGAACGCCAGAGACATCAGTTACGTCTTCTTTTTCAGATTCAATTTTTCGATCTATTGAGTTCAAACCTGATGAAGATCGTCTTTCAATGGATCTTACTTGTTGGAGTTGTCTTTCAGCTTTTTTCCTAAGATTAGTTGCTGCTTGTTTCTTTTGTCTTAGTGTAATCATTAATTTTTCTAGGGATGCCAATAATTGAGTAAAGATAGAATGGTCGGTTAAGTTATGGATATAATCATGATTTGACTTACCAGTTAACAAAATTAACATAGTTTGATCGCAAAAATCGATTTTTTAAAAAAATATTAGTAAAAGAAAATATCAAAAAGAGTATGGAGTTTCATCCGAAAGATTTGCCAGTATCAAAAACATATGATCTAAAAGATGTCAAAGATGCATCAGATGCAGTTGAAGATATGGTGAAATTAGGATTCAGTAATCGTAAAGAAGGTTTTAGAGTTTTGATGCCAAAAGAATCAAAACTTGCAAAAAGAATAGGGTACACAGTGACAACTGGAGTCACATACGGGCTTAGACAAAAAAATGAGATCAGAGACATAAGATATTGGACATATCATTATGATGAAAATCATTACGCCATAGTTTTGATCAGTAACAAAGACTTGACAGAGTTAGGGTTTTGATTTCTCAAATATTTTGTATAGTTTTGTTCTTTTAGCCAGCACACCAGCTAGCATCACACCAAGAATAGTTCCTCCAATAACATCCATTGGAAAATGCTGAAGAACATACACTCTACTTATTGATACCAATAAGGGGTAGAGAAATAACAAGTATGCACCTCTAGGAAATCTTTCAGATAAGGCATATCCAAGCACTATTCCAAAAATCATAGCCCTCGCTGCATGCCCAGATGGGTAAGATGCACTGGATCCTCCTTCACAAAATAATGCAAATGTATCACGGCTAATTTTTACTGGAAATGGTGCACCTTCGTAATCAAAGTCAGGCCTATCTCTATCCACTCCACACTTTATGTATCCAGTAAGTAGTGTTGATAAAACGATTAAAATCATAAGTGTGATTCCAACTCTTCTAGTTTTTTTGATTAAAAGTATCAATATACCAAAACCCAGCATCCAAATCGTATCACCACTTTCTGTGATGATCTGCATGATAAGATCCAAAGAAGGATTTCCCACATTATTAGCAGTAAAGGAAATTATTGATTGATCAAAACTTTCTGTGACATGAAAATATACCAACATTGATACAACGATAAACGAAATTGTAAGTAAAACAAATGAACGTGACCGAATATCAAAAATCCAATTCTGCAATCAAGTAAACCTCAAGTATGTTATTTTTAATTTTTCTCAAGTAGATAAGTATTAAAAAATATTTACTCGGCAAATATTAAATCATGACAAAAAATGATCGGCTCAAAGAATTTAACCTAGGTGACAAATAGAAAAACCGTGAAGGTACTCACACTAGATGATTTTGACCTTAAAGGTAAGACAGTTTTTTTAAGAGTCGATATGAATTGCCCAATAGATCCGGAAACAATGGAGATTTCAGGAACTAAACGTATTGAAGAGGCAACAGAGACCATAAAATCACTAGAAGAGGCAAAAGTGGTTGTTGCATCTCATCAAGGAAGAGTTGGAAATAAAGACTATACTGGAATGGACAAACATGCAAAAGTTCTTGAAAAATTAATGGGTAAAAAAATCAAGTATGTAGAAGATGTCATTGGTAGTGCTGCACAAAATGAAATAAAGAATTTGAAAAACGGTGAGATATTACTTTTAGATAATTTACGTTTATGTGCTGAAGAAAATTATGAATTCACACCACAGGAAGCTGCAAATACTATCATGGTAAGTCGATTATCAAAATTATTCGATCTTTGTGTATTGGATTCATTTCCTAGTGCACATAGATCACATCCATCAATAGTTGGATTTCCACATGTTTTACCGGCGTGTGCAGGACGAATTGTTGAAAGAGAGGTCAGAAATCTGGATGAAATTATGACTGTAGCCAAGGCACCACATGTGATTGTACTTGGTGGGTCCAAAGTTTCAGACAGATTAGAGGCAATCAGATTATTGATTCAAAATGGTCGTGCAGACCATGTATTACTTACAGGATTAATTGGAAATGTCTTCATGCGTGCACAAGGAAGAATAAGATATCCACTTGGAATAAAAAGAGAAGACGAAGTAGTAGCAAAAGCACATTCTCTAATTGGGGAATATCCAGATGTGTTTTCTACTCCGGTAGATATTGCAATTGACAAAGATGGTGAGAGAATAGAGATGGATGTAAGAGAACTTGAGGTAGGAGACAAAATTTATGATCTTGGACCTAAGACAGTAGATCATTATTCAAAATTAATTACGGGTGCAGGAACTGTTTTCATAAGTGGTCCTGCAGGATTTTTTGAAAAAGAAAACTTTAGCTACGGAACAAAAGGATTACTCACTGCAGTTGCAAATTCCATGGCAACTACAATAGTAAGTGGAGGCCATCTAACATCTGCATTAAAAAAATACGGATTGGCAGAACAAATAGATCACATCAGTACTGCAGGCGGAGCACTTGTCCTTTATCTTACTGGTGAAAAGCTTCCAATGATAAAAGCATTAGAAGATGCAGCTATCAAACACAGATCTAAATAGACGATTTACAAGAGGGGTTAGGACAAATTTGTTTTTCATTTACCCCAAGATACACATCTGAATTACAAGTATTGCAATGGTGTTTTTCCATAGGATCAAATAGCTTAAGCCAAATAGTCGTAAAATTTTGTGCGATATTTCTTGCAAGACCAGAATTACAAATCTCATGAAAGTATGATTCTATATCATCTACAATCCAGGAAGGATCTAAATCTCCATTTTGTTTTATTTTCTCAAAAATTTCATCATTGGTAAATTTTTCATCAGCACCATTATGATTTTCAAAAATAATTTTTCTAATTTGAAGTTGAATCGGAGTTTTAGGAGTGAAATTACCCATTCAGTATAAGTTGTCTGCCTCTTCTTTTAACTTATCTACATCTTGAGAATCTTTCATGTGCTTTCCAAGATATGAATAAAGAGCAGATTTTAGTACTTTAAGAGAAAGTAGTGCACATTTTATTCGAACAGCCTGTAGATGCTCTAATCCCAATTCACTTAAGACATCATGTTTAGTGATGTTTCTTACTTCTTCAATTCCTTTGCCTTTGGTAATTTCAGTCAATACTGAAGAGCATGCCATGCAAATAGCACATCCCTTACCATGAAATTTGATATCAGATACTTTGTCATCGACGATTTTCATATCAATATCAATGCTGTCACCACATAGTGGATTTGAGTCATGAAAAGTAACATCTGGATTTTCTATTTTACCATAATTGATTGGATTTCTTGAATAATCAATTATCATTTCATGATAAATGTCTGCATTACTGCTCATAGTTTGAATATCCTCGCAACTTTGTTTAATGAATTAATCAGTGAATCTACTTCCTCTTTAGTATTGTAAATGTAAAAGCTTGCCCTAGATGTAGCTGCAACATTTAGTCGTTCCATTAGTACTTGAGCACAGTGATGCCCAGATCTTACTGCAATTCCTTCCTCATCTATTATTTGTGCTACATCATGAGGATGAACATCTGCAAAATTAAATGAAATTACACCGCCTCTTTTTGAAATATCTTTGGTACCATAAATTGTGATTCCATTTACATGAGATAGTTTTTCAATAGCATAATTTGTCAATTCAATTTCATGTTCTCGTACATTATCCATTCCAAGTTTTGTAAGATAGTCTATCGCAGCCCCTAATCCAATGACATCAGCAATGTTTGGAGTGCCAGCTTCGAATTTGTATGGTAAATCATTCCATGTTGTTTCGTATTTGTGAACTTCTCTTATCATATCACCACCGCCATGAAATGGATTCATTGTTTGCAGGACTGATTTTCTTACCCATAAAACTCCAATTCCGGTAGGTCCTAACATTTTATGCCCAGAAAATGCGAAGAAATCACAACCTAGTTTTTCAATATCTACAGGCATGTGAGGGACAGCTTGTGCTCCGTCAATCAAAGTCAATACGCCGTATTCCTTACACATTGAAACTATTTTTTCTGCATCAGTAATAGTACCAAGAACATTAGACATTAGACTAAATGTTACAAGTTTGACTTTGCCTGTGGCAAGATATTTTGCAAGATCATTTAAAATTAATTCTCCGTTATCATCCATTCCAATGTATTCTAGCTTTGCTCCTTTTTCCTGAGTCAAGAGTTGCCAAGGGACAATATTGCTATGATGCTCATATTCAGTCGTAACTATAATGTCATCTTTTTTGATATGGGTTCTGCCCCATGCATATGCAACTAGATTTATTGCCTCAGTTGTTCCTCTAACAAAAATAAGTTCTTCTCTATTTTTCACATGGATAAAATTTGCAATTTTATCTCTTGTGGACTCGTAAAGTTCAGTAGCTTCTTCTGCCAACGCATAGACAGCTCGGTGAATATTTGCATTATGGTTTCTATAATAATCAGTGATAGCGTCAATTACCTGATTTGGTTTCTGTGTTGTAGATGCATTATCTAAATACACAAGTGTCTTGTTATCCCTTACAGTTCTTTGTAAAATAGGAAAATCTTTTCGTAAATTTTCAAAAGATGTCTCTACACTTTGCATTCCTAAACCTCCACGTAAATCTCGTTTTGTTCTATTTTAACATTGTATGTTTTTAATGGTATTTCTGCAGGAAGATTTTCTGGCTTTCCATTTTGTAAATTAAAAACAGAAAGATGTAATGGGCATCGTACACCTTCTTCGCTGAGAAATCCTGTTGAAAGATCAGCGTCGGCGTGAGTACATATTAGATCAGTCGCATAGATTTTTCCTTTTTGATTTGCCAAAAGAATTTTTTTATCATCATGAGAAAATCCAAAGAGTTGACCAGTCTTTACTTGATCCAATTTACAAGCTTTAATCCATTGAACCAAGTTTATCACCTATACTTGTAATGTTGCTCAATTTCTGAATCTTCATTGTAACGTGTTTCTTCAATTTCAACAAATTTTGTCAATTCTTCATCAGTATTAATTGTCAATTCACGTGCATCCCATTTAGATTCAATCAAGTAAGCAATCCATGCTCTGACTTGATATGACATTTTTCTTGATAGGGGTTCTAAAAATCCTTCAATAATTGTTCTTTCAGCCTCTTCTTTAGTTAGACAACGGGTTCTAAGATAGAAAACCTGCTCCTCATCAATTTGGGCAACAGATGCAGAATGAGTTGCTTTGACATCATTAGTGAAAATTTCTAATCCAGGAATGGAATCTGATTTTGCGTCTTTATCAAGTAAAATGGAACGGCCTGACAAAAATGAATTTGATTTTGTAGCTTTTTCTTTTATTCTAATCATCCCCTTAAAAAGAGATTTTGATTTATTTCTCAGGATGGATTTTTCGACAACTCTGCCATCAGTAGATGGACTTTCATGATTCACATTTGTTTGAATATCAAAAGATTGTTCATTGTTTCCAAATATTACTTCAGAATCATTAGCAGATGCGCCGGTTCCATTAAGAAAATATTCTATTTTATATCTAGAAAGCATAGATCCAAACAAGCCAGAATACCAGTTAACTTTAGAATCTTGTCCCAAATCAGTTCGTCTAGTAGAGAAATTAACAGTAGTTTGATCCATCATTTGTAATGTTGTAATATCAAGTTGTGCGTTTTGAGCAATGTTTGTGTTTAGCAATTCAAGATATGCTTGTTGCTTTTCTGCTTTAGAAGAATACAATTCCTGAACAATGGTTGCCTTGCTACTTTCATCTGCAAAGATAATATTTCTAGCAATGGTAGAAATTCCATCATCAGATAAGCAGGACAAGATATGGATTGGTTTTTCCAATACCAGATTACGTGGTATGTGAATAAAAATTCCAGAATTAAATGCGGCGTTATTTAGTGCAGTAAATTTGTCTTCTTTAGAGTTTGATGCATCTAGTGCTTTTTTTACTAGTTCTGAATTATTTTTTATTGCATCATCAATAGAAGTGATAACTAGTCCTTTTGATTTTAACTCATCAGAAATATTGATTTTGTGGGTATTACTGCCTATTTGAATAATGCATGTTTCTTTTTCTAATTCATGTAATCTTTTTTGAAGGAATGCAGGTACTGTATTAGTAGTGGATGTTGAAAAGGAAACTTGTTGAGGATCCATTTTTTTCGCATCAGTGTATTTGTTGTATAGTGGCGATGTCTCAATTGGCAAAGCATCATAGATAGTTAAGGAACTCTGTCTGTATTGTTTTAACCAATCAGGTTCATTTCGTGATGAAGAAATTTCTTCAACATGACGAGAATTAATTTTTGAAAGTGTTTCTTGAGACATGATTAACCTAAATTGAAATTTAGTGGTTTAACCCACTGAATCATCCATCTCTAGTTTGATGAGTCGGTTTAATTCTACAGCATATTCCATAGGCAATTCCTTTGTAAATGGCTCCATGAACCCATTAACAATTAGAGATAGTGCTTCTTCTTCAGTGAAACCTCTAGTCATGAGATAGAAAATTTGTTCATCTCCAATTTTTCCCACAGTTGCTTCATGTGTAATTGTAGCATCTTCTTGATTAATTTCCATGTAAGGATAAGTATCAGTTTTCGATGTATCGTCTAAGAGTAATGCATCACATCTTACGGTAGCTTTTACATTGGTTGCACCTTTTGCAACATGAAGCATTCCTCTGTAAGTGGATCGTCCGTCTAATCTACTGACAGATTTTGACGTAGTTTTTGATGTAGTGTTTGGTGCTAGATGAACCATTTTAGCACCGGTATCTTGGTGTTGTCCTTTTCCAGCAAAAGCAATAGATAGTGTTTCACCATATGCCCTCTCACCCATCAAATAGATTCCAGGGTATTTCATTGTAAGTTTACTACCAATGTTACCATCAATCCATTCCACTGTTGCACCTTCATATGCATAAGCACGTTTTGTAACTAGATTATACACATCGCTACTCCAATTTTGAATTGTAGTGTATCGTAATTTTGCATCTTTATGTGCTACTAGTTCAACAACTGCTGAATGTAGTGATTCAGATGAATATACCGGAGCAGTACATCCTTCAATGTAATGAATTTCAGAACCTTCATCAGCTATGATCAGGGTTCTTTCAAATTGTCCAATATTTTCAGCATTAATTCTAAAGTATGCTTGTAATGGCATGTCAACTTTGATTCCTGGTGGAATATAGATAAACGAGCCACCACTCCAAACTGCACTATTTAGTGCTGCAAATTTATTATCTTCTGGTGGAATTATTTTACCAAAATATTTTTTGAAGATTTCAGGATATTGTTTTAGCGCAGAGTCAGTATCTAAAAATAAAACACCTTGTTTTGCCAAATCTTCTCTTAGACTGTGATAAACAACTTCGGATTCGTATTGAGCACCAACACCTGCCAAGAATTTCTTTTCAGCCTCTGGAATTCCTAATTTATCAAAAGTAGCTTTGACTTCTGCTGGAACATCATCCCAATTCTTTTCAGTTTTTTCAGTTGCTTTTGCATAATAATAGATATTTTGAAAGTCAATATGACTTAGGTCTCCGCCCCAAGTAGGCATTGGTTTTTTCATAAAAATTTCATAAGATCGTAATCTAAAATCAAGCATCCATTGTGGTTCATCCTTCATTTTACTAATGGCAATAACAGTGTCTTTTGAGAGACCCTTTTTGCTAAGATGTACATACAGATCAGTTGAATCTTTAAAATCATATTTTGAATAATCCATGTTTAATTTTTCAGTAGACATGAAAATCATAACATCGTTATATTATAAATACATGAGGAAAAATAGGCACAGCTAAATAGCTTGAGCTAAACTTTAGAATTTATCTAAATTGAGTCGGACATAAGAATAGTTTTGAATTATTTAATTTCATGTGAAGGTTTTATCTTTCTAAAGTGAGCATAAATTCCCACATCATAAATAATCTTCAACAATCCTCCAATTACAAAGGGTGCAGAAAACCATAGTGAGTGAATTATTGCACCAGTTATAGATGGACCAATAGATTGAGCTATATTTCTGGAAGTATTTGTTATTCCAGCGGCAGCTGTTCTCTCATTTTCCTCAACAACTGCAACAATGTATGCTTGCCTTGTTGGTACATCCATCTGAGACAAGCTCATTCTAGCCAAATACAACACTAGTGCAATATGAAAAGTAGGAGCGATTGCAACTAGAATCAAAAGAATGTTTGATGGAATGTGAGTAAAAACCATAGTTTTAATCAATCCAATCTGATCTGCAATTTTTGCTGCAAAGAAAAATGAAATTGCTGTAAATACACCTGCAACTGAGAAAATTATTGATAGGGTTGTAAGATCAACGCCAAACTTTGTAAAAAACCAAAAAGCAACAATACTTTGAATTACAAACCCACCAGCAAACGAATCCAATGCAAATAATGATGACATTTTAAGGACAATTTGTTTTGACTTGGGCGATAGATTTGATGAAAATGTTTTTGAGTCAAGTGTTTTTTTAACTTCAATTTCTTTTGAAAAGAAAAAATAAATTATAACAACAGTAATTCCAGCAAGTATGTAAATCAAAAAGAGTGGTTTGAATGAATCGATTGTTGAGAAACCAAAGTGCTCTTGTATGATTTGTGGCAAAGAGGATAACAAAATTCCTCCAGCCATAGCAAGAGTTCCAATTATATTATAAAGTGCAAAAACAGTATTTCTTTTTTTGATATCCTTTACAGTTTGTGGAAGAATTGCTTGCTCTAATGATAAAAATGCACCAGTTTCTGAACCGGTTACATTGATTGTTCCAATAAATGCAGCGATTATTAGTGCAAAATAATTTTCAGTGATAAAAAATACACAGCCTGAAACTGCCATTAATGATGCATAAATTATCAATACTTTTTTTCTTCCGATACGATCTGCAAAAAAGCTAGAAAATAGGTTGAAAATTATGCTATTTACCAGAGTGGCAGATAAAATAAATCCGATTAAAAGTCCATCAAATCCAATCAGGCTCAGATAAATTGCCAAAATCATGCTCAAAAATCCATAAGAAAACGTTCGAATTATTCTGGCAGAAATTATTAATTTCCCGTCTTTTGTTAACCAGTTTAAAATCAAGTCATCTAATCAGATATTGAATCGTAATTAGCCTTTTACTCTTAAAAGAGATTGTAATATCACAGATAATGATATTTCCAAAATATCATTATAGGTACAGATAATTTTTAGATAATCTAGACATCATTATTTTTATCACAATCTTGCTTAAGGTATTTAAATTAAAGATAAGAATAACTAAGGACATATCATCACATTATAAAATAATTACAACAAACGTAGAATAAATTTAAAATTAATTTTGTTTTGCAGATGCTTTTGCAGTTGGAGGTGCGTTTACTGGATCAACGGTTATTGTTACAGTGTCAACACCTTCTCTATTATTACTATCAAATGCTTTTAGTTCAAAGACTAGAACTTTGACTTCACCATTAGCAACAGTTGGAGATGTAAATGATGGAGTTACCGAAGACATTGATGATAATACTACGGGTTCACCAGAAACTTGTGTCCACATGTAGGAGAGTTTTTGGTTTTCAGGATCATTGCTCTTGCTACCATCTAATGAGACTTTGACATGTTCATTTACAATTTGATCAGCGCCAGCATCTGCGACAATTGGTAGATTCAATGTGTTTACAACAGTAATTTTCATGCTATCAGAAGATGATAATTGGCCGTCAGTTGCGCTACAAGTCATAGTAATTACTTGATCATTAACAATTGTAGGAAGTTGCACTGTAGTACTTAGAGAACCAGCATTTGTAATCACAACTTCAGCACTAGATGAAGACCATGCAACATTAATCATATCTCCATCAGGATCAGTTGCAGAGCATAACAAATTCAATGTAGTGTTTTCATTAGCAGTTTGATCAACACCTGCATCTACAATAGGTGCACTGTTGGCTGGAACTACCATGATAATTAATTGATCAGAACCGCTACGATTTTCAGAGTCGGTTACAGTTAATTGGAATACCAATCGTTTAGATGCACCAGAAACTACAGATGGTGCTTTAAATGAAAATGATGGGTTGGTTGTATCAAATGAGACAGTGTCACCTGAAATCTGTTTCCATGAATATGTTATAGGATCATTCTCAGGATCAACACCCAAGCCAGTAACAGATACGTCAGAGCCACCGACTACCTTTCTATCTGGACCAGCAGATGCTCTTGGTGGTAAGTTAACAGTGTTAATTGTTACAACTACACTATCTTTGTCAGAGTTACCTTGAGAATCTGTAACTGTTAGTTCAAAACCTAATGCTTCAGATGCAGTGTTAATGTTAGGAGTAAAGAAATAGACGGTACTTGAAGGTCTTCCATAGACATCAACTTTCATTCCAGATGTCTGTGTCCAGGAATATCGTAATTTATCATTATCAGGATCAGTGCCAGTTCCAATTAATTTTACATGAGCATTTTCAGTCACACTTTGATCTAGACCTGCATCAGCCATAGGAGAGCCATTTGCAGGAATCACTTTAACTAATGCCAAGGCATTTGCCCAACCATTTCCAGCAGAATAACCGGTAACTTGGAATGATAAAATCATTTCAGTTTCACTAGGAAGTTCAGGTGCTGTAAATTGGACAGATGAACCAACGTAAGAATCCAATTGCACACCAGTGCCAATTAGTTGAACCCAAGAATAGCTGATTGGTTTTCCATTTGCGGTTTCTCCAGTTGCACTAAGTGTAACTGTTTCTCCCTCTTGGACAACTTGCATTGGACCAGCTTGAATTGAAATTAATCTATTTGAAAGAAGACCAGAAAGTGGATAAACGCTGACAGTGTCACTTGCAGATCCACCAAATCCATCATCAACAGTTAGTTGGAAAGTTAGTGGATTGGTTTGAGAATAATCAAGAGTGGGGGATAGTATTGTAAGATATTTTCCATGGGTGGTAGATAATTCTAGGGGTTGACCGGATACTTGGGTCCAACTATAAGTCAATGAATCGCCATCAGGATCCAAAGCACTGCTAACTAGAGTAACTACATTAACGGTTTGAAAAGTGACTTGATCTTTTCCTGCACTAACCATTGGAACATGATTAACAGGGTTTACAACTACTTCGACGGTATCAGAACTACTTGCACCTGATGGGTCAGTTACTGTAAGTGTAAAGGTTAGAACTTTAATTTGACCATTTACTACATCTGGAGCCATGAATTGGGGCTCGGCCACACTAGATGATGATAAAGTTACAGGTTCACCATCGATTTGTACCCATTCAAATATCAGAGTCTCGTCGTCAGCATCAACTCCTTCACCAACTAGGGTGACAATTCGATTTTCAATTACTTCTATAGAATTACTAGCAGCAAAAGAGTAAGATATAGTACCAGCTAAAAACAGACTAAAAACTAATGAAAATAATACAATATGTGAATTCACTGATTAATTGTAAAATATTTGAGATATATTAACTATACAGATAACTTCTATGAAGTTAATAGATCGGAAAAAGGGCAAAATAGGATCGATAATAGTGAAGCAAAATAGATTTTGACATCATCCACACATTGTAATTATTCATAGTCCGCAGATATAATAATCAAAAAATAAGCTATAAAATAGTTCAGAAAAACTATTCAGATAAAAAGAGACTTTTGATGGTATCAAAAGCGCCAGGTACAGTATGAACTTGAGCAACGATGTTGTGTATATTGAATTTTTTTAATTCATCAGATGTAAAGGGTCCAATTGCAACAACAGGTATCTTTTCTAAATTACTTAACAATGAATCAGAATCATAATCTTTTGACATTATTTCAAAAAATGCTCTAACAGAAGAAGCGCTTGTAAATACAATTCCATCAACTTTATTTTGTGAAAATAATTCCCTAAATTCATTCCACTGTGAAGTATCTCTAAATGCACAAACATCATAAAGATGAATCTCATTTACATTAATTCCTATTTTCTCTAATAGTTCTTTCAAAAATGGTGTGGATGCTCCACTTCTAGGCACAATTACTTTTTTTCCTACAGCATGTAATTTTGTAAATAACTCTCCAACACCAACTGATGAATATGTATTTGGCATATATGCAACTTTAATTCCCTCATTTTCTAATGCGATTTTTGTTTTTGGACCTACTGCCATGACAATAGTGTTTGCTACTGCAAGTTGTAATTTTTCAAATTTAGAAACTTTTTTTGCAGTATCAAAAAGAAGCGTCACTGCCTTTGAACTCATAAATACAGAATAATCAGGATTGTATTGTTTTACTGAATTCAAAAACTCATCCACGATTTTTTCCCCCTTGCTAACTAGTTCAATAGTAGGCAATGAAATTGGTCTTGCATTATCTCTAGTTACTAAATCTATGAATTCAGAAGAATCATCTTTTGAACGAGTGATTGCTATAGTTTTTCCTTTAAGCATTTTTTCGCCATCCTATGACACTAGACAGATCTACAACTTTGCCTATTATGATATTAGTTGGTGGTTTGATTTTATTTATTTTTACAAGTTTTGCAATATTAGATACGGTTCCAATAATCATTTTTTGTTGTGGAGTTGTGCCGTTTTGAATTACAGCTACAGGTGTTTGTTTATCTAATCCACCTGCAACAAGATGCTTACAAATAACATCTATTCTTGAAAGCCCCATCATAATTACAATAGTATCAACAGATTTTGCAAGACGTTTCCATTTGACTGATTCATTTTTCTTTTCAGGATCCTCGTGACCTGTAACAAATACAACTGATGATGCATACTTTCTATGAGTTAGTGGAATACCAGCATAAGTGGCAGAACCGATTCCAGATGTGATTCCTGGAACTATCTCATACTTTACATTATTTTCTTTGAGATACTCTGCTTCCTCCCCACCTCTACCAAATATTATGGGATCACCACCTTTTAGTCGAACAACGTTTTTCTTGGATTTTGCAAATTTTACCATTAACTCATTAGTGTTATTTTGATGAGTTGTATCATCACCTACTTCCCTTCCAACGTATATTTTTTCAGCAGATTTTGGAATCATTGAGATTATTTTTTTGCTTACCAGCCTATCATACAATACAACATCTGCTTTTTGTAAGAGTTCAACTGCCCTCAAGGTAATTAATTTACTATCTCCAGGTCCTGCCCCAACAAGATACACCTTACCGGTCATTGTTTATTCCATTCCTCCACTTTTTTTCTCCAATTTATTGCAAGATCATTTACGCCTTTCTCGCGTAGTTCCTCACCTACACTCTTACCGAGAGATAACGGGTCATTTTTGTTTCCAGATTTCTTTACAAAAAGCGATTTTTTTCCATCTACTGAAAAAGCAGATACGCTCAAAGTCATTTGATCTCCATTGGATTTAGCATATGCACCAATTGGGAATCTACACCCAGAATCAACAAAGTCAGAAAGAGATCGCTCTGCCTCAATTTCCAATCTAGAGTCAGCATCTTCGATTTTTTTCAACATTGAAATTGTATTGGAATCATCTTTTCTTGAAACTATAGCTAGTGCACCCTGTCCGGGAGATGGTGAGAAATCTTCAATAGATAATTGTGTAAATGCTACATCTACACCTAGTCGCGTAATTCCTGCTTGTGCAAGAACAACTGCATCAAAATCTTTTCCAAATACTTTTCTAATTCTTGTTTCGATGTTTCCACGTATTGGACGAACTGTAACATCAGATCTTTTTCTTGTTACTTGTACGGCACGTCGTAGTGAGCTTGTACCAATAACTGCGCCAGGCTTTATAGAATCAAGATCAGTGCCATCAGATGAAATAAAAATATCATTTACTGTTTCTCTTTTTGGAATAGAAGACAACATCAAGTTTTCAACTAATTGTGTAGGTACATCTTTGAGACTATGCACTGCAAAATCTACTTCATTATCTGCAACTGCCCTATCAATTTCTTTTTCAAATATTCCTTTTTGATCAATTGTAAATAATGGTCTTGCATCAGTATCGCCTTTGGTCTTTATTGTTTTGATCTCAAATTCGGTATCGGGGTTTATTTTTTTTAGTTCTGATATTACCCAATTAGTTTGTGCAAGGGATAATTGACTACCTCTTGCACCAATCACATATTTCAATTCTTCACCGATTTTAATGCAGTACGATAAGCATTCATTGTGTAATTCAGATCAGTTTGTGTATGTGCATCAGATAGAAAAACGACTTCAAACTGAGACGGCGCAATAAAAACACCATTTTTTAATAAAACAGAGAACATTTTTTGGAATTTTTTTGCATCTGCGTTCTTTGATGATGTATAATCTATGACAGGCTTGTTTGTAAAGAAAATTTGGAACATTGACGATGTGAAATTGATTTGATGTGGTATGTTCATGTCAGTAGCCATATCACCTATCGCGTGAGTAAGTAATGCATTATACGCTTCAAGTTTTGAATATAGTTTGTTTTTTATTTTGTTTATTGTTTTTATTGATGCAATCGCTGCACTGACTGAGATGGGATTTCCAGCATACGTGCTGGCTTGGTAAACTTTACCGCCTGGTGAAAGCAAATCCATTATTTCTTTTTTTCCACCTATTGCTGCAATTACAAATCCATGTCCCAATGCCTTGGCCAAAGTGGTAATATCTGGTTTAATTCCAAAATGTTGTTGTGCACCACCTGGCGATACTCTGAATCCAGTTACAACTTCATCAAAAATTAGAGGAATGTCGTTATCTTTTGTAATTTTTCTAACTTCAGAGAGAAAATTCTTTTCAGGCAAAATTAATCCCATATTAGCTAAGATTGGTTCAATTATAACTCCAGCAACATCTTTGTTTTTTGTTAGAGTTTTTTCAAGTTCTTCAGAATTGTTATACGGTACAACAAGAGTGTTTTTTGAAACCTCGTTCAACCCACCCTCAGATATGGAAATTCCATTGTGTGCAGAACCAGAACCTGCTTTTACTAAAACAGAATCATGTGCTCCATGATAGCATCCTTCAAACTTTATTATTTTTTTCTTTTTTGTGAATCCACGAGCTAATCTTATAGCAGTCATCGTAGCTTCGCCACCTGTATTTACCAATCTAACTTTGTCAATTGAAGGAAAATTACTAATAATTAATTTGGATAATTCTATTTCAGACTCAGTTGGAGTACAAAATAAAGTTCCTTGTGTTAATTGTTTTGATACAGCGTTAAGAATTTCTTTTCGTCGATGTCCTAACAGTAATGCGCCATACCCATTACAGAAATCAATGTATTTGTTTTTGTCTTCATCCCAGATGTAAGCACCGTCAGACTTTTTGGTAAAGAATGGATATGGTTCAAAATACCTAACAGGACTGTTTACACCTGATGGAATTACTTTTTTAGCATTATTGAATAATTTTTGGGAATTAGACAATAACCAACTGGAGTTTGGGTCATTATTATTCGTAATAATCCATAAAAAGCTATTTTCGCGGATGAAATTTGTTTCGAAATAGAAACGCAGTGATGATAGTTCCCACATAAGGTGCAGTCCAATATAGCCACAAATTATCCAACACTCCAGAGAATAATGCAGGAGCTAATGCCCTGGCAGGATTCATAGAAGCGCCGGAAATAAAAGCCAAAAAAAAGATATCCAAGCCAACAATTCCACCAATTGCAATTCCGCTGAATCCTTTGAGTCCTTTTGTGTAAACTACGGTAAAGATCACAGCCATTAGCAGTGCAGATGCTAAAACCTCAATTAAAAATATAAAAAATAATGGAAAATCATAATTCGGGGCATTTGCTCCAATATTTGCTCCAGTGCCAATAAAATTCATAACAAATAGAGACCCAAACAAAGCTCCAATAATCTCTGCAGCAAAATAATATGCAATTTGAATTTTTGAAATATGTCCTGTAATGTAATAACCAATTGTCACTGCAGGATTAAAATGCGCTAATGAAATTTTTCCAAAAGAGTAAATGCCTATTATTAATGCAATAAATGGTGCAATTGCTGCAAATGCAATCCCTAATGTTCCACCTGTTTGCACGTCATAAACAATAGAGCCAGTTGCAAACACAACAAGAATGAATGTTCCAATTAATTCAACGGTGAAAATTTGTAAGTTTGAATACGACATTAGACATTTTCCTCAAGGGATTTAATTAAAATCATCACCTGTGTTTTTATCTGATCACGTATTTTTCTTACTTCTTCTATTGATTTTCCCTTTGGATCTGGAATTTGCCAATCAAGAATATCTTTCATAAATAGAGCAGGGCATGATTCTTTATCCATACATCCCATGTTGATTGCCTTGTCAGATTCAGATATAATTTGTTGTGAGATATGTTTGGGTGTTTGATTTTCAATGTCAATACCAATTTCTTTCATTGCTTGCAAAACAATTGGATTTACTAGAGTGCTTGGTTTTGTTCCAGCACTTATTGCCTCAAATCCTTCTGGCATGTATTTTCTAAAAAATGCTTCAGCCATTTGGCTCCTTCCAGCATTTTCAACACAGACAAAAAGAATTTTTTTCATAATGTTATCTCAAAATTAGAAATGACTCACACAAAAAGTTTGATCAAAAGCATTGCCAAATACGAAACTCCAGCACTGGCAGGAATTGTGATGATCCAGGCCCAGACTATTCTTTTGCCTATTCCCCATCTAACTGCAGAAACACGTCTTACTGCACCAGCACCCATGATAGCACCAGAAATTGCATGAGTTGTACTTGCAGGAATTCCAGCATGTGCCAAAACAGCTAAAATTGTCGCACCACTGGTTTCTGCAGCAAATCCCTGATATGGTTTTAGTTGTGTTATTTTTACTCCCATTGTTTTTACGATTCTCCAGCCCCCCAAAAATGTGCCAAGACTTATTGCGAGTGCAGCCATTATTACGACATAGAATGGCACATCAAACTTTGTGATGATACCTTCGGTTAACAAAATTAGTGCGATTATTCCCATTGTTTTTTGACCATCATTTGCCCCATGTGTCAACGAAAAATAAGTAGCAGATACAAGCTGCAGTTTGCCAAAAACAGAGTTTACATTGCCTGGCTTTTTGTTTGCAAATATTCTGATAATTAGGGTTGCAAGTAAAAATGCACCAACTAATCCAACTATAGGTGAAATGATTATTCCAGTTACCACTTTTTCAAGTCCACCAAAAATTATTGCATGTGTTCCTGCACCTGCAATACCTGCCCCTATGATGCCGCCTATAAGGGCATGACTACTAGAAGAGGGAAATCCCCACCACCAGGTAATTAGATTCCATACGATTGCGCCAGATAATGCACCGATGATGATATGAATGGTTACAAAATCAGGATTAATTATTCCCTTTCCAATTGTTGTTGCAACTGCTACTCCAAAAAGAAATGGACCAATAAAATTTGCAACAGCTGCAAGGGTCACTGCCTGGAGTGGTTTTAGTACTCGAGTTCCAACAACTGTTGCAATTGAATTTGCTGCATCATGAAACCCGTTGATAAAATCAAAAAATAGTGCCGCTATTATTGCGCCGATAGCTAGTTCATACATAATTACCACTAAGCGTATTTCAGTACTATATCTTCAATAACATCTGCAACATCTACACATCTGTCAGACGCAGTTTCCATTGTTTCATAGATATCTTTTAGTTTAATGATTGTTATAGCATCACTGCTCTCAAAAAGTTTCTCAATAGATTTTCGATACAATTCATCTACAGTATGTTCAATATTACCAGTATTTCTACAATGTATTATCATGTCTTTAGTATTTTTAATATTTTTTAAATTTGATACCATGTATTCTACTTCTTTTGTTGCATTTACGAGCTCTTTTGCAATTTCTAGAGTGTATGGTGGAGGAGTAGTAATTTTGTAACTATGCGTTCGTGCAGAAATTCCATCCATGAAATCAATAACATCGTCTATTTTTGAGGCAATTCTTTGCATGTCCTCACGGTCAAAAGGGGTGATGAACGTTTTATTTAATGCAGAAAAAATATCACGTGTAAGAACATCGGCTTCACTTTCAAGATTTTTGATTTTTGTATGTTGTTCTGTATTGCTAAGATCTGAAAATAAAACAACCAGTGCCTCAGCAGTCTCTACTGCTTTTTTTGCCAGATTATCAATAATTCCTAAAATTTCCTTATCATTATATTTTATCCAAGAAAACATGTGTCCTACAAATTCAATATGATGGGATGGATGTTAAAACTGTTATCCATACAACATGGGAGACATTCGGATCTGTCAATTTTTATGAGATTCTGTATATTGGTAATGTATTATTCTAAAACAATTAGTTAATTTTCAGTTTTAGTATGAGATGCAATGCGTTCTTCACTTGGACGATGTTTGCCAGTTACAATATAATTAATGGCATCACTCATGAATACCGCATGATCGCCAATTCTTTCCAAATATCTCAACAATAATGCCTCAGCAAGTGCACATCTAGTATTTGTAGATTCAATCAATTTTGGTAGTCTCTCACGATAAATTCTGTCAATAAATTTTTCATCTTCACGAATTTCAACAGCTTTTCGAACATCCAATTCCGCAAAAGACAAAACTGCTGCTTTGATCATATGTTTCACTTTTTTCGTAGATTCAACAAGTGATGCGTTGGTGCATTCAGATACATCGCCAAATAAATCTCGGACAAGAGTGATATCATAAGCATATCTGCCAAATCTAGAAAATGCGTATGAAATTTCTGTTGATGAACGGATTAATCTAAAGTCGTCAGCCACAGGTTGATACTTTAACAACATATCAAATGTAAGATCTTCTACTTCAAAGTATTTTGCACGGATAGAGTCAGATAATTTTAGAACTTTATCTTTGGTATTTGTTCCTGTCAAATACGAATCTATTGCCAAAGATATTGATTCAATGACCATATCCCCCATTTCAGACATGATAAAAGATAACTTGTGCAGTGAGGGATCTATTAATCGAGTCATTTATCCAAAGTGACCTTGCACATATTTTGCCGTAAGTTCGTCTTTGGGGTCTGTAAATAATTTCTTTGTTTCTCTAAATTCTATGAGATCACCAAGATACATGAATCCAGTATAATCTGAAACACGAATTGCTTGTTGCATGTTATGTGTTACAATGATAATTGTATAATCGTTTTTTAGCTCAATGATTGTTTCTTCAATTTTTTGAGTTGCGATTGGATCAAGTGCGGATGCAGGTTCATCCATTAGTAATACTTCAGGTTGGATAGCAAGTGCTCTAGCAATGCAGAGACGTTGTTGTTGACCGCCAGATAATTCAATTGCAGATTTTTTTAAATCATTTTTTACTTCATCCCAAAGGTATGCCATCTTCAAAGAATCTTCGACAATTTCATCAAGAATTTTTTTATCTCGAACTCCATTTAATCTAAGACCAGCTGTTACATTATCATAAACAGACATTGTAGGAAATGGGTTTGGTTTTTGAAAAACCATTCCAACTTTTCTTCGGTGGTAAATAGGATCAATTTCTTTTGAATAAAGATCTATATCATCAATCATAACTTTACCTGTAACTTTAGCATTTTTTGTCATATCATGCATTCGATTAAGACATCGTAGAAAAGTAGTTTTTCCACAACCAGATGGACCAATTAAAGCAGTAACAGATTTTTCTTTGAATTTCATTGTGACATTTTTTACAGCATCTATCCCACCATAACTTACAGTAACATTTTCTGCAATCATTTTGTATTTACTAGTATCAACAGTTGATGAAAATTCAGGGGATGCATCCATGCTAGTTGGTTTTGTAGTCAATACGGTCATTTTGTAGTGTTTCTCCTTTGTTTAATTAATTGTCCAAAGAATCCATTTTTTTTATTCATAAAATAATATTTGATTCCCAAGTTGATTCCAATTATAATCATAATCAAAACCAGTGCTGCCCCCCATCCCTGAAGTTGAGCACTGTCATATGGCAATAAAGAGAGTCGCCATATTCTCAAAGGTAATGCGTCCATCGGGGTATCCATACTGCTAAAGAATTGACTACTTCCAAGAATTGTCATGATCAATGGAGCGGTTTCACCACCGATTCTAGATACAGAAAGTAGTATTCCAGTAACCATGCCGCTCTTTGCAGCAGAGATTACAATTCTAAATGTAATAACCCATTTTTTTAATCCTAAGGCAGTTCCGGCTTCTCTATAAGTCATAGGTACCATCTTCAATGACTCTTCAGTAGTTCTTGCAACTATTGGAAACATAATCAGAGATAGTGCAAATGCACCTGCCCAAACTGAAAAATGACCAAGAACCAACACAATTATCAAAAATGCAAATATTCCAAGAAGAATAGATGGAAATTCCATAAAGACATCATTGAAAAATCGAACAAATCTTGCAAGTGCATTGTCTCCATACTCAGATAGAAAAATGCCAGACATCACACCTATTGGGACACCAATCATACTAGACAATCCTACAATTATCAGAGTTCCTTGAATTGCTGGACCTATTCCGCCCTCACCAGAACCAACAGAACCAGGAGTTTCTGTTAGAAATTCAATGCTAATTGCAGTTAATCCGTTTTTGAATACTTCGACTAAGATACTACCTAATGGGATAATTGCAATAATCACACATGAAAAACAATAATCCTCACAGCTTTATCTACAAGTAATCTCTTTGCAACATTTTGTTTGAATAAAGATCTATATTCTTGTCTTCTGTCTTGAATTGAATTCAATTATTTATTGCACCTTCTTTTATTTTGAGCATTCTTGTTACAAGTAAATGAGCTACAACATTAATCACAATGGCAATTAAGAGAAGAATCAATCCAACACCAATCAATGCAGGCATGTGTATAGACGCAGGTGATGCCTCAACGAATTCATTTGCAATAATACTAGACATGGTCTGACTTGATCCAAATAATGAGGAAGGAATTGCACTAATGCCAGTTGCATTTCCAATCAACATGGTAACTGCCATTGTTTCACCCACTGCTCTTCCAAGACCCAAGATAGAAGCGCCTATCAGACCAGTTTTTGAATAAGGAAATACTGCAAGTTTGAACATCTCCCATTTAGTTGCACCAAGCATGTAAGCTGCCTCTTTTTGTTGTTGAGGAACAGCCTTCATTATTTCACGTGAGACTGCAGAGACAGTTGGAATAATCATAATTGCAAGAATTACACTTGCAGTTAGAATATCCAGCCCATACGGATTGCCAGAAAATAACCAAACATTATCACCAAATGCATTATGCAGTGGAGTTTCAATCCAATCTCGAAAATATATTCTAAAAACAAAGAGTCCCCAGAGACCATAAATGACGCTTGGGATAGAGGCTAAAAGTTCTACCAAAAACCCCAGAGGTGCACCAATTTTTGCAGGAGCGTCTGAGATAAACATTGCAATTCCGATACTTAGTGGAACACCAATCATCATTGCAATTGCCGAGGTAGCCAATGTACCCAAAATGTAAGGTAATGCACCAAATGATTCCCTATCCTCTACTGCATTCCAATCAGTTTTTGTGATAAATGATAATCCCTCTTTCTCCCAAATAGGATACGATTCAGACATTAGCTGAAATGCCATCAATACAACTATCACCAAAACATATGTTCCAGCTACAGTGACTCCGATCTTGAATACTTTATCTGAAATTACTCTTCTTTTTTTTAAATTCAGATTTACTTTATCCACAGTTTTTTAATGTAAAAACAGCTTATGTAAGATCCCACTATACTTTATGATAAGATCATGATTCTATATAGTTCATCAAGTATATTGTAATTAAGAGATTTTTAGTATGACATATCGATTGAAAGTAATCGAAAACACCAGACAGACAAGAAAAATACAGCTTAGCGGAGGTTCAACTTACATCATATCATTACCTAAAGATTGGATTGAGGAATTAAAAATTAAAGTTGGAGAAAATATAACTATTGTAAAAAATTCAAATCAATCACTGACTCTTTTTCCAAGAGAACAAGATGATGAGAGAAAAATGGCAGCTGTCATATATTCGAGTCAAAAAGATTCAGGAGATTCGGTTAAACGAAAAATTATTGCAGCATATCTTGCAGGCTATAAAACAATTCAGATAAAAACAAATGGAATGAAAATATCATCAGAACACTCTAGGAGTGTAAGAGAATTGGTTCGCTTATCAATGATAGGCACAGAAATTGTCGAGTCCAGCTCAGAGGCAATGACCATTCAGATTCTAACCAGACTACCAGAGCTATCATTTGAAACGGCATTAAAAAGAATGTACTTGATGGCAACTAACATGGTAAAAGAATCAATAGAGTCATTGGAAGAAGTAGATACTTCTCATGCAGATTCAGTTGTCAACATGGATGATGAGGTGGACAGATTTGGGCTCTACATGAGACGTAATCTAGTTTTGGCAGTTGGAAATGAAAACATACTTCGAGATATGGGATTAAAAAGACCATCAGACTGCCTTGAATATAGAACAATAGTAAGTAAAATAGAAAGAATAGGAGATCATGCAAGTTTAATTGCTAAAAGAATTAAATTCATAGAAGAAAAGATAGACCCAAAAATCATAATTAAAATTAAAAAATTATCTGAAAAATCACTAGAGGTTTTTGAAGAAGCAATCACTGCAGTTCAGAATCATGATTTTCAAAAGGGTGAAAATGTGGCAGAGAAAGTAAGTAAAGTAATTGAAGAAGAAAAAGAGATCATGTCAAAGATTAAAGAAAATGAAAAAAACTCCACAATAATCAGATTTGTTTTAGAAGACTTGAGAAGAATTGCAGAATATTCAAGTGATATTGCTGAAGTTGCAATCGATGAGAATATTCATAGTATTATTTCTGAAGAATAAAATACATAATAAAATATTTTTATTTAAAATAAAAAAGAAGTGGTAACCCTTATGGTGTTTTTGAGGTAAATCCTGGTCCCCATTGATTTCTTTGGCTTAGATCACTTGAACCAATTGTTTTTGCTTTTTCAACAACATTCATTTTATCCATACTTGGATTGAGTGGGACATAACCTACACATTCGAAAGTAAATTGATCTACAACAGCAAATCCTTTTCCAGTATATCCTTCTTCGTTATCAGATCTTGTAGATACAGCATAGCTTGTTACTCTACAATCATGATATTCAAAAGATCGAAGAACAGTTCCGTCTATAGCTACAAATATTGTAACATCAAAGATTCGGTACGGATATTCGAATCCTGCATTGAGTTGATTTTTCTGTGCTTGATCAGCTGCTTCATAAAGATATGGAGTTGAACCTACGATTTTTTCCAATGTGAAAGTAGGAGTTTGTCTACCAGTTTTAGCACTAGGTGCTTTGGGATCATCTGCACCAGATAAAGTCTTTGTTCCAAATCCAGATGTTTGGGTAAATTGTTGAATAGGCACCATTTCAGTTCCATCTCGAAATTCAAACAAAGCAGTTGTAGAAATTTTTTCTACAAATACAAATTTCTCTGGTTGAACGGCCATTGTCGCTGCATCAATATCAACTATTTTGAAGCCTACGAAAGATGCAATTACAAACACTGCAATTACACTTAGTGTCGTCATAGTTATTGCGTTTTTGTGATTCATTAATGATAATAATAGTTTAGACACTATAAGATGGATCACTATTCTTTACATATAGAGCATAACGATAGATAGTTCACGTAATACTATATAGAACAAAAAAATATTTCAAAATTCCGAATCTAAAATTTTAAAAAATAAAATTAAATTCTAAGAACCTAGAATAAAAATATAAAATTAAGACTTATTAAAAAATAAAAAAGAAGGGATTTAGTTTTTGGTTTATTTTGGGTTTTTTGCATCAGCTGCTTTCTTTGCATCAGCTGCTTTCTTTGCATCAGCTGCTTTCTTTGCATCAGCTGCTTTCTTTGCATCAGCTGCTTTCTTTGCATCAGCTGCTTTCTTTGCATCAGATAATTTACCATCTGCCACTTTTTTAGCATCTATTTCTTTTTTAGTAAGTTCCACTTTTTTTGTTGTTTTTGTATCTGTAGTTTTTACAGAGGGATCATACTTCCAAAGAACTTCTCCGTCATATGTTACACTTGACAAACCTTTTTTATCCAACTCTACAACCTTGTCAGGCAATGGAGCATACAGTAAACTTTTCGAGAATTTCTGTCCATCAGTTATCATCCAATGAATCATGTGAAGCATTGTCCTTGCCTCTTCCTTGTGCTTTGATGATGTTTTTAGATCTTTATACACAAGAAGATATGAGAAACTCGAAATTGGATACGAGTCAGGACCAGGTGCATTCACCATAGATACAGCAGACCAATCTGCATCTGCTGCCGGCAGTCTATCTACAATACTGGCTGCTGAAGCAGCAATACTGGATATAGATGGCTCAATGAATTTATTTTTGTCACCATTTTGAACATATGCAAAAGTCATTTTAACTTGCGATGCATATGCTAGTTCAACGTAGCCTATAGAGTATGTAGTGGATTTTACGATTCCTGCAACACCTTCATTTCCTGCTGCTGCCAAACCTCTTGGCCATGGAACAGATTTTCCTTTTCCTACTTTTTTAGCCCAACCAGGTTCAGGATCACTGTTTGAAAGATAGTCAGTGAAGACAAATGTAGTTCCAGATCCATCTGAACGATGTGCCACTACGATGTCTTGTTTAGGAAGACTCAATCCAGGATTAAGATCTTTAATCAATGGATCATCCCATCTAGTGATGTTTCCCATAAAGATGCCAGAAATTATCTTTCCAGTTAATTTCAATCCGCTTTGTGGGATTTCAGGAATGTTGTATACTACTACAACCCCTCCTATAGTTTCAGGAATATGTAGTGTGTTAGGAGCTAATACTCTTTCCTTAACAGTCAGTGGTGCATCAGATGCTGCAAAATTCACAGTTTTCTCAATGTGTTGTTTTACTCCACCTCCACTTCCAATCGATTGATAGTTTAGATCTACATTGGTAAAAGCGTGATTGTACTCGACTCTCCATAAATCAATCAGAGGGAATGGAAATGTTGCACCAGCACCATTGATGTGATACACATATCTTGAATCAGGTGCATTAGGTCCTGATTCGGCATTTGCGCTTAGTGGTGCCATAATAGCAACTATAGTTGCGATCATTAGCAATGATGTTATCTTTGTTATCATTGAATCATTGTATTTTGCGGTTTATTTAGCAATAACAAGCATAGATTACGAAGAAACAATACATCACTATGGACTATATAGAAATGTGATCTTAAAATTAGAAAACAGAATTAGCAATTATAGTTTTTACTAAAATGGCTTGTTTACTTCTCTAGTAAACACATAGCTAGCCAACCCAACCATCACCAGAACAAACACAGCAATAACTCCTATACTTAGTAATGCAGAGATTCCTCCTTCTGAAACTCCAGTCATCATTTCTCTAACCAATAAAACCGTATAAGTTACAGGATTAAGTTTTGCAATAGTTGCCAGCCAATCAGGGAGTAACTCCAGTGGGAAAAGCGCAGGACTCAACATAAACAAAGGCATTCCAAGAAAATTGATCACACCCCAAAAAGTCTCTTGAGATTTTGCAGTGGCAGCTACAATAACAGAGATTCCAGAAAATCCCATAGAAAACAAGATTACAATTGCCATGATTGGCACAATCATAAACGGATTTGGAAAAGTCACACCAATTGCCAAAGCAATTCCCACAATCAAGCTAGCTTGCAGTGCGGAAATTAAAGAAATTGCAGACATTTTTCCTAACGCAATAGAAGAACGTGAGATAGGGGAGGTCAATGCCTTATTCATAAATCCGTATCTTCTATCCCAAAGAGTATTGACACCACCAAAAATACTAGTAAAAATTGCAGTTAGTATAATCACGCCAGGTGCCATAAATTCAATGTATTGTCCCTCAAAACCAACTGATTGAATTAATGGCTGGGTTCCTGAAAATGTATTTCCAATTACAATTATCCAAATTGCAGGTTGGATTAGTCGAATTAAAACACCACTGCGTGATTTTTTGTATCGTTTTAGTTCTCTCCAAAAAATAGTATATGTATCATACATTAAGGAATTCATGCCCGTAGCCTCTTCATTTTTGCATGTTCTTGTTTTCGATTAAATCCAGTATCATCATCTCTTATTTCACGACCTGTATAAGAAATAAAAACATCATCCAGTGTAGGTTGAGTTAAGGATATGGAAACAATTTTAATTTGAAGCTCAGAAGAAATTTGAAAAATTTTAGGAATTACTTCTGTTCCCTTTGATGCAAAAATAGTCAACTTGTTATTATCTACGTTGATCTTTTTTATCAAATCAATCTGGCGTAATTGAAACAAAAAGTCATCAGAGTTTCCATTTTCAAACGTCAATGATATAACTTCATTACCCATCGCATTTTTCATATTCTCAGGTGAGTCAATTACCTGAATCTTTCCATTATCAATAATACCAATTCTATCACATAGTTGATCTGCTTCTTCCATGTAGTGAGTTGTAAGAAATATAGTCATTTCAAATTCTTTGTGTATTTTTTTTATATATTCCCAAATTTTTCTACGCGTTTGAATGTCTAATCCAACTGTAGGTTCATCTAAAAATAAGACTTTGGGGCGATGTAATAGTCCACCAGCAATGTCCAATCGTTTTCTCATTCCACCAGAATATGTAACTACAGAATCATTTTGCTTATCAGATAATTCAATTAATTCCAGAATGTCATCAATTCTTTTATTGATTTGATCTTTTGGAATATGATTGAGTCTTGCTTGCAAAAGTAAATTTTCCCTTCCTGTAAGATATTCATCAACTGTGGATTCTTGTTGCACATATCCAATACTTTGACGAACTTGTTTTGCTTGTGTCATCACATCAAATCCAGAAACCAAAGCTTGTCCAGAAGTTGGCTTTAGCAGTGTGGTGAGGATCATTATAGTAGTACTTTTACCTGCACCATTTGGCCCAAGAAATCCAAAGATCTCACCAGACTCAACAGCAAATGAAATGTCATTTATGGCATTTGCTGCACCGAAAGATTTTGAGAGAGATCTAGTCTCTACGGAGTACACACTTTGATCGCTTGTCTCAATTATAAATTGCTAAGCGTTAATGAAAAAATTGTCGCATAAAAAATTTAAAGCCCTTTTAAAGTAATTACAACATGAAAGGACTCTGTCAAAAATGTCACTCATCAAATGTGGAAATAACAATTGAAAAAGGAATACCTATTTGTCTAAAATGCAGTAAAAAAACATAACATAAATTGTGATTTTGAAAAAACTATTCCAGTTTTTTGTATTCTTCTTTTGTCATTTTAAGAATGACTTTTTCGCCTACGCCCCAAATTTCTGATTTGGATATAATTTTGGAATGCATCAACCCATCACTGATTTCAACAGATTCGAGTTCGTTTGTATCAGAACTTCTATGAAGTCGTTTTATTTTTCCTATTTTGTGACTGTCAATGTCAACTACGGGAATTCCTACTCTAACTGGAGGCCTGCTAAGTAGCAATGTTTCCTCAGTGAATTTGTCAATGTAATCATTAGAAAGGAAATAGTCCTTGTTGAATCCCTGATGGATGGTAACTCCTGAAACAGTCAGAGTGTGTTGGTTAATGTGGATGTGCTTGACTTTACCGTACTCTATGCCCTCTCTATCTATGACTTTTTTTCCAACAAAGTCATCAGCTGTGGCCATATTTTCAGGCATGTCTTCGAGTTTAACTGACATGTATTACATTATTCAGATTTGCTTATCATACCAAATATCAGAAATTTCTAGCAATGAGGTTAAATTACTTGACAGAAATATCGGCTCATGGTAATTGAAGAGAACCTATTTCGTGCAATTTTAAGCACAAAGGGTAGAAAGACGGGAAGGTCTCATTCAGTGATGCTTCGGGCTGTAAAATATAATGAAAAAATTTATTTTTCAAGACACAAACCAGATGGCGACTGGTTCAAAAATGCAATGGCAAATCCAGATGTAATCATAGAATATAACAATTCAACATACACAGGGAAGGCAAACCTAGTGAAAGACGAAAAACTAGAGCAAAAAATTTCTCAATTAAAATATCCGGGGGAAAAAAGAGCTGATGAAAAAAGAGTCGCAATAGAAATTACACTATATGAACAATAGTAGTTAGACCCCTTCGTTCAAATTCAATATCATTTTCCATTTCGCTAATAGTAACAGTAAATGAGATTACATCGCGTTGTTTTGCATTTTCTGCATGAAGTTTAATGGAGATATCCATCAGATCAAATTCCTGAACAGGTAAATTGTTTTCATCAAAGTATGCCCCACATGTTGATTCAATTCTAAATCGATTATCTTTGAAATGAAAACCCAATTTTGTTTTTCTGCCTTGCCTACCACTAGACTTTACAGTAACATCAATAATTCCGGCTTTTGCCACAGTATAGCTTGATTTACCATTTACAAAGATACCGATTTCAAGTGGCTTTCCTGCTGTAGATTCTGCCATCTTTTGAATTCCATCATTCATTACAACATCAACCGCTTTTATTGTCTGAGCAATTTTTGCAATCCATTCGTTTGTTCTTTCTATAGTGGCTCTAATTCCATTACGTCGTTTTTTGTCCTCATCTTCTGGAAGTTTATAGTAATCAACCCATGCCTCATAATCATGAGAAATGTCTTTGATAAAATCAATGCATGTCACTTTGTAGTCATTTACGTTATCAGTTCTTTCTGAGCCATCATCTATTCGTACACCATCATAATCCATCGGTAATGCCAATAATGACAATTATTTTTACGTCTAAAAAAACCAATCCTGAAATAAGATTAATGATTATAATGGGATTTCATAATACGAATATCATGATATTCTCAGAGTTAGTTTTGGATCTTCAACAGCAATTAAAAACAAATCTAGCACAAATTCGCTTCATGTTAAAGAAAAATCCAGCCACAGCATATATGAGAATTGTAGAAATTGGCAAGGAAGTAGGCAAAAAATACAACATCAAACTAATTGTTAATTTTCCAAAAGCGGGGAGAATAGAAGAATTTGACATGTATGGCAAACGAGATCTTAGCTTAATTATCGATTATGAAAAAACAAGATTTCCAATTAACAGAGAGTTGATCAAAGAAAAGGCAAAAGAAATTTTGGGCGACATAAAAGTCGAAGATGCATACATGTATGAAAATAAAGAAGGCGTAAGAGTGTATTCAGATAATTGGAAAATAGATATTCTGCCACATTCAGTGCACATTTGGACAGAGTTTGATGAAAAGGTTACAAAATTTTGTGATTGGCTAATGGAAAATGCATACGAGATGAAAAGTAAAACAGTATAATATTTAGTGAATTCAAATAGATTCTAATTTTTCAAGCAGACCATGAGATTCATAGTTATCAGGTTCTAGTTTTATGATTTTTTTACAGCAATCAATTGCCTCATCTTTTTGTTGTAATGAAAGATGAGCATTTGTTTTTAATGTCAAAGTCTCAACATCATCATGTTTTATCTCCAAAGCCTTTTCAAAATATGTAATTGCTTTTTTTGCATCTTCTAAAATAAAATAAATGCTTCCCATCATAAACATGTAATCAGAATCATTAGAAAATTTTTCCGCTAAACTTTTTCCAAATTCAAGTGCCTCAACATAATCTCCATCGTGAACTAATTTTTTGAGATGTCGTTTGGGATAACTAAAGAGACTTACCATATCAACATCTGATTTTTTATCAAATTCTAATAATTTGAATGTACGACATGAAAAGTCAAGGGTTGTTTTTAATCAAACAGATTCTGTGGCACATAACCGCTTGATTCTGAATCTTGAGCAGCTTGTGGAATCTTCATTATTCCCTCTTTGATCAAGAACTGAATTCCTTGAACAAATGAGTTGTCATCAATTTTACCTTCTGCCCACCACTTTGCGTTAGTTTTAATCCATGCTGGAATTTGATTACTTCCTGATCCTGAGCCTTGTGCAGTTTGTGGAATCTTCATTATTCTCTCTTTGATCAAGAACTGAATTCCTTGAACAAATGAGTTGTCATCAATTTTACCTTCTGCCCACCACTTTGCGTTAGTTTTAATCCATGCTGGAATATTTTGTGAGGGGTTATCAGAACTGCCAGTCTTGGCTGAAATAGGAAGATCAATTATAAGATAATCCAAAGGAGAGGATGGAACAATTCCTTGCGGAGCCAATCCATATACATAAACTACAAAATGAGCAGTTCCTGGAGGTTGTTGAACTATCATGTCAATAGTAGATAGTCCGGATGGAGAATACAGATAATCATAACCTTGATCTTTTGCAACAGAACGTAGTGGAGGAAGTGTGAATTTATCGTCAACTACTATAAGATCATACTGAACTTGATTCAAGAATTCAGTATCATGGTATTTGCTAAGAAAATCAAATTGCCATTTCATTGGACATCCTTGTACAGGGTATTCTGGACTATAGTAAGCATGAATCTGATAAGAAAATTTTTCAGTCGGTTTCTTGATTGAAGTGGTAAGCGAATCAGTTTTTGGACAGTTTTTTAATTCCGGATTAGCAGTATCAGAAAGGATGTCTGTAAACGGATCTTGTTGTACATTTTGTTTATACTCTAATAATTCAAATTTATACTCTGGTGGTGGAATTCCAGATGATACATGAGTGTATGCTTGAGCTTTTACTGGGAATGGAAAACCGTCAACTACCCAAACTTTACTTACAGCACCACCTGTTTTCCAAGTTACCAAAACAGTATCATATGTTCCAGCTTTAACAGTAACTTTTTCAATAGATGTTGGAATTATTTGTTCACCACCTATGTTTCCAATTTTACCCCATGATTTTTGCGAGAATTTTTTTGGTCCTTTTGCACCACCATCATCATATCCATTTGCAAAAGCAGATAACCACACAATAGAGGACTTGAATGCACCTCGGTAAACAGATAGATCTGTACTGCCGCCAGATGGTTCGGGTGCTAGTTTTCCTAAATCCATTTCGCCCTTGATCACTTTGTTTCCATCATAAACAACGACTTCGGTAAGCCATTTGTCTTCAGTTCCAGATTTTGTATCACCTTTAATCCAAATATCCATTTCAAATGGACTACATTCTTTGTAATCTACATGACACATTGAATATGAGAAAAAATCGCCTTTTTTGAGACCCTTTCCTGCAAACCATGTTGGATCACCTGGGAGAGAAACACCACCTGCTTGAAACTGTGCTGCAGCATAGGGTAGAGGAATAGTTCCAAAAATCAAGATTGCCATTACAGGTAAAGCTAAAAATGCTATCTTCAATTCAAAAAAATTGCACGTCACAGATAGTTAAACGTTATTCAAATAAGCAGATATAGAGGAAAATGTAAGAAATTTTAGAATGTGTGAATGCTCAAAAGTTCACTTGTACGAAGTAGAGTTTAAGCTTGATGGAATGACAGTCGTTCCAACTCACAAAAATTGCGGATTTGCATTAGATGAAAAACAATCCGACAAGTTCCAAAAAGAATTGGTAAAATCATGGGGCTTTGAGGAAGAAGGATAATTTAAAAAGAAAAAATAAAAGTAAAACAACTATGATTTACAGGTGTTTGACTGCTTCTTTACAAACGTCAGTTTTACATTTGCAATCTGCGCTGCATATACAATGACCTTGCATATCGCAATCACATGAATAAGTTGGATCGCCGCTATCTGCTTCGCATCCACATGCTTGATCTGTCATGTATACACAACAATATTACTTATTTTAAAATGTTAGTACAAGGCTTTAGAAAATCACGCACCAGAAATGAGGCCAAAAATGGCATTGCATGATTTTTGAATGAGTTTTACCTGGTTCTCAAGCAGATTTGAATCAGCCTCAATATCAAAGGCTATCTTTAGAATGTGAATAAGATCTGGCTGCCTGTCAATACTGTCTTTAATCTTTACAAAGTTTTCTTTGTTTATGTATCCCAAGTAAAAATAACAATCAGATAGCATCGAATTTTTTACAAATAAATCATATTTCTGTTGGATGATTTTTGAGTGGTTGTTATTTTCAACCAGATCAGAAAAACCAATTGTAGATTTTAGCATTCTTTCCAATAGAGATTGAGTTGCCCGTTCAATTCCAATAGTTTGTGTTACTGTTGAGATTTGTTCATTGATTTGATTTTTCTCAAATTTACGTATCACATCTAACATATGAGTGGGATTTGGCCTATACAGATTTAGCAAGTAGATAGCATCAGCTAAAAAATAAGATGCACATATTTGCCAACATGATGAAAAAACATTCAAATCTTTGATCCCTTCTTTAGTTTTCTCACAGCAAAACAGAGAATTAAACAGGCAATTTTTTGCAGAGTCTTTGTAAAGCATTAAACGTTTTTCCTTAATTTTTGATAGAAACATTCGAAGTTCCCAAGATTCATCATGAATTATCTGCATTCCATCATATTTTACAAGAACGTCAGATTTTGTTTCTTTTAATGAGCCATGATGAATTTTTATAAAATTGTCATCATAGAAGACGATGTTTGTGCGCTCTGATTTATCATCAAAGATTGTTATGTCATAATCACATGAATCAAAAAAAGAATTAGTTGCTCTACATCCACCTAAACCAACAGGAAAATTTATCAGTGATTGTTCTTCAACTAGTTTTTTTAAATCCATGAAATTATTCATTTTAAATTTTGTATAAAGCAACAAACTTACTAATTTTCACCAATGGATTCATTGTCAAAACATTTCCTTTAAATTGAGATGGAGTTTGTTTTTGAACAAGCTCCTGTGGTGTAGTCCGGCTAAGCATACTGCCCTCTCAAGGCAGTGATCTCGGGTTCAAATCCCGACGGGAGCACTAACATTAGTTATCAAATAATTGTTTGTTTAAATAAGAAAATCATATTAAAAAATTATTGGGGTTAAGAGAAATCAAATTAGAAGAAGAGTATCGTTCAGATAGGAACAACATGATAACAGACTTTTTCTTTCCATGTCTAAGTAATTGCATAGAATATGATAGATGTGTGGATTTTTTGTCAATTCGAGGATTGGCTGGCATATCTATGGGCTTTGATAATTTCACTTCAGGTAAAGCAAAATTAAGAATGATCACAGGCAATAGATTCAAAATAGCGGATCTAAACATACTGACAAAACTTTTTTCAGAAAAATACACTAAACGCTTTGATGGAAAATTAATCAGAGACAATAAAATACAGAAACTACAAGATTTCATAAATAACGGTCAAATTGAATTAAAAATCGCAATCACAAATTCAGAGGAAATTTCCAATTTATTCTCAGAAAGAATAGGAATATTCAAAGATGAAAATGGAGAAGCTGTCGCATTTACTGGGACATCATCATCTCTTTCTACTCAAACAAGAGATTTTGAATCAGTCGATGTATTCACATCATGGAATGATAAATCAAGAGTTCAAAGAAAAATAAAAGATTTTGAAGATCTGTGGGAAAATAAGACAAAGTATGTCGAAGTTTACGATTTCATGCATGCAGAAGAAAACAATCTTTTAAAATATTCATCAGAATGGGCATTCAGTGTTTAAAGCTGAGATAATTCTTCCAATCCTGTTTTGTTTTCATAAAAATTCATTCTATTAATTTTATAATAGATTACTTCTCCACGTCTTTCAATTACTGCAATTACAGGTTCTTTTCCCATTTGTGTAATTTGTTCAATTTTTTTCTGCAGAGTTCCCATCTTCTCTTGTTGGCCTTCATTGAGACCAAAAATTAGAAATTTCGCTCCTTTTTCACCAAATTGCCCTCTTTCATAGACTCGAAAATCAGAACCAAACCCAAATCCATCTTTGACGACATATCCTCTAGTTTTCAAATCTCTGTAGATTAAAAATTTTGTAAGAGTTTCAGAATCATTCTTTTGGCAGATGCTCATTAAATCATCAAAATTAATTTGCTTTTTGCCCTTACGTAGAATTAATTTATCAGCATATAACAAATAGAGAGACTCGAATGATTTTAAGAACAATCTCTCTTTTTCAAGTTCACCGTATCCTTTGAGTTGAAGTTCATGAATCATTTCTTTATCTGAGATGCATGTTTGATCTGAGACCAATTCACCTTTCACTAAAGGAGTTTCTTCCATAATGAAGAGAAAGTTAATAGTTTTCCATATAAGTATTGGAGAATACGAATGTAGGTTGTCTAACCGTTAAAATATGGGCATTTTGGTTTGAGGTTATCATGCATGGTGCTAATTATAGAGTAGGAAAAGGACAGCCATTCTGTAGAAAAGAATTCATCAAAGGCAATCCACAGATAAAAATTGCAAAATTCCAAGGAGGAAAAAGAGCAGGTTATGATTATTGTGTTCAATTACTCACAAACGAAAAATGTCAGATCAGACATGTTGCCATAGAGTCTTGCAGATTAGCAGCAAATAAAACACTTGAACAGGCAACTGGAGAGACAGGATACTTCTCCAGACTCAGAATTTATCCTCACGTTCTTCTTAGAGAAAATAAAATGGTTGCAACTGCTGGTGCAGATAGAATTTCAGAGGGAATGAGAAGAGCTTGGGGAAAAGCTACCAGTCTAGGTGCCAGAGTAAAGATAGGACAATGCATTATGGAGTTTTATGTTAATGCACAGCATCTAGAAAAAGCAAAAAAAGCCCTCAAAAGTGCTTGTGTAAAACTACCAGGCGGAGCAACAATCAATGTTATCCCTTGGGAACAAAAAATGTCACCATAAATCTTCTAGAGCAGATTTCTTACTTTTAACAAATTCTAAAAATTCTTCAAATTCAAATTTCGTTGGTTCTCGGTTTAGAATTCTTTTTGTTTGATAATAAAAGGCATTGTAGAGTCTCCCAACGACGATTCCAAGTGCAAATGATTTAGAATCATCAATGTTTGAAAGTAATTGAATAAGTTGTCGTATTTCCTCTTTGTTTGAAATGGTCTCATGAATTTTTTGCTTAATTTTCTCCATCAGTATTTCATCCATAATTTATCTTGGATGTAATAGTTAAAAACAGTTTAATATCCAAATTCATTCCTTAGGATTGTTGCAGTTATAGTACAGTTTGGTTAATATTCGAGCTTGCCAAGTTCGTGACCCGGGTTCAAATCCCGGTAACTGCACCATTTATCTTTGATTATTTTGTTCTAATCCACGTGTTATAATCTCTAATGCGTTTTCAGCTTTTTCAGGTTTAGGTAGCTGAATCATAAAGACATTGTCTTTTCCATAATGAGATTTCGGAGATGAAAGTGCAAGCATTGAGTTTTTTGCAAGAGATTGAAAAAAAGATAGATCCTTGTTTGCATTGATCAATAGTTTTTCAACAATTCCACCTTGAGAAAATGTTAAAACAATTTCTACAAAAACATGACCCAATCCATCTTGCAATATGTTAAGATCAGTATTAATTGCAAGAGATTTTCCAGCAACTTTAGACATTATTTCATCATACTTTCTTTCATCTAAAATTATACATGGAATATCTTTACCATCAAAATCAAATGTGGTCACACCATCATGAACTTGTTCAGATAATTTTTTTAGTTCATCAGACATTTTTCTTTTCTAACATTGGAACCACTTTATCACTTGCCTTTATCATAAATGGTGAAAGAAATGCAGTAACAATAGAAATCACACCTACTAGTGGGAACAAAAATGTACTTACAGCACCAATATCAACCCCGGTTTTTATTATAACAATTGAAAATTCACCTCGTGGAGCAGCCAATGTAAATGCAGAACGAATTGCCTTGTCACGTTTTTGACGGAATAAAAAGCTGCCAAGTAGATTACCTCCAAACTTCATGCCAATCGCAACCGCAATCAGCGCAGTAGCTATAAAGATATAATTTTGAAGTTGAGATACATCCATCAGAGCACCAACTGAAATAAAGAAAATGGCTACAAACATGTCTTTAATTGGACTTGCCAAAAGTTTAGAAACTTCAGATGATTTGGATTCAGCCACCAGTACACCCGCAAGAAATGCACCTATAGCAACTGATAATCCAACAACATTTGCCAACAGGGCATAGCCAAAACACACTCCAAGAATACTCAATAATAAAATTTCATGATGTTCAGATGCAGCAACTCTATCAATTAAGGGCGTGATGATTCTTGTTCCAATAGTGAATGTGCCAACAATCAAACCTGTTGCAACAATAACTACAACCAGAATAGATTCTAGAGATACGGTTCCAACTAAGGCAATTGATTGTAAAGAGGAAATTAAAATAACGGCAATTACATCCTCTACAATTAATATTCCCAATACAAGAATTGTCGATTCTCTTTTTATTCGTCCCATCTCTTCTAAAATTTTTACAATAACAGCAGTACTTGAAATTGAAAGTGCTGCAGCAATAAATAAAGAATCCATAGAATTCAGTCCAAGTGCACTAGCAGCATAGAAAATTGCACCTAATGTAGCAACCAACCCAACTGTACCTATACCAATGGCCATTCTTCCAATACTTTTGATTTTTGCATAAGGAAATTCAATACCAATTACAAAAAGAAGCAAGATGACTCCTATTTCAGAAAATAGATTCAATGCAGACATGTCAGTTAAAATTCCTACACCTTCCAACATACCAGAACTACCTGTGGGAAGAATCCAAGACCAAAGAGGAGACAGAGGACCCAACAGCATACCTGCAAAAAGATATCCAATGATCAAAGGTTGTTTTATTTTAAAAAAGGCAAGAGTTACAATTGCACCAATAATCATGATAAAAGCTAAATCAGTAACAAACGAAGTATGAGGAAGGTGAGTAATTTGATCAACAAAACTAGTCATAATTTGATTCAAAATAGTTTGAATTCCAGATGAATCAATCTGAAGTACATAGTTATCCACGGTATCATTCAACAAATTTGTTTAAAAACAATTACGCACGAGTCTAACAAACAAAAATTGATTTTTTAATTTAACATAACTTTTACGTGAATTTATTATGTTTTGAACCTCTTTATGCCTAGTTATGATCAATCTAATTGCAGAATGATGAGTAGGTCAGCTGAAAATAGTGTAGAGAAATGACCTGGGGTATCTGACTGCACAATTGGTAACGTCATAATTACCTAAATATTAATAGTACGGTACCATACCGTACCATATGATTCAATGTGAATATTGTCCAAGAGGATTTATTGACACAGCAAACGGACTGGCTGAAAAGACATTTCATGAATTACTTCATGAACCGGAAGTTGTCAACAAGTAACTCTTTACATTTTTTATTTTACACCTAACTTTTTTATCACCATATTTTATTGTTAATAGATATGGCTAGCAAAGAAACAAAGAAAACAGTCAAAGTTTCAGATAAAACAAAAAAAGTCATAAAACGTGAACCTACGCCAGCTGCAATACTAAAAAAGGTAGCATCAGTGACGGATTCCAGCAAAGCATTACAAAAAGAAATCAAGGCAATGTCAAAGATTTTTGGGGATAATCAAAAAGTGCTTGTTTCCATGAAAGGAATGATTGATACTTTGACTTTGACATTAGAAAACATACAAAAACAATCAAAGCAGATAGACATTCTAGAAGATGATACACAGAAACTTTATGCAGGATTAAACCATGTAAGAACCCAATCAAATTTAGTTACAAAAATTAATGAACAAACTGTAAGACTACAAGAAGAAGTAAACAAGATAAATGAATTACAAAAATCATCTCCAAAGACTCTAGAGTTATCACACCAAGTAGAAGACAGCATGAATTCCATGAGAAATAATTCACAAATGATAATAAAAATAGCACAAAGAATTGACGAAGTAAGAGAGGATCTTAGAAAAGTATCTGGAAAGACAGATTCATTTTTAGGAATAGGTAAAGAGATCGACAATCTAAAAAATAGTATTGAGGGAATAATCAAAAAAACAGACAACGTACAAGTGAGCTCTCAGGTAATTTCTAGCTTAAATCAAGAACTTGGAAAAATCAAAGATAATGTAAATTCAGCATCAAAACTTAGTTTAGAATTAGATGCGATTAAAATTGCAATTGACGCAGTTGCAGGAAAAGCGTCAAAAATTGATTCTTTAGGAGGAGTAATAGAGGGACTAAAGCAGCAATTTACCACAATTGCCTCAAATGCCGATTCTACATCAAATTTGAGCATGAATTCGATTAAAGGAATTTCAGGAAAAATAGATAAAATTGAAACTGAAATAAACTCATTAGCACACAGAGCAGATTCTACAGCATTTGTAGGTGAGGGATTAAAATCAGTCCAAGAAGATTTTTCAAATTTCAAAAAGAATGTTTTTGAGAAGACAGACAATATAGAACAAAAAATTTCTTCAGTATCAGATATTTTAAAACGACAAGATGAATCTACAGCAGAATTTCACAAAAAATCAGATAAAATATTTGAAGAAATGCAATCAGTCAAAAATATCACAAGTAAGACATCCAAAGAATCATCAAAGGAGGTAATGGCATTGTTAAAGTTATCAGAATATCAATCAAACATTAGAATGCATTCAGAATCAAAGTACGGAGATGCAAAAGAACTTGAAAACATGGCATCACAAACAGCAGAAATTATAAATTTATTTGACAAGTTATCAATAGAGGCAGGAGAGAAAATTCCACTACCACATGAAGTCAGACAATGGGCAATCAGTAAAATTTTAGATTGTGCAGACAAGTGGGAGATTAGATTTAGCGATGTCTTTGCAATTTTGATAAATGCAATTGGTAAAGATTTACTAAAAGAATCAATCAGAATTCAACAAATTAGAGATATCTATGGAATTAGAGGAGTAGATGAAATACGAAACGAGTTGAATATTCCCTAAACGCCGATTGCTTCATCGATTGCAGTTAGTTGGTCTTTCTTTCGTTTTAGTGCTGTAAAGATTCCCAAAATTGCAGCTATCCACATTGTACTAAATACGATATTAGATACACTGACAAACATGTATGGAGTAGCATCCATGATATTTTGACGAAGTGCTAAAGAGCGTTCACCAATGTTAGTCATACCGGTCTGAAATGCAGCACTGTCTTCTGAGACTCCTGAAATCGTTTCAACATTTACAATCATGTTATCAACGGCACGATCTATTCGAAGAAAGCTTGTAGATTCTGTAGGAAATACCCAAACAGGGTTTTTACTTTCAGGTAATTTTTCCATAATAATTGTCAAATCTTGTTTAATTGCAGTCAAGTGAGTTTTAATCTCAACTGGATCAGCTGAACCAATTATGGCATCCAAATTTCCACGTATTCTATCAAGAGGATAAACGTCAGCATGGTAGCCATTGATTGCCATGAATCCTCCAAAAATAATAATTGCAACTACTCCAATCATTGCGAGTTGATATGTTCTTTTTGCCATTTTTTCTATCTTGGTTAAAACAGGAATATTCTGTGATTTAATTCTTTTAAATCTTGTATGAGAGATGCTCATGTAGGAGATATAAAAAAAGCCGACTGTTTGCAGTCCAATAATAGGTGCAAAAACAGGATTATTGGAAAATATTGAAATCAAAATCCCCATTAGCCCATAAACACCAAAAAAGATCTCAAGTAACGTGGTTTTTGTAAAAGGTAGATTGTATGCTTTATCGCGCCAATCATCTTCTTTGTTAATAATTCCATATTTTGGAGTTCTTAGAAATTCATTTTTCTTTCCAAAAACAGCATCAAATACAGCTATGCTGTTATTTACAGACATTCCTGCATTGTAAACAAGTAATGCAGGCAAAATCTTCGCCTTTGATTTCCAAGATGTAGGATACATGCTTTGAATGATCACAATGTATGCCCCGGGACCCATGGCAAGATATGCTGCAATTGTCAATGCAGGAAGAAAACTAACCAGATAGAGATTCATGTCCGAAGCTAAAAGAACAGGCAATGCAAGAAATTGTATCAACATTAACGGGTAAACAATATGACGGGTTAGTTGAACAAATGCTTGAATTTTCGCTTCTACTGCAACTTTACGTTTGATTGCAATGTCTGCCAATAATTTAATTGCACATTGGATGGAACCTTTTGCCCAACGAAACTGTTGTCGTTTAGCTGCATTCATTTGAACAGGAAGTTCAGCATCAACTACAATATCAGGCAAAAAAACACATTTCCATCCTTTCATTTGTGCCCTATAGCTTAGATCAAGATCTTCAACAAGTGTAGCAGTGTGCCATCCGCCAGCATCTTCTATACAAGCACATTTCCAGATTCCTGCAGTACCATTAAAATTCATAAATAAATTAGAATTGCTTTTAGCCTTTTGTTCAATTAAAAAATGAAAGTCAAGACTAAGTGCTTGTGCTTGAGTAATTGCAGAATAGTTTTCATTTACATGTCCCCAACGGCATTGAATTAATCCAATATTGGATTTAGAAAAGTGTGGAATTGCTCTTTTTAGAAACCAATTTGGGGGAATAAAATCAGCATCAAAAATGGCTACAAATTCGGTAGAGGTAGTTTGCATTGCATATTTCAAAGCGCCTGCTTTGTACCCCTTTCTGGTACCACGTCGTACATGTTCAATTTGAAATCCCTGTTTTTTGTATGTAGCAACAACAGCAGATAAAAGATCCACGGTTTCATCGTCAGAATCATCCAAAACCATTATTCTCATCATTTCTTTTGGATAATCCATCGCACACACTGCATCAACTAGTCTCTTTGCGACATACTTTTCATTGTATATTGGTAATTGAATAGTGACTGACGGTGTTCCCATATTAACAGTGGAACGAATTTCTTTTCTCTTTATTGAGAGATATGTAAGATAGTAGAAATTGCATGTGTAAGCAGTAATAATAATTGCAGACAAAATAAACAGATCAAAAACAAATTGGGTAAACGAATTAAGGGCCATTGTATAGTTTCCCAAAATGTAAGGTCGCTATTTATACGTGCAAAGTAATTGACTTATTTTTGCTCAAATATCTTAATTGCTTTTGGCGGACAAACATTTTCACATGCAAGACAAAATATGCAATCAGGTTCTTTAGACATTAAGGGTTTTTTTCCAGATGCAGGATTTCCAGGAGTATCAAACCATTCATAGACTCCAACGGGACATGCCTCAATACATCCACCATCTGCAATACAGATATCATAATCAACAGATACGAATTCGCCCCAAACACCAAGAATCCCATTGTTTGCACCTTTTCTACCCCAAGTCTTGACGGTGTATCCATTTGCATCAAATGGAGAAGATGGTTTCATTTTAGATTTGTAAGCAACATCAATTGGTCCAGGTTTTGCTCCATCTGGAATTGCAATTTCACCTCCATCATCCTCAGCAATTTCATCTGTAGCTTCAGTTGCTTTTGGTTTAGCATTAAGAACAATTTTTGCAAGAGGTGTAAGCTCTTCAAGTCTCTGTATTGCTTCATATTGATTGATCTTTTCTGCTTTTGCAAGATAAGAAATCATCTTATCTGCTAAGATTGTATTACGTAAGATAGTATCAATAACCATTTTTGCAAAATGATCTGCCTTTTTTCTATAATCTTTAACCCAGTTTGGATCACCAAACTTTTCAATTGGAAAAATTTGATAAATAATATCGACTACTTCCCCACTAACAATTTCAACAGTGACAGACAGATTTACTTCTTCATACCCTTTTGCATCAGGATCTTTCATATTCTGTTCTTTCCAACGATATGTTGCGAATATTCTATCGGCATAAGCATCCATTTCAAACGCCTTTTTTAGGCCATCATGTACGGATTTAATTTCTAGAGGATCTTCAAGTTTTATTGGCAATCTATAAAGTCCAAGTTTAAAACCATGCAGAGGATATACACCACGTTTTGCAGTTGGTGCCTCCATTGTCCAAACTCGATCTTTTAGAAGTAATGACATTCAATATCAGGTGATTGAATTTATTTAAAAAGGTTATCAGTCACTGTCGTCAGGGCATGTAAGCTCTCGAAGTGCAATGTACTTTTTTTCCATTGATTCGGCATATTCTGAGATTTGTTTGAGATCAAATAGGTCCTTTGGAAAATACCAACGAATTGGGACCCAATGTCCAATTCCATCCATATCATGAATCATGCCTTTATCGGCTTTGACATTTATTTTTTCGTCGATGGATGTGTCTTTTACTGTAAGACCTCTTTTTGTTTTATCTTCCATGATAAAATCAGTACCACTATCTTTAATGTAATAAAATGAGCCTTGCTTTAGTACAGGAAGGTCCAATGACAATTTATTTTTCCACAGGATTTCCTATCATGTTACCCCATTCAGTCCAAGAACCATCATAGTTTCGAACCTTGGAATAACCAAGTAGATATTTTAGAACAAACCAACTATGAGATGATCTTTCTCCAATTCTACAATAACAGATAACATCTTTGTCTGGAGTAACACCTTTTGATTCATAATTTTGTTTAAGATCTTCTACAGACTTGAATGTACCATCAGCATCATTTACAGCAGTTGCCCATGGAATATTATTTGCTTTAGGAATATGTCCACCTCTTTGTGCATGTTCCATTGGATATTCAGGAGGAGCTGTAATTTCTCCAGAGAATTCTTTTGGAGATCGTACATCAACCATCACAGTATCTTCTCGTCCTAATGCTCTACTAACATCATACAAGTAAGCACGGAGTCCTTCATCAGGTGGTTGTGCTTTGTATGTGGTTAAAGCGAATGATGGTTCTTCTGTAGTGTATTCTTTATTCTCCAACTCCCATTTTTTTCTCCCACCATTCATAATTTTCAGATTTTCATGCCCATAGTATTTGAAAACCCAAAAAACAAATGCTGCAAACCAATTATTAAAATCACCATAAAGAATTACTTCTGTATCTTCACGTATGCCATTTTTAGACATTAATGCCTCAAATCGTTTTTTATCAATAATGTCTCTAGTTATAGGATCATTAATGTCTCGTTTCCACCAAATTAAGCTGGCTCCTTTAATGTGACCTTTTTGATATCCATTTACGGGATCATAATCAACCTCAACTAATTTCCTATTTTCATTTGGCTGATTTTTTGATACCCAATCTGTGTCTACTAAAACTTCAGGATATGCGTAGTTCATGTTATTTTACAAATTTGTATTCATACTTAATTGTTTTTACAGCAAATTAAATAAAAAATATCTTTTTAACTAAACGAGATTTAGGAAAACTGATTGAAACTTCAAAAAGTGGCAGTGGTTAGTAAAGTAGGTTCAAAAGAGTCAGAAGATGCAGCAAGAAAGATTGCAAAAAAGTTTCTAGCAAAGAAATCCACAGTATTTACAATTTCCCCCATAGAAGTAGAAGGTGCAAAAAAAGTAGAGACATTAGATGAGCTGAAAAAAGAAAAGTTGGATTTGGTAGTTACATTGGGTGGAGATGGAACAACTCTAAGAGTTTTTAGATATCTTGAGAATGATACTCCAATTCTAACAATTAATGTAGGCGGAAATAGAGGCATATTATCTGAGATAACAATTGATGAAATAGATGATGCCATTGATAAAATTCTAAAAGATAAATTCTTTTTAGATAAACGAACCAGAGTTGTTGCTTCATGTGGAGGCAAAGAATTTCCACCAGCATTAAATGAGATTTACATTTGTAGAACAAATCTTACAAAAACTGCAGAAATTGAAATAAAATTTCAAGATGATACAGTCAAACAGAAAATGGACGGGGTCATAATTGCCACTCCAAGTGGCTCAACAGGTCACTCATTTTCTTTAGGTGGCCCTATCCTTCATGAAAGTTTAGATGTTTTGATCATAACACCAGTTGCTCCAGTTTACAGGTTAGAATCAATTGTGGTGCCAGATGAAAAAATAGAAATAATATCATCACAGGACTGCAGTATAGTCATGGATGCGCAGGTAGTAAAGTCGGCAGGTTATGGAGAACCGATAATTATAAAAAAGTATAGAAAACCAGCAGTCTTTGTTAGATTGAAGAAACGAGGACTGAGACAGATGAGCAAACTTGGATTTTAGAATATTAGACGCGAGTGCATTTTATGCAGGAGTTCCATTTGGATCATCTAATGATTGTTATACAACATCTCTTGTTTATGAGGAAATAAAACACATCAAAAAAGATCAGAATGTATTAGGAACACTGCTAGCAACTAATCGATTAAAAATAATGGATCCGGATAAAGAATCAACAAATGCAGCAATAGCATCTGCCAAAGAAACTGGTGATTTTCCACAATTATCAAAACAAGATATTTCAATAATTGCGCTATGCATCAGCATTAAAGGTGAGATTATTTCAGATGATTTTGCAATTACAAATGTTGCAAAAAATATAGGATTAAAGATATCACCTATAATGACAAATAGTTTTCAAGATGTTGGCAAATGGGTTCATTATTGCCCGGGTTGTCATACAAATCATACAGCCGGAAAAGAGTGTCCAATGTGCGGTACCCCATTAAAGAGAAAGTTACTCAAGGGGCAATCTCCTTCCATACCAATCAACAAATGATCCATCATACAATTTTACATTTTGATAACCTGCAATCATCAATTGTAAAAATAGACTAGAGGCCCTATGACCATGCATGCAATAACAAACAATTTCACTATCTTTAGATATTTGATTTTGAGAAAATAGATTTTGTAAAAAATTTTTATTTTGAAATAACTTACCATCATATGCTATTCCATCAGTAAATGGAATTAATTTTGAATTAGGCAAATGACCTCCCATAAACTCTTGAGGGGTTCGCGCATCCAAGATTACAAAATTATCTAGATTTTCTTTAAGATAATCAGATTCTATTCGAATTTTAGAGTTAATTTTTGGAGTAAATGTTGTTAATTCAGGAATGAATGATTTTTTTGTTAATTCAAATCCATTTCTTTGCAAGTCCATAATATTTGCATCAAGTAGACATGTTTTTTCATGTCCAAAGTAGAGAAATGTCCATGCAATTCTAGCAGCTGACGGATCCATAGAATCGCCAACAAGTACAACAGTTTTAGAATTATCAATTCCAAGCGAACTAAAAAGATCAATAATTTTTTTTTCATCAACGACTAGATTTGCACCGTATTGATCAAATTGAATAACTTGGTCTATTGTTAGTGATTGTGATTTTGAGATATGACCATACAAAAACATTGTTTTAGGACGGGTATCCAAAATTACAATGTTTGGATCAGAGAGATTATCTCTTAGCCAATCTATTGATACTAACATCAATGACACAGATTTGTCAATTTATTTAATAGTATCATGCATCATGCAAAGTTTTTTGATTTGATTCTTTGAGGTGTTTGCTTTGGGATTCAAGTATTTTTTTTATTTTTTTAGCTCTGGCATCTCCAAGGCCTTCAACTTTTGCAAGTTCGGTAGTAGTGGCAGTAAAAACTTTCAAAGGAGTTCCAAATTTTTCAAGCATTCTAACAGCGAATTTCTCTCCAATACCGGGCAAACTACAAAGAGAGGATAATTGTTGTTTTTCCAAATCATTTGATTTTTTTATTTTTTTCATATAGGGGCCTTTTTGAGATTCGTTTTTAGAACACAGTGAAACAAGTAATTTTGCAGTGTGAATTGCACTAGGGGTAGGAATTATTGGAATTTTAAAATCAATTACCACCGTAGATAATGCACCATAGAAAATCATCGGATTATCAGTTATTTCTTCAATTTCATCTACATTTCCTTCCACAAGCACTATTGGAAATTGAAAGTGCTCTTTTAGTCTAGAGCATTGATCAAAAAGCCTACCATCAAAAACAGAGGACATCAAATCACGGATGCTTTTACGCTCTACAACAGTTTCAGGTGCAACAATATAATCACCAACAGGTAATGTTTTCATTTCAAGATTAAGGCCTACAGCTTTTAGCAGATCAGGAATTCCACTCTTACGTTCTCGTTCATCTACAATAATTCGTAAATTTTCTAATTTCACCAAGTGTAATTCTGTTAATTTGTTAATATCTTTTTGAAATCTCAATCATCAGACTATTTTCTAGGATTATCATCTAATGGTGGAGGCTTTGATATTTGAGCACTTCCAGATGCTGGACCTCGCATCATTTCCGTGATTTTTGCTTCTTGTTCTTTGAGTGATTCTTTAATTCTAGATTCTTGTTTTTCAAGAACAGTAGAACGTGTTTTTGCCATCTCTTTGCGTTCTTCTAATTCATCAATTAGTGCTTGTTTAGTAGATTTTATCAAAATTGAACCAGCGTGTTTGTAAACATTATCATCATCTGCTGCCTTTTTTAATTCCTCAAGTGCCTTTTCAGTCTCAATGTTTTCCATCTCAAGATGTTGTTTTTGTGTCATTATGGATTGAAGATTTTGTTGAGATTGCTGCATTTTCATTAGCTGTTCTTGAAGCCAAGGAGGCATTTGTCCTGCTGACATGTTATTACGATATCTTTGATTTCATTATATCTTTACCGATTCAATTGAATCATAACTTGCCTGAATTAATCTCAAAGTTGAATTAAGATTTGCTCGCAAGTGTGGAATGTGGTCAGATGCTATTGAAATGGTGATTTTTTCATTTAATATCATATTGGTTTTTGTTGGGTTTTCTGGATAAAATTTATTATCATTGCTTATAGAATCAAATATCGCTTTTGTTTTTTCTTTTGCGTCAACAATGATTTTTGCATTAAAGCTTGATATCATATGCTGTTCCAGCAACTTTGAAACTACATTTCTTACAAGACCAAATGCCAACTGCGTCTCGAGTGAACTGTTGAGAACCACATTCAGGACAAGTTCTCTTTTCTTTTAGTTGAAAGTGAATTTTGGTATATTGTTTTCTAATTTTAATACCATATCTTGCACCTAATCCTTTCAGGGATTTGTTCTTTGCCAATTTATTGGCCTCGTTCCTTTGCTTGTTTTAACATTTCTCTTATTTTTGAGCCTACTTTAACAGATAATTCTCCACATTTGATTACCTCATCAAATGTAAATCCCCCATTTCCTCCTTTTTGCAATGCACAAATATTACCATTAGAATCAGTAGTGATTGTAATTCTTGCATCCATGCTAGCCCATTCATCACCATTTGGATCAACAACTATGTAATTTCCAATTTTACCCATAGTGACAGAGACTGGGATAGTAGTGGTTGGAACATGTGATTCTCCACCTTCAACTAAAGTTGGGACGTCATCTTTCATTTCCCATTTTGGTGTTTTTGCAGTGAGAATTGCAGCTGTTGCGGCATAAGCACATGCATCAAACAAATTTCCGTCATAATCAACTACGACGTTATCAGCAAAAACTCCAACAACTGATTTATTTTTTTGAATTACTAGTTGAGTCAAATCAATCATGTGACTTTCTCTGATACCTCTATCAACTACTCTTGCCAATTCAATAACATCAGGTCCAGGAGGTCCAGTTTCAACACTTGGATGAGAAAATGGTAAAAGCTCAGCAGTACAAATGAAGATACCTTTGTCACCCATGTCTGGAAAAGGTCTATCTGGTTGAATTTTAACACCACAAATTACTTCAGTATCACCTAATCTAACTCGTGCAGAACCATTTGCTTTTGGAATTGCGTTTATCTCAATGATTAATTTTCGTGGTTCGTCTAATGTTCTTCCATCAACTCTTTTTCCTTGTTCTAATAATTCAAGGATTTGAGATTTTTTTAGTTCATCAATTACAGATGTAGATGCCATTTATTTTTCTCCGTTTCCAAAATATTTGTCAGTTAATGCTTTCTTTTGTAATTCATAGACAATTTTACAGCCATGAATTCCGGTCTCTACACATTTCTTATATTCTGCAGGAGTTAGTACACCATCCAATTGGAGTAGTGTAATTTTTTCAAGGCTTGGCATGTAGCCAATAGGCATATCTGCTTGTCCTGCCTGGTCTTCTTCATTATTAACATCAAGAATAATTGTATCAGCTGCTTTACCTGCAGCACATGCTGCCACCATATCCCTCATAGGAATTCCAGCATCGGCCAAAGCTACAGATGCAGCAGAAAGGGCAGCGCATCTAGTACCGCCATCAGCTTGAAGAACCTCAATATAGACATCGACTGCTGTTCTTGGAAATTTCTCCAACATTACTGCAGGCTCTAATGCTTCTTTGATAACTTTGGAAATTTCAATTTCTCTTCTAGATGGTGCAGGATTTTTTCTCTCAGTTACAGAAAATGGCTCCATATGATATCTAACTCGTAAAATACCGGTATCAGTGTTGGACATGTGTTTTGGGTGTACATCTCGTGGACCAAATACTCCAACTAAAATTTTGTTATCTCCAAATTCAATGTATGCTGAGCCATCAGCATTTTTTAATCCTCCAGCTTTAATCATAATTCGTCTAGGTTCGTCTACTTTTCTACCGTCGCAACGAATTCCATTTTCATCTAGTAACACTAGGGTTGCATCTCTTCCGCCCATTATGATTCACCTTTTGATTCTAACATTTCTTTCACTTGATCAGTTAAATTAGCAACATGTGCCTTTTCATCTACCATTTGTATTGCTTTTACAGCCTTTAATAATCCCTCGGGAGTCTCACATGAAACTACTACCCAGCCATTTTGGCCAATGGTGATAGCAGCGCCAGTAGCCATTTCAATTGTTTGAATCATAGTTCCCCTTTTTCCAATAAGACGTGGGACTTTGCTAGGAGAAATCTTGACTAAGTGTCCAGAATCAATCTTACCAAGATCTCTATCAGCTATTGTAACAAGTGGATCTCTAGTTCTATCAAAATTAGCAATTCTAGCTGCAACGAGATCACCTGATTTCAACTTTGATGCAAGTTCATCGGCATGTGCAGAAAAATCTCTCCCAAAAACATCTTGTGCTGGTAAAAATCCCACATAACATGAATTAATATCCAATTCCCAAGATAACGACGTATGTGAGATGATTTTACCAATTACAAGGTCATCAATTTTGGGATATATTTTCCAGTTAGCGGTATTACTTTAATGGAATCATCGTAAATTTCTGAAATTCCTATGGCAGTAGAAATGATTTTGTTGCCATCCAGGATAACATTTTGTTCTGGTCTGTAAGGGCCAGTAGTAATTACATCTCCAGGTATAACGTATTTTCTTTTGTTCTCCATCACTTCATAACCTCAACTGTGGCAGAGCCTTTTGTTATAGAACCTAATCTATCAATCACATTTGGCCTGGCTCCAGCGGGTATTTCAAGTATTGCTTTTAAAGAACCATTATTTTGCCATTCTTCTTTTTTTAGAACCCCTACAGATTTTAAAACTGCATAAGATTGAGATGCATATTGTGCAGGTATTGTTATTTCAAGGTCTAGGTTTTCAGATTTCAAAGGTATTATCGAACGTAATTTTTCCACAATATCTTTTACTTGCTCATCTACATTTTTTTGTGGTTCTATTGTGATTTTTCCATCCTTTAATGCTTGTTCAATTCTCAGTGGAGGATGAGGTAAATGAGTTCTAGGATCAACGTAAGTCTTGGCAATAAATGAAACAATTTGTTTTCTCTTTTCATCAAGCATTTTACGTCTTTGTTCAGTAGTAAGATTCAGATCGCCTTTTCTAAGCATTATCTCGGCAATCTCATTTACATCTTCAGTTTTGAAAGCCTTGAGTAGTTTTTCACTTGATGGTTTGGTTCCTTTACCAGAGTCAGTATAGATCTCATCAGAAATCAATATTGCAGAAATATCTTTTTTCTTTCCCAGTTTGAAATCTAGTGCTGGGTCAGGCTTTACCAAAATCTCAAATTTTTCGCCTTCATATGAGTATCTAACCACGGTTACATCTGCCATTATGAAATATTGTATTATAATTTGGTATTTATCTATACTCAAAAAAATTCCAAAAATACGACTCTGAGTTAAAATAAACAAATCATCAATCCAAGACATGAATTTGACCCAAAAATACGGAAGCCAGCGCCTAGG
>BGOU01000008.1 GCA_003569705.1 Nitrosarchaeum sp.
TTTTGGGTAGTGTTTCAAATTACGTCATTCACTCATCAAAAATTCCAGTACTCATTGTAAAATAATTTAAGATAGTCCGTGTTTCTGAAATATTTTGATGATATTCTTCAGCTTTATAAAATTCAGGAGCCTGGAACAATTTCAGTCACAACATGTTTCTGAAATTTTCCTGATTTTTCTAGTTCTTCTGGATTTTTGTGCAATCTTTTTTTGTTCCTCGTCATGAAAAAATATGCAGATCTATATTGATTCCCAATGTCAGGTCCCTGTCGATTTAGCGATGTTGGATCATGATTACTCCAAAATACTTTGAGTAATTCATCATAAGAAATTTCATTTGGATCATATTCTACTTGCACAGCTTCAGCATGACCAGTTGTATCAGTGCATACTTCTTCATAAGTTGGATTGTCAATTTACCTCCAATGTAACCTACCTGTGTCGATTTCACACCTTTAGTTTTACGAAGCAGGTCTTCAACATGCCAAAAACATCCTGCACCAAATGTCGCTTTCATAATTTTAATAAAAACTCTATCAGATTAAAACCATATGATCAGCAGTAATAATATAATTCAAAGATTGTTTTCCAGCAAACTATTTAATTTCAATGATTTGTTCTTCAATCAAATATTTTAAAGAATTTACAAATTCTTGTTGTGAAATCAAATCATTTGCCCACCAATCAGCATTGTTTCGTATCCAATTTGGAACATTAGACACAGTGTTTTGTTCAGAATAATGTAGATTTGGAATTACAATTATGCGATGGTCCAACATAAAATCTAATCCGGTGATGAATTCAGAATCAGACATATCACCTGTAGCCCACAATTCAGCATATGTCTTAATCCAATCAGGAATATAGGTTGAAAAACCCAATACATCATAGAGTGATTGATCAGGAAATTGAGAGTCAAACCAAGACTTGTAGATTGGTTCAGTGTTATATCGGTCAATGTAATATTGCGGGGAGCGGTCTAGAGAAGGAAAATTTTGGATGTGTGTTGGTTGTATCCAACAACATCTTGTATCGCATAATTAGGAAATTGAGAGTCAAACCAAGACTTGTAGATTGGTTCAGTGTTATATCGGTCAATGTAATATTGAGGGGATATATCTAACGAAGGAAATCCAGGTATTCGCATTTTAGGATTTTCAGTAAATAATTCATTTGAATTATCAGCATCAGTAGGGACATTATTTTTGGAATTCACAGATGATTTTTGATAGGAAAATGTTTTTTCAGTATTTCCCCCATATGACACTTTGATTGTATAAGTGCCATCATCAGACCATGTAGGTCCACCCACATGAAATGTAGAAGAGAACGAACCATCAGATTTTGGTAGTGCAGTTCCAATACCAGCAAGACCAGTTCCACCCGGAGTGATTATTTGGAGTATTACAGATGGGATTGTAGGATCATAGTTTACGATACCTGAAATTTTAAGAGTGTCACCGTCATAATAGGTCAATTTATCTGTAGAAAAATTTTGGACAGATCCAAACACCGAAATAAAATTACCAAATACAAGTAAAATTGAAAATAAAATTAGAAAAGATCTAATCAATGCAACAATAAAAAATTAGGACATATTAAAGAATTTGCCAGATAGTGAGAAATTTTTAATTAACATTAGTAAAAATTTTAACTATTTTCTTAGCCAAATTTTCAATGTTAGCAGAAGGTTCTGCAGATATTAAAAGAAGAATTTGAGTAACAGGAAATGGAAAACTTATCAATACTGCCTTGTCACGTCTTGCTGCAATGTAATTAATTGGACCCAAACTTTCATCATATTCTTTTCGAATAGTGGCTTTAGATACAAATTCCAAAAATAAATGCAGTCTAGTTTCATCACCCTCGTAAGGAGTAATTCCGTCTTTAAAACCACCAGCGATTAGTTTACCATCTTTGTCCACAATACCAGCAAATCTAATTTCAGACTCTTTGAGGATTTGGGAACATTTTTCATTGTAAAGTTTAAGGGCAGTGTTATTTTGAGCAGACAACAAAGTACAGTCAACATATCAAAAATAAAAATGTAGCCAATAACACAGATATTTATCAAATTTGTCGGAATCGTATTTAGAATTAAAATTCCATATTGGTCATCAAGTTAAGAGAATTTCTACTAGCAATTAATAAGTAAAAAAACAGAAACAGATCTCAGTGAGATTATCAGTATCGGTGCTCCTAATAATGATAGGAATATTGGGTGGGATTGCGGTGCCAAGTGTATTTGCAAGTGATCCGGATTTCGAGATAAAAACTAGTAAAGACATTCTAAAATTTTGTGAGTTTTTTTATAATGACTATATTGTAATGGGTGCAGAAACACTTGCCAAGAATCATCCAGATTATCCAAATATCAGAGCATGTGGAATTTTATACAATCATGTGGCTTGGAAGAGCACGCATCCAGCAAGAGATAAGGTGTTAATTGCAGAAATTGAAAAATATCTTGGAGATTCAAAATACATCAAAGAGAGGCACCTAAGAAATTCCAGTACGATTCCAACATGGATAAAAAATGATGCAAAAATGTGGGTAAGAGGAGGAATTGAAGATGTGTCATTTGCATATGGGATCAGAGCAATGCTAGAAGATCATATTCTAAATCCATCTTTGAATAACACAGATAGTAGTTGCAGTGAGGGAAAACTGTGCATTGCAAAATCAAATTTCATAAAATATTCATACTCTAACAAATATGGTCAAGACATTAAAGAAACATACACGATAGATTCAATTAACGATAATGAAATTTTAATAAAAACAGAAAAAATTTCAAGAGATGGAAAAGAGTTTTCAAGTATCAACATGGACAATCATGGAACGATTCCAGCAAATAAGAAATGTTGTGTGATAGATAAATTCATATTTTTAACACCAATTAGTTTTGGAGACATGATCACCACAGATTTGAAAGTAATAGGAGAAACATCATATGATTTTAAAGGTAATGCACATCAGGTGTGGATTGCACAAAATTCAGAAAAGCAAGATACGTTGATTATCGACAAAGAAACAGGACTGGTGTTCTCAGACAGTCATAAAGAAACAGGTATAACGATAACATGGGAAAAAACAGAATTAGTAGACACTAATATTTTTGAGAAAAAATATCTAACAAACGAAGTAGCCATACCAAAATGGTTTAAGACAATTACAATGTGGTTAGGAGATAATTTGATTTCAGAATCAGAATACCTAAATGCAACAGAAAATTTATTGGAGAGAGGAATACTTCGGGTCTAATTTAGATCCTACATTTTAGAACAACATAATCAATAATTTTTTGTTCAGACGCATTTTTCATTTTAAGAATAGATGTGTAGAGTATTTTTTCTACATATTTTGGATATTTTTGCAATATTGATTTTTTTAATTCATCTCGATGTTCAACATAGTAATTTGCCAATGGTTCATAGACATTTTTTCCTATTAATTTTTCATCAGTAATGATAAAGCCACCAGACGTCACAGTTTCCCTTACATGTTTTAATCCATAATGCTCTGAGGACCAAGTAAATTTTAGAATCCCTAATTTCACAAATGACACACCTGGAAGAGTTACAGGTAATGCCAAAGCCAGTATTCCATCGGATTTTAAAATTCGTTTAGATTCTGAAATAAAATCTTTTAGAGGTTTGAAATGTTGTGAAGACTCTAATGCCAATACGCGATCTACAGAGTTATCAGAAAATGGTAATTTTGTAGAAGTTGAATTTAAAAATTCGAGATTTCTTTGAGGGCCAGAAAAAGACAATTGATCATAATTGACGTTTACACAAAACAGATTTAGTTTGTCATAATTATTTCTCCAAAAAATTGCAGGTGCAGATAATCCACTTCCAACATCAACGACAGTTTTTGCATTTTCTAATTCTGCCAGTTTACCAAAGTATGAACAAAGATTTTCTTGTGCAGTTATAGGTTCACTGGTATTTTCCATCCAATAGCCAAAATTCAACATCGAACCACCTGTTGCAAGTTGCATTATTGGGGAAAGAGAATTGTAGAGGTTTATGATGTCTTTCTCATTTTTTCTAATAGTCCAAAAAAAGACATCGCGGGGGTTAATCAAGATCAAAAAGATTTTCAAATAGAGTTGAAATTAGATCTTATTAATTTCTAGGGTTGTAGAGATGTTTTATTAATTTGATCATAATAGATGCAATATGAGCGAGTCAAGTTTGGATGGAGTTTCAGAGATAGTGATTGCAAAATGGAGTGATAGATTTTGTGCATGGTTAATTGATTTTTGCATTATTTCAATAATTTCAATATTGATGATTTCTTCAGTTTTTGGAACAATCAACTATGAATTAAGTGAAAAATTGGTTTTAGCAGAAACAACACAATTCATTCCAACCAGTATGCTGGTTTCCCATACATGTCTGTTATTTTTAAATTCAGAATTTTTTTTCCTATTGTTTGACCTTTTTTATATTCCAAAATTGTCCAATATGCAAAAAAGATGATATTGGAAAGGAGTCATGATCAGTAGTTTTGGCAAAACGTTTCTTTTGCCATTGGATGTTGTGTTAGGATGGATTTTTACAAATGAAAATCGCCAAAGAATTTTCAATAAAATAGGAGATACACTCGTAATAAAAATAAAAAACACAGAAGGAAATAAAGAAAATATCAGATATAAAAAAGACTAAATTTTGTCATATTTTGTTATACAATTAGTTTGTAGAATTAACCAGCAGATCTATTACCAACTTAGAGTCTTTTCATTTTAAGAAATGTCTGAGAACACAAAATGGTGGATTGGGCTTCCTAAAGAACTAGAAAAAGACATAGAATTCGAAGAGTAAAGATATTTCTATAAAATGTCAAATTAAATTCAATATCAATATGTTAATTTTTGTAGAAATGTATGATATAATTCACAATTATAAAATCAAGTATGGAATAAAATATCAGATAATAGAATTTTAGGATTTATTATATTCAGATAAAATACTATTGAGTCCAGCCCCAAGCAAGCAATTTTTGAACACTTGTTGTTTTAACACAAGCTGGTTGTCCGTTGAGTTTGAAGATAAGGTCTAGTCCTTCTTTACAAACGACACTTGTAGGCACAATTCCAGATTTGATTTGTTTAAGGGGTGAAAGAACAGCTGGAGTGACTTCATCTTCAGTTTCCATCATATCCTCTTCAGCAGATTCTGAGTTTGTTGATGTAGCATTAGTTCCAGTTGGATTATCAGACATTGTCACACCATCTTCAATTTCAACAGATGTTGAATTTGTTGATGTAGTGTCAGTTGCATTTACAGGAGTTTCTTGTCCAAATGCAAAATGTGTAGAAGGTAATTTAGAATTACCAGTTATAGAATCAAAAGAGATTGAAGATACTGACTGATTGATTACTAGTACGGTAACAAGTATAGAAAATAATAAAAACACACCAATATTATTACTCATATTAATATCGAATACAGAGTGTAATTTAAGATTTGTGCATGGATATCACATCAATATTTGATTCAAAATTATTTTCTCATTGTCGTGTATAGCATTCGCTAGGAGTGATTAAAAATAAAATCATCAAATCAAAATGCATAGCATTCGCTAGGAGTGATTAAAAATAAAATCATCGTACATGTCGTGTATTTGTTTTCACTTGATGAATTCAAAAATGAATTCATCGTGCATAGTCTCTATGTAAGTGGCTGAACCGGTATGTTGGTCTGTTAGTAAAGGCTGGCTCACCACTCGCCGAAGCTTGTGATCTACACCACCTTCCTATCAACGCAGTCTTCTGCTGCCGACCTTCATCTTACGAAAGGATGTCTTTTCTCGGGATGGGATTCGTGCTTAGATGCTTTCAGCACTTAGCCCAAATGGCTTAGCTGCCCGGCCTGCCTTATCAGACAACCGGTAAACCAGTGGCCACGCTGCTCTGTTCCTCTCGTACTCGGAGCAACTTCCCCTCAGACATCCACGCTTCCATCAGGCAGAGACCGACCTGTCTCACGACGGTCTAAACCCAGCTCATGTTCCCTTTTAATAGGCGAGCAGCCTCACCCTTGGCCCCTGCTGCAGGACCAGGATAGGAAAAGCCGACATCGAGGTACCAAACCGCGGGGTCGATAGGAGCTCTCGCCCGCGACGAGCCTGTTATCCCTGGGGTAATTTTTCTGTCACCACCGGGCCCCAATAGTGGGCACACGATGGATCGCTAAGCCAGACTTTCGTCTATGAATTCCGTGCGTTTGGAAATCCATTCAGTCTAGTTTTTGGCTTTGCCCTCTTCAACGGATTTCTGCCCCGTTTGAACTAAACTTTGGGCCCCTTTGATATCTTTTCAAAGGGGTGCCGCCCCAGCCGAACTGCCCACCTGCACGTGTCTCCAGTCTTCTCTGGATAAGTGGTACTGCAAAAAGAGTCTGGTGTTACATCGTTGCTTCTTAACATCCCGGAGAACGTTAAGCATAGCTCCCAGATACCCTGTGCAATTTTTACTATACCACAAGCACAAGCTGCAGTAAAACTCCACGGGGTCTTCTCTCCCCGATGGAAGATGAAGGACTGTTCGTCCTCCTTATGTGGCTTCACCGAGTTGTAGGCGGGGACAGTGGGGCTCTCGTTGTTCCATTCATGCGCGTCGGAACTTACCCGACAAGGCATTTGGCTACCTTAAGAGAGTCAGAGTTACTCCCGGCGTTAACCGGCCCTTAGCTCGGTTGAACCCAAGTTTTAGGTACCGGCACCGGCCAGGATTCAGCGACTATACAAATCCTTTCGGACTAGCAGTCGCCTGTGTTTTTATTAAACAGTCGGAACCCCCTTGTCATTGTAACCTGCGATCCCTATTCCTCATAAAGACCGCAGGCATCCCTTATACCTAAGCTACAGGACTAATTTGCCGAATTCCCTCGCCATACGGTATACTCGTAGCACCTTAGCTTACTAAGCTAGCGCACCTGTGTCGGTTCTCGGTACGAGCTTGCACATTACTAACTACACAGTCTTTCATGGTCTCCTGGAATCAAGAAAACTCCGCTAACGCGAAGCCATTCATGCCTCGGATTAGTTCTCGTCATTACGACACTCCCTAACCCTCGAGCACTTAGATACAACGATAGTTGTACTCCCCTTATCCGAAAGCTAACCATATAGCTCAAACGTTCTGTGCAAGGTACTGGAATATTAACCAGTTTCCCATTCGATTTACTCTGTTGAGGCAAACCTTAGGATCGACTACCTCCAGGCTGATAACGCATTGCCTGGAAACCCTTGCGCTTGCGGTGGTATAGATTCTCACTATACTATGCTGTTACTGCCACCAGGATCTGCAATAGAAACCGGTCCACAGGACGTCACCGCCCTGCTTCGACCCAATCACTACGCCAACCTACCATGAATCATCTAAGATAATTATCTAAAGTATCGGTACTTTGCTTTAGCCCCGTCCATTTTTGAGGCATCCCCCCTCGGCAGGTAAGTTGTTACACACTTTTTAAAGGATTGCTGCTTCTGAGCATACCTCCCTGCTGTCTTGGCGAGAACACGCTCTTTGGCTTGACACTTAGCAAAAATTTGGGGACCTTAACTTCAGTTTGGGTTAAACCCCTTTCGGTCATGAGCCTTACGCCACATGAACCCGTGTCCTTGCTTCTACGATGTGTATCCGTTCGGAGTTTGAATGGAGGGTGAGGAATTTCTTCCCCGTGCCCCCCTATCAGTGCTCTACCGGAAACACTATCTCCACAAAGCACGCCCTGCGAGACGCTTCGGTTGGAACTAGCGATCGCCAGACTAGATTGGTTTTTGACCCCTATTCCCAAGTCACAACAACGATTTGCACGTCAGAACGTCTTAAGACCTCCAGCGGGCTTTCGCCCGCCTTCATCTAGCTCAGGAATAGATCGTCTGGCTTCTAGCCTAGCTGCCATGACTCAACGCACTTTCACACGCTTTTCCTCACTTCTTGCGAAGTTGCGAAAACTCGGTTTCCCTTCGCCTCCACCATTAAAGGTTTAAGCTTGCCATGACAGTTAGCTCCCTGGCCCGTGTTTCGAGACGGAACGCGTGACACTGATGATTAAAACATCAAACCTTCAGTTCTATTGCTAGAACCTCTAGTCTGAAAAAATCACCTTTCATGCCACGCACGTCTGTAACCAATAGATTTCATGCACTTTTCATCCCCCTTCCGGGGTACTTTTCAGCTTTCCCTCACGGTACTAGTACACTATCGGTCTTGAGAGATATTTAGCCTCGGATGCTACTTTCACCCATATTCATTGCCCACTACCAAGGACAACTACTCGGGTATGAATAGGACCTTTTCCACTTCGCTTAAGGGGGTATCACCCTCTGTGCCAGAACTTTTCAGATCATTTCAGCTGTGTTCCAGGATTCCACATTATCATACCAAAACACCACATCTCCCGAAGGATTCAGTTTGGGCTCTTTCCTTTTCGATCGCCTCTACTTGGGAAATCTCAATTGATTTCTTTTCCACGTGGTACTAAGATGCTTCAATTCCCACGGTTCGACTTCCATCACCATTGTAACGGAATACACTATGTGTAAGATTCTCATTCGGACATCTCGGGATCATAGGATGCGTGCGCCTACCCCGAGCTTATCGCAGCTTGCCACGTCCTTCGTCTCTCCTCAAGCCTAGCAATCCATCTATTGGCGTCTTTACACCGGCAAATTCAGCCACATATTACACGACTATGCACGACGATCATTGCAAGTCCTCCGGTAAGAGGACCCACTACATCCTTCATACATCACTTTCGTGATGCATTGCATCGATGATTTTGTGAAGATTATGTGCACCCGGCACATTCACTTGTCTAAGGAGGTGATCCGACCGCAGGTTCCCCTACGGTCACCTTGTTACGACTTTTCCCTTGTCACTTACCTCAAGTTCGATAACGCCAATCAGACGTCACCTCGCTAAAAGCAAACTTCAATGAAACGACGGGCGGTGTGTGCAAGGAGCAGGGACGTATTCACCGCGCGATAATGACACGCAGTTACTAGGGATTCCATATTCGTGAGGGCGAGTTGCAGCCCTCAGTCATAACTGTGGTAGCGTTTAGGGATTACCTCCTCCTTTCGGATTCGGAACCAATTGTCACTACCATTGCAGCCCGCGTGTGGCCCCAGAGTTTCGGGGCATACTGACCTGCCGTGGCCCCTTCCTTCCTCCGCATTAACTGCGGCGGTCCCGCTAATTCGCCCCACTACTCCTGAGAGTAATGGTGGCAACTAGAGGCAGGGATCTCGCTCGTTACCTGACTTAACAGGACATCTCACGGCACGAGCTGGCGACGGCCATGCACCACCTCTCAGCTTGTCTGGTAAAGTCTTCAGCTTGACCTTCATTCTGCTGTCTCTCCGGGTAAGATTTCTGGCGTTGACTCCAATTGAACCGCAGGCTTCACCCCTTGTGGTGCTCCCCCGCCAATTCCTTTAAGTTTCATACTTGCGTACGTACTTCCCAGGCGGCAAACTTAACGGCTTCCCTGCAGCACTGCATTGGCCATAAGCCAATGCATCACTGAGTTTGCATAGTTTACAGCTGGGACTACCCGGGTATCTAATCCGGTTTGCTCCCCCAGCTTTCATCCCTCACCGTCGAACGTGTTCTGGTAGACCGCCTTCGCCACAGGTGGTCATCAAGAGATCAAAGGATTTTACCCCTTCCTCCCGAGTACCGTCTACCTCTCCCACTTCCTAGTTATGCAGTATTCCCGGCAGCCCATACGTTAAGCGCATGGATTTAACCGAAAACTTACAAAACGAGCTACGGATGCTTTAGGCCCAATAATCATCCTGACCACTTGAGGTGCTGGTTTTACCGCGGCGGCTGACACCAGAACTTGCCCACCCCTTATTCGTTAGTGTTTCTAGGACTGACAAAAGGTTTCTTTAGCAGAAACCACTCGGATTAACCTTGTCGTGCTTTCGCACATTGCAAAGTTTTCTCGCCTGCTGCGCCCCATAGGGCCTGGGTCCGTGTCTCAGTACCCATCTCCGGGCTACTCCTCTCAGAGCCCGTACCTGTAATAGTCTTGGTGGGCCATTACCTCACCAACAAACTGATAGGCCGCAGTCCCATCCTATGGCGATAAATCATTTGAAACATAAACCATTCCAGGCATAATGTTCTATCGGGCATTATTCTCAGTTTCCCGAGGTTATTCCCGTCCATAGGGTAGATTGACTACGCGTTACTGAGCCGTCTGCCTTGTATTGCTACAATGACTCGCATGGCTTAGTATCAATCCGATAGCAGTCAGGTCCGGCAGGATCAACCGGATTCTGTTTTTTACTTGATTATTGAAGTACACATTGTACTAAATTGGAATTGACGGATGCACATAATCTTCACATTTCAGATTTGATCAGTTGATCAGATCCTCATTTTGTATGCGTAAATGGAGGCCTATGAATCACAAAATGGTACAATACCATATTTTCATCACAAGCGCCGCCTATTGCTTTACGTATGCAGAAGATCAAAATTTTCAAATACATATAAACCATGGCTAAAATCTGCGATCATCGATTAAATAATCATTCAATTTTAGAGTAAATAGAAAAACAAATGAGTATTATTTCAGATTACAAAAAAAAGACAAAAAAATCTGCAAAGTTATTTTCATCATCATCTAAATTTCATGTAAATGGTGTAAGCCATAACATACGATTTTTTGAACCATATCCATTTGTTGTAAAATCATCATCAGGAAAAAATTTAGTCGATGTGGATGACAACAAGTATACAGATTACTGGATGGGTCATTGGAGTTTGATTTTAGGGCATGGTCCAAAACAAGTCAAAGATTCACTGAAAAAACAGATTGAGAAAAGTTGGATGTATGGCACAGTAAATGAGCAAACTATCAAATTATCTGAATTAATTTCAAAGGCAGTTCCAGTAGCTGAAAAGATTCGTTATGTCACATCAGGTACTGAAGCTACAATGTATGCAGTAAGACTTGCACGCTCTGTAACTGGTAAAAAAATTATTGCAAAGATAGATGGTGGATGGCATGGATACACATCAGATTTACTAAAGAGTGTAACATGGCCATTTACAGAATCAGAAAGCAGTGGTATTGTAAATGAAGAAAAAATAATTTCAATACCGTTTAACGATTTAGAAAAATCACTAGAGATTCTCAAAAAAGTTTCAAGTGATCTGGCAGGAATTATAGTAGAACCAATATTAGGCGGTGGTGGATGCATCCCAGCAACACCAGAATACCTTAAAGGAATACAAGAGTTTGCTCACAAAAATAAATCATTATTCATACTAGATGAGATTGTAACAGGATTCAGATTTAGATTTGGATGCTTGTATCCCACCATGAATCTTGACCCAGATATTGTCACACTTGGAAAAATTGTTGGTGGGGGAATGCCAATTGGTGTAATGTGTGGTAAAAAAGAAATAATGAAGCATGCAGACACTACAGGAAAGAAAAAATCAGAGAGATCATACATAGGAGGTGGCACATTTTCTGCAAACCCCATGTCAATGACTTCAGGATTTTCAACATTGACAGAGTTAAAAAAATCAAAAAACATTATCTATCCAAAGATCAACACATTGGGAAAATTTGCAAGAGATGAACTAGGTAAAGTGTTTGGAGAAAAGGTAATCATCACAGGTCAAGGCTCATTATTTATGACACATTTTGCAAAAGATGGAATCACAGAAATTACAAATTCTGCCCAAGCTGCAAAGTGCGATAGTGTTTCACTCTACAAATATCACTTTAAGATGATTGCACAAGATGGAATATTCTTTTTACCTGGAAAACTAGGTGCCATATCCAATGCACACACCAAAGACGACATAAAAAAGATGATTGCAGCATCTGAGAATTGTCAGCAATAAAATAATTTGTGGATTAGATTCACTGAAAATGCAACACATGAAATTCAAGGCCATAAACTAAACTTTCATTACCCATAACATTTTGTAACTAATCATGGGCTTGTTTGGTTCAAAAGAAGACTCTGAAGACTTGATGTATCATGCAATGTCCCTAATGGAAAAAAATCAGCCCAAAGCGGCAATTGTATTATTTAGTAAGGTACTAAAACAGGATTCAAAAAACACATCAGCATTATACAATAAAGGACTGGCACTAAATCAAATCAAAAAGTACAGTGATGCAATAACATGCTTTGATTTACTATTACAGATAAACTCCAAAGATGCTGCTGCAATTAACAACATGGGAATTGCAATGGCAGAAATGGAAAACATTCAAGGCGCATCAGAGTGCTACGATATGGCAATTAAGGCAGACCCAAAATATGGACCGTCGTATTTTAACAAAGGTGTTTTGCTGGATAAATTACAAGAGCATGAGGAGGCACTTAATTTCTTGGACAAAGCAATAATCATAGAACCCAGAAAACCAAATGCCCAGTTTTACAAAGGGATCATTTTGGGAAAATTAAAAAGACATGAGGAGTCACTGAATTGTTTTGAAAATGTTCACAAAAGACATCCCAGTCACATGGATGCATTATTTCACGTGGGAATAGAATTAGCAGAATTGGGAAATCATAAAAAAGCAATAGAAATTTTTGATCAGATAATTACAAAGCGCAAAGACAATGTAAATATCATCTATGCAAAATCAAGAAGCAAATCAGCGTTGGGGGAGTTTCCAGAATCATTAGAGTTGTTAAAAAAAGCAGTCAATTTGAACCCAAAAACAATTAGAACATGGGCCAAAGAAGAGAAGGCATTTGAAAAATTACACAGCAACGAGCAATTCAGGAAACTAGTGAAACTCTAGAGATTCGCAATCAAGGTAAATTTGGAAAAGAATAATACAACAGATAAAATTTTACAAAGTAATACGATGGAAAAATCAAATATCTATGCCCCAGGAGACAAAAGAGTGATCAATCCAGATTGGTTTACAAACAAAGTGCACATGAAAGATATTTCATCTAAAATAAAATCAAAAGAACAGGACATCTATCACGTTTACTTTGAAAACGGTGCAAAAACAAAAATGCATTTGCATAATGGCAATCAAATTCTCATAATTACCAAAGGAGTTGGAAGTCTTGAAACATTTAGAAAATATGGCACAAGTAAGACAAATTTCAAAATAAAAAAGACTGAGAAAATCAACCTCAAAGAAGGAGACATCGTATACATTTCATCCAATACACTGCATACACATGGTTCATCAAACAAAAAGACATTTTCACATATTGCAATCAATATTTTACCGTCTAAAAATTCAGAATACAAAACAACATGGTACGAGTCAGATTTTAAGACAACTATCACAAAAAAAATATAATTTAAGATGTCAGTTAGAAAAAGTTCTGAAATAGAAACAATTCCAGGAAACGAAGGAACAAAGATAAAACAATACTTTCACCCACACAACACACTAAATGGAATTAGTTACAGTCTAGCGCAATTTACATTAGAAGTGGGAAAAAAATCCCTACTCCACAAGATAAAATCATCAGAGATTTATTATATTTTAGAAGGAGATGCAGTTTTGAGGGTCAATAAAGAATCACACCAATTAAAAAAAGATGATTCATTTTACGTTCCACCAATGTCAGAGCAATGCATAGAAAACATGGGTTTGATAAATCTGCGATTTTTGTGCATAGTGGAACCTGCATGGAAACCAGAAGATGAGATTATTTTAGAATAAACCAATAACCACTACAAATCTTATGTAATTGTTTTTAACATATGAGAAATTCCTAGCATTAGTGAATACATATCAAGCCCTCAAAGCATTGAATGTAAAACCTGATTCATCATGGGATGAGATAAAAATAGCATATAGAAAATTAGCACTCGAATTTCATCCTGATAAAAACACTAGTGAGAAAGAAGGTTATGAATTCAAAAAAATCACAGAGGCATACAACCACTTGAAGAAAAATTTCAATCAAAATGCAGACGAACCAAAACAAAAATTCACAGATACTAGTAACAAAACAGATTTTGAGAGAAAATCCCAATGGGGTGCACCACCAGGAGGAAAGATACCAGAAGAGGATTGGAGCAAATATACACGTGAGTTTGAAGAGGGAGATCCCGCTTTTTGGAAAGAATATGAAAAAAGATTCTGGGAAGAGTACAATGCACGAATACGTTCAGATGGAAAACATGGAGAGTATGAAAAAGCAAAAGAACCTGAAATCCAACCCAATCTCTTTGTGGATGTGGACAAGAGTTTGTGCATAGGATGTTGCAGTTGTGAAATAATTGCACCAGATGTTTTTTTGGTCAACAAGAATTCAAGGACAAATCCAAAATCATCAGTCATAAATCCAAAAGGCGCAGGAATAAATAAAATAATGAATGCGGCTGAGACGTGTCCGACTAAAGCAATAATTGTAGAAAATATAGATACAAAAGAGAGACTGTATCCTTATTGAGGATTATTTTAATTTATGATAAATTTCTTCAATCTCTGAATCAGAAAATTTCACAACATTAAACATGCTATGAATTGCACCTGCAGAATCACCAGTAGTACGAGGAACTAGATGCACATGAACGTGTGGAATTTCTTGTCCTGCTTCTTTCCCATTGTGAATTGCAACAAGTGTGGCACCAGTTAGTTTATCTATTTTTGGTAGAACTTGATGAACAAGTGAAAACAAGTCAGAGTTTTCTTCATCACTCATGTCTTGAATTTTTACATGGTGGTTTTTTGGAATTACCAGAGTATGACCTTTGGCCAGTGGAAACGCATCTAAAAACGCCATAGAATGTAGAGTTTCTTTAATGATTTTAGTTGGAATTTGACCAGAGACTATTTTGCAAAAGATGCAATCCATATCAGTTTAACACATAATCAAAATATTAACTACTACAATTCAATATCATGGTCCAGCATACACACAAAAAACATTTTTACAAATTAAATTCCAAAATTGAGAAACTACAATATAACTGAAAATGTGCCTCCAAAAACAGAGTATATGTTCAGATTAATCCCACAATTACCAGGTGCCACCTGAGCCAGAATTTGGATCAAGTTTCTTTTCAGGTATATTTCCATGTGCCTTTTTGTGTGTCTTTTGAGGCGTTCTGGATCATGTAATTCCAAACCACATACATTACATTTAGTTTCATTATCTTTGTCTTTATTTCGTTTGAATAGACCCATGAGTTAGTAAGTTTTTGAAATACATTAAAAGGTATACAAAATACCATATTTGAGATATCGTCCAGTTCAGGTTTGAAGTAAATTATCCAAATACCAACAAAGCACCATAAATTCATGTTCTAAAAACAATAGAAAAACATTTCAAGATTAACAAAAAATCATAACATTTTAAAATTTTATTTGGATAAGAAAGACATTTAGAAAATAGTGAATAAGGTAATTTATTTTATTATAATGATTAATGTGAGTTACTAACTACCAGATGTTTTTGGTGGTTGCGGTTCACTTGGTGGCGGTATTTCTTTTTCAGATTGTTTTTCCTTTATTTTTTCTTCTTTTTCAGTCATTTTTTCATACATCTTTGCTTCTTTTTCAGTCATTGTTCCCTTCATCTTTGCTTCTTTTGCAGCCATCTTTGCTTTCAGCTTTGCATCTTTTTCATACATCTTTGCTTTAGTCTCTTCTGCTTTTTCAGCCATCTTTACCTTGTTCTGTTCTGCTTTATCAGTCATTTTTGATTTCATTTGTTCTTCTTTTTCAGCCATCTTTGCTTTCATGTTTTTTTCTTTTTCAGCCATCTTTGCTTTCATTTTTTCTTCTTTTTCAGTCATCTTTGCTTTGAGATTCATTTCTCTTTCAGCCATCTTTGCTTTCAGAGCTTTTTCTTTGTCAGTCATCTTTGCTTCTTTTTCAGCCATTTTTGCTTTCATCTTTGCTTCTTGTTCAGACATCTTTACATCAATCTGTCCTACTTTTTCAGACATTGTGGAATTTGTCATTACTGTGTTTGATTCAGTTGAATTTTGACTTTGTTCTGCTTGAACAAGTGAAGTTGTAGGTGCCATAATTACCATAACTGTTAACATCAATATTCCTATGGATAATTTTTGCATATTTTGTTCCTCGTTCATAGATATTTAATATTTGTGTATTATTCATCATGAACAGATTATGAATGATATTTTTTGATGTTTAAAATACATTATAAAGGATATGCGAGTTTTGAAAATATGATAAATCTAAAAAATATCACTGTATTAGGCTCAGGAATAATGGGACATGGTATTGCACAAGTTTCAGCTACTGCAGGATACAACGTAATTCTCAGAGACATCGAACAGGGATTTTTAGATAAAGCCATGGAGAAAATAAAATGGAGTTTAGATAAATTAGCAACTAAAGGAAAAATATCACAACAAGAAGCAGACTCAATTTATTCAAGAATCACACCAATAGTAAATCTTGCAGAGGCTGTAAAGAATGCACAACTTGTAATTGAGGTAGTGCCAGAAATTATGGAGCTAAAGAAAAAAGTTTATGCAGAATTAGATGCAGTTGCAGGCAAAGATGTTATTTTTGCATCAAATACAAGCACACTGCCAATTACAGAGATTGCAAATACGATATCACGCCCAGAAAAATTTATTGGAATTCATTTTTTTAATCCACCACAGCTAATGAAGTTAGTTGAAGTGATTCCAGGAGAGAAAACGTCTCAAGAGGTAATTGATTTGACTCAAGAGTATGTAAAATCTGTAAAAAAAGAATCTGTCCTATGCAGAAGAGATGTTCCAGGATTTATCATCAACAGATTATTCATTCCAATGGTCCATGAAGCATGTTACGTGATGGATAGAACGGGTGCAACAATGACTGAAATTGATTCTGCGGTGAAATTCAAACTCGGTTTTCCAATGGGAATTTTTGAATTGGCGGATTTTACAGGAATGGATGTAATACATAAAGCAACAGTAGAGATGCATTTACGAGATAAAAAAGTAATTTTACCACATCCAACTATTGAAAAGATGTTTGATGCAAAAAAACTAGGTCAAAAATCAGGTGAGGGGTTTTACAAATATTCAGATGAAAAATATGAACGAGTTCCATTATCAGAAGAGTTGGCAGAAAGTGCAATCCAATCCAACTTGTTGCAAATATTTTAAACAATGCATCTTGGCTTGTTACAAATAAAGCCAGTGACATTGAGGAGATTGAAAAAGCTGCACAATTAGGTCTTGGATTAAAAAAGCCGTTATTTGAGACAGCAAAAGAGATAGGAATCAAAAATATCGTAAATGAGTTAAAACAACTAGCTTCAAAATACGGTAAATTTTACGAGCCAGATTCACTGTTAGTTTCTATGCAGTAATTAATTCAAGAATTTTCTTTACAGCGTCTTTTGGAGAATCAACGCCAATAATTTTGACATTTTTTCTATGATCTACATATCCGTCGATGAATTTATCAGCTGCCCCACCAGTATTCCTAATTGCAACTATGGGTTTTTTGTTCATGTATGCAGCACATATTTCAGATAAAGTTCCAGAACCACCACCAACTATTATAACACCATCAGCAGACAGGGCAGTTAGAAAATCCCTTGTCATACCCATTCCGCTTGGAATTACAACATCACAAAATTCATTTGCAAATGACGCATCATCCTGAGGAATAATTCCAATAGTCAATCCATTTGCATCATGTGCTCCATGAGATGCGGCTTTCATTACACCCCCAATCCACCCGTGATAAGAACACAGTTAGACTTGGCCACTTCATAACCGATCTCATATGCAATTTTTTCATGTGCTGGAGTGCAACCACTATCATTATGCCCAATTATCAGAATCTGGACTTTCTTTGTCAATAGAATAGGGATAATTTGGCCATCTAATATCTTTCCTAACGCAAAGGATATTAGATAATAAAATACATTATCAGTATGGAAAATCGTTCAATGCCAGTTTGTTTTACAGAAAAACAATACAAAATGATCGAAGAATTTGCCAAGAGAAACGGCATGCTCAATGCAAGTCAAGCTCTTGAAAAAATCTTAAACAGTTAGACGTTTTTTGTCAGTTTTTGTTTTTATTTTATTTACACAATAATTATCAAAGCACCACAAGTTGATATTATTTTCCAAATTACGTATCAAAAAAACAACTACAAGTTACTAACTATAATTTTTCAATGATTTCTTTTTTTATTTTATCAATTGTGATAGATAGCATTTCAATTTGATTATCAATTAATGACATTTTCATCGAAAGAGAGTCATCATTCCAATCAAAGTTTTCTTGAATATTTTTTAACATCATCTCATATTCAATGCATTGATTTGTGATGTTTTTACCCAATAGTGGATCTTCAAAGAGTTCACCAATGTATCCAATGTCACTTTTTATATTTAGAATTATAAAATATACGATAGATTCCAATTTTTTTTGGAAGATAAAATTATTTTCTGTTTGTTTTCTTCACTAGTGTTATTTAGATAATCTGTCAAGTCTTGTTTTAATTCATAATGATTCTGTCGTATTGTCTCCAAATTAGATATAATTCTATGACTAAATACAGTCAGTCTTTTATTCTCTCTCTCATCATGTCGTTGTTCAATATTTTGTATATTCAAAACTAATTCAGCAATTTTTTCTTGTTGTTCCTCAGATCTACGTTGTTGATTGTTTGAATAAATTAAGATGGCAATTGTAATGGATGTACCTATTCCAGTTTCAATCACAGATGTAACCCAGTTTGTTGAATCATCAGAGAGAATGATCGGAGTATTGAAAATAAAATGTACAAAAAAGATTGTCAAAAACATAATTATTGGAGTTACAAAAAATAACAGTTTTATTTTTTGATTTAACGAATTTTTTCTTTTTTGCATGATTTTAAACTAAATTTCATAATTCGCATTGTAATTTATAGAAATAGCTAAACAAAGCAGTCATTGTTTTGTGTATTTAGGATGCTATAACTAATGACTTTACAAAAACTGCCAATAAAAAAACAATTAGGGATAAATTGAAAAACAGATACAAAGTCACCTTCAAAAGAAATTCAAAAATAATCACAACTTTCTAAAAAAGCAATAAGAGAAAAACGCATAAAGGGATTCAGTAAATTACAATAATCAAATCCCAAATGAGACATTTTGTGAGAATAAAGAGCAAAAATTTGTTTTTTCGGATGTTGTATTAACTTAAATTATTTCAATTATAACATGGCATATGGGATTATTTAGTAAAAAGCCAACATATTGTACTGTTTGTAACAAAGAACTCACACACAAACACAAACCCAAAAAAGAATGGAATATCAAAGGAATGCTTTGTGGGGATTGTCATTTTGATAAATCAAAGGAATACTATGAGGGAAAAGTAAAACAACCATGTGTTTCATGTGGAACAATAAAGATCATCTCAGAGTTATGGGAGCCAAGATGGCAATGGGATATGGAAGGGTTGGTGTGCAAAGAGTGTTTTGATAAAAAAGAAGAGTCATTTGAAGTAAAGAAAAAATTTTGTGCATTGTGTGCAACAGAGATGGGATTCATCAGACATAATCCAAAAAGCAAATGGATGATAGAAGGTCAACTCTGCAGAAAATGTTGGGATGAAAAGAAAGCAGAGTTGGGGTAAGTGGGATTTTTTAAAAAATTTGCTTGTGATGTTTGTACTAGTAAATTTTCACATCAAGAGGAACTGATGAATCATAAGCAAATTGTACATGGAAAAGATTTACAGTATGATTGCAAAGAGTGTAAGAAATATTTTTCAAACATGGAAGATATGAGAACACATTTGCAGAGAGAACACAGTTACAAAAAAGACAGATAACTAAATTGCCTTGACTGTTCTAACTATATGAGGTCTTGCCTTGGTAAAGACTCTAAATCCACAAATACATTTGATTTCAGGTAGTCTTGATAATTCAGTATTTGTAACATTAGTTGCACATCTCAAGCAAGAGTAAATTACTTCGAATTTTTCACTAGTTTCCTCAACACTGTCAGTTTCATTGTCTTCAACCATATTTATCATCAAAATTTCTATAATTTAAGGATACCAGATTATGTTAGGGATAATTCAATGTAAACGTCATCAGGAATCTTTAGTCTCATTAATTGTCTGATGGCTTTATCATCTGCACTAATGTTAATTATTCTTCTATGCATCTTCATCTCCCATTTTTCATATGTTTCAGTTCCACTACCGCATGGAGATTTTCTTGTTGCAATATGTAATTTCTTAACAGGAAGTGGGGTTGGTCCTTTAACTTTCACACCGGTTTTTTTACCAATGCCCATAATCTCACCACACACCCCTTCGAGTTTAATAAGACTGATGCTAGTTAGTTTGACACGAGCAGTTTGAGTCATCTCAACTCAACCTATGGTTTGAACTCTTCAGTAATTTCCTTAACAATTCCGGCTGCAATAGTTGCACCCATATCTCTAAGTGCAAATCTACCCATTTCAGGGAATTCTGAAAAAGTTTCTATACAAGTTGGTCTTACAGGTCTGATTTTGACAATTGCTGCATCACCTACTTTGAGGAACTTTGGATTCTCTTCTTCAACTGCACCAGTAGCTGGATTAATTCTTTGTAGGAATTCAGTTACAGTTGCTGCAACTTGTGCAGTGTGGCAGTGCATGACTGGAGTGTAACCAGGTGCAATAGCTGTTGGATGATGAATAACTATAATTTGTGCTTTGAATTCTTTGGCAACCTTTGGTGGTGCATCTGGAGTTCCAAGTACATCTCCTCTTTTGATATCTTTCTTTTCAATACCTCTAAGGTTGAATCCAATGTTATCACCTGCTTCTGCAGTTGGCATTTCCGTGTGATGAGTTTCAATTGATTTGATTTCACCTAGAGCACCAGAAGGCATTACAATGATTTTTTGTCCTGCTTTCATTACTCCGGTTTCAACTCTACCTACAGGTACAGTACCAACACCAGTAATAGTGTAAACATCTTGAATTGGAACACGTAGTGGTTTACCAATTGGTTTTTCAGCTACTGTAAAGTCATCAAATGCTTGCAGTAGTGTCTTTCCAGTATACCATGCCATGTTTTCAGATTTTTTAACCAAATTATCGCCTTTCCATCCAGAAATTGGAATGAATGGTACATTTTCTAATTTATAACCTACAGATCTTACTAGTTTTTCGCCTTTTTCTTTTGCTGCTTTGTATGCTGCCTCTTTGTATTCAACAGCATCCATTTTGTTAATTGCAACAATGATTTGACCTACACCTAATGTTTTTAGCAAAAATGCATGTTCTCTTGCTTGACCACCTGCAGCAATTGCAGTATCAGTTTCACCTTCTTTTGCTGAAAGTACCAAAATAGCTGCATCTGCTTCAGAAGCACCAGTAATCATGTTTTTGATAAAGTCTCTGTGGCCAGGGGCATCAATTAATGTAAAAAAGTATTTTGCTGATTCAAACTTTTGGAAAGCAAGGTCAATTGTAATACCTCTTTCTCTTTCATCTTTAATATTATCCATAACCCACGCATACTTGAAAGTATCACCTTTTCCAGTCTTTTCTGATTCGGCTCCATGTGCTGCAATAGTTCTTTCATCTACAACACCCAAATCCATTAAGAAGTGACCCATTGTTGTGGATTTACCATTATCAATGTGTCCTGTAACAATCAGGTTCAAGTGTGGTTTAACTGCCATATCAAATCGGTATTCGAGGGGATTTATTACTGTTATGAATTTTTAAAAAAAATATAAAATATTTTTAATAATTTTTCGATCAAAAAAATTTGAAAAATTACACATAAATCAAAGGGGAAATTAGAGAAATCATGAAAATTACAGTTTCAGTTATTAAAGCAGATGTAGGTGGAATTGGCGGACATACAAGACCAAGTGATGCATTGATAGAAGCAGTTAGAAAAACTGTCAAAAATGCTGGCGATTTATTAATTGATCATTATATTGGATATTGTGGTGATGATGTACACATTGTCATGTCACATACACATGGAATGGATAATGATAAAATTCACAAATTAGCATGGGATGCATTTATGGCAGGAACACAAGTTGCAAAACAAGAAGGACTTTACGGAGCAGGACAAGATCTTCTAAAGGATTCTTTTTCAGGAAATGTAAAAGGAATGGGACCAGGTGTTGCAGAAATGGAATTTGAAGAAAGAGAAAATGAAGCATTCACAGTTATTGCTGCAGATAAAACAGAACCAGGTGCATTTAACTATCCAATTTACAGAATGTTTGTAGATAGTTTAAGCAACACAGGACTGATTGTAAATCAATCACTTGCTAGTGGTGTGATAATTAATGTCATGGATGTAGAAGCAGGTAAAATTGCAAAACTTTCATTGTGGGAAGATAAACCAACAATTGAGGCAGCTTTAATGTATCCAGGAAGATATGTAGTTTCAACAGTTACAACAAAACAAGGAGAACCAATTCTTGCAGCATCGACAGATAGACTGCACAACATTGCAGGAAGATATGTCGGAAAAGATGATCCAATATGTTTAATCAGAACACAAAAGAATTTTCCAGCAACAGAAGAAGTAGGTAGTGTGTTTAACAACCCACACTATGTTGCAGGAAATACAAGAGGAAGTCACAATATGCCATTAATGCCAGTAAAACTAAACTCTGCAGCATCGATCAACTTTTGCATTCCAATTGTAGAAGCACTAGTCTTTAGCATGCACCATGGAAAATTCACAGGTCCATTTGACGGATTTTCAACACCTGATTGGGATTACATACGAGAGATCGCAACAAAAAAAGCACTTGCAATGAGAAGTCAAGGATTCATTCATCCAGCTACACTTGTTCCATCAGAATTAGAATATGCTGAAGGATACAGAGTAAGAATGGAAGTACTAGAAACCAAGATGAAGCCAGTAGAGGATTATGCAGCAAAGTCCCAAAAGAAAGAAAATTACGAAGATCCAGATTAGAAAAAAGATCACATATGAGAAATAGTTAAAAGAAATTACATCGTACCAAAATCACCCATGCGATTAATCTTGAAGATTTTCGATTGGAAGACATACATTTTCACAGTTGTAGCAGTAATTTCATTTTCAAATTTTATGGCAGTATTATTTGGACAAACTATACCGGGAATATTTGTGACATTTTTTAGATATGCAAGTGAAGTAATAATTTTAGGGGCTGTGTTTTTATTTGCACTATCATGGCTCTTAAAGGCAAGGCCACACAATCGTCCAAAGAGCTATTCAATAGTAGTCTTTGATGTGTATGGAAGAAAAAGTGAGATAGTGGACATACGTACTGAATTTAAGACTCACGATGTGGCTTGGAGCTTTATGAAACAGTACAAAAAATCATATCCACTATACAATTTTGCCATGGTATCAAAACTTTCAAAATCAGACAAGCCAACAATTTTTAGATATATCTAAAAATTAAGATAAACAAGATTCAGACTTTTATTCAGGATGGTATAATAGAACTAGAGTGGAGTTTTCTATTCTAGCTGACGCATTCAGTAAAATGGAATCAACTACAAAGAGACTAGAGCTAACACAACACCTAGTGGAATTATTTGAAAAGACACCACAAGATGTGATTTCAAGAATTGTTTATCTCTTACAAGGAAAATTAAGACCAGATTTTGAAGGAATCGAATTAGGAGTTGCAGAAAGACTAGCAATAAGAGCAATAGCAAAATCAGCAGGATCAGATAATGCCGAGAAAAATATCGAATCAGAATATAGAAAAAGTGGGGATTTGGGACACGCAGCATCCAAAATTTTAGAGCAAAAAGAGCAAACTACATTCATGGTTCAAGATATCACAGTTGAGCGAGTCTATGAAAACTTGTTTACGATTGCAAAACTAGAAGGCTCAAAGACTCAAGATAGAAAGATGAAATACATTTCAGGATTGCTCAATGACGCAAGTCCGGTTGAAGCTAAATTTATTCTAAAGATTTTACTTGGCACACTTCGATTAGGAGTTGCTGAAAATACAGTTATGGATGCACTTGCCATTGCATTTACAGGCAATAAAGAAAACAGAAAAATTTTAGAATATGCATATAATGTATCAAGTGATCTAGGAAAGGTTGCAGAAACTATTGCAAGCAAAGGACTTGCAGGGATTGAAGGATTTGAAATTAATTTATTTAATCCCATACGACCAATGCTAGCAGACAGAGTAAAAAGTGAAGAAGAGGCAATTGAAAAACTAGGAATCAAGTTTGCTGCAGAATACAAACTAGATGGAGAACGGGTTCAACTACACATTGAGGGAGAGAAGGTAGTATTATTTTCAAGAAGCTTGGAAAATATTACAAGTTATTATCCAGACATTGTAGAAAAAATTCCAAAAGCAATTCAAGCACACAAAGTAATTTTAGAAGCAGAGGCAGTTGCAATAAATGAAAACACTGGTGAGTTTTTACCATTCCAAGAATTAATGCATCGAAGAAGAAAATATCAGGTGGAAAAAGCAGTGTCACAGTATCCAATAACGGTAAACTTTTTTGATGTGTTGTATCATGATGGAAAAAGTTGTTTAGAGTTAGAATACAGCGAAAGAAGAAATCTTTTAGAAAAAATTGTAAAACAAGACGACTTTGCAAAGCACATACCAATGAGTATCATAAACAATCAAGGAGACATTGAAGAGTTTTTGGAAAACAGCATCAACTCTGGATGTGAAGGAGTGATGTTAAAGATGCTAGACAAGCCATATCAAGCAGGCGCACGGGGAAGTTATTGGTTAAAACTAAAACGAGAATACCAAAATGAATTGGGCGACAGTCTTGACTTGGTAGTAATTGGCGCATTTTTTGGAAAGGGTAGACGAACTGGAAAATATGGAACCTTGCTTTTAGCTTCATACGATTATGACACGGATACATTTACAAGCATATGCAAGGTGGGAACGGGGTTTACAGATGAGGACCTGGATCAACTATATCAGATTCTATCAGATAAAGTAACAATAAAGAAAAATCCAAGAATAGACAGCGAGATGGAAGCAGATGTATGGTTTGAGCCAGAGCTAGTAATTGAAGTAGTGGCATCTGAGATAACTCTGAGTCCCATACACAAGGCAGCAAGAAATGAAATTAGAAAAGATACTGGACTGGCACTGAGATTTCCAAAGTTTACTGGAAAAATAAGACTGGAAAAAGATGCAGAAGATGCATCAACTAATGAAGAGGTAATGACACTATTCAAAGGACAGAAAAAAGTAGCTCATGACAAAAATTTAATGTAATTTACGCGCAAAAATTACAACAAATCATAGAGGATTTAAATTACCTGAGTATGTTTTGAAATTTAGATATGTATAGCGGAGAGCTTGAAGTTCAAGCAAAAAGAAAGGCTATAGCAGTTTTACAAGACGAAATCAACAGAATCTTAAACGCAGCCAGAGAACTTGCAACACTACCAGACCTGATGATGAAAAAAGACAAGACAGGTATCAAAAATGCACTGGAGCAAATATCAACTATCGAAGAAGAAGTAGAAAATCTTAGAAGAAAAATTACTAGAGAAGTAGCTGACGTGGGAGGTTTAATCATGAACAGAGAAAATCTTCTAAACACAGCATACACAATGGATGAGATTGCAGGTTACATCACCGGAATAGCATTCAAACTTTCCAACATCAAGATAACTACATTGAAAAGCGCAAATCTGGACGGAGATATTACAACGTTGATAGAGTTGGTAGTAGACGAAGTTTACAAACTAAATGAAATCATACGTAGTCTAAACACCAATACTGCTAATGCAATTGAACTAGCACAAGAAACACAAAAAATAGAACGTGAAATAGACGTCAAATACAGACAAGCAACAATCAAACTTTTATCAGGAGTTACAAACATGAAAGAATTATTGCTGATAAAAGATGTAATTGAGGGAATTGAAGAAATGTCAGACAAATGTCAACGTGTCTCAGATTCTTTCATACTATTAGCATTGAGTCTATAAAACCACCACCCCATCTTTTTACTTTAAAATTTTTATCTTATTTTATAAATAAAATCAGCCACAACCAACATAGATTGTCTCAAAAAAATGACATCACTTGAAAAAGATATCAGAAAAGCAAGTAGAAAAAATTAAACAGAGAATAATTGTGGCTTGTGAGAATGACTCTAGTCATACAAAAAAGTTATGCACTAAGTAGAGAATTCATATACGCAAGTTATTTTAAAAAAACTAGATGAGAGCAGAACTAATTGAAAATAGAATCATTGTATGGAATATTGAAGACTCACGCAAATTATTTAGTCATGGATATTACGGTAAACCAATTGGAATTCCAAAACCAAAGCCTGAAGAAATCAACGTCCCATTAATCTTAGACCTTATCGAAGGACTGTACTTACTTGAGAATAAAAAAATTACCATCTACAAATTAAATCAAAAGATAGCAGTTGAAGAGATGACAGAATTATGTAAAAAAGAATATCATGATTTTGATAAAAAATATCTAGTGTACAAAAACTTTCGAGATAAAGGATATGTGATTAACCCGGGAATAAAATTTGGATGTGATTTTGCAGTGTATGAAAAAGGACCAGGTATTGATCATGCACCATTTTTAATTCAGGTGTATAATAGAAGCGATTACATCACATCGACTGGAATTGTTCTAGCAGGAAGACTGGCAACTACAGTAAGAAAGCAATTCATCTTGGCAATACCAAGAGGAAAAGATAAAGTTGATTTTCTTGCACTTGATTGGTGGAAAGCTTAGATTTTTTTTATGTGTCCGGCTATTCTATCATAAATCTCAAAGAGTTCTTTTGTAATTCCAAATTCAACGTGATTCTTCCATTTATTTCGAATTCGAATGGCACCATCAGTTGGCTCTACGTATATGGTAGCGTCATGTATTGATTGTTTAGCAATCATTTCATTTAGTGGGCTATCTTCATTTAACTTTCTTGCAAGACTGCCACTACCATCCCATTCCACTTTAAGAATTTTTTTTGATGAAAAATGCCCCTTTGTTGTAAGTTTGGTTCTAGCGACGTAGTTTACTATTCCCTGTTCAGTTTCCTTTCTAACAATAAAATGTGCTTGGTATCTATCAAGTGCTCCCCATGGCATTGGATTTGTGTCTTGCATCATTATCCCTTTTGAATAATTTGAATCACGTCAATATTTGAATTCGTAAGATCAAGACAACCTTTGTTTGTTACCATTCTAGGTGTTTGAGAAAAATATCTACTGTAATAATCACCTTTTTCAACATCATCAGTTCCAATTTGTTTGGATTTAGAATCAACTCCGATCTTTTTTAGCATATCAGAGAATTTCTCAGGCCATGATTGTAAGACAAATGTGTCTAATTCTGAATCATGCATAATTACAAAAAACCACACCCACAAATAAAGATATCAAGAAAATATTTGTCTCAGAGATCAATCCAATTAAATAATACAAAAGTATTGTAGGTCTATGCTAAAATTTCAGAATAAAGTTGCCCTAGTAACAGGCAGTGGAACTGGAATAGGACAAGCCATCGCTAAAAAATTTATTGAAAATGGTGCCAGTGTGATCATTCTAGGTAGAAGACGAGAACCATTGGAAGAAACATCAATAATGCTAAAAGAAATAATTTCCAAAGTAAACAGTGGTGCCACGGTAAGAATTTTCTCTGGTGTTGATGTTAGCGATGAGATTGGAATTAATGACATGTTTGATACACTAAATAAAGAAAACGTCACGGTCGATTATGTAATTAATAATGCAGGTGTTTCAGGACCTGTCACATGTTTTGCAAATGCGCCATTAGATGAATTCAAAAGTACTGTAGATATTCACTTGACTGGAACATTTTGGGGTTCAGTTCAAGCATTAAAAGTAATGAAAGAAAATGGAAAGATTGTTACAATTTCAACATTTTTCACAGAAGAAAGGCCGCTAGAGCAAAGACCATACAGATTCAGAAGTCCATACACTGCATCACAGGGTGCAAAAAACAGACTAGTAGAGGCAATGTCTTGGGAATTGACAGATAAAAAAATTATATCAATTGGAACAAATCCAGGTCCAGTTCATTCAGATAGAATTTACAAAACAGTTTATCCAAAAGCGGCAGCAGAATTTTTACGAGTAAGTGGTTTTGAAGATTTGACACCAATTCAAGTTGATGCTGCAAACAAAGAGATACTACCATTATTGGGCGAAGAGCAAAGTATAGTCAAAGATGGAATTTCAAAAGCTGCACAAAAACTAGCAAAAGATAATGGGAAAGACATTACAAAACTAACTGCAACACTTGTCAATTTATTAAATAAAATTCAAAGCATTGCAGAAAAAGTTCAAAACAATACATCACACATGATTGCAGACCAGCAATTCTTATCACAAGGACAAGTTGCAGAATCTGTTTTGAATCTATGTGATGATGAGATTGCAAAAATTCTAAACGGTAAAATAATTCCAGGAGACAGAGTATTTTATCCAGTTAAACCATATATTGGCACCACTACACCTGGCGTACACCAGCCAAACTTCACTGGAAGATCAATAGTATTCACAGTTGATGCGACTGAAAAATCAGATGCGCAAAGGGTGGAATATCTAGCACAGCATGTTATAAAAAATGGCGGCAAAGTTGCATGCTTTATTTCTGAATCAACTCCAAAAGAATTACAAGAATACATTAGCTCAAAATTCCATTCTCACATAGTAAATCTCAAGAATCCAGATGAGGTTCAGAAATGGCTAAACACTGCAAAGACCAACATAGGCAGCATCCTAGCAGTAATCCACATCACAGGAAGACTGCCAAACATTGCAAAACTAACAGAATTATCAAGGGCAAAATGGCAAGAGTTAATTGAAAAATTCATTACAACCCCTGCCATTGTAGGGCAAAGAACATTGGAGCAGTTTGTTCCAGGTGGAGACAAAGACCCCAGACTATACAAAGATGCAAAGGGTGCCATGATGATAATTGGTCCAGATTTACCAACAGGTGCCAAAGTCACAGGATTGCAAAGAGCCCAAGTAGAAGTATTTCGCGGAGCACTAAGACCATTTACAACTACAGTGAATCAAGAACTAAGCGATGTTCTTGGCTCAAAGATTAGAATATTCACAGTATTTCCAGGATCAATTACTGGAGTAGAGCCAAACAATGAAAGAATTGCTCAGGCATTAAACTTTCTAGTATCAGATAATGCTGCAGATTCATCCGAAGTTACATTTTGTGTTGATGAATCAAGATAAGGATGAAAAAATTCTCAGAGATCAAAGTAGGAGATGAATTTTTTTCCACATGCAGTATTTCAGAAAAAGAATTGGCAGAATATCTAAAATTTTCTAGAATAAAAAATGCATTTTTAGAAGATACTCAAAAAACAAAACAAGAACTAGTTTCAGGCAGAGCCATCCTATCAAGAATTGAGGGGGAGTTTACCAGACTGAGTCAAATTTACGGAAATCACATAATATTTCTCGGAACGGATGGAGATTCAGAGTGGGAAAATAAAAGTACCAGATTTCTAAAGCCATTATACACAGATGAGGTATTAAAAATAAAATGCACCGTTTCTGCAAAAGAAGACATCGATGATGAATTTGGAAAAATTGCAATAAATTATGAAGGAACAAAACAAGAAGGGGAGATAGTTGTACTATCAAAGAGAAACTGGTATCGAATTAAAAAATCAATATCTTAAATCATAACATCTAATTAATTTTAAGTTGCATTCACAATTATTTCTTTTTCCACATTTAGGACAATTACAATCACAGAGTAATAACGAGGCATCACATCCATTGCATTTGGTATACTCTGCAAAATCCTCTCTCATCAGAATATCATACAACATGATGAAAAATAAATGTGAAATTAATATTCTTAAAATTTGTTCAATATTTTCAATTATTATGATACATTTGTTCATATTTTATACAATAGACAATAAATTCCATCTACACAAAAATATACTATGAATGATAAAGAAAAAGACAGAAAAAAATTCAGAGCAAAACTAGCCAAGGGCGAAGTTATGGAATTTACTTGAAAATAGCATAACACGTATTTAGAAAATTTAAAAATCACATTCTAAAATAATCAATATTCAAAGTTTTTTGTCTATGATTAAAAGAAAACGTACTTTTAGAACAAAAAACAACAGAAATTTCTACAAAAATAGATTTCAAATTATTTGTTTTATCAAATATCGTCAATGGAATACAAAATGTTGGAAAAAATTATTTGATCAGATATACAGGTATCTTTGATTTGTGCAAGACGTAATTCGATACGCTTCCCAACATTTCTCCGGTAGCAGACCCAGAACCAGTAGTACTCATAACTATATCATCAAATTTTCCACTTTGTGATAGTTTTATTATTTCATGACTTGGGGAGCCTCTAATTATTTTTGTCTTGAATTGAACATTTTTGTTTCCAGCATGTTTTGATGCTTTTTTTAAAACAATGTCAGATTCATAAGCAATCTGTTCATCTATTGCTTTTGTTCTAGGTCCTCCCTCCTTGATAACATGAGGTATTACGTTAAGACATGTAACTTCACCATGTGTAAAACCTGCCAAAGTCAATGCCCGATCTAATGCTTCAAATGATTTTTTTGACCCGTCAATAGGAACCAAAATTTTATGTAACTTATCCACAGCAAACGGCACAAATATCAACTATATTAATCATAATCCAAAATATCAATTTCAACATACAAGAAGTAAAACTAAATCAGATTTTAGACTGTTTTCATAAATAATATTTTATCAAATTTTGAATTGAAATCAAATGAATCGAGTTAATTAAATTAGAAATAAAATATACAAAAATTATTTCTAACTCTTTGGTACGGGTGTTCCTTGCAGTAACATTTCAAATTAATACATTTTTTCATTTCATGATTGTACTCATAAGCCAACATTTAGATCTAGGGCCAAAAATCGAATAATTTCATAGTAATGGTTTAATGCAATAATCAGATCATTACAGCCATGAGTCTTGATTGTAACTGTACCATCAATGATTATGGAGAATTACTCCAAGAATGTGACGGACACAGAGAAGCTAATTTTATGAAATAGGTTCCATCCTCTTTTGATTTTATGATGCCTCCTCAAAAGTGGAGGCAAATGAAATGCGTTAACTAGTTTATGTGAGCTATTTGGCTTCCAGCTAACACCGCGAGATGTACCTGACTCAATGAGTGCACAAATACAAAACACAGTATTAAAAAATAAAGGCAAAAAAAAATCACCAATTAGTAAACTCTTACAATATATCTCAACACAGATATAAAAAATTCATAAAATATGGCACAATATTAAAAATATTATTAATTTAGAGACAACTGTAAAGATTCAAAACTATTCATTTGATTCATCAAATGTTTCATCTTGTTCATAGTTTTCTTTGAGTTCAAGCTGATGATCCTCTTCTTTCATCTCTTCTTGTTCTACTTTTTTCCATTCCTTTTCTGTTTCTTTAATGATTTTCTTTACCACATCACATCATGTCAACCCCAAGCATAATAGAGAGATCATAATTTTCAAGTTTGATATTCTTATCTCAGGAACAATAATTTTAGATTTAGCCGCCAATTAATAGATCAGATGCAGAATCAAAAAATAATTTTATTGCAGATAGTATAATTATTGCCGAAACTAGAATTTGCAGAGAACGTTCTTTAATATTAAAAGAGATACGAGCACCAATTATTCCACCAACAAAAGCCCCTACGGATAACAAACCCGCCTGGAGAAAATCAGGATGACCCAATATACTATGGATTATAATTCCAGATAGTGAGGCAAAGAGTAAAATGAACTGCGATGTCGGGGCTGCCTTTTTCATAGTCATTCCAATTCCTACTACCATTAAGGGCACAAAGACAATCCCCCCACCTATTCCAAAAAACGATGAGATTATTCCAGCAAAAAAACTTGCAGATATTACAAAAACAATCATTTGTTTTGTGAGGGTTTTTTCTTGTGTCTCTATTTTTTTTCTCATAAAGATATAGACTGCAGATGAAACTAGTACTAGTCCAAATAATATCTTGAATATTCCAGGTGTAACATCACTTGAGAGATACGCTCCCAAAATAGTTCCAGGGATGCACAATAATCCAAGTTTTAATCCAAGGGAATAATCAATTCTTTTTTGACGTGAATATGAAACAGTAGAACCAACCGCATTGCTAAAAGCTGCAAAAAGACTATTGCTCACAGCTAGTGTCGGAGGAAAACCAAAAAATGTCAAAACAGGTACAACAATAATTCCTCCACCAAGACCAATCATAGAACCAAGTATTCCAGCTGCAAATCCCAATGGGACTAGCCATAATTGATCAATCATGATATACACCAGTAATACACGTTATTTGTATATCTTGAATTTAGTTTGATATGATGAATTTCCAAAGATATCCTTCGGTGTTTGTAGTGACTTCTAAAACTAGTTGTTTTTGAGCAAGGCCAGTAATCTTGGAGCTACTGGTGATGCTCTTTGCCTCCAAATGATGAGATTTTGCAATGTCAATCCAAGAAGAAACAGATTTGAGAGTACCTGGCTTTTGGTCTTGCCAGCAATCACATACAAGTGATTTTACCATTATTTCATATGTTGTCTTGAGAGAATCAAGATTAGACATGTGGGGGTCTGTCTGAATGATACCCAGTACTGTATTAGGGGAATCAGTATTGCCAACCATGTGAATATTTCCAAGAAACTTTCCATCTGAATCTTTTAGCTCAGTTGAGGTACAGTATTCAATGGATTTTTGTTTTTCAGCATCGCTGTAAAATGTACAATATTTTGCAATAGCATTACCAGATATTTTTAGCGGTGTAGACATGGAGATTTTTTTGGAGGCAAGTGATGATTTTAGAATAGAGTTTAAATCATATGAAAAATCAATTGGCGTGATTAGTGTCATATTGTCATTAACGGGCAGGGGGGTTTGATTTGGTGTAATTGTATTATTGCTGAGTGGAATTACAGTTTCATTTGTTGAGATTGGATTTTCTCTAATTGGAATTGGTTTTACATTAATTGGTTTTTCAATTACGGTAATTGGTTTTTGATTAACAGGAACTAGAATAGTCACCAGAATTAGCACAATAGCAATTCCAAAAATAACAGGTATGATAATTTTTGGCTTCATTTTATTGATTGAATTATTATTACAACATAAGGTTTTGCAATTCTAAATTGAAATTATAGTCAGCTTTGAATCCTTAGTAATGTTGAATTTATCTACAAATCCAGAAGTCACTTCTAAAATGTATAGTGCCTCACCATCAGGAGTAATACTTTGACAAGCCATAGTTTCAAGGGCAGTCCTACATGGAGGAATGTCTTTTTCTATGTGAATAATATTGCCGTCTTGATCAAACCAAATCATATCTAGTGGAAATTGCATGTTTAGCATCCAAAGCGAGTAAATACCCGCTTTGTCAAAAACAAAGATCATTCCTTGATTATAGGGGAGCTGATCTTGAAACATCAAACCGCGTACACGAGTTGGTTCAGTATCTGCAACTTGGACCTCTAATGGAATGTTATCTATTTTGATAGTGCCTCTTGGAAATTCTACTGATTCTAGTTTGCTATCACTTGGAATTGATAATACACCTGCAATTCCAATAATTACCGCAGCAATCACCACAGGGATTAGAATCTGAGTTCGAGTAGTCATGCCAATAATGGTTTTTTTCCTTTTAAAAAATATATCATATGGGTGAGAAAAACGAGTCAGAGAATTTTGAGAGATTTTCTTGTATAATAATTGAAAAAAAGGCAATACCATAAGCGCTCACGGTAAGGCTAAGATGCTATTGGAAAAGGTTGCAGACAAGCAGATGATTCAATAACCATCTGAATTTCAGTAAGATTTAGGAAAACAAGCTACTTTTTTGATTTATCATTATCTCGTGCTTTTGTTTGTTTTTTCGCTTTGTTTGATGTTTTACTCATTACCAATTTCTAAATGACATATTGATTTAAGGATTTAGAAATTAGAATTTAATTGTCAGATTATTTTATTTGACATCATCTGTCATTATTTTTTGTTAACTTCCTGTGTATTCTCGGTTATCTTTTTTAATTCAGAAAGAATCAGAACTAGTATTTCCTTTTCACTTAACTTCAAAAGTTCCACTGTCTCTTCTTCTGTGAATTTAATCTCTTCATTTATTTTTGAATAAGTATTAAGATCAACCATATCGCAATACAATTTCAGTATTGATTAAAACTTTGTTATTACTAATTCAATCATTTCTTATCATACCTATTGAATTTAATACTGAATCATGCTTCATGAGCACAAAAAATGAGACATGCTGACTTTTGTTAATATAATATTCAAAATTGTTAAAACATAGTAGACCCACTATCAGACATGGGTTTTTTTGATAGATTCAAAACTTCAAAAAATGATTCTGACGATAATTCAGACGATGAATTAGGGACAAATTGTACTACAATGATAGATCATGAAGAAGAATACAAAAAGCAGATGATTAAACTCAAAGAAGATCATGATAAAATGAAAGGAGATGAAGGTGATTCAGATTTGATCTTTAATGGAAAAGACAATAAATACAAAAATAACTAATAATTCTTTAACAAATATGCCATTTGGTAAATCAATATATCGTAAAGAAAAAGTGTTTAGAATCTACGTAGGCATAGTGCAAGATTTAGCCGTTTTTCTTCAATTGTCTTGTCTTGCAATATCATAAATTCTGACGGTGTTACGGTAATGGTAGATGTTATTTTATTGACAGATCTGACCACACTTACAACACTCATAATTGATTTTAATTTTATTTGAACTTAAGAACTGGAGTGTATTAAATTACACATAATGTTAACATGTACAACTAATTACTCTAGACACTCAAGAATAAAAAGAGTTTAGATTAGGTTCCAGTAAGAATAGATTGTAGTTTTTCTATAACAATATTGTGTATTATGATTTCCATTGGAACTAATGAATTAGTCACTATTTGTTGATTATCTTTAATTGCTTTTTGTAATCTTTCTCTAATTTCTTGATCATCAAAGATTTGCTGTCTTAATGAAAATGCTTCTTTTTGGTTCTTGACATAAATTTGGAGCCAATAATAACCAGTTTGACTATCATCTATTTTTATTTCAGATATTTTCATGAGATTATTTCTCAAATTACTATTTTAACTATAGTTTACAAAATCTAAAGGTATTTGAGAAATATCAGCGTGTATGAAATTGAAATTATTTAGGTGGTTTATTCTGTTTTGAATTTTAAATTACAACTAGGACAAAACCAAGATATCGCCTCACCTTGCTCTCTAAATATCATCCCAAAACATTTAGGACATGATCCAACTTCGCTCACAAATTTTCTAAATGCAATACCAATACAAGTATTTCAAAAATACAAAAAACAGTACAACGAGATAAATGGAAAATCAAAACGAATGTTGAGTGCTTCCACCCTTTTTCGCCTCATTTCCTTACTGCCGATAATTCTAACAGTTCCTCGTCATGAGTTATACTACTGGATGATATTAAAGGAATTCTAGATCATATCGTTACATTTGTCAAGAAAATAATAATATTTTCAAATAAATGTAAATATTATACATGTAGTTAATATTTACAACTTTTAACAAATTATATGTTAAAAATTATAATAAATAAAAATTATTGTAATAAATATACATACTAAATCTTAAATACTTGAACTTCCTATACTGAATGATGTCGATAACCATTTCGGCTGATTAGACTGCGTGACCCTGCAGAACAAAAAAGGCAATCAGGCGTTTGACGTCCTGACCACGAGAGGAAATCTCTCAGTGTTCTGCAATTGAGGGTTACGCCTTTTTTATTTTCTAAAACAGATGACACCATAAAAAAAATTTAGAGAAATAATAGGATGTTTTACTACAAACATGTATCCAGAATACAAAAAATAAAATCCCTGTTTTAAAATAAACCAAATAATATTTTTACTAAAAACAATAAAGGATCTATTTTTATTCTAGAAACGTGTAATAGTGTTGGAAAGCTGACACAGTATTCTATTGTCAATTGTTGGCATCAGTTTGCTGGCCTTTGCTTACTTGCAGGGCTATGCAAAGGTTGATCCGCAAATAGTCAGCTTCCAAATTATTTAACAGAATTTGGGTAAAAGCACGATTCTATATTTCCATTGCGGATAGAATAATGGTAAACTATTCCATGTGAAAGTTTGGTTTGTCCGATGTATTTCATTAATAGATATGAAAAAATTTTTACTTAACAAAATGTGTGTTCAAAAAATACAACTTTAAGGATATGGTTTTATGGTACTAACTTGACAATAAGATTCAAAAATAATTTCAAATTAGAGATCAACATCTTTGGTTTCTCTGCTGAGCAATGTTGGAACTATTACAATTATTGCACCAATTATAATATTAATCCCTAGTGCAACAGGTATCATTTGTTTTGGAACATATGACATTAAAGATAATGCAATTAATGGAGACCAAGAACCAAAAAGTAAACCAGCATTATATGAAAATCCTGCAGCACTGTTTCGTATCTGTGTTGGAAATCTTTCTGAAAAATATGCGGGGATTGGTCCCGATGCAGTAGATATGACAAATGCAAACATTACAACATATACCACCAATCCATAGACATTCTCCAATATCGCACTTGCAAGTGGAATTGAGACTAGTATTGATGCAGATACAAAAACAAGCATTGATTTTTTTCGTCCAATTTTTTGGGATAACCAACCAGTAAGAATCATTCCAACCCAAGATGAGGCAGTTGCATAAATCATAATTAGGGCTATTTGCCGTTTGTCAAAATTACCAAACTGTTCCAAGTATGTCGGTAAAATGCTAATAGAGCCATGATACATGTAGACAAGACCAGTCATTATTGCAGCACACAGCAAAAACTCTTTTTTATGTATTCCAAAAACAATGCTTCTCAAGGGGGTTCTTTCAAGCCCAGATTCTTTGTTCTTTTTTACCCATAATGGTGATTCATCCATGCTAATCCTTACAAACAGTGCAACAAAACCGGGAATAATTCCTGTAAAAAAGAGTATTCTCCAACCAATCTCCCCAAACATGTCTCCTGGAAATGCAAGGGTTATGATTTGAAACGATATTGCAGCCAAAAGAAAGCCAAAAGAGAATCCACTTTGTAAAAATCCAGACAACAAACCCCTTTTCTGTTTTGGAATGCTTTCAATTGTCAATACAGCGCCGCTACCCCACTCACCGCCAGCAAAGATTCCTTGAATCAAACGAACCATTATCAAAAGAAGTGGTGCAAACACTCCAACAACAGCATATGTTGGTAACAGTCCAACTGCAAATGTTGCAACAGAGAATCCCAGTATTGTAATAATCATAGATTTTTTTCTACCAAACTTGTCGCCATAAATTCCGAAAATCACAGAACCAAGAGGCCTCATTATTAGGGTAACAGTATATGATGCAAATGTTGCAAGTATGCTAAACACTGGATCCTTTGATGGAAAAAATAATTGACTAATCGAAGGAATGACTAGAAGCATCAACACGATATCATATCCATCCAAAGACCATCCAAGAAATGAGCCGATGGCAATTTTTTTCTGAGATGTTGTTAAACTCAACAAAATATTTTCAGTCTAGTTGTATATAGGCTTGATTTCAAAATAGAAGATTAATCAACTGCACTAGAGAGTTTAAGACGGTCTCAAAGTGAACCGATAATATCAGAATTTTAAATGAATGTAAAAAACAAAAGACTTTTCAGAAATGAATTCTTATTTTATCAGTATGATAACTAATGAAATGCTAAAAGAAATTTGTGACAAAGTTGAAAATTCACTTGAGAATTATGTTATAGAGTATAAAGGACAATTATTTGAAAATGGCAGAATCATTGAAGGTATGGAAATACAGATAAAAAATCAATATGAAGATAGATTATCAGGGATGATTCTTGCAAAAGGCGAGGACATTAAATTGCTGTCAGAAGAAGAACAAAGGTATATCAAAAACAGAATAAAAAACACACTAGAATTATCTAAAAGGCAATACGATGCCTAATTAGAAAAAAGGGGCACTGTTACTTAGTTGATTTTTGGAATCTGTTGAAGGATGCTCTTTTTGATCAGTATTGGGATGCTGTAAAATGTGGCAAGTGCTATTGCATCTGACGCCCTATGGTTTCTCAGAATCATTTCTTTTTTCCCAGTAAAATACAGATTTGCCCTTAACGCCTCACCGCTTTCATATATCCTGACTTTAACTAGAAACACCCCAGATTCCTCACAGATACGCTCAAGCATATCATACATTGACGGAATATCACTGCGTTTGCCCTCTTGAAAATCAGAGATATTTTTTGCAACATCAACTGAAAATGCAGAGATGGGAAATTCTTTACCATCATTTGTTTTGAGAATTACTGCACCCATACCCAAATCGGTAATGCCTACGTTATCTATTGTTACAACTTCAGAGTCTTCATCCAAATCAGTGATTTGTATTTTAGATTTTACATGAGTTATTTTCCTCCATAAATCCAATAAATTATTGATAGTAGATGGTATGTTCATAATTTGCACTATATAGCAAATTCATTCTTTTAAACCCTCGGTATCAGATAAATGATTTACAGATGGGTTATGGTAGAAATATAGAGATAATACCAATCAAAATAGAATGCCAGAGGTAAATATCAAAGAATACGAAAAGAGATGCCAAGAATTACTAGAAGATGACGAAGTAAGATTTGCAGGTTTATTAGATGAGTTTGGAAAACTATTGGCTGGAGGATATAACAAAGATATAGACCCTAAATTGACAAAAGAACAACACGATGCAGTGTGTAAGGAATTGGCAGCCAGGGTTGAAAAAAGAAAAAAATATGACACTGAATTAGGACGTGTGAAATATTCTGCATCACGTAGAGAACATGTTGTAATAATGAGTTTTCCAATTTATGAAAAAGTAATAATGATAGTAGCAGAACCAAATGTCAACATGGATAGATTGGCATTTAGAATAATAGAAAAATTAGGAAGTCAATGGGATGAGTTTTTCGGAAAATAGATTTCAGTTTTTGAGAAAATACAGTAACTACATTATTGTTCTTTTAAAATCATTCATATCTGAAATTGTATGTGTCGTCTCATGACCTATATCGTGGATGGTTGCACCGTTGTATTTTTTTGTAAAAATTGTTCCAGTTGCAATTAGCACTATGCCTATCGGAGTAGTCACCGGTTCAGGAGCTAAAACTAGAGCCATGCCAATTTTTTGCATCTTTTTTCCTGGTGATGGTGCTTTTCGCGTACATCTCAATGACTGAGCAGTGGATTTATCGTCAAATTTTGCCATGTCTGTGTATAGTGTTGCTCTTCGCTTTGCAGAATCAGAAGCCTTGCGTACTTTTTCTAACCGTGCCTTTAGATGATCAGCCATAACTAGTAATTTAGAAAAATATAGTTAAGATTCAATGATCAATATCGATTACTTGCAAGTCAATAAAGAATAACAAAGGACATGCAATTATACTAGGTTCAGAATAGATACAAAGACCATATTGAAGGCAAAAAATTCCAAGAGACTAGAGTCAATCAAGGCAGCTCACCAGTCAGAAAAAGCAAGCTACAGTGCAAGAATGGAGGACTATCTTGAGGTAATTTCAGAGTTGGTAGAATTAAAAGGGTATGCCACAACACTAGATATTTCAAGATACATGAATGTAAGTGCACCAAGCGTTACAAAGATGCTACAGAGATTGGAGGAAAACAAGCTATTAGAATATGAGAAATATCATGGGATTAATCTAACAAATAAGGGCATGCAGATAGCTTATGAGATAAGACAAAATCATGGAATTTTGTTGGAATTTTTTGAAATTTTAGGATTAAGTCATGAAACTGCAAATAAAGATGCAGAAGAAAGTGAACATCATTTGGATCCCAAAACAATAAAACAATTAAGAAAATTTATCACATTTTTAAAATCAAATCCAAAAATTTTAGAAAATTTTAAAAATCCTTGAGAAATATTTGAATGTCATTTTGAGATGACGCAAGTTTCATGAGATTTCTGGAAGCATCAGAACGTTTAGGAATTACTATCTCCCCTTTTTTACCAATTCTGACAGATGTGACATATTTGTTATTAGCATAAATATCAGCATGCATTGAAGAATATTCTCTATCAACAGTTAGTAATAATGCAGTTTTTGATTCTGAAAAAGTAAATTCTACATCATCAGACATATTGGCAGAATCAGAATTTTTTTCAACAACATCGATGTGAATTTTGAGTAATTTTTCAATCTCATTTATGTTAGAGCCACCCTTTCCAATAATGGATGCCATGCATTGCTTGTCAACCATAACCTTCACCCGATTATCAGATAATATCTCAACTTCCACTCGAGGATCGAATTTCTTAAAAATGTCTCGTATTTTGTCTTCTGCAAGTTTTTCAATTCCAACTTTTTTCACTTTTTTTGAGACTGGAACTATGACATTTTCTTCACCAAATGTATAGATCTCATGCTCTAGTGTATCATCGGCAAAATTCCTAATCTCAATTACAGGTCTTGCCAAGTCAGATTCAGTCATGCCGGTTGGAACTTTTACTACAAGCTCCAAGTCATAGATTTTGCCAATATGTCCATCTTTGACAAAAACTACAGTGTCTATAACATTTGGAATTATTCCAAGTTCGATTTTTCCAATAAAGCGCTGAATCGCATCCAATGGCGAGTTTGCATGTACTACACCTACCATTCCCACACCAGTTAGTCTTAGATCAGCAAATGTGCGAAAGTCTTCTCGTCTTCGCACTTCATCAAAAATCGTATAATCAGGACGAACCAATAATAAAATATCAGCACTATTATCAAAACTGCCATCTAGTTTTGTATATTGTGTGATTCCAGGATCCACTTGTAAATCACGTGGAGATTCAAATGTTTTTACAATCTTTCCTGTATGGTGGTAAAAATTAGCCAGACTGGATGCCAGAGTACTTTTTCCAGAGCCAGGAGGACCAGAGATTATAATTCCCTCGGCTCTATCAGAAAATCTCTTCATCAACTCTTCAGATATTTCATAATCATCAAGGGTTAATTTCACAATAGGGTGAACTATAGTGATTTCAAACGCTTCAGAAAATGGAGGATATGTAATGGCGATTCGATAATCATTGTATTGAATTACAGATGCACCATTCTTTGAGATTTCCACAGTACTTGAATCAAAAATTGTTGTAGTTTCTAAGATTTGAGATGACATGAATTGCAGATATTCTTTGGTTAGAATTTCATCTGATAGTTTTGTCAGATTAAAAGATCCTGGCTTTCCTTTTTTTGCCATGGGATGCATGTTTTCTTTTAATGTACACTCATTGTTTCAGAATCAAAAAATTTTAAAAATTCTAAAACAATATTTTTAGGCAGTGGTTTTACAAACACAGATTCCAATCCTTCTGCCTGTGCCACTAAATGCTGAACATTATCTGAGGTGTAAAGAGTTGCCTGATTTTGTTTTGCCACATCCTTAATTATTGCATCAATTCTTCCAGTACCTGCCATACGAATATCCTCAGAGGTGGGATGAGAGCCCTTAATCGATATAACCAAACCAAAATTAGCAGATATGTCTTTAAGTTTTTTTATTCCTTCCAATCCGATGAACCCCTGTTCTTTTTTCTGAGATGCTTGTGATTGTAATTCGTCAAAAACTGCCTGAGGAATTATAATTTCAGAATCTATGATATGACCAGATTCAATTTGGGCAATCAATTGTCCATTAATTATGATACTTGTATCAACAACGATCTTTGACAAATTTTCTATCAATTTTTAAATGAATCTAGACCCTAAATTACTTTGCCAAAATATCTGAAATGACTTTCAAGACATTGTTAAAATCAAATGGTTTTGAAATAAAAGAAATGGCGCCTGAATCCAAACATTGTTGGATGATTTTTTGATCATCACTAGCAGTAATCAGTATAATCTTAGCAGTGGGATTTTGTGTAATAATTTCTCTGACAACAGTAAGGCCATCTTTTTTAGGCATTGCTAAATCTAAAAGTAGCAAGTCAGGATTTACTTTGGAAAATAATTCTACAGCTTCTGCACCGTCTTTTGCATCTCCTACTATAGTATGATCACCAATTGACAAAATATCTTTCAGAACTAGTCTAATGGCATCAGAATCATCTGCAATCATAATATTTGCCATCAAATCATCATAGATTTCACGTAATTAAAAATGTTGATCAATGAGTAGAGAGGATTTTGGAAATTCTTTGTTTTATTTTATCCAGATTGTAATTTGAATTAGTCATTGAATTTTTCATTTCGTCAACTGCATCTATTAGCGATTCAAATATTTCATCAGTAATAGCACCATCCATGATCTTTTTTAATACAGAATCAAGCAAAGAAGACAAACGCCCCACCTCTTCTTTTCCCATCATTGGTGCCAATCCTTTGATTTTATGAGTGGATTTTTGAAGTTTTGCGGCATTTGCAGATACATCCAGACTACTATGACAAAAATTCAAAATATTTTGAATTTCTGAAATTTCATCATTGATTTCAGCAGTGGCGATTTTGAGAAATTCATCAGACATGCCAGATAGTTTGATAAAATCAACCCATTATTTTTATACCCTCTGTTAGATTTCAGAGATTATGAAGATTATCAACAAGACTTACCTGTTAGTAACAATTCTAATTATTGCAGCAGTCATCAATTTGACATTACTTTATCAGAGAGAACAGATAGATAACTCTGAATCATATTCCATCATCAAAGCAGGAGATCTTAAAGTACAGACAGAGTCTATTTTAGGATTAGCTGTATCCGTGGCAAACGGAAATGTTGGTGATAAAGATGAATTAAATGTAGAAATAGAAAATGTAGATTCAGTACTCGTCATGTTAAAAAACGGTGGGTCGGTTAACGGACAAACAATACAAAAAACTCCTCCCACAATAACATCAGAGTATAATAAAGTAGTAACATCATGGAATACATATAAAGAAAAAGCATTGAACGTAGAAAAAACATCAGTGTTTGATAAAGAAGCCACAAACGCAATGAATTATGTACTACAAAAAAATAGTGAACTAGTTTTATCAACAGATTCATTATCTAAAGAATTATCAGATTTAGGAAGAGATTACAACAGACACAAAGAAATTGCCAATGAATTAGAAAAATCTGCAAAAGAGATAGGACAGCAAACTTTGTTAATTTCAATTGGAGAAGAAGAAAATACACAAGAAAAATTAAAGAAAGAAAGACTAGGATTTGAAATAGGTCTACGAAAATTATTAGGCATTTCAACAAAAGAACTAGATGTACAAAGCATAGGACAAAAACATGAGGTATTAATCCAAATTCCAAGAGAAAATTCAAATGAATTACGAAAACTAGATCCACTATGGGAAGCATTACAACCTAAAATCAGCGTTCTTGAAGAAAGGGCATTACTATCTCCAAATTTTGATTCAGCAAAAAAAGAAATGAAAGATGAAAAAGTAGTTTTATTTTCAGAGATCGATAATTTATTAAATTCTTGGAACGCACAAATCACCCATAAGGGTAATCAAGAACAATTAATCGTTGAGATTTTATTAATTATAGATATAGCAATATTCTTTCTAGTACTTTATGTTATTAGAGAATCTCTTTTACCTCTAAGATTAATCACAAATGCACTTTCAGGAATCAAAGAAGGGGCATATAGTGAAAAAATAAAATACACCAAGGGAGATGAGATAGGAGAATTAGTAGAGACATTTAACACAATGTCAGATACGATTAAAGAAAAAGAAGAAGAAACTAAAAAAACAGAAATTGCAAAAGATGAATTTTTAGCAATGATCACTCACGAATTAAAAACTCCACTAGTTCCCATTCAAGGATATGCAGATATTTTACTTAGTGAGCATTTAGGAAAATTAACAGACAAACAAAAAGAAAGAATAGAAATTATCAAAAGCAGTTCAGAAACACTACTATCATTAATATCAGATTTACTTGATGCTCAAAAACTAGAATTAGGTCAGCTCAAAATGAGAAAGGAGAATATCAACATAAATGACACAGTCACACATGCAATAGAAGTATTTTTGCCACAAGCACAAAAGAACAAAATACAAATTATTTCAAACATGGAAGACTTTTCAATAGAACATGATCCAGTAAGAATAAAGCAAGTCATGACAAATTTAATTAAGAATAGTTTGACTGCCGTAGAATCAGAAAAAGGAAAAATCGAGATATCAATGAAAAATATGCCCCAAGAGATTCAAATCATAGTAAAAGATAACGGAGTGGGCATTCCATTAAATAAACAAAGTGATCTATTCAAGAAATTTTATCAGGTTGATGCATCACTGACAAGGGAAAAAGGTGGAAGTGGTTTAGGATTGTCAATATGCAAAGGCATAATAGAAAATCATGGAGGTGCAATCACGGCAAAGAGCACACCAAATCAAGAAACGGTATTTACAGTCATACTACCAAAAAAAGAAGGGTCAGGAAAATCCCCAATAGGACTTGCTTAAAGAAAACAAACTCTCTTAACTAAAATCACTCACTCTCTTGAAAAAATTGGTTTTTTGCAATAGTCATTAATGAGTCATGAAAATGATAAAAACGCTGAATTTTACGCAAATTGTGCCCTATATTTTGAATTCTTGCGTAAAAAAGGGAATAGTGACGATAATTTTGAGGATGAATACTACTTCACCATGCCTGCAATATCAAATCATTAAAGCAAATAATTTACGAATCTCAATTAATATTGGTTTTTTACGGATTTCACATTACAAGAATTTGCAGTCAAAATATAGCCATACCAAAGATATGATTCTCAATATCATGATAATTTCAGTCTGATCAAATACAAATTGCAGTGGAACCGTAACCAATGATTATAGAGTGCCTTGAGGAAATGCATGATGAAAGAGGATGACATGAATTCAGAATTAGAAATAACAAGACAAAAGGTAATAAAATGTACAAAGTGCGAACTCTCCAAAACAAGAACAAACTCAGTACCAGGTAAAGGAAATTTTCAATCAGATGTGATTTTTGTGGGAGAAGCACCTGGTAGAAATGAGGATAAAAAAGGTGAGCCATTTGTAGGAATTGCAGGACAAAGGCTTACCATTGCATTAGAGGAGGCAGGGATATCAAGAGAGTCAATATACATTACAAATGTTGTAAAGTGCAGACCTCCAAACAACAGAGTTCCAACAATTTCTGAAAGAGATACATGTCATGATTATCTTCAAAAAGAAATTGCCATAATAAAACCAAAAATAATATGTATTTTGGGAAATACTGCATTTAATTCAATTTTAGGCGGATCAGAGATTACAAAATATAGAGGCAAAATTGTAAAAAAAGACAATCAGTTTTATTTTTTGACAGTTCACCCAGCAGCCACAATTTACAACCAAAAATTAATCACCATTCTAAAAGAAGACATTATCAAATTATTTGATTTGATCAGAGAGTTAAAAAATGGCAAACAAATTTTAGCAGATATTGACTATACTACCTAGAGCATTTTATTCACGTGATACTGTTACAGTTGCAAAAAGTTTACTAGGAAAAAAAATAGTACGAAAGATAGGGAAACAAGAGATTTCAGGAACAATCATAGAAACAGAAGCATACAGACATGCAGATGACCCAGCAAGTCATGCATTTAGAAAAATTACTGAGCGAAACAAAGTGATGTTTGACGAAGTTGGAAAGGCATATGTCTATTTTACCTATGGAATGCATTATTGTTTTAACATAGTTGCAAAAAGTCCAAAATTTGAGGCAGGTGCAGTGTTAATTCGTGCAATTACACCTGAAAAAGGAATAGAAGTGATGGAAAAAAACAGAGGCATAAAAGATAGAAAGAAACTCACAGACGGTCCTGCAAAGTTAACTCAGGCATTAGGAATTACCAAAGAGCACTATGGGGTGGACTTGACTGCAGATGCAAAATTATTCATTGTTGATGGAGTAAGGTCTGGGAAAATAATTGCCAGTCCCAGAATTGGAATAAAAAATGCGACAGACAGATTGTGGAATTTCAAAATATCAATAAGATAAAACTAGAATTTATTTGTCATTGTTTTCATCCAATGTCCATGGTGCAAATCGTCCCAAAATTTTTTGCCAATCTAATCTTAAAAGCAAAACAACTACACCAGTCATCATTGCACCAAATATTATAATTCCAATATACACCGTAGTTACATCAGTCACATGTTCAAGATATGGATCTATCAAAGAAGTACCTAAATTATGAGAAATAAGAACAATGGCATAACTAAGAACAATCTTACCAGTAAGTGTAGCAATGAAAAATCTTTTTGGATTATATTTTGCCAATCCCAATGGAACGTAGACTAAATCATCAGGTATCGGGGTTGCGGCAGCAACAAACGCAGCAGCTGCACCATATCGTTTTACCAATCGCTCAAATGGGCGCATTCTCTTTCTAGTTTTTTCATTTAGAATATGTCGTCCTTCATAACTTACATAGAAAATAATTTGTTTTGCAACAGTTGCAGTTAATGCAGAAATTAATACCAAAAGATGAATATTGAATTGATCACCTACAGACATTGAAGCAAGTAAAAGAAAACCAGGTAACGGAATAAACGGAATTAAAGAACCAAAAAAATTAACTAGCCCCAAACCAAGATATCCCACTTCTGGAGAAAATGGAAACAATGCAGTAAAATCCACAAATCAACGAGCCATCAGGCATTATTTAATAAAAGCGAACAGTTGAATGTTTGACGAAAGTACCTTACAATCATTAAAATATCATCTTTTTACAACCAAAACAGTTGATCAAAAAAGAGTACCCAAAAATTTGTGATGGAATATCAGGAATTAGCCCATATATTAGATTTGTAGGGATAGTTGGGAAGGGTGGAGAACTATTAGCATACAAAAGAAGACCAGATTTAAAACCGCTTTTGGATGCAAAAAATACACAGTATCAATTTTCACATATTGCCATAAAAACAGATCTCGAGGAATTCTTTGATAAGAATCTTGGAGAAATAGAATTTGTTTGGGAGGAAAGAAAGAAGGTCCAAACAATATCGTTTGCAATTAAAAAAGTTCGTGTTTGGATATCAATTGATAAAAAAGTAATTCGCTCAGAAATGCTAAGAATAATTGACTCTTGCTTGCCAATTGTAAAAAAATATGCTCAGGCATAAATTAATTGAATGTCATTACGGTAAAATCACTTTAGATTCCAAGAGGATAGATTAAAACATAATTTACAACATAAAAATAATCATAGCAAACCTTAACTTTTTTAAAATAATCATTCCAAATCATGGAAGAAATAGAGGAAATTCAAAAGTTAATTGATAAAATAAACACAAGAGAGTCTAATTCAAAAGAATATCAGGAAATGAAAATTGAAGAACTGAGTGCAGAGATTAAAAAAGTCATCAAATTTCAACAAGAATCATTACAAATGATTGAAGATTTTGAAGTAAAAGGAGTGCAGCAGGATTTGATAAAATATGCAAAAATAATTTGTAAAAATACTATAGAAAGAGAAATATTAAAAATCCAAGAAATTTATCTTAAAAAAATTGAAAATGAGTATCTCAAATCAAATAAAAAGTGAACTAGAGATCATCATATAACCAACATCTAACATAACCAGTTTTTGTTTTAAATTTTGGTGGAACCGTTTTACATTTTTCTATTGCAAGTGGACATCTTTCAATGAAACGGCATTGAGTGGGAGATTCTAAAAGACTGGGAGGTATTCCTTTGATGTATTTAGGAATATTTCCTTTTAATTTTGGGATTGATTCTAAAAGTCCTTGTGTGTAAGGATGTTTTGGATTTTTGTAAATTTCATACGAAGAACCAAATTCAACCATATGTCCACCATACATTATTCCAATTTTATCAGCGATTTCAGATAGGACGGCTAGATCATGTGTGATTAGCATAAATGACATGCCATCTTTTTTGAGTTTTTTTAAGAGGTGGATGATTTGAGCCTGAATTAAAACATCAAGTGCAGTTGTCGGTTCATCAGCAATAACAAATTTTGGTCTAAGTAATAACGCCATAGCAATTATCACTCTTTGTTTCATTCCACCACTGAGCTCGTGAGGATATTTCTTTAACACAATATCATCCAAACTCACAGAATGAATTGCATTTACAATTACCTCGTCTAAATTACCATTAAAGTTATGTTGTTTTAGAATTTCAATAAATTGTTCTTTTACAGTAAATACAGGGTCAAGAGAATTCATTGCCCCCTGAAATATCATTGAGATTTTTTTCCATCTAAATTTCTCAGCAAATTCAGATTCTGAAATCTCCAGTATGGGATTACTGTCAAAAAGAATTTCTCCAGTGGTGTCACCTCCCAAAAGCATCCTAATAATTGAAAGACCCAAAGTACTCTTACCACATGCGCTCTCCCCTGCAATTCCTATTGATTCACCGTCAGCCAAATCAAAGTCCACATCATCTACTGCATATACAGAACCCTTTGATGTGCGATATTGTGCAGAAAGTCCATTTACAATTAAGACCATGTATGTCGTAATTCCAAACTAGAATTTTTGTTTTCATTAATGGATATAAACAACTTTACAAAATGTAAAAAATCGATTCAAATGAAATTGCCATGCAATTTTGATGTAAAAGTGAGACGTTGAAAATGCAAGGGTGATTTTGCCAACAAAAAGTCGGTCAATCAGGTTTGTTTTGGCACCATGTATGGTACAAAAAATGAAGTTCACAATACATAGAAAATGAACATTTGGATTTCCAATTGATACAAAGTCATCAAAATTGTCAAAAATGCCCGAAACCTTGACATTAAGATAGAATTTGAGGAAAAATGAAGGGTGAAAATGAATTGGGATTTGTTAAAACTCACGATATTGCAGAATTAAACGCAGAGAATATCGGAAAAGAGGTCGTATTAGGAGGATGGATTGAAGATCTACGAAAATTAGGAAAAATGACATTTATCACATTGCGCGATGTTTCAGGAATTTCTCAGATCATAGTAAAGGGTGAATTAAACGACAATCTAGAAGAGTTGAACCGTCAAAGCGTAATTTGCGTGAGAGGAATTGTACAAGAAACAAAGGCAAGAGATTTTAATTTTGAGATAAAAGCAGATGAGATAGAAGTATTGGCAAAGGCAGTACATCCATTACCTGTCGATCCAATTGGAAGAGTAGAGAGCAATATTGACACACGATTAAATCATCGTGCACTAGATATGCGAAACCAAAAAACTGCGTCTATTTTCAAATTACGACATTATGTGTTAGAAATATTACGTAAAACATTGGCAGAGAAAAAGTTTATTGAAATTACAACACCAAAAATAATTGGCAGTGCAAGTGAAGGAGGAGCGAATTTATTTTCACTAGATTATTTTGGTAAAACGGCATATCTTGCTCAAAGTCCACAGTTATACAAAGAACAAATGACAATAGGACTTGAGAGAGTTTATGAAATTTCTAATTTCTACAGAGCAGAAAATTCACATACAGGTCGTCATCTTAGTGAATTTACAAGTGTAGACATTGAAGCTGCATTTATGGACTATAATGATGTAATGAATATTTTAGAATCACTAGTAATGGAAGTATACAAAGTTACATCAGAAAAATGTAAAAAAGAACAAGAAAACATAGGACATATAATTGAAATTCCAACATCTCCTTTTGAAAGGATAACATACACCCAAGTAATTGATGAGTTAAAAAAAGTGGGTGAAAAAGTTGAATTCGGAGATGACTTGCTTGATTCACATTTAAGAATAATTGGAAAAAATCATCCAGGATTTTATTTCCTCACTGACTGGCCAATGAAATTAAAACCATTTTACATAAGAGAAAAAGATGAAGATCCTAAATTATCACGCTCATTTGATCTTCAATTTGGATATCTGGAATTATCATCTGGTGGAACTAGACTGCACAACCAAGAGATGCTAAAAGCCAGACTCAAAGAACAGGGTTTGGATCCAACTCAATTTGCAGACCATCTTCAGACATTTGATTGGGGAATGCCGCCTCATTCGGGTTGGGGAATGGGATTGGACAGACTAATGACTACTCTTATTGGAATAGACAATGTAAGAGAAGTTGTACTTTATCCAAGAGATCCGGACAGATTAAGCCCATAAATCAATTCAGATTTTTATTGCAAAAGAAATAACAACATTACATGATAGAACAAACAGATGCAAAAAAAGTAGTAGAAGTGATAGGAAATAATCTAATTGGAGTTTCACATGATTCCAATAACTTTCAAAAGTTGCCAGATTCTTTTTGGGGTTATTTTGCAAGAGGTCATGATACAAAAGGAACTTTTGGCGTAATAGTCACTTATTCTGAAAATGGAAATGATGTGGATGATCTAATCAAAATGTATGAAGAATGGGTAAATAAAAATAAAGAATCAAAATAAACTATTTCGTATTCTTTAAGAGTTTTCTATACTCGCTGCATTCCGTACAAATGGGCTTTCCCTTGTATTTTGGATTACCATCCGTAATTTTCGAGGTGCCAGGATTTATTTTACAAATACTACAAACAACCATGAGTATACGTTAGAATATTCAATTTATAAAAATTGGTATTTTTTCTAAAATTGGTAAATTCAAAGATATTGTAATTCAGATGATTTTAGTTGTTTAGAGATAAAAACAGGTGAAAAATTTACGCCTAAATCAAACAAAAATATCTTTAAAAAAATGCCAACCATATGATCAAATTATTTACACATTTGAGAAGATAATTAAAAATAAGATTATTTTTTGTGGATCTAAATTATAAAACATTTTTGTGGATGGTAAAAACACAGAAAAAAATTCATGAAGAATACATTGAAAGTATTTCTTAATTTTTAGAGCCTGTCAGTAATTTCTTTGGTAAATTCAGATGTAGATTTATCTCCACCAATATCTTTAGTTTTGATACCCCTTTTTACCAAATCAAAAATGGTAGATTCTAGTTTGTTACCAACAGCAATACATTTTGAATCATTATGTTTTGCTCCAAGCCAGTCAAGCATCATTTTAATGGATAAGAGAAATGATGAAGGATTTGCAATGTTTTGTCCTGCAATATCAAATGCTGCACCATGAACTGGTTCAAACAATGCAAAGTTATCACCAATATTAGCAGCTGGTGCCATACCCAATCCACCTACAACTTGAGAGGATTCATCAGATAAGATATCACCGTACAAATTGGTAGTCACTATGACATCAAATTGGTTCGGTTGACGAATGAGATTCATAGCACATGCATCAACATACATTTGTTCAAATAAAATATCAGGATAGTCTTTTGCCACTTCACTGCAAGACTTTACAAATAAACCATCAGTGAGTCGCATTACGTTTGATTTATGAACACATGTAACTTTTTTCATAGAGTTACGTTGTTTTGCGGTTTCAAATGCATATTTTGCAATTCTCTTTGAGGCATATTCAGATATTATTTTTAATGCGACAGCTGAATCTCCCAAGCTAAATTCTTTACCAGTGTAAAGATCCTCAGTGTTCTCTCGAACAATTACCATATCAATATCATCCCTTAATGCAGGCATGTGAGGATATGATTTTGCAGGTCGAATATTGGCATAAAGATCAAGCATGCGTCTTAATACAACAATCACATCAGCGGCGCTCTCACCAACTGGTGCCTTTAAACAAGCATCTGATTTTTTAATTGTAGATATAGTTTCATCAGGAAGTGCCTTTCCAGTTTCTTTTAATGCTGTGTCTCCTGCACGTAATTTTGTAATATCAAATTTCAAGTCAAGTTTGTCATGAATTGTATTTAAAACAGATACTGCAGAATTTGAGAGTTCAGGTCCAATTCCATCTCCGGTGATTAATGAAATTCTGTACATAATGGAATTTTATAATAAGGGAATTTTAGGATTTAGCTTAATTGCTTCTGATTTAGCATTTTTTTGAGCATGATTCTATTAATGGCATCAATTACTGCTTGAACGCTGGTAGTAACAATATCCTCGCCTATTGATTTTGCAGAGACGCTGTTTCCTTGTGCATCTTCAACTCTAACTGTTACCTCACATAATGCAGTAGAACCACCAGATATTGATGCCAATCCATAATCTTTGATTCTAAGTTCAGATATTTGTCCAGTAATTTTTTGAATTGCATTTAACGCAGCATCGACTGGACCAACACCATAATCAGTTCCGATAAAATCCTTACCATCAATGTTTAATTTAACAAATGCATATGGCATTGTTCCAATTCCAGTAGATACTGAAAATCCAGTTAATTGGACAATTCGTTTGATTCCTTTTTCCCCTAAAATATTACTTGCAATGGAAAGCAACTCAACATCGGTAATTTGTTTTCCTTGATCACCAATGATTTTTATTTTATCAAGAATTTGTTTTGCCTGATCATCTGTCGGATGTACACCATATTCAGCAAGCATTGCATTCATACCATGAATTCCGGCATGTTTTCCAACTTGAAGCCATCTCTTTCTTCCAACTAATTCAGGGCTGATTGGCTCATAGGTTAAAGGATTACTCAACACACCATGTGTATGAATTCCAGATTCATGACCAAATGCATTATCACCCACAATTGCCTTGTTTGGTTGAACATGAACACCTACGGTTTTTGAGATAAATCTAGATGTTTCATAGAGTAATTCAGATTTAATTCCAGTTTCATATTTTTGATCATAAGGCAAGCACTTTAAGGCCATAACAAATTCTTCCAATGCTGCATTACCTGCTCTTTCACCAATTCCATTAATTGTAACATGGGCGCATTGAGCACCTGCCCTTATTCCAGATAATGAGTTTGCTACTGCCAATCCAAAGTCATTATGACAATGAACACTGATTGGAAGTTTTGTAGCTTCAATTGCATCTCTAGTGATTTCTGCCATATATTCAGGAGTTGCATATCCAACAGTATCAGGAATATCGATTCTATCAGCACCTGCTTTTGCAACTTCGCCAAATACATGTTTAAGAAAAGTTCTATCAGTTCTTGTTGCATCTTCTGCAGAAAACTCTACTTGTAATCCCCTGGACTTGCCATACTCTACTGCCTCTATTGCTTTTTCAAGTGCTTGTTCTCGTGTCATTTTGAGTTTGTATTCCAAGTGAATATCAGAAGTTGCGATAAAGGTGTGAATGTATTTTAATCCTGCATCAACTGCCGCATCAATGTCTTTTTTATTAGTTCTAGCCAAACCACAGATATCCGCAGACAAACCTTCGCTTGCAATCATCTTTACAGCTTTGAATTCACCTTCAGAAATTACTGGAAACCCAGCTTCAATTGCATCAACGCCAAGTATGTCAAGTTTTTTTGCAATGGTAAGTTTTTGATCTGGCGATAATGAAATACCAGGTGTTTGTTCACCGTCTCTTAGTGTTGTATCAAAAATTCTAATTCTCATGCTCCACTCCTCTGTAAAGCCGCAACCCCTGTTCTTGCAACTTCAATGATTCCAAATGGTTTTGCCAATTCCTCAAAGGCTCTGATTTGATCAGGAGTTGCAGTCAACTCTACCATTATTGATTCTTTTCGGACATCATGTATTTTGCCCCCATATGCATTTGCCAATTTGTTTACCTCCATGCTATCATTAGCATTACTTAGTTTAATCTTAAAAATACTTAGTTCGCGATATACGGTTTTGTGTTCATCCAAGTGTTTTACCTCTATGGTATCAATCATCTTGTCGAGTTGTTTTACTATTTGTTCAACTTGTTTTTCATCGCCATATGTGGTAATAGTCATCCTTGAATATTCTGGATTGTCAGTTACACCAACAGAGATACTGTCAATATTGAAATTCCTGGATCTAAAAAGATGAGTAACTTTAAACAATATTCCCGGTTTATTTTCAACTAAAAGAGTAAGAATAGCCCACATGATTAATCACTATGAAGGTAAAATCATATCCGCAAGAGAAGTTCCTGGTGCTACAAATGGCAATACGTCTTCTTCAGGATCAATTGGAATATCAATCACTGTTGCAACATCGCTCTTCAATGCTGTTTTAATTGCCTTGTCAAGTTCATCCATGGACTGTGCACGTATTCCTTGAGCCCCATATGATTCTGCTAGTTTTACATAATCTGGACATTTTCCTTGATCAACTCCTATCATTCGTCTATTATAGAAAGTTCTCTGCCATTGTGCAACCATTCCTAATGTAAAATTATTTAATAGAAATACAATCACTGGAATATCTTCCAACACTGCAGTTGCAAGAGAGTTTTCAGTCATACTAAAACTACCATCTCCTGCAATATCCACTACAGGAACATCCGGTCTTGCTACTTTAGCACCTATTGCCGCAGGAAATCCCCACCCCATAGTTCCAAGCCCAGTAGAACTAAAGAAGGTACCAGGTTGTATCACATCATAAAATAAAGATGCCCACATTTGATGTTGACCTACTTCAGTAGTCACAATAGATTCACGAGGTAACACTTCTCTGAGTTTTCTCAAGATTTTTGCGGCACCCATTTCACCTGGATGTAGTTTCAAATTTTCTTTCCAATACGCTTTGGTTTCTTTTACATGTTTAATCCAAGTATTTTCTTCAGTTCTTTTGGTTGCTCTTTGCATAAGCATCTTTACCATAATTCGAAGTGAAGCACGCACGTCACCAACCACTGCAACAGAGGTAGTCTGATTTTTACCAATTTCAGCAGGATCTACATCCATATGAATAATTTTTAACCTCTTTTCAAAAGCTTCAAAAGTTCCAACAGATCTATCAGAAAATCTTGTACCTATTGCCAATACACAATCAGCTTCAGTCATCATCTTGTTTGCCTCTGCATGACCATGCATTCCAATTGGTCCCAATGATAATGGATGATTCTCTGGAAATGCACCTTTTCCTTTGAAAGTAGTAACGACTGGAATCATTAATAATTCAGCTATTGATTGAAGTTCTGCAAATGCAGATGAGATAATTGTTCCACCACCAGCTAATATGATAGGTCTTTCTGCACTAAGTAACATCTCAATTGCTCTTTCAACATGTACAATATCAGGATCAGTCCATGGATTATATCCACGAATTTTAAATTCATCTGGAAAAATCATATTTGCTTCTTTTTGTTGGACATCTTTTGGAATATCAATAAGAACAGGTCCAGGTCTGCCAGTTTCCGCAATGTAAAATCCTTTTCTAACTACTCCAGGAATTTCACCAGGAGTTCTAGGTTGAAATGCATATTTTACAACAGGGTTTGCCATTCCAATAATATCACTTTCCTGAAATGCGTCTTTTCCAATCATCGCTACTGGAACTTGGCCAGTAACTGCAATCATAGGAGAAGAGTCAGCTTGTGCAGTAGCAATACCAGTTAGAATGTTAGTAGCACCAGGTCCAGACGTAGCAAAACACACACCAGGTTTTCTGCTGACTCGTCCAAATCCATCTGCCATATGTGCAGCAGATTGCTCATGTCTAACCAAGATATGTCGAATGTTACATCTAGCAAATTCATCATACATTGGAAGGTTTGCACCTCCGGGTAAACCAAATACTTCTTTGACGCCTTCTTTTTCCATAGCAACCATCAATGCTCTGGCACCTGTCATAGTTTCCATTTTATTCAATCAAATCCATCTCCATAATTTTAATGTGTTAAAATTCAGAGCACATTTTACAGTACTAGATCAACTAGTAATAAAATACCCAATGTACCAGTTGTCGTTGCGCTCATTGAAATTCAAAAGTAACATACGATTGATAGCTAATAAAGATTCTCAGAAAATTACCAGTGTTTTTTGATGTGTTTAGTCCAGAAGACTTAAACTGATAATTTTTCATATTTTGAAATAGCCATTTTGTCTGAAAATGAAGAAATTATTAAAATAATTGAAACACTGCTTGAATCAGGAAAGACAAAGGATTTTTCATCACTCAGAGATATCCACCTCAATGATTCCAGATTTTCAAGTTTTAGTGATTTGCCACCATATGATCTAAAAGATTTTCAAAATACGATTGAATTGGAGGAATTAAAATTCATAAGCATTTCAGATTATGACTATCAAATTAAAAATTTGAAAATAAGCGTATTTGGAGATACGGCTGTTGTTGCTTTGGAATTAAATCAAAAAGGAATGTTGATAGATAACAAAGCATACACGGGTGAACATATTTCAATTGATGGTAGGGCAACTTTTGTGTTAGTTAAACAACCAACATGGAAAATTGCACATATTCATCTATCTAAAATAAAAAACTAGTATCACTATTTATTTTCTACTGGTTTGTTTTGTTGTGGTTTATTTTGATTAGGTTGGTTTGATTTGATTTGTGGTTTGTTTTGTTGTGGTTTATTTTGATTAGGTTGGTTTGATTTGATTTGTGGTTTGTTTTGTTGTGGTTTATTTTGATTTTGGGTTGGTTTGATTTGATTTGTGGTTTGTTTTGTTGTGGTTTATTTTGATTAGGTTGGTTTGATTTGATTTGTGGTTTGTTTTGTTGTGGTTTATTTTGATTAGGTTGGTTTGATTTGATTTGTGGTTTGTTTTGTTGTGGTTTATTTTGATTAGGTTGGTTTGATTTGATTTGTGGTTTGTTTTGTTGTGGTTTATTTTGATTAGGTTGGTTTGATTTGATTTGTGGTTTGTTTTGTTGTGGTTTTTCATTACGCAATGTTTGGTATAATTTGAATGCTTGATCAACAGTTGCGTTTCCATGAACAATATATCTAACAGCTCTAATCATTGCGACTGGATTTTCAGATTGCCAGATATTTCTACCCATATCAACGCCTACTGCACCGCCTTTGATTGCATTATATGTTAATTGTAATGCATCTCGCTCTGGAATCTTTTTGCCTCCTGCAACAATTATTGGGACAGGACAAGATTGAACAACTTTCTCAAAATTATCACAATAATAGGTTTTAACAATATGAGCACCTTGTTCAGCAGCTATTCTACACGCTAATGAAAGGTATCTAGCATCTTTTCCAAGTTCTTTACCAACTGCAGTTACTGCAAGTACTGGGATTCCATATTCTTCTGCTTCATTAACTAATTTTCCAAGATTTACAATAGTTTGATGTTCATATTTTGAGCCAACAAAAATAGACATGGCAAGTGCACTGGCATTTAGTCTAATTGCATCTTTAATACTAACGGTAATTTCTTCTCGAGATAAATCCTCACCAATAATACTTGAACCACCAGATACTCGTAAAATCATAGGGACATTGGTAAAGGTTGGAACTGATGTTCTTTGTACACCTCTTGTGAGCATCAAAGAATCACAGTATTTCAATAGTGGTGCAATTACTTTTTTTGGATTTTCTAATTTTTCAGTAGGACCTAAAAAATATCCATGATCAACTGCTAACATCAATGCACGATTATTTTGTGGTTTGATAATTTGTGAAAGTCTATTTTGTAATCCCCAATCCATATCTCTTCGATTTTGAAAGAATAGAAATACCTTTCTTAAGCCTTTCTTATTTTGTAATAATTATTTTCATTGCATTATCACCGCTTCTAGCATGATCAAATGCTTTTTGAGAGTCTTGAATATGATACGTGTGAGTCACTAATTGTTTGACATCTATTTGAGATGATTCTATTAATCTAAGAGCCTCTTTGGTATCATTATCAGATGCAGCATAACTTGTCACCAGTATAATTTCTTTAGAATATATTTTACTCATATTCAAAACAATTTTTGCATCCTTTGAGGGAACACCAAACATCATGACAGCCCCACCTTTTCGTACAACATCAATTGCATCTTCCAATGCTTTGAGACTACTTGTTGCAACTATTGCCACATCTACTCCTTTTCCTTCAGTATTATCCAAAATTCTTTGTTTTCTATTTTCATCTAGAGAATTAATAGAGGCTGTAATGTTAAATTTTTTTGCAAATCCTAATCTAAAATCATTTACATCAAAACAGAAAATCTTTGAAAATTTTTTAGATTTTGCAAGCATCACGTGCATCATGCCAGTGGGGCCAACACCAAAAATTGCAACCGAGTCTCCTTCCTGATAAGAGTATTTTGTCCATGCCCTAACACAACATGCTAAAGGTTCAATCATTGCAGCTTCTTCAAAACTCATAGAATCTGGAATTTTGAGCACGCCACCATGTTCTACATTCCATTTTGGTACAACATATTCTTCAGATAAACCACAGGGTGAAAGATTTGTTTCATAATATTTTGAGCACATTGTTTCATTACCATGTTTACACAAGTGACAAGAATAACACGGAACATGATGGTGAGTAAATACTCTATCACCTTTTTTAAATTCAGTTACATCAGAGCTAACATCAATAATTATTCCAGCAGGTTCATGACCTAACCGCATTGAAGGTTGTCCATATTCTCCAAAGACTTTTTCCAAATCAGACCCACATATACCACATGCGTGCATTTGTACCAAAATATCTCCAGAACTCAATGTCGGATTTTCTATTTCATTAATTGAGACAACAGAGGGTTCTCTGACAGACGCAGTCTTCATATCAAAACTTTAGAAGACTGAATATAAGTAGATTAAATTATACACCAAGGATCTTTTTGAGCATCAATCTATAATCAACCTCAGTTTTTTCACTTCCCGCTGAAGGTAATGCAAAAACCAATGTGGATTTTATTGCTCGAAGTGCAGTCAGTTCATCACTAATAGATTCAGTCATATCATCACTTACCAAAACTAATCCAACGTCAGGATTATCAGTTAGTTTCTTAATTTCATCTAATGCTTTTTTAGGGGTATCTGAGATTATTCCAGGTACTCCTGCTAATTGGAAACTGGTAACAAAGGATTTGCTTCCTACAGTGAATATTTTCACAGATCAAAATTTTGTTTATTCTAATTTAACCCTTTTTGGTAGGTATTAGATCAGGAAAGATTGATTTAGTTTAAGAAACCAAACAAATCATGATAAAAATTGACACTCAGAAAAATGTCTATTTATTCACGCATGGAAGAATGGATCTACAAGAAAAAGCAGTAAGTGCCCTAGTCTCAAAAGGATTCTCAAAGGAGAAAATAGTCATGGCATTACCAAGTAAAGTTGGAAATGTAGGAGATTACATGGCAATGCTTTGGATGCCACCTACCCCAGATCACATAAAAATTCAACACATAACCAAAGTTGAAGACGTGAAACCAGAGGGAATGGTTGGACTTTGGAAAGGCGTTTCAAAAGACGACATTGAAACTATACCATTGGGATAGAATTAACTAAATCCAGCGCCAAATTCATCACCCTTTTGAAGAGGGTCACCAGAATCCAAATTTTTTAATTTTAAATAAAGCAATGATTCGTAGACTAGCTTCATTGCATCCTCATCATTTAGATTCGAATTAGATTTTACGTGGTCATTATATTTTTGTAGTTTCTGAGCATTTTGCTCATCAGCAGATAATTCATCTTTTTCCATCATTGTTGCAATTTTTTCAATTAGAGAATCGTATTGATTTTCATCCATAATTATTTTGTATTATTTCTAGTTATTAACAGTTCTAATAATAGAATTTTCATAAATCAGAAATTAATCCTGAAAGAAAATCACCATATTCTTCATCAGAAAATCTAATCGTTTCTATTTTATTTTCTTTTTTAGCCAAATGTGTAGATTCTAAATGGTAGCAAGTTGTTTTTCCATTTAATCTGCCAAAATAATATCCAGGACACGAACAGTATTCAGCATCAGGATCTAACCAATGTTCTTTACCTTTTCCAACGACAGTCCAAATTTTTCTTTGACTGGGTTCAAAAAGATGTAATTTAACTCGTTTTTCAGAAACTAGAGATTCAATTCTCTCAGAATCTTTGTTCATAAGAATTTAATCCAAAGTCTATTGTATATCTTTGATGCTCAAAACAAGAATAATTTCATCAAAACCAATAATGGTTTTAGAGGGGGAAAAAAAGAATCTAATAATTACAGATATTCATATTGGATTTGAAAGCACTCTTGCATCAAATGAGATCTTTATCGGAAAAAATACGTCAATCAATGAAACAATAGATGAATTATCAAGTGTAATTGATTCAGAAAAGCCAGACGCGCTGATTTTATTAGGAGATATAAAATCCAGCATAAAAAATATCTCAAAAAGCGAATGGGACGAAGTTCCGTTATTTTTTAAGAGAATAAAACAGAAATGCGATGTGATATTAATTCCTGGAAATCATGATGCAAACATACAGAGACTAGTTCCGGAAAATATCTCAATGATCAGTTCTACGGGAATGGTGGAAGAAAATATTTTGCTCACGCATGGACATACAATGCCTTCAGAAAATTTTTCCCATGTAGATAAAATCATCATGGGTCATGTACATCCGGTATTTTTTCAAGAAGATTCAGTACTAAATGGACAAAGAGTATGGATTTCAATGAAAACAAAAAAACAAAATATTTTTCCAAATAAATCAGGAGATATAGAAATAACAATCATCCCATCATTTAACAGATATTTTTATGCAACTCATAAAAGAAAATATAAAAAATCAATTTCCCCCATAATAGAAAAAATAAAACAGGTGTCATCTGCCAAAATAATCACATTAGATGGAACTATTATTGGAGATGAATCGATAATTGATCAAGTGTTATAGTTGAATTCAAATCAAGAATAGGTTTTTGTTACAAATGGTATTTTGTGATCATAATAGTTATTCAATTTTATCATATGGTTCTATAGGATCTTTTGTTGTTTCATTATCTTTGAGCCATTCTAGAGTCTTTACAAATGAATCAGCTAGCTCAATAGTTGTAAGAACTGGAATTCCTAATTCAAGTGCTTTTCTTCTAATTTGATATTCATCCTCAAGCATTCCAACATATTTTTCAAGTGTTGATGTGCTAGGAATATTTATGATAAAATCTATCTTTCGTTCATAAAGCAAATCTGCAATGTTAGGTTTTCTTGTAGGTTCTGAAATTTTGTGAACTACTTCAACATCACCAATCTTTTCTTCAAAAAATTCTGCAGTATGCTCAGTTGCAACGATCTTAAATCCAAGACTTTTCAATCGTGCGATTGGTTGCAATAACTTTTCTTTATTTTGAGAACCACCAACTGTAACAAGTGCTGTGCCTGTCTTTGGGAGAGTATATCCTGCAGAAGTAAGCCCTTTAGCTAATGCATCGTAAAAGCTTGTTCCAAAGCATGCAACTTCGCCAGTAGATTGCATTTCCACGCCTAGTCTAATATCTGCCCCCTCTAGTTGCATAAAGGAGAATTGAGGTACCTTGATTCCAAAATTTGGAATTTTTTGCCATTTATTTTCAGGTAATTTGGGAAGGGGTTTACCCAAAATTGCCTTTGCTGCTAACAAGATAAGATTTGTCTTAACAAGTTTTGATACAAATGGCATAGAACGAGATGCTCTAATGTTTAGTTCAATTACATAGACATGATCATCATGAATTAGAAATTGTAGATTAAATGGTCCTTTAACATTAAACGTTTTTGCAATCTTTGTAGAGTATTCAGTGATAGTTTCAATAGTTTTATTGTTTAGTCTCCATGGCGGAATACACATCATGGCATCACCTGAATGAACACCTGCACTTTCAATGTGTTCAACTATGGCGCCAATTATAACATCAGTTCCATTACTGACTCCATCAACATCTACTTCTAGTGAATTTAACATGAATTTTGAGATAACTACTGGATGATCAGGTGATACATCAGTTGCTTCTTTAACATATTTTTTTAATTCATCTTGGGACCATACAACTTTCATTGCAGCGCCAGATAACACATATGAAGGTCTAACAATTACTGGGAAACCTACGTTTTGTGCAAAACTTTTTGCCTCAGCAGTATTTGAGAATGCTTGCCATCTTGGTTGTTGAATATGTAATTTATCTAATTCCGCACTGAATTTGGAACGATCTTCTGCTCTATCAACATCATTTGCAGCAGTACCAATTATGTTAATACCATTTTTTGCAAGACCTAATGTTAAATTATTTGCAGTTTGACCTCCAACACAAGTAACTATACCTTTTGGATTTTCAAATTCTGCAATATCCAAAATTCTTTCCAAAGTTAATTCTTCAAAGTACAATCGACTACAAATATCATAATCAGTTGAAACAGTTTCAGGATTACAGTTTACAACTGAAACATTTTTTTCGCCATTTTCTTGCAAACCCCAAACCATATTTACAGTGCCCCAATCAAACTCTACACTGCTGCCAATACGATAAGGACCTGCGCCAAGTACGATGACGCCTTTTTCATCAGGTGTTATTTGAATATCATTTTGATTACCGCCATATGTCAGATAGAGGTAGTTGGTAACTGCAGGCCATTCAGCTGCCAAAGTATCAATTTGCTTTACAGAAGGTAAAACACCCGCTTTTTTACGTATTTCACGTATTTCTTCAGCAGGTTTGTCTTTTGCACGCGCAATTTGCTTGTCAGAGAATCCCATCTTTTTTGATTCCCAAAGCAAGGGAGTGTCAAGTGGCTCTTTTTTTAATTTAGATTCAATATCCACGATATTTTTGATTTTTTCAATAAACCAAGGATCAATTGCAGAAAGTCGATAGATTCTCTCAACTGAGATTCCCATCTTAAGAGCGGCTGCAACATAATACAAAATCAAATCATCAGGATGAGATAGGTGATCTTCTATTTGCTCTTCGTCATATGATTCCATATTTGCTCGATTTAGAACAAGACCGTCATTTCCAATGTCAAGCATTCGTATTGATTTTTGTAATGATTCCTCAAAGCTTCTTCCAACTGCCATAACTTCACCAACTGATTTCATGGTAGGACCAAGTTTTCGTTTTACAAGATCAAATTTTGCAAAATCCCATCTAGGATGTTTACATACAATGTAATCCAAAGAAGGTTCAAAACAAGCAGTGGTAGATTTTGTAATTCTATTTTCTAATTCGGGCAATGTATATCCCAATCCAATTTTTGCAGACATGTATGCAAGTGGATAACCTGTTGCTTTACTTGCAAGTGCAGAGGATCGTGATAATCGAGGATTGATTTCTATTGCAACGTATCTATCAGAATCAGGATCCAATCCATATTGTATGTTACATTCACCTACAATTCCAACATGTTTTGTTGCACGCAAAGCTGCAGTGCGAAGCATGTGATATTCATGATTGTCAATTGTTTGAGAAGGTGCAACAACAATATTATCACCAGTGTGAACTTTCATTGAAAGAACATTTTCCATATTACAAACAATTACATTATTTCCATCATAATCTTGCATCACTTCATATTCTATTTGCTTCCAATGTCCAATGTATTCCTCAATTAGAACTTGACCCACAAGACTTGCCCTTAGCCCTCGTTCAACAATTTCGTGTAATTCAATTTCATTGTAAGCAACTCCACCTCCCTTACCGCCAAGTGTATACGCTACTCGAATAATTACAGGGTATCCTAATTCTTGAGCAATTTCTTTGGCATCTGTAAAATTTGTAACAGTTCTACTTTTTAGAATTGGAACATTGCACTGATTCATAGAGTCTTTGAAGAGTTGACGGTCCTCAGTTCTTTGAATTCCCTGAATTTGTGTGCCCAAAACATGCACTCCATACTTTTCAAGTATGCCTGCTTGTGCAAGATTAACACCACAATTCAAAGCAGTCTGACCCCCATATGCCAGCATTATCCCATCAGGCCTTTCCTTTTCGATAATAGATTCTACATACTCGACATTCACAGGTAACAAATACACTTTATTTGCAAATCTAGTATCTGTCTGAATTGTTGCAATGTTTGGATTGATTAAGATACTTTTCAGTCCATCTTCGTGTATTGCTTTGAGGCATTGGCTTCCGGAGTAGTCAAATTGACGGTCGTTTTTAGCGACTCTCGCCGGCTTCTCCGATTTTTATTGCCCCACTACCAAGTACAAGAATTTTTTTTATCGACTCATTCTTCGGCAGATTTACCTTCCTCCATAAGGTGCTTGAGTTCTTCAAAGACGAATTTACAATCATAAGGACCTGGTGCAGCTTCTGGATGAAACTGAACGGCAATACAATTTTGTTTTTTGTGTTTTATTCCTTCGACTGTTTTATCGTCTGCGTTTGTAAACCATAAATCAAATTCAGATGCATTCAAAGATTCAGGAGTTATTCCATAACCGTGATTCTGACTAGTAACATAAACTTGATCATTATCTAAATTAACACATGGTTTGTTTTGTCCTCGATGACCATATTTCAATTTGTAAGTTTGAGTGTTTCCTGCAAGACCGATTATTTGTGCACCTAAACAAATACCAAGGGTTGGAATATTTTTTTCAATTAGTTGTCTTGCAGTTTCAATAGTGTTAGAACATTTTTGAGGATCTCCAGGACCATTACTAATTACAACACCTTTTGGATGATACGACATAATTTTTTCAAAAGATGTATTCCAAGGTAATTTTATTACTTTGTATCCAAGTTCACGAATATTTCTCAGTATTGCATTTTTTGTACCGGTGTCAATTACAACGACTGATTTTTCTTCAGACCCATACACCACTTCTTGTTTTGTAGATACCGTATCCATAAATTGTTCAGAATTGTAATTAGGTGCAGATGCAAGTTGTTTTTTTACTTCATCTACATTGATTTCGGTATCAGACACCACTAGGGCAGCCATCATTACTCCTCCAGTACGAATTTTTTTTGTTAGCGCTCTTGTATCGATTCCAGAAATCCCAGGAATTTTTTCATTATATAACCACTCATCAAGAGTCATCAATAGATTCCAGTGGCTAGCAGTCAAAGAGAGTTCATGAACAACTAACCCCCTTAGCTGAATTTTATTAGATTCAAAGAATTTTGGAATTCCATCTTGATCTTTAATTGATGGATCCGGCACACCGTAGTTTCCCACAAGAGGATAGGTAAGTGTAAGAATTTGTCCGCTATACGACGGATCAGTTAGAGTCTCGGTATACCCCACCATTCCTGTATTAAAGACGATTTCACCAAAAACGGTTGTAGAATAACCAAACCCCATCCCGTCAAGGACAGTACCATCATCAAAAATCAGCTTTCCAAACTTGTTTGCATGGATTGATTTCTTTGTAGTAATTGTAACCCTCGACGACTACTTTTGATTATGGATTTAAGTTTTTTGAAGGTTGATCGCAAAGAGAAATTAAAATGTTCTCAGAGGGCTCTGAATTCTTCACTCCACTTGTGATATGCACGGATCATTTCAAGTGAAACACTTGGTTTTCTTCTTTCCATAATTGTCTTAAAGTCAGCTGTTGTGAGTTCACGTGGTTGTATTGGTGCTTCACCAGCTACTGGTTCATGATAATCAGGTGCATTAAATATTTCATGAACTGCCTTGATTTGTGCGGCTTGACAAACGTCTTTGATATCACTTGCACTGTAACCATCAAATAATTTTGCGAGTTCTGTTATGTTAACTCTAAGGTCTTTTTTCAATGGTGCAGTGTATTGTTCAAATAACTTTTCTCTCGCTTCTTGAGTTGGAAGTGAAACATAGATTCTTTTTTGGAATCTTCTAAGAAAAGGCCAATCAAGACTCCATGGTTTGTTTGTAGCGCCAATAACATAAAGCATCAAATCTTTACCTTTACCATTAACACCGTCCATTTCTGTCAAGAATTGATTTTTTGTTCTAACCTCTCCTCCAACTTCACTACTTCTAGATCCTAAAAGAGAATCAACTTCATCGACAAAAAGAATTACAGGTTTTCCTTCTTTTTCAGCATACTTTCTCGCCATAGCAAATAATTTTGAAACATTTTTTTCAGCCTCACCTAACCACTTACTCATCATAGATGCAGCATCTACATTAATGAAATAGCCATCCATTTCATTTGCAGTGGCAGCTGCCAACATGGTTTTTCCAGTTCCTGGTGGACCATAGAGAAGCATTCCTTTTGGCCAGCCCAAAGGAAACAAATCAGGTCTTTTTGTAGGATAAACTATTGATTCACGCAATGCATTTTTTGCATCATCTAATCCAATTACTTCACTCCAACTAATATTGGGTTTTTCTTTCATTACAAGATCTTCAAAATCATTTTCGTCAGTTTGTCTTTGTACAGAAGCTTTCTGTTCTTTAGGAGAAGCATTTGGATCAACTGCAGGCTCCACTCCACGTGATTCTTGAAGTGCGGTTATTCGGTTATGATAAGAATTACATCTGTCTTTGTAAATAGGATTAAGTTTGCTTGTTGGATAAAGTTGCAATAGTTTTACAAGAGAGTCAATTGCTCGCTGATAATGTGTAATGGCCATACCTCGTGCCCCTTGAGAGTCAAACTTGATTGCCTCTGAAGCATACTTGCTTGCATTATTTTCTAATTCTTGTGGGGCTAAACTCATATTACTTGCACATCATTCCCTTGAGAATTTTCTTGGTATTCAGAGGTGTTAATCGCTGTAGTAAAATTGGTTAAATTAATTGAACTAGTTTTAGGAGCATCCTCAGTGAATTCATTCAGATATGATTTTTCAAGGTCAGATTTTTCTGAAATTCTAGAGTGCATGTTCTTGACTTTATTAATAGAATCCTCAGCAGATAAAATTAGTTCAGAGATTTCATCATCAACACATTCTATTGATTGAGCAGATTCGGCGATAATTGAAACAAACTGCTGTAAAATCAAACGTGTCTCTTTTTTATCCTCATATTTTGAGAGCATGAAATTAGCCAATCCCACAATTTTATTTATATCCTGTAATTCCTCCAAGGTTAATTTATCAATTTTAACATCAGGGGTATTAGAGAGTGATATTTTTTTTTCAATTTTTGCCGATAGTGATTGGATATGATCTATATCTTTTACAAAACCACGTTTGGAGCTAAGAAAATTCAAGTATTGGATGCTTTAGAAAAATCAAGATTAGGATACTGCTTACTTATTTTAGAGTCCACCATCAATTTTACTTCATTTAGCATTGAAGATGACTCGATATTTGATTGACTAAAATCAAATCTAGCCTCAGTAAGAATTGCAGAATCAAAAAGAATACTTCCCAAATGAACAGATAACTCTGAAAGATTTTGACTGCAGACAGGAAGCAGGGTAAAAAGTTGAGCACTCACAGTCCTTATCATAGGGATTGTTAAAGGCAAAAGTTCAGGGATGCTGTTTATTCCAGAGATAGAGTTTAGCCTTTTTTGAATTTGTGAGAGAATCTCTAATGAAAAGATTATGGTTCTTTCAAAATCAAGTGCTTTAACATAAGTGTGATCATCATCGTCTAATTCTAAGAAATTACGGTTTAGTTTTTTTAGTTCAATTTTTTTTCTTTTTAAAATATCCACAATACTATTTAGTAAATCACTTGAATATTCGAGTCTTGGGACAATAGTGACAGTCTGAGATACATTTACACACTCTACTCTAACCAAATTTGAATTACACATCATATCAATTTGTCAACAGATATTTGATATTTCAGTACAGTGTCACAATTTTATCAGTAACCGCAGTAACACCTCGCAATGGTTACAATTTTGAATTTTTTTTGAGTATTTGTGTAAAGGAATTTAGCTCTCAATGTTACCTAATCAGGTGTAAAGAAGAATCATGGTAAATGGGCATGCATTAACTGTCAGTCTTGAAGAATTTGGCTTGAGCAAGTATGAGGCTCAGGCATATGTTGCCCTTATCTCAAAGGGGACAATATCAGCAGCAGAACTTGCGTATTATTCAGATATTCCAAGAACCAAAATATATCCCACATTATTAAAGTTGGAAAACAAGAAATTAGCAATAATTTCAAAGAGCAAACCAATCATGTGCACAGCAATTGCACCTGAAGATGCATTTGATTCAATTATCGATGAGCAAATTAACAAAGTAAATGCAATGAACACACTAGTTTCAAATCTAAAAAAAGCAAGTGAGGAAAGCAGGAAATCCAGAGGTTCAGAAGAAAAAAGATATTTTCACGTTAGTGCAAATAATGTCCTAGAACAGCTAAGAATAATGATAGAAGGTTCAAAATCTTCAATCAATATCATGGCAGATCAATGGGGGTTAGAATTACTAGGAGAATGCAAAGAACAACTACTATCAGTGCTTCGTAGAAATTCAGAAGTCAGATTGTTACTCCCATCCACACAAATTTGTTCAGAATTATACAGGGCAATTCCAAATGAGGTAAAAATCAGAGTATCAGATACAATACAAAATTGTTTTGTTTTTGACGAAACTGAAGTATTGATTGTAGATAACGAGAATGGTAAGGGTGCAATATTCTCATCAACAGAAGTGTTGGGAATAAATCAAAACAGAGTATTTGCAGATATTTGGAGAAATTCAATTAAAACAGAATCACTTGCAGACATGACAAAAAATGAAGCCCAAGAAATTTACAAAATTATTCGAATTATTAATGAAAATGGGCTTACACATATTCTAAATTCAACAATGGTTTCAAAAAAACCAGAGTTAGACATGCTCAAATTACTTGAAAAGAACGGAATTAATTTAAAAAGTAAATCACTGGATGAAATAATTGAGATTCTAGATGCAGTACTACAAATAATGTGTTCAGGTCATGTGAATTTTGATGCCAATACTAAAAACATAACAATAGAATCAAAATTAAATAGCGGTCATTCATTACCGTGGGCATCAATTTTGGATGAATGTCTACAAAAACAAGGTTACAAAACAAGAACAGTGTATCAAAATAATTCAAACAAGGGCGAAAAAGTCCTCATCAAAATAAGTAAAAGCTAAAATCAGATAAGTATTTCACAAATATCATGATTGATGAAAAAATAAAATCATTAGGAATTAACCTGCCCATTCCACCTAGTCCTGCCGGATCTTACATCCCAGTAGTAAAATCAGGAAATTTACTATATGTCTCAGGTCAGATTCCAATGGAAGATGGAAAAGTAGCATTCACAGGAAAGGTTTCAGATACAAATATTGAAACGGCACAAAAATCAGCAAGAATTTGTGCAATCAACATACTTGCTCAACTCAAAAAAGAATTAGGAGATTTAGAAAAGATTTCCAAAATCGTGAGAATATCAGGATTTGTAAATTCAATACCAGAATTTACACAACAACCAAAAGTAATCAATGCAGCTTCTGATTTATTTTACGAAATATTTGGAGAATGTGGAAAACACTCTAGAATTGCAGTTGGAGTATCAAGTTTGCCGTTAAATTCAATGACAGAGATTGACGCCATAGTAGAAATGAAATAAAAAATATCCAATTTTGAGATTATTTAATTTAATTTTTTATTAAATTCTTTAAGAAATGTTTGAATTTTTAGTTTTGGAATAACTGCTCCACATGCTTTATCATGTCCACCACCAGACCCACCAAGATCAGTTGCAAGAATATTAACAATTTTACCCAAATGAATTTTGCAAGATCTTGAGCCTCTAACAGATACGGCATAGATACCATGATCAACTCTTTCTTTGTAGGCAACACCCACATCTTTTCCAGATAATCCTAAAACAAAATTAACTGCGCCACTTGCGCCAGAATCCATAATTTCCATATATCCAATGTTTGACATAGTCTTCATTCCTTTTTTGACTTTGTCAATTATTAGTGCTAGTTTCTCAACTTGAATTTGTGCAAATTCAAAGGTATTTGGAATTTGGTGTGGGAATTTCGAATCAGCCAATTCTTCTACCAAATATAACAGATAATCAGGATCTTTTTGGTGTCCAACAATATTGTAAGTAAGAACAGTTGCGTTAATCAAAGCAAATTGTCTATCGTAGATTTGAAGTAATTTAGAACCAATTGGTCTGTCTTCCATATAATCAGTAATGGCAGCACATGCTGCAATAAACGAAGCATGATCAGAGAGTTTTGATTTGAATGCATTATAGACCTGAACTGTGGTGCATTCATTGATATCATGAATCATTTTAACTTTAATTTTTTCCAAGTCTTTTGTAATTTTTGGATCAATATCATGATGATCAATGTATGTTACTGCAACATGATTCTTTTTTAAAACTCTTAAAATTTCAACAAATTCATCTTGATTCTTTTTACTAAGACCTAAATCGCAAATATACAATGATTTTAATTTTTCATCCGCACAAACTTTCTGTATAGCCTCCATCTGTGATGGATAATCAACCAAAACAGAATCACCACCAAAAGCCTGTCTGATCAAAGCTGCAGAACTAATACCGTCAGCATCTTCTTTATGTGAAATACAAATAACTTTAGTTCTTTGTGATTGAGGGGTCTTTGGTTTTGTTGTCGTTTTTTTCTTGATAGTTTTTGTTGTTTTCTTTGTTTTAGATGCGACCATTATTGTCGATTCACTTGTATACCCTCATTTAAATCAAGAATGAATTATTACTTTGATTCCAGAGATTCTTGTTTTATACTTTGATTTACCAAAGAGGTGGAATTTACAAATGCATCATAAAATGACATTCCATTCATCTGAGTTTGAATATCAATTTCTTGAATTTTACGTAATTCATCTCCAGATGCAGTTAAAACGAGATTATCGAGTTTCTCTAAAAGTTGTCGTTCAGAGGGAGTCATTTAATTTTTAATTAAAAATAATCATTTATGAGCCAGAGTTGCCATATTAGACTAATTACTAAACTTCATAGACATGATTTCTTGCGAAAATATAATAAAAGATTTCTCATAGGATAGTTGTGGAGACAAAAAACATAGGCTTACGTGGGATTCAGGTTGCAGATACAAGAATCTCAAGTATTGATGGGGAAAAAGGCAAGCTGATTTACCGCGGTTATGATATCTTAGAACTAACAAAAAAATCAAACTATGAAGAAACGGCATATTTGTTATTACATGATGAATTACCAACCAAAGAACAACTATCAGAGTTCAAATCCAAACTAAATGAGGCAAGATGGATTCCCAAAAGAATGCAAATCAACATGGGAAATTGGAGAAAAGATGCCGATCCAATGGATATGCTACAAGCATTTGTTGCCGCACTGGCAGGATATTATGATGAAGAATTTGCAAGCAAAGAGGCAAGTTATGATAAAGCAATCAATCTAATTGCCAAAGTACCTACAATAATTGCAAGTTGGCAGAGAGTCAGAGACGGATTAGAAATAATTGATCCTGACCCAGATTTAGATCACGCAGCAAATTTTCTCTACATGATGTTTGGAGTAAAACCAGACAAAGAAATTGAAAAGATTTTTGATACATGTTTGATTCTTCATGCAGAACACACCTTTAATGCATCTACATTTGTTGCAAGACAGGTCGCATCAACTAGAGCTCATATGTACTCAGCAATAAGTGCGGCAATCGGTGCATTGAGTGGGGAATTGCATGGAGGTGCAAATACAGAGGTAATGAAGATGCTTTTAGATATTGGTACTATAGATAATGTCGTTCCATGGGTTAAGGAAAAATTGAGCAAGGGTGAGAGAATAATGGGAATGGGTCATGCAGTGTATAAAACATATGATCCTAGAGCAGAGGTCCTAAAAGAATTATCAAGAAAGCTTGCTGCAAAAACAGGTGAACCGTGGTATGACATTACAGAAAAAGTAGAAACAACTACAATTGCAGAAATAAAATTGCAGAGAGGAAAAGATATCTATCCAAATGTAGATTTGTACAGTGCTTCAATTTACCATATGCTAAAAATTCCAATGGATCTTAACACTCCAATTTTTGCAATATCAAGAGTTGCAGGGTGGGCTGCACACATAATTGAAGAAAAATTTGCAGAGGCAGCACCAAAGACTGCATTATACAGACCAGAAGCAGTCTATGTTGGAAAATATTGTGGACCAGAAGGTTGTGAATACGAGGTCCTGGACTTGAGAAAGTAATTTTTAATTTCTTGTGTTAAGCCATTCTTTTGCTTTAGAATTTACATCGTGTTTGTACAAAACTTCAAAAACCATATCATAAAATGTGATGCCTTTTTTTTGTGCCTGATCATCTAGCCAACGAATTCCATCAGCCAATTCTGGATCATATTCTGAAAATTCTACGAGTTCATCAACCATTTTTGAAAAGAATGTTTGTGACTCTAACATGTGTTGTTCTTTTAATCTTTGATCATAAGGGCGGGATTCAAAATATATAGACAAAAAACCGTTATTTGGTTGACAATTGGAGCACGTTTTATTTTTTGATGGAAATACAAAGGCAATATCATGGGTTATTCAAACAAACAATTCAATCATAGAGCAAAAAAGAGAACATGTCGATATTTACTTGGATAAAGTAACCAGTCAACAATCAAAATACATCGGACTACATGTTGGGATGTTTTGGGGCATTGGCACATTTATCATAAAAAACCAAGATGTTGTAAAAATAGCAATAGACGATAAATCAATCTTTGAGCACCTATCAACAAATCAAAAAAGCCATGATGAATTTATTGAAAAAAGAACTCATTTTATCAAACAGTTAATTGAACAAAGAGAGTTAAAAATTCAATATACATTGATAAGACCAGAGGAAAACGTTGCTGCTAAAAAAATACAATGCAAAGGGGCTTAAGACCAAAAACGAGAGTTACTTGGTGAGAGCCCCAATGCATCTTATATTTCACAATAGTGGAATGAATGATATAAAAAATAATTGTTCAATATGATTGACCATAGTTAAAATCAATTAAAGCGATCATGTAATATTTTCAACAGTTTTTTTAGATTTATGTAAATTTTTGAAGAAAATCAGAAATCACACATATGGCGAAACTTCAGTAGGTAATTATTTAGATGAAATGTGGTTTTCTAAATATTCCAATTATTTTAAATGGTAAACGTAATACTAAAGATTAGATTTATTTAGCTTGAGGAAATCCTTGGATTACTTATGACAAGTATGGATAAAGCAGCAATTGCATTTTCAATTGCAATTGTAGCTGTCGGTGTAGGATTTGCATTCTATGCTGGTCACGTTCAAAATAACGCTCCAGTAGTACCGGCTCCAGTAATGACTAAAACTGAGATGCCAAAAATGCAAGCACCTACAACAACAGAAAAAACTGTAAAAATAAAAGAAGAGGTAAAGATGGAAGAGAAACCAGCTGTGCCAGTTGAAGAACCAGCTGTGCCAGTTGAAGAATCATCTGCACCAAAAACAGTTAGTGTAACAATTCCAACAGGATCTTCATCTCCAGGTTGTGAAACATCCAATGCGTGTTATTTACCAGCATCAACTACAATCAATGTAGGTGATACAGTAGAATGGAAAAACACAGATACTGCAGCACACACAGTAACAGGTGGTAGCCCATCAGATGGCCCATCTGGTGTATTTGACAGTAGTTTAATCATGGCAGGCGCATCATTTGAAAATACATTTGATGAGGCAGGAAGTTATGATTACTTCTGCATGGTACATCCATGGATGGTTGGAAACGTTCAAGTGAACTAACCGAAATTTTTTCTTTTTTCTTATTTTATTTGATTTTTACGTATTGCTCTATTGTATGCCACTCCAAATCTATGAGTCTCATCTCGAGCATATTGTAAAATTTTCAATGAAGGTTTATCTTTTGAAATTACAATAGAATTTTTTTGGTTTGGAGTAAATATCTCCTCGTTTTCTTTAGCAAGGGAAATGCAATTAATCTTTAATCCGAGTGATTGCAATGACTTGAGTGCAGCGTTTAGTTGCCCTTTTCCACCATCAATTAATATCAAATCAGGTAGATCAGAATGTTCTTCTAATAATCTAAGATATCTTCGTTTGATGATCTCACTTATCATTGCAAAGTCATCTCTGCCAGAAACTGTTTTAATTTTGAATTTTCGGTATCCAGATTTGTTTGGTTTACCATCTACAAATCTAGACATTGAACCTACTGCAAAATCATCTCCATGATTTGAAATATCAAAGCATTCAATGATGCTAGGAATTGCAGGAAGATGCAATATCTCTTGTAGTTCTATCAAGCCAAGATCACCGCCCTTGGAATGAATCAATGAAATATTCTTTAAAATCAAATTAATGATATCCTTTCTTTTACCACGTTGTGGGCAAATAATTTCAACTGAGAATCCTGCCTGTTCAGATAGCAATGATTCTAAAAGTATTTTATTTTCAGGAAGTTCACTGACAAGGATAAATTTTGGAATTTTGTGAATAGTGTAATACTGAAAAAGAAAATTTGAAAAACTATTATCCCCAACAAGATCAAAAAAGAATTTGTCGCTGTCTCGCATTACTCCATTAATCATCCTGAAATTCATTACAGTTATAGTTTGATCTTTATTTCCAATTCCAAAGTATTCCTCATCAGAATTCTCAACATATTCCATTTTTTGTTTTGTTTGAAGACTACCCAATCTAATCAAAGTATCACGGATATCCTTTGCACGTTCAAATTGTTGTGATTCAGCAGCTTGGGTCATTTCTTCTTTTAATTTTTTTGTGAAAACCAGAGTTTGGTTTTTTCCTTTTAGTACTTCTTCTAATGAAGATACATGTTGATTGTATTTGTCTTGAGCATCTTTGAATTCACATGGACCTTCACAGTTTCCTAAATGGTATTCCAGACATACTTTTTTTGGCAATTGTGTACAGATTCTAATTTGAAATGCTTTTCGTAGAGTGCCAATTGTAAGTAGTTTTGAGCTACCTTGCATGAATGGACCAAATATTTTTCCACCACCTAGAAACTTTCCATCATGTGTTCTTCTTGCAACAAGCAGTCTAGGGTATTTTTCGTTGGATATTCGAAGATAGGTATAGCGCTGTTGATCTTTTAATTCAATATTAAATTTGGGCCTGTATTTTTTTATCATATTTGATTCTAAAAGGAATGCTTCGCTTTCATTATCAGTTAAAACAAATTCAATATCAAAAATGTTTTCCACAAGCTTTTGTGTTTTGTAATTCTGATTTTTTAAAAAATATGACTTTACTCTGTTTTTTAGATTCTTTGCCTTTCCGATATAGATAATTTTCCTATCGGAATCTTTCATTAAATATATGCCAGGATTTGAGGGAATGTGAATTTTTGAAATATCAAAAGTCATTGCTTTAGTAGTTTTTTGAGATATTTTCCAGTATAGCTTCCAGGTGCTTTTGCAACTTGATCAGGCGTGCCTACAGCAATTATTTTACCACCCTCATCACCACCCTCAGGTCCCAAATCAATTAACCAGTCAGAGTTTTTGATTACATCCATGTTGTGCTCAATTACTAGTACGGTATTTCCTAGATTTACAAGTCTGTTTAGCACATCAAGAAGTTTTTGAACATCTGCAAAATGCAATCCCGTAGTAGGCTCATCAAGAATGTAAAATGTTTTTCCTGTTCCTCGTTTGGATAATTCAGATGCAAGTTTTACTCTTTGTGCCTCTCCGCCAGATAAAGTAGTAGATGATTGTCCTAGCTTGATGTAACCCAACCCAACATCAAAAACGGTTTGTAATTTTCTTTTGATTGAAGGAATGTTTTCAAAAAATTGCAGTGCCTCGTAAACGGTCATATCCAATACATCTGAAATATTTTTTCCTTTATACAAAACAGATAGAGTTTCAGAGTTGTATCGTTTTCCTTTGCATTCATCACACTTTACATAAACATCAGATAAAAATTGCATTTCAATTTGTTTTACACCATCACCATCACAAGCAAAACATCTTCCATCAGCTACATTAAAGAGAATTGGCCTACAGTGTATCCTCTCTCTTTTGATAATTCAGTATTTGCATATAATTCTCTTATAAAAGTAAATGTGCCGATATATGTTGCAGGATTAGAACGTGGGGTTCTCCCAATTGGAGATTGATCAATTGCAATTACTTTATCGATATTTTCCAGACCTAAAATTTCACGGTGACTTCCAGATTTTAAATTAGATTTGTAAAAATGATTCTCAAGGGATTTTAATAAAATATCATTTATCAAAGTAGATTTTCCAGAACCAGATACACCAGTTACAGAAACAAAAAGGCCCAGTGGTATTTCCACATCAATATTTTTTAGATTATTTTCAGATGCTCCTTTAATAATTAACGAACCAGAGCGATTACGTATCTTCCCTTCAAGTTTTATCAGTGAATTGTTTTTTAGATAATCTCCAGTGACAGATTTATTATCATTGAGAATTTGGTCAATAGTTCCTTCAAAGACTACATTTCCTCCATGCACTCCTGCACCAGGACCCAAATCTACAATCCAGTCTGAATTTCGTATAACTTCTTCGTCATGCTCCACTACAATTACAGTATTTCCAAGATTTCGTAGCTTTGTTAGCGTTTTAATGAGACGTTCGTTATCACGTTGATGCAAACCAATTGTAGGTTCATCAAGAACATACAAAACTCCAGTAAGATTAGACCCAATCTGAGTTGCCAATCTAATCCTTTGAGATTCACCACCAGATAAAGTAGAACTTAATCTATTCAGAGTGATATAGTTTAATCCTACGTTCATTAAAAATTCTAATCTTGCTTTAATTTCTTTAAGGACATCTCGTGCAATGTATTGTTCATTTTCAGTTAACTTTAATGTAGAAAAAAAATCATAACAGTGATCAATGGATAAATCACAAACATCCATAATTCCCTTATCATTAATTTTGACTGCCAGTGATTCTGGTTTTAATTTTTTTCCATTACATACGGTACATGGTGTATCTCGCATGAATTGTTTTAGCCATTCACGTTTTGATTCAGAATCAGTTTCCATAAAAGAGCGTTGAAGATTAACTAGTACTCCTTCAAATGCATTAGTGTATTGCCAAGAAGAATCGCCAGATTTAGAACTATATTTAAAATCAATCAGGTCATTAGTTCCGTGCAAAATAATTCTAAGATGTTTTGGTGCTATTTTTTCAATAGGTGTCATCAAATCAAAACCAAATTTTTTTCCAACAGATCTTAATGCTTGTTTTCTAAATGCAGAAAATCGTCCACTCCATGGAACAATTGCACCATCTAAAATGGATTTGCTCTTATCAGGAATTACAAGATCTGCATCAAATTCCATATTTACCCCCAATCCATTACATGCCTTACACATTCCAAATGGAGAATTAAATGAAAATGTCCTAGGCTCTAATTCACCAATAGTCAATCCACAATAAGGACATGCATTGTTTTGTGAAAAAATTTTTTCTGATTTTTCAGATGAAATCATGACATCGCCTTTGGATGCTTTGATTGCAGTTTGGATTGCCTCAAATAATCTAGATTTTTCAGATTTTTCTGTCTGTATTCTATCCACTACAATCTCAATATTGTGCCATTTCTGTCTGTCAAGTGTTGGAAACTGTTCATCTAGGCTCAAAATCTCCCCATCTAGGCGTATTCTAGAATATCCGTCTTTTTTTATCTGTTCAAATAATTTCTCATATGTTCCTTTTTTTCTCTGAATAATTGGAGATAAAATTAGAATCTTTTGTCCAGCAAAATCTTTTAGAATAGAATCACAGATAGTTTCAATGGATTGACTAGATATTTTTCTAGCGCAATTTGTACAATAAGGAATTCCAATTCTTGCATAAAGTAATCTCACATAATCATAGATTTCAGTAGTTGTTCCAACAGTAGAACGTGGATTCTTACTTGTAGTTTTTTGTTGAATAGATATTGCAGGAGAGAGTCCTTCTATAGAATCAACATCAGGTTTGTCCATTAATTCAAGGAACTGTCGTGCATAAGCAGAAAGTGATTCTACATAACGTCTCTGTCCTTCAGCATAAATTGTATCAAAAGCCAAAGTTGATTTTCCAGAGCCAGATAGTCCACTAATAACAACAAGTTTATTTTTTGGAATATCAACATCAATATTTTTTAGATTATGATGTCTTGCACCACGAATTTTTAATTTATTTTCTACCATCTTTGAATTTAATCTCCTTTTCCAGTCTTTTTATTCTATCTCGACATTCAATTGCACGCTCAAAATCTAATTCTTCAGAATATTTTTTCATCTGAGATTCAAGTTCAATAATATCAGTAGCAAGATCATGTATAGATTTTAGTTTAGATTCATCTAATGTGGTAACTTGTTCAGGAACTGATTTTATAATTGTCTGTGGAATGATATTATGCTCCGTGTTGTATTGTATTTGTTTTTCTTTACGTCTTTTTGTCTCATCGATTGCATGAGACATTGATTTTGTAATATTATCAGCATACATAATTACCGAGCCATTTACATTTCGTGCAGCTCTTCCAAATGTTTGAATCAAACTAGTAAAGTTTCTCAAAAATCCTTCCTTGTCTGCATCTAAAATTGCAACTAGTGAAACCTCAGGAATGTCCAATCCCTCCCTTAACAAATTAATTCCAACTAGAACATCAAATTCGCCTAATCGTAGTTGTCGAATTAATTCTGTTCTTTGCAATCCTTCTATTTCAGAGTGCATGTATCTCACTCTCACCTGTTTTTTTGAAAGATATTCAGCAAGATCTTCAGCCATACGCTTTGTTAGAGTGGTAACTAAAACACGCTCATTTTGGGCTGCTCTTTTGGCAATTTCATGAATTAGATCATCCATTTGATCCTTTGTTGGCCTAATCTCTACGGATGGATCAAGTAGTCCAGTAGGCCTTACTAGTTGCTCTGCTATTTGAGTTGATATTTTTTTCTCATAATCACTCGGAGTTGCAGACACAAAAATTGTGTTTTTCAGATAGCCCTCAAATTCTTCAAATTTTAATGGTCTGTTATCATATGCACTTGGTAGACGAAATCCATATGTCACTAGTTGCATTTTTCTTGAATAGTCACCTTTGTACATTCCATGTAGTTGTGGCAAAGTAACATGTGACTCATCAATTACAAGTAAATAATCATCTCCAAAAAAATCCATCAGACAAAATGCTTTCTCACCAGGTTGTCTCCCATCAAAATGTCTTGAATAATTTTCAATTCCTGAACAATAACCCAACTCACCTATCATCTCCAAATCATATTTCGTTCTCATTTCCAGTCTTTGTTTTTCTAATTCATTTAATTCTGGCAGTCGTTGTTCTAGCTCATCTTTAATTGAAAGTACAGCTTTTTCTCTGACATCTTTTGCAATCAGATAATGTTTTGCAGGAAAAATTTTCATATGAGTTATACTGTGTTTTTCTTTAAGGGATATACTATCAAGTAAAGCGATTTTTTCTATGTCATCACCAAACATTGAAATTCGTACAATATCTTCAGAATATGCAGGAACAATATCTATCGTGTCACCCTTTACTCTGAAATTACCAGGAGCTACTTCGATGTCATTTCTTTCATATCTTGCATCAATGAATTTTTTTATTAGTTCGTTTCTTTTTATCACATCACCTGCAGTAATTGTAATTGCCAAATCATCCCAATCCTGAGGATTGCCAAGGGAGTAAATGCAAGACACTGTTGAGACAATAATCGTTGGATCTCCAGATAGGAGCATTGCAGTTGCCTCTAATCGTAATTTTTCAATTTTTTCATTTATTTGAGTGTCTTTTTCAATATAGGTATCTGTCTGAGGTAAATAACTTTCAGGCTGATAATAATCATAATAAGATACAAAATAACCCACATTATTTTTTGGAAAAAACTGCTTGAATTCAGAATACAGTTGTGCAGCCAGAGTTTTGTTGTGAGATATGACCAATGTGTTTTTTCCAGTTCTTGCAATGACATTTGCAATAGAAAATGTCTTTCCACTGCCAGTTACACCAAGTAATGTCTGAATTGTTCCCTTCTTCACACCGTCAACTAGTGTATCAATTGCTTGTGGTTGATCACCAGTAGGTTCAAACTCTGATACTAGTTCAAATTTATGACTTTGTTGCAACAGTTACAATAATCCAAAACTGAACTTATAGCTAACGTTTGGAGAGTAAAACACCAATGGTTCACAGTAATTAAGAACGAAAGAGTTAGCACCAGTGAACATATTTTTCATTTATTTATTAATCAAAAAATAACAGTTTTCACAGATGGAAAAGATTTGCAAAAACTGCAAACATGTATTTGAGAATCGTGCAGTGGATTGTTGCTCATTTGATTGTAGTGAGCAATATTTTGAAAAACAAAGTCAAATTCTAAACTGAATTTGATGCAATGGCAATATCACAAATAGATATTACCAAACAGGTTCATCGACCATCTGCAATCCGTTTTCAGTTATCTCAAATCCCATAATTTTCAAAGTTGCTTTTGCAGTAAGAGAATTTTTCTTTAATATTTTTTCTGCCAAATCAATTCTACTCTCTGCACGCATGTGTTGTCCGATTTTGTATTTTCCATGTAGTGTATCAGGAATTACTTTGATTACAGCAACTCCGTCTAAAACTCTCATAGTAGATTGAATTGGATCATATCCTCCCTCAGGCTGATATTTTTTCATAAGACCATTTAGTGCAAGTGTTTTTTCCTCTCTATCTGTCACTAGTGATGCTTTGCCTTTGATTACAATACTAATGTATAATGTATCTGCAAGTGAAGCATTTTTTGGATCTTCAAAATAGGAAGGCAGAAATTCCAATTCCCTGTCAACTTCAAAACCAACTTTGTTATTTCGATTGATATTATCAATTTTTTCACCTTTGATATGAGAATGCATGTATACAGAATCATTTAGAAAAACAAAATTCATAGGTATTATCTGAGGATATCCATTCTCATCAATACTAGAAACTCGTCCGACGTGTTCTTGGCTCAAAAATTCTTGTATTTTTTGATATGATTTGATTTGTAAAATTCCAACTAGTTGCAACAAGGTTATTTTCATTAATAATATTATAAATCCAGATCATAATCTCTAAAATACGGGGGGGTTAAAGAAAATCATGGATGATCCTTATCTAAATGATCTAAAAGACGAGTTTAAAAAATACTCATCAGAATTAAAAACATTAAATAAAAAACTCTTAAAATCAAATTCATCTGAAGAACAATCAAGAATTATAAAAAAAATAGACAGCATTGCAAAAGAGATGGAAAAAAATCAAATACAATCAGTCAAAGTAACAAAATCAAGATTAAAAGAAAAAGGTAAATCAAAAAAATCCTAATCTCAATCAAAATTCCTAAATTATAGGATAAATGTAGAGTAAGAGGATTGGACGAAAGAGAAGAAGAGCGATTGAGAGCAACATTATTGGCACTTAAAACATTAGAAGAGTGGGGTGGAACTAATTCTAGATTTATTTGGTTTAGAGAACTACATAGAATTACAGATATTGACAAAGGGTTACTAAGAAACATCATCAATGATTTAAAAAAATCAAAAGAAGTTCAAGAGATGCACGGTACAAATAACAGAATATTTTTCTGTCTAAGAAAATATTATAAAAAATGTCACGACATAGAATTTAGATTTAAAGGAAAACCAATAATGCTCAGAGACGGAAGTAAAGTCAAAGTAATACAAGGTGAAACCAACTCTACCGCACGTACAAGAAAAAGATTAGAAAAACAACAAAAAAGACGACAAGTAAAATCATACACTAGAATGAAAAGCAGAAACAGAAGACCACATAAATCATAAATTAACCATCATTAAGGGTCATCGACTTTTCTGCGCATAAGATTAAATTCGGCGCGTTTTAGTTTTGCAGATTCTGCTACATCTTCAGTCATATCATATAGATGATGGAGTTCCAACCCTGATGATATCTCATCTTCTTTTTGGTCCTCTAATTCCAACTCAAGATTAGACAAAATATCTATATTTTCTTCCAGAATTTTCAGGCATTTTTTTATTGCCTCAGGAAGCTCATCATCCATTATGAATATGTAAAATTAGCATAGTAAATGATTTTCGATGTGTAAATGGGCTTATTTTTGTAATTTTTCTCTCAGATAAGGCATTACATGGCTTGCAAATTTATCAATAGAGCCAAAGTAGTTTTTGCCCCAGAATCGAATTACAAAGTGGTTTACACCTGCTTTCATGAATCGCTCAAATGTTGGAATGATATCATCAGGGGTACCAACTGCAGTTGATGAACGAGCAATTTTATCAGGAATTTTTGTTGCAGCATCTCTCATCTTGACAATCCAAGATTGATCTGACATTGAATATTCTGTAAAGTATTTTACAAAATCAAATCCTTCAATTTCTTTAATACCGTGAACACGCAACACTTCAGGTTTGAACAAACTTACCTTTACTGCTTCTTTCATTTTTGCCCAAGATTCTTCTGCATCTTCTGAAAAGTAAACATCAATATCTAATGCATATTGGAAATTATCCTTTTCTTTTTGAGTTCTGTTATGTGTATCCATAGATACTTGAATTTGTTTTGCATGATCTTCAAATAATTCTGGAGTGTAACCTATTGGCAACCATCCATCACCAAGTTTTCCAGTAAGTTCCAAAGTGCGTGTACCGCCTGATGCCATGTATGTTGGTGGATGTGGTTTTCTAATTGGTGGTGCTTGAAGACATGCACCTTCTAATTTGTAATATTTACCATCATAATTTACAGTATGATCAGGAGTAGAGCCATACAAAGTTTTGATAACTTGAATTTGTTCTTCCCATTTAGAAACTGGTTTTTCAAAAGGAATACAAAATTCTTTTAGATTTTGAGCCTCACCTGCGCCAATTCCTAAAATTGCTCTTCCTTTTGAAATTCTGTCAAGTGTGATTGTAGCTAGTGCAATGTTTGATGGATGTCTTCTAATTGCATCAGTTACACATGTTCCTAATTCAACATTATTTGTAACTGCGGCAATTGCAGATAGCATTACCCAAGGATCTAAAACAATTGCATTTTTCCATTGTGGGACATTTGTGTGGTCCATATAGAAAATAGAGTCATAACCTGTTTTATCGGCAAGCATACAAGCAGTTAGAATTTGATCTTCAGTATACCCTGCACGGGCAACATTTAGTCCATTTTGAATACCGAATTTTAATGGTTTTTCAGTAATCATACACTTAGTGAATAAGATTAGCATAAATAAGTTTAGTCAAAACAGCCAATTTCGCAGTTTATCAGTAAAATAGAAAAAAAGTAAAAAAATATTGAAATTTTTTACAGATTACCTGATTTAATATCCTGTAGACACTTGATGACGTCTTCTTTGGAGATTGGGATTGGGTTTGGATCCAAATGTCCTCTATCAGTCATTACGGTATCTGCTGCATCTGAAACATCGGCTTTTAGATCAAGTTTGTCAAAGCCCAGTTTTTTCATGGCTTCCTTGAATCTATCATAGAAGATGGATTTGTTATGCTTGTGTGCAACTGTAGTACAAGAAGATAAAGAATAACCATGTGGTACTCCTTCATTTGAGAATACGTATGATAGTGCATGTCCAAGTGTAGTTGAACAGTTACCAAATCCAATACCAGATAACATTGAACCGTATGGATAATTTTCTGGTTTGTTATTCATTATTGCATCATATAGAATCTCAAATGCTTGTTTACACATTGTTCTTGTAAAGTCATTACCAAGTTTGCTGTCATAGCCCTCGGTTGCTTGAGCGCATGCATCACAAACAGAACTTTTGATGACTTGTTCTGGAGTACCGTCCATAAAATATGAATCCACTACAGCCATGTCAGCAAGAAATCTGTCTTCTCGTAGCAATTTCTTTTTTCCATCAAATTTCAAAACACAATACGTTGTCATTTCAGCTCCAGTTCCAAATGTAGTTGGAATTAGGATTTTTTCTTTTTTCATCTCTGGTGCAGCATATTTTACTACATCCATTGAACTTCCGCCACCCAATCCAATTAGGACTGAGGGATTTTTGTCTTTGAATTGTGAAATTACAGTATTGACATCATCAATTGATGGTTCAGGCGTTACTTGATCATACAGCATATAGTCCGTAATCCCCATTTTGTCAAGCCATTTGTCAGAAAGTGCTGGAGGAACGGTTGTAACAACTAGGGCATTTTTTGGATATTCTGTTTCACCAAGTGCATTTTTTCCAAAATTGATAATTTTTGGAATACGTACTGAGTACATGAATCAAAGGCATCATTGATTATTATTATATCTTACAGTAAGAGAAATTAGCATATGATTATTCAAAATTTTGAAGATTTAGCAACATCAGAAAAGAAAAGAGAATGCTTAGAGATTTTGGAGGCTGGATTAAAAGCTGCAGACCCAGAGAATATCATACCAAAATTTGTTACTCCAGAAGAAATTAAAATTCATGGACAAATTCTCAAACTAAGCGGTTTTTCCAACATGTACACAGTCGCATTTGGGAAAGCGGGTGATTCTATGACTAGGGCATTAAATGAAATTATTCCAATTAAAAGTGGAATTATAGTAATTCCAAAAGGGTCCAAATCAAAAATAAAAAGCAAGAAATTTCAGATTTTTAATTCTGGGCATCCAAAACCAGATCAAACAAGCGTAAAGGCTGCAAAAGAAGTAACAAAATTTCTTCAAAATAGAAGAGAGGGAGAATTGGTGATATTTCTGGTTTCAGGTGGGGGATCATCACTACTTGCCATTCCAGACGACATAATATTGGATGATAAAATCTATGTAACCGATCTATTGTTAAAATCAGGTGCCACCATTCAAGAATTTAATTGCATTAGAAAGCATTTATCAAAAATAAAAGGTGGCAGACTAGTTGAAAATATCAAATGTGATGGAATTGGACTTGTAATGTCAGATGTTGAAGGAGATGATCTTTCATCTATTGCATCAGGAACAACATACATGGACAATACCACTTTTTTAGATGCACTAAACATAATCAACAAATACAAATTAAAAAATAAAATCCCATTAGAAATTCTACAAAGATTAGAAGATGGATTTAAAGGAAAAATTCCTGAAACCCCAAAAAATGCAAAGATAGAAAATTATGTCATTGCAAATAACAAAGATTGTCTAAAAGCAATGGAATCCAAAGCCAAAGAATTTGGGTATAAAGTAAAAACAATACAAGTGTTTGGCAACATAAAAGATGCTACAAAAACAATCATGGAAAATATATCAGATGAACAAAAAAGTTGTCTGATTTTTGGTGGAGAAACTACAGTTGAAGTAATTGGGAAAGGATCAGGTGGGAGAAATCAGGAATTAGTTTTAAGAATTTTAAAGAATGCACAAAATTTAAAAAAAATGATCATTTCATCAATGGGGACAGATGGAATAGATGGAAGTACATTTTTTGCAGGAGCCATAACAGAGAACGTCAAAATGGATGAATCAATAATTAAAGAATTCTTAAAAAATAGTGACTCTGGAAGATTTTTTCAAAAACAAAAAAGCAACATCAGAACAGATTTTACTCACACAAATCTGATGGACATAGGCGTGATATTGAAGTAAATCGTTAATTGCACAAAACTTGTTTTTCTATTTTTTCCTTTTCTTTTCTCATTCTGGCTATAACTGCAGCCAATTGTGCATCATGAATTTCATCAAGGGTTTCGCACATACCAAAAGAATATCTTGCACATACTTAAATCATGAATGAAAATTTACCAGAATTATTTTGTAATTTTTTTATGAATAAACTAATGTTTACAGATATTGGTGCATAGTGTTTTAATAGAATGGTGACGTATTTAGTCCAGATATAGCCATGTTGGAAAAACAATTCAATCCAGATTTACTATATAACAGAATTGTCCATTATTACATAGATAAAAAAGGATATTCAAAAGATAAGGCAAATTCAATTGCACAATCAGTAGTAAAAAGAGAAGCGCAAAGAAGAATATGTAAAAATGAAAAGTGTAAGCATTTTTCACATGATCATATTAGAAATTCTGAAACATGTTTGGTTTTAGATTGTGACTGTGGAAATTTTCAAACTAGATAAAATCATCCAAAGAATTTTCACGTAATGGTTGTGCATTAATTCCAATTTTTTTTAGGTGTTCAGCAAATTCCTTAACAAATCCATGAATGGTATAAACCTGTTCTGCCCCTGAACGTACCACCATATCTACTAGCTCATTAAAATCACAATGATCACTCATTGGAATTGAATAATCAGATCGTCTCCCGAATGCAAACCTAGTAGATTGTGCCCAACCACTAAAACCGATAGTTACTGCACCATATTTTGATTTCATATCTTTGAGAAATTGGTTCTTTTCAGACATCATTGGTGCAACCATTACCCATGGTTTTTTTGATAATAATCCATTTTTTTCTGCTTCAGAATGACCAATTCCATCATTTAGAGATACACCAAGTTGCTGATGAAGTGTGTTCATTTGTTTTACAGAATCATGAAAGTAAAGAGGCCCCCAATGTCCAAAGAGTTGAGTAATAGTTTGAGCTTTTCCTAGCTGATAACCCAATAATATGACAGGTATGCCTTTTCCATAAAGTTCTGAAATTAATTCATTTACTTGTTTTTGTATGTCTTGTAATTTTGGAAAGACAAATTCAGGCAAACCAAATGTGCATTCTGTGATCAGTGTTTTACATTTTGGGATAATTGCACCTTTTAGAAACCCACGATTTCTCGTACAGATATCGCCAGTATAGAAAATATCATCAAAAAGTAATCCCTTTGCACCCAAAATATGACCGCTGTCAATTAATGAAAAATCATCCATACTTTGAACATGGTTTTCCATCTTAAAGCCTCTAAGATGTGCAATCTCACTGGTTTCAATTGATGAAAGTATTGTACCGCCATTTTTTGATGGGAGATGATCAAAGTGTGCATGAGATATAAAATTCACTCCAGTTGAATTAGTATTTTTTGGATCCAGGTGTATCTTTCTCCCATCAATCTCACACAAGATACCATTTTTTGTCATTCTAATAGGATGTGGCAATGTCAAACAAAATAATTAGATTTGATATAAATTGCAGGTTTGATTTACTATTGACTAGTTGCTAAATTTAGGAATTTTAATTTCAGGTCGCGGAAGCAACATGGAGTATATTTTAAAATCAATTAAACGTAAAAAAATTCCAATAAACCCAGCTATCATCATATCAAACAAATCAGATGCCAAAGGCTTAAAGATTGCACAGAGACTAGGCATCAAAACAGAGGTAATCGAAAGTAAAGATTTCAAAGGAAGTAGATCAGAATATGATAAAAAAATAATAACAGTGCTAGAAAAGTATGGAGTCACACCAAAAAATGGACTGGTGTGTTTAGCAGGGTTTATGAGAATAATTAGTCCTGAATTTGTTAAAAAATATAAAAATAGAATTATCAATATTCATCCAGCTTTGCTTCCATCTTTTCCAGGACTTGATGCCCAAAAACAGGCAATAGAGTATGGTTCAAAATATTCAGGATGTACAGTGCATTTTGTAGATTCGGGTGTTGATACAGGACCAATAATTTTGCAATCAATAGTCAAAATAAGAAAAGGAGATACGGAAAAAACATTATCCAAACGCATTTTGGCAACAGAGCACAGAGCATATCCGGAAGCTATCAGATTATTTGCAGAAAAGAAAATAAAAATTTCAGGCAGAAAAACAATAATCAGTTAAGAATCAGGTCCGCTAAAAAAATACAATACAACTAGTTCTTTTGAATTACCATGAAAAAAATGTGTTATTTTTTTTCCTACAAAATACATTTTATTCTCAGAAACAGAATAATCCACATCTTTAATTTTTAAAAAACCATCACCTTTGAGAACAAAGTATACTTCGTCACTATCATGAGGCTCTTGTGTATCTTTCTCTCCAGGTTGCAATACCAACACACCTGCAGCCAGATTTTCGTTATTGATAAAAGTGTGAAAATAATTGTCACTGTTTCTTATTTTTTCAATGTATTCGTTTACATCAAAAACTAATTTCATTTTATTGTGAAGCTACAGTGTAAAATTTTGGTTCCGGAAGTTTCTCCATGTATGATGCAGCCATAGAATGAACTTTTTCATGTTCCGGGCTTTGATGCATTTTACTGAATTTTTCAAGATTCTCAAATTCAACCAACACACGATGCTTACCGTCTTTAGTTTCCAAAAGACGCCTATTTACAAATCCATCAAATTTAGATACAACTTTGTTTGATTCAGAAAACCATTTTTTAAAGTCAGCAACAGAATCATGTTTTATTTGAATATCAGATATCACTATAAACATAATATCACACCAATAGGGTCACATAATTTCTTTACTCAGATTTTCAAATTCAGAACAATGTATTCCAAGGATTAAATATCTACAAGCCAGAAATAATCGTGATGACAGGCATCAAAATAGATGGAAAAGAGATTGCCCAAACGGTAAAAGACAGAGTCAAAAAAGCTGTTGAAGAGTTAAAGAAACAAGGAATTAACCCATGTTTGGCAACTATTCTAGTTGGGGATAATCAAGCATCTGCCACTTATGTTAAAAATAAGCACAAAGCCTGCGAAGAAGTAGGAATCATAACCAAAGACTACAAACTATCATCAAGTATCACACAATTTGAAATAAATAAAATAATTGTCGAATTAAATAATGATAAATCAATTCATGGAATTTTAGTTCAATTACCATTACCTAATCAATTAGATGAGTTTGTTACAACATCTAGAATTTCTCCATTAAAAGATGTAGATGGCTTAACACCACACAATGTGGGTTTACTTGCAATGAAAAAAGCAGTACTTGTTGCATGTACACCATTGGGAGTGATGGAAATGTTTGATTATCACAATATAGAGTTGGAGGGGAAAAACATTGTTCTAATAAATCGAAGTAATTTGATAGGAAAACCGCTATACCATTTACTTTTGGCAAGAAATGCAACAGTAATTACATGTCATTCTAAAACAAAAAATATCAAGGAATTATGTCAGTTAGCAGATATTGTAATTACAGCGGTTGGTGATAGAAGCAAGTTTACATTAACACCAGATATGATAAAAAAAGATGCAATTGTAATTGATGTTGCAATCTCAAGATATAAAGAAAAACTCGTAGGAGATATAGATTATGATCAGATTATCCAAAAAGCATCTTATGCAACACCTGTTCCAGGTGGGGTAGGTCCCATGACAGTTGCAATGTTATTGAAAAATACAATAACAGCCGCATCATTGAGTAGTCAAATTGAAAGATAATTCAGAGAAAACATCATTACGTGAATTCCTCCTTGAGAAAAGAGATGGAACATCTTTTGATTTAATGAAAATTGCAAGCAAGGCAATACTAAAGAAATTAAAAAAAATAGAATCATTTAGAAATGCACAAAAAATTGGAGCGTACTATCCAATAGGCAGTGAAATACTGACACAGGACATTATGCAAGAAGCCCTAAGTGAGGGAAAAGAGGTATTTTTGCCCAAAGTAACAGGAAAAAATATGGAATTTAGAAAAATCGAGAATTTCAGTAATTTAGAAAACGGTAGTTTTGACATAATGGAGCCTCGTAACGAATGTCCTGTAGATAATAATCTGGATGTGATACTTGTTCCAACAGTAGGGATATCACCAACTGGAGTAAGGCTAGGATACGGTCATGGGTTTTATGATAGATTTTTAGCTGAAAATAAAATTGAAACGATTTCATTGACGTTGGAAAAACAGATTATAAAAAATATTCCACGTTCAGATCACGATGTAATTATTAATTGGATCGTTACAGAAGACAGAGTGATTGATACATCAGATATAAGATAGACCTTTTTTACCGATATCTTTTCTATAGTATTTGTGGGGCCAAGAAATTTTTTCTGCTGCAATGTATGCATTTGAAATTGCAGATGCCAAAGTATCACCAAGTGCAGTAACTCCTAAAACGCGTCCACCATTTGATAGGATTTTTACATCTTGTTTTTTTGTTCCTGCATGAAAGACCATGGCATTTTTAGGAATTAAATCAAATCCAGTAATCTCTTCATCTTTTAGATATGATTCAGGATATCCTTCAGAGGCCAAAACAATACAAACAGATGATTGATTTTTCCAAGTAATTTGTGGCATCATAGATAGTGTTCCATCTACACTTGCAACAAAATAATCATACAAATCAAAATCCATTCTCATAGTGATTGGCTGACATTCAGGATCACCCATTCGCACGTTATACTCTAAGACGTATGGTTCATTGTCTCTAATCATCACTCCGGCATAGAGAAATCCTTTGAAGACAATACCCTCGTTTTTCATTGATTGTAATGTTTTATTGATTATTTTATTTTGGATTTTTTCAGCAAGAATATCATCAATGACAGGAGTTGGTGAATATGCGCCCATTCCACCAGTGTTAGGACCTTTATCATCATCAAAGATTCTTTTGTGATCTTGGCTTGTGGCCATTGGTATTGCAGTTACACCATCACATAATGCAATGTAAGATGCTTCAATTCCGTCAATTCTTTCCTCTACAATAATGCGATTTCCAGCATCACCAAATGTCTTTTTTACCAATATTGTATGAATTGCGGCAATTGCCTCATCAGTGTTATTACAAACAATCACTCCCTTTCCAGAAGCAAGACCGTCTGCCTTGACTACGACATTATAATCAAGAGACTTGACGTATTCCTCTGCTTTCTTTGAATCCTCAAAGATTTCAAATCGTGCAGTTTGAATACCATTTCTTTTCATAAAATTTTTTGCCCAAATTTTACTAGATTCTAATTGTGCCGCTTTTTGAGATGGACCAAAAATTTTGAGATTCATTTGATTAAATCTATCTACAATTCCTGCAGCAAGAGGAGTCTCAGGACCAACTACAGTAAAACAATTATTTTTTTGAGCAAAATCAGCTAATGCATTTAGATCATCAATATCAATTGAAATGTTATTTTCTGTTCCGCCATTTCCAGGCGCTGTGAAAACTTTATCAACTTTGGAGCTTTGAGATAATTTCCATGATAATGCATGTTCGCGTCCACCAGAACCGATAACTAAAACATTAACCAACAGAAATTATATTTCACTCAATTATATAATCCAAGATATCAAAATGCAAAAAAGGGGTTTTTACTCAAATGCGTGTTTCCACATTTTTGCCAGTTTTGTCTGACAGTCATCACAGTTTTCTAGATGTTCATAGAATTTTTTTGTATTTTGCGCATATGATTTTACCATCCCTTCTTGGATTTTATCAAAGTTAAACATGAAATTCTACGAGTATTGCAACTTAATAAAATTCCGAAATATCAAAAAATCAATTTAGCTTTATAATGCCACACTCATATCAAAATCTAAGATGGAACTTTCATCAAAATTTGATGCAAAAGCAATTGAATCAGAGATAAGAAAATACATCAAATCAATTGATGTTGAGAAACTAATCTTTGAGTCAGACAAGCCTGAGAAAATAATGTTTATCGAAGGTCCTCCCACTATGAATGGGGTTCCACATGCAGGGCATCTTAGAGGACGCGTGATTAAGGATCTATGGTACAGATTCAACACATTGCAGGGGAAAAAAATCACATTTAATGGAGGATGGGACACACAGGGACTTCCAGTGGAATTACAAGCAGAAAAAGAGCTTGGAGTAACTGGTGGTAAATCAGAAGTCATTGAAAAAGTTGGAATTGAAAAACTAGTTGAGGAATGCAAACGTATTGTAAAAAAATTCAATACCAAATGGATTGAGGTAGATAATTCACTTGGAATGTCATTTAATCACAATAAAGCATATTGGACTTATCGAGACGAATTTATTGAAAGGGAGTGGCAGGTTCTCAAAAAAGCACATGAAAATAAAATACTAGAAGAAGACTTTACAGTAATTGCATATTGTCCAAGCTGCCAAACATCACTTAGTCATGCCGAAGTTAATCAAGGGTATGCAGAAGTAAAAGATCCATCATTATACTATAAAGTTAAACTCAGAGATGAAGATGCATATCTGATTGTTTGGACCACAATGCCATTTACTCTAGTTACAGATGCAATGGTAGGACTGAATCCAGATGAGGATTACGCATATGTCAAAGTGGAAAATGAAACATGGGTTATTGGAAAAACAAGACTGGAAGAATTTTTCAAGGAAGTAAATATCGAAAAGCATGAAATTGTAAAGACTGCAAAAGGTTCAGAGTTTGAGGGGAAAAAGTACATCCATCCGCTTTTGAATTTAATTCCAGGACTAGATGAATGTGCAAAGGAAAATAACTTTCATGTTGCAGTATCAGAAGAATTTGTAGAGGTTACAACAGGTAGCGGTTTGGTTCATTTGTCTCCTGCCAATGGGGAAGAAGATATAAAAATTGCAAACAAAAGAAAAGTCAAAGTATTCAGCCCCATTAATGATCAGGTAAAGTTTACCAGTTTGGCTGGAAAGTACGAGGGAATGTTTGTCAGAGATGCAGATAGAATAATTGTAGATGATCTCAAAGAATGTGATGCACTTGTAAAAATTGGAAAAATCAAGCACAAATACCCATTATGTTGGAGATCTCAGCACCCAATTGTATGGCTTGCACGAAAAGGTTGGTTTTACAAACTAGATAGATTAGAAGATAAGGCAATTGCCGCAGCAGAAAGTGTAGAATACTTTTTTGACCAGCCAAAAAACAGATTTTTGGGAATAATTAAAGAGAAACATCCATGGTGTATATCTCGAGAGAGAATTTGGGGATGTCCATTACCAGTTTGGATATGCAAGGAGTGTGGAGAACAAAATTGGTTCTTTACAAGAAAAGAAATCATAGATTCTGCAGCAAACTTACCTGATGGACCAAATTTTGAATTACATCGTCCGTGGATTGACAACATCACCATAAAATGTAAACAATGCAACAGTGCAAATACAAAAAGAGAAGAATATGTTTTAGATACATGGCACAATAGTGGTTCTGCCCCATATTCATCATTAACAGATGAAGAGTATTCCAAAGGAATACCTGCACCATTTTTCACAGAAGGTATTGATCAAACAAGAGGATGGGCATATACACTATTGATAGAAAATGTGATTTTAAACAATGGTCCAATTTCACCATTCAAGTCATTTTTGTTTCAAGGTCATGTACTTGATGAGAAGGGAGGTAAGATGAGTAAAAGTTTAGGAAATGTAATAGATGGTGCAGAATTACTAGAAAAATATCCAGTAGATTTGATTAGATTTTATTTTATCTGGAAGGCAAGTCCAATAGAGCCACTTAGTTTCAGTACTGATGAGTTAATGTCAAGACCATATCAAGTACTCAATACACTGTTTAATTTGCATCTGTATTTTAAACAAAATAGTGAGTACGATAATTTTGAGAATACAAAAACAATCTCATGGGCAAAAGAAAATGAATTGCTAACATCTCCAGATATTTGGCTTTTATCAAAATTACAAAAATTAATCAAAAAAACAACAGAGCGTAATGAGTCGTGTAAATTCCATGAAGCCGCAAAAGCAGTTGATGACTTTATCATAAATAATCTTAGTCAGATATACATCCCAATTACCAGAGGGGAGTTATGGGATGAGGATGAGTCAAAAAAGAACAGAAGACTAGCAATTTATGCAATCCTAAGGGAGGTGCTCAAAACATTAGATATTTTGATTCATCCACTTTGTCCATTTACTAGCGAGTATCTCTATCAGGCAACATTTGATGGAAAAAAGAGCATTTTGCTAGACAAATGGCCACAGTACCAAGAAATTTTAGTCAATGAAGAGATTGAAGAATCATTTGACATCATGAAAGACATAGTTTCAATTTCATCTGCTGCAAGAATGAAAGGAAAGCTAAAACGCCGATGGCCATTAGCTGAAGCATTAATTTGTGTAAGTAAAGGTCAGAAACAAAAATTAGAATCACTGTCTCCTTTGCTAATGTCACAACTCAATGTAGAAAAATTCACAGTTTTTGAAACAGAAAAAGACTCGGGATTAGAACAAGTATTGGAATTAAAGCAGCTAAACTTACCTCTCAGATCAGTTGTGGAATTGGAAAGAAAACGAATAGGCCCTAAAGCAAAACAGCACATGATAAAACTCGTCAATGTATTTTCAGAAACCAACAAAGAAGAAATCATATCATCACTCCAAAAAGAAGGACAGTACAACTATGAAATTGATGGTGAAAAAATTTCGCTGGACAGAGAAGATTTCACAGTAGATTTTGATGCAAGTGAAGAATTTGCAGTATCAAAGCGGGATAACTATATCGTATTCATATCTACTTTAAGAAACAAAGAGATGATGGCAAGGGGTTTGATAAAAGATGTTGCAAGAAGACTGCAAACATTAAGAAAAGAAAGAGGATACAATCCAACAGATATTCTCAATGTTGCATCAATACTTGATTTAGATGAAGAGTCACTAGAAATGATAAAAGAAAAATCAGAAGATTTGGCATTTTTAGTTAGGGTAAAACAAGTAAATTTTACAGAATCATGCAAAGAGTACAAAGATGACGATATTGACGGTCAAAAGATAAGGATTTCAGTAGAATAACAATCAACACGGTAAATAACCAAGATTCAAAGTCATTTTTTCTCTGGAAGGATATTTTGTTTTTTTACTACATTGATTCTAGATAAAAGGTGAGATTGCAATGCACTTACCTGGCAATATGTCACTTTTCTGGAAAATTTAATTACAAAATTTATTTTTGATGAAATGTAATATTTTTATTAGAACAGATAATTGAACAAACCAATATGCCCGAATCAAAAACACCAACAGTTGTTGGAATCAATGTTCTAAAACAAAATGGCTTGGACGTAGAGGAATTAAAAAAACTATTGATTCAAAATGCTTCAGTAGAATTTACTGCCTACTACTATTTCACCAATTTGAGAGCACATTGTACAGGCTTGGAAGGAGAAGGACTCAAAGGAATTATTGAGGACGCTAGACTAGAAGATCTTAGCCACTTTGAATCATGTCTTGAGAGAATATACCAATTAGGTGGTTCTCTTCCAAATGATGCAATAGAATTCATCAAAATGTCAGGATGTGAGTTCTTACAGCTTCCAGCAAATCCAACAGATCACAAGGCAATACTAGAAAAATGTCTCAAAGCCGAACAAGGTGCAATTGTCAACTGGGATAAAGTCTGTAAACTGACTTTTGGAAAAGATCCTACAACGTATGACATTGCAAAAGATATTTTGGCAGAGGAGATCGAACATGAGTCATGGTTCCTAGAATTAATCTATGGAAGACCATCAGGACACATGAGAAGAAAATACTCTGGGGAAAGACCACACACCAGAAAACATTCTAGAGCACTTGATATGGCATAAAGCCAAATCACATTCTTTTCTTTTAATTAAAAATGAACCAACTGGTTAGCTTTTAGCTAATCAGGTATGATAAATAGAAAAAACGTGTAATGATTGTATGGTAAAACAGATTAGTCTTGATGCTTGGCAAATTCAGCATCTAACCGATCTGTTAAAAAAAGGCTCAGAGATTGTTGCAAAGACCAACAAACCAATTGTACTGTATAGACAAACATTGGAAGAAGAAGAAGAGGCCTATGAAGAAATTGTATGCACACTTGTCAAAGATTATGTAATTGAACAACTAGTTACATCAGGAGGAGTACTAGTACCAAACTTTCATCAGCAGTTTGTTTTTACAATTGAAGAGTTTCCGCAAGAATTATTGAGAAAAAGTCGTGATCGATTTTTGCAAGTAATTGATTTTCTTGAAGAACAGCTAAATTAGCATCATAATTAATAAAGACCGTAAAATCGTTGGTTTTTGCATGCATTTACTAGAGTTTCAAGCAAAAGAATTATTCAGAGAATATGGAATTAATCTTCTCCCAAGTAAGGCATCAACGACCATTGAAGAAGGTAGAAAACATGCAAAAGAGTTAGGATATCCATTTGTGATTAAAATTCAGGTTCCAGTAGGAGGTAGAGGAAAAGCTGGAGGCATTCAAAAATGCCAAAATGATGATGAATTTGAGCTAAAGTATCCTCAAGTTTTAGGATTAACAATCAAAGGAGAAAAGGCACGTGCAATTTTACTTGAAAAGATGGCAGATATTAAAAAAGAGTTGTACCTGTCATTGTTTTTGAATCGTTCAAAAAGATGCTATACAATTATTGCATCGCCGGAGGGTGGAGTTGAAATTGAATCAGTTAAAAATCAAATCATAAAAGAAGTTGGGCTTGGAGATGTTTCAGAACAAGTAGCCAGAGAGGTTGCAAAAGAGATGAAATTAGAAGGAACCCTAGCTGATGAATTTGTAGATATTTTACAAAAACTAGCAAAACTTACAGTTGAAAAAGAATCTGAATTGACAGAAATAAACCCACTTGCAATTATGCAGAATGGTTCATTGATGGCATTGGATGGAAAATTTGTTACAGATGACAACAGTAATTTTAGACATGATGAATTACAAAAATATCAAGAAAAAACAGAAATTGAAGTAAGAGCAGAAAAAAGCGGATTTTCACTAGTGGAATTAGATGGAGATATTGCAGTTGTTGGAAATGGTGCAGGATTGGTAATGTCCACACTAGATATGTTATCAGATAATGGCGGGAAACCAGCATGTTTCTTAGATGTTGGAGGTGGTGCAACAACTGAATCAGTTTACGAGGCGCTTACTTTGATTAGCAAAATGAGTAGAGTCAAAGGAATTTTGGTTAATCTTTACGGAGGAATTGTAAAAACAACTGTAGTTGCAGAAGCATTTCTTAAAGCGTATGACGATAATCTGATCAATCTTCCAGTATTTGCAAGACTCAAAGGCACTGAATCTGAAAAAGCAAAAGAAATGCTAAAAGAATCTAGAACCAAAATTTATGATTCAATAGAAGAGGCAATTAATGCAGCAGTTATGGGGATTAAAAAATGACAGATATTTTCAAACTATTAAGAGGAAATCCGGATGATTCAGATTACAAGAAAAAAGGAGTGATTGTTCAGGGAATTACGGGAGCGTATGGATCATTGCATGCAAAAAATATGATGGCATATGGAACAAATGTTGTTGCAGGCGTTACTCCAGGAAAAGGAGGCCAGAAATTCGAAGGTAAAGTTCCAATTTACAACACAGTCAAAGAAGCAGTAGATGCAAGTGATGCAAAAATTTCAATTATTTTTGTCCCAGCAAAATTCTTTTTGGGAGCTGCAAAAGAAGCACTAGAAGCAGGAATTAAACTACTAGTAGCAATACCAGAACATGTTCCAATTAGAGATACAATGGAAGTCATAGATTTAGCAAACAAAAAAGATGCCATAATTATAGGACCAAACACCCCAGGTGTAATGATTCCAGAATTGATAAAAATAGGAATTATGCCGCCCATGCCATTTAAGGCAGGAAAAATTGCAGTGTTATCAAAAAGTGGCACGTTACTTTATGAAATTTCAGACGCATTAACAAATGCAGGATTTGGACAATCCATAACAATAGGAGTTGGTGGAGACCCAATTAACGGAACACGAATGATTGATGCATTTGACATGGTCAAAGATATTCCAGACCTAGAAGGATTGGTAGTAATAGGAGAAATCGGAGGAGACTCGGAAGAAATTTTGGCTCAACGTATCATAGATATCGGATTCAAAAAACCAACTGTTGCATACATTGCAGGAAGATCAGCACCAAAAGAAAAAAGAATGGGTCATGCAGGAGCAATAGTAATGGGAACATATGGTTCTGCAGAATCCAAAGTATCCATGTTTAACAAGGCAAACATACCAGTAGCAAATAGACCATCTCAAGTACCAGTATTACTAGCAGGAAAAATGCAACAATCCGATTAGAATAAAAGAGAGAGATTAAGGAGAAAATTAATGCCTATTACAGATCCAGAGAAAAAACGTATTGCTCAAACTGCTCGTCTAGTTATGAAAATATGCTTTAACTGTGGATGCAGAAACGACATTAATGCAACCAGATGCAGAAAATGTAGAAACCCATACTTGAGATTAAAGAACAGAAATCTCGGCGTCAAAAAGTAGAATTAAAAATTCATCAATCTTTGTCTATATTGTACTATTGCGGATTTTATTTTCGGTTGATATTCGGAGATAAATGCCCTTACAGCATTTTCATTTTCTAATTCCTCAATGTTTAATTGCAAATCATCAGGTAATTGATCATTCATGTGATAAAGCACTTTGGAGGCTTCGATGTATTGACCTAAATTTGCTGAATAGTCAAATGCCAATTGCATTCGTTCAACTAGCGCATCAAATTCACGTAAAGACATGATTGATTTTTTGATTTTCAATAGAAAAGGTCAAGGTTATCATGATATCAGATAGATAAAGAACCAAAGACAAAAAAGATGCTTATTTTGTAATTTTGTTGGACCGGTTGTCTAGTGGTTAGGATGACGCACTCACACTGCGTAAGGAGAAATTCCCGCAAAGGTCGTGGGTTCAAATCCCACCCGGTCCACATATCCATCATATGTCCAAAAGAGAATAGTTTACAAAATCATATTGATTACCCATAATCAATTTTCTTTATTCGCACGGTACTTCCTTTAGTTTCTAGATAATGTCCAATAAAATTAGTCATTTGTTCTCCAATTTTATATCCTAATGCCCCCTCCATTATGCCTGATTTTTCAATTCTTTCTGCCAACTCTTCACTAATCTGAATATTAAAAAATGTCCAACCAAATTTTTCAAACGGTTTTTCAATCGTGCATCCATTTTGCACATTGCATTCTATTTCTAGATCTGCCAAAGCTTGTCTTACTATTGGAATCTCCTTCTCATAACTTCTGGTACTAAGCTGAAATAATGGATTCAAGATGTGTTAGTCTATTGAGAATTATCTTACCAATCTATATTGTTTGAGGATTTCATTTGCAATTGGTAGATTGTTTTAGGTGCAAATGAGATTACCCATAAAAAGATGAATCACAAGTACATCATACTATAGAACTTAAAATGATATGAATCGCAAATAATACAACAAAAAACAGATTATTCAGGCATTATTAAGACGGTATTTCCAACTCATATCTTTAAAATATTACACCCATAAAAGAAAGTAAAATTATGGATTTTGGATCTAGTTTTTTTTCATCACTTATAATTTTCATAATTGTTTATGGCTTGATCATTTTTAGAAATATACGAGGAGTGAATGTTCCAATATGGGCAAGTATGACTTTTGGAGCCATTGCAGTTTTAGTTTTGCAAGTCATAACAATTGACGATGCATTTTCAGCCATAAATTTTGACGTGATATTTTTTCTTCTTGGAATGTTCATTCTAGTTTCAGGGTTAGAGTCTTCTGGAATGTTAAATTATATGGTAAATAGAATCTTGTCATTTGCAAAAACACCTAATCAAATTTTGTTTTTTATTTTATTTGTAATGGGTTTAATGTCTGCATTTCTTATCAACGATACAATTGCTCTTGTAGCAACACCGATTGTGATTGGATTGGCAAAGCCAATGAATATTCGTCCAGCTCCAATGTTGATCTCCTTAGCATTTGGAATTACAATAGGCAGTATGATGACTCCAATGGGCAATCCACAAAATTTGTTAATTTCCCTTCATAGCGGAATAGAGTTTCCACTTTTTACTTTTCTTAGATATCTGTTTTTGCCAACCATGACATGTTTGCTAGTCACCTATTTTATCATAAAACGGTACTACAAAAAGGAATTTTCAAATGCAGTCATGTCACAAAATATGATTTCAAATGTAGTTTTAGAATCAAATCTTGCAAAAAAATCATCAATTATAATCATCATCACGGTGATAGGATTCTTTGTCATTGGACTGATAAAATTATTTGGCATTTCAACTGAATTGAATTTTAGCCATATTGCAATATTTGGAGGAATTTCATTGCTTTTGATTAGCAATAAAAAGAAACAGATTATCAAAGGGATCAACTGGCAAATAATTGTATTTTTTGTAGCCATGTTTGTGTTTATGCAAGGAGTGTGGAATGGAGGAATCATAGAATTACTTCAGACAATATTACCATTTGATACAAATCCAAACTCACATACATCGCCAATTAACATAATCGGGACAAGTATTCTAACAAGTCAAGTAGTCAGTAATGTGCCATTTGTAGCAATATCCATTCCAATTTTACAAAATTATGGTTTTTCATCAATGGATACAATGTCATGGATTGCCCTTGCAGCAGGAAGTACTATTGCGGGAAACTTGACTATTTTGGGGGCTGCAAGTAATGTAATAATTTTAGAAGCAGCCGAAAGAAAACATAGTGTTGCTTTTACGTTTAAGGAATTTTTTAAAATTGGTGCCATAGTGACTGCTGCAAACATGTTGATTCTGGTATTTTTCATAACATTTCCTTTCTAGTAAACATGAATCCATTAGAACACAGAGTGTGAATTTGAATACCAGCATATCAGAAATTTAGTATTAGTATCTCGACATATCGTCTAGACTTGTATACATTCATCTAGAAATTACTTCATTTTCCATTAGTGATATTATCGACAAAATCTGTTCTTTATCACCAAAACAAGTTTTACCAGAGAGACATGTGGAACACACTAGCCATTCAGGATTATAATTTCTGCCCTTGACTCCCTTGTAAGTTACTTTATACTTTGGAGTATGTCGCTCTTCACAGATATTCATTGTACAATCTCCTTTGTTTGTTGTTTTATTTTCATAATGACGTGTTTTGTCATTTTCAGCAAATCAGACATGTTAGAATCTGCTTCAAATTGTTCCATGAAAATAGTTACGAGGTGAAATATATAACCAGATGTCAGTTTGGAAAGTTACAATTACAATTCAGGCATGCTCAGATGTAGAGGATAAATTGCCAGGAGAGATTATTTTAATTCAGAAAGGGCCTTGACTACATCGGTTTTGCTTACAATTCCAGATAATTGATCATTAATCAAAAACACCTACTCCATTGATATTATTATCAATCATCTCAGTACAAGCCATAACTAGATCATCATTATAGTCAATTGAGACAATATTTGGAGTCATGACATCTTTTGCAAGAATAGTTCCACCAAATCCGCTTTGAGTCAAAAATCCTTTTCTAGGAAAAACTACTGAAATTAAAGGATCAGAATTATCCAACACATCATTGTCTTTTCCCATAGTCATTGAAATTCTAAACAAATCCCCAAAAGTAACAACTCCCTTGGCTTTATTTTCATTATTTTTTATAATCAATCTAGACACTTTATCTTCAATCATTTTGGAGACAATTTGTAAAGAGGATCATCTAGATACATTGAAGAATAAGATACGGTCATTACATCTCCAACTCTTTTGTGACCAACATAATTTTGAATGTAATAACGAGTGAGATCAGTCTTTGTAACAATTCCAACAGTGTCAGAAGAAGACACACCGACAGAACCAATATTTTTAGTGTTCATGATATGCGCTACATCTTCAACAGGAGTAGACTCATTTACCTGGATTAGTGGTTTTGCCACATCAGATACTGGAATTTCAGTTAAATTTTTTCAGAGTCATTTACTAGTAAAAAAAATCCGATATCTTTTTCAGTGATAATTCCCACGATATCACCAGAATCATTAGTGGTGAGAAGACGGCTTATTTTTGAATTAGCCATGTGAGACATCGCTTTAAAAAGTGAAGCAGAATTTTCAATTGTTATAGGTTTTTTCATGATTTGTTTTACAATGCTCATATGAGAACTAGTTTCTCAGAGCCTTAAAATGCAAGTGATGATTTCTAGAAATGAAATTCAATGTTTAATTGAAATATAAGATAAAACAAATGTGGTTTAAAACATCGAAAAATAGGCTCAAATCGACGCTAGATAAATTTTTCAAATAAGATAAATCACATGAATGCAAATTCAAAATTTATAAAAAAAGTAATAGAATTCATATACAGATTCCATCGTTTCAATTTCTAGAAGATGAGCAAAAATTTTTGGCACGATATAGAGTCAGGTACAGATATTCCAGAAATAATCAATGTAATAGTAGAGATTCCAAAGGGATCTATGA
>BGOU01000009.1 GCA_003569705.1 Nitrosarchaeum sp.
AAAATTATTGGATTTAAATGTTTGAAATTATCCCCAGTCTAGTTTTTTTGATTTAATTTTTCTTACAGAACCAGCCAGGATTCCAATCGTAATTCCAAGATTATAAAGAAGATACAAAAAAACCTCAAAGCACTGGGAGTCAAATCAGTGAATCTACTAAGACCAGTTAACAATAAAATAAGAAAGCTGAAAAAGAAAACAAAGATTTTGGCAACACCGTGAATATGAGTAAATTTTAGCAGTACGAATGTCATAATGGTCACAGAAATTGCAAGTACTGCCAAAAATCCGGCATTCATTCCAAATACAAGAAAAATCAAAGATGCAAATTCTACGGGATTGCTAGTTTGAAAGAGATTAGAAATATCAATTTTTTCAGGAGATGCAAAACGAGGTACACTCAAAATTGCATTTACAAGAAACAAGAAAAATAAAGATACTGAAACGGTTTTTTACATGATTCTGCCAAACGTGGAAAACGTAAAAGTATCGCTCTGCCCAAAACAATTCCTTGGAAAATCCCCAATTCCAAATGCACTTAAAATTGCAATTGCTGAAAATGCAGGATCTTGAAAGACTCCAACTAAAAATGAAAATTAAAGCCATACTTGAAAATCATCTCAGTTACAATATTAGTTGCTAGATACATGGTTTTGGCAAAATTAGCAAAATAGTTTCATCAAAGACAAAAATCTAAAAAACAGATGGATAAAACAAGAGTAAATTTAATAAATTCATCGCAGAAGAGGCGATCTATGCAAAAGATCATGATTTTATTTGATTAATTGGGATACTAATTTTTACAACAAATTATGCATATTCGCAAGAACCGAGTCTTGCCACATTTCAAGAGACAGCGCAAGTGATAATTGATAAAAACATATCACAAAACGTAACAGCTTCAATTACTCTACAAAGTACAAACATACAAGAGATAAAAATTTCTGCCGAATTGGAGCAAAAAATTAGAGAAAACAATAGAATAACAGCCATAGTTTTGACAAATCAGAATCAATGTGTTTTAGGCGTACTTGATGAATCATGTATTATCATAAATGTTGCAAGGGATACCGCAGATACGAATTTTCCAGCAATTCAAAATTCTACAAAAAAGATTGCAGAATCATTCATTGATGAACTAAATCAGACATTTGATACTAATGCAAAGTTTCATTCCACATTTATTCAAACTAATGATGCGATGAGTAAAGCGCTTGACACGTCAGGATCAATTTCAGGTAAAGGTACAATATCTGCAGTGTATACAATGCCTATGGAAGATACAGAATCCATGTATGAAAAAATCTCAGCATTATTACTCTCAAAAACCATTAGAGAGTCTGGAGGGTTTTACGACATAGCAAAGAATCTATCTAAAGAAGAAAAATCAAAGATGACATTTTCAATCATACCATTAGAAAAGAAATCATTACTACAATTGAAATTATCAGTCGATTACCCGAACAGGGCTTCATCAGTTAATGAAGTTAGTCCATTAGAATTTCTAAAAGCAGATGAATTGAAAAGATCAGATTATTTCTCAACTGGATTTTATCCATTAAATTCAATATTGCAAGTGGTGGTATTATCTCCAGAATCCACCAATATCTCAGATGTGAGAGGAAGTATTGTTCCCACTCAGATAGTAGATGGTGAAAAAATTCCAAAAGAAATTACAAAACAAGGATGGGTTTTTGATCCAGAACAGGGAAAGAGAGTTCAAGGAAAATATATTTTTGGTGAGAAACAATCAATAAACAAAGATGAGTTAATTTTTTCATTGGGCGGTAGTGAGTCACTAGCACCCAAAAAAATTGAAACGTATTTTGATGAGTCAACTATTATCGTAATAATTATTACAGTTGTAGCAATTGCAGCAGCAATATTTTATCTCAAAGGATATAAAAAAACAGACGAAACCAAACTATACAAGTAAAACAGCAGCTGCAAAGACAGTAGTCCACTTACCATCCTTATCGCCTTTTGCTGATTGAGTGATATTTTGTGTTTTGTAAATTTGACCGGAGATTGTCCATTGTTGTCTTTTTTCATTCCAGTCTTTATCAATATCAAATGGAATGCCAAGGGATGATGCAAGCATTTGTGCTGCAATGTCTTCAGCATAATCGCCTGACTGTTGTTCATTTTGGCCATATGATTCGTATTCTGAAAGATACCCATATCGATTCGTATCTTTTGGTCGTGCAATGCCAACTGAAGCAGAACATAATCTATGAGCCTCATTTGTTTGATTCTTTGAATAAATGGTAAACAAGATCTGTCCGGGCTGAATGAGTTTAAGACCCTCATTTCTAGAAATTAATTTTGCGTTTGGTGGAAATATACTTGAAATTAAAACAAGATTAGTGCCTGAAATTCCAGCATCTCTCAAGGCATATTCAAAACTCGTCAATCTATCTTCATGAACACCTTTACCATTTGTGAGGAATAATTTTTTGGCGATTAAATCTAACAATTCTTTTTTTATGAAATTGTTTTATTATTTATACTTTGATTAAAAACCACAACGGGCATTTTCAAAAAAAATATGCGATCTGCACACCATGTTTTTTTATGTGGAATCTCAATGTGTTTTTTCAATCACATAATTTTTGTCAAACATAATTGCAGATTCTATTTTTGAATGACATGTTGGTTGTTTTTAGGACAAAAATAAAGACGTGATTCTGGATACACTAACGAATAAGGCTACTTTACAGTCACAATATAGAATTAACTCGATGGACAGGTCATTTCTCATACGTAACACTAGGGGTTTAGCCTATCAAGTCAAATGAATATTTAATGAGTTAGATTTTTTATAATGTATAACAGCATAGATTATGTTAGAAGATTTTTTCCAGTCAGAGATTTTCTTAATTGGATACTATATCCTAACCGTAGGAGCATCGCTTCTTCTCATTAAAGAAACTAAAAACAGAATTAAGGATCTAAAAATAGGAATTAGTTCAATAAAATATGCACCCATACCGTTTGGAATTTTATTTGTATACATTATTTTTGCACATGATTTTGTCGAAACAATACCCATTTTAAATTGGAGTTGGCTTGGATACAACATTGCTTTTGGTCCATTTGCAGATCAGGGATTTTGGGGCATAATTCCTTTCATTCCATTGTTAGTGTACATGTTTATCCACATCAACTATGTAGAGGAATTGTATTTTAGAAAATCAAAAAAGATGGTAGTAGCATGGGCGTTTATCCATATTGCAATGGGGGTAAAAGTACACATGGCAATATTGTTGCTACCGATTGGATTTTTGTTCAAATACATTTACGATAAAAAAGGAATCAATCATGCATACGCAATGCATTTTGCAACAAACATACTAGTTGTTATCGCTCTTTTTCTTTCTTTTATCATTACTTAATTCGGGTTTTTGATTAAGGAAGATCCAGCCAAAAAATGTACCCAGAGCTAAATTTATGACTCCCATAAATGTAATCATCAGTGTTCCTTGAGGTGGTGCAATATACAGACCAACGATAATCCCAACAATACCTGCCCCAAAAAACATCCCCATCATGATTTTAAGTCGTATTGGCTTGACGTATTTCATGGATGAATATTTACAGTTTCACAGTATTATAATCTGATAGGCAACATGCATCAAATAGAGAATAGGTATTTTTTAAAAATCAGAACGGATCTAAAAAAATAAAAACAGATCTTAGACATACGTACCAAAGTTTTATTTGAAATACTTTATCGGGTAACACTTTAAAGATCCAAAATTTTTATTGGATTTTGTGCCAATATAGCTCAGCCTGGTTAGAGCATCAGATTTGTAATCTGAGGGTCGTGGGTTCGGATCCCATTATTGGCTTTTTAAATTTATAAAAATAATTTCGAAAGAGTAAGAAAAAACGACGTTAAGCGTATTTTAGCCTAATATCTTCCTCTATTTTCAGTTCTTGGTTTTCTATGTTTTGGTAAACATTCTTTGCAGAAAACATCTCTACCTTCAATTGGTTGAAAAGGTACTTGTGATTCTTTTCCGCAATCAGAACATGTACATGGGTACAGTTTACGATCGTCTGCTGACATTGTTTTGGATATTGTGATGGAATATAAGAACTATGAGAAATAAAAACAAGGCAAAATATGGCAATACGAATAAGTATGTTATAATTCAATCAAATCCAAATGGATTCTGATGAAATAGAATCAAAGCACAAAGAAAGCAATGGCGGAAAAATTTCCATTAAAAAATCAGTGTTTATGGCTTTAGTGATTTCAGTGATAGCATCTAGTCTAGTGGCAGTATTTTTTGCAGGTTCGTATATGAGTTTAAAATCAGATCAAATAACAAAATCGGAATTAACCGAGGCAATTGTAAAACTTGAATCAAAGATTTTGAAAAATCAGCAAGCACCTACAGAACCTAACCTACAACCAATTAGTGTGTCAATGGATGACGATCCAATTAGAGGGGATCAAGATGCACCAATTACCATTGTAGAATTTTCAGATTTTCAATGTCCATATTGCGCTAGATTTCAAATTCAGACACTCCCATTAATTTTAGAACAATACGTAGATACAGGAAAAGTAAAATTCGTATTCAGAGATTTCCCAATACAAAACAGTCACCCTAATGCAATGCCAGCGGCTGTAGCATCAGAATGTGCGCATGAACAAGACAAGTATTGGCAATACCACGATACATTATTTGAAAATCAAGGAGTTTGGAATAAAGTAGAACTCACATCTGCAATTACAATCTTTAAAGAATTTGCAACAAAATTAGATTTGAATCAAGATCAATTCGATTCTTGTCTGGATTCAGGTAAATACATCAAAGAGATTAGCAATGATCTAAAAGATGGAAAGAGTTACGGAGTAACTGGAACACCGGGATTTTTCATAGGAAATGAAGAAATTGGATTTGTAAAAATAAATGGAGCCCAACCTTTTGAAGCATTCAAGAGCATAATTGATTCTCAACTAAACACATGAGAAATAAGAACAAGCGTTTATTAGACCTAAAAGAGGTTTATGGGTATCGGAATAATGACGAGTAGGCAATGAGCTTTTTCGTCATTGCTTAAGAGAAGAAAACAAAATGACAAAATTTCAAGATTTAGGATTAAAAGATGAGTTACTGAAAGGAATTCATGAAATGGGATTTGCAGATGCATTTCCTATTCAAGAAGCAGTAATCCCAGTGTTACTTACAGGTAGAGATGTTGTAGGACAAGCACATACTGGTTCTGGTAAAACAGCAGCATTTGCTTTGGCTATGCTTCAAGAGATACAACCAAAAAAAGGCATCCAAGGTTTGATCATGGCCCCAACAAGAGAGCTTGCAATGCAAATTGCAGGAGAGATAAAGAAATTTGGCAAGTACACAGGAATTAGAGTAGCAACAGTGTATGGAGGTCAGGGAATGGGCTTACAATTAGATGCACTACATAGAGGTGTAGAGATAGTAGTTGCAACACCTGGAAGATTAATTGATCATCTTAAACGTGGTTCAATAGAACTGGGGGATATTACCCACATTGTATTGGATGAGGCAGATACGATGTTAGACATGGGATTTATTGACGATATTCAGTTTATTTTAGATCTTGCCCCAGAAGACAGAGTAATGTCATTGTTTTCAGCAACAATGCCAACTACAATCCTCAGACTCTCTGAAGAGTATTTGAAAAATCCAAAACAATTTCTTCTTGACGCAGATGATCTTAGTGGAGAAGGAATAGACCAAGCATTTCTCGTAATTAAAGATAGAGACAAAATGAAATATCTTATTGATTTTATCAAACCAGTTAAAGGTCAAATCATAGTTTTCTGTTCTACAAAATACAGAACCCGAGATGTTGCTAAATTCTTACATCAAGAAAAATTCGATACCGTTGCAATAGAAGGAGACATGTCGCAAAGTAGGCGAGAGCAATCAATGTCAAAATTCAGAAATGGTAAGGTGGATATTCTTGTTGCAACAGATGTCGCTTCTAGAGGAATTGATGTGCCAAGAGTAGAATTAGTAGTCAACTATGATGTTCCAAATCAAGAAATGGTGTATTTCCATAGAATTGGAAGAACCGCAAGAGCAGGTGCAAAAGGAAGAGCAATCACACTAGTATCATACTCATCAGTAGGAGATTGGAATTTAGTTAAGCGTCAAATCAAAGTACCTTTAACAGACTTGAACAAAGAGATGGGAATAGAAATTTCAATTCCTGATCCTCTAAAAAGACAAGTTTCATCCAGAAGATATGGTGGTGGAAGTTCATCAAGATCTGGCGGATACTCCAGAGGTCGTTCTGGCGGATACGGAAGATCCGGTGGATATGGTGGAGGAGGTAGCAGTAGAGGAGATGCAAGAGATGACAGAAGCAGTGGAAGAAAAAAATACGGAGACCGTGGCGATAGAAATAGCTATGGTGGACGTAGCAGATGGTAATAGATGTAAAACTTAAAGACAAGTAACAAAACAAACATTTTGAGAAAACATGCATACAGGATTTATTTTATTAAATTGTGATCTTGGCGCAGAAGAGTATATTGTAGAAGAATTAAAACAAATGCCCAATATCAAAAACGCACATCTTACTTTTGGCGCATATGATGTAATTGTAGAGGTAAATACAGAAAATCAGCAGGCGTTTGATAAGACAGTGGCGGGAATTAGAAAATTATCAAGGGTGGAAAGTACAATGACACTAAGTGTCATAAACTCCGAGTGAACTAACAACACCTAAAGGATGTGGGTTTTCCCGCTTATATTTATAAAATACTCAGATAAAATAACTAACAGAATAATTGTTATAGGAGATAATTCAAATTTAATTCAAAATGGAAAAAATAGATTATGAAGGAATTGTTTGGGCAATTAATCACAATAATCCAGAGCCATTAGTTGAACATGCTCTGCATACATTAGAAATGCATGGAGTAAAAAAAGAAGACATCCAACTAACAGATGCTCCAGATAATGTCAAAGTTGGTGCAATCGTAGTTGAAATTTGGCCATACCATCTTGATGTTGGAAGAGTTAGAACCATACGTAATGAATCATTTATCAGCGGTACTGTTATGACGATTGAGCTAAAGCTAAATGACGAAGGCAACTATACCGATTAATTTTGAAAAAATCAAAGAAACAAAATATCATCATTGCATCTGTTGCAATTATCATCATAGGTGCAATAGCAGGTTATAATTATTCAGTAGATCAAACTAAACAAAAAGGACTCAGGTTTGGCAACGAACTTCAGCAAATTCAAGAGGATGTCAAGCAATTACAAACAGAATTTAATTCAAAAGTCATACAGTGGAAGGAGGGAGATTTGAGTCAAGAGGAATTATCAGAATATTCAAAAACTCATATTGAAAAACTGCAAAATGTGATTTTAAAATATGATGGTTTAATCCCACCAAAACAATTTACACCATCAGTGGAATTATTCAAGCTTTCAACACAGACGCAATTAGACAGCGATAAGGAATTCATAGAATGGATAAAAACAAATGACACTTCTCACAAAATTAGATCAGATTCATTAATACAAGAATCATTTGAGTACGAAATGACTGCTTTAGGGGAATTTAATGCAGCAAAAGCAGGGTTAAGATAGATAACAATCACCTAGTTGTAACAATGCTCTAGAACATAATCAATCCAGGTATGATTATAATAAATTTAATTTTTGCAATAAATCCAAGATAGGTGAGATTTCTTTTAGAATCTCTGTCTTGTCTAATGGTATGGGTTCTGAAAATTTAATTGGAAATGTGATTGTAAGCATGTCATTATCAGTGTGAGATATTCTAATAGAATGAACAGTATTGTTGGTTTTTGTGATAAAATCTTTCCATTTTTTCAGATGCTCGCCAACACGATTTACGTGATTCTCTAATTCATCAATATCAATATCCAAATCAGAATCAAATAATCCGAATTTAACAAGTGGAATCATGATAAGTCCTCCTGGAATTTTATCATGATTTTTTAGCATTTGTGAAACAATATCTACAGCGTTTTCTTTTGGAAAGATATCACCATAATCAGGATCAAAATATCCAGCTACGAGTTTGTTAGAATCAAATATTCGGAAATATTCATCATCTAAATCTAATTTCCACAATAACTAGGCAACAGAGCATGAATAAATAAAGAATTTACCAGAGTTAAATATCCAAGAAAAAGAAGAAAATCATGGTAATTTCCAAAGAAAACAAAGATTTCATTGATAGTTTGATTGATTACTACATTAGCGAATCAGAGTCATATAGGCAGATTGCAGAAAATTTTGTTCCAGAAGTAGAGTCAGTTGCAGATACAGCATTTGGAATTATTGTAGGGTGTGTGTATTCTGGATTTTTACAGGCTTACCAAAACCAACAACAAACACCGGGATTAGAAGACATCAATGAATTCAATCGCATTCTAAAGAGCCGTGCACCATTAATCAAAAAATCTATTCTTGACCCCATCAGAGAGCAAGTAAAAGACGATTAAAATATTTTCAGAACAACTTTAGGATTACCAGTCAATCTGTTGCAAAAATATAGTTAAAGTTTAATTTGATTTCATAATATCAAAAGACATGAAAGTAGACGGAAGTAAAATCATCTTTGGTTTAGGAGTGGCATCTGCAGTAGTAATGGCAGTAATAGCACTCTATTTTTCAATACGTTGATAAATCAACAGGTACCATCAACAGCATATTGTCAGCAACAGATGAATTCAAAATTACACAGATAATAGATAATGGTCAAATGGTACAATTGACATTAATTGAAAATGTGTCAACTGAACCAATATCACAAAAACAGATGATTATTGATAATGTTTCAAAAAGACTAGATGCTGAGACAAAAGAACAAGTCATGCCATTATTGGAAGCAATTTTACAAGCACAACCAACAATCAACATCAATAGCTATCAACAAACCCAAATCACAATTGCAATGCCAAGATCAAGATATGAAAATATGGGTAGACCACAAGTTGGAAATGTTATTGGAATAAACATGAAAAAACTCTAAAGATGCGAATCTATCTCAGCAATAGAGTTTAGAGGTAACGAACAGGTAAAATCCTTACAAACAAAAACATTAGTTTTATCATCAAAAATTTTACCTACAAAAAATGGAAATCTTGCAAGATTGTTTAATTGAGTTTTATTGTTTATTGCCACCAAGATTGATTCAGGCAGGAATTTGCTAAAAAGAAACTTGCAAATTTCAGAATTTTCCGAGTTGATAATTGTGATTTCAGTAGGTTTTTGCAAATATGCGTAAATGGCATTTAGCAGATAGCCAAACCCAAAGGGGTTTTCTGCGGCAATTTGTGCCTGAGATTCCATGATTTGAGTTGCAATTTTTAGGAATTTTTCTTCCCGAGTTAGATGGAATAATCGAATCATTACAAAACATGAAACAGAATTACCAGAGGGCAATGATAAATCATAGTTGCTCTTTGGTCGGATGATTAATTTTTCATGATTATCAGAAGTCATAAAAAAGCTGCTGCTTTCAGGATCCCAAAAGTGATCAACTAAATAATGTCCTAATTTTAAAGCCAAATCCAGATGTTTTGATTCAGGTTCAATCTCAAATACATCAAGCAGTGCATTTGCAAAGTAAGAATAATCTTCCAAGTATCCGTCTATTTTGGCAATATTATTTTTGTACGTTCGTAGTAATTTGTCATCATGTAGAAGGGTGGTTTCAATAAAAGATATGCATTTTTTTGCAGCATCCAAATATTTGGTTTCGCCAGTTACACGATACCCTTTAGCAAATGCTGTGATCATCAACGAGTTCCAAGATGTAAGAATCTTATCATCTAGTCCGGGAGCAACTCGTTTGGAGCGAACATTCAATAATTTTTCAGAACAACTGACAAGGATTTCTCTAATTTTATCTTCAGACTTGCCAAAATGAAATGCGACTGCTGAGATGTTAATGTTGTTGCACAAAATACTGTTACCTTCCCAATTGCCACCATCAGTCACATCATAGTATAGACAAAATAGATCAGCATCATCTCCAAGAAGTTCTTTTATTTCACTTTTTTTCCACACGTAGAATTTTCCTTCCACACCTTCTGAATCAGCATCATATGCAGAAAAAAATCCGCCGTTATTTGACGTCATTTCTCGCAATACGTAATCTAGTGTTTTATGTAAAATTTCAAGATAGAAAGGATCTTTTGTAATTTGATATGCTTCAGCATAATTTACAGGAATCAATGCATTATCATAAAGCATCTTTTCAAAGTGAGGAACTAACCACCTAGCATCTGTAGAATATCTATGAAATCCGCCACCAATTTGGTCAAATATGCCGCCTTTAGCCATTTTATTTAGAGTTTTAAGCGCAAATTCATTAAATTTTGAAAGCCCAGTAAGTTTTGCATATCTAAACAAAAACGACACATTAGCAGCGTTTGGAAATTTTGGCGCAGAGCCAAATCCACCATACGAGGAATCACCAAGTTGAAATAAATTCATAGCTGCCTCATCAAGAATACCTCTTTCCAATTTTGATGGAACTTTGATGGTCTCTGCTTTTTGCAATGCTCCAAGAAAATTATCAGCTGATTTTTCAATGTCTTTTGGTTTTTCTTTCCAAGCTTGTGCTAATTGCCTAGTGATACTTCCAAATCCAGGACGGCCGTAAGAATCCAAAACAGGAAAATAAGTGCCAACATAGAATGGCTTTTGATCAGGAGTTAGAAAAATACTCAAAGGCCAGCCGCCCTGCCCTGTTGCTATCTGGCAAACTTTTTGATAAATATCATCAATGTCAGGTCGTTCTTCTCTGTCAACTTTGATGTTTACAAAATGCTCGTTCATGAATTCTGCGACATCTTCATTTTCAAATGATTCGTGTGCCATGACATGACACCAATGACAAGCACTATACCCCACACTAAGAAAGATGGGCTTGTTTTCATCTTTTGCCTTTTTCAGAGATTCGTCATTCCAAGCATACCAATAAACTGGATTATGTGCATGTTGAAGTAAATACGGACTGGTTTCATTTATCAAACTATTTTCATTTATCAAACTATTTTCTTTCATAATCAAACACGTCTCTATTGGTATTTGTACCTAATTGGCACAAATTAGTAAAAAATTCCTTTACCTTCTTCTAGCTCATAAATTCGGATATTGATTTTGGCCAATAGTTTAACTTTAGATTTATGGGCTTTTTTGTCATGACTGTAATCTTTTTTCTCTACTAATTCTTGCAGCCGTTTTAATTGTTCTAGTGAAAGCTTTTTGAATTCATTTTTTGAGCTTGAAATAAGCTGAAGTAGGGTTATTCGTTCACGATCCTCAGCAGTGATATCTTTAGACATGTGTTGATGTGAAATTAGGCTCTTTATTTTTCTAATGAACGAATCTTAAAATTTCGTGCTGAAAATAGACAAATATGAAAAAAATGCGAGCCATGGTACTATCGGAATGTGCCCTCATTGAGACCAATCCTTTAAAATTAACTGAAATTGACAGACATGAAATCAAAAAACCAGATGAAATTTTATTAAAAATTGAAGCATGTGGAGTTTGTCACTCGCAACTTCATGGAATTGAGGGTGATTGGAAAGACATTGGAATTCCACCTAGTCTACCTACAGTTCCAGGTCATGAGGTGGTGGGCAAAGTTGTTGAAATCGGCAACAATGTTACCAAATTCAAAATAGGAGACAGAGCAGGAATAACACCGTTACTTGAGGCTTGCAAAGTATGTCAATACTGCAAAGAAGGAAAAGAACAACTTTGTGAATCATCGGTAATTACCGGAGAGTCACTCAAGGGAGGATATGCAGAATACATTACAGTGTCAGAAGATTTTGCAACAAAGATTCCGGAAAGCATGAAACCAGAATATGCTGCACCATTATTCTGTGCAGGAATTACAGCATACAAGGCAGTAAAAGCTGCAGAGCCGCATTTACACAAAAAAATCGGAATATTTGGAATTGGAGGAGTGGGTCACATGGCAGTACAGTTTGCAAAAATAGAAGGATGTGACGTCATTGCATTTTCACGTAGTAAAAATCATCTTGATGTTGCAAAGAGATTAGGAGCAATAGACACTATGACTTTTTCTGAAAATCAAGAATTTCTAGATGAGTTGAAAAAAAGACATGGGATGCTAGATGCCGCAATTGTTTTTGCTCCAGCAGACATAGTAACTGATGTTGCAATCAAATCAGTAAAGAAAGGAGGATTAATTGTAATTGCAACAGTTGGTAAAAATCCAACATTTTTTGCATTTGAGGAAAAGACAATTCGTGGAACAGTGATTGGTTCAACTAAAGACATGGAACAAGTCATCAAAATATGTAATGAGAAAAATGTCGTAGTCATCACAGAGACATATCCGTTAGAAAAAGCAAATGAGGTTCTCAAAAAACTAAAAGACTCTCAAATCCAAGCAAGAGCAGTATTGATACCATAGTCAAACCAAATAGTGGTCATGTGTTTCAGTAAAGACACCAGAAAACACGCTCAAACAAATAGTGTGTAAACCATCTATATAGATTAGTGATACACTATAGGATTACAGGAAAACATTACGATTTGATTATAGCATAACATTACAAATAGAATACATGACAAACATACCAAAAATACTAGCCATAGATGATTCTATCGAAGGCGAGATGGAATACGACGATGACGGAATCTATTACGGGGAATCACCATAGATTCTGTATATCGTGTTTTAGAAAAACAAATTTAAAATATTACTAAATTTAAAATTATATTATAAATCCATTTACATAATTCTACGATTTTCACATCATGTTAAGAAATTTTCTTTGTATTTGATCATGATTCTCTTTATCATGTAAACTAATTTGAGAAATAAAAAATAATTCTATTTTCCTGGAATTAAATCCAAGAGGATACTAACAGTCAGGTATTTTCTAAAAACAATAGACTCTTCACATAATATGATAAATGAGTGAATTATGCATAAAGAATCATAATTCTAATCACCTAAATTTAGAATGAGTCAAGAACACAATATTGCAGATGTTATCCATTTGAAATTATATAACTAAAAAAATTACGTAATTCTCTGTATAGTATCAAATCCCTCATCAATTGTAGGTATGTCAAATGAATTAATTTGTTCAAGGAGTACCTCTTTTGGTATGAATTTTCCAGTTTTCTTTTCTCTGTTCTTTAATCTCTCAAATATTGTGTTTTTCGGCAATTCAAAACTCACTGCAGATAATTCCAAGTGTTTTCCATTCTCCATTGCAAATGTCTTTAATTCACTAATTAGTGAAAATCTAACATTGCGTTTTAGGTGTGTTCTGTCTATCACAAAGTCTTTGTCATTTAAGATGCATTCATGTATTTTTTCAAAAAATTTTGTGGTAATATAGTCAAATTTTTTTTTATTTTGAATATAGTCAAATGCCTCAGTGTATGAAATCCCCATGCTTTCTGCCAATTGTTCAATTATAGAATCAGTAGAACAGGCAATGTACTCCTTGTGAGAGTTAACCCATGTGGTTTTGCCAGAGCCTGAAACTCCAACCATAAGTATTCCTTTCATAGTTGAACATGGCTTTTGACAATTATTTGGGTATAAACCAATACTATGAAATACAAAATCAGAGCAAAATTCATGTCAATTTTGATTTAAAAAACAATTTTACAATAGTTTAAGTACAACACGATTTCATCAGGTTTTAGAAAGATATGCCATTCGATAGAGACGATAGACCAAGAGAAATGTTCAAAGCAACATGCGGCGACTGTGGAAATGAATGTCAAATACCATTCAAGCCAAAAGACGACCGACCTGTTTATTGCAGAGAATGTTTCCAAAAACACAAGCCAGAACCACGTAGTGGTGGTGGCAGATTCGGAGGCGGTTCAAGCTATGGTAGAGGCTCTAGTGATAGAGGATCTAGTTATGGCAGAGGATCAAGCGATAGAGGTTCCAGTTATGGCAGAGGATCAGGCGACAGAGGTTCCAGGTTTAGCAGAGATGATAGACCAAGAGAAATGTTTACCGCAACATGTGGTGACTGTGGAAATGAATGTCAAATACCATTCAAGCCAAAAGACGAAAGACCTGTTTATTGCAGAGAATGTTTCCAAAATCACAGACAAAATTAGTAAATCGTTTTGAGTAACTCTCAAAACTACGCAATTTTATCAAAACAAAGATTTAGAATCAGTCATCAGTGCCAAACATCATTGGGTGCTATACCTTCAAGAGATAAAATAAAAATCGGAGTAACAGTGCAGATAGTGCAAAAACAAGATCAGCGTACAGGAAATTTGACTGAGGGAATAGTAAAGAGAATTCTTACTTCAAGTAATGCTCATCCTCATGGAATTAAAGTTGAATTAGACAATGGAAAAATAGGGCGCGTTCAAAATATAATATAACTCACATAGATAAAGACAGATAATCAATCCATTAATTTTTGCATGATTGAATTGTAATTTGTTTACTGGCTTAAATAACAGGGCGATGAAATTTTTCTTATGAACTGTAAACGGTGTCACCATACTGATGAAGCTCACATCCCATCAAAGGAGAACAAATCATTAATGAGAGTAGGCAAGTGTAAGATTCCCAATTGCACGTGTCAGCAATATCTAGATCCAATTCAAAAGATAGACGAAGACCTAATGTAACTATAATTATATATCAAATTCTTTTAAGAAATCACATGAACAAACATGCACCAGCTGACGAAATGAAAAAAGAACTAGATAACCTCCTATCAAAAATCAATGCAATGGAAATAATTGCGTCTGATGAATTTCAAAAAGGTTCAGTCAAAGTGTTAAGAGCACTAGTTGAGGGACAAATTCATTCAATTAATGAATTTGAGCATTTGAAAAAAGCTATAGATTTACTGACATTGGAGTTGTTCAATGTTCAAAATAAAATCAAGAATCAAGTCTAGTGTCACTCAAACCGCATTCAATGCAGCGAATAATTGTTGTATTTTCAAGCACTCTATAGATTTTCATATCAGAGCCACAACAAGGGCATGGTGTTTTAGCAATATCTTGTGAATCTGATCTGGGGCGTATTTTGTATGCAGATTTTACATCATGTTTTATTTCTAGATTGCAAATTGGGTGATAACGAGTGATTATCTTATCTAAAATTTGTTTTCGCTCATCATTTCCGGATTCAAACAGGGGTAGAATTGCAATGTATAGTAATTTCTCAGAGCCAGATTGTTCAGTCCAACATTTGAAATTAGGATGATTGGTGAAAAACCCCTCATCGGTGGCATGTTCACAGTCACCAGCATAAATTATGTTAAAAGAGTCTTTTTGACGAGACATTATCAAATAGACTACTTTTTCCATTGACGGTCCACACTCTTGAAGTTTAATTGGACCTAGAAACTCGTATTGGAGAATTTGAATGCTCAATGAATACAGATTGTGTTACTGGCTTTTGTTTTTTTCTGGTATTATGTGAATAGTGCCAAGATTAGATCGTAATTTACTTCTTGAAAAGAATAAATTCAAGAGAATTAGATTTTGGTTGAATGAAAGAACCTCACAATCATGCCCATGTGGGTTATGGTATGATCGTAGTTGCTGCAGGTCTTACAGCAATTGCTCTTGTTGCATTGGCAATCGGCTCAAATGTACTTTTTGGAGATAACATTCAGAGAGCAAATACCGCTCATTTCAAAGAATGCAAAGCAAATGATTTCAAAACTAAAGATTGTGAAAAATACTGGGACCGAATAAACACAGACATATCTGGAATTCACGTAGATTTAGGTAAATAATAATTTCAATATCCGTTTGCAAAATCTTCCATAGTGTTTAGATTTTTTGTCAATCGGTTCATCGCATAAAATGCGCCACCAACTATTCCTGCATGATAAAATGTGTACAAAAATACAGCCGAAGATGTATGGTCAGATCTTGTAAAGCTGAGTATCAGCATTGTAAAGAAGACAAAAGTGCTGATGAATGTTATCAGTCTATCTAAAATACCTGCACCCATACCGACAATTCTTTTTGTTGCTCCTGCCATCAAGGCAATACTAGTAAGAATTAGAAATGTTGCACCCCCGTTTGCAGTAACATATTCAGTTAGCCAAGGCATCAAACCGTCTTCTAAAATATTAGATTGTGGTATTTCACTGCCGCCATTTAGTGCAAAGTTAACAGCTGCAAACATGCTACCTATTACAAAAAAGAATAAGAGAGTTTTGACAATGGATCTTTTCAAAGGACTACGTATTTCACTTGGCTTTACTGCACGTTCGGTAATTCTTACACCGTAAAGAAATCCTATTGCAGCGGTAGGGATAAACATGAGATTAATTAGAATTGGTGATTCTCGATTAATTGCGTCAATTTGAGGATAAAACACCAAAAACAAAAGTATGGCGATAGATGCGGATGCTACAAACAATATCAGATTAAGATATGGGCGGTCACTTGACTCTGAGGCACTAGATTCCCAATTGTACATTTTTAAGAATCAGAAAAAAATCATTAAAGATCAAGTCAAAAAATCATTTGGTCAAATGATCAATTCTCTTTACCCTTTTTACTAGTACCAGCCTAGAAAATACAATGAGGGGCAAAAAAGCAGTCATACTCACAGGTATTGGCATTATGATTATTGGTGTAATTTTTCATCTTCAAGGAAAGTCAATGGTAGGACCAGAATCATCATTCATGTATTCAAATCCACAGTGGATTACATATGGAACTCAGATAGTTGTTTTGGGAGGTATTATTCTGGCAATAGGGATAGGTTTGAATTTTATCAAAAAAAGCTAGTCAGTTACACGAAGGGTTATTGTGCTACGAATTTTGTCCAACTTTCTAATCTTGGATGAAATGATTCTAGTCATGTCTTCTGCAGTGTCAGTTTCAAATTTAGCAACAAGATCATAACTGCCATAAGTAATAATGCAATCTTTAATTTCTGGAATTTCTTTTAGTTGTGAATAAATTGAATGCTCTTCTCCTATTTCACAGCTAATCAACATGTATGCTTTTTCCATTACAATCGCACTTTCTAAAATGGGCTGTAACTTAAAGACATCTGAGATATTTCCAATCTTAAAATCCTGCAAGAATTGGATCTTCAGGTTTCATAATTTCACGCAACAGTATTGTGGCAAATGAACCTCTTGAAAGAGTAAACTCTGCAGTAGTATCTTTTGTGAAATAATCAGTACATTGTATTGCAGCTTGTCTGAATCCTCCTTCGCTGCTAATTTCCTGCATTTCTTTAATGAAAAAATCTTTTGGTGCGATCTCTTCAGTTTCTAAAATTTTAGATATTTGAAAATCAAAACGGGTTTTTTTGTAATACGAGTATCCTACAAAAGGCAATGCAAGATGCTGATCCAGACCTTTAACATATTTTCCAATTATCCCGTGAAAATCATAGCAAACATCACCTGCTTGTGCCTCAAAGAGATTTTCCCCGTCGGTAAATGCTGCACTTAGTGTATGATTGAAAAGAAAAGACTGGTATGCTTGAATGTAGAATCTTCTGAGAGGTAAGGGTATTGCATGAATTGCTTTTTGCTCATCATCATGTTCAATCATTTCTTGCAGTACGATTCTTTCAATGTCCATTTGCGGTGGAACTTGGTCAAAATATTTTTGATAGTTTGATTTGTCAACGAGTTTTTCTCTGATCTCGGTATTTTCTTTAGAGTCATAAGGAGATGTGAAAGAGACGACTAATTCTACTGCCTTTTTGAAATTACGCTGTAAAAGTGCCTTGCCAATAAGATGAGTAACGGGTCTTTTGGAGCCAAATCTTTGGTAACCATAAAAATTTAGAATTTTATCATACTCTGTAAAATCAGATAGGTTGCCAGTGGAATCAGAAATTTTTATTTTAAAATGATTGCCAATCATGTCTTTTTTGGATAGTGGTTTTTTTACAAACCCTATTTTTTCAAGAGAGTATTTTTCAGAAGCAAAATTGTCTATTGATTTACCTTTGTTATCAGAGCAGACAAATTGTTCAGTTACTGCAGAAGCATCTTTTAGTCCAAGTGCTTTTAATCGAATTCCTGTTTTTCTAAAAATATCAGCAAGTGCATGGTTTGTATCTATTTTTTTCTTTTTTAATTTGTAAACAGCGTAACCGTCTTGTGGACTAATTGATTTTAATGATTTCTCAGATAGAACTTCAGTTACCTCAAAGTTCTCAGCTTCGGTTCTGATTCGTCCTCCAATTCCATTAAATTTTGTACTAAAAACAGAGATGCCTATTTGAGAATCTATTTTAGGTATCACGGTAATATTGTCACTGTAACAAATTTACTTATTGAAACATCTTCAATTTGAGCTCCCAGCAATACCTTGTATTTTCCAGGAATTGCATCATCAGATGCAGAAATTGTTACATCTACAGGTTTAGCACCAGAATTCAATTGGAAAGGGACAGATACGCTTGAGGAGAGATTCAAAAAGTCGTGAGGATCTGATAAAATCAGAGACACATCAGACAAGTCTTGTTGCGGAGATATTGTAAATGACAAGTTCTTTGACTCGCCAGGTGAAAGTGAAATATCTTTAGAGTCAAGTTCAATTCCAAATGGAAGTGCAACAGAAGTGTCAACTACGCCGATGTTATTTTCCACCCATTCAGTAAACCAGACTTTGTCACCATGTATTGTAAAATCAAAGATTTGTGCCAGACCACAATTAGAATCAACATCACAGTCACTCCAAGATGGATTTTTTGATGGAATCAGATATTCTACTAGTGATTCAGATTTCGGATTCAACACTGCAATGCTATTTGCAGTTTGTTCATTGAAGACTAGATTACCATCAGAATTAGATTCAATCCAATAGGGTCTAGATATTGGAGATTTTATGACTCCAGTAGAGTTACCATATGTAGATAATTTTGGATCAGATGTAATGTATTGAGTAAATTGCTGTGTGCTAGGATCAAAACTAAAGATAGCAGAGCTTGATGTGTCTGCCAACCAAATCATGCCATCAGATATGGCCATACCGTTTGGAGTAAGTAGTTCAAAAGGCAACTGGAATACTTGGATGTAATCAATTGAAGGGAGCGATTCGCCATTAACGTTGGCTATAGAGTTACGATATCCTTCTTGATCAAATTTTACCAAAACTCCGCCTTGTTGGAAAAGCCAATTTGTATACCAGAGATTTTTATCATTATCAATTGCAAAAGCTCCAGTTACAGAGCCATTGACAGGAGAGGGGAGATTTAGATATCTCAAGTTATCATTAGTTTGAGTAGGATCTAAAAAGGTAATTTTGTTTCCAGTAAAATCATTTATCACTATTTGTGAACCATCAACTTTCAATTTTTGTGGTAATGAATCACCTTCAGAAGGATAAGCTATTCGTTGATATTTTTGATCCTGTGTGGAGAATCGCCATACAGAGTCATAAGATTCATCAGTATACCACAGTGAACCGTCAGGAGAATAATCAATTCCCCAAATCATAGAGCGACCATTTTTTGGCCATAATTTATTATCAAATTCAGTGAATGATTCAGCAGTTGGATCAAATTTTGCTAATTTGCCAGTGTTTGTTTGTGCAAACCACACATTGCCATCATAGTCAGCAACTATGGCCAAAGGATTTGTACATTCAGTTGGAATTCGGTATTCTTTGACAAATGGTGTTGATTTTGCATCTCCTGAACCGCAGAATTTTATACGTTGAGCATCAGGGAAATTATCAGCCGGTGTACCAGTAGATGTTACTTCTGTATTTTCAGATTGTCTAGGAGTATTCTGAAGAAACACACTAGCACCCAAAGATGATAACATTATTGTTCCAAAAAATGCAGCGAGAATTATTCCTTTTTTCTTCACAATTTAAAAAATATCAAGCCAAGTTATATCTCATTCCAAGAATTAATGAAAATCTAAAGCAGTTTCAAGTTGCCAGTTATTTTATCTATAAGATTTTCAGGAGCTGGGCCAATAGAAATACAAGTTATGGTACCAGGAGCAATTTGAGTATGACCTGCATCTGTAACTTCAGACCATGGAAGGTCCAAATCAATTGCATGTCTTTTTACTTCTTGTAATTCTTTAATGCCTGAAACTTTGAGTACAATTTTCTCTTGGCCACCCCACCATTTAGTGAACCACTCAGGATGAGATTTTCGAACATGTTCAGCACCCAACACACAAGCATGGCCTACTTGTGCAGCAATCTTTCCTTTTCCCATCTCAAGGTCAGTTCGAATAATAATTACTTGTTTGATATCGCCCATAAAGATATCAAAAAACATACTTAATGAAAAACTTTTGAGTTAAATAATTGACAAAGAAATGAAATCCATGTACTCAGATGTAGTAATTGCTGGCGGAAGTGTTGCAGGATTAATCTGTGCAAGAGAAATTGCCAGTAATAATCACAGTGTTCTTGTCATAGAGGAGGATTATGAGATTGGCACACCAGAGCACTGTGGAGGATTAGTAAGTACCGCAGGATTGGAAGAACTTGGGATAATTCCATTTAGAAAAACTTTTGATCATCTAATAGAGACTGCAGAAATTCATGCACCAAATGGAAATAGTTTTTCCATAAATTCAAAGAAACAAAAAGTTGCAGAAATTAGCAGAAGAGAATTAGATAAACAAATAGCACATCAGGCCCAAAAAAATGGGGCCACAATCAAAGTAAGAACTAGTTTTCAAGAAATGACAGACAAGGGAGTAAGAACAAGTGAAGGAGAAATTGAATGCAAGATTTTTGTTGATGCAAGAGGAGTGTCATCCCTCATACACAAAGACAGAACTGGAATTTTATCATCTGCTCAATACGAAATTTATGCAGATTGGATAAAGAAAGGAAAGGTAGAGGTATTTTTTGATCAAGAAAAGTATCCAGGATTTTTTGCATGGGTAATACCATCTGGTGAAGGTAAAGGAAAGATAGGAGTTGCAGGAAAAGGAATCAATGTCGTAGAAGCAATAGAAAAATTTCTTGAGACGATGGGGAATTATTCAACAATTAGGAAAATTTATGCACCCATTTGGATCAAAGGACCAATTGACAAATTTACCGACGGAAAAATAGTGATAATTGGAGACGCAGCAGGACAAGCAAAGCCAACTACTGCAGGAGGAATTTACTCTAGTGGGATGGGTGGGTTATACGCAGGACAAGCAATCTCAAAATTCCTAGAATCAAATGACATGTCAGATTTAGAAGAGTATCAAAAAAGATGGACAGAAAAATTTGGAAAAGAATTTGAAAAACAATCATTTGCAAGAAAAATTTTAGAAAGATTAGACAACAATACAATCAACAAATTATTTGAATCAGTAACACCTGAAATAACAAAAGAGATTTCAGAAAAAGATGATTTTGACTTTCATACAGGCTCCATAGTAAAATTACTTGGAATCAAAGGTTCGCTCAAAACGGCTCAAGCCATAATTGGCGGAGAATTTAAAAAACTTCTAAGTTGAAAACGTACAACTTCTAAGCAAGGTATAAATGATGTTTGGAGAAAATCGTGGCATGTCATCTTCCATTTCATTGCCTGTATGCAGTTGTTGTCACAGACATATTATGCCTAATGATAAATGTGTAAAATTCAATTGCCCAAATTGCGGTGAGAAATTAATATGGAGATGTGAAAGTTGCAGAGAAGCCGCAAGAACATACACTTGTGATTTATGCAATTCGCAGGGACCTTAGAAATTGGCTCAGTTACTATTAATTGCTAAAATTCTTCCAACCGGAATGGATGTTGATCTTGACAAGCTATCTGAAACCATCAAGGCATCATTAAAAGAAGGAATACAGATGAAAAGACACGCAAAAGAACCATTAGCGTTTGGAATTGAATTTCTTAAAGCGGAATTTGTGTTAGAAGATAAAGAAGGTCAGATGGATTCATTGGAAGATTCTGTTAAATCTGTTGAGGGTGTTAGTGAATTTGAAGTACTCAACATGAGCAGAATGTCAGTGGACATGAAATAGGTTAGTTTCTTGGTACGCAAAGATGAGCCTTTGCAGATGCGAGTTGGAGAAGCTAAACAAAGAGATGTTGGTAAAAAACGTGCCAGAATTGGACCAGATGCCATGGATCAACTCAAAGTCACACCAGGAGATATTATCGAAGTTATGGGGTCAAGAACCAGCTGTGCAGTTGTTTGGCCAGCAGATGAAGATGAAAAATCTTCAGATATAATGAGAATTGATGGACAGACAAGAAAAAATGTCGGAGCATCATTAAATGACATTGTAAAAATAAGAAAAGCCACATCAAAAATTGCAAAATCAGTTGTACTAATACCAGTTAATGATTCTGTAACAGTCGATAAAGAGTTTACAGATTTTGTAAAAAACAGATTGAAAGGATTACCAATTGTTCATGGAGATGAAATTTCTGTAATGATTTTAGGAAACTCGATGGACTTTAAGATTAGCAAGACAACGCCAAAGTTCATAGTAAAAATCGACAGAGCCACGAATCTCACAATCTCAACAGATGCATTAGGTGATAGAAAACCTAGAGTGACTTATGAGGAAGTGGGAGGTCTTGGACACGAAATAAAAGCAATGCGAGAAATTGTAGAATTACCATTAAAGCATCCAGAATTATTTGTAAGATTAGGAGTAGAGCCACATAGTGGAATTTTACTTTACGGTCCTCCAGGTTGTGGTAAGACATTGATTGCAAAAGTTCTTGCAAGTGAATCAGAGGCACACATGTTTTCAATTAACGGTCCAGAAATAATGAACAAGTATTATGGTGAAACAGAAGCAAAGCTAAGAGACATCTTCAAGGAAGCAAAAGACAATTCACCAAGTATAATATTCATTGATGAGATTGATGCCATTGCTCCAAAAAGAGAGGAAGCTTATGGAGATGTAGAAAAAAGAGTTGTTGCTCAATTGTTGGCTTTAATGGATGGTCTAAATGATAGAGGAAACGTAATTGTTCTTGGAGCAACTAACAGACCTGAAAGTATCGATCCTGCCCTTAGAAGACCAGGAAGATTTGACAGAGAGTTTGAGATATCAGTTCCAAACGAAGAGGGCAGATTAGAAATTCTTTTCATACACACTAGAGGAATGCCTGTTGCAGATGATGTGGACCTTAAAGAGTTGGCATCAGAATTACACGGATACACTGGTGCTGATATCAAATCACTTTGCAGAGAAGCCGCGTTAAAATCAATTCGACGTTATCTACCTGAGATAGATCTTGAAACTGAAAAAATATCATCCGAAGTATTACAGTCAATGCAAATAAAATCAATCGACTTTTACGATGCGATGCACGATGTGGTACCTACGGCAATGAGGGAGTTTTACGTAGAAAGGCCAAAGGTTTGGTGGCAAGACGTTGGAGGATTGGAAGATATCAAAAAGTCATTAACAGATAACCTAATTGTTGCCATGAAAGAGCCAACCAAATTTACTAAAATGGGAATCAAACCTCCAAAGGGTGCGCTAATCTATGGACCGCCGGGTTGTGGTAAAACTCTCATTGCAAGAGCACTTGCCACTGAAACTGGAGCCAACATGATTTTGGTTAAAGGTCCAGAGATTCTTTCAAAGTGGATTGGTGAATCAGAAAAAGCAGTCAGAGAAATTTTCAGAAAGGCAAGAACATCATCACCATGTGTTGTGATTTTTGATGAACTCGATTCACTTGCACGCTACAAATCAGGAGAAGGCGGAGTGGGGGAGACGGTTCTTAGTCAACTATTAACGGAGATTGAAGAAGGAACATCATCACGAGTAGTCGTAATAGGAATTACAAATAGACCAGACATATTAGATAACTCACTACTCAGAACAGGAAGACTAGATCTAGTACTGTATGTTCCACCACCAGATGACAAAGGCAGGTTAGAAATTATCAAGATACTAACAAAGAAGATGCCATTGGCAAGTGATGTCAAACTAGAAGAAATTGCAGTTACAACTCAAAATTACACAGGGGCAGATTTGGCAGCACTATGTAGAGAAGCTGCAGTTCAAGCAATGCGAAACAATGCCGTAAAAATTACCAGTTTGGACTTTGCAAACGGCATGAAGCAAATAAAGCCATCAATTACCAAAGATGTGGATCAGTGGTATAACACAATAAGAGAAAGTATATCTAACGTGGTACCCAAATCAGGAGATAAATCATTTTACGGATAAAAATGGCAATACCACTGAAAAATATAATGCATGAAAAAATCAAGGAAGTAAATTCCCTCACAGATGTAGAGTTGTACAAAGCTCTCACAAAAGATGGGACAATTATTCCAGAGGGAAAATTCAATAAATTACTGCTGGATTTAGAAATTTTGGGATTGATTAAAGTTGCATGGATGACAAAAGATACACGCAGGATAGAAGCAGTCGTAATAAAAGAAGAGATAGACATAGTTGATGAACAAAATCAGGAAATGATGGAAAAAGACTATGAAGCTAGCTTTCCGGGTTTTGAAAAATAATTATATTTCTAAAATAACGGGAAATGAAATGCAGCATCTAATGCAACTGCGACAAAAATTATTGTAAGATACGGCGCAGTTACTTTGTATGCTTTCCATGCAAATTCAGATGTTGGATTCTTTGTGAGTTTGTAATGATACAACAACATCAATCCGCCTGAAACTATAGCGATTATAGTGTAAACAATTCCCATACCAAATGCAGAAAGTATCAAAGAGTATGGAAATAAAATCAAAGTATTCCCCAAAATGTATTTTGATGTTCTTTGCATTCCAATTACAACTGGGAGCATTGGAATTTTGGCTTGTGCATATTCATCTTTAATTTTCATTGCAAGACACCAAAAGTGCGATGGCGTCCATACAAATACCAAAAATCCTACTAAAAATCCCAATAAATCCATACTGCCAGTTGCAGCTGACCAACCTGCCCAAGCTGCAGCACTGCCAGCAATACCGCCAATCACAATATTTGATGTGTGTATTCGTTTAAGCCACACTGTGTATATTATGACGTATGAAAATATTCCCAACGCAATAAAAAATGCAGATACAGCGTTTAGTGCAAAATATCCATAAATTACAGAAATACAACTTACAGCCAACCCATAAATCAAAACATGTGATGATTTCATTCTGCCAGAAGGTATTGGCCTGGTACTAGTTCGCGTCATTTTTGGATCAATGTCTTTGTCATAATAGTGATTCAGAGCACTAGAGCCAGCAGAAGCCAGTGCGCCTGCAATAATGATGTGCAGATATGCCAAATAATCCAAGTGTGGGGTACCAGGAACTAGTTTACTTGCTGCATACATTGATGTCACAGCGGTAATTACCAATAAAACAACAATTCGTGGTTTGGATATTTCCATTATTTCCTTAGAGCCCAATCTTACTATATGCAAATCAGAAGCCATTTAATTTAATCGGCTTTAATGATCCATGTTATTTCAAAAGGAATAAGTATCTCAGCCCTAACAGCTAGCTTGAATGAGTAATTGGGACCTCATGATGCCAGGCATGGGATTGACAGCTATAGGTTTAACGGGTGTAACAATAGCGTATTCTGGAATAGCTCATACGTTTGTAGATGGAATGCATGCACTAACAGGTCTTACCATGTTTATTGGACTAATCTTTCTATCAGCAGGTATTTTGGATGGCGGTGTCTCAACTAGTAACAGAGCCAAAGCAACTACTCTGGTAATCATTGCAATTGCATTAGGATTTGGAACATTTGCACTAACAATGAATTCATCAAACTATACAATTACACTAGCAGGACTCTTGATGGCAGTTGCATTTCCATCAATAATCATAGCATATCTTGCAATGAAGATGCCACAGTATGTCAAACCAATAGGAGTGATCGTAATACTTGCAAGTGCAACAGGAATTATCATGTGGTTTGCATTTGGATTAGTAAGTCCAGATACTTACATGATCAATGAACCAATTGTAGAGGATGAACCTGCAAAGGAGATTCAATCTACAAGTCCAATATTTGCAATTACAATTTTAGAAAATTCATCCATACAGGGAAATCCAGATTATGAACCAGATGTAGCACATGTTCCAAAAGGAAACATCGTAGAATGGACAAATGCAGATACAGTTGCACATACTGTAACTAGTTCAGTGGATTATGGTGATACATTTAATTCAAACATGATCAATGCGGGTGAAAAGTTCGCACTAGATACAAGTAAACTAGCAACTGGTGAATATGAATACATGTGTGTAGTTCATCCATGGATGACATCATTGTTAGTAATAGAAGAACCAAAAGAGGATGTCAAAGTAGTGATTCCGCAAGGTGCAGGAACTCAACAGATGGGACAAATTTATTTTGATCCTGAAGTGATTCGTGTACCAGTTGGAACCACAGTTGTTTGGGAAAACACAGACAATACAATACATACAGTAACTTCAGGTGGTCCAGAAGGAGGAGCAAATGGATCATTTGATTCAGACATGATTGCTGCAGGTGATCATTCAAGTTTACATTTAATGCTCCAGGAAAAGAGGACTACTTTTGCATGGTACATCCCTGGATGATAGGTTCTGTCGAAATAGAATAGGTTTGCAAAAAATCATCATATCGGAATCTCAAAAAAAAATCCTTGCAGATCATGCAGTTAATGAAAAACCAAATGAGTCATGTGCAATATTATTTGGCACGATAGACGGTCAAAAAACCAAAGTAAAAGAGATATTTCTAACAAAAAACATTGACGAGTCTCCAGTTAACTTTACAATTTCAAACGAGCAATTAATCAAATGCTACAAAACTGCAGAAGAGAGAGAGATGGAAGTTGTGGGCATTTTTCATTCACATCCAAATTCAGAGGCATATCCATCAGATACGGATAAAAAATTCATGGACAGCAATCCGGTGGTATGGGTAATTTATTCAGGGATATCAAATGATTTCAAAGCATACGTGCTTGAATCAAATATTTTAGAAGTTTTAATTGAAACGTGATTGTTCCCAATCATAAAGGGTAAATTTCATAATTTTATTTAAATCCACATAGTATTTTTATATCATAATATACTAGTATATACTAGAGTATACCATGGAACAAAGCACAATTAAGCTTTCTAAAAAGATCAAAAATGATCTTAAAAAACAAATGAATCACCAAGGAGAAACATATGAAATGGTAATTGCAAGGTTGCTAAAAATAAGTTATGAAGATGACACACTAAGTAAGGCAACAATCAAAAACATAGAAGAAGGAATTGCAGACATTAAAGCAGGACGCACATACACAACAGAGCAAGTAAAAAAGAGACTAGGACTAAAATGAGATGCCATGGCAAGTTGTGTGGTCTGAGAAATCTGTAAAGCAGTTAGAAAAAATAGACAAGAAAGATGCACAAAAAATTTATGATTCGGTACTAGAGTGTGTTGAAGAACCATTCAGAGTCGTAATTAGATTGGCCAATTCACCATTTTACAGAATGCGAGTAGGAAAATACAGAGTTATTTTAGATTTACAACAAAACAAGATGATAATCTTTGTTATCGAATCTGATCATAGGGGTCAAATTTACAAAAAATAATTCAATAAACATAATTCAAGATTAATTAAAATCAAGATGTTGAATTAACACCTTGTAAAAAACACTCAAGATATTAGTACAGCCAACTCCAATAATGACCAAAAATGGATTATTGGATATTGGAATATTTACCGGTTTTGCGGATTTTTTCTTGATGGTGCATAAAAAACGGCATTTGGAATGCCAAATACATAATAAAAATTCCAAAAAATATCGCCTCACATCACAAGAATCTTTGAATTAAATACCCCTTTTTTCAAATAGAACTATGGAAATTCACGTATACGACACCTATGTCAAAGCTAGTGATGGTCATACCATGCACTTTGATGTAATTACTGGTGAGAAAAATCACGACAAAGCCATAGCATATGGTAAAGAGTGGTTAAAATCAGTTGGTGAGGCAAGTGCAGCAATGACAACCAATGAATGTCAATTCTGTCATTCACAAGGTGCACCAACGCCTGTTGAACAGGCAATTAAGGAAAAAGGCTATTTCATTCAAAAGATGGAAGGCTGTCCTTAAACATTTTTTCCTTTTTTAATTATTTTGATCTATATTTTTTAGGTCAGTTACTTTCTGTAAAGTATGACTGAACAAAAATATTCAAAATGGACAGTGGAAGGAGATAAAAAAACAAAATGGATTTGCGGTTGTTTTCAAACAGCGGATGATTATTTTAAATTCTGTAAAAAACACAATGACATTTTGAAAAAAGCTATTCAAACACAAATAGATGAATTGGATTTGACTTTGGTAGTAGAAGACTAGAGTGCAAGCAGTGCAATAAACACAGATACAAAGACTATAGCAATTGTGTTTAGTAATTTGATTACAGTGTTTAATGCAGGACCAGCTGTGTCTTTGTAAGGATCACCAATAATATCACCAACAACTGCTACTTTGTGTAATTCAGTTCCTTTCTCTCCACGCATCTCAACTAGTTTCTTTGCATTATCCCATGCACCACCAGTGTTTGCCAAGTGGTATGCCAGTGGAAGTCCAGTGACAACTGCACCCATCAACAAACCGGCAACAGCAGTTGGTCCCAAAAGAATTCCCAAGACAATTGGGGAAATAATTACAATTATTGCAGGTTTCCAAAGTTCCTTAATTGATGCAGCAGTTGCAATATCCACACATTTTGCATAATCAGGTTTTGATGTTCCTGCGAGAATTCCAGAATCAGATTTGAATTGTCTTCTTACCTCATCCACCATTTTTCCTGCGGCACGAGATACACCGTCGATGAGTTGGCCAGTAATAATAAACGGTAACAGTCCGCCAACGAGTAATCCTACAATGACAGTTACATTTGTTAAACTATAATTCAAATCCAAAACTCCTGCAAAGATATGTGCGGCTTCAAATTGGAATGCCTGTATCATGGCAAGTGCAGCCAGTCCGGCGCTTGCAATAGCGAATCCTTTGGTTACAGCTTTTGTAGTGTTGCCTACTGCATCAATTTCGTCAGTGACTTTTCTGTTTGCTTCACCCATTCCAGTCATCTCGACAATTCCACCTGCATTATCTGCAATTGGTCCAAATGCATCAATACTAAGAACAATTCCCGCAAGACTAAGCATAGCCATTGCAGTTAATGAAGTTCCAAAGATTCCATACAATATTGGGTCTGCGCCTTCAGGTGCGGCATTTGAAGCAATGCTAAATGAGACAATAATTGCAATAATTAACGCAATCATAAATGGTCCAGTTGATTGCATTCCTTTGATAATTCCCATCAATGTAAGTGATGCATATCCCCATTTTGCAGAGTCAACAATGTCTTTGACTGGTTTGTATTTGTAATTTGTATATCTATCAGTGATTTTTTGAATTACAGGGACAAGAATCACACCAACTACAGTTGTTCCAAACAATGCATATGCAGTTATTGTTTGTCCAATGAAATAATATGTAAATATAAAATTCAAAATAATTGCAATAGTAGCAGAGACATAAAATGACACATTCAGGGGCTTCATAACATCTGTGAGATTTTTAGAACGAACTATGACAATGCCGATAATTGATGCAATCATTCCAGATGTTCCAATTAGAATTGGGTACATGAAAATTTCAGGAGCGCCAATAAGTGCAGCAATAAGCAATGAAGCCAATATAGTAACAATGTAAGATTCGTAAACATCAGAACCCATTCCTGCAGCATCACCCACATTATCACCTACGTTATCGGCAATTGTTGCAGGGTTTCTAGGATCATCTTCAGGAATATTGACTTCAACTTTTCCTACCAAGTCTGCACCCATATCTGCAGCCTTTGTAAAAATTCCACCACCGATTCTTATGAATAATGCAATTAGACTTGCGCCAATGCCAACACCTGCAATTGTAATTGGATTAGGATAAACCATGTAGAGTCCAGTAATTGCCAAGAGTGCCATTGCTGGAACTGCCAGTCCAACAGTTGCTCCGCCTCTAAAGGCCATAACAAATGTCTTGCCCAGTCCACTGCCACTCAGATGAGCTGCCCTCACTGCTGCCTTGACAGTAATTTTTAATGAAATCAGTCCTGCAACTGCAGAAAGTGTTGCACCTACTGCAAATGCCACGCCGTTTGAAAATCCAATAAAGTAACCAATAATGATTGAAAGTGCTATAGCGATTGGAATTATTAATTTCATCTCTCTTTTGAGAAATGCTGCTGCTCCAATTTTGACGGCGTTTGAAATCTCCATCATCTCTTTAGTGCCTGAAGGTTGTTTTGTAATCCAACTGACAATAATCATAGCAACAATAAAAGAAGCAATGCCAGCCCCGATGGGCAGAATTTGTGGAATATCCATACTATAATTGGCTTGCCTGAGACTAGGAAATATAAATCATTGAGGGATTTAATTTCTTTTTTGATATGGCAAAAACGTTTTTCCGCGTAGTCCTTGTCTTACCAGCTTGTTGAATCGTTTACCATGTGCAAGATACGGAAATCTCATGTGTATTAATTCATGGACCAGAGTATTTTCCAAAGTCTTTTCATCCGGAATTTTTCGGATATTAATGAAAATCAGATTATGTTGCAAATATGAAACACCATAATACTTGTAAGCAGATGTTCTCCTGCCTTCAGTCATCTCTTTTGGCATGTCAAGTACTTCTTTGGTAGTTAGTAGAATTTTGGGTTCGGATATAGAGAAACGATTTGAATAGACACCAATTTTTTCCAATATCTGCAATTTTAGTTCAGGATCTAACTTCACATTGTTTTGTGATATAATCTACGTTTATCCTGAAATGTCAATTCTTGCATTAGAATTGGTGTATAATGTTTTGTGTGATAATCTGAGTTGTTGTTGATAAACAGAGTGTGTTTTATTTCATTGATATGTTACATTAACAGTGTCATTTATACGCCATCTTCAATTTTTATCTGCAAATTGAGTTCATTGTTTAAATTAGTCCATAAAACACACGCACCATGAACGTGTGGGTTCAAGTAATTATTGTATCACTATTAGTTTTGATTTTAGGGGTTTTGGTTTTGATATACATACAAAATTTTTCTTCCAATATGGATATGGATGTGAAGAGTGATGTTCAAACAATATCAGTAGACGTAAAAGAGTTCAAATTCACTCCGTCTGAAATCCAGATAAAGCCAGGAAAGGTAAAGTTTGTAGTAACAAATAGCGGAGTGGGTCCACACGAGTTTTTGGTTTACGAATCAGGTAAGATGACATCACCTATTGTCGCCATTAAAAATATTGCAAGTGGCCAAACAAAGGAAAGCGATGTAGTGGAGATGGAAGCAGAAATTTATGAGATGGGATGTCATCTTCCAGGCCACTTTGAGGCAGGGATGAAAGGCAGTATTACGGTAGGCGCTTCCGCTAGCCAATCTTCAGAGAAAGTAATGAGTTATGAGGAAATGGACAAAGCCCATGAAGCAGTGATGAAAGCATTTCCTGCAAAAACAGAGGGAATTGGTGGACAAATAATAGAGCCAACGATTGTCGATGGAGTAAAAGTCTTTGAACTTACTGCAAAGCCGATAAAATGGGAAGTTTCTCCTGGCAAATTTGTTGACTCTTATGCATACAATGGACAAGTTCCAGGTCCTGAAATACGTGTCAAACAAGGAGACAAAGTAAAGGTCGTTCTGAAAAATGAGATTCCAGAATCAACTAGCATACACTTTCATGGTGTGGATCTTCCATTTTCACAAGACGGTGTACCATTTATCAGTCAGCCACCAGTGCATCCTGGTGAAACATACGTATACGAATTTACCATTGTAGATGTCCCAGGGACATTCATGTATCACTCACATCACAATGCAGAGCAGCAAGTTGACAAAGGTCTCTTTGGCACATTTATTGTAGAAGGCAAGAAAGACTGGGACGTAGAATACACGTTGGTTACAGGTGATGGAACACATGGTTTCACACTAAACGGGAAAGGATTTCCTGCAACCGCACCAATTGTTGTAAAGAAAGATCAGAGAGTTCTTGTAAGAATATTAAATGATGGTCAGATGTTGCATCCTATGCACCTTCACGGATTTGACTTTCAGGTAGTAGCGCAAGACGGCAAGCCCGTAACACCATACATACGAGATACATTGACTGTTGCCCCTGGTGAACGCTATGACATACTATTCACTGCATCAAAAGAAGGAGCATGGCCTTTCCATTGCCACGTCTTATCACATGTTGAATCAGATCATGGGATGCACGGAATGGTTACAGCAGTTATAGTGCAATAGAGAGAATATCTTTAGAATATTCAAAATTGATAACATAATATTATTAGAAAAAATTCAAAATTATTTTGTGTGAATTAATAGGGTCAGAATATTATGTAGTGTAATCACAAATCATACAGCCACCGTCTCATCATACCCCGATTATTCCATTAAATCAAGTAACCTTTGTGTTTTATTTCTAATTTCTGTAGTTACTTTGACTATAACTAGCCCTTCGTTTGGCTGACCATACATAACTATAGAATTTTCAGGAGCATGAATGCACACTGGAATTACCAAAAGGTCTTCCTCCCCTGTAACAGTTAACCTTACAGGTGTTTTTGAAACAAATGCTTTTTTGATTGAATCAATACTTTGAAGAGTAATCTCTGCTGCTGGATTATCACAGATTAGTTCAGTGTATGTATGGTTATTTTTTGCAGGTTCACGCTTTACTCTTTTTTCCTGATTGTCAATAATTTGCAATGAAGGAATCAAGCCAAAATCAATCATTTTTTCAGTTGTTCTATCACCAACTGTAATCAAATAGGAATTTTCTTGCAGGTGTTTTTGTATGTTTGATTTGTTTGCCTGGCTTTCAGGAATTAAATCACCCAGTGGAGTTTTAAATTTGCCTCTAAGGGAATTTGGTAATTTCACAGGAATCGCTTAGTTGGTTTGTGGAGAATCATCTGCAGGTTTATTCTCAGATTCAGATTTCATTTCTTCTTGCATCTTTGCTGCAAGAATGCTACATTGAGCTGCAATATTTTTTGCACTTGATCTAAATGCGATGGCACTTGGAGAATCAGGATTTGTAATTATTATCGGCTTGCCTAAATCAGAGCCTGCCATAATTCCAGAGTTTAATGGAATCTCACCGAGGAAAGGAATTTTAAATTGCTCACTGATTTTTCTTGCGCCGCCTTCACCAAAGATGTAGTGTTTTTCATTACATGTAGGACAAATAAAATAACTCATGTTTTCTACAACACCTAAAATTGGGACATTTAATTTTTCAAACATTCCAATTGCCTTTACTGCAACATTACTTGCTACATCTTGTGGAGTTGTGACTACCAAAATTCCAGTAATAGGAATTGTTTGTGCAAGTGTCAATGGAATATCACCAGTTCCTGGTGGAAGATCCACAATAAGATAATCCAAATCAGACCAATTAGTGTCAACTAAAAATTGTTTTAAAATTCCAGAAATTATTGGACCTCTGTAAATTGCCGCCTGGTGTGATTGCTCTGCAAAAAAACCAAATGAAACTACTTGTAATCCATGAGATTTTGCTGGTTGTAATTTGTTATTTTCTACATCCATGTAAGCACTTTTCATTCCAAGCATTAGCGGAATACTAGGACCGTAGATATCTGCATCAAGTAAGCCGACTTTGGCGCCAGCTTGCGATAAAGCCAAAGCTAAATTCAAAGAGACAGTTGATTTTCCTACACCGCCTTTACCACTTGCAACGCCAATAATGTTTTTGACAGTTGCCATTGAAGTGTCTGCCTCAAGTGAACGGCCTTCCATTACTTTAGCAGTTACTTTCATATCAAAATTTTTGAGTTCTTTGAGTTCACCGATTGCCTTTCTCACATCGTCTTCAATTTCCACATTAAAGGGACATGCAGGAGTGGTAAGCTCCAAAGTAAATTTTAGATTTCCATCATTAAGCTCAAGGTCTTTAATCATCCCCATAGATACAATGTCTTTTTTTAGATCAGGATCAATCACAGTACTTAGTTTTTCAAGAACTTGATCAATTCCAACCATTGGGTGAAAAAGTCATTTTACTTTATTTAAACATAGGTCAGAGAGTTAAAAAAACATCAATTATTTGCAAAATACACAAAATATTACTCAAAGTAAGCGTGAATTACCCAAAGATTCATAAATTCAAAATCGAGAAAAAATACAGTTGTTTTCTATATCTACCCTAGTTGATGTTGTAAGGATTCCACCCAGCTTGTTTGGAACCGCAATCAAAAAGGCAGCAACAAACATTCTCAAAGACAAGTACGAGAGCATGATTAATGCAGAATTGGGATACATCATTATGATTTTAGATGCCAAAGTTGACGAAATGGGAAAGATGATTGCCGGAGACGGTGGAACGTTTCACAAAGTCGAATTTGAGGCATTGACATTTTATCCAAAACTCCAAGAAATTGTTCAAGGAGAAATTGTGGACATTACAGACTTTGGTGCATTTGTAAGAATCGGACCAACTGATGCATTACTACATTTATCACAAGTCATGGATGACTATTTGAAAAGTGATGTAAAGTCTGGAATGATTTTAGCTAATCAAAGTGGCAGAACATTAAAAGTCGGCTCAACTCTTCGAGCAAGAATTACCGCAGTATCATTAGGCAAAGCAGCTGCAATGGGAAAAATTGGAATCACATGCAGACAGCCATTCCTTGGTGCAGATGCTTGGATTGAAGAAGAGATCAAAAAATCTAGCTCTGATTCAAAAGAAGCTAAAGTAGAGGCAAGTTAAATGGCACGCGAAATGGCTTGTAGAAAATGCAAGTGTGTAACTATAGGAAAAGTATGTCCAGTTTGTAAATCATCAGACTTGACACCAGATTGGTCTGGAATTGTACTAGTTGTTGATCCAACAAATTCCCAAGTTTCAAAAATATTGGGAATAAAACAAAAAGGCAAGTACGCAATCAAGGTAACGTAAATTTCTAAATCTTTAAAATCACAAACACAATATCACAGTATTGTCATTTAATGCTAAAAAACAATTAATTGAATTTTTATCTGAGGATATTGGCAAGGGCGACATTACAAGTGCGCTCTTACCAAAAAGAAACATTACTGCCAGAATAATATCAAGAGAAGAGGCAATCATTGCAGGAGTGAGACATGCAAAAGAAATTTTCAAATTAAAAGGATGCAATGTATTAATTGTAAAAAAAGACGGCAGCAAGATAAAACCAAATCAGACAATAATGACCATAACTGGGGATGCCGGAAAAATTCTAACATGTGAGAGAACTGCATTGAATTTACTCACAAGAATGAGCGGTATTGCGACTCAGACGGATTATTTGGTGAGAAAAATATCAAACAAAAAAACCAAACTGTACGCAACTAGAAAGACTGCTCCAGGTCTGAGATATTTTGACAAAGAGGCAGTAGAGATTGGCGGTGGAAAAAAACACCGATTAAAACTAGATGAGATGGTTATGATCAAAGACAATCACATTGCAGTAAATGGCTCACTGTTATCTTTGATAAAAAGTGCGAAAAGAAAATATAAAAAATTTGAAGTTGAGGTTGAAAATACAGCAGATGCAGTATTGGCTGCAAAGGAAGGTGCGACAATAATTATGCTGGATAATTTTTCCCCAGAACAAATTAGAAAAACAATTCAGGTTCTTAAAGATCAGAAATTACGAAATAAAGTATTACTAGAGGCATCAGGTGGAATCAATTCAAAAAATATCGCAAAATACGGCAGTACTGGTGTGGATATTATCTCAGTAGGCAGTATCACTAATTCAGTCAAAGGAATTGACATGAGTTTAGAGATATAGATTATTTTGCAGATTCAATTTTTAATAGTAATTCAGATACGGCTTTATTTTTTGGATCAATTTCTCTAATTTTTGCACAGCACTGAATTGCCTGCTTGTGTTCGCCAAGATGGTAGTGAGAATTTGCCTTTAAAATCAACACATCAGCATCAAAAGTGGCAATCTCCAGAGCTTTTTCAAAATATGAAATGGCAGATTTGTATTTGCTTTTCATATAGTATATTCCGCCAACAATAAACAAAACGTCATTTTCGTGAGGAATTTTTTGTAAAATCTCGGTGCCTATTTTCAAAGCGGCATCGTACTGTTTTTGCTTTACCAGTTTTCGTAGTTCTTTCTTTTTTTGACTAGTTTGTTTTCTTTCAGAGTCTTTAGGATTTTTACCAAACAAGCCGACCAAATCACATCACACCAAGATCATCCAAATAATATGATTAGCAAAGAAAATTAGGCTCAGATTAGCTAATTGCAAGCATTCGCTCTATTGCCAAGCGGGCCTTGTCTGCGATTTTTTTTGGCACGGTAACTACATTTTTTTCTTGTACCAGTGCATCATAGACTTTTTTCAGTGTGATCATTTTCATGTATTGGCATTCTGCTTTTTCTGATGCAGGAATGAATGTCTTGCCTGGATTTTGCTGTCTCATTTTGTATAAAATTCCAGTTTCAGTTGCAACAACAAAGTTCTTTGATTTTGAATCATGCACGTGATTAAGCATTCCTTCTGTAGAAAGAATGGAAACTTTTCTGTCATCAAAACTTCCTGCTGCAACATCATACATAATTGGAGTGGTGCAGCTGCATTCAGGATGTATTACAAATTCAGCATCTTTGAGCGAGTCTAATTTTTTTCTTATATCTTCTGCTGTGATACCTGCATGAACGTGGCATTCCCCTGCCCATATGAACATGTTTTTTCGTCCGGTAACTTTGGCAACATAAGAGCCCAAAAACATATCAGGTAAGAATAAAATTTCTTTATCCTCTGGAATTGCTTTAACTACATTTACTGCATTTGCTGAAGTGCAACAATAATCTAATTCAGATTTTATTTCTGCAGTTGTATTTACATAGCCAACTGTGATAGCATCCGGATGCTGTGTCTTCCAGTTTCTCAACTCTTCAACAGTGATTGAATCAGATAAAGAACATCCTGCTTGCAAATCAGGAATCAGTACTCTTTTTTCAGGACAGATAATTGCAGCAGTCTCTGCCATAAAGTGCACACCACAAAACAGAATTGTCTTTTGAGGAACTTTGGCAGCTTGTCTTGATAATCCTAAAGAGTCTCCGGTAAAATCTGCAACATCTTGAACGTCTGGAATTTGATAATTATGTGCCAAGATAACTACGTCTTTTTCTTTTTTCAGACGAAGAATTTCATTTTTGAGGCTCATTTCTTGGACTAGCATTTGCAAACACTCTAGCCCTCAATAGTGATTTAAAGAAACAGATCTAGTCCGGATTAATCTAAAAAACAGGCAATTACGGCAATTCTTGCCATATCATGTGCCAACGGAAATACCGCTGGAGCAATATTTGCGTAGAGTTTCAATTGCAGATAAAATTGCCAGCTTGCTAGTTTTCGGATTGGTCTCATCTGGAACGTTCTCTATGGATAAAGTCATTTTTCCAAATTTTCCTTGTGCCACAATATTATGAGTATTTTTTGTAGTGTTTGGGTCTGCGACAATTTTTACCATAGTTTTTTCACTTCCGATTCCAGCTAGACTGAGCAATGCTGCAACATTGATGTTTGCAGGAAATAATGAAACTGCATCTTTGGCTTTACCTTCAAAGATAGTTGTGAGTTTGTCTATTTTGTCCAAATCAATATCTGATGTCTCAAAGAATTTTGCACCTTTAAGTGATCTTGGATGTTTAGTGGTAGTTAGAGTTACAGAATCTAATTGGTCATGAACTGATTTGATTGCATCAAGTCCTGCAATTGCACCTGATGGCAAATAGATCGTCTTATGAAAATGCTCACATGCTTCAGATAAAATATCATAAATGGATTCATCAAGTAATGCACCCACACTCATGATCATCAAGTCTCTTTTGTTTTGCAAAACACTGTGAGCTACATTTCTAACTGCTTCTTGTGATGCAGCTTCAACTATGATATCAACTGGGTGTGATGATAAGAGATGTGGATTTTCAACAATTTCAGGTTTATTTTTTAATTTTTGCACCAGTGCAATGGATGCATCTTTTGAAGAATCATATACGTGAGTCAAGACGCCAGGTATTTTTCCCGAATCAATTGCCAGTGCAATTTGAGTTCCAATGGCACCGCAGCCTAATAGTCCAATTTTTTTCAATAATTCACTAAATTTTGTATTGACTTAAGGATTTATTCTCTGCTTAATTTTTTTGATTAATTTTCTTCAAATACATATGATACTGAATGTAAAATATCATCCATGTTAAACGGCTTTGAAATGTATGCCAAAGCTCCAATTTTGATACAATTTTCGATGAGTTCCATGTCATAGTGTGCAGTAATCATGATAACTTTGGCATCTGGATTAATCTTCATAATCTGAATCAAAGTTTCCATGCCGTCTTTTTTTGGCATTGCTATGTCAAGGAATAACACATCAGGTTTACAGAGTTGAATTTTTCCAGCGTATCAATACCATCAACTGCTTCTGATATTACTTGATGCTTGGCCTATCTCCAACATCTCCTTTAAGGTATTCCTTACTAATTCCGAATCATCTGCAATCATTATTCGTGCCAGATTGATTTCTAATAGTTACACATTACTTAAGATTTTTTAAAAGATATGAATGATCAGAAGGACTACCCACAAATCTCATGGTCAATGTATGCCCGAAAGAATCAGGGATTAAATCAAGAGGGATATTGAGACATATGAAGAAGGAATAGAACTAGAAACATGATCAAATAAATCTACATGTAATCAGCCAAGACATGAACTAAAAGTATCTAGAATAAACCTAGATAATGGTAAGACAGGGCAGACGTTAGTAAAACAAAAAGAGTTTATCGCTTAATTAGTTTAATTTTATTTGACATTATTTTCAATGACGAAGTGGTATCATTGTTTATTTGGCAGATGATTTTGGAAGGGAAAAAAGTTTAAAAAAAATAAAAAAATTATGGGGACAAACCTATACCACTGACACGTTTATCCCATGCATCTACCATTGGATTTTGTCTTTGTTCAAGTTCTGTCAAATATCCGTTTATTTCACCTGCTGGAATGTAAAATGTTGCAGAAACGGTGCTCCCTACATTTGCATCACAGTTTGGAACAACGACTGAACGTCCAAGGCTTGATTCACCTACACAACCATAATCAGTTACTGCAATCACTACTACATCTTCAGTTACTAGAGTTGGAACTATGTTCCAAGGAGTTATTGTGAAAACTAGTGTCACTGAAACTGCAACAGCGATAATCAACACGAATTTTAGCTGTGGTGTTTTTTTGTCTGTTATTTGTTGCATTTTTGCTCACCACTCTTTACATTTTATTTCTTATAAGCTAGTGTCAATTTTATTACTAGTGCTAATTTTGATGGATTAGAAATATCATTCAGGTAATAATACCAAGTTTACGTTTATCAGTTAATTAATTCTAGTACAGTGAGCCAAAAAGTGATGCTCTAGTGGGTTTTCAGATTTACAACAATTCAAGAAATTCTTTCTTTGTTAAACCACAATCAGAGATAATTTGCAATAACAATCCTTTACCAAGTTCGCTTTTTCTTGGAATGGATGTCCATAATCCTTGTCCATTCTCAACTATAATATGACTTCCAGATTGTCTTGTTGCATAGAATCCTTGTTTCTTTAGTGTCTTTAGAACCTCTTTCCAACCAATTATTGGAAGGCTCAAATTGAAACTGTCACTAAATTGGAAGATAATTTCTTTTTGCTTTCTAAATACGATTTGGAGATTTTGATAGCTTTTTTGTATCTTCGATTGCTTCTGCTTTGTATTTCCTTGACCTCTAGCTTGAGGGATTTCAAACACCGTCCCATATAGAATGATCCATCTTTTTTTAGTAAAATGTTATAGTCTCTTTTTTCACTCATGTTATCATATAGAATTTTCAGTATATAAAATTAGGTACAAATGATTTTCTGACATGCTCTTAGCCCTAAAGAGTATGGATCTTTCTCATCTTCGTTTTGCAAATTATTCCAACAAAGGATATCCCCAGAATAATAATTGAAAATGCTCCAAATTCAGGAATGACATGCGTTCCAATAATTTCAATATTTTTTGTGTCTTTAGGGATTATCATTCCCAATGCATATTGATCAGGAAATTTAGTGAGTTCGTATTTTGTATCTACACCATCAATTACAACTCTGTATTGCGCATTTTCTGCAGAAATTACCTCAAAGGGCAATCGTAGCCATAATGCGTTATTTGCCGGAACACTCGCCATGGTGATTTCAAGGGATTTTCTTTCTGGATTGATATTCATTGTAGATAGTTTTGGCAATTCGTCTTTCTTGTTTACATCAACTTCAAAGCTTCCCTGATACCCATAATAGATATCATATGTTTTTTCATCTACTTTTAATTGGTATTTTTCAGACGAGAGTTGTGCAATGTCCAAAGGCTGTGCAAATACATCAAAAACATGACTAGAGGCAACACCAATCAGAATCAATGCCACAACTGCAAATGCTAAAAGTATCTTCAAATTATTTCAAGATTAATTTCAGATTAGGGGATATAATTAATTGCCAGATATTCATAGTTGATAATTTGTTTTTGGCATGAAAAGTATGATTCATCATCAATCTATTTAAGATTAAAAATTAAAATAAAACTGTGAATTTTGATTTAAAAATAGGGTATCATTTGGAATTGTATTATTTTTGGTTTTGTCTTTGGCATTATTTTTGGCAAATCCAGTAAATGCTGATGCAGATTCACCAAAAAAACAGATGAAGCGAGGAGTCGCATCAGAGGATATCACTTGCAAAGCAGGTTTTAGTTTGATGATAAGAAACAATGGATTTCCAGCATGTGTAAAATCCATGACTGCTGAAAAATTAGAAAAAACAGGGCTAGGAAAAATAATAGTTGTAAAAATGAAATTCAGAAAAGAAATTCAGAAGAGATTCAAATAGTTCCAGCATCATCTGGAAGTATAATTAATTTTTACATTACAGATGATGACTTGAATTTGGCTCATAGTGGAATAGAAACAGTATCAACTGCAGGACTGTTGGAATTTACAATCAATGGAGTTACAATCAATGGACCTTCAAGTATGATTGAGACAGGACCAGATACGGGAAAATTCTATGTGAAATTACAATTACCAGATAAGGTTAATGGCAAACCTTTGAGTCAAAACGATATTGTTTTGATGAAATATTTGGATGCATCAGATAGATCAGGAGACAAACAAGTATTGGTAAAATCAGTTCCATTGGAAAAATCATTTGCAAAAGTGCAGACTGTTGGTGGTGGTTCTAGAATTGGACATGACTTTACTGTCAGAATTTACGAGCCAGATGCAAATTTAGATTCTCAAGATGTAGATAGGATATCTCTGAGTCAATTAGAGTACAGAGGGGAAGGTGGAATCAGAACAACACTTGCAAATCCTAGATTTAGTGCAAACTCTGGAAATCTAATTGAAACAGGACCAAACACCAGTACCTTTGAGGTAAAAATAGAAATTCCTAGGGAGATAGATGGGAAACGGTAGACATTGGAGACTGGTATGAAATCAGATACATCGACAGATCAACACCTTCAGGTACAAATGAGAAAATAATTTTGAAAGGAAA
>BGOU01000010.1 GCA_003569705.1 Nitrosarchaeum sp.
CCTCAAAGAAATCTCGAATTTCTAAATTCAACTCTACAAAATTACCCTTTTCTGATAACTCTGTAGATCGCGTATTAGCATTAGAGTCTTCACAACATTTCAAACCTCTAAAAGATTTTATTTCAGAATCTAAACGAATTTTAAATCCGATGGAATACTGGCTTTGGCATTACCCGTAACTCTTCCAGGTGTGTCATTTGTGAAATTAGGAATTTTGAAATTTACTTGGTCCTCAGAGCATTATGGATTAAAACATGTAAGGGAAACTGTGACATCTGGTGGCTTTATCATTACTGATGAAAAATTAATAGGAAAAAATGTCTATGAACCATTGGCAAATTACTATGTTGAACATAGAGATGAATTAAAAAAAATCAATATTGCAAAAATATCCAAAATATGTGGAAAAAATACTTTACACATCTATTCTTAAAATGAAAAATGCGTCTGAACAAAAAATTATTGATTATGTTGTTCTAAAATGTAGGATCTAAATTAGACCCGAAGTATTCCTCGCTCCAATAAATTTTCTGTTGCATTTAGGTATTCTGATTCTGAAATCAAATTACCTCCTAACCACATTGTAATTGTCTTAAACCATTTTGGTATGGCTACCTCGTTTGTTAGATATTTTTTCTCAAAAATATTAGTGTCTACTAATTCTGTTTTTCCCATGTTATCGTTTATACCTGTTTCTTTATGACTGTCTGAGAACACCAGTCCTGTTTCTTTGTCGATAATCAACGTATCTTGCTTTTCTGAATTTTGTGCAATCCACACCTGATGTGAATTACCTTTAAAATCATATGATGTTTCTCCTATTACTTTCAAATCTGTGGTGATCATGTCTCCAAAACTAATTGGTGTTAAAAATATGAATTTATCTATCACACAACATTTCTTATTTGCTGGAATCGTTCCATGATTGTCCATGTTGATACTTGCAAACTCTTTCCATCTCTTGAAATTTTTTCTGTTTTTATTAAAATTTCATTATCGCTAATTGAATCTATCGTGTATGTTTCTTTAATGTCTTGACCATATTTGTTAGAGTATGAATATTTTATGAAATTTGATTTTGCAATGCACAGTTTTCCCTCACTGCAACTACTATCTGTGTTATTCAAAGACGGATTTAGAATATGATCTTCTAGCATTGCTCTGATCCCATATGCAAATGACACATCTTCAATTCCTCCTCTTACCCACATTTTTGCATCATTTTTTATCCATGTTGGAATCGTACTGGAATTTCTTAGGTGCCTCTCTTTGATGTATTTTGAATCTCCAAGATATTTTTCAATTTCTGCAATTAACACCTTATCTCTTGCTGGATGCGTGCTCTTCCAAGCCACATGATTGTATAAAATTCCACATGCTCTGATATTTGGATAATTTGGATGATTCTTGGCAAGTGTTTTCTGCACCCATTACAATATAGTCATTATAAAAAAACTCACAAAATTTTAGAATGTCTTTACTAGTTTTTATCTCGAAATCTGGATCACTTGCAAATACACTTGGCACCGCAATCCCACCCAATATTCCTATCATTATTAGGAGCACCGATACTGATAATCTCACTGAGATCTGTTTCTGTTTTTTTACTTATTAATTGCTAGTAGAAATTCTCTTAACTTGATGACCAATATGGAATTTTAATTCTAAATACGATTCCGACAAATTTGATAAATATCTGTGTTATTGGCTACATTTTTATTTTTGATATGTTGACTGTACTTTGTTGTCTGCTCAAAATAACACTGCCCTTAAACTTTACAATGAAAAATGTTCCCAAATCCTCAAAGAGTCTGAAATTAGATTTGCTGGTATTGTGGATAAAGATGGTAAACTAATCGCTGGCGGTTTTAAAGAAGGAATTACTCCTTACGAGGGTGATGAAACTAGACTGCATTTATTTTTGGAATTTGTATCTAAAGCCACTATTCGAAAAGAGTATGATGAAAGTTTGGGTCCAATTAATTACATTGCAGCAAGACGTGACAAGGCAGTATTGATAAGTTTTCCATTTCCTGTTACTCAAATTCTTCTTTTAATATCTGCAGAACCTTCTGCTAACATTGAAAATTTGGCTAAGAAAATAGTTAAAATTTTTACTAATGTTAATTAAAAATTTCTCACTATCTGGCAAATTCTTTAATATGTCCTAATTTTTTATTGTTGCATTGATTAGACCTTTTCTAATTTTATTTTCAATTTTACTTGTATTTGGTAATTTTATTTCGGTGTTTGGGTCTGTCCAAAATTTTTCTACAGATAAATTGACCTATTATGACGGTGACACTCTTAAAATTTCAGGTACTGTAAACTATGATCCTACAATCCCATCTGTAATACTCCAAATAATCACTCCTGGTGGAACTGGTCTTGCTGGTATTGGAACTGCACTACCAAAATCTGATGGTTCGTTCTCTTCTACATTTCATGTGGGTGGACCTACATGGTCTGATGATGGTACTTATACAATCAAAGTGTCATATGGGGGAAATACTGAAAAAACATTTTCCTATCAAAAATCATCTGTGAATTCCAAAAATAATGTCCCTACTGATGCTGATAATTCAAATGAATTATTTACTGAAAATCCTAAAATGCGAATACCTGGATTTCCTTCGTTAGATATATCCCCTCAATATTACATTGACCGATATAACACTGAACCAATCTACAAGTCTTGGTTTGACTCTCAATTTCCTAATTATGCGATACAAGATGTTGTTGGATACAAACCAACACACATCCAAAATTTTCCTTCTCTAGACCGCTCCCCGCAATATTACATTGACCGATATAACACTGAACCAATCTACAAGTCTTGGTTTGACTCTCAATTTCCTGATCAATCACTCTATGATGTATTGGGTTTTTCAACCTATATTCCTGATTGGATTAAGACATATGCTGAATTGTGGGCTACAGGTGATATGTCTGATTCTGAATTCATCACCGGATTAGATTTTATGTTGGACCATCGCATAATTGTAATTCCAAATCTACATTATTCTGAACAAAACACTGTGTCTAATGTTCCAAATTGGATACGAAACAATGCTGATTGGTGGGCAAATGATTTGATTTCACAACAAGAATTTGTAAATTCTTTAAAATATTTGATTGAAGAACAAATCATTGAAATTAAATAGTTTGCTGGAAAACAATCTTTGAATTATATTATTACTGCTGATCATATGGTTTTAATCTGATAGAGTTTTTATTAAAATTATGAAAGCGACATTTGGTGCAGGATGTTTTTGGCATGTTGAAGACCTGCTTCGTAAAACTAAAGGTGTGAAATCTACACAGGTGGGTTACATTGGAGGTAAATTGACAAATCCAACTTATGAAGAAGTATGCACTGATACAACTGGTCATGCTGAAGCTGTGCAAGTAGAATATGATCCAAATGAAATTTCTTATGATGAATTACTCAAAGTATTTTGGAGTAATCATGATCCAACATCGCTAAATCGACAGGGACCTGACATTGGGAATCAATATAGATCTGCAATATTTTTTCATGACGAGGAACAAAAAAAGATTGCACAAAAATCCAAAGAAGAACTAGAAAAATCAGGAAAATTTCAGAAACATGTTGTGACTGAAATTGTTCCAGCTCCTGAATTTTATAAAGCTGAAGAATATCATCAAAAATATTTTCAGAAACACGGACTATCTTAAAATTATTTTACAATGAGTACTGGAATTTTTGATGAGTGAATGACGTAATTTGAAACACTACCCAAAAATAACTCTCTTACGGCACTTCTTCCACGTGAACCTATTACAATTAGATTGAATTTTTCTTTTTTATCATGAGCCAATTTTATGAGATTATATCCTATGTCTCCTCGCATTAGTTTTTCTTTAAAGACTATGCCGTTTTGTGCTGATAATACCTTGGCATTTGTCATCATTTTTTTAATTTCATTATCTAATTCTTTATTTACAATCACTCCTTGAAACTCTGAATGCGGCTGTATGTTAGTAGAGTAGGCACCAGTGATTGTAGCTCCAAACTGTCTTGCCACGGATATGGCCATTTCAAGTGCACGTATGGAATTTTTGGAGCCGTCTAATGGAACTAGAATTTTGCTGATCTTTTTATTTATCATAATCTGTATTTTATTTAGATCTTAAAAAACATAGACTCTATTATTACATGCGTGAAAATTTAGAAAAGTGATTAAAATTGCTGATCGGTCATAGTAACTAAATTTAACTAGCTAAGTAATTGACGCTAAACTGGTGCAAGAAAATTTTATTCAAGTTGACGGAAATAAGATTAGGTATCTAGAATCTGGAAATTCTAAAAATATTTTGGTGCTAGTTCATGGATTGGGAGCATCTGCTGAAAGATGGAACGGTGTTATCCCTAATTTTGCAAAATATTATCATGTGATAGTCCCTGATTTAATTGGATTTGGTTACAGTGATAAACCAATTGCAGATTACACTCCTGATTTCTTTTCAATATTTCTTGGGAAATTTTTTGATGCGCTAGAAATTAAACGTCCAAATGTAATTGGTTCTTCTCTAGGCGGTCAAATAGCTGCAGAGTATGCATCAGCAAATCCAAGTAATGTAGAAAAATTAATTCTTGTATCACCTTCAGGGGCAATGAAGCAATCTACTCCAGCATTGGAGGCTTACATAATGGCTGCCTTGTATCCAAATGAACAAAGTGCTAAAAATGCATTTGAACTAATGGAATCTTCTGGTAATGAAGTTGATGATGGAATTATTCATGGATTTATTGAAAGAATGCAATTACCTAATGCTAAATTGGCATTCATGTCTACAGTTTTAGGACTGAAAAATTCAGAAATCATTACGCCTAAACTGCATATGATTCAGAGTCCCACTCTTGTAATCTGGGGTTCTAAAGATCCAGTAATTCCAATTCAATACGCTGATAATTTTGCATCTTATATCGTAGATTGCAAATTTCATCAAATGGATGGCTGTGGTCATACTCCATATGTCCAAGATCCAGGTGCCTTTTCATCTATAGTTTTAGAATTTCTTTCATCTCGTTAGTCTAATTTATATACCAACAAGTTCCTATAATTACCAATGAGCGGTAATTACAACCAGTTTAATCCTTCAGAGATGTTCAAAGATTGGATTCAAAAAAATGGTCGTGCACAAGCTGAATTTATGAAAAACTTTGGCTCATTAATGGCAACCCAAAATACTCAAACATTCAATCCTTTAGAAACTCTAAAAGAAGTATCTGATAATACAAGAAATGCTCAATCTGATTTAATGAAGAATGTGTCTTCTATGCAAAACAAAAGCATGGAGACGATGTTTCAGATTGGCCAAATGCTCCCATCTTTTATGAATTGGGGTGCTTACAAAACGACTGTCAGTAGTAATGGCAGAATCTCGATTCCAGAGGCAGAACGTAATGCACTTGGATTAGGAGAAGGCGACTTGGTCCAAGTCATAGTCCTTCCAATAGCAAAAAAATCAAAAAATAAGGAGGTGAAACAATGAGTAAAAACGAACAAACACCGGGAACTAAAGATGTGTTTTCAGTTTATGAAGAAAACGTAGACAAACTATTCTCTGGTATTAGACATTCAGTACCACAGTATCATCAGTCAATTACTAATGTTCAGCAAGAATATTTGCAAGCATATGAAAATATTGTAGATTCTACAATCGCACTACAAAAAGAATATGCAAAAAAAGCAGGTATTGCAACTGACATCCCACAAGCAACACTAAAAGTAATTCATGATACTGCAGAAGAATTTGTTAAAGTAGCTTCAATACAGAACCAAATGACACTTGCAACAATGGATGCAACACAACAAAACATCAAGGCATTCAATGATAACGCAAAATCATTTGCTGATCTAAACAGAAACATTCTACAATCCTGGATCTCCGCATTCACCACAAAGAACAACTAGTGGTAAAATTTTATTTTTTTATTTTTTATTTTATGATCTTTCAGCAAGCCATTTTCCTAGCTCTGGGAGTACCTTGGTTTGAGATAATGAACTAGCAATCATACCTACGTGGCCTGTTGGGTACATCTTTAATGTTTTATCTTCACTTCCAACTGCATAATGAAGAGGCATACTGCATTCTGGTGATACCAGGTGGTCTCCAACTGCAACTTGTGTGAATAACGGCATGTCTATTTTCTTCAAATCTATGTGACTTCCTCCTACATACATTTTATTTTGAATTAACAGGTTATCTTGGTAAATATCTTTGATCCATTGTCTGAACAGTGCGCCTGGTATCGGCGGTGTATCTCCTAGCCATTTTTCCACTCTTAGGAAATTATCTACAAATTTTTTATTTTCAATGTTTTTGAAAAAATTCACGTATTTCTCAATTCCCTGCTCAAATGGTTTTAGTACTGAAAAGCAGTAATACATGAATTCCGGAGGCATGTTTCCTATGGTTTCCACCATTTTATCTACGTCCATGTGCTTAGCTAAATTACTAATTACTGTAGTGTCTCGCCATCCGTCAATTACAGGAGCTGTTGCAATGTAATTTTTCACACTTTCTGGATGCAGTGTTGTGTACGCTGTTGCTATTGTAGCTCCAGTGCAATACCCTTGCAATGATATTTTTTCTGTAGATGATTCATCTTTGATAAATTCCACACTGCTGTCTAAATATCCATTGACATAATCATCAAAATCTAAATATTTATCCATACTCGTTGGACTTCCCCAATCTAACATGTATACATCAAATCCCTGTAATACTAAATTTCTAACCCAACTTTTTTCTGGTTGTATATCCAAAATATGATATCTGTTAATCAATGCATATGAAATCAGTAATGGTGTTTTGTGTTGTTTCTCTGTAAGTGGTCTATAATGTAGTAATCTTGTTTTGTCTATCTCCTGTACTATATCATGTGGAGTTACCTCAAGACTAATTTCATCTGGGGCTGAAGCTAAATTAGGTGCGTCCATAATGTTTTTGCCAAACTTCATCAACTCTTCTATGAATTTAGGATCGAATTTTGATTCACTTTTCATTTTTTACATCTCCTTCATTTTTTGCCTCTCTTTTCTTTTTTAATTCAATTTCCAATTTTGTAACTCTTTTTTTAAGAGAATGCATTTCTTTGTACACTTCATCGATTTCTTCTTTACTTGGCAAGTTTACTGATTGTAAAATCACATTTGAAATATTGCTCCAGTGTTTTGTAAGTTCAAGCTCTTTTGAAACTAACTTCCCATAGTTTACTCCAAATTTTTCTGAATCAAATAATTCTGTAAAATCATTATCAAAAATATCTATCCATATTCTCTTAAATGACTCCATTTGTTCTACGTCATGTGGCACGTCAGGTGCTTTCAAATTGACTTTCTTTTGTGCATCGCTCCACGTTTCTGATAATTGCTTATAGTATTCTGTTACAAATTTGTTAAATTCCATTAAACTCTCATTTATCTGGATTAATTCAGTTGAAATTTTCTTAGAATTTGAAGCAAATGCACGCATAGGGCCCATCGAAGTCAAAGCCTGTGGCTTGCTTGCCATTAGATGGATGATGTCTGTCCAGAACAAGGAAAGATGCTTGTAATAATCTGTAGCATCTTTTGGTGATTGCGTTTCCACGGCTTACTAATTCCATAGATCTCAATAAATAGATCGCTTGTTTAATTAGACAAATGGCTAACGTTGAAGAACTAGAAAAAATATGCCAAAAAATTACAAATCTAGACCCCAAGATGAGGTCTGCACGAATTATCAATAGTAGGGGGCATCTTGTTGCCGGCGGTATGAAAGCAGGATTACTGTCATTGGAAGCCCAAAAACAAGATGAGATGATGTTCATGGAACTTGCACTTAGAGTTCGTATGAGACATGAATTTGACAAGGAATTTGGTGAGGTTCATTTTTCCATGTCTTATAGAGATAAGGTGATTGTGATGAGTTTTCCTTTGGCAAATGACGATGTTTTGCTAGTCTCTTCTGAAAAAGAACTGGATTTTGGTAAAATCCCTTTTAAAATTCTTAAACTTGTTGAGTCACTCAAAAAATCTGTTTTAGGAACTTTTTAACTCGTGATACTGAATTCTAGTACGTGATAATTATGAAAACCGAATCGCAAAACGTGACATGGACTGATATCGAAAGACTGGCTAAATTACTTTCCAAAAAAATTCTTACAATGTCAAAAGATTTTTCAAGTATTTCTACAATTAGTCGTGGAGGTCTAGTTCCTGCAAGACTGTTGGCTGATCACATGGGAATAGACACTATTCTTGTTGACAAAAATAAAATTCCTGCTAACTCTCTTTTTGTTGATGATATTTATGATTCTGGTGATACGTTTAAAAAAATAATTCCTAAAGTAACTGATCCTTCAAATTTTATATATGCTACATTATTTGCAAGGCAAGGCAAAAAATACCCAAAGCAACTAGTATATGCTCAAAAGACAAAAGGCGCTGAATACATTGTATATCCGTGGGACAAGTTGGAATATAGACGGCTCAAAGATTTTGCACTGTGATTTTTGAAACTGTTGAATTTTTCTAGATTATTTAATTTAATATCACTACATGCATTGAGGTAGTTTTCCCTCATGTCTGTCTTGATAATCTTTAATCAAATCATCTGTGATTTGTTCGTAAGATGCTGTTTGCATGTATCTTACTCTTGTAGCCCCTGAGATGCATGGTTCGCCATTTTTGTCTTGAATGGATATTTTGATATTTTCAGAACCGCCGATGAATAAAATTTTCATTGAGGCATGCATCATGTAGACTCCTGCAGATTGTGGTATTTTTGAAATAGTCACTTCATTATAATCTAGCCAATCTGACCATGCGTTTTCATTGTTTAGCATTTTTCTCTCACTAATTTTGAAGCATTTTTCTTAAACCTGCACATCTGTTTCTAATTGTCACCTCTGTGACTCCAGATGCAATTGAAATATCTTTTTGTGATTTTACTTCACCCGTGCTAATACATGCCAAATATAACGCTGCAGCTGCTATTCCCATAGGGTCTTTTCCAGCAACCATTCCTATCTTTTTTGCTTGCTCTAGTATTGCAACAGCTTTTCTTTTGCTCTTTTCACCTAATTCTGCAATGCTTGCAATTCTAGATACTACTTTTACCGGATCTACTACTGGCATTTTTAATTCCAGCTCTCTGAAAATTAATCTATAACATCTTGCAACATCTTTTCTTCTAATATTGATTCCATCTGCAACATCATCCAAAGTTCTAGGTGTCTGTGTATTTCTACATGATGCATAAAGACATGCTGCAACTAGGCCTTGAATGGAACGACCTCTTACAAGTTTTTTCTCCATTGCCTTTCGGTAAATGTAAGCAGCTTTTTCAACTACTGCATCTGTCAGTGCAAGTTTATCTTTTAATTTATCCATTTCATTTAGTGCTAGTCTTAGATTTCTATCTGCAGAAGAATGTGCTTGTGTCCTACTATCCCATGTTCTTAATCTCTCAATCGTACTCTTCATTGATGATGTAAGTGGTTTTCCAGTAGAATCCTTGTTGGCAGCACCAATTACTGTTGATAATCCCATGTCATGCATCGTCAATGATGTTCCAGCACCAACTCTGGTTCTGTTTGTATCGTCATTTGCAAATGAACGCCATTCTGCACCTGTCTCTGAAATTTTATCTGAAACTACAAAACCGCATTTTCCACAAAATAATTCTCCAGTTGTTTCATCTGTTACCATTTTTTTATCACCACATGAAGGGCATTTTGGTCTGGAGACAACTGTACTCTTAAGCATAATAATCCAAAATTCAGCATTTAGCTTATTATTCATTTTACATAACTTCTGCAGGTTAATTGTGTGTAGGTTAAGCTAATGCTCATTCTAATTCTATAGATTTGGAATAATGCTCAATAATAATTAGGAGTGACTAATTTTTTATTTAGTTTTTTTAATTTGAGAAATTACCCTAGTAGACAATATGCGTAATTTGGTTTTAGCGAAGGATACATTATATTATTTGGATCAGACACATGTGCTAGTCCTATTGAATGACCCAACTCATGTGTCATTATTTTTTCCACAGTTTTTACATCATACAACTGAAAACTTCCATCACAGTTGTAATCTCCTAATGTAACTTCTACTACTCCTTTTCCCAGATGTGCATGACCAAGTACGCCTTGCCCTATATCTCGCACTACCCATGTAACCCATACATTTGCATCTTGTTTTTGATTGGTAATTTCAAATTCCATTCTTGCTTTTTGTCCATTTGTGCTTAATTCCTGATTTTTCCAAAACAAAAATGAATTTTGCAATGTACTGACATGATTCAACGGTAACCCTGTTGGCTGTTCATTTACAAAAACTTTGTAATGGATAACATACACGTCATCTATGATTTCATATGTAGGATCTGGAAAGTTACTGGATGCAGATTTTACCTCTTCTTCAAAATTCCATTTTATGTAGTCTCTGAGGAATTTTTTTATTACATCTTGACTTGGATTTGGGTATTCTATGTACCTTTTTTCATCTGCAACATTTTTTGAGATACTGTGCAGATATTTTTCAAATAAATAAAAATCATAATCTTTTTCTTTCTGAATCTCATCTTGTGATTTTTTAATATTTATCACTATGATTCCTTTTTCCACCATGTATTGAATGCCTGATACAAAATCTTGGTCATTTATTGCATTTTCTGCCCACCATGAGGCATTATTTCGTATCCAGTCTGGTATTTTTTCCACTTTTTCTGATTTTGTCTCTACTGGCGGAATTTGTATTATTTTATTTTCTATCATATATAATAACGCTGATGCAAACTCTACATCTTCGATTTGTCCCTCTGACCACCATTTTGCAACTGGTTTGACCCAGTCTGGAATTTTTATTGTCTCTTTTTTTTCCAATCTGTCTGGTTTTTCTGTTGCACTGTATGGATATTTTGCAATTACCTTATCTGTAAATTCTTTGTAATTGTTGATCACAACACTGTCTGGTTTTCTCTTGGCTGCTTCCTCAAAGTAATACTTGGCTTCCTGATACTCTCCCAAATTTCCAAATCCAATACCCATTCCAGTAAGTGCTGTAACGTCATCTGGTTGATATTGAAGGATCTTGAAGAACTCTTTTAGCGATTTTTCATGATATCCTGAATTACTTAGGGCAATAGCCTTCATTTTTAATGTGGATATGTTGTTTGGGGCTATTTCTAAAATGTTATCGTATGTTACAATTGCTTCATTGTATTCTCCTTTTACAAAATGTTCATTGGCTTGTTTGAACATTATCTGTGGATCACCCAAAGTTTGAGAAAACACCGGAACTGAAATGAAACTAGAAAATAGTAAAATCACACCTAGAAAAGCACGCATCAATGTACTTGATGTTTGGATTTCGGATATATCTTATTTTCATTTTATGAAAAACTATGTTTATTGGTATTTTTGTTATTATCTTAGTTCAAAAGTCTTAGTAAATCTTTAATCTTTTAGCAAATACAAGTTTTTACATTGAGTAAGATAGGTGTGGGTGAAATTATCTCCGAACTTCGTAAGAGGATTCAAGATATCCAGTTTGAATTAGATGAATTAGGAGGCCCAATTTCAGACATGCCTGAACTAATTACTTCTGCTAATCTTTTACGCTCAAATGAACATCTTACCAAAGTATCTGAAAAGCAGTCAGAATTACTATCTGCATATGGTTTGTATTCTAAGGCATTAGAAGATATGATTGCCGTAGTTTTTGATATTCAAAATGATCTCAAAAATCTCTTAAAGGAACAATCAAAACTCATTTCAGTTAGAAAATCTCCCAGATCAACTATATCAAAAAATAAGAAAAAATCTACAACTAGAAGAAAATCTTTAAAAAAATAATGTGAATTTTCTTTATGTTATTTTGAAAGATATGTTATATCCCTGAAGTGATTCGTCTATTTTTCTTATTTTCTAATATGACTAGCGCACCATCATCATCAATTTTAATTGCCTTGCCTTTTATTTTTCCATCCTCTGTATTCAGTTCTATATTTTGACCAATCGTTGATGATTTTTTTGTCCAGTCTCTAATGATTTTTTTAGTATCGCCAGTATTCAATAAATTATAAACTTGTTCTAATTCGATCAAAAATGACTGTACTAGTAAAATTGGTTTTACTGTTTTATTTTGTTCACTTAATGATGCTACTCCGTAAAAATTTGGTGTATTTTTTAAGATCTTTTCAATTTGCTTAATATCTACATTAAAATTTATTCCAACACCTAGAACTAGATTTTCTATTTTGTTTGATTCTAATGATGCGTCAACTAACATTCCTGCAACTTTTTTACCTTTAATTGTTATGTCATTTGGCCATTTCAATTCTGATTTGATATTCAGTGTTTTTTCTATTGCATTTGATAGTGCTAGTGCAGAAGCTATTGGAAATAGTGTGATTACTGATATGTCAAATTTTGGATGTAAAATTATTGAAAGCCAAATGCCTCCTTTGGGTGAAATCCACTTTCTGCCCAATCTTCCTTTTCCACTGGTTTGTTTTTCTGCAATTATTACCGTTCCATTGTTTGCCTCATCTAGAGTCATTTTCATTGCTTGATTTTGAGTAGAATCAATTGAATCAAAATAATGGACTTGTTTTCCAAATATTTTGGTCTTTAATCCAGATGTGATTTCCCATGGTAGTAACATATCTGTGCTGGATTCGAGTCTGTATCCAAGCTTTTGTTTTGATTCTATTTTGTATCCCAACTCTCTAATTTTTTTAATATGTTTCCAAACTGCAACTCTGCTTATTCTTAAGACATCGCTCAAATCTTGACCTGAAAGATATTCTGTATTGTGTGATTTTAGAAATGACAGTACTTTGACTAGACCTGAATTATCATACGAACTGTACATCAATTGTATGTGTTCTTTACTTCAAGTATAAAATATCAACTTTGTTTAACTTAGAATCCGACATCAAAGTCAAATCCGCCACCGTCAGAGCCTCCCCCATCACCGCCGTCCGTACTACTGTCTGATGAACTATCTCCACCAGCATCACTTGGAATGCTTTCTGCTGGTACATAGTCTGTCATCATCATACCCATCATGCCAAACATCATTGAAAACATGATCATATCCATTATTCCAAAGAACATCATTGTGGGAAGAATTGATTTGTTATCATCCATGTATTGCTTTAATTTTTGTTTGTCTCCTCCTTTGTACAATAGTGACATTTGATCCCACTTGCCTTGTAGTTCATGAATTCTCTCTTCTACTTCTTTTGCTCCTTTTTCTGTAATTGTAATCTCTATTTTTTTACCAAACCAACTCTTTTTTTCTTCCACTGAAATTAGTTCCCTTTTTTCTAATTTTTCGAGAATCAGATTTAATTCCTCAGCATCTACTTGAGCTACATTTTGTATCTTTTCAAATTTTTGATTCCTTTTTTAATTGCTCCTAGAACAATTACATCCTTTGGCTCTTCTGGAGTCGGTTCCATGTATTCTGGTTTTTGTTATTGTTAAAATACCCTACGATTTTACTTTTTTATATTGTTTATTTTAATAATTCTCTAGTTTTTAATTCAGAAATTACATTTGGTATTCCTTGTTGGTATGATGGAAATTTAAATTCGTATATTTGAGATATTTTTTTATTTGATACTTTCATTGATGTGGTGAGTAATTTTATCAAATCTCCTCCAAGAACTGCCTTTGCTACAAACATGGGTATGGTTCCAGGATGACTTGCACCTATGTTATCCGCAGTAAAATCTACAAACTCTTTGAATTTTACAAATGCAGGATCTGCAACGATGTACGTTTCATTGATTGCATTTTTTTCTAAAATTGATACCATGCTACCTACTGCGTCATCTACGTGCAGGAATGCTTTGTAATAGTCTCCCCCTTTTGGAAGTCTGAAAGTATTTTTTAAAAGACGTTTGACTAGCACATCGTAGAACCATCCACCTGAACCATATACGTCGCCAAAATGTATCACTGTAAAATTAATTCCAAGTTCTTTGCAATTTTTCTCAAGAAATCTTTGAGCCTCTAATCTGATTTTCACAAAATCTGTATTTGGATTGTATGGAAAAGACTCATCTACTATGCCGTCTTGTGTTTCTCCGTAAACCCCTAGTCCTGAAATGTATGTGATTGCCTTTGTTTTATCCTTAATGTGGCTGAAAAGATTTTTTGTTCCTTCTAAATTCACTTTTTCTAAAACCTTTTTGTTTTTTTCAAGTGGTGTATGTGATGCCAAATGAAAGACACAGTCAAATTCTGTATCTGGAATGTCTAATTTAGAATCAGTCAAATCACCTATGATGTTTTTCGATTTAACATGTCCGCTTTTTCCTTTGCGGATTAGTGATGATACGCTGTATTTCTTTTCCACTAGAGAACTGACTAATCTGGATCCTATGAAACCCGTAGCACCTGTAACTAGAATGGATTTACTCATTATTTCTTTGATCTAATTGTATTATTACTGTATTTGTAATGAATTGTATGTTGATAATTCCTCAATGTTGGAATAATTAGTTGATTTCAAAAATTATATTCCACTATGTTTTAGATTTTTCATGGAACGTGATTCTTACACTGATGATGAAATTAGAGGTATTCTTTCTTTAAAACACGTTGCAGTAATTGGCATGTCTAAAAATGACAACAAGGCAGCACATTATGTGCCAAAATATCTGGCTGAAAATGGATATCATATAATTCCAGTAAATCCTACAACTGATGAGATTTTAGGAAAAAAATGTTACAGTACTATTTCTGATGTTGATGGTGATATTGACATCGTTGATGTGTTTAGACCATCTGAATCTGTACTTCCTGTTGTAGAGGAAGCTATAAAGAAAAACCCAAAGGTAATTTGGCTTCAAGAAGGAATTCATAATCTAGAGGCTGAAGAAATGGCAAGAAAAAAAGGCATCAAAGTTGTATTCAATAGATGTATGTTGGCAGAACATCAGAGGTTATTCTAAAAATGACTGCATTTGATACTTTTTACAATGATTTACATGAACTAGTCGATAAACATGAAAAAAACAATACTCCGTTAAAAGTTGAAAAAGATCTAGAGGCTGACATTGTAAAAATTTTTGGTGACAATGTCACTGCACTAGCAAGAGCTAAAAATGGATTAAATGATGTAACTGAGCTTGCATATGCTACAGCAGAACACCATCCCTATTGGAATCTGCTTTACAATTGCTCAGAAATAGCAAATATTGTTTTAGAGAAATGGAAAAGTGAACTTTCAAAAAAAGATGCAAGTGACATTGAATGGTCCATAAAGGAATTAAAACAATCCCTTGAAAAGATATCTGAGAAAATTAACGACCCTGTTATCTAGGCAGAGATAAATATTCTTAGGTTACAAACAAGTCATGCCAATTAAACTTGGACTAATAGGCAAAACAAATACTGGTAAAACCACTTTCTATAATGCTGCCACTTTATCTTCTGAAGAAATCTCCTCATATCCGTTTACAACAAAAAAATCTGTTACTGGAATTGCACACGCAATTACATTATGTGTTCATCCGGAATTCAAAGTACAAGATAATCCAAACAATTCAAAATGTGTTGAAGGTTGGAGATATGTCCCAGTTGAATTAATTGATTTACCTGGTCTAATCAAGGATGCATGGAAAGGAAAAGGTTTGGGAAATCAATTTCTTTCAATTGCAGCACAATCTGATGCATTACTTCATGTAGTTGATGCCTCTGGCGGTATAGATTCTTCTGGAAAAATCAGTGAGGTTGGAAGCGGCGATCCTATATCTGATTTTGCAGATATTGAAGAGGAATTAATCATGTGGTATCATAAAATTTTGGAAGGAAATAGAGACAAGGTTTCAAAGTTAATTCGAACTGGCTCTGGCACAGTTGACGCTATTACTGATTTGTATCGTGGAGTAGGAGTCAATAAAATACATGTCAAAGATGCATTGGTTGCAGTTGGACTAGAGGAGAAGGAATTTGATGATTTTGATATGGTTGATAGTAAAAAACTTGCTGCGCATATTAGAAAAATTTCAAAACCTACTTTGATTGTTGCAAACAAAATAGATGTTGAAGGTGCAGACAAAAATTTTGCTAGATTGCGAGAGCGTTACAATGACTCCATTATAATTCCTGTTAGTGGTGATAGTGAATTCAGTCTAAGGAGAGCTGAGCAAAAGGGATTGATCAAATACTCTCCAGGTTCGGAACAATTTGAAATAATACACCCTGCTGATCTTAATGAAAAACAAACCAATGCGTTGGATTTTATAAAAAAAGGAATAATGGGTGAATACATGCGAACCGGTGTACAATTTGCGATAAATGTTGCAGTCTTCAAACTTTTAAAGATGAACTCTATTTACCCCGTAGCTGATGAGAAGCGTCTTTCAGATAAAAAAGGACATGTGTTGCCTGATTTGATTTTGCTTAAAGCTGGAGCAACAATTGCAGATCTTGCAAAGGAGATTCACACTGATCTTACCAAAGGATTGCTTTATGGAAAAGACTTGAGATATAATTTGAGATTGCCTGTGGACTATCAGCTAAGGGATAGAGATGTAGTGTCTCTAGTTAGTGCATCAAAAAAATAGTCTGCTGTTTTACTAGTGTGCACTTTTAAAATTCTTTTATGCTTTGGCGAATGATAATATTTTTATCATCTGTATAATTGCAACAGGTTTCACAAAGCCAATGTGTTTTGTTTTCTTCTTTTATCCATTTTGGCAGTCTTCTATTATTGCATGTTTCACAAAATAACGACATGTCTCATTCTGTTTCTTCCTCTATTTGTACTGGTGTTGTACTGTGTTTATTGTACATCGAGACTGTGATTTGTGCCTAAAATTTCCAAATAACTGAGTTGGTAAATGTATTATTGATTATCTGCTCTGATCTTTTCTTTTTCATCCAAATTGTTTTTCCCTTGTGATCAATTAACTCTATATTCATTTCATTGAGTTTATCTCGAATTTTGTCTGCATCTTGAAATTTCTTTTCTTTTCTTAATTGTTCTCTGGTTGTGATCAAATTATCTATTTCTTGTTTTTTATCTAAAGTTATTTTGGGGATTATCAATCCTAAAATTTCTAGCATTCTTTCAAATTCCGGAATAATGATTTTAGCATCATTTGAGTCTAATTTTTCTTCAGCGGCTAAATAATTTACTTCTTTTACAAGTTTAAAAAATGCCAATAATGCAAGATGTGTATTAAAGTCAGACTCTAATGCATTATCAAACTCTTTGCTTGTTTCTTTAACTATTAACTTGATTTGACTATTGTGATTTTCATTATTTGCATGAATTAATTCATAATAGCATGTCTCAGCTTGGCGCCATTTTGTGAGATTTTCTTTTAATAATTCTTCAGAATAGTCTATTGGTTTTGAATAATGTCCTGATAAACAAAATAATCTGATAATGTTTGCCCCCCAATTATCTAAAACATGTTTTATTGTTCTGATGTTTCCAAGTGATTTTGACATTTTTTCCCCACTAATTGTAACCATTCCAACATGCATCCAAATTTTTGCAAATTGTTTTGATGTGAATGACTCTGATTGTGCAATTTCATTTTCATGATGAGGAAATATCAAATCCCTACCACCACCATGTATGTCAAAATTTTCTCCAAGATATCTTACACTCATTGCAGAGCATTCTATGTGCCATCCTGGTCTGCCTTTACCCCATGGGCTATCCCAAATAGGTTCAACATCTGAAAACTTCCACAATGCAAAATCGAGGGGATCCTTTTTTGCCTCATCAACTTCAATTCTTGCACCAGATTGTAGCTCATCTATCTTCTTTTTTGATAATTTACCGTATTGTGGAAATTTTGATACTGAAAAGTACACCCCATTTTTTGTCACATATGCTATGTCTTTTTCAACTAGTTTTTTGATGAAATTCTCGATATCATCTATGTGCTCAGTTGCTTTGGGATAGTTTGTTGCACGCTTTACGTTTAGCCCGTCAAAATCTGTAAAATAGTTTTGAATGTACTTTGAACTAATTTGTTCTGCTGTTGTATTTTCTAATTTTGCACGATTTATTATTTTATCATCTACATCTGTAAAATTTTGAACAAAGTCAACACCTATTCCCTTGCTCTCCAAGTATTTTCTTAGAACATCAAAAACAATTATTGTCCTTGCATGTCCTATATGTGATTCATCATAAACTGTAACTCCACACAAGTAAATTTTTACCTTTTTTGAAATATCTAGCATTTGTTCTGAGTTGCTAAGTGTATCTTGTAGTTTCATTACTTGTCCTCAAATGGTTTTTGTTGTGTTTCTCTCTTGTGTATGCTGTTAAGATGTAGTTGGTATACTTTATCCACAATTTGTTTTTCAATTTGTAATGTTTCCGTAGTTTTTTCAATTGAAAATTTTTTCTCAAAAATACAATATAGTATGGAATCTATATCTTCATATGACATTCCTAATTCCTTTTCAGCCTCATGTTCTTTCCATAAATGTGGGCTACTCTTTTTTTCAATGACACTTTGAGGCACGCCTAAAAATTTTGCAATCCCCCTTACTTGTAATTTGTATAATGAAATTATTGGGACTAAATCTGATGCACCATCTCCGTATTTTGTAAAGTACCCAATCAAATACTCACTTTTGTCACTTGATCCTAATACCAGATAGTTTTTTGCATTTGCATAATAATACAAAATATTTGTCCTTACACGTGCTCTGAGATTTCCTTTAGCCCATTCATTTGGCTCAAGATAATGCGAATATTGATTTACAATTGGGTTGATGTCGATTAATTTGTATTCTAATCCTGTAAGTGATATCATTTTCATTGCATCTTCTGTCTCTATACTTGGCGTGATTTGTGTATCTGGCATTATGATTGCAAGTGTTTTTTCTTTGAGTGTTCTTTTACAAATATATGCCAACACCGCAGAATCGACCCCGCCACTTAGACCAAGAATTACTCCTTTTGCTTTGTTTTTTTCAATCTGCTCTAATAGAAATTCCTCAATTACATTTGTGATGGCAGCATAATCTTGATGAATTATTTCATCTAAAATCTTCTGATTCAATAGATTATTTTTAGAAATCGTTAGAATAAAAGTTGTGCCAAGTTTCAAATCTGAATTATCTCATTTTGAACATACCTTGCCAATTTTGTAAATATCTGGCTCTGTGCTTAAGATATGCTCAAAAGGGTAATTGTCTTTTTTTAAATATCTACGTAAATTCCATCGTTTCTTGCTTCAACATGATATGTTGCTAATTTCACATCTTTAAGATAATCTTTCAATTCACCTGTTTTAATATTGTAATGCCAAAAATGCAATGGACACTCTACAATGTCTCCTTCTAGTTTTCCTGGTGCAATTGATCCATCTTGATGAACACAAAGATCATCTATCGCATGATACCCGTCTTGGTTAAATATCGCAATTTGTTTATTGTCGATTTTAAAGGCTTTTCCTTTGCCTATTGTAATTTCTCCTTTTTCAGCAATTTTCTTCCAAGCCATACTACTGATTTCACGATTTTGTCATTTATTTAGATTCGCATGATAGAATTTTATACTCTTTCTGAAGCCAAAATGTATTGAGCAAGGTAAAGTCTAGTGCAAAATTGATTCAAGATGGTAAACTATCCTATGAATGGGCTAGATCTCACATGCAAATTTTAGACAATACTATTAATCGATTTAAAAAATCAAAACCCCTCAAAGGTATTACCCTGGGATTTTGTTTACACATAACAAAGGAGACATCTGTTCTTTTAATGGGTGCAAAGGAACTCGGTGCTACTGTTGCATGCTGTGGTGGAAATCCCCTTACAACACAAGATGACATTGCAGCATTTTTGGCATCACAAGGAATTCACGTTTATGCATGGCATGGGCAATCTGTAAAAGAATATGATTGGTGTATTGATCAAGTATTGAATCACAAGCCTACTATTTTGACTGATGATGGTGCTGACATGAATGTAAAGGCACACTTTGATGATAGATACAAAAACATGAAAATTCTTGGCGCAACTGAAGAGACAACTGCAGGTGTTACTAGAATCAGAGCTGTTGAAGATCAGGGTAAGCTTCGTTATCCTGTAATTTTAGTAAATGAGGCATACACAAAACACATGTTTGATAATCGATATGGTACTGGACAAAGTACAATTGATGGATATCTACGTGCAATGAATTTACTTTTAGCATCTAAACGAGTTGTAGTTGTAGGATATGGTTGGGTAGGACGTGGCGTTGCATCTCGTTGTGACGGCATGGGTTCCAAAGTAATAGTAACTGAAATTGATCCTGTAAAAGCACTAGAAGCTCATATGGATGGATTTGACGTAATGCCAATGGCACAAGCTTGCAAAGTTGGTGATATTTTCATCACATGTACTGGAATGACTAGTGTGATTAGAAAAGAACACATTTTACAAATGAAAAATGGTGCAATAATGGGAAATGTTGGTCACTTTGATGTTGAAATTGATAGCAAATTTTTACTTAAAGAATCAAAATCAGTAAAAAGAGTACGAGCGAACCTTGATGAATGCACACTCAAAAATGGCAAACGTGTTTATCTGATTGGTGAGGGACGATTGGCAAATCTTGTTGCAGCCGAAGGACATCCACCAGAAGTAATGGCACTGTCGTTTTCTAATCAGATTCTATCTGTTCTATATATTCTTAAAAATCATGCAAAGATTGGCAATAAAATCATCAACGTTCCAGAAGAAATTGACAAACAAGTTGCAGTTGATGCACTAACGGCAATGGATGTAAAAGTTGACAAGCTCACACCAGAGCAAGTCAAATATGCGCATAGCTGGTAAAACTTCTTAACCCCAATTAGATTCCAAACTATAACTGATGAAAAATAAAGCAATCATTACTAGTGCATTACCTTATGCAAATGGAGAAATCCATTTGGGACATGTTGCATCAACATATCTACCTGCAGATGTAACTACAAGATTTTTAAAATTAAAGGGCGTTGAAGCTTACTATATTTGTGCATCTGATGATTTTGGTACTCCTATTTTGATCCAGTCTGAAAAAGAAGGAAAGACACCTTCTGAATATGTAGCACATTGGAATAAACGTGATTATGATGATTTCACTGCATTTGGTATTGACTTTGATTTTTTTTACAAAACAAGCTCTCCTGAAAATATTGTGTTTGTTCAAGACGTATTCAAAAAACTCAATAATGCAGGCCACATATACGAAAAAGAAATAATTCAATTTTACTGTAACAATGACAAAAAATTTCTACCTGATAGATATGTCAAGGGCATTTGTCCTTATTGTAATGCTGCTGATCAATACTCTGATCTTTGTGAAAGTTGCGGACGTGTTCCTGAAGAGATATCTGATCCAAAATGCTCTATTTGTGGGCAAACTCCTACTAAAGAAAAGACAACTCATTTATTTTTCAAGCTTAAAAATTTTGGCGATTCATTATCCAAATGGCTAGATGAAAATGAAAATCTGCAAAAAGATGTTAAAAAATACGTTCAAAACTGGATAAAATCTGGTTTGATCGACTGGGATATTACACGCGATATCTCTTGGGGTGTTCCAGTACCTCTTGAAGGTGCTAAAGACAAGGTATTCTATGGTTGGTTTGATAACCACTTGGCCTACATTTCAACTGCAGTAAAATTTCTTGAGGATAAAGGCATAAACGGAAAAGAGTTTTGGAATTCCGCAGACATTTACCATTTTATTGGTAAGGACATTGCCTATCATCATTATCTCTTTTTGCCTGCAATGCGTTTAGGGTTAAATAGCGAATACCGACTTCCTGATTTTATTCCAACTAGAGGTCATCTTACATTACAATCAAAGAAAATCTCAAAAAGTAGAAACTGGTACATTGGGCTGAGACAATTTTTAGAATACTATCCTGCGGATTATTTGAGATATTATTTGGTTGCAATAAATCCTTATTCTCAAGACGACTTGAATTTTGATTGGGATGAATTTACAAATAGGATTAATTCTGAATTAATTGGTAATCTTGGAAATTTTGTTAATCGTGCATTGGGATTTACAAAAAAGGCATTTGATGGAGTAATTCCAGAAACTGAAAATTATGATGAGAAAGATATTGAGGCAGAAACCAAAATAAAAAATCTTTCTGGCGAACTTGGAATATTGATGGAGCAAAATCATCTGGATAGAGCTCTAAAGAAAATCATGGAATTTTCGTCATTTTTCAATCAGTATTTCCAACACAAGGAACCTTGGAAGAAAGGACCTGGAACTACAAACTGTGTATTTTTATCAGTTAACGCTGCCCGTAGCATGGCAATAGCACTCTTTCCATTTCTACCCGAATCATCACAAAAGATTTGGGAGCAGATTGGATTAACTGGTAAAGTCAATGAAAACAAATGGGATTCAATATCTGATATTGGTATAAAATCTGGACATACCTTGGGTGATGCATCTCCGTTATTTGTCAAAGTAGAAGAAGAAGACATTGTAAAATACAAAAAACAACTAGGCCCATCAGAATGACAAAAATCATTCCAAGAATCTCCACTAGGGGATACTATGATTTGACATATGGTAAAACAATCAAAAAGGATTCATATTTTTTATACCCAAAAAAAGATTTTGATGGATTTATTGGTTCTAAAGAACTTGTTATAATGATTCATGGATTGAGAAATGATAATGCCGGAGCAACGGCAAAAGTTATTCTGGCAAAAAATAGGTTATCTAGACTGGGGTATACTTTTCCAGTGATTGGATTTAGTTATGACTCCAATACTGCTGGGGCTCATCTGCTAAAATATGTTAAACGTGCCCTTTCTACAGGCCAAATAATTGCAAAGAAAAATGGCCGCAATCTTGCTATGTTTATTGAGGATTTCAAATCTAGCAGTCCTGAAACTAAGATTCGTCTTATGGGTCACTCTTTGGGGTCACAGGTAATTCTAAGCACTGTAGGACACTTGGCAAAAAAAAGTCAAAACAATGGAATTATTGAAAGTGTTTATTTTTTTGGCGCATCTATTACAAGTGATGTGCCATCCTCAAAAAAATATGGAAAATTACTTGACAAAGTCATTAGAGGAAAAATTGTAAATTATTTTAGTCCCACTGATGAGGTTTTGAATTGGGCAAATAATGAGAAATTTGTTAAAGGACCACTTGGACTAAATGGTGCATCTGGTAAAACCATTTCAAAATATCATCAAAAATCAGTTAGCCCAAAAAATCATCGATTTGCAAGCTATGCTGCAGTATTGAAATCGTTTCCATAGATTTTGTTTTACTGCATTAGTGTGATTCATTCGTCATTCTTTTATATCTACGATTGAATTTGTAACTTATTACGCCCAGATGATGTGATTGTCTTATAGAAAATTAATACTATACCATTTGAATGTCATTGATAAAAAAACTGACGATTCTGAAGAACTATCTGAATACCCCTGCTGATTAAAAGTACATCTTGTTTTCATAGTGCTGTTTAGTATGGTTTTTACATCGTAATGCTGTTTTTGCATTATTGGTAAAATCAATAAATTTTGTAGTTTTGGGAAAACAAGACATTGCAGCAGAATTTGGTAAAAAAGGAACCGTAACTGATCTTTCACTTTATGATCGAAAAGAATCAGATATTATCAAAACATGGGTTACACCTAGTGGCTTTCCTGACAAAATCCAACCTCTTTTACAGGCAATCAATCTTGCAGAATTTGTAATATTTCATGTTGATAAACTTGATAAATTTACTGGAGAGCAAATAATTGCGCTTGATACCCTCAAAAAATACAAAGGAATTTTATCTCATACTTTTGATGTCGATGAATCAAAATTAAATTCCATGATAAAGGGAACAGTCGTTGAAAAATACCTCAAAGTAGAACAAGACAAACTCAAAGAGGAAATGGACAAGATTCAACCCATCTCAAATAACGATCCACCTAAACTGGTAATTGATCACTGCTTTGACGTTAAAGGTGTTGGAACTGTGATTCTTGGCAAAGTGACATGTGGAAAAATCAAACAATATGATAATCTCAAATTATACCCTACAGGAATAGATGTGATGATAAAATCAATTCAGATGCATGATGATCCTGTTGAGGAATCAATCTGTCCTGCAAGAGTTGGTTTGGCAGTAAAGGGTGCAAAACCTGATGAGGTTGGAAGGGGTGATGTTATTGCTCAAGCAGGTACAGTTGATGTAAAATCTGAAATTGAACTTGATTTTACAAAGAGTCCATTTTATAAAACTGACATTGCTCAAAATCAAGGATGTCTTGTAAGTGTAGGTCTGCAAATAAAGGCCGCAAAATTCTCATCTATCACACCGCTAAAACTAACATTTGAAAAACCCATAGTTTGCAATTCTGGTGATATTGCAGTAATTCTAAAACCTGAATCAACTAGCATTAGAATTCTGGGTAGCGGTCCAATTAAATAGACGGATTTAATTAAATCAAAATTTATCATATTTTATGCGCGGATTAATGATGGGCAGGTTTCAGCCATTTCATTTGGGCCATTTGGATTTGGTAACACAAATTCTTGATGAATGCGATGAGGTAATTATCGCAATAACTAGTTCTCAATTCAATTATTTGGAAAAAGATCCTTTCACATCTGGAGAAAGAATTGAAATGATACATGACTCGTTAAAAGAATCTGATATTGATTTATCACGATGTTTTATTATGCCAATTGAAAACCAATTCAACATTGCGACATGGGCGTCTTATCTAAAAGCGACACTTCCTCATTTTGATAAAGTGTATAGCGGAAATGACTATGTCAAAATGTTACTGGCAGACTCTGCAATTCATGTAGTATCTCCAAAATTTCTAGACCGTTCACAATACAATGCAACTCGTATTAGACTAATGATAATATCTGGTGATAACTGGCAAAGTCTTGTTCCAAATGCAGTTGTTAAATTTTTACAAAAAATTAACGGCAAAAAAAGACTGGATGTAATATCAAAATCTGATACAAAACCCACTGAGCATTAATGGAACCAATACGTGCATGCCCAATTTGTCCAAACTGTGGCTCAAAGAGATTTGAACGACTACCCGGTGATGCAGTCAGGGTAAAATGTCGTGGTTGCAATAAAATAATTAATCTTTGAAATTCTATAGTTAATATTTGCAATATTTTGAGTAATACTATGGCAAAAACATGGAAAGATAAGGACATTAGTTTAGATCCGCTAAAAAATCAAACTATTGCTGTAATTGGTTATGGCATTCAAGGTGATGCACAAGCCAATAACATGAAAGATTCAGGTCTTAACGTTATTGTGGGTCTAAAAAAAGGTGGACCGAGCTGGAAAAAAGCAGAATCTGATGGTCATACAGTAATGTCTGTATCTGATGCATGCAAAAAAGCCGATATTATTCACGTTTTACTTCCTGATATGATCCAATCTCAAGTGTACAAAGATGAAATTGGACCAAACCTCTCTAAAGGAAAGGCATTGTCATTTTCACATGCAGCTGCAATTCATTGGAAATGGATTGTTGCTCCGGATTATGTTGATATTATTATGGTTGCACCAAAAGGACCAGGATCCAAGGTAAGAGAAACATATCTTGAAAACTTTGGAACTCCATCAATTGTTGCTGTACATCAAGACTTTACTGGAAAAGCTTGGGATAGAACATTGGGAATTGCAAAAGCAATTGGCAGTGCACGTGCCGGATTAATTCAGACAACTTTCCAAGAAGAAGTTGAAACTGATTGGTTTGGCGAGCAAGCTGATCTTTGTGGAGGATCTGCATCTATGGTAAAGGCTGCATTTGAGACACTTGTAGAATCTGGATATCAGCCAGAAATTGCATACTTTGAGGTTCTACACGAACTAAAACTAATTGTAGATTTAATTCAAAGATATGGAATCAATGGAATGTGGAGACGTGTTAGTGAAACTGCAAGATATGGTGGTTTAACTCGTGGTCCCATGGTAATGACTAGTGACACCAAAGACAACATGAAAAAAGTTCTAAAAATGATACAAGATGGCACTTTCAACAAAGAATGGATTAGTGAATATCAGAAAAATGGCAAAGATGCATTTGATAAATACATGAAAGAGACAGATGCACATCAAATTGAAAAAGTTGGCAAGCAAATGCGAAAGATGATGTGGCCTGACTCTACAGAATAATATATTATATTTTTCTTAATTTTGAAACGCCAATTGTAATGTGATCAATTATATCTTTTAGTGGAGTACCTGGACCAAACACTTCATCGACCCCTGATTTTTTGAGATCTTTTTTATCTTCTTCAGGTATGACTCCTCCTCCAACCACTAGTACGTCTTTGATTCCTTTTTTGTTTAGTGCTTGCACTACTCTTGGAAATAATGTACCGTGTGCACCATTAAGTAGACTCATTGCAATTACATCTACATCTTCATCTTCTGCAATCTGTGCAATTCTATCTGGAGTAGCAAAAAGACCCGAGTAAATTACCTCCATTCCTGCATCTCTAAATGCCCTGCACAATACTAGGGCACCTCTATCATGACCATCCAAGCCCAATTTTGCCACAAGAATTTTGACCGGTCTGGAATCTGTCTTTTGTTTCATGGTTAGTGCTTGTTATTCATTATTTTAAAGCCTTTATTTGATTTTCGTCTCTGCGAAACATAGTACTTGAAATACCTTATTGAATCAAAATAAATTAAAAAATATTCAAGATGAAAGTAAAAGGAAAATTATTTGAAGGATTTTACAATACAGTCATTAATTACTTTTGAAAAACTCACTGATTCTGAGGATTCCTTGATTTGTTTTGCTTGAAGACTACGGAGTTTTTTAATGACTTCCTCATCTAGCATTATTGTAATTCTCTGATTCATAATGACAATGTATAAAAATTATATTTATACCTAAGGTCAATGTTCATTTTTCGTTTTTTCATTATTCGAAATTTACATAAAGCGCTAGAAAAGTACCTTTACTGTGAAGGTAATCCCTGTAAACTATATGCTTGAATTTGAGCCTATTTTCAAAAATTTTACCTTTAATGGAAAAGAGATTATTACTGTAGAGTGCAAAGAACTTGTAAATTCAATTACTTTGCACTGCGCTGAGCTCAAAATAAGTTCATGCCATGTTAGACACAATGGAATTCATGAAAAGGCAGTCACCAAAATTAATGTAAAAAAAGAAGAACTTACAATCATCATTAAAAATAAAATCAAAGGTAAGGCTTTTGTTGAAATTGAATTCACTGGAGAATTAAATGATCGTTTACTTGGGTTTTACAGAAGTCAATACAAACAAAATGGCAAGACAAAATATCTCGCAACATCACAATTTGAGGCAGCTGATGCAAGAAGGGCATTTCCCTGCTGGGATGAGCCCGACGCCAAGGCGACATTTGATATTTCCATAATTGCAGAAAACAAGTTTACTGCAATCTCTAACATGCCAGTTGCATCAAAAAAGAGGATGAAAAATAAAACTCTATACAAATTTACAAAAACCCCTGTAATGTCTACATATCTTGTCTATCTTGGTGTAGGTGAGTTTGAATATCTTACAGGTAAGATTGGCAAAATTCAAGTTCGTGTAATTACTACAAAGGGAAATAAATCAAAAGGCAAGTATTCTCTCGAGCTTGGAAAGAAACTACTTTTATCCTATGAAAAATATTTTGGAATAACATACCCCTTGCCTAAATTGGATTTAATAGCAATTCCAGATTTTGCTGCAGGTGCAATGGAAAACTGGGGTGCAATAACATTTAGAGAGACTATTCTTCTTTATGACCCAAAGACATCTTCAACTAGAACAAAGCAATACATCGCAGAAGTAATCTCCCATGAGATTGCGCATCAGTGGTTTGGAAATCTTGTTACAATGAAATGGTGGAATGATTTGTGGCTAAATGAGAGCTTTGCAACATTTATGGCGACAAAGTTTGTTGACAAGTTCTACCCTGAATGGGACTTGTGGAACCAATTTCTTGAAGATACTATGAACACTGCAATGGGTCTTGATTCGTTAAAAAACACACATCCTATTGATGTCAAAGTAAATTCAACATCTGAAATCCGAGAAATCTTTGATGCAATATCTTATGATAAAGGAGGATGTGTTTTAAGAATGTTAGAGCACTATGTCGGTGAATCAAATTTCCAAAAAGGATTAAAGCAATATCTCTCTGATTTCAAATACAAAAATGCTGAAGGTCAAGATCTTTGGGATGCAATAGGCAAGATCTCCAAAATGCCTGTACGTGCAATGGTTTTGACATGGTTAAGACAACCTGGATTTCCAGTAATAGAGATTGAAAAACAAGATTCGACATTACATCTAAAGCAAAGACGATACATGCTGGAATCTGATAAAAAATCAAATAGCGGCTTATGGTCTATCCCTCTTTCTGTTGGAGTAAAAGATGAGTTGTTCCAAAAACTTTTTACAACAAAAGCCATGTCTGTAAAATTACCTAAAGACAATATTGGTTTTGTAGCAAATTTTGGAAGAAAAGGATTCTACCGTGTAAAATACGATGAATCCACTTTATTGGATCTTAAAATGCTTGTAGACCAAAAACAAATTCCACCAATTGATAGATGGGCAATTCAAAATGATCTGTTTTCATTATGTGTATCTGGTGATGAAACCGTTCGTAACTATCTTGATTTTTCTGATGCATACTATGATGAAGACAGTTACCTGGCATCTGTAAATGTCGCACACAACTTGTCTTCATTGTATTTTAGAGCATTTAATGAAGAATTCTCTACAGAAATTCATAATTATGCCATTAATTATCTAAAGAAAATTTTGTATGACTTGGGATGGAGCCCTAAAAAAACAGACAAACACACTGATGCTCTAATGAGGGGATTTGCGATTTCCACACTGGGTAAATTAGATGATGATGAAGTTACAATTGAATCCGAAAACAGATACAAACAATTCCTAAAAAATCCTAGTTCACTGCCTCCTGACTTGGTTGAACCTGTTTGCTCTGTTATGGCCTGGAATGGAAATTCCAAAACACATGAAGAATTAACCAAACTTTACAGAAATGCAAAAACAATGGAAGAAAAACTTCGCTTCCTTGGAGCAATGTGTAGTTTCAAAGATGAAAAATTATTGTTAAAATCATTGAATTTCTCACAAACTTCGGAGGTTCGCTCTCAAAACATGCAGCTGCCAATCATGAAAGTAGCAGCAAATCCATATGGTAAAAAAATTCTATGGCCTTGGCTTAAGACAAACTGGCCAAAACTTAGCAAAAAAGTCGGTCGTGGTAATCCACTGTTTAATAGAATTGTTGCAAGCATCTCTTCTATTGCAGATGACTCTATGGAAAAAGAGATCCGTCAATTTTTCAAAAAGAATCCTACACCTGGTACTGAAAGGACACAAGAGCAAACTCTTGAACGAATTAGAATTAATTCCAAATTCTTGCGTAGGATGAGAAAAGAATTTACATCATAACACTCATGGCAAAAAAAATATTTCCTATAATTTCTATTGTTGTAATTACTGCATTGGGATTGTTTTTTATTTTTGATTCTGATTCAAACAAAGATGTCTTAAAATCTACATTTGAAATTGATGCAACCTATTATGATGCCGGATATGTTAAGGTTTCATATCTGGATAAAACAACAAAAACTAATCATGTTGTACTGGAAATTTTGGGAATGGATGAATCTTTTCAAAAAACTTTATCTGGTTCTGAATTTGTAGAAACTGTCCCATTTCCAGTTACTCCAAAATATGGGTGGAAAGTTCATCCTGTAACATTTCTAATAGACCATGAAGAACTTGGAAAAATTTCCCTAAAAACTGAAATCCACCCATCTGGTGAGCCTGCACCGCCAATTATCTACGGTAATCCTTAGATCACACGCAAGATTTTATTGCAGCTACAAAAAATTCATCTTGTATTGGATATTTCTGATTTAAAAAAAGGCAAAAGGGGAACAATTGCCAAAGCTATCAGCATAGTTGAAAATGATCCTATTGAGGCAAGAAAACTAATCAAAAAAATATTCAAAGAAACTGGAAATGCATCCATAATTGGAATTACAGGACCTGCAGGTGCTGGTAAAAGTTCACTAATCAACAAAACATCTGTAGCATTAAAAAAACTTCATACAAAACCAGCTGTTCTTGCAATTGATCCTACCAGTCATGTGACGGGTGGTGCAATATTGGGAGATAGAGTTAGAATGACAGAGTCTACTGATTCTGGAATTTATATCCGTAGTATTGCATCAAGGGGAGCGACTGGTGCTATTTCTAGATCATTGAGAAACAGTATTAGAATTTTAGAATATGCTGGATTCAACCCAATAATTATTGAAAGTGTTGGTGCAGGTCAAACGGAAATTGAGATTTCAAATATAGCAGATATTACCGTAGTTGTTTTTAATCCTAATACTGGTGATAGCATTCAAACCATAAAGGCAGGATTGACTGAAATTGGAGATATCTATCTTGTTAACAAAAGTGATCTTGATGGAGCCAATCAACTCTTTGACGCAGTTCGTGACTATATCGGCTCATCTGAGAAAAATCCTGTAATTTTAAAGACATCTGTTAAGAAAAACTCTGGAATATCTGAATTTGCCAGGACCCTAAAAGAAATGATGGTTATAAAAAATAAGAACAAGCAAGTAAAGGATACGACTAGACTCGAAACTGAATTAAAAGATATCATTTTAAATAATATGAGTGAAAAGATTGAAGCAATGCTTGATTCTGATAAAACATTTTCCAAATATCTTAAAAAAATTCAATCAAAAGAAATGGATCCTTTTGAGGCTGCAGATAAAATTACAAAGTCTTTGACAACGTGAAAAGTATGGTAAAAAAAGAAAATACAAAAAAGGAATCTGCAAAACAATACGTAACTGATTCTAATTTTCCAGTAAAGAGAATTTATCAGAGATCTTCCAAGAAATACCTCAAAGAAGATTCAGGAGTGTATCCATTTACACGTGGAATTCATCCTGAAATGTTTCGTGAAAGATTTTGGACCATGAGACAATATTCTGGTTTTGGCGATGCAAAATTAACAAATGAACGATTCAAGTTCATGCTTGAAAAAGGCCAAACAGGTCTTAGTATGGCATTTGATCTTCCAACTCAAATAGGATATGATCCTGATTCAACACAAGCAGAAGGCGAAGTAGGAAAAGTTGGTGTATCAATTGCATCTGTTAAAGACATGATGATTGCTTTTGATGGAATTCCTTTGGGAAAAGTTAGCTCTTCTATGACCATTAATTCCACTGCATCAACATTGCTTGCATACTATATCGTGGTTGGTGAATCACAAGGATTTCCAAGTACTGAATTAAGAGGTACAACACAAAATGATATCCTCAAAGAATACATTGCAAGAAACACATACATCTATCCTCCAAAACCCTCAATGAGATTAATTGGAGATATGATTGGATACTGTGCTGATAAAGTTCCACAATGGTATCCAGTTTCAATCTCTGGTTATCACATGCGAGAAGCTGGCTGCACTGCAACACAAGAAATTGCATTCACTCTTGCAAATGCTATTGCATATATTCAAACATGTATTGACCGGGGCTTGAAAATAGATGATTTTGCACCAAGGCTTTCATTTTTCTTTTGTTGTACAATTGAATTTTTTGAAGAAGTTGCAAAGTTTAGAGTTGCAAGAAAAGTATATGCTAAAATTCTCAAAGAAAAATTCCATGCAAAAGATCCTCGTTCATTACAATTAAAATTCCATACACAAACAAGTGGTGAATCTTTAACTGCACAACAATCAGACAATAACATTGTACGCGTTGCCATACAAACAATGGCTGCAGTGATGGGCGGGACTCAGTCACTTCACACAAATTCTAGAGATGAGGCATTGGCTTTGCCTACTCAGGAATCTGCAAAAATCGCTCTTAGAACACAGCAAATTGTAGCACATGAAAGCGGAGTAACTAAAACTTCAGACCCGATGGCTGGTTCTTACTATCTTGAGGAATTATGTGATCAGATTGAAGAGCATGTTTGGAAATATCTAAAACAAATTGAAAAAATGGGCGGATCCATCAAGGCAATTGAAAAAGGATTTTTCCAATCTGAAATTCATCAGAATGCATATCGTCTAAAGAAAGAGACTGATGCTGGAGACAGAGTCATAGTTGGTGTAAACAAGTACTCTGAAGTTGAAGGAAAATCTCCTGAATTATTAAGGATTGATGGCAGAATTGAAATCCAGCAAAAGAAAGCACTCAAAGAACTAAGAGCATCAAGAGATAATAAAAAACTCGAAAAAGCATTATCTGCAATGAAGAGTGCAGCTGACACCGATGAGAATCTTATGCCATACATCATTGCATCTGCAAAAGCGTATGCAACTACTGGCGAAATCAGCAACACATTCAGAGAAGTGTTTGGTGAATATCGTCCAAAAGAGGTCTTTTAATTAGACCTTTTCTTGATTTTATTTTAATTGTAGATTATCCTATTTGTTTTGCTATTCTACAAAGAAATTCATTACTAAAACCATTGGTTAGGTCTAAGAATTCAATGTATCTTGTTTAGTGGTTTGGCTTTTTTAAAATACTGAATAAATTTTTCTAATGATGAATTAATGCATTTCAATAATCGCAACCATAACTACTGGTAGTAATTTGAGGCAACCATGATAAAATCATCAGTACAATTTTGGGGTATAATGTCAATGTTTGATGTGATCTTTCCGCATTTTATAAAATGGAACTACCAACACAGCTGGAACTATCAATAGAATTAGATAGAATTGCCATGAATTTTCATTATTTTGGACAGGCTTTGACATTATCATCTCACTAGGATCTATTCCAATTTTAAAGAAAATGGCATTGATTTCCTTTTCATCTAAATCTAGATTTTCAAGATTACTTTGAAGGGATTTTTTTGTGATTAGTCCCTGTTCAAACTGATCTATTGCACGCATTATTTTTACAGGCGTAGTGTCAAGTATTCCGCCAAATCCTTGCTCATCTGTACTTTTAATCTTAAAAGGTATATTTCCAATCTGTACATTGTTGTATGTAGCAATTACTTCATAATTCCCACTTTCCCACTTTGAATTAAGTTTTGTTGGAATGAAATATTCTCCCCTGTCATTTAATTTGACATTGAACTTGTCTTCAGAATCATCAGGATGAATGATTGTAATTTGAACATCGGGATATTTTGGATTCTTGCCTACATTTCCAGATATTTCAACTGAAAGATTCTTTGTTTTAAGAGAGATAGTTTTTCCAACTTCTATGGATGTGTTAATTCCACTTTCAATAGATTCTATTTTTATCGGAACTTTAACTAATTCAGGGATTGTAATTTTTCCTGATATGTTTGAACCTGATATCACATCCTTGGTTTTATCAAATGATGACTGTGTATCTTTGTCAACTACATGAATCATTCCAGTAGACCACGGGTGAATTGCACAATAATATGGATATTCCCCTATCTGATTAAATTGAAACTCGTATGTGCTTGCAGGTCTCAAAAATCCATTGAATCGGTTATCTGGGCCTGATTCAGGTTTGCCACTAGTAATTGCATGAACAAACGATGCATCCTTGTTTACCCAAGAGACAATTCCTCCTTTTAGTACAGTTGATTCGCTAGGATCAAAACATGCTTTCTTTAAAGCACATTGTGGTGAAGTGTGAATAACTGGAATATGGATTTCTACAGTTTTTAGTATAGGATTGTCTCCAAATTGCTTTAGTACAGGATCATTAACTTCAATGGCATTTTCAGTTTTGGCATATGCAGGAAAGTGAGATTCGTTCCAAGTTTCAATCAATATGTCATTTGATGATATGGACTTTGCAAACTGAATATCAAAAATTGCCCAATACGCATCAAATTCTGGAGATGCAACTACTTTGACATTTCCAAAAATTCCTTGAGGATCGCTAATTTTTACCTGACTGCCTTTTTCATATGATACAAAAGTATCCAGTTTTTTTATGTCAGTTGATTCCATGTCTGTAAAGTATAGTGCCACATGTTCAATGTTGAATCCTTTGTATTGATCGTACAATCTAATCTGAAACTGCACATGATCACCTTTCACTGCAATAACTGGCAATATTTCCGTAGAGTATCCCTCTAGTGGAAAGAACTGACCAATTTTTACAAATCTTTCACCATAGTTTAGGCTGTCTGATACATAGCTCTGCATGCTGTATGGAAAATAATCCTCAAACTTTTGAGAGTCGGTCATATTTCCTTGATCAGACTTTGTCAGTATTTTGAATAACCCAATGCCATTGATTTGTGGTGGAGGTCGTGTAGATTTTGAAGATGAATCAGATTGCACAGATTGTGAAGAACTTGTTATTGTTCCAAAAGATGTAAAATGTGAAGACCATATCACCATGTCTGATCCTACTTTGATGTAACAAGTATCAGGTTGACCAGTACCTCCAATTTGTTCACTCGTACTAGTTGGATTATCGGCAATGCACTGTGTTGTGATGATTGTTCTTTCTTCATTGTCATTTACTGCATAATATGGAATGTAATCTCCTTGATCAGGTAAAACAATTCGTACTGGATTAGATACGGATAATCGTTCTCCTTTCTTTCCAATCTCAATGCAACTTTGTAATGTTTCATCGTCTTTTTTGATGTTAGTAGGACAATTCGAAGATATTATTCCATCAGGTAAATTCATTATTCCCAAAAATTGCTGACCGCTAATAGTTGTCTGGGGTTGAAAACTGATAGTAATAGTACTGCCAGATGATTCAGTAATGGAAATTTCCAAATTAGTGTTAGGAGTTGTGACTTGATTTGATACAGCAGGAGAAAATATTATTTTTGAATCAATGTTAGAATCTACTAGAACTGTGGAGATTACCGCATCAGTAGGAATAGTTACTTCTGAATTAGACAGAGTCAAATGTGCTGTAGTTTCTAAAACGGGCAAGATGTATGGCGATACTGTGATTGTAAATGATTTTGTTCCTACATTACCAGATGTATCAGATGCCACACATGAGATAATAGTTATTCCCTGTGGGAATGTACTGCCTGAAGTTGGAGAACATGATACCGATACGTTTCCATCAGTCTCATCGTTTGCAGAAGATGTAAACACTACCACACTGCCAGACTCGCTTGACGCATCAACGGTCATGTCTGCAGGTACTGTTACGATAGGCGATGTCGTATCAGATGGAATGAGTGTAAATGTAGAAGATGCTGACTCGTTTGATGCAGTGCCAGTACCTATTGCATTTATTGCTGAAACTCTGTAATTGTATTGGGCATTATCTGCAAGACCAACACTGCTGTATGTCGTACTAGTAGAGCCAGTGTTTGCTACTATGGTAGAGAATACACCACCTACTGGTGACTCTCTTTCTATCTTGTAACCAGTAATTGTAGAACCACCATTGTATGGTGCAGTCCATGATAGATTGATTTGAGATGTACTAATGGCAGTTGCAGTAAATCCAGTTACCTGCGATGGAATGGTTTGGATTATTGGTGTAGTTGCATTTGCTGGTGCAGATGCAGTGCCAGTACCTATTGCATTTATTGCTGAAACTCTGTAATTGTATTGGGCATTATCTGCAAGACCAACACTGCTGTATGTCGTACTAGTAGAGCCAGTGTTTGCTACAATGGTAGAGAATCCACCACCTACTGGTGACTCTCTTTCTATCTTGTAACCAGTAATTGTAGAACCACCATTGTATGGTGCAGTCCATGATAGATTGATTTGAGATGTACTAATGGCAGTTGCAGTAAATCCAGTTACCTGCGATGGAATAGCGTTAGGAACTTCAAATTCTGCCCATGATACAGAAACGGAATCTGTTTTTGTAACAGTAGTAGAACATGTGGAAGCACAACTTGCAGTAAATTCTAAACGTAGATTTGTGTAATCAGTAATTGCGTTTGCTTGAGCTGTTGTAAGCGTTTGTGTTGATAAAGTAAATGATGATGGTAGGGGGGGATGATTGCGTCCATGATGCAATTTGTGTCGTACCTTGTAGCAGTCTTATAACAAGTGATGGACTGTTGCTCCCAAGTGCATCTTCTTTGTAGGTGTATCTGATTATATGACCCGTGCTTAGATTTGGATCAGTCACATCACTGATTGTAAAAGTAACAACGTTTGTTTGACTTTTGGCAAGCTTGGATGATTTTGTATGGTCTGCATCATTTCGTACTGTTTCATCGATTTCTGTATAAGACCCGCTTGCCCAATTTCCAGACGCTACACCATCTGGTCTTTCATATTGTAATGCAAATGTAGGATGTACAAAACCAATTAAGCCGAGTCCAACTATAACCATAAACAGCATACACCATTTTGACTCTGGAATTATTTTCATGATCTCTGAAACCTGATTATTGTCACACCCCATTGTTATCAAGGATGATTTTTTGTATAAAAAGACACATGGAAATTATCAGCCATGAATGATTCCATTGTGGAACAAGTCATAGAAATCATGATTATTTCTCATAATCTTTTTTATTCATTAGCGAATTCTCTATTTTCCATCCATTGCTTCAAAGAACTGTATCACTATATCCCATGGGGTAATTATCCGTCCATTTGAAATCATCATTGGGTGATTATCCCTTAGCATATCATGAGCAACATCTGTGATTTTTGAATCCTGAGTAATTTCCCTTGCTTTTTTTGCATTAAATGACTTTGCTTTAATTGATAAAAAATCAGGAGTTTTTTTAAGATAATCAAATTCATTGCAAATGGCATCAATCATTATTCTATCACTTAATACATCCGCAGTACCCTCAAGAACCAATCTTCTGCATTTATGTTGAAACATTTTATCAAAAATTACCTTTACCGTATCATTGTTATTGTATGTGATGGTATCTTTTTTTGGAATCTCTGAAATTTTATTTGGCAAATCATACAATTCAATAAATCCAAGCATTGAATTAATTGAAATTGCAGAATATTTCCCATCATTCTGAATTGCCGAATATGCAAATTCAGATTTTTTCCATTCATTAAAAATATCTGATAACGTGTTGCTAGTTGAAAACAATACAAAATGATCTCTTTTTGGCAGATCTTTAACGCTCTTTTCCATGAGGGCTGACGATGTAGGCTGTTCTTGTAGATATTCTATTACTTGCTTGCTACCAAAATAGCCAACTATTTTTTTATTTTCTGTTATTGCTATTCCATCAGAAAAAGTACCCATGTAAAGTGCAAAAAATGCAACAGAGAGCCACACTGGTGTATCTGATTCGTGTTCTTATCGGGATATTTTGAATGCTTTTGGGCAAATCCTGTATCTTTGTATCTAAAATCACCAGTTGTACACCTCACTCATGTCTCACAGACCACCTTGCTTGTTTGCCCTCCGTCATACAAATGAGTTATGGCATCCAAATCACACTGTGAGATGTATGGGTAATTAGTTGTAATCACTGGTGCCATCAAATCTTCAGGAGCAGTAGAGTGTGCCAATCCAAATCCGTGACCTAGTTCATGTCGTACAAGTGTCTTTAGATCTTCAAGACTAATTTTATCAATGTTGTATACGGTAATTGTGGATTTGAGAATCTGATGGTTTTGTTCATCTATGATAGAATTTGTATATGCAGAATAGCCGTCAGGATTTGATAAAGCAACAAGATTGATCATTATATCGCCAGTTGGAACATCATCAAGATGAAAGTGAAGATTTTTGACAATGTTGAATTTTGTATCCTTGGTAATGCTGTTTAGTGCACCATACCATCCAGCATAGTAAATGGATCTTGTCCCCTTTAGTCCTTTATTTATTAAAGAATTATCCAACTCGATTTTTTTCTGGGACATTATTACATCCAAAATGGCATCTAGTCTCTCTTTTGTAGCATATTGTGAATTTTGAACATGGACGTGAAATAACCCGTCATTTGGTTTCTTCCAAGAGACCCATGTGTTTACAGTATCCCCTTTCAAGTTTTGAATTAGATAATTTGTAGAAAAAGACGTAGATGGTGATTGGAATAATGTGGATTAACTACATAAAGTGTTCCAACACTTGTTATAATGACAATCATTGTGACGATGACAATTAGTTGTTTTTTATTTTGTGACAGTATTTTCTTACTAAATGTTGTATGTCTGCTTTGCTCTATGATATTAGACGTGTTTTTTGTTGTTTGTAAATCATAATTTTTTGCATGATTCAATGAATTATCCTTTGTATCATGTGCAGTTTTTCTCATATTTTCTAATGCCACATCTACATTTGCCTTTACATTTTGAGACATTACAAGTGCTGTTTGTTTTAGACTCTCTGCGGTAACACTTGCTGTTTGTTTTAGACTCTCTGCGGTAACACTTGCTGTTTGTTTTAGACTCTCTGCGGTAACACTTGCTTTTTGTTTTAGACTCTCTGCGGTAACACTTGCTGTTTGTTTTAGACTCTCTGCGGTAACATTTGCTGTTTGTTTTAGACTCTCTGCGGTAACACTTGCTTTTTGTTTTAGACTCTCTGCGGTAACACTTGCTGTTTGTTTTAGACTCTCTGTGGTAACACTTGCTGTTTGTTTTAGACTCTCTGCGGTAACACTTGCTTTTTGTTTTAGACTCTCTGCGGTAACACTTGCTTTTTGTTTTAGACTCTCTGTGGTAACACTTGCTTTTTGTTTTATATTGTCAGATACAATTTTTGCATATTTTGCCCTATTGTCTGATTCTGTTTTTATCATATTTTTTATATGCTCTATACTAACTGTTGTCATTTTTTTCAGATGTTCAGTTTCCTCTTTTGTATCTTCTTTCATATTTTTAATTTCGATCAATGCAATATCTTTCAGATTCTTATCTTTAACAACTGCATGATTTATTCTATTTTCATTTTCACGTACAGCGTCACCTAAAATATTTTTAGATTCATTCAATGCGTTATTTATGATATTCTCAGCTTCAACACGTTCTCTTTCTATTAGATTCTCAGCTTCAACACGTTCTCTTTCTATTAGATTCTCAGCTTCAACACGTTCTCTTTCTATTAGATTCTCAGCTTCAACACGTTCTCTTTCTGTTGGATTCTCAGCTTCACGTACAGCGTCACCTAAAATATTTTTAGATTCATTCAATGCGTTATTTATGATATTCTCAGCTTCAACACGTTCTCTTTCTATTAGATTCTCAGCTTCAACACGTTCTCTTTCTATTAGATTCTCAGCTTCAACATGTTTGGACTCTATCTGATTTTTATCTTTGACAAAATGTTCAACAAAATCATCTACAAAATCATCATCCAAATGGTTCACCCAAGCCTAAATTCATATTATGTTGAGATGTATAACACCTACATAAAGAAACTGTATGCACAGCATGGCAGAAAAACTGGTTTTTGCTTATGAATAGTATTGATTCTATTTTATCTCCATCTATGATAACAATCAGTGCATTTCCATTTAGGATCGTCTTGTGAAACACAGCATCCGCCACCGACAATTTTCTTTTCTTCTATTGATTTGAGATACCATTCCATATCTGCTGGATATCCCCAAAAGATTTTGGCGATATTTTTGCCATTGCATGACGGACAAGTCTGTTTTTTAGGCATTTTTCTCTTCGTCTTGTTCTAATTTCCATTTATCACAAGTATGACAATGTTCTATTACTTTAGTGACCAAATTGGGTGAAATTTCATTCGGATTTGCTAACTTGATTAATTGTGTAACCGTACCACGATCAATTCTTACGAATATTTTGTTATCCTGTTCTGTCATAATCAGTTTAGTCCTTTGCTTCTAATATGCATTTTTTTAAGCAAGCTGTACTTGTTGGAATGATTTCTATTTTAATCCAGAAATTCCACCAAGACCCTTCATTGTAGGTTGTGGCATAGATTCAGGTGCATATTTTTTTGTAAATACATCAAGTGACCATGCCATAGGCATATTGGTTAACTGTTTTAGATATTCTGATCTTACAGCGGTAATTTCTTTTCTAATTTGTAATTGCAACTTGATGTTATTTTTTACCGAAGGATCCTCCAGCATGTCATTTAGTTTCATTAAATCTAGTTTCAGTCCCTCTAATGTTTCTCTAACAATGTGTGCAATGTCTTTTTCTGCCAGATTTGTTAACCACTGTGCGCTTCCTTCTCGTATTTTCTTTACCGTTCTGGCTACAGTGGAGATCGAAATATTGAGTTTCACACTAATTCTTTCTTGTGTAAAACCACTTAACAGCAATTCCTGTACTTGTAATCGTCGTTGTTCTTTACCATTCATTTTTTGTGCCTGTAATGAATGGTTAAAACAAGTTAATTAGCATGTTTTTCATTCTGCTTACAATCAATCATTGATTCCAAGCAATGTCAAATGTTCAAAGACTTCAGGATTTGTAGTTTGTATGGTTTCTAATTTTCGTGGTAACTTTCCATCTTTAATTGCTTTTTTTGCTTCATATAGAATCTTTGATTTTGAATATTCTAAAGAGTCAAGCCATATATGAATAATATCCATTGATTCTTCAACTGAAAATTTCTTAATGTTTACCAAGTATCTACACACATCAAAGAGAAGAAAATTTCTGTGATCATTAATTTTTATTTTTAATAATTGTTCAATCCATTGGAATTTTTGTGGATTGATTGTACCCGTATATTTACTAGGGTAGGATTGCTTGGTGATATGTTCAATATATTTTCTAAATGGAATATTTTTTACAGATACTCTTTGACCATTCCATGATTCTTTAAACTCTACAATACTATCATTTTTTGAATTGATCGTATATGGCACTCTAATCAAACAACTCTTTAAACTGGGATGATTCTTGGAGTCTGCTCTATCATTTGTGAGATAATCCTTTGCAAACTTTAAGAATTTCTGAGATATCTCATAATCCGATAGATTGCCCATTTCTATTCCTTTCATAGATTTTATTTGGATTGGTTGAATGATTGCATAACCCAGTCCAGTGGATATGACTAGTGGAATCCCGCCAATTAATTCCCGTATTCTGATCTTTACGATTTCAAGTGCATCCTTATCATCAAGATCAATGAAAATGGCATTTGGTATTATCTGCTCAATTTCATTTTGCCCAAATAATGATATTCTACAATCAAACCATTTGGCGTCTTCAAAGTATTGTATAGCTTCATCGATTGAGTTTATCACAACTTGAGCATTACCTTTCTTCTTTGTAGAGATGGTTCTTGGAAAGTACGGTTCTTCAAATAGTTCTAGTAACAATTCTAAAGCAAGTCTGACCTTCTCTTTTCTAGTCATCTCTACTTTCCAAATCGTCGTTGATCGTTGCTTCGCAACTGGCATTTTTATGCCTATTTTGATGAGGTTGAGTGGCGTTTTGAGTGTCTTTATCTAAGGAAAGGTTTTGGATTAGTATGTCTAGTGTGATATCCTGATTAGTATCATCAATTACCCTTAGTGTTCCCGACTCAAATCGTTGCTTGAGGTGTTTGTTTACGAATGACTCTAGGCATGACCTGTCAAGTGACGAAGTATCGATTAGTAACGATTCAAGACCTACTTTTTCATTCTCATATTGTTTTGCTATCCAGTAGATGTTTTTGGAAGCATTCCTAGGATCTCGTGCACTTTCTAATAATCCATGATCTACCCAAGTATCAAGATAGTTTTCAGTGAGTTTTTTCCTATCAATGTTTTCATGTTCTTTGAACTGCTTTTTGATTCCTTCAACCATTTCGTTTGCAGTTACAGCTTTGACTGTTTGATTGACCAATGATATTTCAGTAGATGTTTTCACAAAGACAGGTTTGAAGACATCGTTGAAGAATTGTATTTTATGAGAAGGCAGTACAGAATTTTCCTTCATTAATGAAACTGCTTTTTGGATATCCTGTAATTCTACTATTGGATACACGTTGTTTCCAATTACAATTTTGTATCTTTTGTTGGCATTACACAATGTAATAACTGCAATCACTTGCACTAGTCTACTGAATTGCCTTGATCTAGAACCTGAATCGTGTGGAAATAATGTGTAAAGTTTATCTGAATATAGATTAGTTATAGTATTTTTACTTGAACTATATCTTTTTACATTCTCAATTAGAATTTGTGTTAGTTCTTTAGCGTACTCTAAATCGTGCTTTGACACAACTTCTTCTTCAAAGATTTCAGTTGGTAATCCATGTCTTTTGGATATCAGTTCAATGCTTTTTTCATATTTTATAGGATTACTTTTCAGAAATATTGTATCAAATCTTGTTTCCATTTCTGGAGCAATACTATGGTTTGATTCGTCTTTGGCAGAGCAATAGGTCACTGCTGGACTACCAAGAAAGATCATTCTTTCTTGGGTGTTTCGTCCGTTGATCTTGTTTGTTACTTGATGTCTTTGTCTTTCAGAATCATGAGATAATAATGTCTTTAGTGATTCCCATAGTGACATGTTCTGAGAATCCAAAAAGATTAGCCATTTGTTACGGAAATCAATTAGGTACCAAGACTCTTTGTGTAGTTGCGCTATCTGCTTTTCAATATCCCTTTTTTCTTTACCCTTTGCATTTTCTAGTGCCTCTTCAAGCGGGATTATCTTCTCCCACGTAGGCGTAAAATCCCCATTTTCTTCCTCAATTACCTCTCGTCCGTGAGAATACTTGAATGATTGTGCAGAAGCAGAACTTAGAATTATCAATGATTGTTCTGGAAAAGTTGCACTTACCTTGTTTACTAGGTACGTTTTACCTTCCCCACTTGGTGCAATTAATCGGCTATTTATTGGATTTTCAGTAAATGCAGATATTCCCTGAAGAATAATTTTGAGTACATTACTATCTTCTTCTTTGATCTCTTTTTTATGGAATTTCATCAATTCATCTAGAATGTCTATGTCATTAGTGATGGGCGTAAATTCTGTTGAAGCACATTCCTTTGAATGTAGTTTATCAAACGCACTGTTTTTTGAGAATATTTTGGTACACTTTGCACATTGAACTCTTTTCTCAGTATGGTTTGAATTAGCCTTTGCATCTTTTTTTGAATTGGATTTATTCAATTTTTACCTTCTTCCATATTTTTAGAATAGTAAGTTGTCTTTGCAATTCCAACTGTGTCATAACATTCAAAACAAGATTTGATAGTTCTGCCATCAAATAATGTACTTAATGTATAACTGTGAATGGTATCTTCACAAAAATAGCAAGTAGATTCTTCAAGGAATTGCATCATTAATGTTTTAGTCATATGTTCTCCAGATGTATTCATAGAAACAGCATCCTCCACTGAATGGCTTTGCAAATTTGTTTTACAGTGTCTCTAATTTCATTGGTGGTAATTTTTGTTGTAGCCTCATCGTCAGAATTATGCTCATTTAGATGGTATAGCAAACTATACGGTGTGCCAAATTTTTTACTCTTATTGTGTAACTCTAAACATATTGGACACCTACTTTCAAGTGCAGTGTAAATTACCCTGCAAGGCTTGTGGGTTTTATCTAGTTTATCTCGTCTAACCAATATTAGATCCCCTTATCGTGTGGTTTTCATTTGATTGTGATTTGGACTCTGAATCAAATGAAATATTTTTTCTATTAATCTTCGCTAGCTCGTGAAAGGCACACTGTTGTAACTCTTCATTACTATGTTCTCTTAGGTCTGTTTTACAATTAGGGCAATCTGTGTTGTTTTGCATTTTTCTAATACATCTACGGAAGGCTTAATTGTAAACCATAAAATATAATCATGGCATGGTATCAGTCATAAAACCATTGATAAAAAGCGATATTTGGACTACAATCTATCTGCAAAAATCCATTGACATCCTTAAAGGAAAAAAACAGGAAAACACTGTAGATTTACTTGGGGCTCTAGCCATTAATGGTAATGGAACTACCGCTGACATTGCCAAGTTTCTTGGACGTATAAAATTTCCAAAAGAGAAAGCAGAAGAAAAACCTGTACTTGAATTTCAATATGATTTGGTTGACATGAATACAACTGAATCCAGATTAAAATATCACAATTACATCCGAAATAATTTTAATCGATTACTTACAGGCAGATTAAACTATACACATAGTGGGAAAAAAATAAAGGAAAATGAAAAACCAAAAAGATACACAAACCCTACTGATCTTGGATATGTGATTATTACAGGTACTCCAGAAAATACAAAGGGAAAACATATTTCACAATATTTTCTTACACTGAAAGGATTTTTTCTCGTTTCTGGTTATGAGTTAAACAATGAAGAACTAGAAAAAATGATCAATAATGCATCAAAAATTAGTTTATTTTTTTGTTTTATCAAAACTGTAATGGATAACAGTTCTATAGATTTTGTAATTGAAATTTTTATCAAACCAATTCAAAAAGTTTTACTTAGAAGTGATATATTTCAAGGTGGTAAAATGGATTTTTACTTTAGTAATTTTGCTGATGCTGTATCTGCATCTCTTTCTGAAAAAATGACTGAAATATTTGAAACTAGAAAAAAAAATATACTTGATAAACCTGTATCATATTTTTATAAAAAAATTACGCTTGATTATAGACGATTACATCCTACTAAAAATCTGAAGATCTTATTTATCTTAAGATCAAAGATGAGTTAAAAGATACTGAGGATATTCTCTATCATTTTAAAAAAGAAGGAATAGGCTCATTAATGGATAATGCATTTGATTTTAGTAATTCAAGAGAAGATTGGTATGATTCATTATTTGATTATTTTTACCCCTCAAAAGAATCCAATTTATTGTTTTTAAAATTTGGATATGATTCTGAAAAATATTTATTGTACAGGGTAATGCAATCTATCTCCTATACACTTACCTCTCATGAATATCACATTATAGGTTATACTCCAAAACAACTCCCACGTTCAAAAGCATGGGAAAGAAATCAAGGATACAAAAAACCTGATAAGGCTTTTTTTAAAAAATATGGTTCAAAATTCAAATTTCCAAAAGAATTTGATCTTTCAAATCTTGATTAAATCTTAAGATATTTTAGAATTTTTTCAACATTTTGTTTGATTTCTTGATTGTCCTTCAATGTTTCGTGACTTTTTTCCTTTAACTCTTCAAACATTTTTGACTGCTCTGTCTTGCCCTTTCTATGGCTAGACATGTTTGAAAATACGTTAAGCGTGGATGATATTTTCTTGTAATTCTCCTCAAGTCCTTCGGCATATACTGTATGTTGCTTAGAGTAAGAATCGCTCTTATGACCAATAAAATGCTCTGATGCTTTCTCTGAAATTCCATGTTCCAGAAATATTGTTTTTAGCAAATCTCTGCACTCATGTGACCCTAACTTAGTTCGCATTCCTTTGGTTTCAAATGAATTGATTAATCTAGCTTTGATTGCAAGTTTTGTAAATTTATCTGAAATCCAACGTGGGTTAATTGCTTTACCAAACTTGTTGAGAAATAATGGTTTTTCTACTGACATTCGCTCTCCTGTTTTGGCAAATCTATAATCTAGATAATCTTGAATTGCTTTTACTGCATCATATTCTAGAAATCCTGTATGTGAAAAATCTGATTTTAGTCTGGTTAATTTTATTGGAACTGGACACTTGGTTTCAATCTCCCACTTTTGATGATCTTCTGTTCCAAAGTGAGATACCATTTGTTCCCATGCATAAAAATTAAAATTCTCAGCTAGAGTTGATGCATCTAATCCTCTGTGCAGTTTAACTAGCATTACTGCTTTTTCAGTAATTGTTGCACCTCCAAGTGTGATTAAATCTACAAACTCATCTATGCCAAAAGCAATTTCATCTTGGTTATTTGTTGTATCAAACTTGTTTTTGGAATTGAATTTGAACTCTAGTGGATAGTCATTTTCTCTAAAGTATGATAGTATTGATGCATGCTTTGATGTGATATACCCTGCTTTGTGTTTTGAGTTGATTGGATCAAGCAAGTAACTTTTGATTATTTTGATATAGTCTGCTTGATTTGAATTTGGCATTTTGTACAATTCCAACATGTCTTGAACCGTATCAAATGTTACATCCTCATCATTCATGCTAAATGTATTACTTTCTAATTTTCTGATGTTTCTACACCTAAAGGATCTTGACTGTAACCATTCATTAAATGCCCATAAATGATACCCATGTGTTGCTTGTGTTCCATGTAGGATTGTATTGCATTTGATATTTTTGAATTTAGTCGAACTGAGCTGACTAATCCAATATGCAACTGAATCTAGTTTGATAAATTCTTCAAAACTAATTGATTTTGATTCCTTTGGTTGCTCTAGTAACATTCCTAGTTTTTTGCCGTCTCTGAGGTATCTGTAGCCCATATTTGCAACATTTCTGGCATTTGCGCTATTGGTGAATCTAGGCATTTCCTCTTTGACAAATTTTCTTGCCTCAAAAGACTCTCCTTTATGGAGTGAAGAGAGAACTTTTTTACATTGTTCTGTGATCATGCCAGTATGTTCAGAATCAATGTCATCAATCGTCTTGATTACGGTATATGTGGTGTTTCCCATGATGGAAGTAATACAATCTACATACTAAATAAAACCCATGAAATATCTAAACAAAAGAGGTCTTTTAGATGAAAATTGATCATATTGCAATTGCAGTAACTGATGTAGAGGAATCTGCCAAAGTTTACCAAGAAGCATTGGGTGTACATAGTGTTGAATTTGAAACAGTTGAATCAGAAGGTGTCAAAATTGCAATCATCCATCTTGAAAATGGAAGAATTGAATTGATGCAGCCAACAAATGATGCTAGTCCAATTAAAAAATTCCTTGATAAAAAAGGACCCGGCCTTCATCACATGGCTCTGGAAACTGATAATATTGAAAGTGAGGTTTCAAGAATGGAGGGGTGCGGGATTCAGTTTCTAGGAAAAATTAGACCTGGCTCTGCTGGCACCAAAGTTACGTTCATTCACCCAAAATCACTTCATGGAGTTCTTGCCGAACTATGCTCTCATCCCAAATAGTTATAATTTTTCACCTATCGTTTTACAGAAAACACAGCTAAAGCATAAATCTAAATCATTTGATAATATGTTATGAAAATTCGAACTCAATTAATTGTATTTTTTTCAATTATTATAATTTCTTCTATTGGGGTTACTGCATTTTTTGCAATTTCATATACTGAATCCGGCGTAATTGAATCTACATTATCTGATATGCGAACTCATAATGCACGAGTTATGCATGATCTTGACACACTTCATGCAAGAGCTTCAGAAGATCTTGTTTTTGCCCTTAAAAATCCAAAATTTGTAGAATATTTTGAATTGCCTGAAACTAAAGCAGGTAATGTATATGATGAAAATAACGTCCTTCAATTTACTGAAAATCAAAGAAAACTACAACAAGATTTAGAACATTGGATATATAATTTTCAAAATAAATTTTCTGTTGATGAAACTTGTCTTATAGATACGTCGGGTCAAGAACATGCTCGATTAGTTTTGACAAAAATTGAATCTGATGAAAATCTTTCACCTAGTGAATCATCTGCTCCATTTTTTGAGTCTTCATTTATAAAAAAACATGATGAAGTTCATGTCCAATACCCATACGTTTCACCTGATACAAATAGATGGGTTATTGCATATGCGTCTCCGATAGAATTGGGTAATGGACAAAAAGCGGCCATATTTCATTTTGAAATGCCATTGTCTGTTTTTCAAAAATTCTTAGAGACTGATGATGGACGATTCTATGTGGTAGATCCTGCAGAATATATTATTGCAGATTCTGGAGGATCTGTTTCGGGTGATACAATTAGTTTTATTCCTGAAAAACAATTTCCACAATTCCAGTCGGTATTTGCATCATCTGATTCTAATATGTTAGGCGAAATGTTTTCTCATGATTCTGGCGATGGATCTTATTTTGTAAATGGGGAAAAACACTATTATGTTTATGAAAAACTATCTACATTTGGCTGGGTTCTAGTTCATGAGAAGCCAATTTCCATGATTCTTGTAGGAAACGGTAATGTTGCTAATCTCGTTAACACAATTATCATAGTTGCATCTATTATTTCTATAATTGGATTTTTTGGTGTAATTCTAATATCTTCAAGAATATCCAAGCCAATTACTCTACTAGCAACCAAAATTTTAACTGAAAATCCAGAAAGATTAGAAGAATTAACATCTTCGAATCATGAAATTGGACAAATAGCCCATTCTGTAAACGACATGATTAAAAAAATCAATAAATACCAAGAAATTAATCTTCAAAATCAAGAACTGATAATTCAAAAGCAACAACTAGAAAGACTGGCAACAATTGGTGAAAACGCATCAAAATTGACTCACAATATACGAAATCCTCTTGCTGTCATAAAAACAACCACTGAATTACTCAAATTATCTGGAAAGGAATCATTTGATGAACCTACGATGCGTAGAATAAACAGAATTATATCTGCAACCGAAAACCTGGAAAAACAAATTCAAGATGTTCTGACTTATGTTCGTAACAAACCCCTCGATCTACAGAATGTCTCATTGGATAAATTACTGGCTATGGCATTAGAAAACATTGACGTTCCTGAAAATATTAAAATCATTTCATTATCTACTAATCATACAATTCAATGTGATTTTGATAAATTACAAATTGTTTTGATGAATCTAATTACTAATTCAATTGAAGCATTATCTGGTAAAGGAACAATTACGATAAATTCTGATTTAACTACTAATACAAACATTATTGAAATAATCGATGATGGTCCTGGAATTGCACCTGATAATCTTACAAAAGTTTTTGACTCTTTGTTTACTACAAAATCTTCTGGCACTGGTTTAGGATTATCTTATTGTAAATCTATAGTTGAACAACATGGTGGATCAATTACAATTGCTACAAATCCAACAAAATTCATAATATCACTACCCCGCCAAGTAATTTCAAAGAATATCTAGATAATGATAATTTTTAAAATCTAATTATTCCATCATCTTTAATGTATCTGATGCAGTGATGATGCCTATGATCTTTGATTTTTTTGAAACTAGAATACATTTTGAATATCTGATTAACGGAACAAGAACATTTGCAGGAGTATCATAATCAACAATTGGTGGTACTGGCTCCATAGTATCTGCCAATTTTGCATTTTTTAATTCAGATTCTCCTACATCTGCAAGATGTTTGACAATTCCATCTTCTGATATTACTCCTACAAGTTCCTGCCCATTAAAAATAGGAATTTGACTAATTGATGACTCGTGCATTTTTTTTATTGCATCATGTAGCGTGTTGCTAGGCTTTAGCTTTACAACGTCTTTGCTACAGAAATCTCCTGCTTTGTGAGATGATGATTTACCCTCAAGACTTGCAAGACTGTCAAAGACTCTTTTAGCAGTCTCGTAACTTGGTTGACTTCTGCCTGATTCTATTTGGTTTATCATTGAAGTGCTAACTCCTGTCATAGTGGCAAGTTTTTTTTGTGTAATGCCCACTTTCAGTCTTATTTGTTTGATGGAATCAATTCTTGGTAGCAATGTGCATTGTTGTATATCTAACTAGTTTTAAAATGTGCTTTGTGTGATTATTTTCTTTTAGATTTACTCTTTATTGCAGATTTCTTTACTTGTTTTCTTGCATCTTTCTTTACTGGCTTTCTCGTAGATCTCTTTACTGGTTTTCTTACAGACTTTACTGGCTTTCTCATCGATTTCTTTGGTTGCTCAATTGCTGCTTGTGCTGCTGCTATTATTGCAATTGGTATTCTATGTGGTGATGCACTGACATAACTTAGATTTTCGTTATGACAAAATTTGATTGAATTAGGATCTCCCCCATGTTCTCCACAAATTCCAATTTCCATATTTGGTTTTATTTCTCGCCCAGCTGCAATTCCAATCTTCATTAGACTTCCAACCCCGTTTACATCAATTGATTGGAATGGATTTCGCTCAAGAATTTCTTTATCCATATATTCTGGAAGGAATTTTCCTTCTACGTCTTCACGGCTAAAACTAAATGTTCCCTGTGTAAGATCATTTGTACCAAAGCTAAAAAATTCTGCAGTACTTGCAAGTTCATTTGCAGTCAAAGCAGCTCTTACCACTTCAATCATTGTTCCAAAGTTAATTTTTAATTTCATGTTGTGTTTTAACTCCATTTCTTTTTTGATAATATCGTAGATTTTTTTAATGTGATTCAATTCAGTGATACTGCTTATCTGTGGAATCATGATTTGTGGATGTGCGTCTACTTTATTTTTAGCCAATTCAGCTGCTGCTTCAAACACTGCTCTGATTTGCATTTCATAAATTTCTGGATGTGTGATTCCCACTCTGACTCCCCTGTGTCCCATCATTGGATTGATTTCTGCTAATTCTTTTGCTCTTTTTAGTAAAATTTTTGCTTTCTCTAATTCTCCTGTCTCGTTTCTTTGTTCTAGCTTGTAAATTTTTTCAGCCAACTCTGCTGGATTTGGTAAAAACTCATGTAATGGTGGATCCAATAATCTAATGGTTACTGCATATCCTTCCATCGCTTTTAAAATTTCAATGAAATCACTTTTTTGTAACTCTCCTAGTTTAGTTAGAACTTTTTTTCGCTCTTCAATGTTTTCTGCCATGATCATTTCTACAAACAATCCTATTCTGTCACTTCCATTGAACATTCTTTCTGTTCTACAAAGACCAATTCCTTGCCCTCCAAATTCTCTTGCTAGTCTTGCACCTTCTGGAGTGTCTGCATTTGCTCTTATTCCAATCTGCTTGACTTTTTGTGCCCATTCTAGAATTGTCTTGAAATCTTCTGTGATTTTTGGCTCTATTGTTGGAATCTCTCCAAGATAAACTGAACCTGTACTACCATCAATTGTAATTGGATCTCCTTCGTGTATTATTTTTTCATCAACACTGCACTGTTTGTTATTATAATCAATCCTCAAATCAGAGCAGCCAACGATGCATGGTTTACCCATACCTCTTGCAACAACTGCAGCGTGTGATGTTTTTCCACCCCTGCTGGTTAGAATTCCAACTGACTCAAAGAACGCAGGAACATCTTCTGGCTTTGTCTCTTCTCTAATTAGAATGACCTTAACTCCATTTTCTCCCATGACTGTTGCCCTTTTTACATCAAGTACAGCTATGCCGCTTGCTGCACCTGGCGATGCTGCAATTCCTTTTACTAGTAGAGTATGATTTTTGATAGATTTTGAATCAATTGTTCTGTGAAGTAATTGTTCTAGTTGTTCTGCATGCAGTCTTGTTAGTGCTCTGTTTTTATCAATTAATTTTTCATTAAACATATCTACTGATGTCTTTACCATTCCAACTGCATTCATCTTTGCATTTCTTGTTTGTAACAAATAAAATTCACCTTGCTCAATTGTAAACTCTATATCTTGAGGTTCTTTGTAGTGTTTTTCTAATCTTTCACATGTTTGTGCTAATTGTTCATATGATTTTGGCATCTCTATTTTCATCTCATCTACAGGTTTTCCTGTTCTTACTCCTGCAACTACATCTTCTCCTTGTGCATTTACTAGGTATTCTCCAAAAATATGTCTTGTTCCATCTCCAGGATTTCTTGTAAAAACTACTCCTGTGGCACTGTCAGTTCCCATATTTCCAAATACCATTGAAACTACATTTACTGCAGTACCCTCTGCAATATCTTTTGTAATGTTGTTTCTCTCTCTGTATATGATTGCTCTTTCTCCCATCCAACTTCCAAATACAGCTTTGATTGCTAACTCTAATTGCTCAGATGGATCAGATGGAAATTTTATACCTGTGTGTTTTTCACAAATCTTTTTGTATTCTGAAACAACTGTTTTTAGAGATTTTTCATTTAATGCACTGTCTGCTTGTACATCTTGGTTTATCTTTGCATTTTCTAAAACCTCGTCAAATTTCTTATCATCAACACCAAATACTACTTTGCCAAATAGTTGGACAAATCTCCTGTATGAATCCCATGCAAATCTTGGGTTGTTGCTTTTCTTTGCAAGACCCTCTACTGTGTCATCGTTTAATCCTAAATTCAATATGGTATCCATCATTCCAGGCATGGATATTGCAGCCCCTGATCTTACTGATACTAGTAATGGATTTTCTTTAGAATTCCATTTCTTTCCTGTCCTTTTTTCAATTTTTGCAATATTCTTTTTTACTTCTGGAATCAGTGTTTTTGGTAGTTTTTTGTTATTCTCATAATATTTTTTACAAACTTCTGTAGTAATTGTAAATCCAGGAGGTACAGGCAATTTGAGTTTGGTCATTTCGCAAAGCCCAGCTCCTTTTCCTCCTAGGAGTTTTTTGTTTTTTCCGTCTCCTTCATCATAAAAGTAAACTTGCTTCATTTTTACCTAGGTTATCAAATCAAAATCAGGGGTTTTTAAAGTATTGCCTTTACTCTAACCTTGTATGCAATTTTTTCCTATCTGACAATATCTTATACTACACTTACAATCTCACGAATAATTATTGTTTCTAAACTCTTTTATTTTCTAATTCTTAAATTAATGGACAATTTAGATTTCCAAGCAAGTTAATTGAATAAAAAATGATTAATCCTGTAGTGTATTTAGATTGCAAAAAAGAGCCTGAAATAGTGACCTTTAGAAATTGCGTCCATTATGATGAAGAAATGTGATATCTTTAACAGACGTGTTTGTTTTGATAAATGCACTCTAGAAACTTTCTAGTCAAAACCGTCATCATATATTGAATTATCTAACGCTGGATCTAAGATATGTAAGTGATACAGTATGTTTTTTCTATGTGTAATTTTGGATCCTTTTTTCACAAAAACGTTTCTCATTTTCAGATAAAAAGACGATGGATGATTTCTACGTATACACAATATCTTCTGGATAAACATGGGGTACTATAGTTCCAATCCAAAGGATTCAGCAATACTTGAGAATTTCAAATAAGATTCTAGATACTGTCTTCCTTTTTCAGTTATTACAAATGTATTTTTGCCATCAAATTCTATTTTATTAATTAATCCAGAACCTGTTAAATTTTCCAAAAATTTTGATAGTCTAGAATGTGATAAATTTACCTTTGTTAATAGTCGTGTTGTCTTTATTCCTTCTTGTCCAGAGTCGTTTGTAGCACTAAGAAGATCAGATATTATCTGCATACTTGTTCTGTAGATTATCATGTGGAATCACGTTTTTTCTTACTTATAACTATTGGTAGTTATAACAAACTATTACCATTTACTACCATTCATTACCATTTATTACCAATGTATATATAATCAAACAGTTATGCTAGATTATGAGTAAAACTCTAGATACAAAAGATGTCTTTGGCGTATACGAACAAAACATCATTAGCAGCTTTGCTACTATCAATAGAGAAGTACCAAAATACTACCAATCCATTACCGACCTACAACATCAATGCATCCAAACCTGTGAAAATACAATGAAATCTGTACTATCAGTACAAAAAGAAATTGTAAACAAGGCAGGAATTAATGCAAACATTCCTGATGCAGCACTAAGTACTATCAGGGATACCAGCGATGGAATCAACAAGGTATATTCTGTACAAAATCAAATAGTTCAAACAGCTCTTGATGCAACAAAACAAAATATCCAGACATTTAACGACAATGCTAAAGCATTTGCCGATCTAAACAAAAACATAATCCACTCTTGGATAAACGTATTTACACCAAGAAACAACTAGTGTACATATTTTTTATTTTTTTATTTTATAGGTCCCAATCTCTTTATTTTTTTCTTCATCCTTAATTTTTCAGGTAAAGTTGAAATGTTTAATTTTTTAAAGCATTGCCTTTGAAAACTCTTCAATTACTTTTGTCCAATTTTTTGCTTTGATTATTCCACTTGCAACCAAAATTCCTTTGGATCCCAACTCTAATGCTTTTGTAACATCTTGTCCTGAAACAATTCCTGCACCACAAAGTAACTTTGTTTTGTTCTTTGCGCTATTTACAGCATCTGCTGATTTTGTGATTAGTTCTGGCTTTTCTTTTGAAACTGCCTTTCCAGATCCAATTAATTCTGGCGGTTCTATTGCGATATAATCTGGATTTAGTTTTGCATATTTTTTAGCCTCTGCAACATCTTTTACACATACGACTGATATCATTTTTAATTCACGTAATTTTAAAACAAGTTTAGAAATTTCATCACTTGAAATTCTATGTTCACTGTGATTAATCAAAGAACCGCTGACTTTGGATTTTTTCAACAATTCTGGAATCATAAATCCTGTAGTGCTTCCTACTTTGGAATTATCTACATGTTGTGCTAAAATCGGAATTAAACTATTTGCTACTAGTCCAATCAAGTGTTGCGGAGGTGCAACTGCAATTTTTATTTTGTATTTTTTTGAAATCTTTTCTGCAATTTTTACAAATTCTATTATTTTATCTCCTGCAATTTCTTCATAGTTTTTGCAATTAATTATGAACATTCTTTGAAAATTTCTGTATTGTATTTAATCCTTGATTGGTTGTTTTATTGATTTATTTTTGATGTCTTTTCATATCTTTTTTTCATGAATAATACTATCATCATAAGAAAAATTGCCGCGATATTTGTGCCTATGATAAATACATCAGACACTATAACTCCGTAAATTAACCACAAAATGGATCCTCCAGAGATGAATACCATTAGATATTTTGAAACATCTTTGAGGCTCTTTGTTCTATGCCCTCTAATGATTTGCTCTACCCATCCTGATAAAATTAAAACCCCCGCAGCTATTCCAAGTATGGTAAGTAGAGTTCCATCAATTTCCACAATAAATCACTAATTCCAAAAAAATTCGTCTAATCCAGTTTGTTTTGGCTTGCCTAACATGGTCTGAAAATCCAAATCCATTGATGATGTGATTTGATCCAACGTAGCTTCCATAAATTCCATGTATTTTTTTGAATCTATCTCCTCTTTTTTTGCCATCTCTACTGGTTTTACTCCTGGTTTGTTCAAAATTTTAACATATGATATTTTGTCTCCTTTTTTTACCTCTCTGATCGACTCTAGTAATCTTGCGGCTCGTATGTGCTGTGGAACTGTTTTGACATATTCTGACGGCGCTTTACTGATCATCACATTAAATGTCAAGTCTTGCAGCGGTATCTCTTTTGCTTCTACTTTTTTTGCACATGTTGCAATTTTATTTGTAATCTCTTTTTTTGCTTGCTCAAAATCAGTAACTGTTTGAACTTTGGATAGCACATCAATTAACTCATAAAATAGTTTTCTGATAAATGGCGGCGTATGTGATTTTTTTCCAGTCAAACCTTTTACGTCTACTGTTCCTGCTTTAGTTACTCCAAGATAATTTTTCTTTCTGTTACTTAATACACAATATCTGTACACCTTGTCAACTTCTAAATCTACTCCGTGATCTTTTTTTGCCTGCTCTATTACTTTGTGAATTTGCTCATCTGTAGGTTTTTTGATAAATAGTGAATCCGTATCACCATAAATAACTTCAATTCCTATCGCTTCGCATTTTTTGATGGTTTCTAAAATCGTGTATCTGCCAATGGCAGTTGTTGCCTCCGCTGCAGGAAGAAAATACAATGGGAAAATCTCCGCACCCATTACACCATAACTAGCATTTAGGATTACTTTGAGTGCTTGACTGACTACTGTGTATTGCTGTCTCTGTTCTTCTGTTAGGGTCTCTTGCTTTGAGAGGCTTTTGTAGTAATTTACCCTCAAATCTCGCAGTGACCCAATAATTATTGCTGTTAGTCCGTTTCTTTTTGTGCATGCCCAATGGTTTGTCTGGGGTATGGTATTTTTCTTGCATTCATCATGAGAGCATCTTACTGTTTCATATGATATGTTTCTCACCTTGATGATACTGGGGTATAGACTTGCAAAATCCATTACGACTACATCGAAATGAATTCCTTCCTTTGGATCAATAACTAGACCTCCTCTGTATTTTTTATCTTTGATTACTGCATTTGATGATACTCCTTCTGATCTTCTCTCAAGTTCTTCTCTTTTTGGAATCAGTGCATTTCTTTGTCTGTGTTCATAATACAGTAAACTTCTAATCCACTGTGACACTCCCATCCTTGCAATATCATCAATTGGCATTCTTCCAATCCTGGCAATAATTACAAGCAAATCCATCAAAAGATCATTGTTGAAACTTGTAAGCTCGTATGTTAGCAGTGCATCATTGTAACAATAGTTTGCAGTTTGATATAGACTGAGTTGATCAAACTCTAACCCATAATCTATTTTTTCTTTGTTTAGTAGTGCTTTTGAAACACTGTTTAATGAAAAATCAGTATACTTTTGACTAAATGCATAAATCTGAAATGAACGATTTGAAAGTGTTCTATACAAGTCAAGATGCACACCATGTTTCAGTGTGGCTGAATCCTTCATCATGTATAGTGGATTATTTTCGTTTTTTATCCCGAGTCTTTCTGCTCTGTTAAACAAATATGGTAAATCAAATTCATCCCCGTTGTATGTTAGCACAAAAGGAAATTCTTCAATTATTTTAAACGCATCTAAAATCATTTCTTTTTCTTTACTCTGATCATAAAACACAATTCGTATATTCTGACCAAGTTCATTTACTCCTTCATCTGTGCCATCTGTTCTTAGCACAAAAATTTGATCAAAGCCACCTGTCCCCTTTAGTCCAATTGCTGTGACTTTTTTTTCTGCAATCTTTGGGTCTGGAATTCTTCCAATTTCAGCCTCAACTTCAATATCTACGCTCAATCTCTTGATTCTAGGAATTGGCTGATTCAGTAAATCTGCCCAATCTGAAATTAATTCTTTAAACTCCTTTGGGTCCACCATGTTTTCACTATCGACTTTATCCCACAACAAACTTTTCAAAGCGAGTCTAACATCACTTGATATTTCTAAATCATGTGGTTTTATTTTTCCATCTATTATTTCGTAATATTTTCCAACAATTAATGATCTATCGTACAGATAATTCTCATAATATTTGATATCTGATTCCCATGTCTCTATTAGGTTTCTGATGCTTTTGTCTCCAGCAGTTCCTCCAATTGTAAGAGGATCTGCAACTGTTATTTTTGACATGTTGACATCTTCATCCTTCATCAAATCATGGCGTTTCACTGTTTTAATTTCTAAAATATCATCTCTTTCTTGCAAAAAGTCTAATTCATCTGGAGATAGTCTGGAGTAACAGTATGGCTTGTGTCCTGTTTCATCATGCCATAAAATTAATTTCTGTGATGTTGGTTCATAGAATTTTAACACTGCAGTTCTTGTTATGTTGTCATATGTTGCAGACACCAACATTGATGGTGGCATTGATGTGATCTTTTCTGTTTCTTTAACGTTAATCTGCATGTGATCACTTAGATGGAATTTTCATATTTGTTAACTAGTTCTTTTGCCCATTTGGTTATTCTGCTCTTATCTAGATGAACAACTTCAACACCTGCTTCTTTTAATAATTCAAAATCTGTTTCTGGATAAGAGTCAAGACAGACAAATTTTCTAATTCCAATTGTAATTGCCATCTTTGTGCATTCTAAACATGGGACAAATGTGGTGTATAGTATGGCACCTGCAACACCTGCCTCAATTCCTAAAATTGCGCAATGCATTATGGCATTAGCTTCTGCATGATTGCAAAGACATCTATCCAATGATGCTCCTGATTCTATCTTCCCTTCCATTCTTAGTTGACATCGCTTACATCCTCCATCAAAACAATTTTTGATTCCTGGTGGTGTTCCATTATACCCTGTTGCCAACTGTCTGTTTTTACGTACAATTACGGCACCTACCTGTCTAGTCATACAATTTGAGCGAAGTTTGGCCAACTCTGCTTGAAGCATAAAATATTCGTCCCAATCAGGTCTCTCAAAAGACTTGTTCACACAAATCATGCCTGTTTGTTCAATATATTGATTCATGAAATTTCTTGATTGTACCCTGTCTCAAATTACCAAAATAACCGAAAACTATCTTTTTTGTGTAATATCTTAGACACCTCTAATTATGATCTTGTTTTATGATGTAAAATTGAATTTCATGGAACAGAATTGGAATAACCCACAATCAAAAGGACTCTCAGAACATCTCCATGGACTAAAAAAAGAAGCAGCATTAAAACCAAGAATCCAAAACTCTCTTGTGCAATTAACTAGAACAGTATCTTCCCTTGATTACAAAGTAAAAACTTTAGATGATAAAGATGCAAAATTATTTAATCGAATCGTATTGGCAAAAAAGAATCACGACTCAACAACTGGTAAAGTACTTGCAAACGAATTAGTAGAATTAAGAAAAAATAAGAAAATTCTAACCACTCTTAAACTATCATTAGAACAAGTTAACCTTAGATTATCTACAGTTTCAGATGTAGGCGATGCCATGGCCTCATTAGGTCCAATAATGGCAACAATGAATGCATTGAAACCCTCTCTAGGAAGAATAATGCCTGAAGTAAGTCATGAATTTGAATCTCTATTTGGTATTCTGAATGAATCCATCTCTGGTTCATTTGAAGGAAGCTTTGAATCTGACGGTGTATCTAATGAGGAAACTGAAAGTATACTAAGAGAGGCAGCAGCAGTAGCTGGAAATCGTATTGGTGATAAATTCCCATCAACCCCAACTGGAATCTCTTCATCAAACTCTATTGGTTTAGAATAATCATCTAGTGTCAAAAAACAACACTGCTTAGAATTTCTTGAACATATTGCAATCAAAGAAAACAGATTAAACCTGCATGTTTGGGATATTTCCTATTTGATGTGAATATGCTTGGTAAGATTCATCTAACACAATCAACTGAATCTATATTTGTAAAAACGACTTGTGTTAATTGTGATTATGGGCTCGTTGACCCTTGAAAAGGCAAAATAGTCTCATAAGGAACACGGTATGCTATAGTTTCTATTCGTAAATATGCTGATATTTCCATCTCTAAAATAATATCTAAAATAATATCTAAAATTTGATTCATTCTTGAAGAAAATCTAAGAAATAGTCGATAGAAATACTGTTTATAGATATAGAAATGGCACAAAATTCCAAAATATTTTTGATATTTTATGTGAAATACTGGTAATCTCTCAACTTGTTGTATTCTATATGATGCTGTCTAACTAAGATCGTAATAGATCTAAAAGAAGAATTTAATGTAAAATAAAATCTCATTAACCGTTTTCATAAAGTAGAAAATACATTACTAATGAAAAAATAAACTAATTTTATGTTTTGAGATCACTAAAAGCACGAAAATAAAGATGGAAATACTATCTTGTGTATGATCTTACATGACGAATCAATTATACTGTCAAGTGTGTCATAAACTCAAGTATACTAGATCGGATAAACAAAAAAAGTGTGAATGCAAAGACGTTGTTTAGATCACATCTGAAAGTAGCAAGGTATAATAATTCAATTAATAGTTTTAAAAAAGTAATGCAAAGTTCAAAAAATTATTTACTTGCAATTTTATCATTCTCGTTAATTCTAATTGGTTTTAATTCTGCATTTGCACAAGAAAGTTTTGTTGAAGGTGTTTATGGTCCAACAAGTGATGCAATAAGAGAATTTGCAGTAAGTATTGCCGATAGCACTCCAAAAATAATTGCCGCTGCAATTTTGCTTGTAATAGGTTTCATAGCTGGTAAACTAATTGGCAGAGCCGCAAACAAAGCTGCAACTGCAATTCTCCAAAAAACCAGTCAGAAAAATCAAGAATTACATGTTGCAGAGGGTGTATATGGTAAATTTAATTCTGTAAGTTTAATTTCAGCCACAATTCGTTGGTTTGTCTACTTGTTTTTCATAGTTGCAGCAGTTAATGCTTTACAGTTTGACCAACTTTCATCTGCACTTACAAATCTATGGCTATGGGTTCCTAACCTCCTTGCATTTGTATTGATAATTGTAATTGGCTCTATTGTTGTCAACTTTGTTAGTAAATGGGTTGAGCACCAACTAGTAGATCATCAGATTGCAAGTCCACGAATTATTATTGCTATAATCAAGGCAGTTATTTACGGCATAGTGTTTGCAATAGGTTTTACACAACTAGGCGTTGGTGAGACAATCATTCCAATTCTTGTATCTGCCTTTGCATGGAGTATTGCAATTGCAATAGGTGCATCAATTGCAGTGGGATTAGGATTTACATTAAAAGACATACTGCCATCAGCAATAATGGGTGCATCAACTCAACGCTCAATCCTTAAAGTGGGACAAAAAGTCAAAATTGGCGAAGTTACTGGAACTATCACTGCATCGCATTTGCTACATGTTATTGTAACAAATGATAGAAATGAAAGCATTGTAATTCCAACCAAAACATTGATGAATCAAACAATCATTATTTTCAACTAGATTTTTCCAAAGATAAAACTAGTCATAATTCATTATTCTACAAAAAATTGAGCTTGTAATATCAAAAACTCCATTAAGGTGATATTTAGAAACATATCTGTTGCAAGACATATCTGAACCAAGACATCTTGAACCACATCTTAAGGAATCAAGTGCTATGCGCGATTTTGTTTTTGGTTTTGGTGATGGGATAAATACTTCACTAGGTATTACCGCTGGAGTTGGTGGTGCTGATGTTTCAGCCAACATAATAGTTCTTGCTGCATTAGTTGGAATGTTTACTGGTGCAAAAGCAATGGCAGTTCAAAATTATCTTGCAGTGAAAACCCAAAGACAATTACTGACATCAGAAATTGAACGTGAGAAATGGGAGATTGAACATAAGCCAGATGATGAAAGAAGAGAAATAGAAGACATCTACAAAGCTAAGGGTTTTTCAGGAAAAGAACTTGAAATGATTGTAGATAAAATAACTTCTGATAAGAAAGTGTGGCTTGATACAATGCTCACCGAAGAACTAAATTTGAATTTGGATATTGCAGGTAGTCCACTAAAAAGTGCCATGCGAATGTTTGTTTCTTTTCTAATTGGTGGAATGTTGCCTATATTGCCATTCTTCTTTTTCTCTGGATTGGATGCACTTTTTGTTGCAATCGGAATTAGTATTTCTACCTCTTTTACTGTCGGTGTGATTAAATCAAAAATGGCAAACACAAACAAAATAATTGGAGGTCTGGAAATGGCAGGACTAGGCACTGGAATCGCTTTGATTGGATACGGTATTGGCAGTGAGTTATCTAATTTAGGAATAATTGGTATTTAGTTATTACATCATATTTAGCCGATACTGATTATTACTATGAATGATTTCTACGCTGTTGTTATATTCAAAATCATCCTACATCAAATATGAAATCCTGGAAATGTTATAGATGCGACCTTACATTCAAACAAGAACTACATGCTCACATCCATCAGGATATTACAAATCATCCTTTTAATCAGATCGGAGCTTAGATTCCGTATTTCTTGATATCATCATTTTTGATGTATGAGTGTTTAAGATGACATGTAATTTTTTCTAAAAAATATGGTTTTTGTTTTAAACCATAGATCAGAAGATTATTGTTGATTTGTATAGGATAATTAATATACAAACAGTTTCTCATAAATAAAATGCTCAAGATTACATTGTTGGTTTTAATTGCCATGTCTATTCCCCTTTCTGCTTTTGCAGAACCAATGATTGAATTGAGTACTGCTCAAACTGAAATACAATCTTTAGATTCAGTATTGGTTATTGGTAAGATAACCGGCGTATCTGTTTTCAAACCCGTTATCCTTACAGTCATTTCTCCTGATGGGGAAGTTGTCTATGCTCCAGAATTACCAATTGATAATGATGGTGTGTTCAAACGATTAATCCATCCAACACTTCCAAGTTTCAAGGATGGTACATACACGGTAATTGCAAGTCATGCAGATACAGAAAAAACTGCACAAATACAGTTTACAGTAATTGGCTCAACTGTCCCACCAAAAGGTTCACCCTCTCCAGAACCTGAAATAACAACTCCAAAACCAAGTGCTATCACTCTTTCAACTGAAACTACCGTTGGCGATAATAATATTACAGTAACTGGAAGTACAACCAGTTTTACAACCGACATTACATTTACCATAACTTCACCTAATGGAAACTTGATTTCAATTGCACAAGTCACACCAGACACTGATGGTAAATTTTCAACCAAAATCATATCTGGAGGAGCAATGTGGAAAGAAAATGGATTTTACACTATTACTGCAAATCAGGGCCTTTCATCAGAACATAAACAGTCTGTACAAGTAGAGATAAACAATGGTGTAGTTGTGCCAGAATTTGGACCAATTGCAGTAATGATTTTAGTTGTGGCAATAGTGTCTATAATTGCAGTCTCTTCAAAGTCACGACTCAATATTGTTCAAAAATACTAGATTATAATTAATTTTTTAATTCTATTTATGATATTATCATTTTACATACTATGAATTTATGTTCTGAAAAATAATCCCCTCGTAATTTTAGACAATTCTATGAGACAATCTATATTTCAAATAAATTCTAAACATTACCAGTGATGACAGTATTATGCTAACTGCTATGATAAACGCAACTGAATAACTTATGGCGTTTGAAACATAACCTGCAGTTAATGCTCCTAAGAATATCCCTATTCCTGTCATGAAACTATTCACCCCAAGATATGTTCCTTCAAAGCCTTTGGGAATTGCTTTAAAAATAATTATTGAATTTGAAACACTGAAAATAGAAAATGCTGAAACCATCAAACATGATGAAATCATTGCCATCAAAAGCGAATTAACTCCTGCCATGCTGGGAATTAGTGATGCAGCGACGATAATTCCTAAAACTCTTGGTAAATATGATATCTGTGTTGCACGCTCTTCTGTGATCCTTGAAATCAAGCGTGGAACAAAGAAAAATATCGTAAGTAACACCATTGTTTGAATCATGTACACTAGAAAAACTTCTGAATTTGTAAAATCATGTTTTTTCAGAAATGGTATGAATGCTGTAAAGAAAATATTACTTCCAAAATAAAATAAAAAATTTGTAAGGAAGAGTATTCCTATCTCATGAGACATTTTTCTTTGGAAAATTGATATGATTGGCTTAAAATCATGTGGATGAGGAATTTTAGTAAAGATAAATTGAAAATTCATCCTGGTGTGATCAAAAATATGTCTTATTCCGTGTATTGAATGCACTATGGTGTGTCTTTCTATGGTGCTTTTACTGCCTACTCCAACGCTTAGAATTGTTGCAGCTGCACTTACAATTGCACAAAAAAGAAAATATGGTCTAAGATCAAAAAATGTGTCCCAGATAGAACCTACTAAAAATGCGGTAAGACTTCCAAAACTAGTTATGATTGAAATTTGTGTAAATAGTCTGCTCCATTGATTGTTTGGTACTGATTCCATTACTAGAATTTGTGTTACTGGGTTTTTTCCGATAATGAAAAATCCTGCAACTGATGAAATTATAAAAACCGCATTCAAATCAACTGTAAAAAATAATACTATGCTGCAAATTGTAATTGCTGAAAAACAAATAAACAATATCGCCCTCTTTACGTGGTATTTGTCAATGACTTTCCCCCAAAAAATTGCACCAATTGCTGATAGCGCATAATGAAGCCCTACTACAATACCGACATCTACTACGTTACCACCAAGAAAAAGAACATACAATGGTATGACAATATGTAATCCTTCTGCTGTTATGCTGGCTGGTAATACAAAAAACATCCATCTTTTACTTGTCTTCAATCTGTCATCCTTGTCCTTTTTGGATATTATTTTGATATCTTAACTGAATCCATATTTTGATGTATTGTCTTGGCTTCAAAAAGACATTATAGCTTGAAGATTTGACAGATTAACAAAAAGAATTGATTATTTCTCGACATTTTTTACCGTCTTGTCTCTTACAGGATGTATATTTCTGATTTATGTTCCAATGTTTTACTAAAATTATGGGGGGGGGGGATGTGCGCTTCTATCTCATTGTATCTTGATCATTAAATGGCATTTTTTTATTAATTCTATTCCAGATATTCATATTGGCAATTATTCCACTAATAAAAATCGCATATGCCATGAGATATGGAATATCCACAATATGACCTGTATAATATTCCCCAATACGATCAAAATACATGAAACCATAGTCAGAGATGACAAAACTTAGCATTCCAATAAAGAATAGTGATACTGAAAATTTTATAGCTCCTTTGAAAAACAACATTATGCCAAGAATTGAAGGAATCAACATTATTGAATCTGCAACTGGATAGGATGTGTGTACTATTTCTTCAAATGTGTCAATATTTGATTTTGTAATGTATAACACCAACATCAAAACCGACAATACAACAAGCGAGACTATTACAATATTTTTTCTTGAGATTTGAGATGCAAAGGGCATCAGATACATTACACCAAATATAAAATAAAATACATACCCTCCAAACCAGAAAAGATCTGCATATGATAAAGTCTCAGTATTTGTTAATTCGTTTAATGTCCATATTCTTTCGGCTATCCACCACATTGCAATTGCCAATGTAAAACACATCCACGCTCTTCCGTGTTTCCCCCTTGGCCCAGTCTTGAAATTATTTACAATGCATGCAACTAGTAAAATACTTGTAATGACTAAATTCAGAGTATTTGACCACAATTCTGCATATGAGTGTGCAATCATATTTGATGTTACAATTATGAAAAATATTACCGGTAATGAAAAAACTAGAAATAAAATACTTGATTTATCTTCCAATTACTTGTTTATCACCAAAAGAAATTCCTTGATTTGATCTTGATAGGAAAACTCTTCTAGTTTTTTGTTGATACTGTTAACTATTGAGAGATACCCGTCACCAAACACCTGTTTTAAGACATCGACAAGATAATCTGGATGTTTTAGACAATCATGAAAATAACACTTGTATTTTTTGTATAACTTGTTACCTACATTTTCACACACTGCCTCGCTTATTTCAGAAAGTGATCTTTCTATTGCTAAACTGACCAGTGCGTCTTTCACCCCGGGTAAATCATCCAATATTCTTTAAGATTATATGATGTTATTATATTTTTAATATTTCTTTTGATTTAAAAATACAGTAAATCCATCCGAGATTACTTTATAAAATAGATGTTTTATCTTGTAATCTCTTAAAAATGGTTTATTTTTCTATATTGAATGATATATTTTTATTATTTTCTAAATTGAATGTATGCTTTTGAATCAAAAAGAGTTTAGGTTTTAATTTTTTGTTATGTCCTTTACATTTATCATGCGTAAGTCCAGTGCAAGCTTTAGTCGTTGTTCTTCAATTGTCTTGCTTTGTAATTCCATATGTTTTGATTGTGTTATCGTTTCGGTAATTGTAATTGCTCCTTTCTCTACAGATCTAATTCCACTTGTATTTTTCATAGTTGATTTTAATTTTTTATGAACTTAAGGGGCAGTATGTGTGTTGAATTACATACAATGTTTATGCTTACAAGTAATCTACGTCGATGACACGTTTGTTATCTACGATACTCTGGAAAATTATTTTCGTGCCCTCTTTATGATGTACCTTGATACTCTGGGCATGAGTTTTCGTTAATGAGAAACTAAAAAGTATACAATAGCTAATACTTTACTACACGAAAGCATAAAATCCATAAAATCTAACTTTACTTTAGAGATTATGCCTTTGGAATACATTGACAGAAAATATATACAAAAAAATTCAATTGAAAAAAGAGATTATCAGATAAATCTTGCAAATCAGGCAATTCAGGAAAATTGTATTGTGGTATTGCCAACCGGTCTAGGAAAGACTGCTATTGCATTGCAAGTCATTGCAGAGTATTTGTCAAAAGGAACAGGAGGTGTTTTATTTTTAGCACCCACTCGAGTTTTAGTTAATCAGCATTATGAGTTCTTAAAACAAAATCTCACCATTGATGATATCTCGTTAATAACAGGAGAAGATCCAATTCAGAAAAGAACAAAACTTTGGAATAGCAGTGTGATATGTGCAACCCCTGAAATTACAAAAAATGATTTAGATCGACAAATTGTTTCTCCAGATCAATTTAGTTTGGTGATATATGATGAAGTTCATAGAACTGTAGGTGATTATGCATATTCTGGAATTGCAGAGAGATTTACAAATTCCAATCTGAGAATTCTTGGAATGACTGCCACACTTCCAAGTGAAAAAGACAAAGCGACTGATCTTCTAACCAAGCTACGAGTTTCAAGTGTAGCTGAAAGAACAGAGGACAGTCCTGATGTAAAACCATACACCCATGAGACAAACACTGAATGGATTAGTGTGGAACTTCCACCTGAAATGAAAGCAATTCAAACATTACTAAAATTATCTTTAGATGAACGATATGCTACTCTGAGAAAAAATGGAATTAGGTTGGCAGAACAACAATCATTGTCTGCTTTATTGCGAATTAGACAGTTCGTACTAAATCAAAACAGACGGTCTGCAAAACCCCTATTTACTGCAATTAGAATTCACTATGCCTTGAATATTTTGGAGGCTCATGGAATAACATCTTTTTTGAAGTTTTGTGAGCGTGCAAAAATAAAAAAAGGTGTTGGTGTAAATGAATTATTTGAAGTTGATCCTAATTTTACAAGAGCGATACATCTTGCAAAAGACGCCCAATCAAAAGGAATAGAGCATTCTAAAATTCCAAAACTAAAAGAAATACTGGACTCGGTTTCAGGAAAAGCTTTGATATTTACAAGCTATCGTGATTCAGTTGATGTAATTTTTAACAAATTAACTGAAATGGGAATCTCTGCTGCAATCCTGATTGGAAAATCTGGAGAAACTGGATTGAAACAAAAAAAGCAAATCGAAACAGTACAGAATTTTCGTGATGGACTCTTTAGAGTATTAGTTGCAACACGCGTGGGTGAGGAGGGATTGGATATCTCTGAAGTAAATCAGGTTATTTTTTATGACAATGTTCCAAGCTCAATTCGTTATGTTCAACGAAGAGGTAGAACTGGACGAAAAGATGTGGGTAAATTAGTTGTGCTTATTGCAAAAAACACCATAGATGAAACCTATTATTGGATTGGAAAAAGAAAGATGACTGCTGCAAAATCAATGGGTGAGAAGATGACAAAAGTTTTGCAAAAAAATCAAGAAACCGAATCCCAAAAATAGGATTAGATGCGTTTCTTTAGTTCTGAAAAAACACTTGTCTTTAATTTTGATAATTTAGACACCAAAAATCATCCATATCTCTAAAATCATCATATGTTCTAGTGCTGCAATGCCCTCAAAACATGCTGATTCGTTAAAATCAAAAGGAATGCAAGATTTACTCAAAAAAGAAAAACAACTGCACAAAGAAATTCGTAAAGATTACAAAAAATCAGTGAAAAAATAAACCATGATTTTGATCAGATACAAAAATCAAGAACTAAAAAATAAAATCTAGGCTCGTTTTATTGGTTTATCCGAATCTTTTGATTATATGATATCCAAACTCTGATTTAATTGGCTCAGACATTTCTCCAATCTGTAATTTAAAAGCAGCCTCTTCAAATGGTTTTACCATCATTCCTTTTGTAAAATATCCCAAACTCCCATCTTTTTTTGCACTGCCTGTATCGATTGATAGTTCTTTTGCTAGATTTCCAAATTTTTCTCCATTTTTAAGGCGTTCATGAATTGCTATTGCCTCACTTTGTTTTTGTACCAAAATATGTGAACATTTTATCTTGTTTGACATATGTATGTTGGAATTATTTTCATCTTTTTATTTCTTTTTCTATTTTCCTTGATATTTCTTGATTGTTTCAAAAACTAATTCAATTTAAATGGTTTGATGATTATTGCAGTTGCATTCAGCCTTTCTAATTCTTGGATTACATCTGCTCTGTTATCTGCTGTAACCATAATCACCTTGGCTTTGGGATTTTTTTCTTTAATTTCTTTTAGTGCCTGAATTCCATTCATTATTGGCATCATTACATCCAAGAAAATAAAATCTGGCTTGTATTTTGTGTATAGTGAAACTGCATCTTTTCCGTTATATCCAACTCCTACAACATTAAATCCACCAATCTCTAAAATATCTGAAAATACATTGACTATGTCTTCATTATCATCCACAATAACAACTCGATTAGATTCTGTCATGGTAATTTCTGTTTTTTTAGTTGTATGGCAGTAAATAACCTATTCAAAATGATATCTCTGAACAATTTTTTTGGTTATGTTAAAGATTGATTATTCTAATTGTTGATTGTAATTATATTTTATAATTTATTGTAATTAAATTATGCATTAATTATACGTAAAAATGAACACTGTCCATGTTCAGAATCATTTAGTTGAACACTGACTTTGATCTTATTTGAATTTATGTCTATTTTTAAATTTTTAAATATACAAATATACTTGAAAATTTTCTTGTTTTCTTTAATCTCAAACTCTGTAGGGATTAGAAATCCATCATTAATCAGTGCATTTATCTTTCTATACCCTGATGTTTGAGGTAAATCACACTCTTTAATTATTTCATACATTATCTTTGGCACTGAGATAACTGATTTTATGATTTTCTTTTTTTCCAAATCTCCAAATGTTTGTATTATAGTTGAATTGATACTTGGATCAGAAATTATAATCCAACTTTCCTTTGTTTTCTTTGAATCAAATATGTTTTCACAAAATCTATTTTCTAACCCTCTTGCACCTGCATCTCCAAATAATTCTTTTAATACGAAATCTAGTTTTTCAAATTCTTCTAATGACTGATTCAATGAAATCCCATATTTTTCAAATAATCTGTTTTCGATCTTCTGAACTGTTTTGATACCTAAATTTTTTTCAATAATATTACTCAATGATTTTGCGATGATGTGATCTAATCCTGGCATGATCAAATTGAGAAATTCATACTAATTAATATAATTAAAATATTTTTTAACCCACATATCTAAAAAAATCAAAGATCTGATGTTGTTAATTGTCTTAAAATATGATTGCTGGCATAATCCATTTTTGTAATTTTATGTTTTTATCTAATTTAGTTCCAAACTTCATCTAATATTTTTGTTGATTTGCATTTTTCAAAATATTTTGATTGTTTTTTGGTATCTGAATGATGTCGATATAATTCCTGATATTTTCAATCATTTTGTTTTAAATTTTGGTTTAAAGTATCATTTCCAAATCTGGCAAATACATGTTATATCCTATTGTTTTGACTATAATTTGGAATGATTGAAAACAATGCAGAAAAATTACAGACTTTTATGAATTCTATAATCGACGATGTATCTGTAATTGGATTATCTGTTGATATCCTTGAAATGCATTTTAAAAAACATATGGATGAAAATGCAAAAAAGTATTTTAAAAATATTAAAACTCATTGTAATAATGTGGTTAAAACTATAAATGAAAATAATAAAATTATAAAGAAAAAATGATTAATGTCTATTCTAAATAAATATTTTAATTTTATATGATTTAAAAGATCAAAATCATTTCAATTAAATTAATTTTATTATGTGATTATATGTGATTTTATGAACATGTGCTGTTTGTTAAATAAATAACATACAGCAGATAATCTTTATGTAAGAAAATAATGATAATGATGAATGGGTCAGTCATTATAATTGATGATGATGAAGATATTCTAGGATTGTTAACTGAGTATCTTTTACTTGAAGATTTTGATGTTGTAGGACGTGGTACTGATGGGTTACAGGCGGTAAATTTGTATGCTGAATATACACCTGATTTTGTAATAATGGATATTGCAATGCCAACATATGACGGTATATATGGATTGGAAAATATAAGAAAACTTAACCCAAATGCTACCGTGATAATACTCACTGGAAATAGTGATAAAGCCATAAATCAAAAAATAATTCAATTAAGTCCTACTAGGATCTTGGAAAAACCATACCCTGTTGAAAAATTAGTGTCTGTTCTTAAATCTATTAAAAATTCTACATCTTATCCTGATGTTATGCGTATTTTATCTTAAAAGTTATTAATAATACATTTATTTCTAATTTGATTTGCCATTTAAAATTCAATACAAATTTCAAGATGACGCTCAATCGTATTACTGTATAGTTTCATACGATCAATACAGAAATTTTTGTGCATTGCCAATAATACAAGAATGTACAATAATCAAAGGAAATCAAACAAATACAAAAAAGAATCTTGATGAAATACAAAACGCCTTAGACATGGCATATAAAAAAGACACTAGTCACATTCGCAAACTATCTGAAAATTTTTCTTGATATTTTGGCATTATCTGAGCGTAATTTCAAATTCTATTTTTTGAAATTAAATTTCTAGTTTGTGCAAATGCGCAAACTAATTTTTATGAGTCTCAATGTATTTCATATGTTGTGAAAATACTCCATATTGAAGATATTCCTGAAATAAGTGATATATTTTCAGATATTTTAAAAACAAAAAATCATGATTTTGAAAGTACGACTGATGGAAAAAAGGGCCTTGATCTTGTATTGAAAAATTATTATGATTTAATTTTACTTGATATGTGTATGCCTAATTATAGTGGAATTGATTTTCTTTTAGATTTAAAAGATAAAAAATCATCTGAAATTAAAAAAGTTGTTGTTGTAAGCTCCCTTGAACTAGATGAATATCAAACTCGATTTCTCAAAGAACTTGGTGTCCGTGCAATCCGACAAAAACCTATCTCTGTTCAAAGTCTTTTATCACAAATAGAGCCTGAACTTATATCTTGAATTCATCTATTTTGAATTTTTTAATTTGTTTTTAGTATAATTTTTTATTTTAAACCCCAACTTGTTTTATTGGTGGTGATGATTTTTAGAAATGGCGCTTCATTTTCTTTCCATGGTTCATTTCTGACCCAGGTAAATTTGTTTTCAAACATTTTATACATCTGCATGAATTCTTGTCCTTCCTCAATGATCTTTACTTTTCCTTGAATGCAAATTGCTCTATGTTTTCCAGATTCATAAACATCTATTGCAACACTTGCTTTTGGATTTATTTTTATATTTTTGAATGTTCTGGTTTGATAATCTGTTGCAATAAAAATAATGTTGTCATGATAAATAAATGACACTGGTTTTACATGTGGGATATCTGCATGTGATGTTGCAATTCTTGCTTCCTCTATGGATTGAAGAAACTCTTCTTCACCTCTGGTAAATTCTATCAACTAAAAATCTGTTCTCTGATTTCTGGAATGTATTTGTATATTGTGTCTCTTACTTTCATTTGTTCTTCTGCTGTTGGCATTTCTTTTTGTGCACTTAACAAGGCACCACTCATACCCAACGCCATACCCATTATCATCCCATAGACAAACTCTTGTGGATTTTCAACTTTGAGTATTTCTTGATTTTGTTTTATATCTTCTAGATAAGCTGGAATTGTTAAAACTGCGCCATTGATAGTTTGAGTAATTAACATCTCTATTTGTTCTTCATTCATAATTTACCTCTAAAATTATTGTTAATAAATTTGCACCTAAGATATTTAATCAAGGACACGATGCTAACTACATGTTTTCATATTTTACCACAAATGAGGCAAATCAGGCATTGCCTGACGTAATCAAAAAATTTGAGTTTACCATGGCAAAAAAGAATGTAGTTTCCAAACTAGAGCAAGAACTTCAGATGAGTCTTGCCACTGCAAATACATTTGAACAATATGTTTCACTCAAACAAAAACTCAATTCTGCAATAACTAAATTTTATGAATCTATAGAAACACTTGAAAATACAGGTGTTGTAGTTAAAAGTATAGAGCAGGGACTACTTGATTTTCCATCCAAGAGGTTTGATGAAGAAGTTTGGCTTTGTTGGAAATATGGCGAAACTGAAATTAAATTTTGGCATGAAAAAGATTCAGGTTTTATGGGGAGAAAACCAATTGAAGTTAGTGACGAGTCACTAATTTGACAGTTTTTTTCAGTATTTTTAATTAAGTGAATGCTCTTTTCTAAGATCATTCCATCCATTTACCAAATGAACGATGAACTGATCTTTATCATTTGTACAATAACCACACATGCATCGTGTCATTTTGATTCTCCTGTACTTTGATTTGACCAATAATTGTTAAACAATAGGGATTTTGAATAAATTATTGTTTCTGAATTTGTACAAATTGCCCTCATCGAAGATGCTGGTAATACTTCCACTAGGTGAAATTAATGCAAATCATAAAAATAATTTAGGTATTGTGCAAATCGTTGATCTTCAGGGGAATCCAATAATTCCCTCATTTGATGTTAAATCAAAAATTGTTTCATCTGAAGAAAGTATAGTCCAAATAATTCATGATGCAGTGATTCCATCAGGAATTTCTTATGCTGTATTTCCAATTGAAACTACCGGTGCAGTTGGTAATTCTGTAATTTCAGCTAGTGCAAAAGGTGTAATTGGAACTGAAGATGAAATAAGTACAAGTTCTTCATTAACACAATTAAAAATATTTGCTAGCGGATTGGATGAACTAATTCCAGTTGATCAACCAGTAGAGATTAAATTATTTATCGATGATGAAAATACTGAATCTATTGCAGGTGCATTAATTAAAATAGAAACTGATGGAAATTCTTTAGTTGATCCAGGTATAGTTAGAACTGGTCCTGATGGTAGTGCTGTTATTAGATTAACTGCAACAAATGGTCCTAGCATTTCATTAAACCTTATTGCAACTGCAGACGGATATTCAGAAGGAAAGGACACATTAACAATTAATGTTGATGCCCCGGACAAAACTCTAAGTGCAGTAGATCTGCAATTGCCTGAATGGATTGTCTATGTCATTATTGCAGCAATACTTTTGATAGGTGTTTTAGTCATATTATTCTTGAAAAAATCAAAGGCACCATTAGAAGAAGAATGGGAAGAAGAAGAAATTTAACTAGACCAAAACTCGTTTGAATAATTGCTACTCTCTGTTTGGCTAAGAGTAATCCGTGTTAGGTTTCTTTTAGCATCTGTTATTGCTGTATCTGTTGGGCTTGCAATAAATTGGCGTCAAAATTACACCATTGATCCACTTGCAGCTGTTTTGACATTTGCAGGTGTCATATCTCTTCATGCTAGTGTTGATCTGCTAAATGATTATTGGGATTACAAAAGAGGAATTGATACAATAACAAAAAGAACTAAAATGAGTGGTGGAACTGGTGTTTTGCCTGAAGGATTACTACAACCATCATCTGTTTATCGTGCTGGAATTGGATTTTTGATATTAGGTTCTGTTATTGGATTTTATTTTGTTTTAACTGATGGGATAATTATTGCAGCGATTTTGGGATTTGCAATTTTATCTATCTATTTTTACTCTACTAAAATTGTAGACTCTGGACTGGCAGAGTTTTTTGTTGCCGTAAAGGGTACTATGATTGTACTTGGAACATATTTTATTCAATCAAACCAAATAACACTAGAGTCAATTTTAGGAGGAATAGTAGTTGGTGTTTTATCATCACTTGTTCTTTTTATTGCATCATTTCCTGATCATGATGCAGACAAATCTAAAGGAAGAAAAACTCTAGTTATTACAGTTGGCAAAAAAAATGCAGCGTCTCTTTTTTGGGTATTTCCTGCAATTTCGTATTCTGTGATTATACTTGGTATCATTATTGGTATTTTTCCACTCTTGTCTCTTATCACGCTGTTTAGCATTCCATTGGTGGTAAAGGCTGGACTGGGCTTGAAGAGAAATTTTAATTCTGTAGATGAATTGATACCATCAATGTCTTCTACCTTGATGTTCAGTCGTATTACTGGTGCATTATTTGTACTCAGTTTTTTGGCTAGTTTCTAATTTCTGTACTCTAGACATAAATTCAGTGTCAATTGATGTTTTTTATGATTTCAGGTTTTGCTACTTTTGAGGGAACAAACAAATTTCTCAAAAATTCAGGCATAAATTCATTGAATTTTAAGCAAATTCACAATCTTGCATTGTCTAATGTCGGTATCGGCACATATCTTGGTGAAGCAAATGAAAAGACTGACGAACTTGTAAAAAATGCAGTTAAACAATCCATCATATCTGGAATTAATGTAATTGATACTGCAATTAATTATAGAGCACAAAAAGCAGAACGCTCTGTAGGAAAAGCAATTTCTGAATTAATTAATGAAGGAAAAATTTTACGTGATCAAATATTCATTAGTACAAAAAATGGATATGTCACAAATGACGCTGATGTAAAACAAGAATTCTGGGAATACATCAAAAATGAATACACGCAAAAAGGAGTGATAAAAGAAGGTGATATAACATCTGGCTATCACTGCATGACTGTCACATATCTTGATGACCAGCTCGAACGTAGTTTGAAAAATCTAGGATTGGAGTGCATTGATTTGATGTATCTGCATAATGCTGTAGAAGGCCAAATCAAAGATGTTTCAAAAGAAAAGTTTTTGGAAAATCTCAAATCTGTCTTTGAATTGTATGAACAAAAAAGAAAAGAAGGAAAAATTAAATTCTATGGTATGGCTACTTGGGAATGTTTTCGTGTTTCTTCTGATAATCCACAATATCTCTCACTGCAAGATACTGTTGAATTGGCAAAAAAAGTTGGGGGCGAGAATCACGGTTTTAGATTCATTCAACTCCCATTCAACATGCATTATGATCAAGCATTACTTGCAAAAAATCAAATGTTTGATGGAACACTGGTCTCTATATTAGAAGCTGCAGTCAAATTAAACATTGGAGTATTTACCAGTGTACCATTAATGCAAGGAAGATTGTTAGTATCTGGTGCAATGCCTGAGTTCAATAATCTAAAGCCGTCGCTTCGCGCATTACAATTTATCCGTTCATCGCCAGGTGTTTTAGCTCCACTCATAGGGCAAAAATCACCAGAGCATGTTTCTGAAAATATGGAAATAATGAAAATTCCTCCAATGCCTGAAGATGAATTTCTTGCATTAGTTAAGAAATTAACAATGTAATCTCAAATATTGTAAATTCATACTTTCAAATAATTCTAAAGAAAGCTAATAAATGGGTCATTTGAGATTATAAACAGAAATTTGCCATCTAAGATTTTTGATTACCCGAAGATTTGTAAAACCATTTTATCCATAGACCCAAAAATTCGATTTGTTGGTGTAATTAATGAGCGAGGCAGACTAGTTGCAGGTGGAATGAAAGAAAATGTAGTGCCGCTAGAAAATGAAAAAGACGATGAAATGCTCTACATGGAACTTGCATTAAGAGTAAAAATGAGAAAAGAATTTGACAAGCAACTCGGACACGTAAATTTTGCAATGGCATCACGAGAACGTGCATTGGCAATTAGTTTTCTAATTAATGATGATATTTTGTATGTAGTTTCAGAACCTGATGCAGATTACGGTGCACTTCCAAAAAAGATACTGCAAATTATTCATTCATAATTTCTTGTCTGTTCTTTTCTCATCTGATTCCACATATCTATAAATAGAATTGATCAGTGAAAAATTTGTGCCAGTAGATCCTGTTTGTGGAATTGAGCTTGCTGAAGAATTAGCTGTTACACATGACTATGAAGGAAAAAAACTCTTTTTCTGTTGTAATGGATGCAGAAAAATTTTTATAAGAAAACCAAAAAAATGGAAAAAAAATATCTAGATTGGAAAAGCACCACACATACGACAAAATTTTGAATTTTCTACATTGAAATTGCAATATGGACATGAACTGACTTCCTGCTTCTTTGTTATTACTCCATACAAATTCCTGTAAATTTCGTAATAATGCATGGATTCCTTTGTTCTAATTATCACTCCATCTGTTTCTTCTATTTTCTTTTTCTTTTCTAAAAACAACTGATCGTTTATCACAGAATCAAACAAATTTGAAAGTCCTACGGTTCCAGAACCATCTTGCATCGGTGATTTTTCCCTCCAAGCAATTTGCATCGGTATATTTTTCTCAAATGTTTTACGAAGAATCCATTTTCCATATCTTTTTTCTCCCTCATTTCTTACCTTGAGATCTGATGGAATTGTCTTTGAGTATTCTATTATTTTTTCATCAAGAAATGGCGATTCGACAACAACTCCAAGTGCTTTGCCTATTTTCTGAGTTGGAAAATGCATTACTGCGCATACTCTTTGAATCTCTTTTTCTAGTTCGTCTTCTGGTTTGTTGATCAAAAAACTATATCCTGCAAACAATTCATCCGCCCCATCCCCTGTGATTATTCCTTTACTGTTTTGCTCCTTTGCCCACTTTATTGCAAGATACATTACTATGTTGTTTCTAATTTCTATATCGTTAAAGTTTTTTAGAATTTTTATCGTTTCTTCTATTGCACTTAGAATATCCGTGGTGCTTACCTGATTAATTGTTAATGGTGTGTTGAATTCCTTTGACACTCTCTGACAATATGTGAGATCACTTGCAACAAAATCTTTTGCTATGATTGCAACTGTGTTTGGTTTTTGTTCTTTTAGGAAATATGCTATTATTGTACTGTCTAATCCTCCTGACAATGCTATTGTGTTTGACTTGCACGAATCACATGATTCTTTTAACATCTGATACAATTTTTTAGAAATATTCTCCAACAATTCGATTATATTTTTGAAACTAAAATAGGTTAGCCTAATGAATTCCAGATGGATTTACAATTCAGGCAACTTTGCCCATTGCAAACTTTAAATCCTTTATCCGAACTTTGTGGTTTAATGTTACTTCCCGCAGAAATTGAATCAAAAACTCTGATTCCTGCATTAAGAGCAATTCTTGCTAAAAAATTAGCAGAAGATCATAATATTCGTGAAGATGAAATCTCAAAAATGCTCGGCGTTACACAAGCAGCTATAAGCAATTACATTCGTGGAACACGTGGTGATCCATCTTTGATTGCAAAACTTTTGGCAGAAAAACAAGTTTCTACTCTAATTGATGAACTAACTGATCATCTCTCGTCTGATAAAGCATACACTCCATCAAGTCTTTCAAAATTTATTGGTCTTTGCAATTACATAAAATCAAGCTTGCTAATTTGTGAAATTCATCATAATCTTGAATCAAATATTGATGAAAAAATTTGCAAAGAGTGTGAAAACATGCTTCTAAAAGGTCCTGGAAGCGTTTACTAGATTCTAATTATAATAATTTCAATATTTGAAGTCATGCTTCCAATCCCGGCAGCAGCTTCTGTATCTAGTTTTATTTTTTGAACTTTGGAATTTCCATGTAACATTTTTTCTGTTATGATGTTTGCAACTGCAACTGCGTTTGGAATTGATTTGCCAACTGCTCTGAGGATTACTTTCTTTTTATTCCCTAATATTGGCAGCAGATCTATGGCTGATTCCATAACTGGGTCATTTCTAATGTAAATTATGGTATCTTCAGATTTATTGATCTGCTCTTGACCATGTTCTTCTTTGATCTCTTCCATGAGCATTATTCAATAATTTTCAATTTTGTGTTCTATTAAGTTTTATCGACGATTGATTCACTTAATCAAAGTAGTCTATTGGTATGTTTTGATAATCTCCATTTGGAAGTACTCTTCTAATGGTAATTGGAATTACTCTTTGTTCTAATTCCTCCATTGCAATATCTAGTGATATCCTTGCAGTTTTTGGAATTGGAATGAATGGAGGTGCACCTAAAGATAATTGTAATGATCTTGCTCCCATAATTCTTGCTTTTTCAAATCTTGTTAATATTGGTGGTCCAATTGTAATCTTGCCTTTTTCACAAGGAATCTCTACTGGGTCATGTTCTTCAATTGTTTCTACAACCTCTCGTGCTTCAATCTCTTTGATTCTTTTTTCAAGTGACTCTTGTTGTTTTTCAGTTAGTGGTTCTAGACCTTCATTTTTTTCAATTAATTTTCTATAGGTATCTAATGCTTTGTTTAATCCAGTGTTTACCTCTACATCGCCTTCAAAAATTTCCTCAGTTTCTGGAGCTTCTACATATTCTTCTGGCTCTTCTACAACTAGTTCAGCTTCATTAACATCCGACAAGTACACAATTTCTCTCAAAGCGTTATATAATCCAATAATTCTAAAGTACAAATTGAGTTCACCGTCAGTCTCAAGAAAACAGATAATCTTGGAAATTAACGGAAAAGTAAAGATCCAATGTGATCTAAAACGACATTTGTCCCCAAGAACTGTCGGCACAATAATGAGATCTTTACCATTGGAGGGACATGCTCATTTTCTAGGAAAAAGTATTGTGTACTTTGAAACTGCAGTTGATTCTGGAAATGAAAGATCTACAAAAGAATTCAAAAAAGGAGATATTGCATTTTTATCAACCGCTGGAAGTATTTGTTTTTTTATTGAAGATGCTTCATCTGGAAAAACAATGACTCCTATTGGAAAAATGTTAGGAAACATGGATCCACTAAAAGATGTGAAATCTGGAGATGTTTTTTATTTCTATGAGGAAACTGCTTGATAAATGCGATGGCCGCTATATCCGCCAACACGTTTGACTAGTCCTTTCTTTGTTGATTCTATTAAAAATGCATTTGCTGCTGAAATTTTAACTCCTGTTTGTCTTGCAAGATCATGACATGTTACAACTTTGGAGTTTTGAATTATTTTGATTGCTTCTTTTTCATTTACCATTACTGTAATCTCCGCCTTACGTGGTCCAACCTCTCCCTTACCTTTATTGCCTTTTTTTGAATCCTTTGAATCCTTTGATCCTTGAGTCTTGTCTTGTTTTCCCGGAGTTACTTTCTTTGTTCCACCCATAATCTCAGAAAAAAATATTCCTCTTATAAACGATGTATAATACTTGAATCCTATTTTGTAACCCTGATTCAGATCAAAAATGTGTTGTTTCTGTATAATTTTTTAAATATAAATAACATCTTGTTTATGGATAATTATGGGTATTGTTTCAAAAGGCGCTAAATGCAATGTTGATGGCTGTGATAAAGAAGGCGCCCGTTCATTAAACACCGCCAAAGTAGAAAATGCTGGATTGCATGTAAGTTCAGTAGGCAAAAAATCTGTTCTATGTAAAGATCATTACAAAGAATGGAAAAAAGAATCTAAAGACGATAGAGATTTGGAACGTGCTCGTTTTAACAAGTTTTAGCTTTTCTTGTTTTTCTCTGCTTTATGTTTTCTGTCGATGTTATGTATTTTCAAATTATAATATAAAATAGGTTTTCAAAGTCGTATCTACTTTTGATCACAAAAAAAATTTATCCACAAAAATAACTTTTAAAAAATATTGTGTAAAACCAATGCTCTTGCTATTTTTTTATTTCATGAGTTTTGGGACAAATATGTATACTAGTAAAACTATCTCTGCTTTTCCCAGAATCATCATAATTCCAAAAACTATTGTAATGAATGGATCAAGTGCAAAACTGACTGTTCCTGCTCCATGCCCTGTACCTGTTATTGCAGATACGCCATCAAAGAACGCATTTTGGAACTCATAACCAATAGATGACATGTATGTTGCAAGTAATAATGGCATGATGAGTAACGGTGCTAATATTATGATCCCTGATATGATATCTTTTTTATCTGATTCTGATATTTTTATGGATTTTATGTGAAAAATATGTCTTACCTTAGCTAATTGACTGATTCTCAAAATCTTTATGCCTCCGGATGTAGAAAAACCACATCCTCCAATCACCATAGCAATAATCATGAGAGTGAATGCTATCGGGTTCAAATGCTCAAGATTTATTGTAGCAAATCCTGTAGTGGTACTAGCTGAAACCATATTGAATACACTATCAAACCAATTCTCATCCATTGAGAAAATGAATATGATGCAAAAAATGGTTAAAAGACAAAAATACACTAGAACTTCTTTTGTCAAGTTAACTGAAAGAAATTTTGTTCTAACAAATCCATAATGAAAGCTAAACGGCAGTGCACCCAGTATCATTGCAGCAATCATGACAACATATTGTGGTGTTGTAAAATCCTGAAATATTTTAGAGTCTGGACTTGTGCCTCCAGTAGAGAGTGCACTAAATGCCAGAGCAAAATCATCTAATATTTCCCCCCCTCCGCCCAAATAAAATAAAAGCCCTGCAATAATTATTGCATAAATAGAAAAGATAATTGTGATTATTGCAAATAACTCTTTTAGATGTGGAACATTTCCTGAAATGAATCCTTTCATTGTGTTGATTCTCTTTTCTGAATAAAATGCAGTTACAATTAGATAGATGAAGCTTAATCCACCGACAAATTGAGCATATCCACGATAAAACGTAAATCCTCTAGGTAGATCTTCTGGATTTGGTAATAGTGAATATCCCGTAGTGGATAATCCTGATGAACTTTCAAAAAATCCATCTGCAAATAATTCTATGGGATCACTTGAATCAAATGGTATTACAAAAAGCTGAGGTATCATGCCAAATAACACCAAGATGATAAAGCTTGCAAAGACCAAAATCGCAGTTCCTCTTAATGTGATTGGTTGCTTTTCACCATAGGAATTCATGAAAAAACCGGAAACAATGAGCAGGACCGACATTAGGTATATCCCCGTTGCAACTAATGGTTCATTTAGTAACGTTGCAACAACTCCTGGAATAAACATCAAGACACCTGTAAACTGCAATACGACACCGAGATTCCAAATGACGCCCCAAAGTGTAGATTGTTTTTGTTGTTTTACCAGTGATTTCTTAACAAGACTCATTATTGTATCCAGGTAAAGCATTCCTACAACCAAATTACTGCTTGATACCACTGCTAATTTTCTAATCTTTTTTTCACGCATTAATTCAAGTGCCTCTGAAAGATTTTGTTCTTCTCTAATCGAAATTAATGGAAAAACCATAATGTCTCCCAATGTTGTTTTTAAAGGATTTACAAAAGATTCACTCAATTTTGTTAAAATGTCTTCATCTGTAACTATTCCTACAGGATTATACAAATCATCGACTATGATGATCTCGTCTACGTCTTTCTTTTTTAATACCGTGCATGCCTCTGCAACCTTTACAGATTCAGATAGCATTAGAATATTATGTCTATAATATTGTGATACCTTTTTACCCAAATAATCTGTAAGGTTATTTTCTTGTGACATTTATCCTGAATCCATAACTGCTACAGATTAATCTTCTGTAATATGATCTCAAAATACAACGATCTGAGTATTTGTCTTTGTATGTGTAAATGTACATATTTTCTTCATTACATGACCTTTCAAACTAAACTTTAAACTCTGAATCAATTACATTACCTTGAGATTAAAATGAAAAATTCTGATACGTCATTTGGATTAAATGAATCCCAACTATATGATTTAATTCAACATGATGGCAATCTGGTAATTTGTGACTTGAGAAAAAAGGAAGATTTTGCCAAAGGACATATCAAAAAATCCATTCTTGTACAATATACTGAAGAAAATCTACTTGATATCCCAAAACTCTCAAAGGTGGTCCTGATAAGCAAAGACGAGGAGCAATCAAAAAAGATGTCAATTACCCTGCACTCTCATAATATTGATGCGTATTACCTAATTGGAGGAATAAAAAACTGGTCAAAGGGACTTTACTACACAAATATTTCTTATGTGGGAACAGGATACCTATAAACACAAAATGAATATTGTTGATTTACACAACCCTCAAAGAATAAACCGTAACCCTGACGGCGTTGAGGTGTTGTTTTCATCAGGTAATTTTGTAGACCAGGGATTTTCAGTACATAAAGTTGAACTTCGACTATATCTGGAAAAAATAGACGAGAAATTGGGACCTTATTCCCTAATTACATCATTTGTTGAAACTGACAAGGGCTCAGTAGAGATGATTTATGATGAAGGATTTCGTGGGGAGGACTCACTTAATCGCACTGTGCAGTTTCTTACAGCAAATTTGGGTATATCTGGATTAATTTTACGATCAATCATTACACTACAAGACCAAATTGAAAAACAAAAGGGATGATTCTATATCATAAATCATCGCAGACTCATGCCTGCATGGTGTCTTTTTTAAAAATAGCCCATCATTACATGTGTATCTTTTATGTGTACACGTGATATTTTATTAAATAATTCAAAAAGTAAACTTTTCAATCATATTTTATTATGATCCCGAATTAAATTGATCTTCTTTTTAAGAATGTCATGAAAGGCGATGTTTTACTACAAAATATCAAAGTCACTGGACTTGTTCCAGCATCTGCAGGAAAAAAAGCTAAAGAAACCAAACTGTTGATTCGGGATTCCATTCTCGCTAAATTAGGAAAGAACATCAATAATGTAAGAAAAAGATGTGCTGAAAAACCACTGTCCATCAGTATCACTTTTTTTCTACACAAAGCGACACATACCAAAAAAGATCTAGACAGTCTTTCAGATAATGTAATTAAAATTCTTGGTGATGAAATGTCCTCAAAAAAAGATGCCTTAAAAGGTTTGGAAATTGTGACTAATACTAGTCTGATTCACAGGATAATATTGGAAAAAAACGTGGTTAAAAAAGACCTAAACGAAGAATTTACTTTTTCAATATACGAGTGGGATTAACGAATACACACTTTGACATAACTAGACATGAGTGTATTTTTTTACTATGTTGAAAACTAGCGCAAAATTAGGCATGTTCCAAGCCATTTTACATTACAATTCGAGGAAACTAGCCAAAGATTTAATTCAATTATTAATTGGTTTGAGATTATGCGTATATTACAACTGCACTGTGATAGTATAGAATACACTCCGACAAAAAAGGAGATCAAAAGTGCTGAGGAAATTATCCCTGAAACAAAACGACTAGAGGAAGTAGTCGTTGCATTTGTAGCCATTGAACAAGGTGATGACTCTTCTGTTGCACAAAACGCAATATCTCAAATAAAAACTCGATGGAAAAAATAGGTTGTAAAAAATTACTGTTATACCCATATGCTCATCTTAGTTCAAATTTGGCAGCACCTTCAATTGCATTATCATTACTTAAAGAAATGGAGTCTTCTGCATCCGAGTTACAAGTCTCTCATTCGCCATTTGGCTGGACAAAGTCATACAAAGTTCAAGTAAAGGGACACCCACTTGCTGAAAGCTCCAAAGTTGTAACAAAAGAAAGTACTGGAGAAAAAAATTCAAGTGAAGAAAAAGAAATGACTTCTGATGCTCTAAAAGGCGAATCAAAAATTACTTCTTATTGGAAAATACTTTCCCCAGATGGAACATTGAGCAATATTGGTGATTTTAATTTTTCAAAATATCCAAAACTTGAAGTACTTGCAAAATATGAATCTGCAAAAAAGAGAGCAGTAGATGAGCCACCCCCACATGTTGCACTGATGAAAAAAATGGCAATTGCAGACTATGAACCAGCTTCTGATTCTGGTAACATGCGTTTTTTCCCAAACGGTCGTTTGATTAAATCACTCATTGAACGATACGTCACTGACCGAGTCAAAGAGTATGGCGGATATGAAGTCGAGACTCCAATCATGTATGATTCTCATCATCCAAGTATGGTTAGTTATTTCAATAGATTTCCGGCAAGACAATACAACATTGATTCAGAAGGAAAAAAACTATTTTTGAGATTTGCTGCATGTTTTGGACAATTTCTAATGGCAAATGAATATCAAATGTCATACAAAAATTTGCCCTACAGATTATACGAATTAACTCGTTATAGTTTCAGACGTGAACAATCCGGAGAACTGGTTGGATTGAGACGACTGCGTGCATTTACGATGCCTGATTGTCATGCATTTTGCAAAGACATTGAACAATCAATTCAAGAAATCAATGTTAGATTTGACTTGTCCCGTGATGTTCTAAAAGAACTGGGCATTGAGGATTCTGATTATGAAATGGCAATTCGATTTACAGAGGATTTCTATAATGAAAACAAGTCTTCCATTGAAGAACTAGTCAAGAAACATGGCAGACCTGTACTAGTTGAAATGTGGAAAGAAAAATTCTTTTATTTTGTCTTGAAATGGGAGTTTAACTTTATAGATAATATGGGAAAAGCATCTGCACTTTCTACTGATCAAATAGATGTTGAAAATGGAAACCGTTATGGAATTGAATTTGTAGATGAACACAATGTTCGTAAACATCCTATAATTTTACACAACTCTCCTAGCGGTGCAATTGAGAGAATAATTTATGTTCTATTAGAAAAGGCAGCACAAGATATCAAGGAAGGACGAAAACCCCAATTCCCACTATGGCTTGCACCAACACAAGTGCGCGTAATTCCACTAAAAGAAGAGTTTGCTGGTATATGTGATACTTTGGCTGATAAACTATCATCTCACAATATTAGAGTTGACATTGATGATAGAAACGAAAGCATCGGAAAGAGAATCAGGGATGCAGAAAAAGACTGGATTCGTTATACCCTTGTAATTGGAGAAAAGGAAGCGAATTCGAAAAATCTAAGTATTCGAGATAGACAAACAGGAGATGTTAGAGAATTGATATTTGATGATTTTATTAATGAGATAAGTGAGCAAACAAAGAATAAACCATTCACTGGATTAAACCTCCCAAAGTACCTCTCACACAGACCTCAATTAATGGTGTAAAAATGAGTTTTCTAGATTTATACATGAACAGAAACCCGATGATCACTGCTTCCTGTGGTGATTCTGAGCCGGTGGCAACTGTTTTTGGAATTCCGTTTGATTCTACACACTCTTACAAGCCTGGATGCAGATTTGGACCTGATGTCATTCGTGATGCATTTAACAATATTGAGATATTTCACCCCCAATTTGGCATTGATCTGGAAACTGTAAATATTGAAGATTTAGGAAATACAACTCATACCGTTTTGGCAAGTGAGATGATTGACATGGTTGGTAAAATTACAAAAGAACTAGTTGCAAAGAAAAGACAACTGTTCATTTTAGGTGGTGAGCACTCTATTACATATGGCACATACATGAGTTTTCCAAAAGAAACTGGCTATGTTGTATTTGATGCTCATTATGATCTACGTGATGAATATGCAAACGTCAAACTAAGTCATGCTGCATATCTTAGAAGAATTGTAGAGCAAAGAGGTGCAGATAATATCTTACATGTTGGTGCTCGAGCATTTGTAAAAGAAGAGTTGGAATTTCTAAAAGAACACAACATCAAAACAATCTCTGATAGACAAGTGCGAGAAGGATTAGGCCCACAACTTTTAAAGGAATTTGCATCTTCGTTTGATTCCATGTATACTAGTTTTGATCTTGATGTATTGGATCCTGCATATGCACCAGGGGTTGGAAATCCTGAAGCTGCAGGTATGACTTCTCGTGAGCTCTTTGATTTGATTTATTCACTTGAAAACAAAAAAGTAACTGGGGTTGATATTGTGGAACTAAACCCCCAATATGATAATGGAGCCACTGCATCAATTGCAGCAAAGATAATGTCTACCTTGATTGCTATGAATTTATCTCGATTAAACTATTTTCAATGAGTTGTATCTTGATGCTTTTACAATGTGAAAAATTTGTTAATCATATAATCAAAACCACTTTATTAAAAAATCTAACTGGAAAAATTACATGTTAAATAATCTCAGGGGTATACTTCAGCCCACACTTGAAAAGATTGGAAAAGCATTCGCGTCAACAGGTCTATCGGCAAATTTTTGGACTTGGGTAGGTCTTGTATTTGCCCTTGCGTCTGCACTAGTCTATGGACTGGGCATTGAATTTGGATTAATTATTGGTGGAATACTATTACTTGTATCTGGATTTTTTGATATGGTGGATGGGCAAGTGGCAAGAGCAACTGGCAAAACCTCTCAAAAGGGCTCGTATCTTGATTCAATGTTTGATAAAATTGCCGAAGTTGCGATATTTCTGGGGCTATTGTTTGGCGGATATGCCGAACCATATCTTGTAATGCTTGCAATTACTTTGTCATTACTAGTAAGTTATGCCAGAGCAAAATCCGATGCATTAAACATCAAGCTACAGGGAGTTGGTATTGGAGAGAGAGCTGAGCGTTTACTGGTGATTGCAATTATTGGAATAATTGGATATATGGAGCCAGCAGTGATTATTGTAGCGGTAATTGCAGGAATTACATTGGTTCAAAGAATGATTATTACTGCTAAAAATATTAAAGAAAAAACAGAGTAAATACTATTTTTAAAAAGAATTTTTTTATGTTGATTGATTTTGCTTAATGAAATTCAAATTAACTAACGTTTTTTTATATTGAAAAGATTACTAAATTGCCTAGTAATGAAGAATAATAGAGCATTGATTGAGGTACAAAATGATTCACTGTTTCACGATCTGAGCTAGGCAAAAAATTAAAATTTTAAAATAATTATATGATGTATATCTAAAACGATAAGATTAATTCGTAAATGATTTTTATTTTTAGTTGTAACCTTATGACTAAATTATAAATTCACGATAATGCTAACGAAGTTTTCCACGATCTCGTCTACTGTCTGCAGATCTAATTTTTAGAATCTTAAAGTGAATTGCACATGAAATACAATACCACTTTAATACCATAGGTGATGCAATGTATGCTCCTTGGGCACGTAGTTCTTTAGCCAAAGTATGTTCTACTAGATTTAATCGAGAGGTAACTTTTTTTGCTTTGTCTTTTGGTACTGTACAACCACAGTTTGTGCATTGTATAGTGCCTGATGAACCCTTACCTCCTTTTGTACGTCCTCTACTTGCACGCTTAAGTGGCATGAAAATAACCGAATTTGCCTCCTTATAATCTTGCGTATGATTGAGAAAATCTGATGGGCTTGTTTCAGTTATTTGCTCAAAACCTAATCATGTTTTAATGCTAGATCAAATATTTCTCATTGATAGATAATGCGTGGCTTGTGTCATGTTTGCTTTAGATCCAATGTTGATTTAGTGATATTGAAGGGTAACATGCTATGCCCGGAATGTTTTGAAAAAAAGAATGCAAAAAACTAAATCGACATTGTTTGGAAATATGACTAATGAAACTGGCATTATTTTCACACTGTGCAATTGATACAATTACCATTGATGGCACAAATCACGAACAAATTGGAGGTGCTGCTTGTTATTGTGGACTGACTGCAAGACAACTCAAATTTGATGTAGATCTTTACACGAAATTTGGCAGTGACTTTCCAAAGCAATATCTGACTCAAAATAAAATTAATTTTGAAAATGCAATATCTGAGAAACTCACCACTCGGTTTGCAATAGATATTACTGGATCAGATAGAACACTCAAACTACTAAATGAGTGCGACCCTATTGAATACACTACCATAAATGCAGATGGCTCGTTGATTACCCCGATATATCATGAAATTTCTGTTGAAACATTTGCTAAGATAAAAAAAGATTCCAGTTTTACTCTAGTTGATCCTCAGGGATTTTTGAGACGAGTAGATTCGGACAAAAATGTAATTTTAGAAAATACTGAACTTGATTTATCTAATGTAGATGCAATCAAGGTAAACCCTGAAGAATCTCAGAGAATTGTTAGTGGCTCTCATGATGAGATGATGATGGCATTACAGAAAAAAGGCGTGAAGCATGTAATTTTTACAAATAAAACTGAAGTTTCATTACTAGTCAAAGACAAAGTCTATTCCATATTATTACCAAACAAAGAGGTCTATGATACTACAGGTATTGGAGATATTTTTTGTGCAACATTTTGTTGTACAATGCTAAAAGAAAAAGACTTTCTTTGGGCATTATGTTTTGCAGGTGGTGCTGCACAGGCTGCACTTGACTCAAAACAAGTGGGACTGCTAAAAATACCTCACAAGAATGCAATTGAGACTAATGCTTCTTATTTTTATAATCTGGTAAAGTATAGATCGATTTAGTACTTTATCCTTTTATTGTACACCTAGTTTCATTTCTCTGTGCAAATAGGAATCTATGGTTCTGGTACAACAGACTCTGCGGCAAAGACAATAAAAAAAATTTTAGATGATGCTGAAATTGAATCATTTGTAATTACTGCAAAATCAAAAGCAAAACAAGCTGATTGTATTTTGGTATTGGGTGGCGACAAGGGAGTTAGGAATTATTTTCATCGGCCTTTTGATTCTACATCGCCTGTTTTAGGAATAAGTGAGGGTGAATCCAGTGGGTTTTTAGCTCAAGTAGATCTTAGGGAATTTTCATCATATGTAAGAATACTGAAAAAACAAAATTACACCGTAGAGGAAGTTCCAAGACTAGGAGTGAAAATTGACGGAAAAAATGTATATCCTGTACTAAACGATGTTGCAGTATTCTCATCAAAGAGTGCAATGCTTATGGAGCATACACTACGTGTAAATGATGAGGAAGTATGGCACGATAACAGTGATGGAATTATCGTATCTACACCGATTGGCTCTTCTGCATATTCAATGTCTGCCGGTGGACCTATGTTGTTTCAGGACTCGGGCGTATTTGAAATAATTTCAGTAAACTCTTTAGATATTACACGAAGGCCAATTATTGTATCAAATAAAAGTTCTATTCAAATTAGTGATATTTCAGCTAGACTACACTGTGAAGTTGTTCTTGATGGATTGGATAGATACAAAGTAAACAACATGGTAGAGTGTACACAGTTTTTGCCTCCTGCAAAAATAATCCGACTCAAAAAAGACTCTACTACAATCTCTGCACTTGCAAAGAAGGTTCATCTAGCAGAAGAACTCCTTAGCATGCCTCCAAGCTCTAAATTATTACTAAAAACATTAGAGTATGAAGGAGCACTTACACAAAAAGATCTTGCAAACAAGACTTTACTTCCAGCTAGAACCGTTAGATTGGCCCTTAGTCATTTGCTAAAAAAAGGCTATGTTAAAAAGAAAGTCTCAATCAGAGATGCACGTCAAAAAATTTATGAGATATCAAATATAGAATAAATTTTTTTAGTATTGTAAAATATTATGATAATTTTTTGGTATGTGTTGCATCATCGTTACATGACTCTTTGATCCTTTCTTGTAAATCTGATTCATAGCAAGCATTAGAACAAAAATTCTTTACTCCTTCATGGTATTCTTTTCCACACTTTGTACATCTTGTCAATTTTACATGCATATGTTTTTGGTTCATTAATAGTATTGTTATTGTTTCATTTATTTTTCTTGTAATTCCCACAATTGAGACATTCTAAACTTTGATTAATTTCAAGAAATGTGTTCTTCTATTTTTGAGATGCAGCTTTTACAAATGCCTCAAATGCCTGCTCTGGATATCCAGGCCTACTGTTAAACTCTGGGTGAAACTGCACCCCAAGATAGAATTTATGAGATGGAATCTCTAGCATCTCCATTCTCTTACCCCCGTCACTTTCAGCTGAAAATATCAGTCCATTTTTCTCAAATTCTGGAATGTATTTTTTATTGATCTCGTATCTATGCCTGTGTCTTTTGCTAATTGTGTTTGCATTGTAGATTTTGTGCGATATTGTATTTGGTTTAATTTGAATGTCATTTGCGCCAAGCCTTAATGATCCTCCCATATCTGATATGTTTTTTTGTTCTGGGAGCAAATCTACAATTGGATTTTTAGCATCTGGTTTTATTTCAGTAGAGTTTGCATCTTCTAACTTCAAAACATTTCTTCCAAATGCAATAGCTGCTAGTTGAAATCCAAAACATATGCCGAGGTATGGTATGTTTTTCTCTCTTGCATAGTTTGCAGTTTTTATGATTCCTTCTGAACCCCTTGTTCCAAATCCACCCGGAACTAGTATGCCATCATATTTTGATAAAGTGGTATAATCTGCAATTGTTTCTGAATCAATCCAATCAATTTCTACTGATTTTCCTAACTTTGCACCTGCGTGTTTTAGCGCATGATTAACACTGACATAACTATCTGCAAGTGTGACATATTTTCCAACCATTGCAATTCTTACTTTCTGGTCTTCATGATTTGTCATTGATTCTGCAATGTTATTCCATTTATCCCAATTTGCAGATGCATTTACCATTCCTACTTTTCCAAATTTTGTAAATAATGAATCCATTATTCCCTGCTCATACAATATTTGTGGTATTTGAAAAATTGATTTTACATCATGACATGATAGTACGTCATTTGCAGTTACATTGGTAAATAATGCAATTTTTTTCTTTGTCTTTTCTTCTAGTGGTGTTGTACATCTTACTGCCAAAAAATCTGGCTGAATGCCTATCCTTCTTAATTCCTGTGCACTGTGTTGTGTGGGTTTTGTCTTTTGCTCACCTACTACATCCAATGACGGTGCAAGTGTCACATGGACAAAAATTACATTCTGCGGCCCTTCTTCTACTCTCATTTGTCTTAGAGCCTCTAAAAATGGCAGTGACTCTATGTCCCCTACAGTGCCGCCACATTCTACAATCAAAAAGTCTAGTTTTTCTTCTTCGGCAATTTTTCTAATTCTATTTTTAATCTCATCTGTAATGTGCGGAATTATCTGAACGCATGCCCCTAGATACTCTCCTTTTCTTTCTGCTTCAATTACTGCCGAGTATACCTGAGCAGTGGTAATATTGTGGCTTTTTGGAATGTTCTGATTTAGGAATCTCTCATAGTTTCCAATATCCATATCACATTCACCACCGTCGTCTGTTACAAAGACCTCCCCATGAGCAACTGGATTCATGGTTCCTGCATCATAATTCAGATAGGGATCTATTTTGATACAAGATACTTTTTGGCCTGCTAATTGTAATAATTTTGCAATTGATGACGTTGTTACACCTTTTCCAAGACCCGACATTACCCCCCCTGTAACAAAAATAAGCTTCGTCTGCACATTAAGAAAACAAGTATCTGGTTTTTGTATGTTTTGCTGATCAGACGCAAATGATTAGATCTCTTATTTTGGTAAAGATCTTACATGCGTGTAAAATTCTTTATTTTTTTTAACAAGTGTTTGGAATTTTTAACGAGTGTTTTTTATTTATCAGCGCATATCTATAATCTGAATACATCTAGATAGTGGTCTTTACCTGAAATAGAGTTCCCCACTTCCCGTTGAAATAACAGACCACTACTCTTTAACGAATTAGAGTTTATCGCTAAATCTGGATCTGAATGCATCTACTCTACTCTGAGTTTTATATTCCTCTGGATGTGAGTCTCTTCGTGAGCGTTCCTCTAGTTTGTGCTTGTGCTCTTCTCTGGCATGATGCAGTCTGTCCTTTTCATGAATGAATTCTCTTTTGCATTGTTGGCAGATTACGATAGTTTTATGATGTTCGTGTCTGACGTGTTTTACCAAATCATCATGGCTGTCAAATTTTGCATCACATTGTGTGCAGTCATTTTTTTTGTTATGGAAAAATCTCATTATTTGATCATCAAGGCATGTATATTTAAACTCAATATCTGTTATCAATTCTGAAATTTTGATTTGATCATTGATTTTATGTAAAATGATTTTGTATGCCTACTCAAAGTTTACATTGTTATTCAATAATATTATGATTTTTTGGAATTAATTTATGATGGTAGAGTCAAAGTCCTGTAGCCACGAATATGCTCCCAATGGAACATTATCGTGTCGAAAATGCGGCAAAGTTCGTTACTGACTCGTTGAATTTTTTAATTTACTCTTAGATTTACGTTTGAATGGTTTGTCTTTTGAGGCTTTTTGTAAATCTTGCAATACTTGATTCTAGTTTGTTCTGAGGTGTTTTTTCAATTAGTTTCAAAAATGCACTGCCTACAATTACTGCATCAGCTCCTGCCTTGATGTATTTTTTAACATCATCAGGAGTTGAAACCCCAAATCCCACACCAACTGGAATCTTTCCCTTGGTTATTTTTTTAACCTCTTTGATTGCCTTTAGAGTATAATTTTGGATTCCCGTTTTTACTCCAGTGGTGCCATACACTGCAACTAAATATAAAAATCCCGAGGATGATTCTGCAATTTTTTCTATCCTTGATTTTATTGTGTTTGGTGATATCAAAAATATTGTGTCTGCATTGTTTTTTGCAGATGCGATGTAGTCTTTTGATTCTTCAATGGACATATCTGGAAGAATGAATCCGTCAATTCCTGCATTTTTAGCCTCAATAATAAATTTTGAATATCCTTTATGATACAAAATATTGGTATAAGTCATTAGAACTAGCGGTATGTCTGTTTCTTTTCTGATCTTTTTTACAATACTAAAAAATCGATTAATTTTAGTTCCATTATCTAAAGAAACAGTGCTGGCATTTTGAATTACAGGACCATCTGCTAGAGGATCTGAAAATGGAAATCCTAATTCTATAATGTCTGCACCGCCTTTGACCAGTCCTCTAACCGCAGATATCGTCGCATTCTCGTTTGGATATCCGACCATAATGTATGCGATTAATGCCTTTTCTTTTTTTGCATACAGTTCTGCAAATTTTTCTTTAATTCTTGACATGTTTGCTCAGATACCTTTGTACTTCTTCTACGTCCTTGTCCCCTCTTCCTGAAAGTGTAACTACGATTGATTCTGATTTTTTACTCTTTTTTGCAACCTTCATTGCTTCAGCTATTGCATGAGATGACTCTAAAGCTGGAATGATTCCTTCAGTTCTTGTTAACATCAAAAATGCATCAATTACTTCAGCATCTGTTGCAGAGTGATACTTTACTCGTTTAGTATCTTTTAGATAAGAGTGCTCTGGACCGACACCCGGATAATCCAATCCTGCTGAAATACTATGTGTTTCTGTAATTTGCCCTTCATCATCTTGCAATAGATATGTCATCATTCCATGAAGCACACCTTTGCTGCCAGCTGATAATGTTGCAGAGTGGTATTTTGATTTTAATCCTTTACCTGCAGCTTCAACTCCAATGATCTCTGTATTTGTATCTAATAGTGGATAAAATGTTCCAATTGCATTTGATCCTCCACCAACACATGCAATTACGATATCTGGTGTTTTATTTGATAACTTTTTCATCTGTACTTTAATTTCTTCACCTATGACACTTTGAAAGTCCCTTACCATCACTGGATATGGATGAGGACCTACTGCAGAACCTAGTAAATAATATGTAGATTCTACATTTGTAATCCAATCTCTGATTGCTTCATTTATTGCATCTTTGAGAGTTTTAGAGCCTGACTTTACTGGATGAACTTTAGCACCAAGCATGTTCATTCTGTATACATTTAGCTTTTGTCGTATTGTATCTTTGTAGCCCATGTATACTTCGGATTTCATTCCCAAAACAGCACACGCCATTGCAGTAGCTACTCCATGTTGACCTGCACCTGTTTCAGCAATGATTCTTTTTTTATTCATTTTTTTTGCAAGTAGTGCTTGACCTAACGTGTTGTTTATTTTGTGAGCTCCACCATGTAAGAGGTCTTCCCTTTTTAGATAAATTTTAGCACCACCACATTTTTCGGATAAATTTTTTGCATAGTATAATGGAGTTGGTCTTCCTGCATATTGTTTGAGATAATAATCTAATTCTTTTTTGAAATTTTTATCATCTTTGAATTTAAGATAGTTCTCTTCTAATTCCTCAATTGCGGGAACCAATGTCTCTGGAATATACTTGCCACCAAAATCTCCAAATTTCCCATCTTTAGGATACTTCAATATGCATTCACCAATTTTCTGACATGTTCTTCGATATTATCGCTTTTCATTATGCTAGATCCTATTAGGAATGCATCTGCTCCGCATTTTTTTAGGTATTGGATATCTGCTGGTATCTCAATCCCACTCTCTGACAGTATTGGTCTTGTTTTTTTGTATCCCTCAAGCACTCTTTCTGTAGTTTTAAGATCAATTTCCAGCGTGTCTAGGTTTCTGTTGTTAATTCCAATTAGATCAGATTCCGTTTTTAATGCATTTTGAAATTCTTGTTTTGTGTGTACCTCTAGTAGAATTTTCAGCCCTTTTTTGTGACCATATTTGATGAATTCATCAATATCTTTGAGAAATCCTTGATCAAATAATGACTGGATAACTAACATGTAATCTGCCCCGATTTTTTCAGCCGCGTCAATCTGTATAGTATCAATCATGATATCTTTCATTAATAATGGAACATCAACTGCTTGTCTTACCTGGATAAAGTATTCTGGTGAGCCATTAAACATGTGAGGCTGGGTGAGAATCGATAGCGCTTTGGAGCCTCCTGCAATCATTTGTTTTGCAATGCTAACCGGGTCTGATAATGTTCTAATCTTGCCCAAAGACGGGGATGAAAATTTTATCTCTGTAAGTAGCGTTGCATGATTGTTTGATTTTATTATTTGGATAAAATCTTTGCTTGATTTTTGCAATTTTACATCCACATCATACACTCCATCATCAATTGCAGTTTGTGAATTATTCACTAGTCGTCTTAGAATATTTTCAACCATTATACCATCTCCTTTAATTTTGAAATGTCTCCCGTATCTGCAACAAATCTTTCTAAGAGTTTGAATGCTTTTCCGTCTTTAATTGTATTTAATGCTAATTCTACACCTTCTTCAAAATTATTTACAATGTTTGCAACAATTAATCCACCAGCTGCATTAAGAGCTGTCGTTTCTATCATGGCTTGATTTGAAGTATTATTTAATACTCCGACAAATGCCTTTATCGCATCTTCTTTTGTTTTAATTTGAATGTCTTTTAGTGTTGACTTGTGCAACCCTACCACTTGAGGATCAATTGAATTCATCAATACTTTGTCATTTCTTAAAACACATACTCTGTTTGTTGCACTAGTAGAAAATTCATCCATGCCATCATCAGAGCGAACTGTCATGATGTTTTCTGCTCCGTTTCTTTTCAGTATTAATGGCAGTCTATCTAAAAACTCGATAGAAAAAACACCTATCATTTGATTTTTAACACAAGCTGGATTTGATAGTGGACCTAAAAGATTGAATGCGGATCTTTTTCCTAATTGTTTTCTTGCATTTGAGACATGTCTCATTGCCGGATGAAATTTTTGCGCAAACATAAAACATATGTTGTGTTTTTGAAGTATGTCTGCAATTTTACCTGGCTCTGAGTTTAGATCATATCCAAAATATTCAAAAATATCCGCACTTCCAGAAACACCTGAACTAGAACGATTGCCATGTTTTGCTACAATTCCACCAGCCGCCGTGACTACAAAAGAGGCAGCAGTGGATATGTTGAATGTTTGAAGATTATCTCCACCTGTACCGCACATATCGATGATTCTTCCTTTGTTTTTAGGCTCTACTTTGAGTGCAAATTCCTGCATTTTATCAAGCATACCAAGCAGCTCATCATCCGTTTCGCCTTTTTCTGTTAGGCTGGATAGAAAATCTAAATTTTCTTTATCATTTGTTTTACCTGATAAAATCTCTGTCATTATGTGATTCATCTGATCATATGTGAGATCTGTTTTTTGTTGTAGTTTTGAAATTAAATCTGAAATCATTTTTTATTTTTCACCTGTTTTATGAAATTTGAGAGAATCTTTTTTCCATCTTCTGTCATGATTGATTCTGGATGAAACTGTACCCCTTCTATTAGATAATCTCTGTGTCTTATTGCCATGACCTCTCCGTCATCATCTGCAATGGCTGTCACTTCCAATACATCTGGAATTACTGTTTTATCTCCCACCAGTGAATGGTATCTTGTTGCTCTAAATGGATTCTTGACATCTTTGAATAATTCTGAATTTGTATGTTTTACTGGACTGGTCTTGCCATGTCTTACACAACCTGCATTTGTGACCTTACCGCCAAATGCCTCGATGATTCCCTGATGTCCCAAACACACTCCTAATATTGGTGTGGTAGGCCCCATGTCTTTGATTACATCGCTACATACTCCAAAATATTTTCTATCTGTTGGAGTTCCTGGACCCGGTGATATGATTATTGCATCATAGTTGTTTTGTTTTATTTGTTCCAGTGTTATCTTGTCATTTCTAATGACATCACAATCTACCCCCAATTCACCCAAATATTGAGCAATATTGTATACAAATGAATCATAATTATCAATAATTAAAAATTTCATTTTGTTGATTCCCTCAGTGCTTGAAGCATTGCACCAGCTTTGTGTTCTGTTTCTTTGAATTCATTTTCTGCAACAGAGTCTGAGACAATCCCTGCACCTGATTGTACAAATCCCTTGTTTCCATTGATGAATATGCTTCTAATCGCAATTGCAAAATCACAGCATCCGTTAAATGAAAAATATCCAACTGCTCCCGCATATGGTCCTCTTGCCTCGGATTCTAATTCGTCAATTATCTCCATGGCTCTGACTTTTGGAGCCCCTGATACAGTTCCTGCTGGAAATACTGCCTTGAATGCATCAAACATGTCGTTTTCAGGCGCCAAATTGCCTACAACATGCGTTACTATGTGCTGCACATGACTAAATCGTTTGATCTGCATTAATTCTTCAGTGTGTACAGTTCCATACTTGCATACTCTACCTATGTCGTTTCTTCCCAAATCCACCAACATGGTGTGTTCTGCTAATTCTTTTTCATCATGAAGTAATTCATCCGCCAACTGCTTGTTTTTTTCCTCATCATCTGTAATTTTTCTAGTTCCTGCAATTGGAAATGTTTCTACTTTGTCATTTGTGATTCTTACTAACATTTCAGGTGATGCCCCAATGATGGTTTTGTTATCTTGTTTTAAATGATACATGTATGGTGATGGATTTAGTCTTCGTAGTGTTTTGTATAGTGTTAGATTATCTCCATTTGTATCAAACGCAAATTTTCTAGATAATACCACTTGGAAAATATCTCCATCATGAATGTACTGTTTTGCCTTGTTTACAATGTTTGAGAATTTCTCTTGATTCATGTTTGGCGTCACTTCAGTTGCTGTGAAATCTTCAAATGCATCATTGCTCATTTTAAATTGTTCAAATCTATTTTGATCATGATAAAAATAAAATAGTTTTTTGTGTAGGTTATCATATAATATGCCGTCATCATAAATCCCAAACTCCATTAACGGTTGTGGTGAATCATGAGTGTCTGGAATATTTTCTACCAGTCTGATTGCATCATAGTTTACAACCCCCACTGCACCACCCAAATATCTGTAACTTTGATCTTTTGATTTTACTAGTAATTTTTTCAACTCTTCAAATGGATCATTTGTTTGAATGATCTCAATTTTGTCGTCTCTTATGATCTCTACTTTGTCTGAATATCCTTTGAGAATTATTTTAGGGTCAAATCCCATCACCGATGTTTCAGATAATATCTCTGGACCTGTTAGTGATTCAAAGAGAAATGAATGTGAATAGTTTCTAGAAATTTTATTGTATATTTGAAATTGATTTTCAGTTAACTCTAGGGGTATTATTTTCGGTTGAGATTTTCCAAAGGTGTCCACCCATAGACAAAATTTTACTCGTTTATTATTTAAATTGTTAAGTGGTGATTTGATACGTTTTTTCTCTTACGTGCCTATAATTCCTACAACCTTCTATTACGGTATGGTACGGTACCTTTATATGATAATTGATCGCATATTATGTGATGATGTCCAGGACAAAATCAACACTGATACAAGATATTTATTTCAAAAAAACATCCGAAATAAAATCAAGTGTTTCTGAAGTCGAATGTTATATTTGTGGCAAAGGTCTACAAGACGGATATCGTATAACTGCCAAGACACTACCAAATGGAATGGCTCTGTTTTGTCATGTGCATTATTTATTGCAATAATGTTTTGACTGTTTTTGCTTTACCTTTATTGATTCAAATCTAGTTCTGTGCAAGGAATTTCATATAGTAGTTTGTTCAAGACCATATATGTCTAGAAATGGTTTGTTGATAATCCTTGGCGGCATTTTGTTAATTGTCATGGGGTTAAAACTAATGGGTGCTTTCTAATGATATTATCTTAGGGAATTTGAATTTTTTTTGCAAAATTCACAAATCAATGAATTTGTTTTACGTCCACACGCTATGCACTGATTTGTCTTTCCCAAATATCCTGTATTTTTTGGGCTTTTCATTAATTTTATTATGATAAATACAATAACTGATGCAATTCCGACTGCAATGATAATTCCGAGTGCCATTGATCTTTGTATATTTTATTACTATTCAAACCTTATCAATTCTTCAAAACAAGGAAAACAAAAGATATTGAATTATTTTAGGATACTTGATAAAGTAAATTTTTAAAAATATTTAACTCCAGACTTTTTCTTTAAACGTCCATTTTTTATTTAAAATAAAATTACTAAATGCTGCAGTTGCAACTGCTAACACTAGTGAAACTGGATATGAGACACTTAACTCATCCACCAAATAATACACCATTCCAATCTGAATTAATGCACCAATTGAGCTAAATCCTGCAAACTTGCCAAACTGAATGGCAGTCCTTTTGGCAGTGAAATCCCTATCTTCAAACGTCCAATATTTATTCAAAAAGAAATTACTGGTAATTGAGAACATAATTCCAAGTATGGTTGCATGAATATACCACATATTCAAACTCGATGTGACCAAAATAGATGTGAGATAATTAACTCCCAAGCCCGCTTGCTCCAACTGAAAAGAATCTTGCAGCCTTTGATACGAATTTTACTGATTGTCTTGTTTCATTTTGCTGCTCTTTTTTTCCATATCTGTAAAGATTTCCAACAGCATGGATGTATTCTAAAATGGTTTTTGTTCCAAGTTTACTTTTTCCATTTTCTCTATCAGAAAACGTATATGGAATTTCCTTTATTGATACACCTTTTACCTTTACAATCATCTCTAGGAGAATCTTGTAACCTATCGCGTCAAAGTTGATTCCTTTGATTATGTCTTTGTTAAATGCAAAAAATCCTGACATTGGATCTGATTCCTTTATGCCCAGACCTTTCTTTGCAATAATTGTGGCAATCTTGCTGATCATTTTTCGTTTTATTGACCAACCCTGTATTGAACCTCCGTTGAGATATCTTGATGCAACAACAATGTCTGTTTTTGATTGTTTTAGTGCATCAACAAGTTTTGGTATGAGTTGTGGTGGATGAGAAAAATCACTGTCCATCACAACAACGATCTTGCCTTTTGCCTGCTGTATTCCATTTAATATTGCAGAGCTTAGACTTTCTCGTGTTTTTCGATTTATGACATTAACTGTATATCTTGTTTTTTCCTTTAATGAATTAAAATAATCCTCAGCAATTCTACCAGTGCCATCAGGTGAGTTGTCATCTACTACTATTGCTTCAACTATGGTGTTTTTTGGCAGGTGCTCTTTGATTAAATGTAATATCCCTTTGATATTCTCAGACTCGTTATATGTGGGAATTATTATTGATACCTCTGTATTCATTACACTTGACAACACAAATTCACCAGATTTATCTCATATTAAATTTTCAAATTGTAAAATTTGACTATCTTACACGTATGCCCTCACGGATTTCGATCTTTGTTGCCTCCCCATTGGCTTGCATGTTTGTGTATGGATATATCTTGGAATCAAAACCTGCAATCGTCCCCTCAAAAGTCTGTGTTGTTGTAGTTTTATCTAGTTCATTTTGTAGTTGAGGACCACGTGTCAGATCAATACGATAGTGCTCATCTACCATTATGACTGTTTTTTCAGTGGTTATTGGATGAAATAATATGTCTGAATAGTCTTTTGGGACATTTTCTCGCTCAAACACATCATACAATATCCAGGAATAGACAGGACTTGTAAGAATCGTAACCCCGTCATTATAATTTTCTAAAACATAAGATAATGCCTGAAATTGATTATCTGATATGTCATTAATAATCAAAAGCGTCGTACTAGTGAAACCAAAAATTAAAACCCCTGACACAATTCCAACATACACTGATTTTTTTTTGATTATGCCATACTTGCGAATAGATTCCATCAATATGCCTGCAGCAATACACATTACTGGAATTATCATCATCCAGTGAAAGTACTGCTTGTATCCCACGATACTTAGAAATATTACAAATGGAATAAACCACAACAAGAGAAATTTGTCTCTGCGCAATACTGCAAGGGTTATGCCTGATAAACCCAATACAAACATCAGCGGATCAATGACTGCAAAAAATCCAAATATATCTAATACACTGTTTGTTCTCTGTGTTTGCCATAGCACACCTTTCTGCCAAAGATCAAATTGATCAAGTGTAATTGCATTGACAGGCCATATTAGCGGAATCAACAAAAATGGAATTAGTAGCAGTAACACATCAGAAATCTTTTTTCTGTCTGCGTATACAATCCATGCAACTACAAAGATCATTGTAAATGCAGGTATTTTTGTAAATACTGCCAAACCCAACAAGCATCCTGAAAAAATAATTAACACTGATTTGTGTTTTGTTTTAGTAGAATAGATTGCCAGTAAAATTGCTCCTAATACAAGTGGCATCAAAATAGAATCAAGTAGTATTCTTTTGAAAATCCATGTAAATGGCAGTACTGCAAAGAGTGATGCTGATAGAAATGCAATATTTATTCCGTATTTGATTTGAACAATTTTATAGATTAGAAATGTATCAAGCACTGCTAATACCCCCATGAATATTCTGGGAATCATGTACAATGACTGTAATGAATCTGGGTCCGTAGATGGCTTTAACTCTGAATAGTGTGTCATGGCAAGAATTGACGCAATTGCAATTTGACCAAAATATGGGTGGTCATACACATTACCTTCCTGTGGATTTCCAGTATCTAGAAGATTTACTGCACGTCTCATGTAAATTCCCTCATCAAAAAATACATCTGGATATCCGACAGGATTCCAGAGATGGATAAAACCTGAAAGCAAAATTGGAATCAACAAGAAAAATAACTTATTCAATTGCTATCTTATCTTGATGAATAATGGCACTTTTAAATTAATTATACTTGTGTTAATCTAACAAAATTATTCTGTTCTTCTCTAGTTCTAAATTTTATTATCATTATGAAATTAACTACGCATTGATACTTCGTTTCCTGTAGATGCCAGTAGGCCAAGTCCTGCTCCTGGGTAGGTAGTGATTATCATCAAAGTTTCACATGCCAGACATAAGACAGATGGTGTATAGTCTGTGTTTTCTTGAGTTGGACCAGTTGATGCCAATACTGCATCCTCTATGATGTTTTGACTATTACAATCCACGCATGTTGATGGTTTATGAGAAAGACGTTTTATTTTTTTGATGTAATAATGAACCATATGGATATTCTATCTGCTTGGTGATTCTTAAATTAATTGATTATCCCTCACTGATCTTTTATCTATTGTTATCCTGTCATATCTTTGCATACCCATAAAATAAAGTAAAATTCTACATGATTTGGTGTTAAACTCAAAAACTATCCTTGCTGATGATTTACCAATATTCCGAATCTTAAATGGAATGTGGCAGGTCTCTGGTGGACATGGACAGATTAATCAGGAATCTGCTATTTCAGAGATGCTCAAATATCACAAAAATGGATTTACCACATGGGATTTGGCTGATATCTATGGTCCTGCCGAATCATACATTGGAGAATTTAGAAAACAATTACCTCAAATAGAGATATCAAAATCACAAGCACTGACTAAATTTGTACCAAATCCAGGACCTATGACAAAGTCTATCGTGGAATATCATATTGACCAGTCACTACACAAAATGAATACTGATTCACTTGACTTAGTACAGTTTCATTGGTGGGATTACAATAATCCTAGTTATCTTGATGCCCTTAGTCATTTATTAAAACTACAAGATGATGGAAAAATCAAACATCTTGGTTTGACAAACTTTGATACCATGCGAGTCAAAATAATTATTGAAAAAGGATTCAAACTAGTATCCAATCAGGTACAATACTCTATTTTAGATCAAAGACCTGAAAAATTAATGGCTCCATTTTGTCAAAAACATGGAATGCATCTTCTCACATATGGTACTTTGTTAGGCGGATTTTTATCTGAAAAATATCTAGATTCTCCAGACCCACACAGGGCAGACCTGGTTACTTCTAGTCTGCAAAAATATCACAACATGATTGATGCATGGGGTGGATGGAAATTATTTCAAGAGTTATTGCACGCCTTATCTCAAATAGCAAAAAAACATGATTCTAGTATTGCAAATGTATCTGCAAAATTTATCTTAGATAAACCTGCAGTTGCAGGTGTGATAATTGGTGCACGCCTTGGGATATCTGAACATAGAGAAGATAATGCCCGAGTCTTTGATTTGCAGTTAGACTCTCAAGATCACACCATGTTAAATTCCGTTATTGGTAAATCAAATGACCTTTTTGATATAATTGGTGACTGTGGAGATGAGTATCGATAGTGTTTTCTGGGAATTTAAAATTTGTTAATCTCTGGCAAAAACGGTAAAAATCAGATAGTAATCAAAACCAATCAGTTATCCATTGACAACTGAGCACCAATTCTCTTGTTACATACCATTGATGTTTGGAATTATTTGATTACTACCTGAGGTTATATCGCACCAATGAAATAAAAAGACTATTCTGTAAATTCTTAACATTCGTTTATTTTTATAATAAATTTTGTATGAAATTAAAACTGGAAATGTTTAATCTTCTTTTGACTGGTAATTTTCTATAATTTTTTGAACATTGGCAAGAATTATCTCGCTAATCTCTTTGTATTCCATGCCTGATGTTTTCATGAGTTTCATTTGATCTAAAATTGCAAATTGAACTCTCCCTTGCAACTGATCTATTACGCCAAATCCTTCTTTTGGAAATTCTGTTATGAAAATTTCTGATTCATCTTTATCCAATTCACTTCTCTTTGAGGAACGACATTAAAATATCTAGTTCTTGATATGTGGATTATTCTACTCATTCCATATTGGCTGTTTTTTCAACCATGATATTAAATCTCTATAAAGATGACTTTTTTGTACGTTTAAAACATTGATTTCCATATTGGTTGATAATTTTGCCGTCTTGGTATAGTGTTCATATTTTGCAAATATGACTTTGTCCAAATATGTTTGGCCTTGAATTTCTTTTTTTGCCAACTCTTCTGATTCAGTCATTGCAAAGCATGCAAATAAAACTCCATCAACCCAATATGCACTGCCTGATTCAAGTGATGCCATCATGCTGAGCAGATCATCTAAACTTAGTTTGATCAAATCTCTGACATAGATGGTTTTGTATGCTTCATGAATAAAATCAGTCATTTTCTATCTACTCATGGGTTGATTTTGACTTTATTTTAAGCCTAGTTTAGAATCCTGAGGGAAACGACTGTAATTGACAAATCCGAATAGAAAATATCCTACATACGTGTATTGAGTGATATGACCCAAGCCAAATCTGAGGCACAAAAAAACAAAAATAATAAAAAAAAGCCTGCAAACCTAATGAAAAAAGAATATTTGGAATCACTTGAGGAATTAAAAAAATCCATTAAAGAAAATCAAAAAGATAGGGAATAGACTTTCAAAGTGCATGAATTACTTTAAAAATCAACTAGTCGTTTTAAAATTATGGATTTTACAGCAGCACTAAAACTAATCCACGCAAATTTCTTTTTTGTAGACATTGTAGGCTTGTCCGATATTTCAATGTCGACAAAAACACAGATCAAAAAAATTGAAACATTAAACAGATGTATTTCAGAATGTCATGCTTTCACATCAGTTCCAAAAGAATCCTTGATAATGCTTCCAACTGGAGACGGATGCTGTCTCGGATTTTTACAAGGACCTGAATTGCCCCTATTATTAGCAATTGAGCTTCATCATAAACTAGATGAATACAACAAAGCAAAGATACCAAGTGAAACTGTAAGAGTAAGAGTTGGATTACACAGTGGAAATTGTTTTCTTACAAATGATTTACTTGGAAACAGAAACACTTGGGGACCTGGAATAATTTATGCAAGAAGAGTCATGGACTTTGGCGATGATGGACACATACTAGTATCCCCTACAATGGCAGAAGATCTAAGATCATTATCAGATGAGTATAGACACATAATTCACCCAGTCCACGATGTTGTCTTAAAACATGGACAAACAATGTTATTGTATTCAGTGTATGGAGAAAATTTTGGAAACAAAAAACATCCAGAGAAAGGAGCATCGATTAGAAGCAAATATGGCGAAGAGACCATGCGCCTTCAAAAAACGACATTATACCCGTCAGTCAATGTTGAGTTAACTGTGATGGACCCAAAAAAAATGCTTGTCCAACATAAAAGAACATATGAAATTATAAACAAATCAAATGAACCAATCAAAAACGTACTGCATGGAATTGCAATGGATGTAAAAAAAGAAGACATTAATGATCTTAACATCCAAGTTTTTGACGAAAAACATAGAGAGTGCAAAATTACCAGCATCAATGTAGACAAGCCTGATTGCAAGGAATTTACAACAGAGTTTAGCGAACCAATTACTAAAGAAGACATGGGTAGAAAATACACTTTGGTGTATGAAGTAGAAGAACCTGAGCGATATTTTGAAAATGCATTTCTGGTGGACTGTCAGCATTACATGATGTCATTCAAATATCCTACCGGAATGGGCATAAAATGTCCTGAGATATATGAAATTAGTCAGGAATCCGAGACAAAAATCAAATCATCAATAATTCCATCAATAGAGAAAGGAAGTAATTTTGAAGTGGTGAAATGGGAGATGAATAATCTTCTAAAAGGCAAAACATTGCGAATAGAGTGGTAAGTCAATAATGTGTAATTTTTTGAACACACTAGAAATAATATGTCATATTTGTCCGTATCATTTATGAGTAAAAATTACATTCCTGAAAAAATATTAAAAAAACTAGCTAAAGAATCAGATGAGAACTAGTTTACTTTGATAGACCCAACTTTTACTAGATACTGTATTCCATTTACAAATGTTTGATCATCAATTTCTCCACTTGACCACCACTTTGCATTGTTTTTAATCCATTTAGGAATGCTATCATCTGTGTTTTCTGTCGGTGTATTTTTTTCTACAGTTATGACATTATGTTTTACTAAATACTGTATTCCATTTACAAATGTCTGATCATCAATTTCTCCACTTGACCACCACTTTGCATTGTTTTTAATCCAGTCTGGAAGTAGTAGTGATGCCGCGTTATTTTGCTCTGATGTATACCCTGTAGCAAACGTGTATTGTTTTGTTCCAGTACACTGGTCTGCATATATTTTTTCATAAAATTCATCTCGTTTATCTTTGGCGATAATTGAAAAGTCCATAACATCTGATGTGATTGGACTGGACAGTACAACCATTCGTTTTTCATCATGCAGATATGGCTGGTCTGCTGGCATTCCAGCCAAGTTCATACTGCTTTCTTTTTCTACACGTACATTCATCGGACCACATGTGGTATCAGCTAGAATAGTAATCTGGTTTGCATCGCATTTATCATAACTGATTTCATAGATTCGCAAGGATTTCCCATTGCCAAATCCACTCTCATCGCAATTATCTTTGAGTAACCCTAGGAAACTTCCTGCAGCACCAATTCCAGCTGCAGCGTTAGCTGTGACACTTCCTGCCACTCCTCCTATGGCAAACTTTGATGTGGAAGGAGTACTGGCAGTTGCAGTAAATCCTCCAGAGAAAGTAGAGATGGTAGTAGTGAGTGATTCACTTGTCTGAAAGCTTTTATCTCCACTGGAATCGTGGAAAACTTTAATCTCTGAACTCGTAAATCCACTAGCAGTTAATTCTGCCTGTGTAAAGTTGAATGCTACAGGACATCCAGCTGTACATGACGCAGTGGTAGAGAAATCAACTACAGTTCCAAGAAATGTAATGGATGCGGCAGAACTTCCAGAATCTGTTGTTACTACTGTGACATTGCCTGATATTCCGGATGGAAGTGTAAAAGATACTTTATTGGTAGAAGGCAATGTAACTTCCAATGTACCTGCTGCAGGCAGTGTTTTGATTACTGATACACCGGCAGTTACAGTAGTTTTTGTTACAGATAGTAATGCACTCACACTATCCGATATTCCTAATGAGTCAGAGAGTGATCGAGAAGCACCTGTTGGTGAGGATGATACATTGCAGTCAAAGTTTGATATAAAGACATCCTGACTGTCGGGAGTGGTATCGTATGCACCTACAGTACTAGGATAATTAGTTGTGTGAGCATTAGTATAACCAGTAATGTAGACATTACCAGAGCTGTCAAGTGCAATACCATTCCCACGATCATCACTACTACCGCCAACAAAAGTAGATGCAGATAATGAGGTTAGGGCAGAATTGAACTTGCTGACAAAGACATCATAGTTGCCATTATGTGTAGTATTGTATGCACCTGCAGTAAAAGGATAATCAGTTGTGCTATCAAAAGTGTAGCCAGTAATGTAGACATTACCAGAGCTGTCAAGTGCAATGCTATTTCCAGTATCATCACTACTACCGCCAACAAAAGTAGATGCAGATAATGAGGTTAGGGCAGAATTGAACTTGCTGACAAAGACATCATAGTTGCCATTATGTGTAGTATTGTATGCACCTGCAGTAAAAGGATAATCAGTTGTGCTATCAAAAGTGTAGCCAGTAATGTAGACATTACCAGAGCTGTCAAGTGCAATGCTATTTCCAACATCCACAGCACTTCCACCAACAAAAGTAGATGCAGATAATGAGGTTAGGGCAGAATTAAGTTTGCTGACAAAGACATCATCACCACCATTATGAGTAGTATCGTATGCACCTGCAGTAAAAGGATAATCAGTTGTGCTATCCGTAGTGTAGCCAGTAATGTAGACATTACCAGAGCTGTCAAGTGCAATGCTATTTCCAGTATCACTACCACTTCCACCAACAAAAGTAGATGCAGATAATGAGGTTAGGGCAGAATTAAGTTTGCTGACAAAGACATCCTCACTACCACCATTATGAGTAGTATCGTATGCACCTGCAGTAAAAGGATAATCAGTTGTGCTATCCGTAGTGTAGCCAGTAATGTAGACATTACCAGAGCTGTCAAGTGCAATACTAGTCCCACGATCATCACTACTACCGCCAACAAAAGTAGATGCAGATAATGAGGTTAGGGCAGAATTGAACTTGCTGACAAAGACATCATAGTCGCCATCACCACCATTATGAGTAGTATCGTATGCACCTGCAGTAAAAGGATAATCAGTTGTGCTATCAGTAGTGTAGCCAGTAATGTAGACATTACCAGAGCTGTCAAGTGCAATACTAGTCCCACGATCATCACTACTACCGCCAACAAAAGTAGATGCAGATAATGAGGTTAGGGCAGAATTGAACTTGCTGACAAAGACATCATAGTCGCCATCACCACCATTATGAGTAGTATCGTATGCACCTGCAGTAAAAGGATAATCAGTTGTGCTATCCGTAGTGTAGCCAGTAATGTAGACATTACCAGAACTGTCCCGAACAATACTATTCCCTTGATCAACATCACTCCCTCCAATAAACGTCGATGCAATTAATGGATCAATTACAAGATCAAATCTAGGATCATATGACAAAACAGAAAACCCATATGTCGTTGAATCCAAAACATCATAGGAAACTGGAATGTCGTGTTTTTCACCATCAATTACTTGGTATGCAATTGGGTTTGAGAGAAACACATCTCCAAGATCAGTATCTATTTTTAATTCATGCTCAGATATTCCAATACTTGAAATGCCATCAAATGACATTTGGATGTTTGATGGATTACCACCTGGGTGTATGGTAAATATTTTTTCCATGTTGTTCCCATGAGCTTTTAGATCAACATCCACATTATCCCATATCTGACCTAATGAGACATAGTTGTATGTTGGAATATTTGTCTTCCAGTTATCCTGAATTCCTTTAAAGTAATTTACAACAGATTCGGATTTTTCATTTCCCTGAGGGTGTAGTGAATTGCCAAGAAATTTTTCTTTTATGACCAGTGTCCGAGAAGAGTTGTTTTCATTTTTAATACTTTGATATGTAAGATCAGAATTAGTAACATAGACAGTACCTGCAAATGTTTTTGCGTAATACTTGTACTCTGATGGTATCTGTCCCTGATTTTCAATAAATGGTAGTCTTAGATGTGTAGTATCTAGATGATTTTGGTTTTGCACATTTTTATCATTCTCATTAAATTCTGAAATTTCATTAACTAATGGTATTATGGCCATAATTACTGCTAAAATTAAAAAATATTTTATCAGAATAATCAATCCATCTTATTTTATGAAACTAATACAGTTAAAATTATATCATTTTATTTATACTTGAGGATCGTCTATCCACATCTCTTTGTGCACGAAAGTTTGGTTGTTTTTGTTATATTCACTAATCATTCCATACCCATTAGAACCAACCATTGATGGGTATTCAAAATAAATTGCGACAAACATAGAAGCATCACCCTTTGAAACATTATCCAATACTGAATTATCTACAAAAAACCAATAGCTTTTTTCCATGTGGGGCAAAAGTGGTCCAAGATTAAACTCTGATATTGATTCTTTGAGTGAATCTTTGCTTAATGGTTTTGTAGAAACAACAGACTTTGCTTTGACTCCTGATGCGGGCAAGTCGCCAAAATTTTTAATTGTAATGGAAAATTGTATATCTCCATTAATTGAATTCTCTATTCTTTGAATTCCAGAAGTAGGACCAACCCATGGTCTTAGGCGATATTCAGTTTCAATTTTACTCATCTTTGTCACTACTTCCAAATGTTTGAATGTCTTAAAGAGTGCAATAGCCAAAATTATAGTTCCAATTCCAGTTAACCAGTGAGCAATAGCGACCCAGAACTCTAAAGACCACAAGTCCACCATGATTTTTCTAAATGTTCTATTCACTTAAGGATTTAAAAACAAAAAAAATAGAATTTAATTTATTTAATGAGTTCTATTGCCAAAACGGATAAGAAAAACAATGGATTATTCCAGACTACCTATATCTTTTTGATGTGTAATTATATCATGAGCAAAGCAAAGATCCCATATCTTCCAGAAGATGTGCTTAGAAAGTAAATGATTTAGGAAAATATTCTAAATCTGTTTACTTGTAATCCCATGCTCAAGTCATATTCGAAATTATAGATTACTTTACATAAAATGTATGATTTAAAATTTCTATACTGTTGATCATTTCATCTTTGATTCACGGAATCGTTCTATCTTTTCAATTAATGCCTCTTTGAAATCATATGGTATTTTGATAAACTCTGCAATATTTCCAGTCTCCTCAGAGCCGATAATTACAATTTGATCTATCTCTATTCCTGTTCTTTCTTTCCACATGAGAGAATATGCAGTTGCCTGCATGAAATATTTCTGAACTTTATCATAATGCTCCACTAGTCTACTTCTGCTTGTCTTAAAGTCAATAATTGACAAATCCCCATTATACTCTGCAATACAATCACATGTCCCTGCAATTTCAAACTCGTCGCTATACAGTGGAATCTCAATTCCTCTAATCTTGTTCATTTTATGCAAGTATGGCTTTAGTTTTTCAAAATGACTTTTTGGGATATCTAAAAAGTCTCCTTCTGATTCTCTGTTGTTTAGATAATCTTCGCATAATTTATGCGTCATTGTTCCATGAATTTGTGCTTCTTTCATTATTTGCTCTGCCACGTCACTTCCCACTCTTTCTCGCCATTCATCAAGGCCTGACATGTCTGATGTTTTAGATAATACTGTGGTAATTGACGGGTATAGTTTTCCTTGTGGTGTTTGATAGTATCTTACTCCATCTATTTCTGTTTGAAACGCTCGTGGAATTATTATAGTATTGTGAGTAAACTGCAATTATCTATATTGTATTATAGCGATAAAAAAATCAAGTGTTTTTAAGAAAATAATAATATTTTCTCATGATTAATTAATTTTCAAAGCTTTTTTCAATTTCCTGCGCCAGTGATTCTAACTTGCTTGTATCTCCAATATTTCTATAAGTTAACTTTTCCAGTGTTTTGATTATGCTAATTGCTGCTCTATACTGTGGAATTTCAGGCTGATTCAACTCTCCATACATCCCCATTCCCTGGATGCCATTTTGCTTTGCAAAACCTAAGATCAGTCCATTAAATCCTGTAATTATTGATCTTTGCGGCGTTGTTGAAATTCCAAACCCTTGCATTTGTTTTGTTAACTCCATTGACGTAGTGGTGACAAAAGTTTTGGGATTTTTATCCAATACCCTGTTTGTGTGAAATCCACCAAGCGTGTAGATAAATTTTGCAGAATATTTTTTAGAAACATCAATGACATCTTGGCAAAGTGAATATAGTTCTTGACTGTCTTGTGGTTGACCTGTTCCTCCTCCAAAAACAATCAATCCATCAGCGTATTTGTACTCCCAACTTTCATTTGGCAAGTCAATGTACCCTCCCATATCCATAACAAATGTGGGGTATGGTGTCTTTGCAATTCTGAATTTTTTTGTTTTCAAACTATTGTTGATAAAATTCACTACGATGCTACCAACATTTCCCATATCCTGCATCGCTGCAATTACTATTGGTTTTTCAATATTTGGCTCTTCTGTTTGAAAAAATTCCATTATTTTTCATATATTTTACTTGCTTAAAACTTAAGATTTGTATAGGCTATAAAAAATTCAAACATCTAGATATCATACATGATCATTGGCAAGATAGATAAAAATGAGAAAAAAATCAAATTTCATCTGGACATAAAGTGCACAAAGTGTGGGAAAACAGTACCGGGTGGAATGCAGGCATCTGAAAACTATTTTGGCTCTGACTCATTTAAGATAGAAATTGATAATTTTAAGAAAAATTATCTTTGTGGTATATGCAGAGATAAAAAAAGACTTGATAAACAATAATTCATTTAATTAATAATTACAATATTTTTCCATAACTCACTTCTACAAGTTATTGAGTGATTTTTTTACTAAACCGCATGTACTATTTCTTTGAGGTTTCTTCTTGGCTTTGGGAATTTATCCTGCTTGGGATATCCTATGCATAATACTGATGATGGGATCAAATCTGTATTTATTACATTCATTACTTTTTGCTCATCAAACATTCCAATCCATATGGAACTTAATCCCAAAGCCTGAGCTGCAAGCTGCGAATATGCTGCAGCTAGCGTGGCATCTTGTATGGCAAATTTTTTGAGTATTTCTTCTGGAAAATCTAATTTGACTCTGGATGGATTTTTACAAAAAACCAGTACCACTGGCGCATTTACGTATGGTTGATTATTGCACGCTTCCACTAACTGCTGCTTTTTTTCAAGACTCCTCACATAAAATATCTCAAAACCCTGAAAATTTCCTGCAGTAGGTGCAGTGTCTGCTGCTGCTATGATTTTGTCTATTTTTACTGTCTCTACTATTTTGTCTGTGAATTTTCTAGTTGAACGTCGTTTTGACATTACTGTGAATAAATCCGTATTGATAAATTCAGTTGGAGATGTTTTTAGTATCTCACTGAGTAGTTGATTTCTAACATTCACATCTACATTGTTGGTCTCTTTTGGTTCATACCCTGATGGATAGATTTTTTCAGGTTCTTTTGAATCCATGATATGTGTAGAAAAAATATCTTATTAAGTAATTCTTGATGTATGTTCTGATCTTAGTTTTTTATTCTGATTGAAATGTTTAACTATTTTTTATTGTTTAGAATGTAAGTTGATTCTAATAATATGCATCTAGGATGAAATTGTTTTTCAGTAATATTTCCACATGCATGACAATGAAAATTAGTTGGCAAATTACATACTTTGCATCTTTGATCAACTTCTAATTCTTTTCCGCATCTTCTGCATGAATCTAATCTCATGATGTATTGTAACATTAAATTTTATTTAAAGTATGTGAAAATTAGGCTACGTTAATTAGCTTACTCTAATTTTTTATCTAATTTTATTTGGATAATTGGTGTAATGGCGCACCACAACTATTGCATTTTTTACTCTCTATGTAATTTTGAATAGTTTGACCATCCCAGATCAATGCATTTGCTTTGTGACCCTTGTCACATTTTATCTTAAATAACGCACTTGTCATAGTTGTACTTGCTGATTTTTTTCTAAACTTAAAGATATTGTTTTAGAATACATTATGTGATTTATTGACTTGGTCTTGCATTGCCAATATCACTTGATTCATCTTGTTTTTTGAATACCCTGTATTCTCCAATGATGGCACTGCACTGTTGACATGTGTACTGACCTCTTTCTACGAGAATCAAATTATCTGCAACTTGCTCATTGGTGTTTTCTTCTAGGTGTATCTTTGGTGGATTGTTAAATTCAGCTTCACAGTTTTTACAGTAATGTTTTGACATTTTTTGTTCTTCAAGTTTGCCTACTGGTGCTAAAAATAATTTTCCCACTCCTAAATCTGCTTTTTTTGCTTGCTCCTCAGTTAGCTCAGCTATGATGTATCCTCCTGATCCTTGCAGTTTTAGTTCTACCATTTGTTTTGTTATTTCTTATGGTCTTAAAATACTATGTTTTTGAAAATTAATTTATGATTTGGTTTTTATTTTTCTTATCTGATAAAGTACTGAAAAACTCAATCCAGACATAAACAAACCAATGCCGAACATACTTAGAAAAATCATATTTGCAGTATCACCTTGAGGATTTAACAACATTGTAAATCCAATCAAAGTTGAGACAAGACCTAAAACAAGTAACACGATACTAGGACGTTTAAATTCAATGATTTTAGACATAATTACAAGATAATTTTGATTTTATTTAAGCATAGTTTTAAAATTGATATTAATTTCTACAACTCAAAAATTTAGAATCCGTCTCTTTGGATTTGATTTTTGATTAACTCTTAATTTTAAATTTGAGACTTGGCTAGATAAACTCAAAGATAGATCGTCAGATTGATTTTTTGTTTAGTCTAGCCAAGTTATGCCCATGAATCATTTACAATGGCTACAAAGTATTATCGTGAGAAACTAAAGTGGAACATTTCTGATTATAATGGATTGGTAATTCTATAGTCACCCTTGATGATTAGAATTATTTTATTGATATGAGATGGATTTGGACGTTGACAATTTTTAAAAATATAACTAAAACTAGTTTAATTTTGTTGTTTTTCTGCAGCCTTTTCATAGAAGAATTCTTGCTTTTTCAAATCCTTCTCTGAAATTATTCTGCATTTTCTCATAGGTACCAGTCGTGATATTTGTTCGTAGGTATTCATATCTCTTGCATCTGCAGCATATGCTATTTGCAATAATGGTGATTTCTCTTCAATCATTGGTTTTACCTGCTCATATCCTCCACTTTGGCGCATGCCCGTACGATACAATCCTATGTTTTTTCCACTCTTTGAAATTTGTGGGTCCTGATAACAGCAAATGGAATACTCTCCATTTTCTTTTTCAATAATTGTCAATCTTGTAAATTTATCACTCCAATCTTTGATCTCTTTTGCAATTTCAATTGCCTCTTTTTTATCCTCAAATACTGTGGATACTACTAATCTGTCTTTTTCATATGCCCATGAAATACCGTAAAAATTTCTATGCCACTCTATCTCAAAAGACATGATGTGTTTCTATTAATTTATCAAATTAACACTTTCTAATTATGCTGTATTATGACTCTTGATTTTTCTATGTATGTTTCTCATACAATTCCCCAAGCATGGAATTGATTTTTTCAATCTCATGGTCTCCCCAGGAATCTGACTTTATGCGAATATGTATATTATTTTCTTCAAGATTGCTGATGATTTTTGGATACATCATACCGATAAAGAATGACTTTTGATCTAAATTCATCTGTTTTGCTTTGTGTTGAAAATAGCTTAACCATTCTCGTTTTTCATCTTGAAAAGTTTCTAAAATTATAGTTTGAATTTGCGATTCAAGTTGTTTGTCCATTATGAGTGTGATATTGTGACTAAAATTAAGGATTTTCATCTACAAAAAAAAGCTAGCAGAATTTGTCACATTCACATTTTCTGCTGGTAAATACACTTCTCAAAAAGTCTAGCTTTGAATGGGAGATTGAAGGTTTTTTGCCAACAATTTTGAATAAAGTGATCCCTGTTAGAGAACTAGTTCCTTTGAGTGCCCATGACCCATTCTTCATTAAATATGGCTTTGGGTTTTTCATAGTCACTTTTTTGTGTGCCTTGATATCATATGCCTCAATTTCTGACATGAATTCACATCTCAAAATTTGTATTACCATCCAGAGTAAATTTTTTCATACCAACAAGCTCAAAAATAGTTTTTCTCTAAAAAATTAGAGCCTGGATCGATGTTACTTGTTCAAATTTTATAATTACATCCATAATTATTGAAAATTAGTTTTATTTTTTAATTTAAATCAAACAAATGTTTGAAATTTCATAATACTCTGTTTTATATCACCAAGAATAATTAATTGACGCTTTCGATTAGTGGTCTAGGCATGCTATAAACGACCACTATTCCAAGCCGTCGATTCTAAATCTCACTCATGTGAATTTGTAATGCTTTTTTTATCTCATCTTTTTTTAATGCAACTTTGTTGTTTCCAATCTTTAGACTATCTGCATCATCAATTGGTGATAGTCTGTTAGCTAAAAAATCCGATAATAATTCTAAATTAAAATCATTGTTGTTTTTTAGATTTACTTTCAAATATTTTTCTTGTATGCCGCCATTTTTTGTTAATCCACCTGATGGAAAAACTCGTATATCTTCATTGATCTTATTTTCTTTTAGTTTTTTTCCAAAAATTACCTTGTCTATATCATTACCCTTATGAAAATGAAATATGGTAATCATAAATTCCATAAAATTTTGGCGTTTATCTAAAATAAAGACGCTTCCTTATGCTATCTTTTCTTTAGCAGTGCATCTTCAGGTGTTTTATCTTGGTTGATTTGCCAATGCCAACCGTGATGTTTCTTCCAATGCTCTTCTAGCTGTAGAGTCGTAGGTTCCTTTCCTAAAGGCGTTCCACAGATTTTACACTGTATCACAAATTTTTGTAAATTGCTGTAAAATTAAGGGTATTGATTGTAGCTTGTTTACTTTTCTGTACGGAGCAAAACTAGAAAGAATACAAATTCTCTTAGGATATTTTTTTGATTCGGTGATAGTGATAATTCTAGTTTTTTGGCAAAATCTAAAGATATTTGGTATATTTGTCCAAAATGACTTCCTGATAGGAATGCGTTTAACGATTTATCTGGAATATTGTCGACGTTATTTTTATACAAATTAATTGCCACGTTCTTAGTCCAGCTTGTTTTTAAAATCAAATCCATGGTTAGTTTTACTAATCTTTTATCTAATCTTCCTTCAATTGATGCTAAGATTTTACTGATCTCAATTTTGTCTTGTTGTGTAAATTCTGCCATGTCATTACCTGTCTAATTTTATTCTCTTTTTTGGTTTGATGATTGGATGACATTGTACTGGAAGATTATCTCCATTTTCCATAAGTGATTTTAATTTATATGAAATTAAGAGTTGTGTTAATCTATTCTGTCTCTTAGTTGATGGCAATCACATATGCAGCCTTTTTGACATTTCATTCTTTTGCAATCTGAACATGTTTTTTTGTTCCAAAAAGACATTATCTCTATCCTATTTTGATTTTTGTTTTTTATTCATCTTAAATTCTTGCGATTTTTGTCTTTTTCTTTGTTGTTCTAAATTCATAATCAGATAAGTTTTTCCTGCTTCACACAGTTTCATTTCACCAGTAAATTCATCATGTATTGATTCCAAATCACCATCTGTCAAAAGTCCACCTACAATTTCCCATGCTTTGTCTTCTGGTATTTCAAATTTGTAAGACAGTGTTGAAACTTTGGTATAGTAACCATTTCTTGAATTACGTAAAATAAAATCTTTAATTCTATCTTCAGTTGATTGTGTTTTTGGCCGTGATGATCTGTCTCCGGTTCTTCTAAACGGTCTCCTGTTTTCTGGCAATGTTTTTTTATGATTTGCTGCTATTTTAGGACTTGGAACAAAAAACCTAAAGACTTTTTGAATCCAATTTTTATTGATTTTCATGAGCGAAAAGGCACGAAGAATTGAGGAACTAAGAATGAAAACCGGCAGAAGCAAGCGTTGCCTTGATTGTAAAAAACACCGATGTATTCTTGATAGTTGTCAATGCGACTGTCATTTGAAAAGCTAACTGGTGTCAAAGACCTGTGTATCAAACCTGAATGACGAGCTTCACTGCTCTAGTCTGAAAGAGGTTGTGGGTATTGGTTATTTCCCAATCTAGCCAATTAGCAACTAGTATCACGCTTTTCACCAATAAAGAGTTTAGACTTTGAATTAGTTCCTGTTTTAACTTGTTTAGATAGTTAGAATGACTTGGAGTCCATTTTCCTTGAATCAGCCATGATGATTTTATGACACTTGCAAAAGCAATTAGCATGAATCATATCGTGAGCATTTCTATATTCACACTCTTTGGTATGTTCCATGTGCTAATTTATTTTGATTTTTTATACACTTAAAGATTGACTGGATATGAACAATATTTTGGCAAATGTTCATGACGATCATCCCATGTTAAATTATTTAAAAAGTGATAAATTGGAAATTTAAAGAAAAAATTATGCTTCAATTGATTATTTCTTTTTTGAAGCTGATTTTTTTGCTGCTGCTTTTTTCTTTGCTGCCATAATTTATGGATCCATTTTACTTGAATTTCTAACATTAATGTAAAATAATTAAACAAAATGGATATTGATCGGAACACAATTTTAGACCAATTAGAATCAAAAATTATTAAAATTCAATCAAAAATATTTTGTATTTTACCGATCATTATTTTGTATTGATTGAATCAGGATCATTATTTCCTGGAAGATACCTATCTCCTAATTTTGCCTTCATTTTTTCATCAAATTCTTCTTGTAGTCTTGTCAGATAGATTTCCGCCTCTGTTTCATCCTCTGGAACTCCTGTGTTTACATTGTAATTGAAACCCGTGGCAAGATGGTAAAATTCTTCAAAGAATTCTTTACAATCTATTACATCTGCATGTGAATCAACTGATACCACTAGACAATTACTGTCTTCTCTAAATTTTAAACACACTTCTTCATCAATCATCGTATCTACTATCACTGCCATAAGATATGGAATTGATGATTCATCCAGTTTTCTTTGATTGTCTTTAGAATTTGTTATCCATAATTCATAACCATCTGCAAGATACTCAAAAGTATTCACTAGCGTTTTTCTGATATTGCTATCTAAATGCGCCAGTTTTGATTTCCATGATATCTCTTTATTATTTGGCTCAACATACATGATGTCAAATTTTATTTCTTCGTGAATTTGTTCATATTCCCAAACTTGCTTATTTGTCCACATGGGCGAATATTTTTCAATGAGTATTGCAGTTAATTGATCCAATATTTTGAATCAATTAGACCACTGTTTATGCTTATCTTGCAAAATATCCTATTTTTTTATCATGTTTTAACGTTGTTCATTAATGACATCTATTCGGTATTTTTGAATTAAATCTATTTTAATTTTTGATATTTGATTTAAAAAATGCCAATGTGCACTCTACAAGTTCTTTATTTGAATGCTTTTTGATTGTGTGTTTGCAGTTGGGACATGTACCTTTGTCCTCATCTGTAAAGTCCTCTCCGATTTGTTTCATACAACATTCCATTAATTCTGCAGTAGAGTGCGACTCCATAGCTAGTTTGCATGTAGGACACTCAGTCAAATTTTTTCTCCATATGATAATTAAAACCAATATTCTGGAAACCAACTTGTAGCAAAACAAATTTCACTATAATTGAAATTAATATAATGTCACATGTCTTGTATTTTTGCATTCTAGTTTTCTATTTGCTTTATCAAAATAAGAGTTTCTCAATTTAAAAAAAGAATATTGATGGTAGTTTATGTTAAATATTTTAACAAACCACTATAACCACATATTTGAGAAAATATGCTTATTTCTATGCCTGTTTTACTTGATTTTATTAAAATTTTAATCAAAGATAAAGAATCTTTATGAAAAATTATTTAAAAATGATTGTTGACATCTCATCTATGTTGACTGGATATTGGATGAAACAAACAAAATGTGTTGCATTATTTTTTAAACAACTCTAATTCTTCTAGGATCTTCCCCATGGAATGCTTCCATCTTCTCATTGCCTCAATATCATGCGGTCTATTGTTTTCTAATTCTTCTTTATGTTTTAGTAATTCTTGATGTCTTTTCTCATCAATTTTTTTAATCATACAATTCATTTGTATTCCTATATTTGAATAAATTCCTCTGTTTAATTTTAATTATTTCATGCCTGCCTTTTTGTAATTTTTGGTTTTATCTAACACTAAAGTTACTACTCCATAGAAAGTTTTACTTATTGCAACAAACAAATTTCTTTGTTGAAATTATTACTTTTAGCTGTTCTAATAATTGGTGTTTTGGGGTATTTGCTGTATGCAAATATGTTGCCCTTTAACACTCAAAATGAACCTGAAGGATTGGTCAAATCTTCTGAAAAAGTTAAGGAATTATCTAAAGTTGCAACTAAAACTGAGCAAAAAATCATCTATTATTCAATCCAAGCAATTCCAAATCTGCCTGATACACAAATTCCATTAAATGCATTACATAAGGCACTTGATACCTGGAAATCAGTGAATCCTAACTTGGATTTTGTAGAGTCAGATAATCCAAACATTGAGATTCGTTGGCAAGTGTATGCCTCAGAAACTCATTCTGGTCTGTCTACTTGTAATTCTGCATTGTTTGGAATTTTGAATCACTGCGTGTTGGACATTTCTCTTGGCGATAAAGACTGTAGTGGTAATTTTGTTCAAAATGATGAAAACATGGTTTCAAACATCATGATGCATGAGATTGGACATGCACTTGGATTGGGACACAGTGCTGATAAAAATCACCTAATGTATTCAGATGAATCACCTGTAGCTGATTTTGACTCTCATGGGTTTATTGTACCTCAAAAATTTGAAGAACTCTATGTTGGCCAAAAATCTTTACTTGATCAAGATGATGCAATTCGAAATCAAATTGAATCATTGGATAAAAAAATTACACGTGCAAAATCACAATATAGTGAATATTATAAACAATATGAATACTATGATGGAAAAACTTTACCTCAAGATGAATTTGAAAAATCTCAGAGAATAGTAGATAAATTAAATTCTGAATCAGATGAGATTAATTCTATGATCGATCAACAAAACCAATTAATTAAACAAAGTGACAGCATTCTAGAAATTTTAGACTGTCATCCTAATTTTGATGTTCAAAACTAGTTTTTTATTTTAAAGTGTGTTGTAAATGCAAATAGGATAATTTTTGATTATTTAATGTCGTATAACAAGACAAAGCCTACAATTAATGATACAATTGAAATCCCCATGGATATTATGAATTTTAGATTCATAAATTATTTTAATTTTGTCTGAATTAATAGTTTTAAAGGAAAGCAAGCAAGTTTGATATCTTTTTTGTATCCATCCCTTCATGTGATACGTCAAAGCAATCAAACATGCAAACAGTCTTGCCTCCAATATTTTGTATGCTCTGATTTTTGAAAAATTCTTAAAATAACACGTGTCTTGTTAATTGATCAAAATGGTTTGAAAAAATGATCCATTTCAAATTGATTTCATTTGTGCTTGAATCTATTCTTAAAAATATCGTTTAATCCAGGCATATTTTATCGCTAATGTTTGATATTTTTTAAAAATGATATTGTTTTGTGGCTAATTTCTCTAGTGAAAAATCAATAATTTTATTCCCACACATAACAAACAATCACATGAGTCAAAATAATACTATTTCCTGGTCTAAGGATAATTTTTTAGATTGGTCCAACTTTCAGGCCGAATTTAATCCTGCAGCGCTTGAAGATGTCCACAGTATAATCAAATATCGTTACACCTGGATTGTAAATTCTGATAGCGACGGTAGTCAAATTAGATTCTTTATTGAGAATATTGATCTGACTGCTGAATTTTACCCTCTGCTTTCCTGGGTAAGGCCCTCAGAAGTAACTCCTAACCTCTTAAAACATGAGCAAGGACATTTTGATCTTGCAGAATTACTTCGGCCCGAAATTACAAAACAAATTCAGAGTGTATTTGATGAAAAAAAATTTCCTACTAGAGGACAAAATCAAGAACGACAAAAACAATACGCTCGTGAAGATTCTGGTCTGATGATTGCAAAAGAACTTGAAATATTTGAAAAATATCTTTTTGAAAAACAAGAAGAATATGATAAACAAACAAACTATGGGCAAATAATAGAAAAACAACAAGAATATGACAACATGTTCAAAAAATTACGTATTATCTGATGTATGTCATTATTTGAAAAATTATATTTTAAAACGTATCGTGGTGTAATTGTAAATGTTTATTTTTTAAATGTTAATTTCTTGTGGAAATTATATGTCAAAATTAAAGTAGTTTGTTGTTACTTTGGTTAATAGGTTGAATCTTGTTTGTCTTGATTTTTTCTACTTATTCTTGTCTGATCATTTTATTTTCAGGAATTGAATTGATGTAATTCACAAGACTACGATAATATTTTAGATGAAAATCTAGGTCACTTATTTCTGTCCGTTTTAATTCTTCTAACTCTGGTCCAAAATCTCGCTTGTCTGATTGTATGTGATTTAATGTGTTTTCATTTATTTCAATCATGTGAAATAAACTGTGTAGCACTTCCCCCTTGGTTAGTGTTTTATCGCATGATCTTTGTAGTAAAGCTTCGACCCACTCCATGATTATTATCTCAAAATTGTTATTTCTATTCCTGAATGTATCTTTTCTAACCTTTACTCTAATTTTGTTTAGTACTGTTAATTTGAAAAATATGTGCCGAGGCTAGTCTTTTTTTGCCTTCTTTTTTTCATCCATTATCTCTTGGTTTCTTTCAATATCTGAGTGGATGTCTACATGATCATACAACGCTTCTTTGGAGTCAAAAAGTTGCTCACAATAATAACACTGGTGCATTTCTTTGTTACGTCGATCTCAAATTAATTACTTTCTCTATATTCATGCCTGACTGAAATACTGATGATTGTAATTATCCACAACAAGGGATGTTTGTAGCCTAGTGGGTTTCTAGCTCTATCTCTGTATTGCAGGATGGCAGTTTTCCTGACTCTTTTTTGAACTCTTCAATTAACTGGATTTGACGTTCTTTTGGACTATTTGTAAATTCTCGTTGATACGACTGTGTCTTTTGTTTACATTCATTTCCTTCAAATCCTGTATCTACATATTTTGTGAATGTTTCTTCCAAATTATTACTCTCCCCTATGTAGATCACATCTTTGTTTCTGTTATACAAAACATAAACGCCTGGAATTGCTTTGACAAATTTGGCACTTTCTAGCCAAACTCTCATCTTGTCTTCTAGTAATTCCATAATTTACTGTGATATTACTAGATATTAAACTGCATTGCAAAATCTCGAATAATATTAGAACCTTCATGCTTTTAATATTAAAGAAAAACAGATTCAATCCTGTCTCTTTTAGAAAAATTTCCAGAACCGTTTTCTCCACGAGATATTCAAAAAGAAATCCTATCTGAAATTGAAGAGAAATTAAAATCAGGTTACAAGAAAATTATTTTGTGTGCTCCAACTGGAGTGGGAAAATCCCTAGTGGGAGCCACTGTCTCAAGATACTTTGATAGTTCGTTTACTATAACTGCCTCAAAACATCTCCAGGATCAATATATCAAAGATATTCCATTTCTTAAACCTGTTAAAGGAAAACAAAATTTTGCATGTCTAAAGATGATGGAATCTGAAAAAGTAGATAATTCCAGAAAAGCTATGAGATGGGGACTGACATGTGACAAAGGACAATGTCTGGAAAAAATAATCAAAAATGGTAAGGAAATAATTGAGGTTTGTAAATTCAAGCCTACAATAAAACAAGTAGAAGATCATACTCAAGAATCTGAATCTTGCCCTTACTATCTTCAAAAATATGATGCACTTGTTTCAAAACACTCTCTTTGGAATTATCATGCATTTTTTCAAATTATGAAATTTAACAAAAAACTTTTTGAAGATTATCTTAATAGAAAAGTCACAATATTTGATGAGGCTCATAAAATAGAAGATCAGATAATGCAGTTTATTGGATTTGATATATTTAGTGGGCAGGTAGAAGAATGCAATCTAAATATCGACAAATATGATTTTACTGATTTGGATTCAATGATACAACTTATTGACGACATTACATACTCTTATGCCAAAAAAATAAAAGACATCAAAGAAAGCGACTCGTACCAAAAAGAACCGGATTATGAATCAGTTACACGACTAGAGAGGAGATATGATAGAGTAGCTCAGGCTAAAATTGATATTCTTACTGATAAGGATAATTTTGTAGTAAATGATCCTGTTCAAGATTTGAATGGAAATTTTAGAACCATCTCTGTAAAACCTATTGATGTTTCAGCATTTGCTAATTCATTTTTTACTACTGAATATCAAATATTCATGTCTGCCACTATTGATAGATTCAGTTTTTGTGAAAATATGGGATTGAAACAAGATGATGTTGCGTTTATTGATACTCCCAAATCACCATTTCCAATTGAACATAGACAAATTGAACTTTTAAATATTAAACGGCTAAGCTATGGTTCTACCGAAGTCGATGAACTTGAAGTGATAAAAGCCATTGATAGAATAATGGATGAGCATTCTGGTGAAAGGGGTTTGATTTTAACATCATCTGTTCCGCGATGTCAAAAAATTCTGAGATATCTCTCACCAAAAAATACTAGGCGAATCAGAATTTGCCATAGCTATAACAAAGATGGAAAAACACAAGATGAAATTATTTCAGAACATGCAGCTGATCCTACAGGCGTTTTACTTTCTTCTTCATTATGGGAAGGAGTGGACCTCAAAGATGATTTATCTCGATTTCAAATTATCGCCAAAGTTCCATATCCTAATTATAAAGAAAAAAGAACAAAAGCAAAAATGGATAAATTTCCTTTGTGGTATACTGCTCAAACTCTTACTAAACTACTTCAGGGATTTGGGCGCTCAATTAGAAGTGAAGATGATTGGGCCAAAACATATGTGCTTGACACTGCAGTTAACAACGTCTTTTTCAAGGCTCAGAAAATGATTCCACGTGCATACCATGATGTATTAGGTATAGAGAATCTTTAGTAGACAACAGTAATCCAATAACAATAATGTAATTTTCTTTTCCTGTTATCTCTAAGTTTTATTGCTGATCGGCGATCTATAAACCTTGTGAATAATTTGATCATTACAATCTCTGTTGAGAATTGTCCAAATCCTTAATTGATTATGGATTATTTGTCGTAGCATGAATGTCTCTAATTTTCTTAAAATCATAAAGAAACAAAAAAAATCACAGAAAATTAGATTATACATTATTGATAAAAACAAACATTATTTTCTAAATGATGGGGTTTTAAAAAATGGATTTGATTCTAAATTAACTGTAACAAAAAATCGTGATAGTGTTTTATCTTCATTCTCAAAAATGGCGTTTCTATTTGATGAGATCATTAGATTGAGAATAGTGGCGCATTCTAATCAAAATGATAGCAAAGAACTACTTTATCTTCTTAATTTGGTTCCGATCAATCGTAAAATTAGAACATTTCTTGATTGGGGTGTTTTTGGACCTGAATATACTAGAGACATGTCTAGACTTTTTGAGGTCAGAAATGATATAGTGCACTGTGTGTCCCTTGACGAAGTAAATTACAACCCAAAAAACTCTATTTCATTATCAAGTGTAAATGGTTTTAAAAAATTTAAAACTGATCTGGATAAAGCATGGGGAAATCTATTAAAAATCTATGTTGTGGAGCAAGAAAAAATTAACTGGACTGCATTGTCTATGGAACTAAAATTATAACTTTTGTGTCTATTTGTGAGTTTGATTTTATTTACATATCTTCGAATATGAATCGATCAGAGTTTAGAATACATTTTCATACACCTGGATTAATTTACTAATTTTACCAATCAATTGTTCTCAAAGGTTAATTTCAATACCCTACACGTCTTTATTATTTTCTGCCCAACAATCGCATTGTGTCCAAGTACAATTAGGACAATCATACGGTGTATCACTAATTTTACATTCTGAAGGAAGGCAATTACAACGTGGACATTTAATTTCCATCTGTATTTTTAAAAAACATGTTTTAATTATATTTACATTTTAGAACAAATGTTGATGATTCTCTAAATTTTATATTAATTATCTAGGAATAAAATATTATAAATTTGGACTAGTAATTGCCCCTTGCGCTGCAGAGCCTACTAATGTTGCATATTTTGCAAGTGCGCCAGTTGTGTAGTTTGGTTTTGGTGGACTCCATTGTTTTCTTCTTTTTTCTAGTTCTTCTGCAGATACATGAAGATCAACTATGTTGGTTTCTATGTCTATTGTAATTTCATCGTCATTTTTTACTAGTGCAATTGGACCTCCGACATATGCTTCTGGAGCAACATGTCCTACCATGAATCCGCGTGTACCTCCAGAAAATCTACCATCAGTTACCATTGCAACTTTTTTACCTAATCCTTGACCTACAAGTGCCGCGGTGGTTGCTAGCATCTCCCTCATTCCAGGTCCTCCTTTTGGACCCTCATATCTGATTACCACTACGTGACCTTCTTCAATTTCTCCCTTGGCTACTGCATCAAATGCATACTCTTCTCTGTCATACACTCGGGCTTTGCCTGTAAATTTTGTCATCTCAACACCTGCTGTTTTAATGACTGCTCCATCTGGCGCCAAACTTCCTTTTAACACCACTGCAGTTCCAACTGAATGAATTGGATTATCTACTGATTTGACTATTTGTTGGACTACCTCTGGGATGTTCATTGATGCAAGATTTTCTTTAATTGATTTTCCAGTTACAGTAATACAATTATCGTGAATTAGTTTTCTTTCTGCTAATTTTTTTAGTACAAATGGAATACCGCCAATTTTATCGAGAGAATTCATTACGTAATTTCCACCCGGCTTCATATCTGCCAAATGTGGGGTCTTTTTTCTAACTCTCTCAAAATCGTCATATGTTAATTTTATTCCAACTTCATTTGATAATGCCAACAAGTGTAAAATTCCATTTGTAGAACCACCTACTGCGTTTAGCATTGCAATTGCATTTTCAAATGCCTCAAATGTGAGAATGTCCCGTGGTTTGATATTTTGTTCTAATAATCTCACACATGCTTTACCTGTATCATACACTATTTTCTCTCTTCTGTCATCTTCTGCTGGAGGACTTGCACTGCCTGGTAAGGCAAGACCTATAGCTTCAGAAATTGATGCCATTGTATTTGCAGTAAACATTCCACCACATGATCCTGCGTTTGGACATGCAGTGTTTTCTATATTTTTTAACCCCTCTAGGGATAATTGCCCTGCATCATATGCGCCAACTGCTTCATACACATCAACTACTGTTAATTCTTGACCATTTAGTATTCCTGGCATGATTGTTCCTCCATAAACAAAGATAGATGGTATGTTCAATCGTGCCATTGCCATCATAGTTCCTGGTAAACTCTTATCACATCCTGCAATTCCTACTAGTGCATCATACTGATGTGCACGAACCATTAATTCAATGGAATCTGCAATTACCTCTCTTGAAATTAATGATGATTTCATTCCTTCATGACCCATTGCAATTCCATCACTTACTGCAATAGTTGAAAATTCTCTGGGTGTTGCACCACCGTCACTTACACCTTCTTTTGCTTTTAGAGCTAATCTTGGAAGGTGAATATTACAAGGAGTTGCCTCGTTTCCAGTATGGCATACTCCAACAAATGGTTTTTCTAAATCATTATCTGTTAATCCCATAGCTTTGTACATTGCTCTATGTGGAGCCCTAGCAGTTCCTTCTACAACATTTCTACTAGAAATTTCCATAACACGACAAATGTAGATTGCTATAATTTAGACTTTATTGACGTTATCACTAAAAATATCATTGATCATAAAGCGTTTAAATTCTAAACATTTCCACTGAAAATATTGGAACAAAAATCTCTTGCATGCCCTATTTGTCAAAGTAATAAAGCCGAAATTGCAGGTGAGGATGTTAAACTAAGTGGACAATTCCAAGACAAGGAATTTCTAACTACTCCGTTAACTGTTCTAAAATGTACTCGGTGTGGCTATTACATGTTTTTTGATAAAATGGCACAATTCACCACAAAAGAAGAATCATCTTTTGATGAATCATAACTCAAAATACTGAACAACTAGGATTTGATAATCTCTTGATTGTCTAATTGCAATAGCAACGCTTGGATCTCTTCTGGTGTTTCTGCACCGTATACGATAAGAATTCTGTCATTATCCATAGGTTCATAATTTCTAATGTCATTGACTTTTTCTCCATTGATATAGAAATTTAATGTGTAATCTTCATTTGTACAAAATTGTCTTCCGTCTTGGAAGACAAAGCATTTGTCATCTAATTTTAATTTTAATGAGTTGAACAAATATCCCATCTTTACGCCTTTTGCATGTTTGTGAACTGTGGTGCCATCCCCTCCTTCAAAGTGAATCCAACTTGTTTTGATTTGGTATGTTGGTGATGAAAAGTCAAACGTATCACCAAAAACTTTGACTAAAAGTGCAGCGTGTGAGTGCTCACTGCCTAAAGCTCCTGCACCTGCTGGACCGCCTGGGGCATTATGTGACATGTTGATAAACACAAATACTGAATATCCTACAATTACTGCAATTACTGCTACTACTCCAATTGTGATTAGTGTATTTCTTTTTTTCTCAAAAGAACGTTTTGAAGCATAATTCTCACGCTTTTCTTCTCGCTCTTTTCTTTCATCTCTTCCCATGGGTAACCAGATTCAAAAATTTACCCTAATTAACTGTTCGATGAAACAATAAATAAAATCAAAAATTCAAGTTCTATTGTGAGTTGTATTTTCTGTGATATATTATCTGGAAATAGAGACGGTCATATCATATATGAGGATGCATCACATGTTGCATTTTTGGACAAATATCCAATTGATGTTGGTCATAGTTTAGTAGTTCCAAAAGAACATCATGAAAGAATAACTGATATGGATTTTAAAGCAGTAGGGGACTTGTTTTCAATAGTTCCAAAAATAGCAAATGCAATACTAACTGCTACAGATGCTGACGCATTTAGCCTCGGACAAAACAATGGTCGAGCAGCAAAACAGATTATTCCACATGTCCATGTTCATATTATTCCAAGATATAATCACAAAGGAACAATTTGGACAAAACGTTCAATATCAAATGATGATGAACTTTTTACCCTGGCAAAAAAAATTAAAGAACTACTCATTTAGAGTGGCTTGGATTGTATCGCAGTATTGCACCCACCTTGCCTAAACTTGATAGCATAATTCCATGTTCTGCACTTCCTGATACTACTTCTAATCTACTTCCTGTTTTTGCTGCAAGCAGTTCCAAATAATCTACAATATCTTGTTCATTTACTTCTACTTCCATTGAATTGCATCCTGGACATGGACTGTTTACATATTTTGTCTTTTTTGGAATGACATCTCTTCTTTCAACAATTTCTTCTTGAATATGTTGACATCTACGACATTTTCCTTCAACTCTATTCAAGTTTGTGTCATCTGTAATGATCAATATTTTCACCACATTATTTTTAAGAAGTTCAATTACATCTTTGAGTCCGTATACTCCTAATCCTGAATGAGAGTTTATGTCTCGAAATAGGTCTTCAATTAGTTTCTTTTCTTCAACCATTCTAAAATCTGAAAGAAGGTCTGCTGATTTTGCAAATGCTTCTCTGATTCCTTCGGCTCCAGAATACCCCGCATCTATTGTGTTTATGATCATATTTTGCAATCTGTATTCCAAATAACCCCCGTTGATGAAATCTTCTTTTGTAGGACCTGGTCCTGAAATAATCAAACCTTTGACAGGATAGATATCAATAAAATACTCTCTAGTGGTTCCTGCTACTCTGTTGTAAAAATACGAAAGCTCCATCTCCCTTAATTTCTGGAATCTCTTTGCAGATTGCCCTCCTTGTCTGTGTTTTCCTGCTACTCCAGAGCCTGTTTGTGATAAAACTTCTATTTTATCTCCATGTAGTAAACCCCATCCTGCGTCTTTGGCATCAATAGCTAAAAATCCAATTAGGTTGTCATCTTTTAGCATGTCTTTTAGAATATCTACATGAAAATGATCATCGCATCTGTACAGATATTGCTTCAAGTCTTTTGGAGGATCAATCTCCCAAACTTTTACTACTTCGCTTCCTAATGGACCACCTCCTTCTGGTGGCAATGCTCCACAAAACATTACCAATCCTCTTTCAGGGTTTTTTTTGAGTAGTTTTAGTCTCTGAATTACTTTGCCTAGTGAATCTACTACATGTGATCTTGTCAGATCTGATTTTATGTTATCTGCAGTTCCTTGTTCTTGTTGTAGTGTGCTGATAACTTCGTGCAGTTGTTTTCCTTTTGGAATGTACACGCTGATTAGTTCAGTGCCTCTACCTGATTTTTGTGATAATTCCTCCAACATTTTTCTAATTTTATAAAGTTTAACAGAATCTATTTTTTCTACATTGATCTTTTCCATTTGTATTTTCCTCCTGTTATACGAATATTAAGTTTGGTTGATTCAATTATTCATCTCACTAAAATTACAATTCGTCAATAGACTTTAGAAAGACTTCTAGTGGTTGATTGCCTGTTATTTTAATTATTTTTTCATTGTTAAAAACCAAAAATGATGGGGTTGCATCAATTCCAATTTTTTTACCAAATTCATACATCTGATTTACTCTTTCTAGATATTTGTGATCATCAAGACATTCATTGAATTTATTTAAATCCAGACTTATTGTTGTGGCAAATTTATCTAGTGAATCATGATTTACCCATCCTGTTTTTTCACCTGCCCAATTTTTGTATAATTCGTCGTGATATTGCCAATATTTTCCTTGATCTTCAGCACAATATGCTGCCTCGGCGGCTAAAATAGAATCAGGACCATTTAATGGAAAATCTTTGAACACCAGTTTTACTTTTCCTGTTTCAATAAAATCATGCTTAATTGTATTTAGAGTGCTTTGATGAAATTTATGACAATAGGTACACTGGTAATCCCCCCATTCTAAAATTGTAATTGATGCTGATGGATTTCCCATGATTGGTGAGCCATTCTGAATTAATTTTGATTCTGTCAATAGTTTTGAATCATCTCCTGATTGAGGATAAAATGCCAAAAACATACCGGTTATCACTCCTATGACTATTGGAATTACAATCAAGTAGATCTTTTTCATTAATTTGTTTGAATTTTTTTTCTAGTAAATAGTTTCCTTAACCTTATACAGATGCCATAGTCCACAATGCAGAGTTTTTTGCGGATATTTCTGCTACAAATGGATCATCTGATGATGAAATTATTATCGCATCTCCTTCATCTGGACATAAATTTTCTAAAAGATTGTTTCCTATTTTCACATCTTTGATAAAACACTCTTTTTCATCCCCTGGAAACACTAATTTTTTATTTTTGTATATCATTGTAATGCATCCTGAGGAACCATATAGAATTGCATAGTCTCTTTGCTCCAATCCTGTTTTGACTACCTTGGAATAGTTTTTGAGCAAAATTACATGATTGTATTTGCCTTGAATGATACTGCATTTTTTAATTTTACATTCTTTAGGTATTTCATTTTGTATGTGATTTGTTAGTCTGTGCCCTTTTTCAGTAAGAAAAGTTCCAGATTTTATTGAATCTGCCAACCCTGATTCTTTTAAATGTAAAATTAATGTCTTGACTGCACCTGCTCCTAGATGGATCTCTTTTCCAAACGTTGCCCTGCTGACAAATCTTTCCTCAGTTAACAATTGTAGTGCCTTGAGGACATGCGGAATACTAAATGTAAGGACTCTGCTGGAACCTTTTCTTGATACTATATCTTGCAAAGCTTGAATGTTTTTACGCAGAATTTTTCTTGTTTGTAATTCTATATAAATTGGATAAATTATCCAAGACCTTAAATATCATCAATCGAGAAAAACATCATGTCTCAATCAAGACAAATCAATGTGTCTAAGAACGGTGTTCCAGTTATTGCAATTGTGGCATTAGCTATACTTTTTGCAGCGGGATTGTTTGTTGTTGGATTTGATCAGGGACATATCTTTAGTCTAGTTTACGGTGAAGACGCATTTCAAGACATGTACATCCACGAACTTACTCATGATATGAGACACGCTGCTGGCTTTCCTTGTCACTAGTGGGTTAACCTGATGAAAACATTTCTTTTTATCTTTATTGTAATATCTTCTGGCGCTGCCGCTGGAATTATTCACGGTAGTGCAAATCTAGTCTTTGTTGAACCTTCACTTGATCAGGCAATTGGAATTGAAAATCAGCATCTATTTGCATCAGGCGAAGAAAAAGACACTCCTGAATTTAGGGCACAGTACGATGATTATAGAATATGGCAAAAAAGCGGACAAGTTTTTGCTGGTGGAATTCTTGGCATTTCTATGGGTTCTTTATTTGGAATAGTTTTTGTACTCTCAAGAAATTCTCTTCCTGGAAAAACAGATATCAAAAAAGCTCTGGTTTTGGCAGGAGTAATGTGGTTGACGATTTACTTTATTCCTTTTTTAAAATACCCTGCAAATCCACCAACTGTAGGTGATCCTGAAACCGTCGTATTGCGTGGAATCCTTTATTTGACATTTATTGCACTTTCTGGGTTTGGTGCAGTTGGATTTTACAAATTATCTCAAAAACTAAAAACTAAAAAATTCATTGCCTTTATTGGATATGCTGCATTTATTGGAATCATATTTGTTGTAATGCCTGGGAATCCTGATAAAATTAACACACCTATGGACTTAGTTGATCATTTTAGAACTATGTCTGCATTTACTGTCTCTCTTTATTGGCTTTCTCTGGGTATTATTTTTGGCTCCTTATGGAATTACTATAAACCTCATAGAGAAATTCCACCCTCTTTTAATTAGTTATTCTGACTCTCTGGAACGAGAATAATATGATGTAATTTAAATAACTCTGTATTGTTTTTTAATTTAATTGACACGACGTTTGACATTGCCACAATTAAAAAAATACGATGTTACTCAAAAAGTAATTGAGGCATTGGCAGATTCTGAATCACGTGCAATATTGTTTTCAATTATAAAAAAAGGAATGACTGCATCTGACTTGTCTGAAAAACTAAAAATTCCCCTTAGTTCTGTGTATAAAAAACTAAGTGACCTTGAGGAGATTACTCTAATTGAAGTAGAAAAATGGATGATTTCAGATAAAGGGAGAAAATTCAAAATATACAAAAGTCGCATAAGTAAGGCTGATATTTCCATAAGAAAACCTGATCCTGTTCTTAATTTGGTGGCAAATCAGTGAAAATGTCCAAATCAAACATAATTCAACTAAGTGAATTTGACATTACACAAAAAATAATTGAATCTCTAAGTAGTGTATGTACACGTGCTGTATTGTTTTCAATTAAAAATGAATCAAAAGAAGCAACACAAATTGCAGATGAATTAAAAATTTCAATATCTACTGTTTACAAAACTTTGTCTAATTTAGAAGAATTGGCACTTGCAGAAGTAGATAAATTTGTAATTTCTGCTGAGGGAAAAAAAATAAAACAGTATCGCAGTCGTATAGATAAAGTCGAAATTACATTAACGGGTTTGGAGCCAATCTTGAATCTTTATCCTAATACTAGCAACCCCAAATCAAATAACTAGACATCATTAAAATCTAAAATTAAATTATGTCTTATTTTTATGATTATGCCTGCAGTATTTTCTTTAGATGTTTACAGAATCTTATTTTATAATGATAGAATCAACTTCCAGTTTAAATTATACGCAAAAAAATAATGTTATTGTCATTGGCATATTAGGAAATAATAATCATGATTGATTATTCACAACTTTTGTTACTTGGAGCGATATCTGGTTTTACAATATTCCTTGGTCTTCCGTTACCTGCAATGAAGAATCTTAGTGCAAAAGCAAAAGGATTTCTTAATGCATTATCCTTGGGCATTTTGATATTTTTAATAATTGACATATTTAGTCATGCTTGGGAGCCAACTGAAGAAATCGTATCTAATGCATTTGTGGGAAGTGCATCATTTGGAGATGGAATTATACATCTTATTGCATTATTTGGTGGAATTGCAATTGGATTGTTTGGGCTTGTATGGTATGAACACGAAGCAACAATAAAGAGAGTCCCTCACATATTATCCCTAGAAAATATCAAAAAAGGCGATGATCATCTTCATCAGCTATTTCATGAGACAAGTGCATATCGACTTGCCATGATGATTGCCGTTGGGATTGGATTCCATAATTTTAGTGAAGGACTTGCCATAGGGCAATCTTATGCTGCCGGAGAGGTAGGTCTTGCACTACTTTTGATAATGGGATTTGCAACTCATAATGCTACAGAAGGTTTTGGAATTGCTGGTCCAATTACCGGACTTTCAAAAAAACCATCAATTCGCTTTATGATTCTATTAGGTGTAATTGGTGGAGGACCTACATTCATCGGCACACTGCTTGGTAGCTTGTGGTTTTCTAGCATCACATACATTCTATTTTTGTCAATTGCAGGAGGTGCATTGATTTATGTTTCAATGCTGATGTACAATACTGGAAGAAAACACACCACAAATAGCATTATTATGATTGGGATCTTTGTTGGACTTTGTATTGGCTTTGGAACTGATCTTATCATTCATCTTGGGGAATTATGATTTGAATACTGTTAAAATATTATCAATGATGTCCTATAAACAATAAAAATTCATACAGTTCAACAATCAAATCACTGTTTTATTCACAACATCTCAATTTTGAAACAATTGGCCTTTGATCGATACATCTTTTGACTCTGGTACTTCTAATTGGATGTAATTTTGATAGTATCATGAGTTGTAAAATTGGGTTTATTCACAGTTTTTCATATTTTGCCATCCAAGACAAGAAAATGTGCATTAACTGCGGAGTAGAAGAAAGCAATAATAATTAATCATTTAATTTCAAATCAATGAATTATTGGATTTTTCTTATTTTGCCCTTTTTGATTTTTACCACTCCAATTTTTGCGCAAACTCCGTCTGATGAACTTTCTAATTCTTCACAATATGCTTTAGAAATTGATGAACATCCATATTCTATTTCTTATGTTGTAAATGCCAATGTTGTTGCAATGGAGATTGATCCTGAATCAACATCGTTGCTTATTGGCCTGGATAACACGTATGATTCTAGATTTTTTATTGGTTTGGAGCATGAATTGATTAGTGCACAAAATAATGAATTTATAATTTTAGTTGACGGACAAGAGACAGATTATGAAATTTCATCTGATTCAGACAGTTCCACATTTGCTTTCTTTGTACCTACTGGCACTGAGGAAATTGAAATTATTGGAACTCATGTAATTCCAGAATTTCCAATTGGTGCTATTTTTGGGTTTGCAGTAATGATCTCAACTATTATGATTTTTGCAAAGATTAAGGCGCCTTTTTTTAAGTTGTAATTTTATCTAGTTGGTTTGTTTCATTTGCAGTTTTTACTTCACGTGCAATTCTTTTACCCATACTCATAGGCTCGTTGAATAGTAGTGAGTAGTATGGTGAGCCATCCATGTAGATGTTTGTTCCTGCCACGATTCTGGCTGAAAATTCAAATGATGTAAACTTTGCATTCTCGTCATAAACTCCCTCAATACAAAATGGCCCATTCATTCCAGGTGCCACCAATCTTTTTGCAGCATCTACAAAATTATCCCCCATGGTATACACATCATCAAGTAACGACTCTCTTAGAACTATTGGACTATTCCCAATCACGTTAAATGATGGTACCTTGTTGCTTTTGAGCTGCTGCTCTGATGGAATTCTTGCCATACCTTCAATGTCTGATTCATGTCTCTGATCAGCGCCAAAAAATTCCAGCTCCTCTTTTAGAGGGGAATAAAAAAATTGCAAATATGCCAAAACACCTGCAGCATACTCTTGAATGTAGAGTGTCTCTTCTTTGGAAATCACTCCTTGTGAAATTAGTTGATTTCTTTTTTTATTATAATCCTCTTGATTAGCTGCCAAAAAATACCCTTTACCACCTGCAGCTCCCTGTCTTTTTACAATTACCAGTTTATCAATATCCTTTGAATCCAACACTGATTTTGGAACTGGAAGTTTTGCCTCTCGCATCAGTTTTTCTTTCATGATTCTGTCTGACTCCCATCTTAGGATCCACTTGTTTCCAAAAATTGGTGTCTTGATTGATTCAATTTCTTCCGAACTCATTTGTGCAATTAAAGTTCCATGAGGAATCAGTATCGCATCATTTTGCTCTAAAATCAATTGATGCTTTTGCTCTAATATTTCTGCAAAAGAATCCACCATGATTAATTCATCGATAAAGGAAAATCTACGGTATAGTTTTTCTCGTTTTTTCTCACAAACTAGGATTGTTTTTAGACCTTCATCTTTGGCACCTTTGAGAACCTGTAGCGCACAGTGTGACCCTAAGGTTGCTATTGCCGTCAATATGATGTATGTTCTACTTTTGTACTTTATGAACTATGTGTGGATGACACATATTGAAATACCTCATCGATTAATTCTGCACTTAATTCAGATTTGATATCTTCTGGAATTACCTTTAATACAAAATCATACATGTTTGTATTTTTTGGAAGACTTTCTCTTTCCTGGTATAATGAATACACTGCAATGCCATTTGATATTAATGCAATAATTTTTTCTTTGTTTGTCAGAGACATTGTTTTTCTAATTAACTTGTACTAATTTAATGTAAATTAAAAATATGTTCTGGAATTCATACTATTGATTTAGTCAGTTCTGCGTTAATATGCAATATCTGTGTTGTTTGCTTGTCAAGACCCTCTAATTCTATTATTTCCTCAGGAATCCTCATAGTTTTCTCCTGTGGTCTCTGTGATGCGTAATAGCCAACAAAAACTGCTGTGATGATAAATGCTGCAATTACTAATACTATCAATAGATCCAATTCATCTTAGACTGAAATATTTTCTGATGATAAATGTTACTTTTTTATTGATTTTGATATGATGGATTACTAAAACCTATGATTATGGACAAAATTTCAGAATAAATAATTTAATCTTTTGAAAAATTATGACATAATATAGAAAAAAAGATTAGAATTCGACTAAGATTTTTTCAAACCCCATTTAAGGGCAAATTCTTCTTTGGTGATTGGAATTTTTGATTTACACTTTACACATCTACGCATTTTAGTGTGCTTGGAAAATCTCCAAACATGAGGTTCGCTTTTTCCATGACAGTTCATAATTTTATATCATATCACTAGTATTTATCAAAACAACCATTCTACAATGATCAAAATTGATTCTGAATAAATTATGAGTGAATTTGAACAAATATGAGTAGGGATATGGAATACTTTTCCCCAAAAATTAATTACACCATATGATAGCAATTCAGTAAATTATGATAAAAACAGAGCTTGGGACATTACGTCGATCTCACTATTCTAATGAATTGAGTCCTTCAATGGATGGCTTGGAGGTCACTGTGATGGGTTGGGTCTTGACAATAAGGGGTCATGGCAACATTAGTTTTGCTACAATTAGAGACAAAAATGGAGATATCCCAATTGTTGCCAAAAAAGGTGATTGTCCTGATGAACTACGCGAAAAACTATCTATTTTAAAGGCACATTCTTCGGTTGCAATTATAGGTAAAATCAAATCTTCTGAAAAAGCACCAACTGGATTTGAGATTATTCCAACTGAACTGCGGGTATTTTCTGATGTTGAAAAAATTCCGCCCTTTGAGCCCTTAGCAAAGACTGTCAAAAATATAGATACTAGATTGGAGGTGCGACCAATTGATCTTAGACGTAAACCTCTACAGCATATTTTCAATGCAAGAAGCCATGTCCTCAAATCAATTAGAGATTATTTTTACCAACAAAACTTTACAGAAATCAACACTCCAAAAATGATTGCAACTGCAACTGAAGGGGGCGCTGCATTATTTGCCATATTTTATTATAACAAAGAGGCGTTTTTAGCTCAGAGTCCACAATTATACAAAGAACAATTAACAATGAGTTTTGAGAAAGTTTTTGAAATTGGACCTATTTTCAGAGCAGAACCATCAAGAACTAATCGTCATTTGGCAGAAGCAATATCAATTGATTTGGAAGAAGCATTTGTGGATTACAACGACGTGATGAATAGAATCGAAGAGATAATAAAAATATCAATAAAGTCTGTAAATGATTATGCAAAAAATAACCCAGATGCTGAGTTTATTATTCCAGCAATACCTGAACATATCCCAAGATACTCTTATGATGAATTGGTAGAAAAAATGCAAAAAGCAGGTGCTAAAACTGAGTGGGGCGATGATCTTTACCCTTCAAATCTAAAAAAAATCGGTGTTGAGGGATTTTACTTTATCAAAGATTGGCCTTTGGGTCCAAAACCATTTTACGTAAAAGATAGTAAGACAAATCCAAAAATTTCCGAATCATTTGATTTGATGTATGGTGATCTGGAACTGTCATCAGGTAGCACCAGAATTGAAAAACGACAAGAGATTGAAGAGAGAATGAAAAATAAAGGAATGAAGACTGACGCATTTGAGTATCATTTGGGGGCATTTGATTATGGTGTACCTCCACACGCTGGATGCGGTATTGGTTTGGAGCGATTAATCATGGCCCTTACAGGCACAGAAAACATTAGAGATGTCACATTTTATCCAAGAGATGTTGACAGACTTACGCCCTAGTTTTAGGTAGTTATTTTAACTCTGGTAAATTTTTAGGAAAATAAAAAACTAAGTGTTATTTTTTGCAGAAGAGTAAACCCGCAGACTTGGTTTTCTTGTTATTCAATCACACAAAATTCTACAAACAATAATGGTATATTCGTAAAATGTACCAGAATGGTTAATAGTTTTTTTTGGGTCGATGATCATAATGAACACTAAATTATTTTTTTAGCTGATTTGAATGATAAAAAGATAGTTAAGATAATCTTAAATAAAAAAATTAATCTAAATACTGATCTCTAAAATTCTTAATCATGATTTTGTAAATAGGACTTAATGAAATGGTATCACCATTTTTATGTATTTCTACCCAGTTAATTTTTGATAATTCTTTTACTTTCTTTTCAATATTCTTGCCATCGTTTTTTACAATATGGTGAAGTCTTTTTTTCATTTTAGTATAGTTTGTGTAAATTTCACCCCATGACCCTTGATCCCAAAGATATGAAAGAATCTGTGCCGTCAGTTCGTTATCTGAAAAATCACGCAACATATTCGTACACTTATCGTACTACATTTATGCATAGTTTTTATAGTTTTAGAATAATACTGGATATATGGAAAACGGTCTGATTTTTAAAATATACGGTAATTCACCAAACACCAAGATGTTGGATTTTTTACTCAGTTTTCCTAAAAATGAGTTTACAGTAAGTGATATAATTGAAGAGTTGGGAATGTCCAAAACTACTTTTTACAAGTATTTTGATGATCTGATAAATATTGGAATTGTAAAGGTCAATCAAGAAACAACAAAACCAAAATTATACAGCATCAATCTATCCAGTCCAATAGTTCAGAATGTGAGGAAAAACATTGATTTTGTGTCTGAAAAGATAGCAGATAAAGAATCTATGAAGATTAAGATAAAACCAATAGAACTCAAAAATATTGAATTAGAAGGCATTCAAGAACGTATTCAGTATTTGCAAAGGTTACAAAGGCAAACAAAATCAGCAATCAAGAAGCTAGTTCCAATGAAAATCTAGAACTCTCAAAATTCTTCAAACTCCAAATAATTTAATCCCAACTGTTCTTACCTAGAGCCTGATAAAGTCTAGGGGCTTTATTCACTATTTTTGAAACTTCATCTAGAATTCTTTGGTATTCTTGAGACATCCTGCTAATATGATTTGTACCTATTAAAACACATGCATGTGAGACAGTATGATGCAGCCCAAATTCACATCAACAATTTTTTACGTTTAAAATATTGATTGCGGATTTGACAAAACCTGTAATCATTAGCATTATATCAAAGAAATTTAATTTTCAGTTGGGATAAAAATGATGCAATTTTATGATAATTTTCAGGCACAAAATGTACCACAGGTATGGGAAACTGGTAGTAAACTGCGGTATGATGACAGACTGACACCGTAGGTGATTTGAAAATGGTATCTAGAGAAGAAATAGAACACGTTGCAAAATTAATGAGAATTGAAATTGATGATCCTACAATCTACGAACGTGTAGATAAAATGATGGGATATTTTGATATTTTAGATTCAGCAGGTGTTGAATCTGAAGAAATATCTGTCAGGGAAATCCCAATTACTAACTTGAGGGAAGACAAGTATATCCCATTTGATGAAAAATTAATTGAAAAACTTAATCACTATAAAGGAACCTATGTTAGAGCTCCGAAGATGGTTTAATTGAATATAAAAATTTCAGCTCTGCAATTTACTAGGGAAGTAAAATCTGGAAACATATCTGTTGAAGATTTTATTGCAAAAACAATGGAACAAATTCATAACGTTGATGATAAACTACATGCATTTCTATCATTAAATGAAAAGGCAGTTGATCAGGCAAGAGAAATTGATAAAAAAATAAAGTCAGGGGGAAAAATTGGACAATGCTTTGGCATGCCGATTTCCATTAAAGATAACATTTGCATCAAAGACACCAAAACAACATGTGCGTCAAAGATGCTTGAAAATTTTATTGCACCATATGATGCTACTGTGATTACAAAATTAAAACAACAAGATGCAATTTTTGTCGGCAAAGTAAATCTTGATGAATTTGCAATGGGTCTTTCTACCGAATTTAGCGCATATGGTCCAAGTAAAAATCCATGGAACACAGATTATGTTCCAGGTGGCTCTTCTGGAGGTAGTGCAGTGTCTGTTAGTGCGTTTGAATGCGTTGCATCATTGGGTTCCGATACCGGTGGTTCTGTTAGAAATCCTGCCAGTTTTTGCTCAACTGTAGGGTACAAGCCGACTTATGGGTTGATTAGTAGATACGGCCTAATTTCTTATGCAAATAGTATTGAACAGATTGGCCCCCTAACTAGAACCGTTGAAGATGCAGCATTTATGCTAAATTTGATTACAGGAGTTGATCCTAATGATAACACCACAGTTGATAACAACAATGAAGATTATCTCAAAGATATCAATTCAGGCATACAAGGCAAAAAAATAGGCATAATCAAAGAGATGATTGGAGAAGGAATAGATCCTTCAGTACTTTCTGCAACAAAAGATGCAATATCAAAACTAGAAGGACTGGGTGCAATATGCGAAGAAATTTCTCTTGACATGGTAAAATATTCTGTTGCAGCATATTATGCAATTACTGCAACAGAAGCAGGTAGCAATCTTGCACGATATGATAATTTGAGATATGGTTATGATTTTCCTGTTGAAGGATACGAGTTTAATTCCTATATTGAAAAAGCGAGAAAAAAACTTGGTCCTGAAGTTACACGACGTATGATTCTTGGAGGATTTGTTCCATCTTCAGGACATGCCGGAAAATATTTTCTCAAAGCACTCAAAGTAAAAAGTAAACTCACCAGACAAATCAATGACGCGTTTAAAAAATTTGATCTGCTAATCTCACCAACAGTTCCAATTTTACCATTTAAGATTGGTGAGAAAATAAATGATCCTGCGGCTTTATTTCTTATTGATATCAATACGGTAACTGCTAATCTTACTGGAAAACCTGCAATATCAATTCCATATGCAATATCAAATGGCTTGCCGATTGGAATCCAACTTATTGCAAACTCAATGGATGACAAATTATTACTCCAAGCTGCATATGCACTAGAAAAAACTGTAAAATTACCAGAGGTTCCAATTTGACAAAAATTGGATTAGAGATTCACAGTCAACTCACAAAGTTGGAAAGTAAATTATTTTGCTCATGTAAGGCAAATTATAGAGAGTTTGAACCAAATACCAATATTTGTCCTATTTGTATGGGGTTGCCAGGCAGTCTTCCCAGGTTAAACCAAAAAGCTGTTGAAAAAGCAACAATGATTGCAATGGCACTAAATTGTAGTACTCCTGAAAAAATTGCATTTTTTAGAAAAAATTATTTTTATCCTGATTTGCCAAAAAATTTTCAAATCACCCAACTAAACATCTATGGGGATACTAGTGTTGGAGGCACTGGAGTTATTCTGGTTGGAGAAAAAAAGATCCACATTACAAGAATCCAACTAGAAGAAGACCCAGGCAGGCTAATCTATGAGGGCAGTTCTGAAAAAAACCAAATAACTTTGGTGGATTATAATCGTGCAGGCACACCTTTAGTGGAGATTGTAACTGAGCCTGACTTTGAAAACCCAAAAGAGGTAAGGGAATTTCTAAACATACTATCTGATTTGTTGGAAAATCTTGGAGTATCTGATCCTAGTCTGGAAGGAGCAATGAGGGCAGATGCCAATGTATCCATTGAAGGTGGAAATAAAGTTGAGATAAAAAATATTGGATCTTTTCATGATTTAGAAAAAGCAGTTCATTTTGAAATTACACGTCAGCAAAGTTTGCATTCACGAGATATACCAATCATTCAAGAAACACGCCATTGGGATGATAAAAGAAAGATTACAATTTCTTCAAGGTCAAAAGAAGAAGATTTGGATTATAGATATTTTCTAGAAGGCGATATTCCATGGGTTAGAATAGGAAATGAAGTTAAAGAAAAATTAAAATCTGAAATGCCTGAGAGTATTAGTTCTAAAAAACAACGCTATGTCTCAAAATACAATATTCCTACACAGGTTGCAGATGTACTCTCATCTGATAAATTTTATTCAGATTTATTTGAAGATGCACATACAAAAGAAAATGCCAAAGAAGTTGCAAATATTATCACCACTGACTTGATGGGGCTGGTTGATACAAGAGAGAAAAGAGAATCCTCAAAATTAAAACCAATTCATCTAAAAGAGATAGCTAATTTGATACAATCAGGTAAGATTGCAAGAACTTCTGCCAAAAACGCATTATATGAAATTGTAAAAACAGGTAAGGAATTATCCAATGTGATATCTGAACTTGATCTAGGTAACGTATCTGATGAATCTGAATTATTGCAAATTATTGAATCAGTTATTTCTGAAGAACCACAAGCTGTGGAACAAGCAAAATCTAATCCTCAGACTATCAATTATCTGGTAGGAAAAGTAATGCAAAAGACAAAAGGAAAAGCGGATCCAAATGTGACTTTGAATTTATTAAAAAAGAAGATTCAATAATTTTATGGCTGATCTTTCTTTAGAAGACATTGAATTTATCAAAATATTGGCAAATTCTGATTCTACCATACTCCAGGCAGGTATGAATGAGGCAACAAGATATAGACTAGATGCACAAATAGGCGTGATTTTACGAGAATATTACAGAGAAAATACAATGAATACAAAAGCAGGATGGGTAGAAAAATTTGAAAAAGTTGGCATTACTGAAGATGATGGTAAAGCGGCAATTGCATGTGCCAGAAGATTGGGAATTGATATTTCTTGATCTTGCAAGTCTAGAATTGCAAAAATAACATTTCATCTAAACGTAAAATTGTTAAAATTATTTTTAATGATATTTACTTGATAATAATCTAATATTGAATGAAATTTCAAAATTATGCTGATAAATCTCTTGTTGGTTTACTGGTTATCTGAGATTATTTTTTAGTATTTATTTTGATTGATTGTTTTGGAATCTCAAAATAAAACGTTGTTCCAATATTTTCTTTACTTTCTACCCATATTTTACCTCCAAGACCTTCTATGATTCCTTTACAAATTGCCAAACCCAATCCACTACCATCTCTTTTTCTGCTTGTAGATGTATCTATTTGATAAAATGTTTTAAAAATTTCTTTTTGGTTAATTTCTGAAATTCCTATGCCGTTATCTTTAACAAAAAATTTTATAACCTCTTTCTTGTTTTTTGCCCCTATTGTTATTTGTCCTTTTTCTGATTCTACAAAATCTATGGCATTTTTAATTAAATTAGAAAAAACTTGATTGATTCTGTCTTTGTCACTAAAGATGATTATGTTTTCAGGATTGTCTTTTATTAGGTGAATCTTTTTCTGACTGATAATCGGACTAAAATCTTTTATTATTAAATCTAATAATTCAGCAACATCTACATTTTCTTGATTAAACTCTAGTTTTCCCAACTCTAATTTTTGCGTAGTTAAAATATCTCCTACCAGTCTTTGCAATTTCAATGCAGATGAATAAATTTCATCTACTGCATCTAGTTGTTTTTTATTTAATTCTCCCATCAATTCTTGTTTTTGTAACATTTGCACATATCCTAAGATCGGTACTAGTGGAGTTTTTAATTCATGTGATACCATTGATGAAAATTCTACTTTTTTTCTATCAATTTCTTTTAGTTTCTCAACATATTCTTTTTGCACTGTTAATGTTTTTTCAACTTTTTGACCCATGCCTTTAAAATTCTCGTTTAGCTCATGAATTTCTTTTATGTTTGTACTGATTGGTTTTTTGTTTGTAATTTTGTTTGTTTTGGAAAATTCTGTCATGTTTTGAGCAAGCTTTTCAATTGGGTTTGTGATGCTTTTTGAAATGTATACAGTACTCAATAATGTTCCAGCTGCCACGGCAGTTGCAAAAATTAGTAGAGTTATTCCCGTAGATGATTCTCTGTACAGAGGAGAGCAGATGCCATTTGAGCATTTGACAAAATTACTATTAAACAGCATCAAAAGAGTAGATGCAAAAAGAGTGGTAATTGACTCAATTACAATTCTTGCAATGCAGTATTCTGATAAATTCTACATGAGGCAGGGGTTACAAGGAATGATTCAAGCATTGGAAAATTACGGTGTGACATCATTGATAATATCAGAGTATTCTGAAAATAATGATATTCCTTTAGAGTGGTTTGTTACTTCTGGAATTATTCAGCTAAGACACACTAGAAAAGAGGATACCATGGAAAGAACAGTTCAAGTAACTAAAATGCGCGGCATTAAACACAGTGAACAAATTCATCCCATAGTTATAGATGGGGATGGGATGCACATACAGCATCCAAGATTGACCCCATAGGTCTATTTTTTCTGTTTTTTAATTTGTTGTAGAACCATTGGCAAAAATGCACCAACATCAGTCACTATACCTAATGCTTGCCATGTTCCCCTATCCATAAGCTTGGTGACAGTTGGCTGATTGATATCAACTACTATAACTTTGACATTTGCAGGCAACATATTTCCAGTTGCAATGGAATGTAACATTGTAGAAATCATAATCACCATATTTGCATCCTTGAGAATTTTTTTGTATTCTCTTTGTGCTTCTGTCACATCTGTAATTACATCAGGTAATGGACCATCGTCACGAATAGAGCCTGCCAATACGAATGGAATTTTATTTTTTACACACTGGTACATTATCCCACGTGTTAGTTTTTTTGTTTTAACCATGTTTGCAATAGAGCCGGCACGAAAAACTGCGTTTATCGTATCCATATGATTTCGATGTCCATGGTATGCCAGAGTTGCATCATGAACATTCATTCCAAGTGATGTTCCCAATGTGGCGTATTCTATATCGTGAACTGCCAAAGCATTTCCAGCCAAAACCCCGTCAATAAATCCCAGTTTGATCAATTCTGCAACTGCGTCTGCGGCACCCGTATGAACTATGGCAGGACCACCAACAATTATGATTTTTCCACCAGCCTTTTTTGTCTTGTAGATATCTTCTGCCACTTTATTTGCAATGTGCTGAGTTGGTCGCTCACTGGAACTAGAGCTTCCCATAAATTCAAAGACGTTTACTCCCTCTCTTGGACGCTCAGGTGGGGTGATTTTGATTCCGCCCTCGCCAACTATTATCTTGTCTCCTTTTTTTATATCCCTTACAGGTACGCAAAATGCCCTGTTATTTTTAAACACAATACATTTGTCCATCATCATATTTTCAACTTGAATCCATTTTTCATTATGGAAAACTTGGGTATGATTATTTGTGGTACTGTAAAAATCATCAGGCATCACCATATCTTTTGGTGATTTTTTTAGTAAAATTTCTTTTTGTATTTTTGAGACTGCGCCTTCTCGATAAATTGTTTTTAAAATTTCATCTAGATGCTTTTGATTCTTTCCAGTAATGGATAGTCTGGCATATGATGGATCCTTTTTCTTTTTACCGATACTGATTTCTTCTACTTGAAATTCACCGTGAAGATCCATGATTTTATCAAATATTTTTGTGAGAATTGATGAATCAATAAGATGTCCGCTAACTTCAATCTCTTGTGAAAACTTTGCCATTTGTTATTCTAAATAGGATGATAACAAAAGCTTTACGCTGATTTTTTTTGACTATACTTGGTAAAAAATTGTCAATCTGACTAAACCGGAAGTATTACCTTGCCTTTGTATTCTAAAATATTGTCTTTTTGAAATAAATTCTCGAGAATTTCTTTTTGCTCCTTTGTAACTCCCTGAACAATTGTTTTAGAAATACCGTTTTTATCTACCAGTGCAAGTATGTATCCGCTGTTATCTGTTAAAACAAATCCTGCTGATTCATCAACAAATGCGTATAGGTTTTCCTCCCCAACTGGCTCCCACACATTTGATTTGTTATCCCTCAATGCAAGTGCAGGCATTGCCTTACCATTGGTTAATTTGTTTAGATATTCTCTTGCACTTGCAACTCTTTTTTGCCCTGTTTTTAAAGCCAGAAAATATTGCACGACTCAATGAAGATATGATTGTTATAAAAACAATGTCTCAAAAGACGAGATTTTTCTAAATCTGATATACCTCATACTCTTACATGAAAAGAATTGCTGTGCATGTCAATTTTAAAATCTGTCCCAATCCTTAAGTTTCTACAATACGTGATTGTTATTATTGTCATACAAAGAAAATGATATTGAAAAAACAACATTAGAACATGCCCAAAAACCACATGAGTACGTACATGTATTGACTGATGAAATATGTACTGCATTTAAAATTGAATTTAATGGATTTTTAAAGAAAAACCCACGAATTGTTGATGAATCAAGTACAATAGAACTAATCACTAATGGGATGAAAAAATATGGAAATAGATACATTGGCACTTTTGATTCATTTGTTTTTGAGAGACCTCATCCAAAGAGGTTCATTTCCAGGTGTTCATATGATGAATTGGTAGCGGTATTCAAATGGAGATGTAAAAACAATAATGATGAAACAGACATGTCTGATTATGACACTACTATAATATGGGATAATAATTTATCAACGCAGTCCATTTTAAAAAGAAAGTTTCTGCACATTGGTTTGGAATTGCAGTCAATGTATCCACGTACAACAAATCCCAGTGATCCTGATTATGAATCTCATAAATTAGAATTACAAATGGGACCGCCTTCAGAATTTATTGGACCAAATGGAAAACCATTTGGAAATTTTAAGATGAGGCTGATTTACGATTATATTTTGATACTACTTTATTTAATACACTATGTGGATTATGATGATAAATCATTAAAATCAATACTCCACAAACAGATAAAATCTTATGAAAATTATACCACACTCCCAGAATTTAAAATGGATGAATTAAACGAAATAATTGATGCAGTTGCCAAAGATTAGTTTCTAAACTATTTTGATAAACCCAAATGCATTCCATGAGAAATTATGACAAATCCATCATAAAACAATGATTATTGTCTGCCATATTTTGATAGAGAAGATTGTTATATCTTTGAAATTAGATAAACTCATGCCTCTTACAAATAATGTGATAATAAAATTAAATGAAATCACCACCATGATTGAAGACAAAAGTAATCTAAAAGAACAAGAGATAGAAGAGATCAAATCTATTTTCAGAGACATTCTCAAAAGTGGAGAAAGATATGATGTGGATGACATTGAATCATGGTTTGAAAATGAAGGTAGCTGGTCAAACAAGGCATCAAGAATCAGAGTGATAAATCTCTCCCATTACATCCAAGACAAATATGAACAAACAGCAAGACTGCGAATCATTACTGATGATTAAATAAGATTATAAAAATTAAATTTCCAATTGTTCTAAGAGTCTTCCAACTATCAATGCATTTTCCTTTCTTTCATCTAGTATTTTTGTCACTCTTTGATTTTTTGTTTTATCACTAGAGGAAATTATTTGAAAATATTCTTCATCCAAGTCATTATTTGCTTGTAATCTCTTGATTACTTCAAAAAGTATTCCAATGACTTGTTTTTGTGCTTCAATTAATTCATCTTTACCTTTTTCAGACATGGTTTATTTTTCCAATATTTTGCTAAATAATTCCAATAACTTTGGATCCTTTATTTCATTTTTTGCAGAATTGAAAAAAGAGTCCAATCTTTCTTTAGAATACCCCTCATTAGAATAAATTTTTGCCTGTAATGTCATTTCCAACTTGTCTAACTGATGAACTAATTTTGCTTCTTTAGAGTTATTTGTTTGGTATTCATCCCAAAGAAAACAGTATTGTTTTTGAAGTGATAAAGGTAAATCATTTAGAATTTTTTTCATTGTGCTGTTTTCTAAGATTATTTTTTCTTCTTTTGTAATTTGTTCTGGAGTGATATCCCCTGTTGTGGATTCCGCTAAATCATGCAAAAGAATCATTTTTAAAATTTTTCCAGTGTTGTAATTTTCTAAATCTGAAAAGATCATTCCCATTATGGCCATAGAAAATGTGTGGTCTGCAACAGATTCTGGTTTGTCTATGGATAATTTATCAATCCAACCTTGCCGTGGAATCTTTTTTAGATTTGCAGATGTATGAAAAAAATCAAGAATCATGATCGTAGAATTTTCTGCATGTTGCATTTCAATCCAAAATTATAATTAATGATATCTGCATTGCGGGTTAGTTTGGGGCTATCTTCAAATGAATAATCATAATATCGAAAAATAACATTAGACAATAATCATATTTGCAAGTAAATGGTAATAAATAATTCGAACAACATAATAGTTTAAGGCATTTTCATACAATATTGAAAATTTACACAAAAACAGGGGATGATGGAACCACTGGATTACAAGGGAATTCCAGGGTATCAAAATCACATCCAAGAATAATTGCTTATGGTACAATTGATGAAGCAAATGCAGTATTGGGGATAATATCATCTTATGAATTAGATGAAGACATTGCAGGACTGTTAAATTTAATTCAAAATGAATTGTTCATAGTTGGTGCTGATCTTTCAAATCCAAAATTAGAAGATGAAAAAAACAGAGTCACATCAGATATGATATACAATTTAGAAAAAAACATTGACAAATATGACGAAGAGTTGTCTCCTCTAACTAATTTTATCTTGCCAGGCGGTAATACTATATCATCTCAACTTCATCATGTCAGAACAGTTATTCGAAGAGCTGAGACATGTATCATACTTTTAAGTGAACAAGAAAAAATCAACAATAACTGTATCAAATATGTTAATCGTTTATCTGATCTTTTTTTTGTTTTAGGACGTGTATCAAATAAAAGAAGTGGACAAAATGACATAATTTGGAAAGTCTAGTTATCAGTTGACTATTTTGTGCGGTTCATTTATTATTGAATAAATTAAATCAGGCTCTGCAAATAATGGATTTATTTCACATATTATTTTAAAACATGAGCACTTGTTTGTGTGGCTATCTGTTTATTTCGAAGTCTTTATTTCTCCCCATTTATGTAATCTAGTGAGTACAAATGGGCATAAATTATGTTGAAAAACAAATGAAAAAATTATTGGTCGAAGAGCAGGAAAAATTAGAACAGGAAGTACAAGAGGCAGTCAGAAATAAATTAAAAAAAATGACTCCATTGGACTAATTTTTATTAAATATTGTTAGTATTGTTTTTTATTTCTTAATCTTATTTGACTCTGTATTAATTCATAATTTCATGTATTTTTGCCATATTAATATGAGAAAGACAACTTTTAATTCCTCAACCCAAGGCAAATTCGTTGTGCCAGCGTAGCTCAGCCTGGGAGAGCACTCGGCTGAAGACCGGGCCGTCGGGCGTTCAAATCCCCCCGCTGGCATCTTTTACTTTTTGTTGGATACAAGTTCAAAAATAACATCCATACTTCAAAAACATCTAGTCTTAAATTCTAAATTTTTAAAAAAATTATTCTACATAATATTTAAAAACAGGGTAACCTCTTGTTTTTCGACATTAATGGCTGAAAAAAAGGTAGTAAAGAAAACATCATCAAAGACAATCGCACCAAAGGCCAAAGTAACCACACCAAAGGCCAAAGTAACCACACCAAAGGCCAAAGTAACCACACCAAAGGCCAAAGTAACCACACCAAAGGCCAAAGTAGCAAAATCAAAGCCTAAAAAATCAAAAGAAGGTCAAAGTGATGATATGGGTATTGTAATAGTTGATGACGATATCACCATTGATCAAGAAAAAGTAAATGAAGAAAGAAGGGCATATCTTGAAGAGTCTAGATCTCAAGATGCGTATGACTAAAGCAATCTTTATTCGATCCAGTCCCACATACCAAATATGAAAGCACTGTGTTTGATTACTGTAAAACCTGGTAAAGTAGACATTGTAGTTGAAATTCTCAAGAAAAAACGCAAAATAATAAAAAATGTGATGATAGTTACGGGCAGAGCAGACGTTACTGCGGTATTAAATGGTAATATTGATGAGATCAACAACACCGTGATAGATTTTAAAAAAATTAAGGAAATTGTAACTACGGAGACATTAATTGAAGTGGAGGTAAATATGGGATGGTAAGGGCAATCGTATTGGTAAAATCACCTAAAAAATTAATTGCAGCAAGACTACGCAAGATAAATTCAGTTTATGATTCATTTCCTACAAGTGGTCAATTTGACGCCGTAGCCATTATTGAGGTAGAGGACCTAGGGAAAATCAAAGATGTTACTACTCAGATTCAAAAAATTAGTGGCGTAGAAAGAACTGAAACTATGGTGGAAGTTCAATGACAAAGAATTTAACATACTTTGGAGTAGGGTGCTTGTGAATATCAAAAAGGTCGGAAATGTCATTTTAGCCGTAAAAGACCTTGATAGATCCATAAAATTTTATCATGAAATTATCGGATTACCAATAAAAATGCAAAGACGATCATGGGTGGACTTGGGAACTTCGGGTGCTTTATTGAGCTTACATCCAGCATCATTAACTGCTCAACACATAGGCAGTTCTATTGAAAACGGAATCACAATAGGATTTTTGGTAGGCGATGTTGCATCTGCAGTTGAAGAATTAAAATCAAAAGGAGTAAAAATTCATCGAGACATTGTAGATAAAGATGCAGGAAAAAATGCAGTCATTTTAGACCCTGATGATTATCTCATTTCATTATTTGAGCCAACATTTGAAGATAAAGCAGAGCAGACAAGTGGATACCACGGATTTACTCCAGCTTAGATTATTTTTTTAATAGACTCGATTATTTTATCCATCTTTTTTTCTGTTCTATCAATTGATGTATAATACGTCATGTCATCTTTTTGGAAAATCACAATAGATACTTTTTGGTGTTGAAGTAAGACATAATCTAATTTCCCAATTGCACTTACCGTATCTTTTCTTAATGTCATCAATGTCGAGATTATAAAAAATTCGTTTTTGACTTGCTCTGATTTTAACAGTGGTTTTACATTAGGTCTGACAATTCCAGTTAATGTTCTACCATATGCATTTACCACACCTGCATATCGTACACTATCAGATATTTGAAGAATACTCTGACATTTTTTTTTATATTGAATTATTTCATCTTTCCATATTTCAGCAGGAGTCTTTACCATAATTAAAATTAAATTTGAAATTAATAAGGATTCTTACTAATCTACAAAGTGATTCTTGAAAAATAATCACGTACTAAAAATAATATGCTACAATAAACTAGTGTGTTCTGGAATTGAATTCTTTTTTCTCATCTAGTTTTTTCTTTAATTCTAGATTCTCTTTTAACAACTTGTCATTTTCTGCCTTTAGTGTGCTGACTGAATTTTGTCTGCTAAACAGTGGATGTCCAGGAGGAATTAACCCACCAGAATTCATTGTTAATAGCCCAGATGCATATCTCTGATATGACTGCTGAAATCCTTGTAATTTTTTATTGATTGATGCATTATCTTCAGCAAATTTTTCCTTCATCGGGTTTTCAAAAATTTTAAACATTGGATTGGATAAACCAGGAGGCAGTCGTGGAAACTGTAAAGCAAGATGAGGTATGTTTGGATTTAATCCATAGATGTCTTTTAGCTGTTTAATCGGTAAATCATCCATGATAATACCGCCGTTTTTGCTATATTTTTGCCTTGTCTTTAGGCGTTTGATATACCATATAGCTAATTCAGAGTCATTTTAGCTCAATTTGAGCTGATCGCAGATCCTTATAGATTCCCATTTTAGATCGCAATTACGCATGACAGAATCAAAGACATGTATAAGATGCAATAAAAACATCGAAGAAGAAGATCTACATAAAATCATAATTTATGTGATTCAAGAAAAATTCACAGAGCATCATTATGAGCATGTTGAATGTCCTGGGAAATTTACTGTTTAACCAATATGTTCATAAACTTTGTAAATTTCACCAGTTAATCTTGAACGGTACTTCCATTCGTTGTTTCTCCAAACAATTTCCTTAAATGAACTTTGAGAAACTGGATGTAATCTATGATATACGTCATCACCAATTAAAATTTGGTTTGGTTTTGCATGTGATTGTATTTTAGAAGCAATGTTCATTGCAGGACCCATCAAATCTACATGTGAGACATCAGGATTTGAACCATATCGGACAACTATACTTTGTCCAAAGTCAACTCCAATTTTTACCATTAAATCTGGATAATCATATTGATTCAAAATAGGATTGATGCCTTTTTGGATTACTGTTAGCATTGATTTTGCACAACTTACAGCATTATCTGTGGCCAAAAGAGGATTATCTGTTGCAACAAAGTATCCAATCACTGCATCACCTACAAATTTTAAAACATACCCGCCATGAAGAGTAATCATTGATGCCATCTCTTGAGCAAAAGAGCTGATTATAATTGCTAATTTGTCTTCAGGTAATTCCAACGTCATTGTAGTTGACCCAACTAAATCAACATACAACACTATGATGTCAATTTTAGAAAAAACATTTTTTCGCAGAAATTTTTCTGACTCATCTGTAATGCCTGTATATTCATAACCTTGTTTTAATGCACCCCAAATTCGTTTCTGGGTTTCCAAAATCATGGTTTCAGAATCTATGACTCTTTGTTCTTTTTTACCAAGCAACACATCTATCAAATTCGGATTTGACTTATCGGATTCATCTATTTTGGACATTTTTTATCATCTTATTCTAGCGGAAAATCTGTATTGCAGATATGGCATTTTCCACGATTCCCCTTATAACCCTCATGATAATACTGAAAAATCACAGAATTGCAATGATCACAGAGAATTTTGCCTCCAGACATGCATGAATTAGCCTGATTTTTCTATTTAAGAGATGCTAGACCTTAAGGTTTAAGGACAGTAAAAATTCGTTATTTTTTGTGCGACTAGGTACACGATCACCCAATGATTTTATTCAATCAATCAATAAGAAAAATGAGGATATTCAGCAGCTATTTCTTGCAAAAATAATAGATCTTATCAAATCTACAAACATCAAGGTAATGTTAGGGGATGCAACAATTACTGAACAAAAGACTTTTGATCCTGCACTTGTAAGTGATTTTTATCAAACAATCATTAAAAATTTGAAAGATTGGTCAGTTCAAGAAGTATCCATTTCAAATAATGATGACATTAGAAGAATTTTTACTAAATTTGAGATTAGAGAGGGAAATTATCTTATTTCAGGACACATGTCATTGCAATATCATGTGTTGTTATACTACAGACCAGATCAACAGGTAATACAGTTACAAAAAGAATTATCCGAGATAATAGATTTGACAAAAAACAAAGAACAAGAAATGTCAGATAACAGTGATCAATTTGTATTAAACAAATTAAAAGAAAAAGGATACAAAGATTTTGATCATCAAAAATTATTTGAAATATTTTATGAAAACGATGAGTTTAGAGAGAAAATATACAAAGAAATTGAACAAGACATTGAAGTGGATTTTCAAGATTTATCAAATAAAAAACTAGACTAATCAAGGAATTAGATAATCTATTAATCGAAACGTATCAAACCAGTCCTGTTCTAATTGACGATACAAGATTGATAACAGGAGAAGAAGGATGTCTGTGTACATTTGATATTGAATTTATCCGAAATAAAACAAAGGAGGGACTCTTTGATCCTCGAAAGATATCTGATACCGTAAAAGAAAGCATTGTTAAAAGATTAGATGAGTTTTCTAAATTACTAATTATATAGCATTTGATAATATTAAAAATTATTTTAAAAAACCAATAGATTGAAGGTAAGACACATACCCATACTGTAAGAATTCGCCTCTAGTGTTGGTTTTAACGACTGTTTTGAATTATTTGCAATTTTCTCAAAAATTACGCATAAAAGTCGATTTAAAATCTAATTTTGAAATGGAAGAAGACAAATAACTCTCTCATCTAGCAGAATTTCCAATGAATCCTACATATGATGAAATACAAAGTGCAAACTCTCTGCGAGGAAATGAGATAAGAAAAACACCGTTAGTTTATTCACAAACTTTTAGTGATCTTACAGGTTCTCAAATTTATCTAAAGGCTGAATTTCAACAAAAAACAGGTTCATTTAAAATTCGTGGTGCATATTATAAAATCCGATTATTATCTACTGATGAAAAAAAACATGGGGTGGTTGCTGCATCTGCAGGCAATCATGCACAGGGAGTTGCATTTGCATCAGCATTAGAAAAAATACAATGTACAATTGTTATGCCAAAAAATGCATCCCCTTCAAAAGTATCTGCCACCAAAGGTTATGGTGCAAATGTGATCTTGGAGGGAATAAACTATGATGAAGCATCTGCAAAAGCAAAAGAGATTGCACAGAAAACTGGTGCAACGATGATACATGCATTTGATGATCCACAAATTATAGCAGCGCAGGGTGTGATAGGATTAGAGATTTTAGAAGATCTGCCAGGTGTAGATGAAATTTATGTTCCAATTGGCGGAGGCGGGCTAGCTGCAGGAGTATTAATTGCAATAAAGGAAAAAAATCCAAATATCAAAATAATTGGTGTCCAATCAAGATCATTTCCATCAATGTATGAATCTCTTAAAAATGGCTCTCTAACATCAAGTGGCGGTGCAAGAACTATCGCAGATGGAATATCTGTGAAGATACCTGGACAGTTGACATTTTCAATAATTAAAGAATTAATTGACGAGATAGTATTGGTAGATGATTCAGAAATTATCAAAGCAATGTTTTTGCTAATGGAGAGAATGAAATTCGTAGTAGAACCTGCAGGTGTTGTAAGTTTAGCTTATTTGATTTCAGCAAAACCATCACCTGGAAAGAAAGTTGTTGCAATTTTAACAGGCGGTAATGTGGATATGTATCTCTTAGGACAAATAGTTGACAAAGGCCTGGCTACAATGGGACGTTTACTCAAATTATCTATTTTGTTACCTGATAGACCTGGTGCATTTAAGGAGATAGTAGATGAGATTAGTGCAGCTAATGCAAACATTGTAGAAGTAGTCCATGATAGGTTAAGTTCAAACATAAGCGCAGGCTCTGCAGGAGTTACACTGAGTTTAGAAACACAGGGAAAAGAGCAGGCAGATAAACTAATTGAGGCATTGCAAAAGAAAAACATCAAATTTAATTTAATGACGTAAAATTATTTGAATTTTTTTTGAACAAATTTACTAAGACCTTGTTTTTTTAATTCATTTGATTCTTTAACTACAGAGTCATGCTGATCTGATTTGTGCTGTTTTAATTTCTTTTTTAGTTCTGGAAATTCATTTGCCAAAATTTTCATTGCATATATCCCGGCATTGCCTGCCTTGTTTATTCCAACTGCTACAACAGGTGAACCTGATGGCATCTCTGAGATTGAGAGAAGCGAATCCAATCCTCCAAAAGACGAAAATTTTGAATTATCTGTTTTTTTAGATTGTTTGTCATTGTAAACCATAATCGGCACACCTATCACCGGAATTATTGTATGTGATGCAATCATCCCAGGAAGATGTGCTGCACCACCAGCGCCGGCAATTATTATTTTAAATCCCATTTTTTCTGCATGTTTTGCATATTCATCTAATCTAGCAGGAGTTCTATGTGCAGATACAATCTGATCCTCATGTTTTATTTTAAATTTATCCAAAATCTCAGCAGCATCTTTCATTATTCTACTATCTGAGCTTGAACCCATAATGATTCCAACCAATGGTTTTTTTGTATAGCTCACAATAATAGAAAAATAAAGCAAGTTATTATCTATAATGGCTAAATTCAGGTTTATCGGTGAGAGAAATTGTTATTTTATAATATTTTTCATAATGTAAATAGATGCTATTTTTCATACTCTGCTTCCTCTAAGAACTCTTTTTTTGATTTAACCAATTCATTGCAAAAAACACAGATACACACCATGATGAATCAATCACATAATTTGTTTTTTAATTTGCTCATCAAATCATTAGTCATTTTTAACAAATTTTCCATTTCTGGCTCATCTGAAATGCCACGAATCATATGATTAATCTCGTGATTTTTACAGTTAATGCTGTGTATGTAATTTGAAATACACTCAAAGGTTGAGCATGTGTTGAAAAAAGCAAAAAAGGGTAAAAATCAGCATTAGATATTTTTAATCGTGAATTGGGAAAATGACAATGAGTAAAATACTTGGAATAATAGGTGGAGGACAACTTGGAATGATGATAACAGAGGCTGCCAAGAAAATGCCTGAGCATATTTCAAAAATCATCGTATTAGATCCTATCGAGAATTGCTCTGCATCACAGGTAGGAGCTGAGCAAATAATTGCCGATTTTAAAGATAAAAACGCCATAATTGAGCTGGCCAAAAGATCTGACATCATCACATATGAGATAGAATCAGGAGACAGTGATGTGTTAAAATCAGTAGAGAATGATGCAGAAATCAATCCATCACCTGAAACATTGAAAATAATTCAAGACAAATTTTTACAAAAATCATTTTTATTACAAAATAACATTCAGGTTCCAGAATTTATCAAAATAGAATCTATTTCAGATTTAGAACAAGGATTGAAAAAATTTGGGTACCCATCTCTGCTCAAAGCTAGACGTGACGCATATGATGGACGAGGTAATTTTAAAATAGATTCACCAGAACAAATTCAAAAAGCATTTGATTATTTTAACGAGAAAAATTTGATGCTTGAGAAATTCGTACCATTTAAAATGGAGGTATCAGTCATTGCTGCAAGAAATACAAAAGGACAAATCAAAACATTTCCTCTTGTGGAAAATATTCATCAAGACAACATTCTTCGCAAAACAATAGCGCCAGCAAGAATATCTGAAAAAATAGCAAAAAAAGCAGAAGAGATAGCCAAAACTACAATGGATATGCTAAAGGGCGCAGGTATTTTTGGAATAGAGATGTTCGTTACAGAAAATGATGAAATATTGATAAATGAAATTGCACCAAGAGTGCATAATTCAGGTCATCACACATTAGAATCAAGTGAGACATCACAATTTGAACAACATCTCAGAGCGATTTTGGGTTTAGAATTAGGAAATACTACTCTTTTACATCCAACTATAATGTATAATATTTTAGGCTCGAAAAATTTTGAGGGAGAATACAAATCAATCAACCTATCAGAGCAAAATGTTTTTCTTAAAATGTACGGTAAAAAAATTTCAAAACCACTAAGAAAACTAGGACATGTCAATCTAGTAGGAAACCCGGGGGAGACAATAGATCAACTATTAAAAAAATTAGAGACACTCAAAGACAGAGTATCAATAAATCCAGCATAAAGAACAAAATACCCTAATAGGTTTATTAAATATCAATAAAGAAATTCAAACATGTCGATTTCAATTCCCTATGTACTTTCAGGAATTTCTATAATTTTACTGGTCATTTATGGTGCAGATGTTATTGTAGGTAATGGTGCTAATGACGGATTTTTACCATTTAATGCAATGACACGTGGGATCGCATTTGGATTTCCACCAATTATTCTATCAATAATTGCATTTTTCATAGCAAAAAAACCGCCATACAAAGTGTTGGGAATAATGTTGATAGTAACAGGAATTTTGATAATTATTGGAGGAATAATATCTGTAACTAGTGCAGCAGAGACAGAAAATTCTAAAAGAATGATGGGAGAGGGAGGAAGTCTTGCTGTCATTGGAGCAATTATCGCAGCATTAGGTGTAATCAAGATAAGAAAATCTCAACCCAGTGTATCATAGAATGCCAACTTGTGCAAAATGCAATAATAAAGTATCAAAAGTGTATGATTGTGATCATACAAATGATCAAGACTATTGCACCGAGTGTTACACTGAATTGCATTATTATTTAACAGAAGAGAAATGATTGAAATTGATGCATTCATCCAATGGATTGTCTCATTAGTGTCTGAGAACCTTTATCCTGGAGTATTTTTTGCAGCATTAGTGGAAACGGTTTTCCCACCAATCCCAAGTGAAGCAGTGTTTCCCTTAGCTGGATATAGCATATTGAAAAATCAAATGAGTGCATTTCACATCATAGGGGTTGGAATAACAGGCGGTTGTGGTGCAACGGTGGGGGGGTTTATGATTTACATCATATCGAAAAAATTAGGACGTGCAGGATTGATAAAATATCTGAAATACATAAAAATCAAAGAAAAAAGTTTAGAAAAATCCGATCATTGGTTTGAAAAATATGGGGATAAATCAGTAATTATTGGCAGACTAATTCCGGGAATTCGTGAGTTGGTGTCAATTCCTGCAGGAATTTTTAATATGAATCCAGTCAAATTTTTGATTTTCACATTAATTGGATCATGTGTATGGAGTATAGCGTTAACTGGTATAGGATATTATTTTGGAGTGGCAACTCTAAATATTTTTTAAAATAATTCTCATATTATAATCAAAATAGATCCAGGATGCAATAAATTAGTCATAAATTTTTAAAACAATTACAACATAATGAATGAATCAAAAGATCATACACGTCATTATTGGATTAGACACAAAGATGGTTATCTTTTTTGTGGGGTTTGTAAAAAAAGACGGGGGTGAATCTACAGAAAATACGTTAGACGTGTAATTTTAAATCAAATTAGAATAATTAGCATAATTTAGAAAATCCAATTAAAGTTATAATGTGATATAGTAATGATAGTTTGATGAAGGCAATAATTCTGGCTGGAGGTAGAGGAAAACGTTTGCGCCCAATCACAGATTATGTTCCAAAACCGCTTGTTCCTTTGAATAACATTCCCATTATAGAATGGCAGATAAGATATCTAAAGAAATTCGGAGTAGAGGAGATTATAATTTGTACAGGCTACAAAGCAGAAATGATCAAAAATTTCCTTGCCATGAAAAATAACCTGGGAGTTAAAATAACATTTTCAGTGGAAAAAACACCATTGGGCACTGGTGGAGCTATCAAACAAGCAGGCTTGTTAATAAAAGATAAATCTTTTTTTGTCTTAAATGGAGATACCATAACTAACATCAATCTTGATCAATTGGCAAAAAAACAAAACTCTATTGCGTCAATTGAATTAAAAACAAAATTCGGAATAATGGAGACCAATAATGACAAGGTAACTAAATTCAAAGAGAAAAAAGAAATTCCAAATGTGTGGATGAATGCTGGAGTATATCATTTACAAAAAGAGATATTGCAAGACTTGCCAAAAAAAGGCGATATAGAAAAAACAGTATTTCCAGATTATGCAAAAAAAGGAAAACTAACCACCGTTAAATTCAAAAACGCAATATGGTATTCTATTGATTCATTCAAAGATATAGAAGAATGCTCATTAGAGGTAGAAAAAATAATAAAATAAATAATTAAGTTTAGGCGCCAGTTCTATGAAGTGTTACCATCATGTATGCTATTTCACTAACAAATGGTGCATCTCCATTTGCAAATGCGGTATATTTTGTAGCATTATCCCAAAAGGTAATCTTTTGTGTGGAAATTTCAGATTGACTTTGTTCACTCAATGACTGGAATTATGAATTGATTTCATAATATTCAACCTCAATGATAATTAACATAATACTAAAGAGTTAGACCACATTATAGTCCAAATTAATTCCACGGCTAATTATCAGGCTTAAATCCAAATTATATAATGATACAAATACATCAAAGCCAATTTCGGAAACACTAGAATATCCAAGCGTTACAGCCAGTCTATGCGAATAGCATACAGTTTAGGCTCACTTCTTACAATAAATCAAGTTTTAGAGTGCTCAGAAATATTATCGCATACCAATACAGATACAATTTGGATTCCAGAAACCTGGGGAATGGAAAATTTTTCAATGTTAAGCATGGTATCACAAAAAGCATCAAACCCAAAAATAGGCTCATCTATAATCAATATCTACTCTAGAAGTCCCTCATCAATTGCAATGGGAGCTGCGACAGTAGATGCCCTCTCAAATGGAAGATTGATACTAGGTCTTGGAACAAGCAGTACTCCAATAGTAGAGGATTTTCACGGATACAAATTTGAGAATCCTGTTTTAAGAATGAAAGAATATGTAGAGATTATCAAAATGGCATTATCTGGAAAGCAGGTTAATTATACAGGAAAAATTTTTAATTTGAAAAATTTTACACTGTTAATAAAACCACATAGAGTAAAAATTCCAATATACCTGGCAGCTGTCAATCAAAAAATGGTAGATTTGACATGGGAAGTTTCAGATGGGGTGATTTTTTATTTACGACCATTAAATGAAATGAAAGAAACCATACAAAAAATGCAATCAAAAAGAAAAATAGATGTCACATGTCAAATCATCACCTGTGTATCAGATGATGCAGAAATCGCCATAACTCGCGCCAAACAAACACTTGCATTTTATATTTCAGTTGGAAAAATATACCGAGAATTTTTATCAAAAATGGGTTTGAAACTGAAGCCAAGAATATCTTTGATGAATTCAAAATATCCGGATTCAAATCAAATCATGAGTTAGTTTCAGATAACATGCTAAAATCATTAACAATTGCAGGTGCACCTGATCAATGTATTGCACAGTTACAAAAATTCCGTGAAGCAGGGATAGATTTACCAACAATACAGTTCAATCCGGTTGGTGATGTGTTGGATTCTTTTAGATTATTTACAGATACGTTTTCTGAGGAAAAATAATGCCCAAAGTTGGAATTGCATCCTATGGAATCACAAAGTTCTCAAAGGATGATTCAAAAATTGAATCTGTTTTATTAAAATCTACGAAAAAACTGTTTGACAACAGCCCTAACCTGAGTCGTAAGGATATTGATGCGGTGTTGGTATCTACCAATAACAACTCAAAATATCTATCTGCAATCTTGTCTGAAATGTCTGGAATTGAGCCTAAAATTGCCCATTCTATTGAAAGCCTATGCAATTCTGGAACAAATGCAATCGTATCTGCATATTCATACATTGCATCAGGATTAGCAGACGTGGTTTTAGTATCAGGAGCTGAGAGGTATGATAGCCCAGGACAAATTCTAGAGTGGGATAATTCCAGGGGGGAGTTCAAACATCCTATTTTTTGGGCAAGTATTTTTACAAAAGCATACAAAAGAGAATTTTCAGTTACGGATGAAGAACTAGCAATAGTGCCAGTAAAAAATCACAAACAATCTCAAAATAACCCTAATGCGTTTTCAGATAAAACATATTCTTTAGAAGATGTAATAAATTCCAAAAAATTAACCGATGATCTACGATTACTTGATTGCTCAAGACCATGTACCGGTGGTGCATCAATTTTACTTGCTTCAGAAAACGCATGTAAGAAATTCACAGATGAGCCAGTTTGGATTACTGGAATAGGGCAAAAAACAACTTCGGCAGGATTTACAAAAAATATGGCATTTAGTTCCATGGAATCAACACAGATTGCTGCATCAACTGCGTTTAAAATGTCCAAACACAATGTAAATGATATAGACGTTGCAGAAGTTCATGATGCATTTTCTGTCTGTGAGCCAATGGCTTTGGAATCAATGGGGTTTACAGATAAAGGAAAAGGGATGGACATGATAAAAGAACTATACACTACAAATAATTTAAAAGTTAATCCAAGAGGGGATTGATTGGATCAGGGCATCCATTAGGTGCAACGGGAATTGCACAAACAATTGAGATTACCCAGCAATTGCAATCATGTGCAAACAAAAGACAGGTAGAAAATGCAAAGATTGGATTAATTCACAACATGTCAGCAGCTGCTACATCATCAACAGTTTTGGTCTTAGAAAGATGAATTTTGAATCTGAATTAAAAAAGGAAATTTCACCATAGCAGAATGCATACACTGTAAAAAAATCGTGTGGCCACCATCTGAATTTTGTAATCAATGTTTCAAAGAAGTTTCTTGGAGAAAAAGATCACATGAGGGCATAATTATTGAATTCTCAAAGCAAAATGAGGATTATTTTTGCCTAGTAGAAATTGAAAATACAATAAAAATAATTGGAAAAGTGTCCTCTGGAATTCCAAATACAGGCCAACATGTCAAGATAGAAAAATGTGGAATAAATGATGAAAATTATTACTTTGAAATGTCCTTAATATGATCAAGTGAATTTAGTATAGATGTAAGGTGTATCAACGAGTTGATCAAAAGTCCAAATAGTTGGAAGTGTGACTGTTTTTATTACTTTAAGACCATGTTTGTCAATCAATGAGCTCCACCCACCTTCAGATTGATTATCAGATAGTTGTCTCTTTGAGTTAGTACCAGCAAAAACAACGCATGTGTTTTTTTTAAGATTGGTTGAAGAAATTTTTTCGATAATATTTGTTGCCAAAACATCACCCCCCATCTGGGGCAATCCGCCAATAAAAAACACAGGACGTGTTAAATTCAATGAATGGTAATCAAACTCAATAGCATCCATACAGATAGGATTAAAATTAACTTTTGTTGCAGTTGAAATGGTATTTTGTAATCCAACCAATACATCGTCAATTTCAATACTTGTTGCGTGTAAATCTAAAATTTTTGCACAGTATGCAATTCTCCCATCTCCAGAACCAATATCTACTAATTCTGTATAATCAAAACTTTTTGCAATCAATGCTGCAATGTATGCTGAAAGAATCCAAGTTGGATAAAATGGCTGACAACTAGATCCATGTTTGATGCTATTTAGCCAGTATTCATTAATGTCACCTTCATACACCATACACAAAATACCTGCAATTTTTTGCTCATAGAAATTATGATAAATTGGATTCTTTGCAGCAAAATTATGCAGAAACTCCAAATGAACATCATTTATTGGAAAAGATTCTGAAGATGAAACAGGAATTAGTTCCTGGATATGACTATGACCATCATAGACCCGTGTAAATTCTTGTTTTAACATGACTAAACTTTTGGCGAGTTGTTCAAGCATCATAAATGTCTCTAAAATGGGATTGATAAACTCATTGTGAAACAAGTATGAAAATACAAGTTTTTGTAATCTTTTGATTTAATTATTTTCAGAATTATTTTGGATCTTCTCTTGATACTTGGATTCCAAATACTTGTGTTTAAATAAAAATAGTATTTTTCAAACATTTCCTATTCAAATTAATCAAATAATTCTAAAACCCATTAAACATCTAGCATATTTTATGAATTATTCAAGTCAAAAAATGTTTGACGACGTTAAAAATAATGTTTAACAACACCTACCAGAATTCATTACTGAATCGTCATTATTTCATGGTATGGTTACTTTAATTTTTATACTAGGAGTTGGAATAAATTCGAATTAAAATGAAAATCATTCTTACAGTTTTAGCAGTCACATTAATTACAGTTTCAATAATCCCTGCATTCTCACAATCTCAAATTACATCTGATAGTAACACCTCATCTACTCAGATGTGCAGTGACGGATGGCACATTACAGGATATTTTCTCCCATTAGAAATCGACTATTCTTCAAAAATGAGTCCAATTATAATTGATGGAAAAGTGCATAGCTTTAAGGTTGATTTTGTAAATGAAGTAAAAATTCAAGGGTGGGGCAAAACTGTGTCTGGAGAGTATTTAGGCTCGTATGATGGGAAATTCTATCTTAGCAGTACACCTTTGGATTCCCTTGGAAATAATTTAGTGGTTGGAAGCATAGCAGTTGATCCACAAATCATAAAACGGGGAACAAAAATTACAATTCCAACATTACCAGAGCCTTGGAACATGGCAGTTTTTAACTCAAATGATGTTGGTCCTGCAATCATTGGAAAACATATTGATGTATACACAGGCGATGGACTTGGTGCCAGAAAAGAAGCATTTCGAATTACAGGGTATGATAATTCTGTTTGTGTTGTAAATGAATCAGCATCAACGAGTCAATCACCAGAGGATGCAGTGAACTTGAGTAAATCTACTTTAAAGAAAATTCCTGACTGGGTAAAAAATATATTTATTTGGTATGGAGAAGATAAAGTTTCAGAAGACGATTTGCTAAATGCAATAAAATTTTTAATCAATCAAGGAATTATCAAAATAAATTAAATTCTAAACGTTTTTTATTTCCATAAATATCAGACACACATATGATAGAAAAAACTCGTTGGAATTCAGTTCATTTGTTTTATGACTAAATAAAATTTAGAGGGATGTTTTGATATACTGTGATTAAGAAATCAAACAAGAATGATTCAGATTCAGGAAAAATATGATATGAGAAACTTTACTTACAATACCCCTCAGTATTAAAACCCCCTCAGTATTAAAACCCCCTCAGTATGAGAGAGTATTTTGTAATGATTTTTAGTAATCCCTAAGTTATTGTTGATCTCTTTTTCTAAGAAAGAATAAAATGCTAATTCACTAATTCTGAACCTAAAAAACACTTAAAGAGAAAAATAAATTGCTAAATCTCCTAAAGAAAGGACGTAAATGAAAGATAACTAAATGACCTGAGTAAGAGATGATAATTTAGTTCAAAATTATTTTGTCAAAAATCAGACCAAAAATGGACTATTGTAATTCTAAAAATCGTAGATTTCTTTACCAAGTTTATAAAATACCTTAGAGTATTTTACTAAATACATGTCCTGGAATTTAACATCGTCTTGGCTCATGTTGTGTAATAGTGTTAGAAATATAAAAAATGATCCTTTCCATTATAGCTTCATTCAAGCCTGATCTATCTTCTTGAATATCATATAGTAGTTTTCTTAATTCTTTACCATCTTCTGGTATGACCATTTCATATCCATTTTGATGAAAGAATGTAGCAGTAATCAGGCTAGCCGTTCTTTTATTGCCTCCACAAAAAGGCTGAGCCCATGCTATAGAAGCCATTAGATAAACCCCTTTCTTGATTAATCCTTGTAAATCGTTAGTTACCTCAAATTTATCAAACATTTCTAAAATATCATCTAAAACATCTTGTCTAACACAAAAAACATCCAATTCGTCAAGTTTTAGAGCGATTACTTTTTGATTAGTATCAATAACATCTTGTTGTGATATATCGTATTTTATTTTCATATTGATAATTAAGAATATTATCTCATATTGACTTAAGGATTTAGAGTTTCTTTCTAATGGTATGAATTACAACTACTGGAGCTACAAAACACATTCCTGGATTTAGCATAATCAAACTAATTTCATAACCTAATACTGAAACTTCTGAATTCATATCGATATAGTTTAGAATTGATAAAGAAGAGATCAGCGGAGTCAGTGTAATCTTTACTGCTTCCTTGAATACTGGACTTTCTCTTTCAGTCTGCCACGTGTTGGATATGTAATCTCTGGATGGTCTTGCTGACACCATAAGGAGAATCTTTTGAGAACAAATAGGATTTGTCTTGTCTTACATCTTTGTCTAAAAGTGAAAAATAGGATATTATTTTCTTAAATGATTTTCCACCATAAGTCAGATTTGTAAAAGTATCCAAAACCATTAAACTTGTAACAATCAAATCTTTAACATGGTTAGGCTTTGTTTGTATATATTCATCAATTGTTAGATTCTCGTTCATCAAGGGGTTTGAATTCAAAGTTACTGATAAGAAACAATAACTTGTTGCTTTTGAATGGTTATTCTGTAATTACCTACCGTACTAAATCTAAACTAGAGATAAAAAAGTATGCGTAGCAAAATGACCTCAATTTCATTAACAAAACCAAGTGAAAAAACAGGAAAAGACAATAAAAAAATTGCACGAACACGTAGACAGCGCGGATATAATTGGGAAGACACGTTGGTAAAAAGATTCAATTCTTCTGAAAACTGGAAAGCCTTCAGATTGGGTTCTCCAAGCATAGCATTGCCAGATGTTTTAGCAGTAAATAATCAAAACAGTATGATTTTCACCATAGAGGCAAAATCAGGTACAAGTACATCCTTCCTGTTCCAGCAGATCAGATTGAGCGATGTCAGAAATGGATCAAGACATTTGATATTTACAAAGATAGAAAAGTAATACTTGCATTCAAATTTCTTTCAAAAAAAGAATAGGATTAGGACAGTATGAAAGTAGAGAATTAAGAGAATTTTACAAGATTTGGGATGAGTCCAAAGAGATAACAGACTGTATTTGTACCTATGAGGGAGAAATATTTGCAAGAATTAATGGGAAAAGAGAGAAATTAGATCTTAAAGAACATACAATGCCATTTAAAACAAAACACAGGTCTAGTGCCTAACTATCCAAAATAATAGCAGTGTTTTTTAATGAATAACAATAATTGTGAATATGGTAGAAGATGATTTGGCAGAATCTAATATAGAAACAAAAGAAAATGAAATGCATTCAAAATCATTGTTGGAAACAGTATCTGAATCAAAAGGAACACAGTCAAGAGTAAGCTTTGAGGAATTTACAGATGAGAGAACACTTGTAAGCTATGATGCATTTGGAAATAAACAAATGAAGATCAAAGTTCTAGAAGTATCGGATGAAAATCCACCATCAAAATGGAAGTTTGGAGATCGTGTCAAAGTCAGTAAAATACTAGTCACAATAAAACACCTAACATCACAAGAAGTCGAAGAAGGGGAATTTGACATTGAGGCAATAGAGCGAGAATTGGCTGAAAAAAGACACTATACATCAACAAACAGATGGGTGCCTACAACTGATATCAAAAATGGATACGTTGTTGGTTCAAAACACACAACCCTGATTAGCGATGCATCTGCTTTGGATTATATCGTATTCTAGTTTGATAAAATCGACGCATCAAACATCAACATAGTTCAACTAAAAACCTTTAAGGAACAGAATTTGAAATCTGGAATATGATTACAAAGACAATAGAAGTTAATGGTACAGAATTTAGACTCACACTAACTGATCAGGTGATTAGCCAGGTAAATAATCTCAAAAATCTGTATAATGCAGCATATGAAGATCCAGAGAGTTTTGAGGAAGTAAGTGCTGAGATTTCAAGTACGATTAATGAAATTGCAACAGCCGCAGAGCCAGAAGCTTCAGACAGTGACCTTGATGGATTGATTCAGGAAATCATTAAAGTTGTAGATAATAAAGCAGCAGAAATGAAACAGGAATTGGAAGGAAAGCCAGACAAGCCTACTACCAAAAAATCTAAATCAAAAAAATAGAACCATTTGACCTGAAAATCAGAAAAATTTGCAGTATTAGTTATATTGTAAATATATTATCAAAGGACATGGTAAGCGGCTGTGAATGTGGAATATGTGATCATCAAACAGAAGAAGAGTGTGTTAAAAAAGAATGCAAATGCTGTTTGAATTTCCATGAGAGATCAGGTCCCAAAAGAAAGTAAAATCATTAATTTTATTTCAAGTTAATTAGGTACTTTATGGCAACTACATTTTTTGCCATATGGCGAGAACATCCAATTAAACGATGATCTTTACATCCACATAAAATGCATTTTTTTCTTTATTTTCCATAATTCTACAACTTTTCTATAATGTATTTAATATTATCAATTAATTTCTTATCTTCCAAGGATTCAAGGATTTTTAATCTCATATTTTTTAATCTGTTAGAGTCTTCAGAGTATAATATGGCCATAGTTTCTATCTCTTTTTCAAAAGAATAATTCTTTAAATAATATTCAAATTTAGACTTTAAATCCAAAAAATCAACCAATTGGAATTTTTCAGCATCAATATTGTTAACTAATACCTGAAAAAACCCATTGATCTTCAAGATTTCCTTTTTAATTATTACTAAATCTCCAGGTTTATCTTCTAGTTTTGCAAGTGTGTTATGAGTAACTATGATTTTTTCTAAGACACTTTTCAAATATTCATAAGTTACCATGATCAACTTTGGATTGTTGTAATCCAATCTAAAAGTTTAGAATAATTCTTAGTTTGTCGGGATTTTACTCTTAACTTTAAATTATCACTGATTCCGCTAACTGACAATGCAAGGTGACGCTTATCTCAAATGTATTGATTCGCACTGCGGACTAGAATATCCAATAAAAAGCACCAATGTTGAATGTGAAAAAGGTCACCTATTAGACGTAAAATACAAAAATAAACCCTCAGATAGTCTAAAAGAGACATTTTACCAGAGAAGAAATTCTCAAGGAAATATCTTTAATGAAAGTGGGGTTTGGAGATTCAGAGAGTTACTTAATTTTTGTCAGATAGATACAGAAAATATTGAAGAGTGTTCAAGATATCTAGTTTCATTAGATGGTGCAGAAGGCAGACAATCAAAACCATACCACATGTCAAAGGCAGCAGAATTCATAGGAATTTCTAATGACAAGTTATGGTTACAACCAGAAGGATACAATCCAAGCGGTTCATTCAAAGATAATGGGATGGCAAGTGCAGTAACACATGCCAAAATGGTGGGTGCAAAAAAAATAGTTTGTGCATCTACTGGAAATACATCAGCTTCTGCAGGATGTTTGCAGCAAATGAAGGGATATGCTGTGATGTATACATTCCATCAGGCCAAATTGCTCCAGGGAAATTAAGTCAGGCATATCAATTTGGGGCTCAGATAATTGAAGTAGATGGAAATTTTGATGATGCATTAAAACAATCCCTTGATGATGCAAAAAATCACAGTGGGTATACAGTAAACTCTGTAAATCCATTTAGAATAGAAGGACAAAAAACAATTCCATACAGAGCACTAGAATATTTGAAATGGGAGTCTCCAGATTGGATTGTATATCCAGGAGGAGCACTTGGAAATACGTCTAGTTGCGGAAAGGCATTAATGGAATTACATCAGTGGGGTTGGATAAAAAAAATACCAAGAATCGCAGTAATTAATTCTGAAGGTGCAAGTACATTATCGGATTTGTATAACGGTAAATTTGAAGGAGAAGAACTGCGATGGAACAAAGGAAATACAAATACTGAATTAATTGCAAGATATTATGATCATTTAGACAAAGAGGGAATTAGACCAAAAACAAAAGCTACTGCCATCCAAATTGGGAGACCTGCAAATATACTAAAAGGACTACGTGCCTTGGAATTTACTAATGGAGTGGCAACCACGGTATCTGATTCAGAGATGTTAGATGGCATGTCAGTTGTAGGCTTGAATGGGTTTGATTGTGAGATGGCATCAGGGGCATCAGTTGTTGGAATTAAAAAACTGATAAATGAAGAAATAATCAAAAAAGATGATGTAGTTGTAGGAATTCTCACAGGCAGACAAAAAGATGCAATGCTACCAGTAGAGTACCACAGTAATCCTAAAAATAAATTTGCAATTCCACCTAAAAATTAGCCTCAATTAAGCAATTTATTTTATTGAATATTATTTTCATGCCTTAAGCCTTAAAAGTGGGTTTTACAAAACGTTGTCAACCAAGAGATGGTGCATAAAAAATAAAATGAAGAACATGTGTTGTTCTGACAAACTTTTTTGGAGGATAAAATGGTAGAAATTTGGGAGTATGTTGCATTAGCTGTCCTCATAGGGTTTTCAGCATTTTTCAGCGGTACCGAAGTTGCAATGGTTGGAATAAGAAAATCCACTGTAACTCAATTGTTAAAAAAGAAAGCAAAAGGTGCAAAAGCCCTACACAAGTTCACATCTAATCCAAGTTGGATGATGTCAAGTGTAAATCTTGGAAACAATCTAGTCAATGTAGCAGCATCTGTTTTGGCAACAAAGATTGCAACAGAAGTCTTTGGAGATGAAGGACTTGGGATTACGGTAGGGGTTATGACATTTTTAATACTGGTGTTTGGAGAAATTTCACCTAAAATATACGCCAATGCAAATTCTACTAAAATTGCACTTAGATGTGCACCTGTATTATTGATTTTCAGCTATGCATTATGGCCAGTTGTAAAATTTTTTGAAATAATTACAAAAACAATAATCAAATTAACTGGAAGTAGTTATCATCCCCCACCAATCACAGAAGAGGAGATCAAAGGAATAGTATCACAGGGGTTAGATGATAACGTACTTGAAAAAGATGAAAGTGCACTAGTTCATAGTGCTTTAGAATTTTATGATACTGTAATTAGAACGGTAATGACTCCGCGAACAAAAATGTTCACACTACCTGCAAAAATGCTTCTCTTTGATGCTCTTCCTTTAATTAGTGAAAATCTACATTCTAGAATCCCTATCTTTGGAGAAACACGTGATGATATTGTGGGATTTGTTCATGTGAGGGACATTCTAACACATTTAGAAAAAGACAACAAAATGATCACGTTGGAGCAAGTTTCAAGAAAACCGGTATTTGCATCTCAAGAAAAAAGAGTGAGCTCACTACTCAAAGAAATGAAAGGCAGAAAAACACACATGGCAATTGTTGTCGATGAACATGGTGGTGTAGAAGGACTGGTCACACTAGAAGATCTAATAGAAGAAATAGTTGGAGACATTGAAGATGAAACAGATGACACCCCACCAAAAGAATTCGAGTCAATTGACAAAGACACGATAATTACAAATGGAGATGTTAAGATTGAGAGTATTAATGAGTTTTTCAAGTCAGAACTACCTGAAGGAGACGATTACGCTTCACTCAATGGATTATTACATGAAAAATTACAAGACATACCAAAAGCAGGAGATAAACTTGAAATTGACAATATCAGAATTATTGTTGAAAAGGTAACAAAAAACATACCTGAAAAAATCAGAATAGAGCGTATAAAAAAATAAAATCAGTTTTTTCTTGCAAAGTGTGCTTCTAATTGTTTCTTTTTTTCTTTCATATGAAATATTGATTCGGTGTGAGAAAATGCCTCATCATATGATTTTCCAAACAACATGGCTTGCAATAGCATGTGATTTTCAGGGATGACAATTCCTGTTTGGTCATCAGAATACATCATTTGTACTGTATCTCCAATTGAAACAGTCATGTTTGCATGAATGTGGATCATATTTGTATCTGTGAAATTAAACCCCATCACTCTAGCATAATCTCTTATCTCTTTTGTTCCCTTGGCAGTCCATAGAGTTGCTACACCAAATTCATTTGTAAAAATATCATGTATTTCAGAAGGTTTTGGTGCTTTGTCATTAAAACGAATATCCATGATGTGCAGATGCATTTGTCTAGTTGGGACTTTGATTGCACGAACAAAGAGAGGTGCATCTTTTCCAAAATACGTCTTTACATCATCTCCATGATGTGGAGCTTCAGTCATTTCAATAGTGTCTGTCACTTGTTTTTCTGTTTGATCTAAATCTGCCCATCTTCGCACAAGAGTTACATCAAATCGAATTAATCGGTTGGCAAATCTATCTCTTAATGGTTCTAAAATGCGCCCCATACCAGTAACATTGCAGCTACCTTGCATGACATGTTTTTTACCAATAGCCAAATCATAGTTGGCTCTAGAATTAAACAGTAAATCAGAGACAGCCTCATGACCCATTATAGTTTCTCCACCCTGATAAATGGCCATTAGATTTTTTGGTTCATATAGATTTTTTTTGTTCTTATATCCATGTCCCCCAGGAGCAGCATCAATTACTAAATCACAATCATCAAGGGCAGACTCGATGGTGCCAGATATGTTAAAATTCTTAAAATCATTTATTTTTCGTTCAGGGACATAAACATCCAATCCATGAGAGATTGCCACATTGACATCATTGTCAGGAGAGTATTTTCCCACACCAATTACAGAGATTTGAGGATCATCTTTTAGAAAGGACGTAATTCTGCTTCCAATAGAACCATAACCATTAACAAAAACTTTATTCATATTTTTTCTAAAAGTTTCCCATTTATTTAGATTAGTTTAGAAAATACAAATTAATCAAAAAAATAGACAGAAAAGAGAATTATGATGACTGATTCATGTATAATAAGAAAAATTTTCTTAAAACAATAACCGAAATTGGACAAGAAATACTTGATTTTAAGAATCTTGGAATGCACTAAAAAAGAAGAAGGGGATTGGGGGCGAAATAATTATCTTTTAAAACAACTAAATGAAAATAACCCAATTTTTAATTCAGATAAAAAATACCTTGAAAAATTACTAGCATTAGAAATTGATACAATAGAAGATAAAGATCAATGTAAAAAAAACATAAATGTATTAAAAGACAGATCAATCTTTCTTAATCCGAGTTTAACCAAATGCGCTCAATGCAAAAATGAAATAAAATTAGATGAAAAATCTACAAGATATGAAAATGGTTGGTACCATTCAAAATGTTTTGAAATAATACCAAAAACACAACAGATAGAAAATGACGAATATGTAGAAAATAGAATACAGAAAACAAACATTGACTTGGTTCAAGTGTTGATCACTATGACGATTTTTGTATTTCTGGTAACTTCGGCGTATTTTATCCTAGGACCATTAAGCATGATTGCGATGGGTATGGGTGGAAGTCTGCTAATATATCATTTAATCAGCGCACATTCAAAAGCATATTCAAAAAACAAACCAGGTAGTCGTGGCCCATCAGTATTTTTGTTGTTCTTGTTAGCATCGCCATTTATTATCGGTACAGTAATTGCATATGAAGGATACTCATTATCTGAATCTCCAGTAAGAATAATTTTGCTTTGGGCAATGACAATTTCATTTTGGTCAACAATGTTGTTTGTTCCAATGGCAGTATTTAGTAAACATAGAGAAGAGCTACAACCTGAACTTCAATTCTATCCAACCGTCTCAATAATAATCCCCGCATATAATGAATAAAAAGTAATAATACATACAATTGAGGCACTGTTAGAAACAAAATATCCTAAAAAAGAGATCATTTTTGTAGATGATGGAAGTAAAGACAGAACTTTAGATATTGCAATGCAGTATAAAGACAAAATCACAGTTCTGCATAAAGAAAATGGAGGAAAGGCATCTGCATTAAACTATGGACTAGTTTATGCAAAAGGAGAAATTGTAGTCATAGTAGACGCAGATACAATCATTGGTAGAAATTCATTAAAGGAGATGATGAAAGGATTTCAAGTAAACGAACATGTGGCAGCAGTGGCAGGAAATATCAAAGTAAGAAACAGAGTAAATATAATTACAAAATGTCAGGCATTAGAGTATATCACCGGAATTCAGATAGTGAGGAGAGCATTTGATATTTTTGGTTCAATTACAATTGTGCCTGGAGCATTGGGTGCTTTTAAAAAATCATTTTTGTTGGAAGCTGGTGCATATGGTAAAGACACAATTGTGGAGGATTTTGATCAGACAATAAAACTTCTAAAGGCAGGATTAATCACACAGGGTAGTACTAAAGCCACGGCATATACAGAAGCCCCAAACACACTTCATGATTTCATAGAACAGCGAAAAAGATGGTATCGTGGAAATATTCAGGTATTAATAAGACATATCGATGCACTAACAAATCCGCGTTACGGACATTTACAAAGATTATCTTTTCCATATTTGATGTTAGGCATGCTGGTAACTCCAATTATTGGTTTTGTAGCAACCATTAACGCCATAGTGGGAGTCATTCAAGGTGATGGATGGTATGTATTGCAAGTTATGGCAATTTTTACAGTGGTACATTATCTTATGTCTGCCTTAGCAATTAGAATCGATAATGAAGATCCAAAACTGTTATGGCATGCAGGATTCTTAATTTTTGGATTCAAACAATTAGTAGACTTTTTGCTACTTAAAGCAATTATAGAACAAATTACAAAGAAAAAAGCAACTTGGACAAGTGCAAAGAGAATAGGAATATGAAAAATGCCAACATTGTCAAAATTGGAATGATCATTTTAGTAGTATCATTAATAATTCCAGTCAATTCTGTTTATTCACAAGAATCAAGAACAGTTCAGGTTGAAGTAAAATATACGAATGGGGACATTGCAGATTTTTACGGAATGACCCTTGTAATTTACCAAGATTACAATAATGTGCCAATTATGAAAAAAGAGATGGAGAATAATCCAGAGTTTATCTCATTGCCAAAAGATCATCGATATAAAATCGAAGTTTATGCAAATGGAATGTATGGGGATGTAGGATATGTAAACCTAAAGAATGATCAAGAAAAAACAAATATCAACATACCATTATCAGGAGGACTTCAATTCAATGTTTTTTACAAAGATGGACAGACACCAATTAAAGGCGCAACAGTATCCATAAAATCTAATGATGGAACTCAATGGCGTTTAGGAAAAACAAATGATCAAGGTGATACAATAAGATATTGGATTCAATCAACTACAAAAAATAATGATTACTATATAGCAGATGTATACTTGGGAGAAATTCATTTAACAACTTTAACACAAATAAAATTATTTCCAGGGTTAACAAAAGATCAAAAGATTATTGTTCCAATTCCAGCAATAGTTGAAGACTTGATTACAGTATCTCTTTACAAAACAGAATTTGAGAAAATTACAAAACATGAAGTGAATTTATCAATTTTACTCAAAGATAGTGTGGGAAACATCATAAAAGAATCTCAAGTAAATAGTAGAGGAGAAGCATATTTTTCGAGCATTCCATCAAAAGAATATTCTCTGATTATTCTCAAAAACGGAGTTGCTGATGCTTCATGGCAGGAGAAAAAGGTGGTCATAACAGGGCAAGAAAATACGTTCAAGATGATAAAAACAAATGAGCCCCCAACAATTCCAGATGCAATAAAAGACACAAAAGTAGAAAACAACAGACCAATTTCATCGTGTAATTGTGTAGCATTTCGATTTGACGATGTGCAAGATTATTGGTTAAACGATGTACAGATTGCATATGTCAATACATTTGCAGACAAAAACATTCCACTTACAGTAGGGATAATAACAGACTCATTTGGAAATGATCAAAAGATCACAAATGTAATAAAAGATGCAACAAGCAAAAACAAACTGGAAATCGCTAGTCAAGGAGTTGGAAATAAACCATATACTGATTTTTCTAAACAAGAACAAGATGATTTGTTAAAGCAATCAATAGTCGAGATTCAAAATAGTGTAGGGATAAGACCTCATATTTTTGTACCTCCACAAAACAAATACAACGATGATACAAAACAGGTACTAATAGAAAATAAATTCACACATCTCAGTAGTAATATTTTGTTAGGGGAATCACCACCATTTCCATTAAAAGGAGAAACACTATACAAATTTCCTGAAACTGCAACTACCGGAAAATATAGTCTTGAGCAAAATCTATTCATAGGATTACCAAGTAATGTTACATATTCAGATACAATAAATTCACTTAAAAAATACGGATTTGCCGTAATTACATCACATCCACAAGAATTTTCAATAATTCAAAATGGAACTTATACAAATCAGATAAACAAAGAACAAATTATTGAGTTAGGATCATTGATTCAAAAATTACAATCAGATGGAATTAAAATTGTAAGTATCGGTAAAATTAATTTGGATTCAACAACAGTGGTAATTCCTCAGTGGATAAAGAATAATGCCGGGTGGTGGGCAGAAGATCAAATTGACGATGCGTCTTTTGTACAAGGAATACAGTATTTAATTCAAAAAGAAATAATGAAAATCCCAAAAGCAAACAATACACAAAATGCAGAAAACAAAGACATTCCTCAGTGGATAAAGAATAATGCCGGGTGGTGGGCAAAGGGACAGATTACAGATTCAGATTTTGTTAGGGGTATTGAGTATCTAGTAAATCACAAGATAATCACATATTGACTACTTTAAAATTTTTGCTGGTTTTCCATCGCCCTTCTTCAAGTTTAAATTTATTTTCACATTTTAGACATAAATAATATGTAGAAATTTCTGGAAAGAATTCCGTACAATTATTACAAATGTAATGATTTTGCAATAATCGATAATCAACACCTAGAGCTTTTATCTCCTTGTTACAGTTCGGACATGTGTCATTTTTATAGGTAGATTCTTCTGAAATATTTCCACAATCATAATGTTCCACAAGTTTGCCCAATCTGAAATTAGAGCTTTTACAAGAAGGGCAATAAAATATTTGAGTTGTTTTAACAGAATCACATTGATTACAAGCAATTTCTTTTTTATCTCCCAGTGAGATGATCTTTCCTTGTTTTTCAAGTTCATTTAGATGTAAAACTATGGCTTCATCAGAAGAACCAATTAACTGTTCTATAAAATTAAGACTAATTTGTTTTGCAGATTGTAATAGGAAATCAACATGTGTATGAAGTTTTATTTGATTTTGGTTTGTAACATCGTTTAATGTTTTGATTTGTTCAGATTCTTTTTCAAAAAAAGACTGTTCTTTTTCAATAGTTTCAAAAATAGATTTAAGATTTTCAAAACGAATTGGTTTTTCTAAATATTGATACACACCTAACCTAATTAGTTCTTTAATTCCTTCATCGTCTTTCTCAGTAGCAGTTTCCAGTACAACTCGGGCATTTGGTTGAACTTCAAGCATTTGGGTTAAAATTGATCGTGCATCCATATCCGGAAGCATATAATCAAGCAAAACTATTGGGTGTTTTTCTAAACTCACAAGTTCTTTGAATGTTTCAATGGAAGTAGCGCCATTAGTACAAGTGTGAATTTGTGTATAACCTAATTTTTCCAGATAATTTTTTAATAGCATGCATATTGCAGGACTGTCCTCAATAATCAGGACATCGTCTTTTGAACTCATCAGTAATCACTGCATTTAAGGTAGAATAAAAATTCCATGTCTAATAACAATAATTCATTCAATTTAATGAGAATCATAAAAATTGTTCATAAAACAATTAAATCTTTAGCATAATGATTATAGTTAAATCGTAATTAGTTTTTGATGTTTATAATACTGCTTTTATTGTAATTTTTAAATCATCAAAAATAATACATATTTTTTAATTTAAGAGTATTAGGATCAACAATCCCCATAACTACAATACTGTACAAAAGACTAAATGTCTCAAAAAAATTCAATTCTCATTGATTCATGCTTTATCATTAGCAATAGGTGCAGGAATTGCATCAGTTGCAATAATTGCAGTATTTTTGGCATTTGGTACATTTAACGATAACTCAGAACTGGCAGTAACCCCAACACCTAAAATTCAGGAAGTAGGTCCTGCAAAAATCACAGCAGCCACGTTTATGGAAAATGGCTCACCAATTCTTGGGGATCCTAATGCACCAATAACAGTGGTGGAATTTGGCGATTATCAGTGTTTTTTCTGCAACAAGTTCTTCCATGATACAGAAGATTCTCTTTTGAAAAACTATGTAGAAACAGGTAAAGTCAAAGTGATTTTTAAGGACTTTACAATTATTGGTGCAGATTCAATTGCTGCTGCAAATGCGGCTCATTGTGCATCTGATCAAGGAAAGTTTTGGGAATATCACGATACATTGTATAATCATTGGACGGGGGAAAATAATGGATGGGCATCATATGACAACTTACTTCAATTTGCAGAAGATTTAGGACTGAATACTGATGAATTTTCAAAATGTATTGCAGACTCAAAATATGCACAAAGTATTACAAATAGTAATCAAGATGCAAAGGATTTGGGATTGACAGGAACGCCTGCATTTTTTATTATTGGTCCAGATAACAAAGTAACAAAGATCGGGGGAGCTCAGCCATATGATGTTTTTGAAAGAATTTTCAATTCAGAGTTGGAAAAATAGAAAAAACATAGATCAGTTAGCAAAAAGTATATAAAAAATTGTAAAAACTCCCTAAAGAGTAAGATGAGATTAGCTCAGTATCCTTATATGAGTATAGACGGAGGCAAGCTTGATGGCAGCAGGAATAGATGACATTGCAATTTACATACCAAGGCTGTACATAGATGCGGCAGATTTTGCAAAAGCCAGAGGATTAGACCCTGAAAAACTTCAAAAAGGTTTAGGAGTATCTCAGATGGCAATTGTGGATACTAATCAAGACCCAGCATGTCTTGCAGCAAATGCATGCCTTCAGATTATGCAGAAAAACAAGCTATCCCCAGAAGACATTGGAAGATTGTACATCTCAACAGAATCTTCATTTGATGAATCAAAGGCAATGAATTCTTATGTTATTGGAATGCTAGAGCAGGTTTACGGTCAAGGTGCTTTTGAGCACTGTGGAGGAGTAGAGACAAAATTTGCTTGTGTTAGTGGGTCTTATGCACTTTATGATAATACTAATTGGATTAGAGCAGGGGAAGCAGAAGGAAAACATGCACTAGTTGTAGTATCAGATATTGCAAAATATGACATGGGTACTAGTGGGGAAATGACACAAGGTGCAGGGGCAGTAGTAATGCTACTCAATGATGAACCAAGACTATTGGCATTTGATCCCAAAGTAACTGCGACGTCAATTAAAGATGAATATGATTTTTACAGACCTTTTGGAAAAGAAACGCCAATTGTACACGGTCAGTACTCTAATCTTTTGTATATGATTCAGGTAAGAAAAGCACTTGAAATCTACAAGAAAAGAGCTCTGTCATCAGGATTAATGAAATTAGAACCAGGTGAGACAATACTGGATCATATGGATTATCTTAACATGCATTTACCATACAGTAACATGGGCAAAAAGGCTCTTGCATATCTGGTAAGACATGAATGGCGTCAACTTCCAAGATGGAAAAAAATAATCCAAGAAATTGGCATGTCAGAACCAGTACCAAAGGATCCACGTGGGACAATTGAATCAGTACTAGGAGATGAAGAATTTATGGCAAAAGACCATGAATTTACAAAATTATTTACAAAGACAAGAGAGTATCAAGAATTGTATGAAGCAAAACTTGCAAGTTCATTAATTGCATCAAAGATGATTGGAAATTTATACACCGCATCACTGTATCTTGGATTTAGAAGCTGTCTTGAATTTGAGTATCAAAAGGGAGTTGATTTGAATGGAAAACGTGTGGGATTTGGCTCATATGGAAGTGGAAGTAGTGCCATGGTGTTTAGTGGTCTAATTCAACCCCAATACGAAGAAATTGTAAAAAATATGAATTTAGAGGCAGAACTTGCTCCAAGAAGAAAACTTACGCTGCAAGAATATGAAATACTACATGAAAACAAACTCTCACCAGAAGAACCAATGCTTCACACAAAAAGAGAATTCATCTTAGTAGATGTCAATACCACCACTGAATCAAGAGGTGAAAGACGATACATTTTCAACGAATAAACTAATGCAAGAAGAGCCAAACCCAATCAAGGATTTTTTATTTGATTACATAAAAAAATCAGAAGAAAAGATTCAAGAGTTAACATCACAGTCAAAATTTGCAGAAATAATTGATGATGTTTTAGAAAATTGTTATGATAGAGTAATTTCAATGGGTGAAAAAGAAGAGAGTTTAGGAATTCTTGCCACAGGATTGCTACATTACATTTTAACAAACGCGCTAATATCTAGTCAAAGAAAAATAGAACATGACGGAATACCACTAGATATCGTCATACCAAATTTAAAAACACTTGAAATTGATCCAAAAAAAACTTTGATAATATGTATTCTAAAAACTATTGATAAAAACACCATAGAACAAAAACTAGAGCAGTTGCAAAAAATTCAACCCATCAAAGACAATATTTGGTTAGTAATTACAAAGAAATCGGATTTACAAAACAAAACATATGTAGTTGAAAAGAAAAATGCATCATTTTCAAAAATAATTTATGATATTGCACAATTTGTAAATGTACATGGTCAAAGTAAATTCAAAATATTACGTATTTGAAAATTAGTTTAATAGTGATTTAAAATTGATATTTTTTTTGAAAATCCGATAAAGTGACGCATCACTCATATCATCTATGAATGGAATTGAGCCCAATACGGGCATATTTGTCAAATTTTCTAAATCTCGTTTTAGTTCCTTGATGAGATAGCCACCAGTATCAAAATTATTAATCACTATGCCCTTAACTGGAATTTTGTATTTTTCACACATCTTACATGTCATTATGGTGTGATTGATAGTTCCAACTTTTGTTCGGGTAACAATTATTGTCGGCAATTTCATATCTTTGATTAAATTTGTTACAAAGTAATCTCGAAGAATAGGAGTCATGATACCGCCCATTCCTTCAACTAGCATCATTGAATGTAGTTGTGATAATTTTTTAAAGCTATTCAAGATCAGTTGAATGTCTGGTTTTATTTTCAAATTTTTTAACGCTGTATAGGGCGATGCTGCAATTGGGAAAAATTGTGGATTTAGTAGAATTTCAGGATCATTTACATGTGCAGCATTTGCTAAAATTTCAACATCTTCTGATTTGAATCCAGTTTTTTGGGCAGTTCCAGCAGCAAATGGCTTCATCACTCCCACATCCATCCCCATCTTTCGAAGAGTGACAGCAAATCCAGCAGCAACATATGTTTTTCCCACATCGGTGTCAGTTCCTGTAATAAATAATGAATTTAACAATGATTCATTAGGATTTTACAATCTTATGAAGATTATGAAAGATAGGATTCTAATCCATTTTTACTTTCCAAATCCTCAAGATAATAATTTGTATGAATTAATCTTTTTTATCTAATTGATAAGGACACTTGAATGACCACATTTTCTACAACTCATTGTACCATTTTTGGAATATTCATGAGTGCAATTAATTTGATCAGGTTTCAAAATTGTAAAATCATTTAACTTTTCAGTTTGATCAGCATTATCATCTAGTGATGTAATTACATTTCTTTCTAATGCATTTGTATAAAACTTGTAACAACTCGTAGAGCAAAACAGTGTATTTTTTGCATTAAACGATTTTCTACAATTTCTGCAACTTGTAGGGGTCTTTACTTTACTCATGCTAGAATCATACATCAAAAAGATATAGGCAGTTTGGAAGATTCCAAAGTTTTCCCTATCCATTTTGGCAATAATCCTCATCAAATGAAGAATCAAATTCCAACCTCTTTTTTGTTTGATCGTTTCATACGTAAAAATTAGGTTTGAAAAATTGAATACTACATATTTTTACAAAAAAATTAGTGTTTTATTGATCAATCTTTTACCTGTCTAATTATATAAATTTCAGATTATGTGCATTCCAGGGATATAAGAATTACAACAATCATCCGATAGTTAATTGTTGATTTTAATCAGGCATGTTATTGCAAAATATAGATAATATAACTAAAATCATCTTATCCATTAGTATGTATTCTAGAGAAGATAACAACAATCATGCAAGAAAAAACATTGGCATTATTGAAGCAAGACATTCTCACATATTGGGAAGACTTGAAAGAAGGAGATTTCGAAGATAATGGGTTCTTAAAAGAACTTAATGCTTGTATTGGATATTATAATGAGTATAAACGGGGACAGGTAGTAAAAGCAACAGAAGAATGAAAACAGAGATATGTTTTGATTGTTACAAGATAATGGTAAAAAAAGAAGAGCATGCCAATGACAGCCACAGTGTATTTTGGATTTGTGAATCATGTGGTAAGAGAAAATACGATGATCAAATAAAGATAAACTAGCACTAGGATGATACAGTGGATTTCCTAATATACTGGGCTTAATGTAAAGTAATTATGAAATATTGCAATGATTGTTTAACTCCAATTAGTCGTAATTCATCAGAGGAGTACTGTAGTTTATGCAAAAAGGCCAGAGATAATAAAAAAATTACCAATACTACAGCATAATTTTTTTCTAAAAAATATCATAAAACGGTACAAATGATTTCAATAATTATTTTATAAAGCAAAAGTAATAATATTTCAAATATTGTCATATCATAAAATAAACATTAGAAAAAACGGTGTATCCATATATTCAACTAGTGACAATAATAATACATGAGAAATACAAGTTCAGATAATGATGCAAATAAAGAGTTTCACTATAGACCAACTATACGGGGAAACAAAACAGGTACGGGAAATTTACCAAATGTAGAGTTGTATGACAATACATCAAATGAACAAAAAATACAAAGAAACGAAAAATCATCAGAACCATCAAAGCACATGAGCTTGATGTTTCCTTGGGATGTATATGCTAAACTTTTAGAATATTCAAACAAAAGTGGTGTATCAATTACAGATATAACAGTTGAAGCATTAAAACAGTATTTACTGGAAAAAACAACTCAGAATAATGAAATTGAAAAATTAAAAGAGCAAGTAACAGAATTAGAAAAAGAACGTTCTGGAGGAGAACATGAGTTTGATAATTTAGAGAAAACGATAAAAAACATAGTTCAAAAAGATTCAGAAATATAGATTGTGATGTCTCAACAAAAGAAATAAAAATTAAAACAAATCACAGGTGTTAATTTGACGCAACAACATGGCCGTTAGCATCAAGGATGTTGCCACAAGATGAACATTCCCAATTAACGTTGGTATTTAATTGATCAGCATTTGTAATCTTTGAAGCATTACAGACTTTACAGCGTATTGACATGTCTCTTTTTATGGATTCATAATATTATTCATAAGCCATTAAATTTTTTTCTTCAAGCATACTGTGAATTTGATGAACAGAACGATGAATGTCTTTTTCAAGTTTAGCACCAACACAAACTAATTTACCTGATGCAAAAATTAGAATTACAGTTTTAGGATCTAGCATTCTATGAATTAGCCCCGGAAACTGTTCTGGTTCATACATGCTTCTAGGAAGAGTTCTAGCAGCTTGTTCCAAATTAACTCTACCTCCAAGATTAATTGATGAGACAATATTTTGTATTGTAACTACAGCATCATTTTTAATTTTGATTTTACCCTTTCTCAGCATCTCTACTACTTTAGCTACTGCAGTCTCTGCCAATTCTTGGGATTTGGCACCGGTGCATACCATCTTTCCTGAGCTAAAAAGCAAAGTAGCAGTTTTTGGATTTTTAAGTCTGAAAACAGCTCCTGGAAATTGTTCTGGATGATACTCTACGTCTGGAAATTTTTTAGTTATATCTACAAGATCTAATCTTTGGTCTATTGTTGCAGAAGCCACAACATTCACTATTGCAATTAAAGGTCTGGTTTGTGTCATATGGTTATTTCTCCAACCTACAAATCGGCATCTTGATCTAATCTTAAACCCTTGTATCTATTTCTTATTGTAACCTCAGTTACACTTGCGGCTTCAGCAATATCACGTTGAGTCATATTTTCACAATTTTTTACACATGACAAGTACAAGGCTGCTGCTGCAAGGCCCATTGGATCCTTACCAGCTGATTCTTCATGTTCTTGAGCTACTTTGAGCACTTTAACTGCATAGCGTTTTGTTTTTTCTGTAATTCCAAGCTTGCTTGCAATTCGGGCAACACATTGAATTGGATCAACAACTGGCATTTTTAGCTCTAATTCTCTATGTAATAATCGATAACATCTTGCAATATCTTTTTTCTTAATATTACCTGCATCTGAAACATCTTTTAGGGTTCTAGGGGTTTCAGTATCTCTACATGCAGCATAAAGGGCAGATGCAATTAATGCTGAAATTGAACGTCCTCGAACCAAACCTTTCTCTAATGCCTTTCGGTAAATGTAAGCTGCTTTTTCAATTACTGCATCAGAAAGTGAAAGTTTGTCTTTTAGTCGAGTTAATTCACTTAATGCTTGTCTAAGATTTCTATCTGCAGATGCATGCACTTTACTTCTGCTATCCCATGTTCTTAGTCTTTCAATGGTGCTTTTCATAGCAGATGTAAGTGGTTTTCCAGACGAGTCTCTATTTATCGGATTAATGATTGTAGCAAGTCCGCGGTCGTGAATTGTAAGTGATGTTGGAGCACCGGTTCTAGTAGGATCTGCACCGCCTTCTTTTGAAAATGATCTCCATTCAGGTCCAGAGTCTTGCAGTGTTTCAGAGATAACATAGCCACATTTTCCGCAAAATCTTTCTCCGGTTACATTATCAGTTAGCATGCCATTTTTTCCACAACGTCCACAAATAGTACCTGCATTGACAGTTTCTAAAACCATAAATAAGACCAATTTCGGTTATTTTTCTTACTATAAGAACTGACTTATTTCATGATTTTTCATGGAAAGACTCAAAATCAAACAGGCTCAAAGCATTACAGAGATCGTTTGAAAAAGAAGAGTTTTGTTTGGCATCCAAATACGCAGATGCGTGAATGGAATTCATTTAATGAAATTATCAAGGCCAAAGGAATGTGGCTCACAGATTCTAATGGGAATAGTCTTTTGGACGGAGTTGCATCAATGTGGTGTAATGTATGGGGTCATTCCAAGCCTGAATTAGTTAATGCAATTACAAAACAAAGCAAGAAACTCCAACATTCACCCATGTTTAATTTAACAAATGAGCCAGCTGAAAAACTGGCAGAGAGTTTGGTGAAAATCTCACCTGGAATGCACAGAGTGTTTTATTCCGATAATGGGTCTTCTGCAATGGAAATTGCATTCAAGATGGCATTGCAATATTGGAGTAACATTGGTGAGAAAAAGAAAACAAAGATTGCAACGTTAGAAAACGGGTATCATGGAGATACATTTGGTGCAATGGCTGTAGGCTACGTTCCAGAATTTTTTGGTAAATTCAAAAAACAGTTATTTCCAACAATACAGATTCCAGTACCAAACAAGTATAGAATTCCAAATGGATATAGTTATTTGGATTATCAGAGTTTTTGCATAGATAATATTGAAAAACAATTTTCCAAAGACGATAAAATTGCGGCATTTGTCATGGAGAGTGGTGCACAAGTTGCAGGTGGAGTCATAATATTTCCAAAAGAATTTCAAAGAAAAATAAGTAAATTATGTAAAAAATATAATGTGCTACTAGTATTAGATGAGATAGCAACAGGGTTTGGACGTTTAGGTTCAATGATACAGTATACAGAACAAAAAAGTATTCCAGATATTGTAGCATATGGAAAAATGTTAACTGGTGGATATCTTACAATGGCTGCAACATTGGCAAACAAAAAAATCTATGACTCATTTCTAGGTGAATTTAATGATTGGAAGCATCTCTTTCATGGGCATACATTTACGGGTAATCCATTATCTGCTGCAGTTGCAAATGAAAATCTAAAATTATATCAAAAAAATAATCTGATCAAAAAAATTCAAAATACATCAAAAGTTTTTGAAGAATATTATGATAAAATATCAAAAATAGAAATAGTTGGAGACATTAGACATAAGGGAATGCTTATGGGAATAGAACTAGTTAAAGATAAAAAAGCAAGGCACCAATTAATCCTAAAAAATCAATAAACAAAATTTTCTTTGAAGAAGGAAAAAAACATGGAATTTACCTTCGTACATTAGGAAATATTGTCATGCTTGTACCACCATTGGCAATATCTGAAAAAGAATTAGATTTACTACTAAATAGAACAATAGATACCATCAAATCAGCACAAAATCAAGTAGTATAGTTAATCAATTATTAATCATATTTGATTATCAATTTCTGAATCAATTTTACAGGATATGGTATACAGTATTTTTCAAAGTATGAATCATTACGCACAAAAAGATGATTTTCATTTCACTAATCTTTTTTAATGTAATTTCATGCAAACTATCATGAGTGACATGTTGGAATTTATTAAAGAATGTCAAGAAAAAGTATTTTCTGGAATTGGAATATCAAGTGATGATGCTGAAAAACTGTTTAACATATCAGATGAAAATATCAAAGAATTGGCAATGGCTGCAAATCAGATCACAAGAGATTTCAATGGAAATAAAGTAGATGTGGAACAGTTAAACAATATTAAAAAGAATGCATGCAGTGAAGATTGTTCATTTTGTGGTCAATCTGCATTTTTTGACACTGGAATTGAAACATATCAATTACCAACAGCAGAAGAAGTTGTGATTAAAGCAAGTAAAGCAAAAAATGAAGGGGCAGAGTCATATTGTCTTGTTGCAGCATGGAGAGAACCATCTCCAAGAGACTTTGATAAAGTTTGCAACATCATCAGAGAAATTAACAATAAAGTTGGAATCAATGTAGAATGCAGTCTAGGATTTCTTACACCAGAGCAAGCAAAAAAACTCAAAGAACTCAATGTGAAAAGATATAATCATAATTTGGAAACTTCAAAATCAAAATTTTCAGAGATTTGTACTACACATACCTATGACGACAGACTAAAAACATTACAGATTGCACGCGATGCGGGATTAGAATTGTGTACTGGTGGAATTATTGGGTTGGGAGAAACAAGAAAACAAAGAATGGAACTAGCATTAGAATTAGCGGCGCTTTATCCTGAAGAAGTCACCATAAACATACTTGTTCCGATCCCAGGAACCCCATTGGAATTGCAAATAAAATTACCAAACTCGGAGATTGTGAGAATGTTTTCAGTGATCAGATTTCTCTTACCAGAATCTGTGATAAAAATTTCTGGTGGGAGAGAAACAAACCTTGATGATTCAGGCGAGGAGTTATTGCAGAGTGGGGCAAACGGTATAATCACATCAGGTTATCTTACAATGAGCGGAAACGACTCTGAGAAAGATTTCAAAATGATAAAGAAGATGGGATTAGAAGCCTAAAACAACAATAATTTTCATATTAGATATACTATATGAAAAGCATAATTCAATCAGATGTAAAATTTTATGAAAAAAGTAATGTCTTATGTCCCATGATTGGGAAATTTTATGAAAAAAGTAATGTCTTATGTCCCATGATTGGGAAATTTTATGAAAAAAGTAACATCATACTCCCATGATTGGGAAATGAGAGATTTCTTAATTAGTAACAAAATAATTTTATCAATATGAAAAATAATCAACACGCTAAATTGATGACAGAAATTTTAAATCACTTGTGTAATTATGGATCACTCTTTGACAAGTATGTTCCAAAAAAGAACACACATGTATTAGAAAAGTCCATTGTACCTTTAACTAATTTTATTATTGGAGTTAATAAGAAATGAATGAAACCAAATCACATTATTTGATAATGATTCAGATACCGAATTATACAAACACAAGTTAACTCTTGAAAGAATTAAAAATGAATTAATTAATTTTGGATTAACATCCAACCAAAGTAAGGTGTTTATCTATCTAGGCAAATATGGTTCAAAGACGGCTTCAGAGATATCAAAAGCACTTCAATTACCTAGAACTGAAACATATCATCTTGTAAATTCACTGCAGAATCTGGGTTTAGTAACTGCCGAACTGGCTCACCCTACAAAATATTCTGCAATGGAGATGAAGCAAGCCATTGAAACCCTAGTAAAACAAGAACAACAAAGAATCAATAATTTGGCAGGCAAAGAAGCGTCTCTTTCAGAGATGTGGAAAGAGATTCCATTTTTTGTAGTAGAGACTGACGAATCAAAATCTGAAAAAATGCAATTACTACATGGCATGGGTCCAATAACTAACAAAATCAAAGAAATGACGGATAGTAGTATAGAATCTTTCAAAATATATGGAAGCATCACAGATGTATTACGCTTTTACCATTCTGATGTGTTTGATTGGATTGAGGAATCATCATCTGATCTTCAAATGGTCATCTCTCCAATAGGCAAAACTCCTGAATTTATCTCCGAATTAGATCAGAAAAAAATTAGGACAGTCACATCTAATTCGGACAACAAATGCTTTGTGATTAATGATGCAAAAGAAGTTCTCATCTTTATGAGAAATGCAACTCATCCTACACGACAAACTTTTGCATGGTGGTCTGATTCTGAAACTCTTGTAGATATGATGACTTCATTATTTGATCTATCTTGGGAAAGAGGAGAGACACTGTATTGAATGATACAATCATGACGCTTTACAGTTTAGAACAAGAAGTAGGCCATGTTGCAAAAAATTCCCATGATCAAGGACGTGAATATCTCAATGATCTTGAAATTAAATACTTGCTAAAAATGACAAAACACGTTGTCATGAAGATAATGAATCAAGTAATGGAGAGGATAGAATGACTTGTAATTATCAAATAGACTCTGAAATGAATAGTCTGTTACAATTAACAAATATTTTTCTATTAAAGGTAAAACAACAAACAAAGGAGATAGTACAATGAACGTCTGTGAAGACAGACACACTCCAAAGTATGAGATAACCTACAAGGGAATTAAGGGAAGTCGCTATAATCATGTATGGCTTGTATGTTCAACTTGTTTTGAAAATAAAAAATGCTTTGGAGATAAAGAGCAAATTGTAAATATGGTTAAAATAAATGATCTATCTTTAATTAATTTTTAACAATTATAAAATAATTATCATGTAAAATTTTGTTACAATGTAATTTGAATTTACGGTTCAAATACTTTAATCTGAGGTTTTTTCTTTCTTTGAAATTTTAATTTCTTTATAGATAAATCCAAATCCACGATGTTTCTTTGATCTTCCAACATCCTTTCTACATTTGTATTTGAATCTAGAGCATTGTGCGGGTTATTTTTTCTTTGAAATTTTAATTTCTTTATAGATAAATCCAAATCCACGATGTTTCTTTGATCTTCCAACATCCTTTCTACATTTGTATTTGAATCTAGAGCATTGTGCGGGTTATTTTTTCTTTGAAATTTTAATTTCTTTATAGATAAATCCAAATCCACGATGTTTCTTTGATCTTCCAACATCCTTTCTACGCTGTTATCCAAATCTGTTATGTTAGATGTTATGAAGATTTAAGATTTGCCGTAAAGACTGAGCCTTGTTATTTACTCATGTTTCTTGCAAGTATTACAATATCAATGTAAAATATAAGACATTAATTAAAAATAAGAAAAGAATTTACACATGACTAATTTCAATTCAAAACAGGTTGTCTTGAATCATAAATTAAGATTTGTTGATTTGGAATTAGAACAAATAAAACAAAATAATCTTTATAGAAAATTAAGATATGGGAAATCCAATCAAGCACATATCACAATCAATGGAAAAAAACTACTAAACCTTTGTTCAAATGATTATTTAGGAATGCCTGTCACGAAAATAAAAATAAAACAAATGCAATCAAGCTCAAGACTGATTTCAGGTAATGATGAATCATATAAAATATTAGAAAACAAACTTGCAAAACATAAATCACAGCAAAGTAGTTTAATTTACCCTACAGGATATATGGCAAATTTAGGGTCAATTACGACAATTGCAAAAAAAGGAGATTTAATTTTAAGTGATGAATTAAATCATGCAAGTATAATTGAATCATGCAAGCTTTCAGAAGCAAAAATCTTAATTTATAAACATAACGATATGGATGATTTAAATAAAAAACTCAAACAAAAAGGCAAAAACAAATTCGTCATTACTGAAGGAGTGTTTAGTATGGATGGTGATTTCTCAAAACTAAAAGAAATTACAGAGATTGTAGAAAAATCAAAAGCAATTACAATACTTGATGATGCACATGGAGATTTTGTTGTTGGAGTAGATGGAAAAGGCACTCCAAATTACTTTAATGTCACAAAAAAAATTGATTTGTATATTAGTAGTCTTAGTAAAGGCTTAGGATCATTTGGAGGGTATGTTTCATCGCAGAATAATGTGATAGACTTGTGTATAAACAAATCAAAATCTTTTATCTACACTTCAGCACTTCCATCATTTTTAGTTGAATATTCATTGAAACGATTTGAATCAAATAGAGAAAAACAACGAAAAAAATTAGAAAATAATACAAACACATTATCTAAAGGATTAAGACAAATAGGATATCAAATTGATTCAAAAACACATATCATTCCAATTGTAGTTGGTAAAGAAAAAACAGCAATGAGTTTTGGGAAATTTCTCTTTGAAAGAGGCATATTTGTACAACCCATCAGATATCCAACTGTTCCTAAAAACAAAGCAAGATTAAGAATATCAGTTACTGCATGGCTATCAAGAAAAGACATAATAGATACGCTGGCTATTTTTGAGCAAGCTGCTAAAAAATTCAAAATATAGATTCAATTTTAAACGTACAAAATGTTATATCATGACGCCTAACAAATTCAAAAAGAGGCAATAATAGTCAAGTTGAAAACAGCAGAGGAATCAAACAGATTCAACACAATCAACAAAATTACATTTATTTCTATAATTTCTATTCTTGTGATATTATACATAATAAATCACATAACAAGTATGAATTATTTTTCAGATTATATTTCATTACCCATGTACACCATAATCCCAGGTATACTCATAATTTTATCAATGTGGGCACTAACAAGAACAGATAAAATAGAAACTATTTCAAAAAATTCTCTTTTATTTTTATCTGTTTCTTTTATTTCATGGTTTGCAGCTGAGATAACTTGGAATTTATTTAAACATGTTTTAGAAATTGATCCATATCCATCTATTGCAGATTTTTTCTATATTGCAGCACCAATTTTTATGTGTATTTCTTTGATTATATTTTTACAACCACTACAAAATAAAATTAAGAAAACATATGTGATTTTCGCTAGTCTGATATCTATACTAATTTTAATTCCAATACTGATCGTCACATTTGAAGCAAATTCGAAAGTAACAGTGTTAGAAATAGCAATTGCGATTATTTATCCAATAGTAGATGCAGTATTATTAGTTCCCGCGATAATTGCAATTTTTGTTTCACTCAAAATAAAGAAAAATTTATTTTGGATAATGATCTTGATTGGAATTATAATTTTTATTATCGGGGATGATCTATTTTTATTTCTAGTAATTAATGATCTGTACTATGACGGCAATCCAGTGGATATTTTATGGTTAACCAGTTATGTGATATGGTCTTTTTCAATATACAATTTAATTTATAGTTCTAAAAAAACTAAATACAATACAAAACAAAACAATGATAAAAAAGATCAAACAGCAAAATTAGAAAAATATGGAATAAACATTGTGCTAGGTTTCATCGTATCTACAACAATTATCATTATTATTGCATTGAACTATTTTTGGAATTTGAATACAGATAGTAATTTTATGTTATTTTTTTCATTAATTTTACTGACATTACTTGTGGTTTTTTCCAGCATCATAGTATTACTAAACAATGCTGTTGAGATCAAATCCATAAAAATCAAAGAATTATCAGATGAATTGATCAAAACAGAAAGATTATCAGCCATTGGTGAGCTTGCTGCAAGATTATCTCATGATTTACGAAATCCGTTAAGCGTAATCAAAAGTTCAGTAGATATTACAATGTTGCGAAATAATGATAAATTTTCAACACAAGATAAGGAAGTCATGCAACGAATTAACAAAGCAATAATACGGATGACTAATCAAATTGAGGATGTTCTTAATTATGTCAAACAAACACCAATTGAAAAAAATAAAGTAACATTATCCACATGCATTAAAAATGTGGTTGGATGGATTTCAATACCAACAAGAATCGAGATCACAGTAAAAGAAAATGATGCAACTATTTTTGCTGATGAAGGTAAATTAGAAATAGTTTTCTCAAACATAATAAGAAATGCGATTGAAGCAATAGGTGATAATTCAGGTAGCATAGAGATAAAGATTCAAGATATCGGAGAACAAGTAATTATAGAAATAATAGATTCAGGGGAAGGAATCAAAGAAGATGACATGAATATGATTTTTGAACCACTATACACAACAAAACAAATTGGAACAGGATTAGGATTAGTAAGCTGTAAAAACATCATAGAACAACATGATGGGAAAATAACAGTGAAAAATAATCCAACTACATTTACAATAATATTACCAAAAAAAGCTACTCATTAATCATTTTAACTAGATTTTCAACATTAATTGGTTTAAGAAGAATTAGGTCATGTTTCATTTTTTTTAGTTTTGTACGTGTTTCCTCAGTTTGATCAGCAGTGATTATTATTATTTTGGCATTTGGATCAATATTTTTGATGTTTTGTAATCCATAAAATCCATCATATCGTGGCATCATCATATCCATCAATACTACATCGGGTAGGTATTTAGAAAATTTCTGCACTGCATCATATCCATCTATTGCCTTTGCAACAACCTCAATCCCTTTGAATTCAAGAATATCAGATAGAGCGTCACGACTATCTTCATCATCATCAACTACAATTACCCGTTTCAATAAGAAAATTGTTTATGCACATCAATAATAATTTAAGGTGTCAATTTTTGATTTCAATATTAAAATTGGTAAAAAAGTGTTATTACCTGAATTTATCAAAGCCACCAATAGCTGGGGATCCAATTAAAACAGCAAGTGTAACAATGATGCCTAAAACAATAATCACAATAACAAATCGCTTATTCATACCATAAATGATTCCATCCTAGATAAAAACAAATGTCCTTGCATTAAGATTCTAAAAATGGTGTTAATTTAGAAACCAAGGTATGGAATCAGACAGCATAGTAACCAATAAAAAATATTCATCTCACATACTGAAAATCATTATCAACGATCATTGATTTCAGACACTTGTGTTTACCTTCGATTGACATGTAACTAACCCCCTGTGTTACTGTGGTTACACATACATTAGTGACAAATTCATTTAAAACAAAATTTCACATCACTAATGAGGAAATAAAGATTTGATAAGTAACTCATGGAATAAAACAGAAGGGGAAAGTATTTCTCAAAGAGTAATGAGTCGAGTAAAGCCAGACATTCCATTAAAAACAAGAATCGAAGAGGCACAAAGAAAATTACAATTTCAAATTAGTAAATTAGAAGGAATTACAGAAAAATTACAAAGTAAGCATGATGGTATTTTTGTGAAGGTGGTTAATGCTCAAAAATCACACAATAATGCATATGCTCAAGCATATGCAACCGAACTTGTTCAGGTCAGAAAGATGAAAAACATGGTAAGCGGAGCAAAACTAGCAATGGAGCAAATTCAATTAAGACTCAATACAGTATCTGAACTTGGAGATGTTGTAGTGACACTTAGTCCATGCATGTCAATAATCAAGGGATTGAGTCCATCACTTAGTGGAATAATGGGAGAATCAACATCATCTATGCAAGATTTATCACAAATATTAGGCGATGTAATGATGGGCTCTTCAATGGAAGGAAGTAACTTGATGAGTACAGGAAGTGTTACCAATTCAGACACACTAGCAATTCTTGAAGAAGCACATTCAGTAATTGCAGGACAAACAAAGTCATCAATACCAGATATTCCAGACAATCTAAAAAACGAGATTATTCAGAGAAGAACATCAGATGTTTTGATCTGATTAATTAGAATCGAGTGTTATTTTATTTTCTTTTTACTTTTTTGAATTAAAATTTTTTTAATTCTAGATATTGTAGGATAACTGTATCCTCTACGACGGTAATTGGCAATCATCATTTTCCAATTTTTTAATCTCCATTGAGCTTGTTCTGATGTAACAGAGTGAACTTCCTTTTGAATGAGGCTTTTCCTTCCAACTTTTAGTGTTCCAGCGTCTTTTGCAGACCATCGATTTTTGGCAAATTTCAGACCAGATAGTATATCATTAATTGGCATTTCTTTAAAATATTCTCGTAATTTTTTCAGTTCAACTTCAGTAGGTTGTTGCGATATTGGCAACTCAATTACAGGTTTTTGCATAATATTCGTTGGAACTAATAGTTTAAGAAATTCTCGCTGGATCAGATTTAACCAAAACAGGAAATAAATGAAAAGGAATTACTATTGAAAGATATTAGCAGTCAATGATTGCCAAGCTGGAATTTTTACAAATTTCCAGATACATTGCGACTCCAAAAATTAGTACACCGAATACTATCAATGGGATTAGAATGAAAATTTTTGTCTTTAAACCCATATGGCGTATTAAACATGGCCATATAAAATCGCCATAGATTTAATCAATTATGATGGTAAACGTTCCGTGGGTTTTTGGATTTTGTAGCAATAAGATCATCTCTCTTGGGATAAGATCAGATGATTTATCGCATTTCACAGCCAATGTTCTAGGACATACAAAGTCACTTTTTCTAATTACGATATCTTCCAGATGAGTAAGAGTAAGATTTTCATGACCTCTGCCCTCAACATTAAATTCATGTTTATCTACTTTGATTGAAAATATCACTTTTGAATTGGGGTTTTGTAATTTTTTTTTTAATAAAGGTGGTAAATCAGCACAGCTTGCAGAGGCATTTACTCCAATAATACAATCACCGCTGGGAGTAAGATGAGACTCTTTTGTGATTTCAATTGTTTTCTGATGATTTGATCGGATATTTTCATGACCAGAAAATCGAATTTCAAATTCCATGGCAATATAGATAACCATATCAAATTAAACTTTCTTTGATTTTGAACAAAATTGAGCCTAATCTCTCATCATGTGTAAATTTCAATAAAGGCAAGTAACGCTTTAATTAAACTTTCAAAGCATTGAAATCAAATGCTTCCTGCACAACAAGGTTATGACAGAGCAATCACTGTATTTTCACCAGATGGTAGACTATACCAAGTAGAATATGCCATTGAAACTGTAAGAAGAGGAACAATTGCAGTGGGAGTCAAAACTAAAGAAGGTATTGTAATTGCAGTAGAAGAAAAACCAAGAAAATTGCAGATAACAGATGTAGCTCAAAAACTATTTCAAATCGATGATCATGTAGGAGTAGCTGCAGCAGGATACATTCCAGATGCAAGAAGCCAAGTAGATAATGCGAGATTCTTTTCCCAAAGTAACAAGATGATTTATGATGAAGCCGTAGAAGTTGAAACAATTGCAAAACATTTAGCTGATCAATGTCAGCAGTTTACCCAGTATGCAGGAGTAAGACCTTTTGGAGTTGCATTGATTTTAGGCGGAGTTGTTAACAATAATGCTCAGCTTTACCTAACAGATCCAAGTGGAACTTACATCTCATATGATGCAATTGCAATTGGTTCAGGTTCAGATCAAGTAACTGATTTTCTAGAGAAAACATACAAAAAAGAATTATCTTTAGAGGAGGCATCAGTATTAGCATCTGCAGGGATTTATCTATCAAGTGATGATAAAGAAGGAACAAGTCACATCAGAATGGCACAAATCAAATCAAAAACAGGTTTATTTGAACTAGTATCAGATGACCAAATAGCAAAATATGCAAAAACTGCTAAAGAAAAATATCCTCACGAAAAGAAATAACATATTACAGCATGTGTGATTGAATTACTTTGAAAATATCTATCGCAATTCCAGAATCAGCACTGTCTGATGAATCCTTAAAACTTGACAAAACTAGAAAAATATCTGTTCTCGCTCGAGCATGTGCAATTTTTAAAATAGATACAATTTATGTTTATCAAGAAGGAAACTACAAAGAAGACGGAAATTTACTTGTAACCATTTTAAAATATTTAGAAACACCTCAATTTTTACGAAGAAGGCTTTTTCCAAAAATGAATGAATTAAAGTTTGCAGGTGTTTTACTGCCATTAAAAATTCCTAGTCACTCAACTCCAGCAAATCCTAAAAAAATAAACACAGGAGATGTAAGAGAAGGGGTTGTAGTAAGCATCAAAGGTAAACGATTCGTAGATGTTGGAATTAATGAGTTCATACCATTTTTTGGAAAAGAAAATGTAGGTAAAAGAGTAACTGTTCAATTTAAAACAGGATATCCTGATTTTTCAGTTAAAGAAATTCAAAGAAGTGAAGCTCCAGCATATTGGGGATTTGCAGTAAAAGAAAGAGCTAGTCTGTTTTCATTATTAACTGAATGGCAAGGAAATACAATCATCACATCAAAGAAAGGAAGGACTGCCACAAAAGAACAATTGGCAAAATATCTAAGTTCAGACATTCCAATTTTAGTAGTTTTTGGTTCACCCGAAAAAGGAGTACATGAAATACTTGGTGGGAAAATGAAAAATATTCAAAATGCTAAAATATTAAACTTTTTTCCAAATCAAGCAACTGAAACAGTCCGTTTAGATGAAGCACTTCTAGGAACATTATCAATAATTAACGCATACAAAATAAATTAAAACAAAAACATGGCTGAAAAAAGAAATTTCTTAATTTTAGCAATTGGGTTGGGAGTAGTAGGAATAATCATTGGCGGAATAACTATTTGGAATTTTGTGAATAATTGGATAGGTCCATGATTATAATTAAAATAGTTCGTTAACCCAGAAATTTTAACGGGTTAACGATATCTCACATGGTTTATTAGACGGTTGAAGACGATTTCGATTTATCCATGGGTCATAGAAAATACGAGCAACCACGTAGAGGCAGTGCTGCATACTATCCAAGAGGACGTGCCAAAAGCATGGAAGCAAGAATCAGAACATGGCCAAAAAACGATTCAGATGAGCCAAAAATTTTAGCACATTGTGGTTTCAAAGCAGGATGTGTCCAAATAGTGACTATAGATGATCGTGAAAAGACTCCAAACGCAGGAAAACAACTTGTAAGTCTTGGAACAGTTTTAGTTACTCCACCAGTTTCAATATTAGGAATTAGAGGTTATTCAAAAGATCATTATGGATTACATGCAGAATTTGATGTATATGCAAATGAATTTCCAAAAAGTATCTCAAAAGAAATTAATTTAAAAAATAAAGAAGGGGCAGTTGAAAATGCAGAAAAAATACTTGGCAGAGTTAAAGAAATTTTTGCAATAGTTGCAGTATCACCACGTGCTGCAGGATTAGAACAGAAAAAGCCATACATTTTTGAAGCGTTAGTTAGTGGTGGAGATGTAAAAAAACAATTCGCACATGTTAAAGAATTATTAGGAAAAGAAATTAAAATTGATCAGATTTTTGAAATAGGTGCAACTATAGATGTTGCAGCAATTACAAAAGGTAAGGGTTGGCAAGGAGTCATACAAAGATTCGGAGTCAAGAAAAAACAACACAAATCAAGAAAGACAGTGAGAGAAGTTGCATCATTAGGTCCAATTTCACCATCAAACGTAATGTATTCAGTTCCAAGAGCAGGTCAGATGGGATTCCATCAAAGAACAGAATACGATAAAAGAATCATGGTAATGGGCAATACAGAAAATAATCAAATGAAAATAAACCCAGCTGGTGGATACAAACATTTTGGTTTAGTAAAAGGAGATTTCATCATTCTAAAAGGTTCAGTACCAGGGACATACAGAAGATTAATCAAACTAAGAAGTCAAATTAGAAACGCACCAGTAAAAATCACCAAGCCAAATGTTTTAGAGGTAGTAATATGATGAAAACAACCGCATTAACAATAACAGGTACTAAAGATGGTGAAGTGGAATTACCATTAATATTTTCAACTCCATTTAGAGCAGAATTAATTCATAAAGCATTCACAAATCTAACTTCTCATAAATTCCAAAGACAAGGAAGACATCCAACCGCAGGTATGGATGTTGTAGCAAGATCAAATGATCCACCAACAGGACAGCATACAGCACGTATTGCAAAAATGAAAGGTGGTGGTGGTGGAAGACAGGGTCAAGCAGGTGGTGTTGCATCAGTAAGAGGCGGAAGACAAGCTCATCCTCCAAATGTAGACAGGGTAATTTTCAAGAAATTAAATAAAAAAGAAAACAAACTGGCACTGTGTTCTGCAATTGCTGCAACTGCATCAAAAGATTTGGTACAGTCAAGAGGTCATAAAGTAGAAGGCATAGAATCATTTCCAATCATAGTATCAAATGACATAGAATCTATTTCAAAAGCAAGTCAAATTTCCAAAATACTAGATGATCTAAAACTAATGAAAGATGTCGAAAGATTACAAGCGAGAAAACCACGTACAGGAAAAGCTTCACTTAGAGGAAGAAGTAAAAAAGTGGGCAAGAGCGTATTGTTTGTTATAAAAGATTCATCAAAATTAAGCAAAGCATGTGGAGCACTACCAGGGGTAGAAGCAAGAGCAGTTAAAGACTTGAGTGTGTTAGATCTAGCACCTGGTTCTGATCCTATCAGATTAACAGTGTATTCAAAAGCAGCAATAGAAGAAATTGCAAAAATAAAATCAACACATCTAGAGTTAATGGTGAAAACAAGATGAATGTAGAACAAGCAAGTAAAATCATTTTGAAACCATATATCACTGAAAAAACATTTGCCATGATTGAAAATGAAAGTAAAATTTGTTTTATTGTAGATAGATCAGCAAGTAAACCACAGATAATAGAAGCAGTAGTTACATTGTACAATCAAAAAGTTACCAATGTAAATACAGCAAGAACAATTTACGGAAAGAAAGCATTTGTCCAATTTGAAACTACAGAAAAAGCCAGAGATTTAGCCACAAAGATAGGAATGCTATAATATGGACAATAAAACTTCATCAGTACTAACAGAGGAGAAATAAGATGGTCAAAGAATTTCTATATCGTGGATTGCAAAAAGAAGAGCTGGACAACATGTCGTTAGAGAAATTATTCAAAATATTTAATTCAAGACAAAGACGATCACTTACCAGAGGAATTACAGACGATAAGAGAAAGTTGATTGAAGAGATAAAATCTGCAAAAGCAGGAAAACTAAAGAATCCCATCAAAACTCATTCTAGAGATTTAATTGTTCTACCATACATGGTAGGCGTTGCAGTCAATGTTTTCTCAGGAAAGGAATTCACTCCAGTTCTAATAAAGACTGAAATGATTGGACATTATCTGGGAGAATATGTAATTACAAACAAAAGAGTCTCACATGGTGCACCAGGCGTTGGAGCATCAAGATCCAGTCTCTATGTACCACTAAAGTGATTGATATGGGCAGATTCAAATACGCATTTCAAAATTTTGACGCAACAAAGCATGTTCGTTCTTCACTAAGAGAAAAAGACATCTCACACAAACATGCTCGTGAAGTAGCTGTTGCAATAAAAGGACTTTCGATTGAAAAAGCACGTGATTACTTGCAAGCAGTAATCAACAAAGAAAGAGCAATTGCATTTAGAAGATTCAATAATCAAGTTGGACACAGATCAGATCCTGGAATGATGTCAGGACGATATCCACAAAAAACAGTTAAAGAATTCATCAAGGTGTTGGACAACTTGGAATCAAATGCAGAATACAAAGGAATGGATTTAGATAGATTAAGAATTGTAAATGCCACAGTTCACAAAGGAACTATTGTGAAAAGATTTATTCCAAGAGCAATGGGAAGAGCCACTCCAAAAAATAATGTGCTGACACATGTAGAATTGGTGGCACAGGAGATATAACATGTCAGCAGTAAAAAATGTAATCAAAGATAATTACAACATGATGCTTCTCAAAGATTATCTAAGAGTTGCAATCAAAGATGCAGGATTTTCACATGCAGAGATTTCAAAAACACCAATGGGAACAAGAGTTGTACTTCATGTAACACGACCAGGCATAGTCATTGGAAGAAAAGGTTCTGGAATTAGAGAACTGACAGAGAAACTTGCAACAGATTTTAAATTAAAAAATCCACAGATAGCAGTAGAAGAAATTGCCAAGCCAGAACTTTCACCAAGTGTAATGTGTAATAGAATGGCATCCCACTTAGAACGTGGTACAGCATTTAGAAGAGCTACAATGTGGACATTAAAACAAATCATGGAAAACGGTGCAATGGGTGTTCAAATAACAATTTCAGGAAAATTACGAGGAGATCGTTCTGCATTTGAAAAACACACTGCAGGAATTCTACCAAGAGCAGGACATCATGCAGAGGTAATTGTGGATGAAGACATTGTACATGTAAGAACTGCCATGGGGTTAATTGGAATTAGAATAAGAATTGCAATAAATGAAAAAAATATTCCAGAATTTGAATTAAAAACTCAAAAACCAAAGAAAGCAAAGCAAGTCAAAGATACAGACAGTGGAAAGATGAGAGATGAAACAGAGGTAGAACGTAAAGCAAGAACAGAATCTGAACAAATTGCGATAGAAGAAGAAAAAATGAAAGAACTTGAAACACTAGAAGAAGAGGAGGCTAAATTACTGTAATGACCCGATTAACTATGAAAACAATAAGAGAATTAAATGAAAAAGATCTCAAAAGTAAAATTCAAGAAACACGAAGTGAACTTGCAAAATTAAGAGTAGATGGTTCAAAAGGCACATTAAGAAAAGAAAGTGGAAAGCTAAAACCACTCAGACATGATATTGCAAGAATGATGACCAGATTAAACGAGACGAAAACAAAATGATTACAGCAGAAAACATCACATCACATGAATTAATTGGATTACGCACGGAGATTGTAGAGTCATCAAATTCACAAATCATAGGATTAAATGGAACGATAACAGACGAAACAAAATCAATGATCATCATAAACACCGCAAATGGAACTAAAATGATTGCAAAATCAAATAATAGTTGGAAGTTCTCAGTAGATAACAAAGATGTAATTTTAGACGGTTCAAAAATTGCAAAAAGATCATTTGATAGAATAGGAGGAAAAGCATGACACTAAACATTGGATTGAAAGTAAAAGCACCAAGCAGAGAATGCACTGATGAACACTGTCCATTCCATGGTAAATTATCAATAAGAGGAAAATTATTTGATGGTAAAGTTACAAGCAATAAAGCAAAGCAAACAATTACCCTACAAAAAGAATCGCCAATTTACTATATAAAATTCAAAAGATACGCAAGAAGTAAAAACACAATTCATGCTCATGTACCTGAATGTATGGATGTTGAAACAGGTAATCATGTATTAACTGCAGAATGCAGACCAATATCAAAATCAGTATCATATGTTGTTGTTGAGGTTAAAGCATAATGGCAAAACAAGCAGGAAAAGGAGTAGCAGAATTTCGTCCTTATGTCACAAGAGCAATTCCTATTGGTGCACGAGTAGTATGTGCAGATAATACTGGTGCAAAAATTTTAGAAATAGTAATGGTGCAAAGACACAAAACCAGACATGCACAATTAGCAGCTGGTGCAGTTGGAGATTTTTGTAATGTTGTTGTAAAAAAAGGCCCAGCTGAATTAAGAAAACAAGTGTATGGCGCAGTGATAATTAGACAAAAATATGCAGTTCGTAGATTAAACGGTGTAAGAGTGTGCTTTGAAGACAATGCAGCAGTTTTGATAACTCCAGAGGGAGAAGTCAAAGGAACTGACATCAAAGGACCAGTTGCAGCAGAAGCTTCAGAAAAATGGCCAAGAATAGCTAACTTGGCATCAATGGTGGTATAAAATGAAACCAACAAAAATGCGCAATAAGTTGATTTATCGTGCAACATTCCATACAAGAAGTAAACAATTAGGTAGCCAGTTATCAGATGATCTTCGTAAAAAATATGGTAAAAAAAGTGTAAGAGTTATCGAAGGAGATAGCATAAAAATTGTAAGAGGCGAATTCAAAGGAGTTGACGGTAAGATATCCAAAGTGTTAACAAAGAAAAGCAGTGTTGCAGTAGAAGGTGTAAAAAAAGAAAAAACAAAAGGAGATAAATTTGATGTCTATATTCATACCTCAAATCTTCTAGTTACAGGTTTAAACACAGAAGACAAATGGAGAATTGCAAAATTAGAAGGAAAAAAACCAAGTGAAAAGCCAAAAGTAATCATAGAAAAACCAAAAGCAGTAATAGAAAAAACACCAAAGAAAGAAAACATAACTAAAGAAACAAAAGTAACAAAGACTCAAAAAAAGGAAGTTGAAAAATAATGGTAAGCATATCTGGAAGTAAAAAACTCAAAAGACAAATGGCCCCACAATTTTGGGGAATTGGAAGAAAAGATAAAAGATTTGTAATTACAGTCAGACCAGGGCCACATAAAAAAGAGTATTCTATACCAACTGCGATATTTCTCAGAGATATACTAAAAATTGTGACTACATTAAGAGAAGCAAAAGCCACAATCTATACAGGTAAAGTCAAAATTGATGGAGTTGTTAGAAAATCACTCCACCATGCAATTGGATTGATGGATGTTGTAGAGTTAGAAAATGTTCCAGAAATATATCGTCTAGTTCCGATGGAAGGAAAATTATTAAAACCATTACAAATTAAAGAATCAGAGAAAGCAAAAAAATTAGTCCGAGTTACAAGTAAAACAACTATCAGTAAAGGCAAAATGCAAATAGGATTTCACGATGGTCGTTCAACAATATCAGATACTAAAGTAAACGTTGGTGATACATGTTTAATACAAATACCAGATCAAAAAATTCTCGAAGTCATAAAATTAGAAAAGGATTCACAAGTTTTGGTAACTCGTGGAGTTAACTCAGGGCAAATAGGTAAAATTGAATCAATAGAAGAAGGAACTTTCATCTTACCTAGACGCGCAGTGTTAATTTTAGGAGAAAGAAAAATTGAAATTCCAACAGACATTATAATGGTAATAGGAAAAAAGGAACCTGTAATTCAAATAAAGTGATCATATGTCCCAAATAACACAAACTCCAATGAAAAAAATATCTTTAGAAAAAGTTGTCCTAAATATGGGACTAGGAAAATCTGGAGATATAATACTAGTAGCAAAAAAAGCACTAGATCATATTTCGGGTAAAAAATCATCAGCACGTAATGCAAAAGAAACACAAAGAGAGTGGGGAGTAAGACAAGGAGAACCAATAGGAGTTGCAGTTACAATAAGAGGAAAAGATGCACGTGAATTACTTAAACGATTACTTGAATCAAAGGGACATCAGCTCAACGGAAAATCTTTTGACAATTTTGGAAATTTTTCATTTGGAATTAAAGAACACATCGACATTCCAGGTGTAAAGTACGATCCACAAGTTGGAATCTTAGGTCTTGGAATTTCAGTAGCACTAACTAGACCGGGATATGGAATTAGAAAAAGAAGTAAACATAAAGCAAGTGTTGGAAAAGCACATGTAATAAAAAATGATGAAGCAAAGGATTATCTAGTTAAGGAGTTTGGAGTGACGATAGTATAATGGCAAAAGATAGATCATACGAAGCTACAGGAAGAAAGAAACATGATTTTGGTAGAGGTTCTAAATGGTGTAAACGATGCGGGGACTATACAGCTGTAATTCAAAAATATGATCTGATGCTTTGTAGACGATGTTTCAGAGAAGTAGCAACATCTTTAGGGTTTAGGAAAAATATGTGATTATAATGCCAGCACAGAATGTTTTAGCAAATCTATTTGTCACATTATACAATAATGAAGCCAGAAGAAAAAGCGATTGTATTATTCTTCCAACTTCAAAATTAGGCGTCGAAGTTCTAAAAACACTTCAAAAGGATGGATACATTGGAGAGTTTGAACATATAGATGATAACAGAGGTGGAAAATTCAAAATAAAACTATTAGCAAAAATTACAAAATGTGGCGCAATTTCACCAAGATTCAAAGTAAAAAATGACGAGTATAATGATTGGGAACAACAGTATCTTCCAGCATATAACAGAGGAATGCTACTGGTAACAACAAACAAAGGTGTTATGTCACATCATGAAGCTGTAAACAAAGGATTGGGAGGATTTTTGATAGGATATGTCTACTGAGCAAATCGAAAAATTCCAAGAGATAGTAGAAATTCCTAAAGGAGTCAATGTCACATTAAAGAAACACATGTTGCATTTTCAAGGCCCACTAGGTAAAACATACAAAAATTTCAGAAAAATACCAGTAAACATTGAAATCAAAGATGGAAAGATAATAATCAAATCACAAGGATATAGAAAAAGAGATTATTCAATATTACATACTGCAAGATCAATTATCAGAAATATTTGTGAAGGTCTAGTTATAGGATATACAATTAAAATGAAAATAGTATATGCACACTTTCCAATTACTGTTAAGGTTCAAGACAAAATTGTTTTAATTGAAAATTTTCAGGGCGAAAGATCAGCAAGAACTACAAGAATCATGGGAAACACCAAAGTAATTCCAAAAGGTGAAGATGTAATTTTAACAGGAGAAGTGTGGAATGACATCACACAAACTGCAGCAAATATAGAATTACACAGCAAAGTAAAAGATAAAGATCACAGAGTTTTCTTAGACGGGGTATATGTCTATGAAAAGAAAAAAGGAATAGACAAATAATATTTTTTAATTTTTGATCATCTCATATGACCCTTGATCCTGAATTTTCAAAACAAACATTATCCCTTATTGAACAGACACTGGAATTATACAAGAGTGTTGGCGCATCACCCAGAGTAGGCCAATTATGGGATTGTCAAAATGTTGGCGATTTTCTTTGTGGTTTTTTTGTAGGTGAAATGGTCGGTTCTGCTTTAAGTGCATTTCAAATTGTCCATAAACGCGAACCAACTGCAGAAGAACATATGGAAATAGTTGAACTGGTAGAAAGTCATTCCAAAGAGATCAAAGAGTTTTTTGCTAAATTTAACTAACAGCATTCAGAGTTTAGCCTAAATCTAATGGGCGCAAGGATTAAATCGCTTTTACTAAGGTACAGACTTGTGCCTCCCTAGCTCAGCGTGGTAGAGCATCCGACTGTTAATCGGATGGTCACCAGTTCAAGTCTGGTGGGAGGCGCTCTTTATTTCTAATCTCGAATTTTGCAACATTAGTTTCCAATCATATAGTTCCAAATATGACGTATCTAAAAGAAATATTTCTAAATTCGAATTTAGAAATATTGATCGATTGAAACAATTTAGTTCATTCTATTAGACAGGATAGATCTAATAGATGATCGCATATTAACAATAATGCAGGGGGTTTACATTGGTCAGAACTAGAAGGGCCAACAGATATTGTGTGGATTGTGGGTCAAGATTAGTGTATTACCCTAGATTATCTAATCCAAAAGCACCAAATGAACACAGGGTTCTAGTTTACGCGTGTCCGGATTGCACAGAAGACTTTGAAAAACCAAAGATGTTTTCAATCAGACGAAATCAAGTAGACGATCCGCTTGAAACCGTTGAAATAGAGATAACTCAAAGCCAGAAAAAAACAAATTAAAATGAATGAATTTTATGATACATTAGTCAATTAGAAATTAAAATGGATCATGAAAAAACCAGAAGTAATTGGTGGTATCTTTTACCAATATTGGTAGGATTAATCGGAGGCGTCATAGCGTATTGGGTTTTAAGACACGATGATCCAAAGAAAGCAAAATTATGTTTGTACGTAGGAATTGCTTTAGCAATCGTTGGAATTGTCATCAATATTGTAATTGTAACCCAGATTCCAGGTTTAGCGCCAGATTTCAATGTAAATGTCTAAAACAAGGCACAAAGACACATTGCAAACAGGCATAGTTTTAAATTATTTCTTAATTCGAATTTAGAAATATTTGAAATTAATAGTGTAACTTACACATGAAATTTAGAATCATATAGGCCTGAAAAGAATAGTTCAGTATGACTAGCTCCAAAATGAAAGACAATGTAGAAAGATGGCTAATACATGAGAGTCATTCGTTTGAATCAGTTAAAAACGATGAAAATAGTTTCAATATTCTAGTAAAACATGCAGGTCCATACGGAATTCCCGTTGAAATATTTGAACCAAAATCACAATTAGGAGTCATTGTAATAGGCGCCAAAGTAGTAATGAAAAATAACCAAATTGCGAGATATTTGGGATTCAATAAAGAGGAAAAAGCCAAATTTGAGAAAAAAGTGGCCGATTTTTGTAATTCAATACAAGCAATCAATAGAGTAATCACAGAAGATGGTAAGCAAAAGGTAGGGGTTTTTGTAGTATTAGATGACAAAGAAAACATAAACCAACAAACGGTTTTTGATGCGATTAACAGAGTGTCTGAAATATATGAAAAAACTGAACGTTTTTTGATGAAAACATTCTAAATAATTGGTGTGTCAATTACATCTGGACTGAGCATTCAGCCATGATACACAGCAGATTTGCAGACAAAATGGTGTCAAGTATCAGGGAATTCAGTCAATAAGCAAGCCTCATCAGCATTCCAACATGTGATCAAATCCTATAAAAACTGAAAAACACGATTATTTTTGTAAAAACTACACTACCATTTCAGAATGAATAGAAGATGATTTTTTGAAAATCAGTCGTAAAAGCTAAACCCCCTACTAATTTTCCACCATATAGGCACAATGCCATATTATCAAAACCATTCATTTTTTGGGGGGGTTAACACTTGTGCCTACCTAGGAAAGACAACCATAGAACCACCTAGATGTCCCAGCTAAACATGTGTGATGTTTTTCATCTAGGCATAAAAGCTAACCCCCTCTAAAATAGAGAAAAAATGAGTCAGGATAAGACACCAGAGAACAAAATAGACAATTCCAATGGTTTTGAACAATGTAATTTAGTGACTAATAGAAAATGCAAATATCAATGGAACCGCAATAATTCCAAAAATTGCTGCAATTTTGAGCAAGTCTTTTTTTTTCTAATGGCTTGAATTTACCCATGCTCATCACTATTTTTGGTTATTTTTAATTCATTAGGTAAATTTTCAGAAAATTTAGTGCTAAACGATATTAATTATTAGGATGATTTGCTCAATGTACGCTTCAACTATATACCAAATTTTTCCAGATCCTCGCATGGTGCGAATTGGGGTAGTCATTGTGATTGGAATAATTATAATTTCAATGACAGTTACGATGTACGTGTACACCCAATATCAGACAAATTTTATCAGCATAAATGCAGGAGAGCCAGTAGTTATTGGACCTGTGGAGTATACAATAACATTTGATGGTATTCATAAAGGAAATGAAAAGATAATCGAAACAAAATCAGATAACACATTTATCAGAATTAAAATAATTGCAAAAAATATCAGTGAGAAAAAAACTGTGATCTCAGCAAGTCAGTTTTACTTAATTGATGAAAAACAACAAAAACATCTACCAGTGTATGGGGGGATTTCTACAGATCTGGTGTATGAAGGTTTTAGGAGTTCTGATCACTGGCTAGAACCAAATAAGCCAGTAATAATGACTACACAGTTCGAGGTTTCATATAATGATCTAAACCAATACAATATCATAGTTCGTCCATCAAAACAACAATCATCTGTAGATACAGCAGTAATTTGCATTACTAATTGTTGATCGCAAAAAAATCATTGTCAAATTTTACTAGCGTTGAGGCAATTATGTGTGACTTTAACCATATAACCGCGATGATAAAAGTAAACTAGGCATGGGAATATCCAAAGCCAGAAGAGCTGAAGCAGCTAAAAAAGCCGCACGTACAAGAAAAAGAAACTTGGCAAAATTAGCAGTGGAAGCAGCTAAAATGGCAGCAAGACGAAAACGAAGTAGAGCTGCAAAAAGAGCAGCTGCAACTCGCAAGAGATCAACGGTAAAACGAACTGTTGGAAGAAAAACAGTTAGACGAGCTGTTGTTAGAAAAGCAGCAAAGAGAGCAGTCGTAAAGAAAGCAGTCAGACGAGCTGTTGTTAGAAAAGCAGTTAGACGAGCTGTTGTTAGACGTGCAATCGGAAGAGCTCTTGTAAGAAAAGCAGTTAGACGAAGACGTTAGACTGCTTTCATTATCTTTTTTCCATTTATTTTAGTGATTTAAAAAAATGTTTCTAAATTCGAATTTAGAAATACTTATGTTTTACTCATCACTTATTTTTAATTCAGGCATGACAAAAATACGTTCAGGTTTTATCTTGAGAATTATTCTTTTTTCATTCTCTCTTTTGAAGGGATAGTTTTTTTGTCCCATGTATTGCTGTGTTAACTTATCTGCATGCGTATAATCATAATCAGGAATTATTTCTTTAACTGTTCCTCTAATTGTCGTCATATCAAGGGGATTATTATTAGAGACAACAGAGATTGCAACACGTGGATCACGTAAGATATTTTTATGCTTAATTCTACCTTCTGCAGTATTTACCAAAATATAACCAGAATCATAGTTAGCCCAAACTGGTGAAAGTTGTGGAGCACCATCAATCATAAGAGTTGCAATAAAAACAATATTTTTTTGCTGAAATAACTTTATTGCCTTTTCTTCCAACATTCATCACAATTACAAATATTTATCATCCAAAGTCATTTCTAGTGTTTTTAATTGACTGTTGTTCATATTAGTGAAAAACACTAAGATTTGATTGATTCATATTTTTTACCCGAATTTTCCATGATGTTTGTCATGGCGCGATTCATAATTTCCATTATTAGATACTGAGAATATCCTTCAGAATTTTCACCTTTAGTTTTTTTTGCTTTTGTTGTTTTTGGAGTAAGATTTCTGAGAATTTTTTCAATTTTTACAGATGTACTGTCAATTACTTTAGAATATTTTGAATCAAAATCATCAGGGGCAGCATAACCAAGTAATTTTGTAGATGTGCTATAAAATTTAGTAATGGCCCCACGGGATTCCTCAATTTTGGCAATTTCAATTAGACCGGATTCTTTTAAAATATCAAGATGATGTCGTACAGTAGTGAGGGCTTTTTTGTATCCTGCTTTTTTTAGCTCATTTGAAATCTGGTCTGCAGATAATGCACGATGATATAGAATTTCAATAATTTTTGAACGTGCAGGGTCTTCAATTGCACGTGCGTGTTTAACACTTGTAGTAAGGATACGATTTACTTTGATTACTTTTTCTAAGAGAGTAGACATACTGTTTATTGCTTTAATTCTGATCTAAAAGATCCTCGTATCATATTTTTTTACCTAATCGCATCAATTTTTTTTTGTTATGATAATAGTGAGACCGAGTCAAAAAGACAAGTACCCCTGGCAATAACATTATAATGCAATCATAATTATCATCAGTACTATCATAAATATAGTAATAGTATTAAAATATAATATCAATATCATAAATATAGTATAAGTATCATAAATATAGTATAAGTATCATAAATATAGTATGAGTGTAAAATATTATTAAAAAATAACAAAAACAAACAAATGTGAAAAAACAAGATACCACATAAGGCAAATATTGCAATAAGATGAATTTAAAAATGAATCAAAAATAAAATTCGAGTTGAACAGTATATTTTATTCAATATCTAGCAATAATGAAAAGAATTGAAAAAATATTACATCTACAGAAGATGTCCTGTTAATTTTTCATATGCAATAACATACCGATTGGTCATTTTCTGAATTATTTCTTGAGGAATTGTAGGTGCAATGGGTTCTTTTCCTGCATCTCGTGCATCATCAAATTGTTTTTGATATCCATGTTCAGTTAGCCAATCACGTAAAATTTGTTTGTCAAATGCCTCTTGTATTTTACCAACCTCATAGGAGTCCTTTGGCCATAATCTATACTCATCAGGACCAATAGAATCACCCAAGATGATGTTACCATCTAAAATTCCAAATTCAAGTTTTAAATCAGCTAAAATGAATCCTGCCTTGTCTGCAATATCAGACATTATGTTGTAGATATCAATAGATGTTTTCTCTAACCATACATATTGGACCTCAGTAACCAGTTTCATCTCAAGAGCTTTTATTTTATCAATTGGGATATCATGTTCGGATTTTGTTGTAGGATCAAATATCGGTTCTGGAAGCTTTGCAGCTAGTGTAGTATTAGAGCCAATAGGAATTTTTATTTCGCCTTTTTTCCATCTACCTACCAAACTACCATAAAAATAACCGCGAACCACACATTCTATTGGCAGCATATTCATTTTTTTTACCACAATTTCAGTATCAGACTGCCTTTTTACAAAATGATTTGAAATAGGTAGTTGATTAAACCAAAATTCAGCAAATTTACACAAAACCTCTCCCTTTTTAGGTATATTTTCTTTGAATTTTACATCAAACGCAGATACTCTGTCAGAAAATTTGAAAAGTAACGTATCATCATCAAGAGAATACAGATCCTTTACTTTTCCAGAAGCAATAAACTTCAAACAATCAGCCTTGTTTTCAATATGATTTAACTGCTCTGAAAAATCTAGAACAAATGACTAATCCAGAACATTATTGTGTTTTAACACCATTCCAAAATGCAATCATTCCTTTGATTTTTTTGCAGCATCATTTGGTTCAGCATAATACCATGCACAGTCTTTATTGGTTTTTCCATTAATGGTTACAGAATAATAATTTGCCATTCCTTTCCAGCCACAAAAAGATACAAGATCAGTTTTTTGAAAGTATTCTCCTTTAATAGAATCAGCTGGAAAATAATGATTTCCTTCAACTATTACAGTATCATCGCTTTCTGCAATTACAGTGTCATTCCAAATTGCCTTCATAATCAGAATATCAAAAAAACAAGTAAAGAATCAGTCTTTATCCTGTTCAGGAATTACAGATAATGTGGTAGTGGAAATTACATTTTTTATTTGTCTAATCTGTTTTGTAATTGTATCTTCTACTTCTTTTGAGGTCTTTGCCTCAACTTTGACAAAAATATCATAGAGTCCAAATGTTCCCCTCGCTTCTTTTACAGCGTCGATTTTTAAAATATCACTCATAACTTCCATTTCATGTGCCATTTCACTTTTGACTAGAACATATGCAGTTTCCATATTATTCACCTTTCATCTCAATACGGGTTTTAAACTCTGGCGTAATTCCCAATGAATCATAATTTCCAGACGAACAAGTAAAACACATTGAATCTTTTGGAATCCCTACAGCGGCGGCAAGATTTTCAGCATCATTATAACCCAGAAAGTCAGCCCCAATACTCTTTCTGACCATTTCAGTTAATTCCTCATCAGTCATGTCCTTCCCATTTGAGAATGTTGCCAGTTCTTCTTGAGATGGAAAATCAATTCCAGCGTAGCAAGGAAATTTAATTGGTGGGTATGTTATTACCATGCTTATTTTTTTTGCACCTGCTCTTCGTAGTGCTTGGATAATTGCCTTTGAACTAGTACCACGAACTAAACTGTCATCAATTACAACAACATGTTTGTCTTCAATGATTTCTCGAATTGGGATAATCCAGCGATTGATTTCAATTCGATCACTTTGGTGAGGTTCAATGAAACTACGCAGTGGTCCTTTCTTGCTGTATCTGTCTTTGAGTAATCCTTCATCAAATGTAAGACCTAATTCTTGTGCATATCCCAATGCTGCAGGTCTTGCAGAATCAGGAACCGGGATTACAAGATCTGCATCTTTGATGGGGAATTTTCTTGCTAAAAATTTACCAATTCTCTTTCTTGAGATGTAAATGTTGGCGCCTTCCATATTGCTAGAAGGATGTGCAAAATAGGTATATTCAAAAGAGCAATGGGCACGTGATGTATCATCAGAGAATCGTTCAGTTTCTAACCCATTCTTACTGATTTTAATCAATTCACCAGGTTTGACATCTCTTTGAAGTGTTGCACCTACTGCAGAAATGGCAGATGATTCAGATGCAACAATGTATGTATCATCAGACACTTTATAACCCAAAACCATAGGTCTGAATCCTTTAGGATCCCTTGCAGCATATACAGAATTATCATCAGAGATAAATGTAAAACAATAAGAGCCAATCATTTCATTTTTCAAAATTGCAAGAGCTTTTCCCATTTCACCATTTTCAGAAATTAATGCCACTAGTCTCTGTGCAGCAACTAAAGTATCACTTGCATTTTGAGGTGTAAATGAGCATCCTCCAACTAAATTAGATAGTTCTTGAACATTTGCGATGGTTCCATTATGAGCAATACAAAGATCTTTAACTTTTAGGGGTTGGGCATTTTCAAGTGTGCTTCTTCCCATGGTGGAATATCTAACATGACCAATAACAGATGAAGAAGAATAGTCTTCACAAATTTTTTTAAACTCAGATGAAGCACTAGTCACAAGACCTAATCTTTTTAATGGTTCTTTGTTTGGAATTGCAATGCCCCATGCTTCTTGTCCTCGGTGTTGTAATGCCCTAAGTGCATCAATTGCCATCGGAACGACATTAGTTCCACTAAGACTAAAAATTCCAACTACACCACAATTTTCTTTAACCATGCACTAATTCCCTTAACGAATTAAACCAAGTTTTTTGTGCCTTATCAACTCTTAGATCTATAACATGTTTGTTTTCTTTGTTAAATCGAATATTCTCACCACCAAATACTCCAATCATTTTGTATGAGACTTTGCTCTTTTTGGAAAGTTCTTCAAGTTTTTTGAGATTTTTCTTTTCTAAAACTAAAAGGTATCTAGAATGACTTTCAGAAAATAATACTCTATCAACATCCAATTTTGGACCAGGTACTTTTTCTAATGATACATTACATCCAATTTCGTGCGTCATGCAGAGTTCGGAAACAGCTACTGCTAGGCCACCTTTAGAACAGTCATGTGCTGTTTTAAGAAGATCTTTTCCAATTACATCTAAAACTAGATTCATGTTAGTTTTAGATTCCTGGAAATTAACAATGGGGCATTTTCCTCCAATGAACTTGTGAATGTATTCAAAGTATTCAGAGCCACCCATTTCATTTTTGGTATCCCCGATAATTATAAGACAATCACCAGCAATGATTTTCTTAGAGTAAAGAGGATTTTTATCAATCAAGCCCAAAATTCCAATTATAGGCGTAGGTTTAATCGGACCAGATGGTGTTTCATTGTACAAACTGACCTTTCCACCAACGCATGGAATTTCAAAGTATTTTGCAAAGTCAGTTATTCCTTTTAGGGATTCTAAAAACGTCCAAAAGATTTCAGGATTTTCTGGATTTCCAAATTGTAAATGGTCAAGCATCCCAATTGGTTTTGCTCCAGTACAGACAACATTTCTGCATGCTTCTTCAAAGCACCCTATTACTCCTTCTCTTGGATTGACATAGCAGTGTTTTGGATTGCCATCTATTTTTGCTGCCAAAAATTTACCATTATCAAGTCGAAGAACAGATGCATCTTTGCCAGGTTTCACTGTGGTTCTAATTCCAACCTCATGATCATACTGGCCATACACCCAAATTTTGCTTGCAATATTTGGAGATGCAATAAACTTCATCATCATTTTTGTATAGTCTAAAATTGGTTTGAGTTTTTTTTCTTTTTCTATGTTTTCTAAGTATGCAGGTTTTTTGGAAGGCCTATCTAAAAGAGTGGCATTTGCAACAACATCAGTTGGAAGATTTGCACATGTCTTTTTGCCTTTTTTTACATGCATCATATTATCTGAAGTCACATGACCAATAACAGAACATGCTATACGAAATTTTTTACAGATTTCCTGTAATTTTTTGAGTTTTTCATTATTTGTCACTATTAGCATTCTTTCCTGAGATTCAGACACCATAATTTCATCAGGATTCATATCAGATTCACGAGTATGTACTTTATTCACGTCCATTTCGATTCCAATGGATAACGCATCTGCAGTTTCAGATACAGCACAAGACAGTCCTCCACCACCGAGATCTTTCATTGCGTGAATAAGATTTTGATTTCGAGCTTCTAGTATTGCCTCTATGATTAATTTTTCAATAAAGGGATCGGGTATTTGGACTGCAGATCGATTTTCCGATTCTAAAGAATCAGAAGCAAATTGTGAACCACCAATTCCATCCCTACCTGTCGAGCCTCCAAGTAAGACCACAAGATCACCTTTTTTAGCATGATTTTTGATCAGATTCTTTTTCTTTCCAAATCCAATAGCTGCAACATCAACTAGAGCATAATTAGAGTAGCATTCATCAAATTCAACTTCACCGCCAATAGTAGGAATACCCAAACAATTTCCATAATCTGCAATTCCGGTAACCGCATTTTTGAAAAGCCATCTTGCCTGTAGATCTTTTTCAATATCTCCAAATCTCAAACCATCAAAAAGTGCAATAGGTCTTGTTCCTGTTGAAAGAATATCGCGAATAACTCCGCCAACACCAGTTGCAGCTCCACCGTAGGGTTCAACAGCTGATGGGTGGTTGTGACTTTCAATATGAGCAGTTATGACATAACCGTCACCAACATCTAAAACTCCAGAGTCATATCCTTTTTCAGATATAACCAATGGTCCTTTCATTGGCAACATTTTAAGATGTTTCTTTGATGATTTGTATGAACAATGTTCAGACCATTCTGCAGCTACAATTTGTAATTCAGTAGATGTGGGTTTTCTTCCAATTTTAGATGTGAGTTCATCTAGTTCCTGTGGCTCTAAACTCAATTTTTAACACCGATTGTATTTAGCAGAGACTCAAAAATTAGAGAAGACGGTTTATTATCAATTGGATTAATTTCAGATTCAGCAGCTCTTTCTGGATGAGGCATCATACCAACAACATTGCCATCCTCATTACAAACCCCAGCTATTTTATCTGAAGAACCATTTACTACTTCGCTGTATCTAAATACAATTTGGTTTTTCTTCTTTAATTTTTTAAGTGTCTCATCATCCACATAATATCTTCCTTCACCATTTGCAATTGGTATTGGAATTTTTTGATGTAGTTTTAATTTATTTGTAAAAGGAGTGGTGTTATTTTCAACTATCAGATTTGTCCACTTGCACATAAAATTAAGGGATGTATTTTTGAGCAATGCACCAGGTAACAAACCAGCCTCGACAAGAATTTGAAACCCATTACACACCCCTAAAATTGGAATTCCTTTTTCTGCCATTTTTCTGACATCTTTAATTATTGGACTATGGGCTGCAATTGCGCCTGATCTTAATCTATCACCATAAGAAAATCCGCCTGGAAGGATTACTGCATCGATGTTTTTTGGTAGTCCTTTTTCATGCCAAAAATACTCTGCATTTAATTTGAAAACATCAGTCAAAACATGATACATATCTCGATCACAATTACTACCTGGAAAAACTATTACGCCTACCTTCACAACTAGAATTATTAGCAGAGATATTTAATTTGAATCTAGTCAAAAACACCAAAATGAATAATATGATCGCTTGGCACTAATCATAAGAAATTACTCATAAATTAAACAATTTAGAAGATAAAACCGATTATCAATCAAGCATCAAATACATCAATTGTGACTTTGCTCACCATTGGATTGTAAATGCGTAATTCATCGCAAATTTCTTGGACTTTGGTTTTTGCAGATTTTTTATCTTTTTCCTTGATTGTAAATTTTAGCATTTTTGCAGTTTTGATTTTAGATATTACTGAATGTGTGCCTTTCAATACAAGATCATTTAGAATTGTTTCACCTTCAGGATCACTGATTCCGGGTTTGTTTTCAATGATTACATGAACATCAAAGGTAGCCATTAATAATTTGCAAAATCAAAAAGAGATTAATCTATCTTCCTACCAAGTTTTATGTTTTTATACTTAAATTCATAGATATTAACATAAAATAATTTTTTAATTTAAAATTTTAAAATAAAAAAACTAGTTGCTTCCTATTAGGAAGACAACATTTGCGCTGGTACTAACGTCTTGATCTGATGAGAATATGGGTGTTGGTGCAGATGATTTTTCCATTCCACCATAAGCCCTATCATACATTGGCATTGGATATGGCATTGAAAATTCAGATAGAGATATCTCCTTTACTCCAATTATTTTGTAGTTTAGTGGAGATACAGCTATTTCTGCTTTAGACTTTGCATTCAGAATCGCTTTTTCTAAAAGGTCATCTTTGAGTTTAGAAGTAACTTCTGGAGATAGTGAAAAAAATACACTGTCCACTCTATTAACTCCTGCACTTACTGCGCCATCGATGATTGCAGCTACACTATCAAGTTTCTTAGTTTTTACATTGACGATATTGCTTACTTTGTATCCAACAAGTTTTTGTGTGTAAATGCCAGTTTCTTTTTCCTGATAGTTATCATATACAGGATAGATGTTAAACTGGGATGTACTGATTTCAGAATCAGTAATTCCAACTTGTTTTATAGCAACTATCACTTTATTCATCAATTCAGAATTTGTAGCGAGTGCTTCACTAGCAGTTTTTTCTTGAATTTCAACACCAAAACTAATGTTTACAAGATCTGGCTCTACACTTGAAATTGCACTTCCTGTAACAGATATCACTTTTTCTCTAGATGGGAAAGGGGTGACCTCTTGTGCATTTACATTTGGTGTGGCCGAAATTGCGCTCATAGTCACGGAGACTACCAGTACAGCAATGATTGCTGTGATGATTTGTTTTGAATGTTTCATAATATACCGAATATATTTTTGTAGATAAGGTTTGATTAAATCCCATTTTAACAACAAGTCTTAATAAGATACTTCTGATTGGACTGGTTCATTGAAAGACGACGTGGAAGACGAAGCAATGGGAATTTCAGATAGAGTGGAAATTCTATCAACAGAAGACCAAAAGATGAAAGCGATTGGAGAGATACTAAGTTCGGATTCAAGTAGAGCAATTTTAAAAATTTTATTCAACGATTCATTGACGGCAAATCAAATATCACAAAAAATAGAGATTTCATTACCACTGGTAATTTATCATTTAAAAAAGATGCAAGAGTCAGGAATAGTAAAAATCACAAGTGTTGGAAAAAATACAAAATCCCACGACATGAAGTTCTATACGGTGGATAAGCTTGCGATAATAATACTACCATCAAAAATGTCCGAGCCTGCAAAAAAGAGCAAATCTCTTTTTAATTCATTTACAAGAATTCACAGATTAGCTACACTTGGAGGAGCGTCCATAGCTGCATGGGTTTCATCACAGATTATTCAAAAAGAAATGGAATCTAAATTGGATGTAGAGCCAACTTCAATGATGAGAAACATGCCTTCTGAAACGCCACAGATGGCTCTCAAAGCAATGCCTGCACAGGATATTAGTAATACCATATCTGTATCTGCTGTACAACCCACAGATCCATTAATTCAATTATTATGGTCTGCAATAGCAGTGTTGGCAGTAATAGTCACAGGTCTTGTTATTGAAGTAATAATTTCTAAAAAATACAGTTCCAAATCAGTCAATCACACCTCTTGAAATTATACAAATAACACCAGACATTGGAATTTATATCAGATTACTTGAGAATATCACATATTGTCAAGATCAAGATATTGGAAGATCACAGCAGATGAAATGCAGAAATTTGTCTACAATGAAGAAAAATTACTAAATTGGGAAATTAAATGCATCAGGGAACCAGATGTAGAAGCAATTTTTATCGGTATTTTCATGTATAGAAACGGCACACCGTATGACTATGAATCAATCAAGGGAATTACATATTATTACAACAACATACCAAGAAGTGAATTACCTTCTATCACAAGTTTTCTTCAAGAGAGATTTGGTGGAAAAGAGATGGCAAAAGGTGAAAGAATATTTCTCAAAGATTCAAAGGAAATCTATTCCAGTAAAGACATAGCAGCATTAGCAAAAAGTATGGAACAGAAATTTAAGACCAAGGCCATCATATCATTAGAATTTCATGATTTGAGTACAGAAGAACTCAAAAATGCCGGATTACCAGAAGCAAAGCTACTTCCCATTCCAGGCAAATAGATAAAACAGTTTAAGATAGATAGATTTTAGTTGTCATCAATTGAAGGTATCAATCAACATCTAGAAGAACTACGAAAACGAGTTATGCGAACTATTATAGTAATAGGAATAATTTTTGTATTCATAATTTCATGTCATTTATACCCAATTGATATTGCAGGGTTTCAACTATACTATCCTGCACTAGATCCAATAAATAATGTTGCAGCACAGATTACAAATCATATGAAAAACAATTTAGTTCCAGAAGGGGTTCAATTAATACAAACAGAACCAGGACAAGCTCTCTTTGCCCAAATTTATGTCGGAGCACTGGTGGCAATAGTAGTTGGAATGCCAATAATAATCAAAGAGTCAGTAGGATTCATAAAACCTGCATTAAAAGAACGTGAAATTAAAGTTACACGTAGCATTGCACTTCCGGCATTAGCATTATTCATAACAGGTTGTATCTTTTCATATTTTTTAGTAATTCCATACATGTTAGAATTTCTTTACATGTACGGAGATGCATCTGGATTAATCACATTTCTTAACATAATGGATTTTATCACATTTGTTTTACAATATTTACTTGCGTTTGGTGTGTCATTTCAGCTTCCATTGATAATGTACGCATTATCAATGTCAGGAATAGTAGGTAATACTTTTTGGAGAAAAAATATAAGATATGCAATACTGGCAATCGTAATCTTTGGCGCAATAGTCACTCCGGATGGAAGTGGGGTGACCATGTGGTTCATTGCAGTGCCGATGATGGCTCTTTATCTTGGAGGCATGATAGTAATTGAGCACAAAAAACGTAAAAAAGATTTAAATCTTAAATCATAGAATATATCTCAGATGACACTACAAAGCATTTTTCTTGCAATGCCTGGTGGATCTGAGTTATTAATAATCATAGTACTAGCAGTGGTGTTTATCTTTGGAGCAAAGAAAATACCAGAACTAGCTAAAACTTTGGGCAAAGCAAAAGGAGAGTTTGAGAAAGGCAAGCTTGAGGGAGAAAAAGAGCTAAATGATTTTAAAAACAAAGAAAAAAAGTTAGACTAGGATTCCGCAATTACAATAAGTTCATCAATAATTTTAGAATATTCGTCTGAAATCTTAGGTTTACCAAAAAAATCAGACAGTTTCATGATACCTTTTAGTTTCCAATCGACTTCAAGAGTCATCTTTGTTCCATGTGAAATGGTCTCATATCGTGTAATGATATGAGTCCCTTTTGCATCACCTCCAATAATAAAAATTTCATGTAATACGGGTTCATCAATTACATGTTTTACCATCATAACTAATTCTCGCCCAACAATTCGTAGGTGTTCTTCTACAACAGATACATTTCCACGAACAGATATTGTTCTAACAGACGGATAGTATTGTGGAATAATTTTTTGAAAATTTTCATAATTTGTTGCAAGTTCAAAAATTTTTTTTCTATCAGCCTTTACGATTTTTTCAAAAACAGTTTTTGGCAATTATAGTTTAGAAAGTACCCCAGCGAGGGTATAAACCGTGCTCTAGATCAAATTGGTCCAAGCATTTCCCAACACCGTGATTTACAATATCATCAATAGTTTTTGGTTTTGTGTAAAATTCTGTAACAGGCGGTAAAATCACAACACCCAATCTAGACAACTTGAGCATATTTTCAAGATGAATTGCAGATAGTGGAGTTTCTCTGACCATTAAGATTAGTTTTCTAGATTCCTTAATTGTAACACCTGCGGCTCTTGCTACAAGAGTATCATCATAGCCATTTGCGATTGCAGATAGTGTTTTCATACTACATGGTGCAACTATCATACCGTCAACTTTGTGAGTTCCACTAGAAACACTAGAGGCCATATTTTTTTCATCAGACGTATTTGTTGCAAGAGACTTTACATAATCAAGGGAAAATTCTGTCTCCATAGAAATACACTTGATAGCCCACTCTGACATTATAAGATGAGTTTCAACATCTAATTTTTTGAGAACCTCCAATAAACGAATTCCATAGATAACGCCGGTACTACCAGTAATACCAACAATTAATTTCATTATGAGTTATCTGAAATATCACGGTATTTTATCTATTAGCTAGCAAAGCAATGTTGGCACTTGATTAGATATTTTGTGCCTCATCATCGTATGCATCTAATTTCTGTTGTGCCTTTCTTCTTTTGAACCATAAAGAAATTCCACCCACAGTCATTGCAGATAACAAAATCACTCCTGCCATCTGTAATTCAAGAGAATATAACACATAGTTACCTACAAGTCTTTTCAAAAAAATCTTGTGATCAGATAATCGATCCAAATAATTGAAAATTAGCTATATTAGTTCCTGTTTGGTAGTCAAAATGTGATTAATAATTCAGAGATTAAAAAAATTATTAGCGAATATTCCGATGTAAGAATAGGAGTGATGGGCAGTCATTCTGCATTAGAAGTCATGGACGGAGCAAAAGATGAAAATTTTCAGACTGTTGTTTACTGCCAAAAAGGTAGAGAAGCGCCCTATCAAAGATTCAGCAGAATAGCCGATGAAATTGTGATTTTAAATAAATTCAAAGACATGGCATCATCTAAAATTCAAAAGACAATGAGAGATACAAATACCATAGTAATTCCACATAGATCACTTACTGTATATCTTGGATACAAGACTCTGGAAAATTCATTCAAGGTTCCGATATTTGGAAATAGAAAATTATTCCAGGCAGAAGAGAGAACTGCCAAACGAAATCAGTACTATCTATTAGAAAAAGCAAAAATAAAATTTCCAAAATTATTCAAAGACCCAAAAAGCATCAACAGACCATGTATTGTCAAAGTTCAAGAAATGAAAAGACCATTAGAACGCGCTTTTTTTACTGTGTCATCATACAAAGACTATAAAGAAAAATCAGAGGCAAAGATAAAACAAGGACTGATCTCTAGAAAAGATTTAGAAAAATCAAGCATAGAAGAACTGGCAATTGGAACATACATGAATTTTAATTTCTTTCACACACCAATATCAAAACAAGTTGATTTTATCGGAATAGAAAGAAGACTGCAAACCAATGTGCATGACTATAATGCGCTTCCTGCAAAACAACAGTTGGAAATAGATATAGAAATACAAAATATCGAAGTTGGTCACACACCAGCGAGTATCAGAGAGTCACTACTTGAAAAAGTAATCAAGATGGGAGACAAATTTGTAGCTGCTGTAAAAAAGGAATATGCTCCAGGAATAATAGGGCCATTTTCACTACAAAGTGTGATTACAAAAGATTTAGAATTAATAGTATATGATGTATCACTTCGTGTTCCAGGCAATCCAATTGTTGCAACTACTAGCCCATATACAAAATATCAATATGGTAAAACCTTTGGAGTGGGCAGAAGAATAGCAATGGAAATAAAACGTGCCCAAGAAGAAGACCGTTTAGATGAAATAGTAACGTAAAATTCTATTTCAGCATATTTTAACTCTTTAATCATCGACCTAAAATGACAAAGATATATTTCATTGATAGTACAAACAAATTTGTTAATTGGCTAGATTAGGAAATATATTGAATACCTAACGTTTTGATTCAAATAATTAAAAGAACGGTTTTTGTTTGAAGCAAGATGCTGGATGCCAGTTAACATCAAAATACAAACTCTTTTTTGTCAGACTTTCATAAAAGATACAAATGCCAAGAACAATTTACATTCGAGAAATAATCACAATATTAAAAGAACCAAAATTATGTCCTACATGTCAAAAAGATGACAGATTAGAAAAAAATGTTGTTTTTGAAAGAAGATCTGATGGCCAGACAATACTATGCACACGTTGTGAGGCATTAACAGTAGTTACAAATCACAATCTTAGAGAAGTAGAATTATCAGCTACGAAAGATTATCAAGTAATGTTAAAAGAACCGCATCTAATAAGAAAAGTCACATATTAGATTACAGATAGAAAAAATATACGATTAAGGAAGTAATTCTTTAATGACATAGTTTCGAACATATGCAAATTCCCATTCCTTCAAGTCTGCGTTTTACATTCTTCTTTAATGATTAATCCAGCGAGTCCTTTACTCCAAATGTGTCTGTGTACATCATATACTTCTAAAATTTTACCGTGTTTTGTGATTTTGATACTGCCATGACATCTTTTGATAACTTTAGCAGCAACATTTCGATATAAAACATCAAGGTTAGCCATGAAGAATCATTAGTTTTTCGTGTATGAAAAATGTATGGTTTATCAAATAAATATCAAGTATAATACCCATATATCTTAGAATGTAGAATAATCAATTGCTGATGATTAACAGAAAAGCTATATCTGATTATTGATGAGTTTGCCGAATTATGAAGCATTTTTTATATATATTTTAGAATTCAAAATAATTGATTCAAAGAGAACTATAGAATAAACCTCTACATATCAGAGAAGAAAGCGTATTGTGATGGAAGATACTACAGACATTATACTAGGTGCAAAAAAATTTGCTCAGGAAAAACACAAAAATCAAAAAAGAAAAGATGGGGTAACTCCATATTCTGATCATTTAGAGGGAGTTGTAAACAGACTCAAAAACTTGGGTGTTACAGACAAAGATGTATTGTGTGCAGCGTGGCTTCATGACATCATAGAAGATACAGATGTCACTTTTGATCAAATCAATGAAAGGTTTGGAAGAGAAGTTGCAGTGATTGTTTTATCATTATCAAAAGATCAAAATATTTTAAAAAAAGACAGAGAAATTCAATACATCAACCAGTTAAAAGATGCATCATTTCAAACAAAAATCATCAAATTATGTGACATATCTGCAAATCTAAAAGATTTAGCAAATGCACCAATCTCAAAAACTCAGAAAAACAAACAGATCAAAAAAATTCTACATTATCTTAGAATAATTAAAAACGACATAATAGAAAATAAATCAGAGTACCCAAAAATTCAAGAGATTATTGATGGGATAAACACCATATGCGTTAAATTTAGTCAAAAACCAATTTTAATTTAGAAATGTGGATCAAGTATTAGGATCGACAACGGTAACAGTCATTGAAAGTGGAGGAGATAATGCTTCAGGATTATCTATGCTCTCCCAAACAAATATTTCAATAACATACAAACCAGATTCAGTTGGAGTCCAAGATTGTGCGGGTGAAAATGATTGACTTGGAGAAAGGGAGCCAGTTAGCCACGATAAAGAGATTACAGCTTGCTGTTCATCTTTCACTTGAGTCAAATACGCAAATGATTGCTGAGTATTTTGATTGTTTGAAATATCAGCAGTTATCATGATTTGGTTTCCAACGATAAGAGTATGAACATCAGATGAAATTTGTGCTGAAACATATCCAGTATCAGCAAAAGCCAAACTAGTAGTCGAAAATAAAATTAGAAGAAGTATTAGAAATTTCATAAATATTACTACTATTCATCATATTTAATCTATATAAAATGAACAAACTCCCTAAGAAATTTCCAGAATATTTGATTATGTACAAAACACTCACAAAGAAAATTCTAGATTTAAAGGATGAAAAAGAAAAATTACAAAATTCAGAAGCAGAAAAAATTCAGAATCAAATAGAAAAATATGAATTAGAAAGAATAAAAATCATCAATATATTTCCTGAAAATTTTTTTAATGATTACTCATCAGAGAAATAGATTAAAAAATCACTATAATTTTAAGTGAGAAAGCGACAGATGTTCATGACTGGAGATTGTTCGAAAGAACAGCTACTGTGTGATACTAGCAGTAATTATACGGTAGAGGATCCCTCCAGTCATTTTTAAAACAAAACAGTATACAAGATAAAGAAATTAAAAAAGTCTAAAATAAAATGAATTCAGGATCAACCATGGTCATGACCACAGCCACATTCATGGTCATCTCCTTTTAATGACATTAATTTTTCAACCATGTCATCGCGGATTTTTAGCAAATCTGCAACTTGTTGTTTTAGTGTTCCTGAGTCCCAGTTACCTTCATGTAATGCTCTAACAGAATCAATTATCTCAAGATCTACATTGAGTAAATTATCCATTAGTTGTTCTTGTTCACTCATAAACACCCAACAATATACTATAAAAAAAACTATTCTAAATTAGATTGAAAAATCTATTCATGTGATTCAGGCTTCCATGTGTTCTTTAAGGAGATTTTTTCTAACCAAGATTGGAATATTGTACAGAGTACCCAAAGCCATGGCATCAGATGCACGGTAATTTCGTAATACCATGTCTTTTTTTCCAGTAAAATACAAGTTAGCACGTAATACTTCGCCACTTTCATAAATTTTGACTTTGACCAAAACCAATTCATTTTCCTCACATATTTCTTCAAGCATTTTGTAAATTGATGGTGCGGAATCACCTGCACTTTCAACAAAGCTGGATATGTGTCGTGCAACTTCGCCAGAAAATGCCCTCATGTGGAATTCTTTACCATCATCTCCTTTTAGAACCAACATTCCTTCAACGGCATATGGATCTACAAATCCAACATAATCAATTTTAACCGATTCGTAATCAGGCTCTTGTGCTTGATCAATTTCCATTATATCTACGGTTAATGTTCCAGTTCAGTGCTTATAAAGATACTAAAGTAAATTGGTAGAATTTGTGTTAATTTTTTTATAACGATCGGAGCAAGTGTTCAATCCCAAATTATTTAATGTCAACAATTAAGTGAAGCTTGATGTCGTTAAACCCAGAACGTTCAGTATCCTATGTTCTTACAAAACATGTCTCACCATACATGAGTAAAGATTTCTTGTTGTTAAATCAAAACACATTAGTTAGTGAATCAGCTAGAATGCTTCAAGATTCTGAAAGAGATGACATTATTGTAACAGATGACAATAATTTACCAATTGGAATTGTCACAGATGAAGACATCATAAATAAAATGAGTGAGATCATGACATTTGTAAAATCAGCGTCTTTGAAAGATATCATGTCTACACCATTAATTACAGTTAGTGAAAAAGCAACACTGCAAGAAGCACTTCACAAAATGAGAGATAGTAAAATTAGAAAACTTCCAGTTATGTCTAAAAAAAGAGAAGTCGTTGGAATAATTTTTCAGGGAACCATTGCAAATGTAATAAGAGATGCCACAGCTACTGCACCTCATCTATTTAGCCCTCCTGTAAAAGCGATTTTAGGAAATTTAGGGTTTGTGTTACAGTTTGCAGGAGTGTTGCTACTAGTTCCAGCAATATTATCAACAATATTAGGAGAAACGTTAACAGCTGCAGGAATTTATCTTACCACTGTACTTTTACTTGTAACAGGATTTTTCCTTAATGCGTACGGTGAAAAAGCAAGTCTAAACATTCAACAGGCATCAATTCTTGTATTATCAAGTTTGTTGATACTGTCGTTATTTGGAACAATTCCATATCTGTATGTAATGCCAAGTCAAGAATCGGCAACGGATGGATTTATCAATGCATTCTTTTCAAGTGTCTCTGGGTTCACCACGTCAGGATTGACATTAATTGACGAGCCAGAAAATATGCCTCAGGGTTTTACATTCTATAGAAGTTTTACACAGTTAGTTGGCGGAATGAGTTTTATTTATTTAGTAATTACTGCACTTTATCCAGAATCAAAAATACAGTCGCTACGAGGTTTTATTTCAGGTAGATCATTGCACATGCGAGAGCTCTTTGGAACCATTACAATAATTTTTACAGTATACATTGTAATTGTTGCAAGTTTATTCTATTTGTTTGGAGAGATGAACATAATTAATAATTTCTCATTGGCAATAAGCGCATTTGCTACTGGTGGATTTTTACCTGCATCTACAGTTCTAAATAATCTCGAATGGCAAGAGCAGATAATTTTAATGGGGGCAATGATATTTGGGGCATTACCATTTACATTTCATTATTCATTTGTTAGGAAAAAATTTCTATCGCCAAAACTAGGTAAAGAAGTCCTAGCATATTTTGTAATTTTAGGCACTGCAATAATATTATTCATTTGGCTTAGTGGGTTAGATCCTTTAACTAGTGCATTTTATTCAATATCAGCAAGTACTACATCAGGATTACATTCACAAAACATTGTAAACTTTAATGGTGCCGCACATACAATTTTGATTTTATTGATGATCATCGGGGGGTGTGGCTTTTCAACTGCTGGAGGAATTAAGGTTTTTAGATTATTACAGATAAAAGAATGCAAAAAGATGTTCAACAAGGTATCTAGATCAGAGATAACACCGCAAAGAAAAAAAGAGTTAGCATCAACAGTATTGATAATATTGGCATTTGCAGGAACCATATCAATAACAGCAGTATATTTGACAACAATTGAAAATATGGGTTTGGAAAATGCGTTCTTCGATGCAACGTCCATAATAACCACTACAGGACTAACTTCAGACATAGTGAATTTAGATACAGATGACACAGTCAAAATGGTGATAAGTTTTTTGATGATAATTGGAAGAATGGAGATTATTGCCATAATCTACATATTTGTACCTAAATGGAGCTAAAGAAGATCCAAAAACAGAATAGAATTAATGGAATTACATACAATGAAGCATGTTGGAAAACCAAACTAGTCACAGTGGAAAAAAATTAATAATTGTAGGATTTGTAACAATAGCAATCATATTCATAATGTATGCAAGATACCAAGATCCAGAATTATTCACGCCGGATTCAATAGATGCAATTCAGAGAATCGCTTATGGTTTTTACATAATATTATTGACATCGTTTGGGGCAATTACATATGGGATTTATCTGTATCATAGAGAAAAAGTAGAAAAAAAAGGAAAAGATATTCTAACAATTATTGCATTAAGTGTATGGAATACAAGATCAAGAAAAATTTTTGTATTAACATTTATTGGGTATGGCATATTTTTTTCACTGGTATCTGGAACACTGGTGTATCAGCCAGAAGTAAATTTTGTTAAACATTATGGAGCAACTATACCGTCAGGATTTGTATCACCATGTTGTGATGAACCTGGATACATGCCAAAAATTATAATATATTTGACAGAACATGTAGGGCTGCAAATCATCCCTATCAATTTAGTATTACAAGTAACTGTATCATATTTGGTGGGGTTAAACGCATCTATTGCAGCTAGTGCTTATACAATATCAAAAAAAGGAAGAAGTATAGGGGTTGTAGGGGCTGCAACAGGGTTATTCATAGCATGTCCAACATGTGCAGGAACATTTTTGTCAATTTTTATAGGAACAGCAAGCGGAATCGCATTATCAATTGCGCTAACACAGTTACAGACACTATTCATTGCAATATCAATTCCAGTGTTATTAGTAACACCTTTTGTAATGGCAAAAAAGTTGAGAAATTTAGATGGTAGTTGTAAAATCGATCCTACAAAATAAATTTTTTAACTTCAGGAGTTGTGTTATCACCTATGTCATAACCATCTATTCTAAGAAATTTTAATGTCAATTTGTAAATTAATTCATCATGATCCACCTGATCTAATATTTCAGTCCAGAGAAGTTTATCATGTTTTTCAATATGATCCTTAAATGAAGGATTCATGGATTTAGCTATCTTCTTACACTGATCAAAAGTTTTTCCATTTTTATATGCACGAATTCTAGTATCGCATGTATCCATAATGCACTATAAGTAAAATTCTAAATAAACTTAGATGTTTAATTTTTAATTAAAAGAGACCAGATAATATTTTGAATATTTGTAAACAGGTATCAATTTTAGAATAATTACAATTTAAAGTAAATAAAAACAAGAAAAAAGAGAAATTATTTAATCAGTTTTAATTTTTTCATTTAGATAATTCAATCGTTCATTAAGATGACCAACATACGTATGAAGATCATCTATTTTCTTTTCCAATCGCTCTATTTTTCTTTCATCAGAAACCTTTTTTGAACCAACATTCAATTCCAATTCAGACATAATAGTTGTAATTTTTCCACAAAGATAAGATTCTGTATGTTTACAGTAGGACACATTTAGGCACAATGTTCAGTGAATTGTCAGTTTAATAATCAAAATAGCAACATTAAATCAAATACTAGAAATTCACATTAAAAACATGGGAATAAAAACAACAAGTGATTACGTAAAATTTTACATAAATCTGGAAATGCAAAACAGTGTCAGTTTTTTGAGTTTTATAAATAATGAGAAAATGGTTTTAAAACACAAGCTAGAAAACAAAAATACAGATAAAGATCCCATTTTGAACGGCATTAGAATTTTAGAGGAATTAGTCGAGGAAATGAAAAAAAGTGGAGAGCAATCAGTTTTAGAAAAATATAGGGAATAAAAAAGTCAAAAACTTACAAAATGTATCCAAAACAGATAGTCACAAAAAACTAGAAAAAAAATTGTACATTTAAGTAAATGAATTTAACATAAAAATAACATGGTCACAGATTCAAATATTATCAGAACCGAGATTTTACGTGTTTTAAATGAAAGTGGGAAAATACGTGGAAATGAACTGACTAGCAGAGTAGTAAAAAGAGTAGGAAATGAAAAAATGGTCCATAGAGAAATTAGTTTACTAGTAGAATCAGGTGAAGTAGAAAAAAAAATGTACAGTAAATCACATATCGAATACGGATTGATCAATATATCAGAATCAGTCAATAATCAACTCAAAAGCGTACATAATGAAATTGAAATGATTTTTGAAGAGATAAAAGAGTTCAAACAAATCATGCAACAAGATAAAATAGAATTTCAAGAGAGATTAAGAACTACAATACATTTTATTCACATAGTTCAATCCACTGATGGGGTAATGAAACTTTTATCAAATTATCCAACATTTAAAAAAGACAAAATGTTTTCACAGATCATTAGAAAAATTAGTGATTGTTGGGAAAACATAATGGAGGGCATTGTACACCAACCTGAAGAAGAATTTCTCAACGAAGTAATAGCAAATTTGAGAATTTCACAAATAGGATCACAGAGTGTAAATTAAATAGAACGGATCACAATATTAAAAAAAATCATCGTATTTGTTTTAATTTATCTACCACGATTTTGAAAATTTCTTCATTATCTAGCAATAGAAAGGGTAAATTATTTTCTTCACATGCCTGACCACTTTCAGTATCTCTTGTAACTAAAATCATGTCATTTTCTTTTGCAAAATTGATCACAGAATAATCAGTACGTAATTTGTGGCCATCTGTACGTAGTTTTTTGACACTATAAGCATCATATCCCATTTTACGAAGTTTGTCATCCCAGCCGTCATCCATCTCATCAATTAAAATTTTAATAGGTTTTGACATAAATCTACCTAATCAAATTTCAATATTAGTGTAAATAATTATTATCAAAAAATACACTTATCACATAACCCTTATTTTCAGATTATATTCATTAAAATTGTAATGAATGAAAAAGCAGATGATAGATCAGATGATTCCAAGAAAAATCACATCAAGTATTACAAATCACTAAACAAAACAATAGAAAATATTCAGAAAGAAAAATTAGAAGAGACTGAACCTAAAATCATCAAACACCTGAATAGCAGGATTGAAGCTATGAATTTAGACAAAAAAAGAATCGAAGACATGTTTCCAGAAATTAATGAAAACAATTAACAGATAATCAATCATGCTAAAAAATCATAGATGTCAGTTTAATCATAAAACTACAAAGTGCAATAAAATACAGTTTAATGATCTAAAGTGATAATCAATTTTAACTGGTAAAAAATCATAATAAAAATAAACACGATAAAATAAAATTAAAGGCAAACTACAAAATTAGCGAGAAATCACCGAGTCCGACATTACTTAATCATGGTAATTTTGAGACAAATCATATAATTTTTCACAGAAAGGTATCAACCTAACAGGCAAAACCCCGTCAATCCAAGAGAGTTCCTTATCTATGTTATAGTCTTTAAAAGAGGATTTGAGGCAAGAATTAGATTCAAGAAAAGCAATTTCGCTTTCAAATAATTGTTTTATCTGATTCTTTCCATCTGGGTTAGATTATAGTTACAAGTCATCAAGTCAATCTGAACATAATAATTTCCATTACTTGGGTTTATTCGTGCCTTGATGAATGGTTGATTATTCTGCTTACACTCTCTATAATGTTTATCATATTCAAACATTTTAGAATCTGCGATGAATTTTTTCAGAGTCATTTCATAAAATTATGAAAATCATTTATAATTAAAGATTAGATGTGATTTTTTTAATTTTTGTTATTATACGAATTTTTGTGTCAATTGACATTTCAGGTTCCATAGTAAAATAAACAATGCTTCTTTTAGCATAAGTTACCATTTGAGTTACTTTTTCTCTTTCAACATGAACATAACGAACTTTTCCAAGTGTTCTATCAAACTCCTTTCTCATTTTTCTTCTCTGAGCGACTTGTTTACAAAAATGTTCTTCTTCTTTTTGAGTTTTCAATGAGGTTTTTCCACTTTTCATAATTGCCTCCCTGATGTTACCGTTAATATCGATAATTGCGGCAAATCTCATTTTAGGATCTAAGTTAATCATAGATTCAACAATTTTCAGTAGATCAATTTTTGTTGCTCCCATGATGAGTTTCAAAGTAAATTTACTAAATATATTCTATTGAAATATTTTAAATTTGCATAATGCCAGAAGTTACAAGAAATTTAATACCATTTGCAAATTCCCGATCTGAAATCAAACCATCTGCCCACCAACTCGCGGTATTTTTAATCCAATCAGGAATTTGTGCTTCGGATGAACCAACATGAACCAAATTAGGAATCAAGATAATTTTTTCTTTGATCAAAAATTCTATACCTGCTGCAAAATCATCATCAGTAATTTGATTTTCAGCCCATCCACGAGCATTATTACGAATCCAGTCAGGGATAAAAACATCAACAAGTATCTTTTCTGATGGGGATACAGGCTCGCCAGATATAACGAAAAGGGCAAAAGATTCAACAGGTCCATATTTTACATGAATTTTCCATGGTCCTGGAAGTGAATCTATTTCCAAGATATGTGGTACAGTAAAAGTACCAGAAGTAGGGTTTACAAAAGAAATCTGATTAGCATTATTTCCAGTTGGATCTTCAAACCAATAAACAATATTATTTTCTATAGATTTACTGGTAGAGATTTTGGCATTGACGGTTTCTCCAGGTCTATACTGAGATTTATCTAAAGATATTTCAATGCCAAGGTCAGATAGAGTAGGTTTTGCTAGAGATTCTGCCAAGACATCAAAAGTTTTTGTGGCAACATTTTCACCATAATTAAATCGAATAGTATAAGTTCCAATTTCAGATGAGGTAATTCCATCAAATTTTACTTTATTTGAAGAAGATACTGCAGAAATGGTTTTTGTATTTACTTTTCCAGATGGTGATGTTATAGTTAAAACACCAGAATTTGCAGATAGTTCAGATATCACTACGTTAATTTCTACAGAGTCACCTGGATCATAGAGATTTTTATCACTTCCCAAAAAGATAGTTGTTTTAGAATTTATGTTAGAAGCAACAAAAGGGACATCGACCTTAACATTATAATAATTCACAACGGCATGATAATTTCCAGAAGGATTGTGTTTTAGCAAATTACTCATAGAGAACTGTTCAATGATGTTTGGCTGATATACTTTAATTGTAAAATCTTCAACTAGTTTTGCAGGTATTCCTTTATCATCTAAAATTTGTACAAATAAAGATTCAGCATGTGCAGCATTTGCATCATAATAATTGGTATGAAATTGAACAGTTGCGATATCATCTGAACCGTATGAAAGTTTATCAGTTGTAACTAGAAGAATTATCGGTTCAACTTCAACATCAATTAATTTTTTAACATCGTTGTACCGATATTCTATTTTCCAATGTCCAAATTGATTATCAAATGCATTTCTGGTTATGGTATGAGTTACTTTTGATGCTTTGAGACTTGCAAGAGAACCACTAATAGCAGTACCATCAGGCTGGGTGGCATTCCAGTTCACCGCACCACCAGAATAACCATCAACATCTACAAAAATTTTAATCCAATCATTAGGACCAAAGAGTGATTTTTCAGCGATTGCTGAAATTTCAGCACCATATGCAATTTGAGGGATAATAAATGAAAAAAATATCAAAAAAAACAGGATTTTCACATTATGAATTTGATTCAAAGTTTATTTCAAAATGAGAGATTAACAATGAACGACAGGATTGTGAATGTTCTCAATTAATTTAGACAAGAATAATTTATTCAGTTATCAAGTTTGGTTGGATCTTGATTTTCATGAAGAATTTTAGCAGATTTTTAGGGTTTAGAACGGACAGATTTTGTACTGAGCGATTTTAATTTTTTGTTTTTTTCAAGGATTTGTTTTTTAATTTTTTGTTGTTGAATTTTTAATTTTTGATTTTTAATTTTGATTTGAGTTTCAATTTTTTTACGTTTTTGCTTTATTTTTCCAAAGTCTTTTTTTCGTTTTCAAGTTGTTTTGCCAAAATGCCTTGAATTTGTAATTTATCCTGTTCCTCCTTTGTTTTTTTAAAAATATTTTCTTTTTCTTTAGTTATGATTTCAATGATCTTTAATCTTTCTTCTTTTGCTTTAATCAAGTCATTTTCTTGTAATTTAATTAATTTTTTTAATTTTTCAGACTCATCAAGTTTAGTTTTCTCTTGGGTTACTTGGGATGTAATGTCATCACATTCTTTTTAGTTTTTTCCAAATCTGTTTGTTTTTCTCTTATTTCACGAGCAATTTGGGCTTGTTTAAGTAGATTGAACTTTTGTTCTTCAATCATTTTAGATAGCAAAATTTGTTCCTGTTTTATCTGTTTTTCAATTTCTTCTTGTTCTAATTGTGTTTGTGTAAGCTGATTTTTTTGATATTGAAGATCTTTTGTTATAGTGTCTTTTTCAATTGTAATTTTTTTCATTAGTTCGTTTCTTTCAAACTTTACTTTTTCTAATTCTACCTTTTGTGAAATAATCTGCTCAGATATTTTTGTTTGTGTTTGAATATTGATGTGTTCTTCTGTAATTTGTGACTCTAGCAAAGTTTTTTCTAATAAAACTTGTTTTTCATAATCTTTTCTGTTTAAAATAAGATGTGATAATTTAGAACGTTGTAAATTGATTTCATCATAGATTTTTTGTCGGTCATCAAGTAGCTCTTCTTCAGTTTTAATTTTTTCATATATCCCAGTTAATTCATTTGAGTTGTTTTCTGGAGGATGCCAATCTTTAGGCATTAAACCTCGAAGTTTCAGAGGGGTTGGATCATGTTTTACCTCTGTAAGTGTAATTTTTTGTTCAAATTTATTCATATGTTTTATCTTATCTTCTGGGCATACATCAAAATGAGGGATGTTATTTTTTAGAGAGGTGTTGTTTATTCCAAGTTTATTTTCAAGATATACTTGATCTGAGTGATACAGAGGTTTGTTCTGGGACAACATATCACAAATATGCTGTAATCTTCCAGGATCACCATTATTAGAGTCAATTAATTTCTGAATTTTTGAAATGAGTTCATTTTCTTTTGGTTTTTCATCATCAATTATCATAAATAGTATATTGAACTTATTTTCCAAATACATGTGATCTGAGTGATACAGAGGTTTGTTCTGTTTAAGAAATTCAAGAATGTAAGATAATCGTCCAACATCGCCATCATTTGCATCAATAATGGATACTATTTTTTAATGATTTGAATATGTGTGATGTATTGTGGATTGTCATCTTTATTCAATTCACTTTTGAACAGCATAGTCAAGTATAAAAAAACAAGTAAAGATAATTCACATTTTCATAAATTTTAAGTGATTCGATCACAACAGATCAACCAAAAATAGAGAGTGAAATAAACAAAAAACGGTTGGAGTTTATTAGATGGCATACAGGTAATTAATCAATGAAAAGCGGTGTCGTGATTGTGGTCACCGGAGTGATGATGGTAATATGTGGATTGATATTGTTTTATGCTATTCAGAGTAGCCCTCAGATAGAGCCTTTCTTTAGAACAATAAAACATGCAGGAACATTTATCGGTTTATTAGGTATCGGAGTAACATTGGCAGGAATTTTGTTGTATTTGATTAATAGAAATCAACCACAAATTCAAGAAGATTTTGATGTATGAAAATATAGCAATTACACCTAAAATCAATTAATTTTTAGTTTAATTGTGTTCCTTGTAGATACCAATCAAAATAGGGTTTTAGATTTTTACATAATTTTTTCTTTTCAGTATCATCATTTATGCCTAGAATTACCTGAATTTTTCCATGAAGATAATTTTGCGTAATATCACTTTTAAGATGTGGTTGGATTTGAGTTAAAATTTCAAGAAGTTTATCAGAGGATGTATTATCAAAATCATTTAAAATTTGGCTAACTTCATCCCGTAATGACACACAGAATACAAAATAAATCCCATTATTACATTATTGGTCAAGTATATTTTCTAAATAAGATCTTTGTCATCCCAGGTAAGACGAAATTTTCCAACGACTCTAAAAAGTTCTAATTTCCCACCTTTTCTAAATTTTAGTTTATATGAATTCTGAGATGTGTCATAAATTTCCAGAGAAACATCGTCAGCAATAGTTTCAAAAATCACAGGATTGTTAGATATCTCCTTCCAGTCATTTGGTTCAAAATCAAGATAGAATTTAGTATAAAGTAGACCCATTTTCAAATATAGTAAAACATGCCAGAATAAAAACTAGATAGCATCAATTAGAAATACTCATTCTAATTCTTGATAGTTTTTTGGCATACTAGTGCTAAGATAACTCATAATTGTGGGATAGATTGTATCATGGTCTTTATCATTATGAATGATAGAAAAAACTCTATTGATCAATTGTTGAATTTCTAAATGCTCATCACGGTATAAAGTTTTTTTGGGGTTTTTGTTTGAATCTAAAAGAGTAAATCCATTATCAGTTTGTAGAATATTTTTCAGTAAAGAATTCGCTATGATGATTTTTTCATTTACATCTTTATGTTGATAATCGGTTTCAAGTTTTTTTATGTAGTTTTTTATGTTGTGAAAAGACGTATTTGTGATTCTTTCAATATGTTGTTGAAATCGTGTAGCATAATTTAATGTCGGAGCATAAAATTTCATATTTCCTTTTTTTTGAACCGAAACTATTTCTTTTTCAAGTAATGCGTCCCTAGTCTTTTCGAATGTTGTTTTGGCCATATATTCAGGAACGATGATTTTCATCAATGCGTTATGATGTATGTTAGGATTGTTTTTGATACATTCCAAAACAATCCTTTCACGCTCGTATAGTTCTGAATCAGGCTCAAGATAAGTCATCTCTACTAGGTCGACCTAGTATACACAGGTCATATATTTATCAATATCGACAAATAAAAAATTGTCAAGAAAAATCATAATGAAGATTTAATGGCTAAATGTGGATTATTTTAGTGGTTTTAGAATGGGTTTTGTTTCAATTGTATTACCCCAAGATATCCTACCCCACATTCGTTCATGAAAATAATAAATTATCGTAGCTGCAACATTGAAAACTATTGTAACAAGAGAAGTTTCATAGATATTTTTAGTAAATAACCAGAGCAAAGTAAACAATAATACAGTAATTGAGCCTCGGTAAACAGCAGTTTTTGCCAAAGTCCTTTTTGTACTATCCATATACTCCATTTCACAGTAATTAGATTATCAGATTGATGTTGTGCGGTTACGCATCCATCATCCTTTTAAGAAGGAATTAAAAAATATCCAATCCTCAATCCAATGAAGATTCTAAGAATAAATTTTTTGGCTAGTATCAACAATTACAACTGGGTTTTTTCTTGGTATGCGCTTTAATCATGTGGCGAATCATTCTTTCGGATTCTGAAAATTCCATACCGCATTCTCTACATTTAGTTTCCATTATGACTTTTTCTTTGCTAAAAAATCTCATGAAGGCAATTTTTAATTCAATATTAAAAATGTTTATCAAAAATGAAATTCTATTTTTATTCTCTATCAATATATTCGTCTATGCCAGGAGGTTCTGGTGCAAGACCTTTTCTCTTTCTTATTTCTGCGATTGCAGTAGTAGCTATAGATTTTGGAAGCTCAGTCCATGCCTTAAAGGAAGTATTCCATGTTGCACGTCCTGCTGTTTGACCTCTCATTGCTTCTGAAAGTGTAAATGTTTCAGCTGCTGGAATTTCACCGACGATAATACTGGAAGCTCCTTTTTGTACCATGTCAAGTACTTTACCACGTTTTCCAGATAATACGGTGGCAACGTTTCCTACAAGATCTGTCGGAACTCTAATTTCAATTGCAAGCATTGGTTCCAGCATTGTAGTTCCAGCGGTTAAAAGTGCACCCATACAAGCACGTCTAGAAGCAGGACCTAATTGGGACAAACCTCTGTGTGCAGTATCCTCGTGAGGAACAAAGTGTGTAAAGGTAAACTTGCAATCCCTCATTTGCTCTCTGCATATAGGACCTTCTTTCATAACTTCTTCAAATCCAGAATTAATAGAGTCAGTAGATTCTTGAATAAATTGAACACCTTTTGTTCCATTAATCATGACATTTCCACGTGAATCCAATCTCATAACTCTCTTAACAGTATCAGTATCCCAACCTGCACCCTTGAGAAGATCAGCTACCACCTTTTTGTCTTTCATGTCACTGATTTCACCTGTTCTAAGCATATGAGCAATGGCAGGTTCTAAAGGTTCAACCTTCATGAAAATCTTGTTATGTCTATTTGGTGATTTTGACATTATTGGATCACATTTGCCTTTGACAGTTTCTCTGTAATTGATAAGTGGCTCAGATGTAATAATTTCTAATTTAGTATCTTGAATACGATGTGTAGCTACATCAAGATGAAGTACACCCATTCCAGCAACAAGTGTTTCACCTGTTTCTTCATCAATTTTTACTACTAGATTAGGATCTTCAATCGTTAGTTGTCTGAGAACCTCAACTAGTTTAGGTAAATCTTTTGGATGTTTTGGCTCAATTGCAATTTGAACAACAGGTTCTGAAACATATTTGACACCTTCAAACATTGGTATGCCTTTCACAGATGAAATTGTATTGCCAGCTCTGGCTTCAGTTAATCCCAATAATGCAGGAATGTTTCCAGCACCTAATTCACCAACTTGTTCTCTTTGGTTACCCATGAAAAAGTTTACAGATTGAACTCTTCCTTCTCGTTTCGAATCTATAATGTTAATTGTTTGTCCATCCTTTATGGTTCCTGAAAATAATCTACCAATTGCAACAGGTCCAGCAGCTGGATCTAACACCATGTTGACAACCATCATAATTGTTGGTCCATCGTCACTACATGCCAAAAGTGCTTTTCCTATATCAGAGTCAAGATCTCCTTTCCAAATTTGAGGAATTCTATATTTTTGAGCAACATCTGGTGGTGGAATGTGTTTAACTACCATCCCCAATACTGCGTCAGCCAACGGAGCTCGTGCCACTAGATCATCGACTTTTTCATTTTTATATGCATCAATAACATCTTTGAATGTAATTCCTTTTTCTTTCATAATATCCACGTTAAACGCCCACTTGTCTTTAGCAGAACCAAATGTTACACTAGCATCTTGAATTGATACTTTCCATTTTTCTTTGTATTCCGGTTCTGCATAAGTCTCAATTAATTGGTTAAAGCTAGATACCACACCTGCAAGTGTTTCTTGCATTTTTTCTGGAGTTAAACGGAGTTCTTTGATTAATCTATCCACTTTGTTGATAAACAAAACAGGTCTGACTCTTTCTTCCAGAGCCATTCTTGTTACAGTTTCTGTTTGAGTCATAATTCCTTCAACTGCATCACAGACAACTGTTGCCCCGTCAATTGCTCTAAGGCTTCGAATTACTCTTCCACTAAAATCAACGTGTCCAGGGGTATCAATCATGTTAATGACGTATTCTTTGTCTTTTTGTGTAAAGTGCAATGTTACGTTTGCTTGATAAATTGTAATTCCTCTTGCCTGCTCTTCTTTATCAAAATCCATCGCCAATGCCTTTCCAGCAGCAGAGGGAGCAATAATTCCAGAATTTGCCAAAAGACTATCACTCATAGTAGTTTTTCCGTGATCAACGTGCGCAATTACACTAAAGTTACGAATTTGTTCTTTATTCTTGATGATCTTTAATACTTCAATTGTTGACTTGAATTTTGCCATATTCGCAAATCCAATTATTCAGCTATTAAATCTTATGAGAAAAATTAGATCGTTTGATCATAGATGGTGCAAAGTTTTTTGATGAAATAAAAGATCATATTTTTTGGTGTGTTCTAGAAAGTAGGTTTTTGACGTAAAATGTATGTAAAAATTCGGGTGAAATGAAAATATCTTTTTCACATATTTCCAAGGTTTGCATAAAAATCATCACACATATTAGAAAAAGAGACTAGTTTTGATTTTTATAACGAATATTTAGAAATAGTGTGTGGAAATTTCTGTAGGGCATACTCCGGATTCAGATGATGCATTCATGTTTTACGGAATGTTTACAGGAAAAGTAACGTCTTTAGATTTTACTGTGAATCATGTAATTGAAGATATTGAAAAGCTGAATAGAAAAGCAACAAATCCAGAATTAGATGTTACTGCAGTATCAGTTCATGCTTGTGCTTACATTCCAGGATATACTATTTTGAGAAGCGGTGGTAGTTTTGGAATAGGATATGGTCCAATTGTTACGGCAAAAAAACAAATGACAATTGATGAAATTAAAAAATGTAAAATTGCAATACCTGGAAAAATGACATCTGCGTTTTTATTGCTTCAGTTAATGATAGGCAAGTTTGATTATGTTGAAATGAATTTTAGCGAGATTCCAGAGGCAGTAAGAAATGGTAAAGTAGATGCAGGGTTGGTCATTCATGAAACTCAATTATCATACGAGCAAGAAGGGAATGTAAAAATTTTAGATGTAGGGGAATGGTGGGACAGGGAAACAGATGGGCTGCCGGTTCCATTAGGAATCAATGTCATGAAGACAAATCTAGGAAGTGATACAATTCATAAATTTGATCAGTATTTGCAAGCATCGATTGAATATGGATTAGCACACTTAGATGATGCAATGGATTATGCAATGCAATACAGCAGAGGAAAACCAAGAGAGTTGATTGAGAAATTTGTAAAAATGTATGTAAATAAAATCACTGTGAATATGGGAGATAAAGGAGAAGAGTCAATAAGAAGAGTTTTTGAGATGGCAAAACAAAAAAACATAGTACCAGAATTTACACTCAACATAGCCATCAAGTAATTATATTGCAAAAAAACTTTACAAATTATGGGTGATGGAATAGGAGGGCCAGTAATAGGTTGTTTGTCAAACAATACATTTGAACTTCTAGTAACTCATTTTCGTAAAGATAACAAAGAAGAATATGCTAAAACAGAGCGCATAATCATTGCCAAAATCGACAATCCCGATGAACCTCAATATCAAGAAACAACAAAGACAGACTTGGAAAAAGCACTGAAAGGAAAATTTGTATCATGTAATGTGCAATATAGGGATTCTAAAATGGATGCACTTGTTTGTAATGTCTTTGTTCAAAAACCTCCAGAAGGATTCGTATAACTTTTCAAAATCTCATTTTACTAAACATAATTCATGCGTAAAATTTTACAAAAAATAAAAGTTTACCCGTTTAAAAAAATGACAATCATACTATTTAACAGAAAAAGAAATATCAATTAATTATGAATTCTTAATACATCTTGATAAATTAATGAAATCAGTGAAATTGTTAATTATAATTTTAGTTATTGGGTTTTTTCTTAGTATGAATTTCGTAAACAATTCTTTTGCGTATAATGTGGAATACCCAATATATGGCAAGCAGTTTTTAAAAAACCCTCTAGTTTGCACATATGAACCAACACTTCAACAAGATCCTTACCTAAAGCAGTGGGGAGTAGATAGACTATCAGAATCCACAAGACTCGCTGTTCAAGACTGGCAATCTGCATTACAGCAATATGAAAAAAGAGAGGCAAGAGATAATTGGAGAATTGATTACAAAGTACTTTCAGAGAAAGATAGAGAAAGTAATCTTCAAAAAGACTGTAATGTCATCATTCAATTAAACTCAATTCCTCTAGAACAAAATGAATGGTATAGAACACTCGGAGTTACTTATACTAATTACAACAATACGGGTGTAAATTTAATTAAAATCTATTACAGAGATGTTAAAATCTGTCAAACCAGAGATGAGCACTATATTTACAATAATCCATGTTATGGTGAAGATATTCTAATATCCGAAAAACTTCGAACTACAATAACACATGAGATTGGTCATGCATTAGGACTAGGTCATTATCAAGCAGATGACCCAAGAGTGAATGTAGCATGGGCAAAAGGTGGTGTAGATGCACCATCTATCATGGCAGTATTCTCACAAGAGAATTCAAAATTAATGAAGATAAAACCAATAGATATTGAGAAAATCAAATCAATCTACACACCAAATGGATTCAAGGCAATCTCAGAATCTCTAGTATCAAAAACTTTTGAGAGTTTTTCAGTAGATAAACCAGAATATCATATCAAAAACGACATGGCAGATATGATAACTATTACAGGAATAGTAACCAATGAGGCATTTTCAAGAGGACAAAACGTGTTAATCACTCAAACATTCCCAGATGGCCATAATGAAGAACTCAAAGCAAGAGTCAATGATTCACAAATATTTTCAATCCAAATCAGATTAAATCCAGATACTCAAAAAGGCCAGTACTATCTAAAAGCAGATTACATGAATGGGCATAGTGATGAAATTTCATTTAGTGTTTTAGATGACACAGTTCACAATTATAGTGAACACAGGATTCCAGATTGGATAAAGCAAAATGCCAAATGGTGGTCAGAAGGAAATCTAGATGATCAGACTTTTGTAAGCGGAATACAATTTCTAGTAAAAAATCAGATAATCAAAGTGTCAAGTGTCTCTCAATCAACTGATAAAAACAATACCATTCCTAAATGGGTTAAAAATAATGCAGGATGGTGGTCAGAAGGACAAATCTCTGAAGATGATTTTCTAAGAGGAATACAATACTTGACTTTAAACAGAATAATCAAAGTAAATTAAATTCTAAACTCTTGTATGATTAATTCTTTAGCATATACAGAAAAAATAAAAAGATTAACTTACAGTCACTTTAGCTTTCATCCAAGGATGAACCATGCAATAGTAATCATAAGTTCCTGCTTTATCGAATTTGTGATCGAATGAATTTCCAGCCATGATCATGCCACTGTCAAAGAGTCCATCAGATGTTGTATCTTTTCCACTAGTTACAGTGTGTGCAGCAGTGTCTACATTCTTCCAAGTTACGGTTCCACCTGTTTTGATTTGTACTGTGTTTGGAATATAGCATTTATCAGCACAGCTTGTGTTTGAGCCTGAACCTTTTGCCATCTCTACAGTAACTGTGTTTGATGATGTTGTCTTACCAGTCGCCATTGCTTTCTTGTCGGCCATAGCTTTGTCAGCCATTGCTTTCTTGTCGGCCATAGCTTTGTCAGCCATTGCTTTCTTGTCGGCCATAGCTTTGTCAGCCATTGCTTTCTTGTCGGCCATAGCTTTGTCAGCCATTGCTTTCTTGTCGGCCATAGCTTTGTCAGCCATTGCTTTCTTGTCGGCCATAGCTTTGTCAGCCATTGCTTTCTTGTCGGCCATAGCTTTGTCAGCCATTGCTTTCTTGTCGGCCATAGCTTTGTCAGCCATTGCTTTCTTGTCGGCCATAGCTTTGTCAGCCATTGCTTTCTTGTCGGCCATAGCTTTGTCATTCGTTCCATAATCTGCAGCATATACAGATTGCATTAGAGAGGTGCTAACTACACCGGTCAATAATGCAAAAACTGCAATACTTGCAAGTAACTTTGTTGTCATTATTGATCACAGGCATAGTCAGATTGTATTAATAGTTTTCACCAATTTCCAAAAAAGCGATGCATATGTGTTGATAAACAGTGTGTATTATGCAAAAAAAACTTGAGTACACAAAATTCAGAAAAGATTGAAGTGTAGATTTATCAAAAGGATATAACTATAATTACACATTGTATGATTCACTTGTTCAATCCATTCAAGTATTACAAAATAGCAAATACGGCAAAGGTAATAAAAAAAGATTAACAGTAATTCAAAGTGCACTCAAACAAGCAAATTCATTGTTTGTATCAAAAGATAATCAAGATAATGAAAAAACAATAAAATCAAACACAATGATCAGTTTTAGGAATATAGAACCAACAGAACAAATTCCAAAGATTTTAGAGGAATTTATGAATGATTTTGAGATTCAATGTCTTGAGAAAAATGGTGCGTCTGCAAAAAATTATTCATTATTTTCAGTTACGCTTCTTAAAATTATCAAAACTTTAGACGCAGACAAAAAAAGAGGCTTGTTATCAGCACATGCCATTAACGTACTAAACAAGATGTTTGTAAAGCATCCTGTAGAATACAAAAAAAGAGCAATCAGAGATCCTTTAGGACTTGTATTTGTAATAACAGAACTTGCAATAGACGCAGAAAGAAATCTTTCAAGACCCTATGAATTTGATATAACCATACCGCTTCAGATTGCACCATTAATGCAACGATATCATATGGAGTTTGACAATGCGCTGTTACAGATCATAGATGAATTCAACAAAATGCCAAAATTCAGATTAACTGTATTAATTGGAGAAAGACATAAAGAAATAGTAAAAAAGTTTTTACAGCACGGGATAATTCAACTTCCACTTGAAAATAAAATAGCCAGAGCAAAAAACATCATAGAAAAAATAATTTATGAAAAAAATGACACTATCGCATTAGAACATTATAACATGTTAAAACTTTGTTATAATGATAAGGAGTTGTGCTCACATTTAGCACAAATTGCAAAAACAAAAAATAAGACAGAACGAAGATTTGCAAATACAATTTTGGATGAGATTACAAAACTCTAAAACGATGGATGATAAAACAAGAATATATACTATCTGTACGAATTAAGAAAATAACAAGTAAAATTAATCATATTACTAGAGAATTTCTAATTTTCACAAATCTACAAAAATGCTTAGCGTGCTCTAATTTTTTTTCTTTTTACTTTCTGTGGAGCATTTTCATCTTCATAATCTATTTTTTCCCCACAAAAAGGGCAGAAGTCAATAGATTGTACCGAATGTCCTTCATATGTGATTTGATCCACTATTGCAAATTTACCTTGTTCATAATTCCAGACAGTAAATTTTTTGCAATATTTTTTGAATGTTTCACAGCAAAATACAGTATCATGCTTTAATGTGAAATTTGAATATGTGTTATTTTCAGACTCTGGATCTTGTAGTGTTTCTTTTTTAAATAATGCTTTCATAGTAAAGTCAACTAAAATAATAGACGTCACACATATGATAAATCCTTCTGAGATATACAGTTTAGAATATTAAAAATTATCAAAAACTCTACAAATAATTCAAACTATAGGATTTAGAAAGTCAGAGTCTAGAATATTTTGAATTTAACTATTAATTCAAAAAAATTACTGATCATATATCATTAGATTTTTTTCTTCTAACAATGCATGTAAATTATGAACAGAGCGATATACGTCTGATTCTTTTTTTGCACCAGTACAAACTAATTTTCCTGAGGCAAATACCAGTATGACAGTTTTTGGGTCCAACATTCTATGAATCAATCCTGGAAACTGTTCAGGTTCATACATGCTTCTAGGTAATGTTCTGGCTGCTTTTTCCAAATGAACTTTGCCTCCAAGACTAATCGATGAGACAATGTTTTGAACAGTAACCACCGCGTCATTTTTAACTTTAATCTTACCTTTTCTTAATTTCTGAACTACTGTGTTAACTGCCTTGATTGCCAAATCTTCAGATTTTGCTCCAGTACACACCATTTTTCCAGTTCTAAAAATCAGTGTTGCTGTTTTTGGATTTTGTAATCTAAAGACTAGTCCGGGAAACTGATCAGGATTATATTCAGTATCTGGAAATTTTTTAGTTATTTCGTTTAGATCAAATTTTTGGTCCACGGATGCAGAAGCAACCACATTCACGACACTGACTATAGGCTTTGTTTGAGGCATGTTTGCTTAGAATAAATCGCTTTATATATTCTGGATCTAATTTTATCAGTTTTTGGTATGACTCATTGTGGGCTTGATGTACCTATTTTCCTCTCACATCATGTAATTTTGTACATACTCTGTAATTGATCCATTTTTCAATAATAATTGGATTAGAGTACAAATAGACAATAGAATCCTGTTTTTGATTTTAGTTTAAAATTAAGATCAGACATAAAATGTCATAAATAGTATAATTTTACTAAAAAACACATTTTAAAACAACCATGTGTAAATCTAGTCAGTATTTCATAGTAAAATATTAGAAATTATCCATTCTGAAGCAAAACAACTAATACATAATTTAAAAATCAGTGTTTTTGATTCAGTGTGATGAGTGTAGAGCGCATAGTTTTTGAATTTGTAAAATATATTCATAAAGAGCCGGGCAAGTGTCCCGCATGTGGATTTAACATTATCATCGAATGTTGTAGTTTTATAAAAGGTCGGGGTTGGTTTTGCCCAAAGTGTAAAACATTATCAGTATATGATGAAGAAATTCAAAAAATGATAGGAGACAATGTTTCAATATTACCTGTCATTCCAAAGCCACCATATTCTTTTGGTGAAACTTTGAGGGCATCTCCAAAAGTACGTCGTGTAGATTAGCAATCAAAGTAAACCATAAAATGACAAAATAATTCAACATTTTAAAAATTATCTTTGATCAAATTCTAGTTTGACGTAAAATAGACAGAGGCTAATAATCAAAAGAAAATTCAATAAAACTAAGGTTTAATTTCATATAAAATCAGAGAAAATAAATGGGAATTATATCAGTAAAAAAAGGATGGACTAAAAACAGTAAACTTGCAGTGGTAGGTCTGATAGGGAGCACAATAGTAATCATCATCACATTAGCGTTTTGACTAGATTTAGCATGTGGTTATTTTCTTAAAAAAATACAACAAGCATAAATTTACCATCAATAAGAAAATGCTATGCATTGTGATGATAAACGAACATTGTCAGTTTTAAAAGAAAACATTATTAATTATTTTAATGAATTAAAAGAAGAAGATTTTGACAATAAAATTATCTTAAAGAAATTTAATGACTCCATAACAGAATATAACGAATGTAAACTTTCCATATAGAAAACCAATCCACAAATAGAATCCTTAATCTACGGTGATAAATTTAGAAAAACATGATAGATTGTTTTGGGTGTGGAAAAAAGAAAGAAGATTATGAAGTATGGTGGAATAAAATAACAATATGCATCACATATGATTCAGAATTTCAAAATAATGAAATCATACGCAATATGTCAGATAAATCAATGATGTGTCATGCATGTATTAAAATGATAGAAAAAAAGTTGAAGAGAAAAGTAAATAATAATTCCTGATCATAAAGACATTAAGATAATATCAGTTGAATTACATAAATTAACAATAAAAAATACATTATATTTATTATAGACAATCCAGATGTCCATTACCTAATATATGATGAAATTCAACTTTTAATGAGAAAGAAATGCTAGTAGATAAAAAAATACTTGCTGGTGGAATCACCATGTTAGTAGTAGGAATAATCATCGTGATCAACATCAATGCTACAATGCCAGTGGGTCAATCTGGAATGACTGAGGAGGAGGTCATAGATTTGATGACAAAACAGCAAGAAAATAAAGACATGAACAATCTAGCAGGAATTTTAATTGGAATTGGATTTCTGTTAATTTTAATTAGTTTTGGTGCTAAAAGGAGAAGAAAAGACAGTCCGAAAAAAGAAGAAAAAAAGCCAACTACCTAAATTTCAAACATTTTAATTCCAAAATTACAATTAAGCAGTATTGATTCATGCAGAGATTAGCATCTATCCGATAGGAACAGGGGCTACAAGTGTAAGTTTCTACATTGCTAAAGGAATAGAAGCAATACAAAACATCAAAGAAATAAAGTACGAGATAAATTCTATGGGGACAATTTTAGAGTCAGAGGATATCGACAAAATTTACGACGCTGCCAAAATCATCATGGAGGTAGTCCATAATCTAGGAGTAAACAGAGTAGAAGTAATTCTAAAAATAGACTCAAGAAGAGACAAACAAGTAAAAATGGAAGATAAATTAGAATCCATAAAAAAACATCTTAGTAAAAATAAAATTTAGAATCTCTTGATAATATTATAAAATGTATCACGTTGGGCTGGTTGACGCCCAATTTCTTTTACCATTGTAGCCAACTCTTCTACAGATGAGGCAGTAGGTTTTCCTGCAGCACGATAAATTTCTTCAGAAAATGCAGTTCCAACCAAGTCATTTCCACCATTAGATAATGCAACTTGTGCAAGTTTTTTACCATATGCAACCCAATAAACAGAAATGTTATTCAAAACATTTGCAAGCATTAACCTAGATAATGCAATAATTCTCAGATCATATACAGATGAGCATTCATTATTAACTAAATGTTCTTGCTCAAGTTCAGTGTTATCAAGACTGAATTTAAGAGGGATTAATGAGATAAATCCATTAGTCTTTTTTTGTAATTCACGAATTTTTATTAAATGATCAATAATATGAGATGGTTTTTCAATATGACCATACAGCATTGTAACATTGCTTTTGATTCCAAGATTATGAGCTTGCTCAATTGTATCTAACCATTCCTGTCCGGAACATTTTCCCCTAACAATTTTTCCCCTTATTTCAGGATGGAATAATTCAGCCCCCCCACCAGGCATAGAGTCAAGACCGGCGTCTTTAAGACGAGTAAGAATCTCCTTGACAGAATTTTTTGTTAATTTAGACAAGTAGAAAATTTCAGCTGCAGTTAGTGCCTTAATTTTTAATTGTGGGTGATTTTTCTTGATAATTCTCATCATGTCTTCATAATACTCAAGAGGGAGTTTTGGATGGAAACCACCTACAATGTGAACTTCAGTTGCACCCATATTTTTTGCAATGGCAACACGTTGTTCAATTTGCTCTGGGGTGAGAGTGTATGCATCTTCAGCACCTTCTTTTCTATAAAATGCGCACATTTGACAACTTGCAGCACAAACATTTGTGTAATTCATGTAATACGATGCAGCAAAAGTTACTGTATCGCCAACTAATTTCTTTCTAGTAATATCAGCAACTGCACTTAAAACATGTAAATTATCATAATCCATCAATTCCAGACCATCATCATAAGTTAATTCTTCACCAGCAATTGCTCGATCCAACGCCTTAGATTCGCCTACTAGTTGTTCTAACACACATCAAGTCAACTGTTAAAGGATATATTCCTTAACTGTCAGTCTCAAGAAATAAGTAGGCAGATAAATTACAAACATCATGGTACTGCCACTTGTTGATGAAGATAAGCTAAAGTGTTACTTGTGCCATATAGGATTTGAGAACATAGAAAAACTCAGAGAGCATCAAAATACAGAGCATAAAGAATTTTTTGAATCCCATGAAAAAAACAGTAAACGCGAACCAGTGCCAGGCGACGTTACTGTGTTTTAGATTTTTGTTTTTGTACAGCCTTTAACAATTCTTTAACCATTTCTTTGCTAATGCTAGCAAGGTCATAATCATGATCAATAGATAATGCTTTTTTAAAATGATTTAATGCATCGGCAAGATTTCCCAATTCGCCTAAAGATAATCCTTTGTAGGCTAACGCCATAGCACATTTTTTATCAACTTTAAGGGCCAGATCATAACACTTGATTGCATCTTTGTATTTTTCACTTGTATGCAATGATGCACCCTTGTTCACCAACGCATTGAGATTTTTTGGATCAATGAACAATGCCTTGTCATAAAATTTTATAGCTTGTTTTATTCTACCTAAATTTTGCAGTGTCATACCTTTGTCAATTAACGCATTAATGTTTTTAGGCTCTTGTTTTAATGCTAAATCATATAATTTCAGAGCATCTAAAAAATTACCATCTTCACAAAGATCATAAGCTTGCGATAATATTTTATCTAATTCTTCACTCAATGTATATTTGATAATACTTTATCAATAATATAGATTCTAACTCTTTTGTTCCTAAATCTTTAAGTTAATACAAATTCAGAAAAGTATTGAAATTCGTTTTACTTGGAATGGGTAGTTTTTTGGCATGTATAGGAGTGTTTTTTCTTTATGCATCATCAGTGGGATATGTACCGGAGGTTTTTGTCGGGTTGGGAATATTGTTGATAGTGGCTGGAGTACTCATATTTTACAAGGGTACAAAAATAAAGAATTGTGGATTTGTAAATACTGTAATTTTAGTACTTTGAGTTCAGAGAATCTTGAAAAACACACGTTAACTTGTGAAAAACATCAAAAAACAGATACCAATATCAACAAAAAATCAAATTCAATCGCATTAAACATTCTAAAAGAAAGATATGACAAAGGTGAAATCAGTAGAACCGAATTTGAGAAGATCAAAGAAGATTTGAAAGACAGATCCTAAATCCTTAAGTTTTTAGAATAATTAAAAAAATATTGAATATTTTTGAGAAATAATTAGAGTCTAAGCCCCTATTTTTCTCAACTATGAATATTAAGATACGGTGAGATTGCAACTTTATGGGTCCAAAAATTAATTGTCAATGTATAGAATGCAATTGTCAAGAAAAATTTGAAACCATAGAAATAGAAGAATTACTCAATCTGATTCAGCATGGGAGATTAACTCCTTACCAAATCTCATTCCTAAAGACTAGGGTGGGAAGCAAATTATGTAAACAATGCTTTGTTGGCAAACATTAAAAATAATGAAATGGATATTTAGATTCTAACTTTTTTGTTCGTAAATCCTTAAGTTGATACGATATTTAGAAAATCATTAGTAACGAGTTGAAGTAATGATGTTGTGTTGATAGTTGCACACTTCACAGAACCACGTTGAATCTAAGATATTCTTACACTGACCACAGCGATATACCGTATTGTCTACAACTTCTTCTATCGTTTTATGTATCTCATCTATTAGTTCTGAAGTTATTGTTACTTGATGATCTTCTTTCATACTCTCACTTACTGTTCTTTCTCTTCTAGTTATCTTTCTTCCTCCTCTTTTTGTTTGATTCATGCATATTAATCCCTCATAGTTTCTAAATTCTGATTAATAATATGAAAACACAGTTAACTTGTTGTAACTATATATTCACAATAAGTTAGATTATAGAAAATAATGATATTCTATAGGTCCATGTTTTGATCTAATTTTAGACCTTTGTATCTATTTCTTATAGTAACCTCAGTCACACTTGCAGCTTCTGCAATATCACGCTGAGTTATATCTTCGCCATTTTTAACACATGCCAAATATAGTGCAGCTGCAGCCAAACCCATAGGATCTTTTCCTGCAGATTCTTCATGTTCTTGAGATATTTTTAGAACTTTAGCTGCATAGCGTTTTGTTTTTTCTGTAATTCCAATTCTACTTGCAATACGGGCAACACATTGAATTGGATCAACTACAGGCATTTTTAGATCTAATTCTCGATGTAACAGTCTATAACATCTTGCAATATCTTTTTTCTTTAGATTCGCAGCTTCCCCTACATCATTTAGGGTTCGTGGTGTTTCAGTATCTCTACATGCAGCATAAAGTGCAGATGCAATCATTGCGGATATGGATCTTCCACGTACTAATTTTTTTTCAATAGCTTTTCGGTAAATGTAAGCTGCCTTTTCAATTACGGCATCAGAAAGTGCAAGTTTGTCTTTTAGTCTATTTAATTCACTTAATGCCTGTCTAAGATTTCTATCAACAGATTCATGAACCTGACTTCGACTGTCCCAAGTTCTCAATCTTTCAATTGTGCTCTTCATTGATGCAGTGAGTGGTTTTCCAGATGCATCTTTATTCATAGGATTAATGATTGTAGATAATCCCATATCATGCATAGTTAGTGATGTCGGTGCCCCTGCTCTTGCTTTATTGCCATGTTCATCTTGTGTAAAAGATCTCCATTCAGGTCCTGATTCTTGTGATTTCTCAGAAATCACATATCCACATTTCCCACAAAATCTTTCTCCAGTAACATCGTCAGTTAATAGAGAATTTTTTGCACAACGAGGGCAATTATCAGCGGCATTAGGTGATTTTAAGACCATAGTATTATCACTTGTGTATCACTTTATAATAACTAGTAGGAAACAGGATTATTTAATCGAACTTGTTCGTAAAGAAAACCAGGTTTTTGTGAAAAACAATCAAAATAAGAAATCATAGGTAAAAGTAGGAATTATGATGCGTGTTTATCTCTTGGATCAATTTCCAATGATTTGTTAAAGCATTCCAAAGCTTCCTCGTACCTGCCTAAACTACGTAGAGATACAGCCTTAAAATTCCACAATTCAGGGTCATTTTGATTTAACAGTAACGCTTGCTCAAAATAACCTAACGCATATTCAAAATTCCCAGATTCTAAAAAACTTTGGCCTTTTAAAACTAGTTCTTTAATTTGATCCATGTCAAATTTTAACAGTCATTTGTTTTAAGTTTGAAGGGAGGTAAAAAACATAAAACAGATTAGAATTAAATAAAATTAAACAGATATTTAATAAATCAGCGAAAAGTTAAATGCATTTTTAACATATACAAAACATATGAATTTAGATAAAACGGACGAAAGAATTCTTAAAAATTTAATGGTAGATGCGAGATTATCTGCAAGACAACTTGCACTAAAGCTTGGGATATCAACAGTTACAGTATTATCAAGAATAAAAAAATTAGAAAAAGAAAAAATAATCAAAGGGTATACAGCACTAATAGACCATGAAAAATTAGGCTACAATTTAACGGCAATAATTGAGATCATTGCAAAAAAGACAAAATCATAGATATTGAAGCAGAGTTATCAAAAATAGAGAACGTGTGTGGGGTTTATGACATTACAGGAAATACAGATACACTAGTCATTGCAAAATTCAAATCCCGTAACGAATTAAGTGAATTTGTAAAAGGATTAGCGTCAATTCAAAACATAGAAAATACCATCACACATGTTGTTCTAAATACTGCAAAAGAAGACTTTAGATTGACATAAACGAAATGAAAAATTTAGACATCATCATATTAGGTATAATAGTCATAAGCATGATTCAAAATGTTTCAGGGCAATCAGATAATGCTGGAAAAAAATTACAGATGGAATTAATTGTAACTGATGAGCAAAAAGTAATTTTATTTGCCAGTTTTGCATTAGCAGTCATAGGTCTTTTGTATATCTTGCGAGAGACATAATTCTAAGGAGAAAAACACCATACGATTCTACAGAATTTGATTCGAAAAATGACAAAACATATGAAAGTACCATTCAGACTGGTCAGAGGATTATGAGGAATTTGGATTTAGAAAAAATTCAAAAGAGGATAAAGAATTTAGAAATGCATTTCAGAATTCTTCATTACCAGATTATTATAAGATATTAGAAATTCCACAAAATGCAACACATGAAGAAATAAAAAAACAATACAGAGAACTTGCAAAAAAAATACATCCAGACAAAAACAAGGAGAAAAATCAGAAGAAATAATGGTTTCAAATCAATAAAGCATATGAAATATTATCAATAAAGAATTACGTAAAAATACGACATTTATCTTAACAAAATTAATCAGATTCAAGTTTTATCAAAATCATATTTAATTCAATTTTGGATGAACTTTGTACGCTGTTTATCAAGTTTGTAAATATAGACAAAGATATTTTTTTATCATTGGTAATAATTTGTGTTGTAATTTTAATTTCACCAAATTCAGTATTTGGACCCAACATAGTTTTTGACAATAGTGGAACGACTGATAGATCATTAACTATTCCTTTTATTTTGTATGCAAATGTATCTGAAAAATATACTCCACCTCTCGTAGTAGGTGAATTAACAGGTATTGGAGAATTACAATAGAGACATCAGACAAAAGGTATTTGAGACCATTAAGATGCAAACATACTCTAAGTGGTGTTTTCCATTAATGTCAATAAGTAATTCAAGCAAAGCCAAGTTAATAGACAATAAAAACAAAAAAAGGATAATTCTATTGAGTCTTTCCAATGAAAACAACACCCAAATTTTCAGTTATTATATAATTTTTAGAAGAGATTTTCAAGAAATATAGAAGCATCTTTAAAAATAACAATTAGAATCGATATTTATTGCAAGAATTTGCAAATCCCCCATTATGCGAAATGAGATCATGAGCCTAATTGTGGAAAGTGGCATGGATGAAGATTGCTATACAGAGATGCTAGACTATACTATCGAATTATTTGAACA